>CAVWLX010000001.1:0-37734 GCA_963755885.1 uncultured Alphaproteobacteria bacterium
GATGCCTTTTCTTTGTAAGCGTTGTACAGAGACAGTGCCTGCTCCAACGCGAACAGGTGCTCGGCGCGGTAGTTACCGGTGAGCGCCTTCTCGATCGTCTCAGCACCAGCGTGGCACCGATAATCGCGCAAGCGCGCCAGCACCTTGGGGTCACGCTCGCCGGCGAGTATTGCGCGGATGATCCGCAGACCAGTCGCGCCGGTGACGTCGGCGACGACGTGGTGGAGCTGAAGGTTCATCTCTGTCAGCGCCTTCTGCATGTGCTGGATATGGGAGGCCGCATACTCGAGCAGACGCTCGCGCTGACGCACGTATGCACGCAGCTCGGCGATCTGGCCTTTGGGCCGAAAGCTGGCACGCAACAGACCGTAAGAATGAAGCCGCTGCAGCCACTGCGCATCGCTGACATCGGTCTTGCGTCCGGGCACGTGCTTGGCATCGCGCGCATTGACGACGAACACAGCAAAACCACGGGCGGCGAGGAGTTCGAAAATCGGAATCCAGTAGACGCTGGTCGACTCCATAACGACTGTCTCGACGCCACATTCTGTAAACCAATCCACCAGTCGATGCAGATCGGTTGTGAAGGTCCCGAAGCTGCGCACTGGCTCAGGCGTGCGATCTGCTCTTACGGCAGCCATGTGCATCGTCGCCCCGATATCGATGGCGGCCGCGTTCGGGTGGACCATCGGCATCGTGTGGTCGCTCTTTGGTTTTGACCTCTTCCGGTTCATATCCAATCCTCCTGCTGACGACAGCGGAAGGGCTGGGCTGCGCTATTGATCAGATTCCTAAACGGGATCGCCGGATGGCGTCACCACTCTCAAGCGCGCAACAGCCCATGGACCAGGTTTTTTGACGGGGTTACCTGCCACCAAAATCGTAACGGCCGCTCCCTTCCGGGCGCAGACTAGCACTGACCCCGTTTCTATCCCCACAGGGGGCGCGCAGCGCCAAGATAGTTTTCCTAAGAAACGGCGGCTCAAGGTGCCGGCTCCGTGGGTTGGAGAACAAATCCAAAAGCCTTGGCGCGCCGATGCAAATTGTCGATTATCCGCGTGCGGTAGCGTGTCTCGTAGAACGATGCGCCGGGGTCGACGTACTCCATCCCGTGACGCACGGCATTGTAGAACAGGACTGCGATCTTGCGCGCAGTGGCGGTCACCGCCTTGGCCTTGCCGATACGTGCCGAGAGCCGCCTGTAGAAGGCGCCGAGCGCGGTGTCGGTCCGTCCGACAGTAACGGCAGCAAGCCGCAGAAGCGCCGAGGCCCGGCTCCCACAGCGGCGTGTTCGTGACGAGAGCACCTTGCCGCCGGAGATCTTGTTGCTCGGCGCTAGGCATAGCCAGGAGGTAAAGTGCTTTGCGCTCGGCCAGGCGGAGAGGTCGTCGCCACACTCAGCGATCAGCTTGAGCGAGAGGTAAGAGCCGAGGCCATCGATCTGGGTAAGATCCTTGCCAAGCAGGTTAAAAAGCGCCGCGCGGACATCGAAATCCGGCCCGTTCGCTTTCCCGTGTAGGCGTCGACGTGGCGACGGCAACGGACCTGCGTTGAGACCACGACTGATGCTCAGTTCCTTCAACACAGCTTCGATCCTGGCGTCGCAGGCAGATGCCTTTTCTTTGTAAGCGTTGTACAGAGACAGTGCCTGCTCCAACGCGAACAGGTGCTCGGCGCGGTAGTTACCGGTGAGCGCCTTCTCGATCGTCTCAGCACCAGCGTGGCACCGATAATCGCGCAAGCGCGCCAGCACCTTGGGGTCACGCTCGCCGGCGAGTATTGCGCGGATGATCCGCAGACCAGTCGCGCCGGTGACGTCGGCGACGACGTGGTGGAGCTGAAGGTTCATCTCTGTCAGCGCCTTCTGCATGTGCTGGATATGGGAGGCCGCATACTCGAGCAGACGCTCGCGCTGACGCACGTATGCACGCAGCTCGGCGATCTGGCCTTTGGGCCGAAAGCTGGCACGCAACAGACCGTAAGAATGAAGCCGCTGCAGCCACTGCGCATCGCTGACATCGGTCTTGCGTCCGGGCACGTGCTTGGCATCGCGCGCATTGACGACGAACACAGCAAAACCACGGGCGGCGAGGAGTTCGAAAATCGGAATCCAGTAGACGCTGGTCAACTCCATAACGACTGTCTCGACGCCACATTCTGTAAACCAATCCACCAGTCGATGCAGATCGGTTGTGAAGGTCCCGAAGCTGCGCACTGGCTCAGGCGTGCGATCTGCTCTTACGGCAGCCATGTGCATCGTCGCCCCGATATCGATGGCGGCCGCGTTCGGGTGGACCATCGGCATCGTGTGGTCGCTCTTTGGTTTTGACCTCTTCCGGTTCATATCCAATCCTCCTGCTGACGACAGCGGAAGGGCTGGGCTGCGCTATTGATCAGATTCCTAAACGGGATCGCCGGATGGCGTCACCACTCTCAAGCGCGCAACAGCCCATGGACCAGGTTTTTTGACGGGGTTACCTGCCACCAAAATCGTAACGGCCGCTCCCTTCCGGGCGCAGACTAGCACTGACCCCGTTTCTATCCCCACAGGGGGCGCGCAGCGCCAAGATAGTTTTTTGGAAGGCTTTCTCGAAGGCTACGGTTCCGCGGTAGACGTGAGGCGCCTCAACGCCAAGATCGCAAACGGCCGTCTGCCGATCACGCCGTTCGAGATCGATTATTCTGTCCAGGTGCATCTTCAACTTCGGCGGCGACATCTTCCGCAGTCGCTCCATAAACATCGCCGAATAGCTCAGAACGGCCACTCCCTGATGCAGGCCCTCGTCGCATGCTTTGGCGTACAATCTCATTTGCGCGCGATCGAACGCAGCGTCCGGCTTGAGCGGCGGCGACTGGAATTTGTCGTCGAGGTATTCCGCGATCAATGTGGATTCGATCAAAACATGGCCGTTGTCCACCAGCGTCGGTACAACAGCTTTTGGATTCAGTTTCAAATATTCGGGGTCGAATTGTCCGCCGGCAAAAAGATCGACTTCCCTGCTCTCCCAGTCCGTCACGCCTTTTTCGTTGAGGACAAGCCGTACTTTCTCGGAACAGACCGAATTGTTGAAGTGATACAGGGTGAGCGTCATGGCAAAGTCCTTTGCGGACGAAATGAAATTAATTTATACAATACGCCGTGCGGGGCGCTAGCTCTTTGCCGTCTGGTTGTGCGGAGGCAGCAATGCCAAACGATGTGAAAGGCATTCTATCGGCGGCCGTACTGATCGTCGCCGCGGTGCTCGCTTATTGGAGCCGCTCGCCGGTTCGCCACGACTTCTCGACCTTCGTCATGATCGTCGCCGTTTTGATGGTCGCGGCGATGTGGGTCTTCCCCGAAGCCGCCGGCAAAAAGGGTACTGTGAAACGAGCCGAATAACAAGCCTGATGTAACGGCTTGCTCGAATAGCCACTAGGTAGCACTCAAGCAATCGAATGACGACCCACCCCGATCAGTTGATCGAGCTTTTCCCGGCCCTGCTTTAAGGGCTCACTCAACCCGTCATAGGTGATCCGGCCGCGGTTCATGACAACTGTGCGCGGCGAGATGTCGAGCGCGAGTTGGGTGTTTTGCTCCACCAGCACCAGCGTCAGCCCTTGCGCATCGACAAGCCGCCGAACGGCGCGCGCCAGCTCTTCGACAATGACCGGCGCGAGCCCTTCGGACGGTTCATCCATCAGGATTACTGCCGGATTGCCGATCAGCGCGCGGCCGATCGCCAGCATTTGTTGCTCGCCGCCCGAAAGTTGGCCGCCCCAGTTCTGCTGCCGCTCTGCAAGTCTCGGGAACAGAGCGAATACCGCCTCCATGGTCCACGGCCCGGGTCGCGCCGCGACCTCAAGATTTTCCCGCAGCGTCAGCGAAGGAAAAATTTCGCGCTCCTGCGGCACGTACCCCAATCCGGCCGCGACCCGGCGATAGGCTGGCATCCGTGAAATGTCCCGGCCAAGGAGACGGATGCGCCCGCTGTGCAGCGTGGTGTGCCCCATCACGGTCGAGAGCAGCGTTGTCTTGCCGACGCCGTTGCGCCCGATGATGGCAAGTGTTTCGCCGGCCTGGACCTCAAGCTGCAGCTTCTCGAGAATCACGGTCTCGCCGTAACCGCCCGACACGTCGAGGAGCTCCAGCGCCAACGCGCGGTCACTCATCCTGCGTCCTCCCGGCGCTCGCCGAGATAGACGGAGCGCACCCGCTCATCGGCGGCGATCTGTTCCGGTGTGCCTTCGGTCAGCACTTCGCCCGCGACCAGCACGGAAATGCGGCCGGCAAAGCGGAACACCACGTCCATGTCGTGCTCGATGATCAACACTGTAATGTTCGGATCGAGTTTCTCGATGACGTCGAGGATCAGATGGCTTTCCGAAGACGGCACGCCGGCGGCAGGCTCGTCGAGCAGCAACAGCTTCGGCCGTTGCGCCAGTGCGATGGCGATTTCGACAAGACGTTGCCGTCCGTACGGCAACTCACGCACCGGCTTGCATGCGTCCTCGACGAGTTCGAGCGATTGCAGGTGGTCGAGCGCCTCGTCGATGACCGAAGTTTCCTTTCCCGCTGATCGCCAGAGCCGATTGCAGGCGCCGGTGCGTTCGCCGATCGCGAGGTAGACGTTTTCCAGAACGGTGAGGCCGCGAAACAGCTGGTTGACCTGAAACGTGCGGGCAATGCCGCGGCGGATGCGGCCGGCCTGCGGCAGCGGCGTAATCACCTCGCCGTCGAGCAAGACGTCTCCTGACGACGCCCTGATCCTGCCGGTGATCAGATTGACGAGCGTGGTTTTGCCGGCGCCGTTCGGTCCGATCAAGGCGTGCCGGGCGCCGCGCGGCAGTGCGAGGTTGATGTCGTTTGCGACTTGAAGCGCGCCGAAGTTCTTTCGCAGGTTTCTGATTTCGAGAGCGGGTGCGGTCATCGCTGCACGCTCCACGGCAGCGACCGGCCGAGGCGCGCGAGCTTGCCGTAGACGCCGTGTCGCGCCAACAAAACCACGGCGACCAAAATAAGTCCGATGCCGAATTGCCAAAATGCCGGACTAAGTTTCGCCAATTCGTTTTGCAGCACCATGTAGAGAACTGCACCGATAAAGGCGCCGTAAAGCCAGCCGGCGCCGCCGAGAATAAGCATCATCAGCACCGCCGCCGATTGGTCGAAATCGAACACGCCGAGCGTGACGAGGGTGTTAGTGTGCGCAAACAGCGCACCGGCGATGCCGGCGATGCCCGCGGAAATCGTGTAGGCGACAACGAGGCGCCAATGCACCGGCGATCCAAGCGCGTGCATGCGGCCGACGTTTTCGCGGATGCCGACCAGCGCTTGCCCGAACGGCGAATAGACGATCCGCCGCACGACGTAAAACGTGACCAGCAGCGCGCCGAGGCAGTACAGATAATAAGTGTGGCCGTAGAGGTCGTAATCAAACCGTCCGAACAGCGGCGCGATGTTGATGCCGGGAATGCCGTCATAGCCGCCGGTAAAATCGCGGAACAGATTGCCCAATTGCTGCAACATGATGGTGGTCGACAGCGTCAGCACCAACAGTGCCAGGCCGCGATAACGCAACAACAGCCACCCGGACAGAAAACCGGCAATCGCCGCAACGATCGCGGCGCAAACCAACCCGGAGATCGGCTCGGTCCAGTGGAGGTCGGTGAGCAACAAGGCTGCGGTATAGGCACCGACACCGAAGTAGGCCGCGTGCCCGAGTGTGACGATGCCGGCGTAGCCAAGAATGAGATCGAGCGAGAGCGCGAACAAAATCATGATCAGCGTCTGGCTGCCGAGAACCATCTGATTGGGAAAGACGAAATAGGCGGCGATCGCCAAGAGCCACGGCAATGCTTCGGCCACGCGAAATCGATCCCGGCGCGCCAAATATGCGACGGCACGCGTCCGCTCGGCTGCAATAACGCCGCCGGGGGAGGACGTGGGTGGGCTATTCGCGTCCATAGAGGCCTGCGGGCTTGATCAGCAGGATCAGGACGGCAACCGCGTAAATCGCGAAGCTGCCGGCGTCGGCAAAAAGATATTTGCCTGCGGTATCGCAAATGCCGAGCACGAGCGCTGCGGCGAGCGTTCCCCACATACTGCCGGAGCCGCCGACCGCAACAACAAGCAGAAAGAACACCAGGTAGATGATGGCGAAACTCGGCGTCAGCCCAAGAAGCTGAATCGCGAGGCCGCCGCCAAGCGCGGCCAGCCCACTGCCTACCGCAAACGTGAGTGTGAACAGGCGGTCGACATTGATCCCGATCGATTGCGCCATACGCCGATTGTCGACGGCAGCGCGAATCTTGGCGCCGATGTTGGTTCGCTCGAAGCCATACCAGAGAATGCCGACAAGGGCGGCCCCGACAACGATGAGAAAGACCCGGTAGGTCGGAAAACTGCGCGCGCCAAGATGAAGCTCGCCGGAGAGATAAGCGGGGACGTGGATTGCTTTCGGCAATGGTCCGTAAAAATAAGTGTAGGTCGCGATCGCCATGAAGGCGAGACCGATGGTCAATAGCACCTGGTCGAGCTCACTCGCACCATAGAGCTCGGAATAAAGCGTTCGCTCAAAGATGACGCTGGCCGCGGCGATAACCAGAAAGGCGATCACGAGAGAGGCGAGGAACGGAACGCCCCAGCTCGCGGTGGCCGTTATGACCAGATAGCCCCCGGCCATGGCGAATGCGCCATGCGCCAGGTTGACGACGCCCATCAGCCCCATCGTGACTGAAAGCCCGACGGAGATGATGAACAGGAACATGGCCCAAGCCAGACCGTCGAACAGGATACTGACGATGGTGTTGACGAGGGGTGGCACGATTTATCCCGGGCTGGTCCTTCCCCGCCTGCGCTTTCATTTCGCGGGGAAGGACGAATATTGCCCACCCGGCTACGAGCCGCAACGTCCCATCTTGAGAACCTTGCACTCGTCCTTCACCTGCGGAAACGTTTCCAGCACTTTGACGCCGAGTTTGCCGTCGGGCTTTTTGATGACTTCCTCGGCGTGCTCATCCTGAATGACGTCGCGCGTCTCCGGGTCGATCATGATCGGGCCGCGCGGCCCATCATGCTTCCAGCCCTTGAGCGTGTCGATCACCTTGGCGCCGTCGTCGAGATTGCCGTGCAGTGTGTTGATGACGTGAAAGATCGCCGCCATCGTGTCCATTCCAGCGGCCGATTCAAAATCGGGATAGGAATCTGGCCCATAGGCCGCGTGCCATTCCTTGACGAACTCCTTGTTGATGGGTGTGTCGTAATCATCCGAGTAGCTCGACACGACGACCAGGCCGATTGCTGCGTCGCTCATGTGAGCGAGCTGGTAGTCGGGAATAAGATCCATCGGGCCAATAAGCCGGATACCTGCCTGGCGCATACCGAGATCGCCATAGGTCTTCATCACGCCGCCGGCGTGCGAGCCGGATGGGACGAAGACGTAGAAGCAGTCAGGGTGCTCGTCTTTCACCCGCTGAAAGAACGGTGTGAAGTCGGGTACCGGGCCGGGCGAGCCCATGCGGACTTGGTCGACGACTTTGCCTCCGGCCTTTTCGAAAGCGGTCTTGAACGCAAGCATGGAGTCTTGGCCGGGCGGAAAATCGGTAAACCCGCCGGCTGCAGTTTTGCAGCCGTATTTTGTCGCCGCATAAATGCCCATTGAATAGGCCGGGTCCCACATGCTGAACGAAAAGCGCACGATGTAGGGCGACAGATTGGTGATCCATGCGGTGCCCGCGTTGGAAATGAGCATCGGCATCTTGGCTTGGGTCGCGAGCGGCGCAGCCGCGATCGCCGATGGTGAGAATACGAAGCCCGCCAGCAGCTTCACTTTGTCGTTGGTGATCAATTCCGTGACCACCGTCCTGGCGTTGGCGCCCGAAGGCGGGCCTTCGTCGCGTTTGATCAGTTCGATCTTGTTGTCGCCGAGGTCCTTGGCATGCAACTTGACGTAGAGATCGTAAGCCTTGTCGATCTGTTCGCCGAGGTCGGAATTGGGCCCCGAATACGGCAGCACCACGCCTACTTTGATCGTTCCTGCGTGGGCCGAGCCCAATCCGCAAAAAGCGAGCGAAGCTGCAATTGCAACAATGAATTTCGTGGCTAATCTCGTTGGCATAATTTCCTCCTGACAGAGCATTCTTCCGGGGCGGGCGCCCAAAGCGGTGCTCCTGATTTTCTATATTTTTGCACGCCGGTTTCGTGATAGCAAAATCGCATCACTGCGAAACAAATGCCGCGGCGGTGTGACGCATCGGTGCGGCCGAATAAACGGATTGAGAAATGGTGGTTACCGAACGCATCGACGGCAAGGCGCGCGCGGACCGTTTGGTCGGCGAGGTAGCCGCCGCCACGGCAAAACTGAAAGTTGAAGCCGGCATTACGCCCGGCCTTTGCGCTGTTCTGGTTGGCGACGATCCGGCGAGCCAGGTCTATGTCCGCAACAAGGGCAAAGCGGCGACTGCTGCAGGCATCCAGAGCTTCCAGGAGGCCTTACCGGCGACAACCAGCGAAGCCGAGCTTCTGGCAATCATCGCCAGGCTCAACACTGACGATAGGGTCGATGGTATTTTAGTACAGCTGCCGCTCCCAAGGCACATTGATCCGCAACGGGTGATCGACGCCATCGATCCGCGCAAAGACGTTGACGGATTTCATGCCCAGAATGTCGGCCAGCTGTGGAGCGGCGGACAGCGCAACGCGCTGGTCCCCTGTACACCTTATGGCTGTCTGCTGCTGCTGCGCGACGCCTTGCCGGCTTTGGCAGGCGCCGAGGCGATCGTGCTCGGGCGCTCCAATATCGTCGGCAAGCCCATGGCGGCGCTGCTGCTGGCCGAGAGTTGCACCGTGACGATTGCTCATTCGAAAACCCGTAACCTTCCGGCGGTCCTGCGCCGCGGCGACATATTGGTCGCAGCCGTCGGTCAGCCAGAGATGGTACGAGGTGACTGGATCAAGACGGGCGCCACCGTCATCGACGTCGGTATAAACCGGGTGGCGGGTCCCGATGGGAAATCGAAACTTGTTGGCGATGTCTCTTTCGCGGAGGCCCAAGGGATTGCCGGCTCAATCACCCCGGTTCCCGGAGGGGTTGGGCCGATGACCATCGCCTGTCTGCTGCGTAATACGCTGGTTGCCGCTTGTCGGCGCCGGGGCCGGGTTGAACCGGACGTCTGAACCTTGAGAAGTTCGTCGACAAAAATCGGCTGCATATAAAATTATCTAATTATTTCAATAATTTATATCTTGTAATGCTGATCGCGCCAATTCGCTCGCCGGTCGACGCTGAATGGCGATTGCCGCCACGTTAGAAGAAACTTCACCGTCCCGATTGCATTGGCCGGAACCTTCCCGTGCCGAACGCGTTTCGCGTTACGGCTCAGGAGGAGTCAAGTGAAGGGGGAAAATTGAGGCCTAGCGGCCAAGGCGCGGCGGAGCTGTCGCGGCTGGCCGTTGTGGACATTTTCCCATCGCTCGCAGTTGCAGTCAGGTGCGTTCGCCGCCGCTCCCCTGGTCGGCGCTACGTGTTCGTACTCGGAGACATCGATGCCCCGCACTTCCGACGTAGCAGGCGCCACAAAGAAGAACGGCGCCGCTGCTGCAGCAGCTGCCGCTTCGCTCGCCCAAAACCAATCGCCGAATCTCAATGGCAGCGAAGCTTTGGAGCTGCAGGAACTGCTGCACGCCCTTCAGGCGATGCGCGTAGGCGACTTCTCGGTCCGCATGGCCGGCCACCGGGTCGGCATCATGGGTAAGGTCGCCGATACCTTCAACGAAATCGTCGCCGCCAACCAGCGCATGGCAAGGCAGCTTGAGCGCGTCGGGCAGGTGGTGGGCCGGGAAGGCAAGACCCGCCAGCGCGTGCGTTTCGGCCTTTCCGAGGGCGCCTGGGGCGAGATGGAATCCTCGGTCAATTCGCTGATCGACGATCTCCTCTGGCCGACGACCGAGGTAACGCGCGCTATTGCCGCCGTGGCGCAGGGCGACCTTTTGCGCACCGTTGCGCTCGACGTCGACGGCCGGCCTCTGAAGGGCGAGTTCCTCCGCTCCGCCGAGATCGTCAACACGATGATTAAGCAGCTCAACGTGTTCACCTCCGAGGTGACGCGCGTCGCCCGCGAAGTCGGTACCGAGGGCAAGCTCGGCGGTCAGGCGCAGGTGCGCGAAGTGACCGGCGTGTGGAAGGACCTCACCGAGAGCGTCAACTCGATGGCCTCGAACCTGACCGCGCAGGTTCGAAACATCGCCGAGGTGACGATCGCTGTGGCCAACGGCGACCTGTCGAAAAAGATCACCGTCGACGTGCGCGGCGAAATTCTGCAGCTCAAAGAAGCCATCAACACGATGGTCGATCAACTGCGCTCGTTCGCCTCGGAAGTCACCCGCGTCGCCCGCGAGGTCGGCACCGACGGTAAGCTCGGCGGTCAGGCAATCGTGCCCGGCGTCGCCGGCACCTGGAAGGACTTGACCGACTCGGTCAACGCCATGTGCGGCAACCTCACCGACCAGGTGCGCAACATCGCGCACGTGACAACGGCGGTGGCCCGTGGCGATCTCTCGCGCAAGATCACGGTCGACGTGCGCGGTGAAATTCTCGAACTCAAAGACACCATCAACACGATGGTGGACCAGCTCAATTCGTTTGCCTCCGAAGTGACCCGCGTGGCCCGTGAGGTCGGCACCGAGGGCAAGCTCGGCGGCCAGGCGCAGGTGCCGGGCGTTGCCGGGACGTGGAAAGACCTGACCGACAGCGTCAATTTCATGGCGCTGAATCTCACGGCACAGGTCCGCAACATCGCCGACGTTGCGACCGCCATCGCCGGCGGCGACCTGTCGAAGAAAATTACCGTCAACGTCTCCGGTGAAATCCTTCAGTTGAAGGAAACCATCAACACGATGGTGGATCAGCTCAACGCGTTCGCCGGCGAAGTGACCCGGGTGGCGCGCGAGGTCGGTACTGAAGGCCGGCTCGGCGGTCAGGCCAACGTGCTCGGCGTTGCCGGCACCTGGAAGGACTTGACCGACTCGGTCAACTCGATGGCCTCAAACCTGACGGCGCAGGTCCGCAACATCGCCGAAGTGGCAACATCGATCGCCAGCGGCGACCTGTCGAAAAAGATCACCGTCGACGTGCGCGGAGAAATTCTGGAGCTGAAAGATACCATCAACACGATGGTGGACCAGCTCAACGCGTTCGCTTCGGAAGTTACCCGCGTTGCGCGCGAAGTCGGCACCGAAGGCAAACTCGGCGGTCAGGCGCTGGTGCGCGGCGTTGCCGGCACCTGGAAGGATCTGACCGACTCGGTCAACTCAATGGCCTCGAACCTGACCGGCCAGGTCCGCAACATCGCCGAAGTGGCGACCGCCGTCGCCCGCGGCGACCTCTCGCGCAAGATCACCGTCGACGTGCGCGGCGAAATTCTCGAGTTGAAAGACACCCTCAACACCATGGTGGATCAGCTCAACGCCTTTGCCGCCGAAGTGACGCGCGTTGCGCGCGAAGTTGGCACCGAAGGCAAGCTCGGCGGTCAGGCGCAGGTGCCCGGTGTCGCCGGCACCTGGAAGGATCTGACGGACTCGGTCAACTCGATGGCCGGCAACCTGACGGCGCAGGTTCGCAACATCGTTGAAGTGACGATCGCGGTCGCCAACGGCGATTTGTCGAAGAAGATCACGGTCGACGTGCGCGGCGAAATTCTGCAGCTCAAAGAAACGCTCAACACGATGGTCGATCAGCTCAATCGCTTCGCCGGCGAGGTGACGCGCGTTGCCCGCGAGGTCGGCACCGAAGGCCGGCTCGGCGGTCAGGCCAACGTGCCCGGCGTCGCCGGCACCTGGAAGGATCTGACCGACTCGGTCAACTCGATGGCCGGCAATTTGACCGCGCAGGTGCGCAACATCGCCGAAGTGACGACCGCTGTCGCCCGTGGCGACCTGTCGCGCAAGATCACCGTCGACGTGAAGGGTGAAATTCTGGAGCTGAAAAACACCATCAATACGATGGTCGACCAGCTCAACGCTTTCGCTTCGGAAGTGACGCGCGTTGCCCGCGAAGTCGGCACCGAAGGTAAGCTCGGCGGTCAGGCGCAGGTGCCGGGCGTTGCCGGTACCTGGAAGGACTTGACCGACAACGTCAACTTCATGGCCTCCAACCTGACCGCACAGGTGCGCAACATCGCCGAAGTTGCGACCGCCATCGCCGGTGGCGATCTATCGAAGAAGATTACCGTCGACGTGCGTGGCGAAATCCTGTTGCTCAAGGAAACGCTCAACACCATGGTCGAGCAGCTTCGCTCGTTCGCGGCCGAAGTCACGCGTGTCGCCCGCGAAGTGGGTACCGACGGCCGGCTCGGCGGCCAAGCCGTGGTTCCCGGTGTGGCGGGGACCTGGAAGGATCTGACCGACAACGTCAACCTGTTGGCGGCGAACCTCACCACGCAGGTGCGCAACATCGCCGAGGTCACGACCGCGGTCGCCCGCGGCGACCTGTCGCGCAAGATTACTGTCGACGTGAAGGGCGAGATTCTGGAGCTGAAAAACACCATCAACACCATGGTCGATCAGCTCAACGGCTTTGCCTCGGAAGTCACGCGCGTGGCGCGCGAAGTCGGCACCGAAGGCCTGCTCGGCGGGCAGGCGCAAGTGCCGGGCGTCGCCGGTACCTGGAAGGACTTAACCGACACAGTGAACGTGATGGCCGCCAATCTGACCGAACAGGTGCGCGGCATCGTTAAGGTGGTGACCGCCGTCGCCAACGGCGATCTCAAGCAAAACCTCGCGGTGAAATCCAAAGGCGAGGTGGCGGCGTTGGCCGAAACCATCAACAACATGACCGACACGCTCGCGACCTTTGCGGATCAGGTCACGACCGTGGCGCGCGAAGTCGGCGTCGAAGGCCGCCTGGGCGGGCAGGCCAACGTGCCTGGCGCGGCCGGCACGTGGAAGGACCTGACCGGTAACGTGAACCTCTTGGCTGCGAACCTGACCACCCAGGTTCGCGCCATCGCGGAAGTGGCGACCGCCGTCACCAAGGGCGATCTCACGCGCTCGATTCAGGTCGAAGCGCGCGGCGAAGTGGCCGAGCTCAAAGACAACATCAATACCATGATTGACAATTTGCGGCTCACCACCGACCGCAACACCGAACAGGACTGGCTCAAGACCAACCTGGCGAAATTCACCAACATGTTGCAGGGACAGCGCGATCTGACCACCGTCGGCCGGCTCTTGCTGTCCGAATTAACGCCGCTGGTGAACGCCCATCAGGGCGTGATCTATCAGATTGAGAACGAGGAGAAGCCCGCGCTGAAGCTCCTTTCGGCCTACGCCGACGATGGCGCTAACGGTCACGCGCAGACGCTGCGCTTGGGCGAAGGCCTTATCGGCCAGTGTGCGGTCGACAAACGCCGCATGCTGATCACCGAGATGCCCGACGATACCGTGCCGATCAGCTCGGCTTTGTTCAAAGTGAAGCCGCGCAACAACATTGTGCTGCCCGTGCTGTTCGAAAGCCAGGTCAAGGCGGTGATCGAGCTGGCCTCGGTCCACGAGTTTACCGCGCTGCAGACGATGTTCCTCGAACAGCTCACCACCTCGATCGGCATCGTGCTCAATTCGATCGAAGCGACGATGCAGACCGAAGGCTTGCTCAAGCAATCGCAGCAGCTCGCCGGCGAATTACAGGCGCAGCAAAGGGAACTGCAACAGACCAACGAACAGCTCGAGCAGAAGGCCCAGCAGCTCGCCGAGCGCAACGTTGAAGTCGAGCGCAAGAATCAAGAAATCGAGCAGGCCCGCCGCGCGCTGGAAGAAAAGGCGACCGAGCTGGCGCTGACTTCGAAGTACAAGTCCGAGTTCCTGGCCAACATGTCGCACGAGTTGCGCACGCCGTTGAATTCGATCCTGATCCTCGGCCAGCAACTGACCGAAAATCCTGAGGGCAACCTCACCGTCAAGCAGGTCGAGTTTGCCAGAACCATCCACGGCGCCGGTACCGACCTTCTCAATCTCATCAGCGACATCCTGGATCTGTCGAAGATCGAGTTGGGCACCGTTACCGTAGACGCGGAGGAGATTTTCTTCTCGAATCTCGTGGACATGGTCGCGCGTCCGTTCCGCCACGAAGCGGAAACGCGTCAGCTTTCGTTCGACGTTCATGTTGATCCGAACCTCGGCCGCAGCATCACCACCGACTCCAAACGCCTGCAGCAGGTGCTCAAGAACCTCCTGTCAAACGCCTTTAAATTCACTGGTCAGGGCGGGGTTCGGCTTAACGTCTCCGCGGTGCTCGGTGGCTGGAGTGCGGGACATCCGGTTCTGGGCCAGGCGTCGGACGTCGTGGCGTTCGAAGTTTCCGACTCTGGTATCGGCATTCCGCTCGAGAAGCAGAAGATCATCTTCGAGGCCTTCCAGCAGGCCGATGCCTCGACCAGCCGCAAGTACGGCGGCACCGGTCTTGGTCTTGCCATCAGCCGCGAACTTGCGAGCCTTCTGGGCGGCGAAATCCATCTGCGTAGCGCGACAAACTCCGGATCGACCTTCACGCTTTATCTGCCGATCAAGTATGTCGGTTCGAGCACGGTGCCGCGTCCGGCGGCCACAAGCGCTGTTCCGGCACCTGTTGTATCGGTCGAGCGCGCGGCGGAGCAGATTCCCGACGATCGGTTGGAAATCCAGCCGGGCGACGGCATCCTGCTCATCGTCGAGGACGATCCGCATTATGCACGCATCCTTCTCGATCTGGCGCGCGACAAGGGCTTCAAGGTCCTGCTAGCGATGCGCGGCGACGACGCACTCGATCTGGCCAAGCAGTACCAGCCGACTGCGGTATCGCTCGACGTCTTCCTGCCCGACATGCTGGGATGGAATGTGCTAAGTCAGCTCAAACAGAACCCGCTCACGCGCCATATACCCGTGCAGATCGTCACACTGGACGAAGATCGCCAGCATGGACTTGCGCGCGGCGCGTTCTCCTTTGTCACCAAGCCGACGACACGTGAAGGCATTTCCGACGCGCTCACGAAGATCAAAGACTTCTCGCAGCCGCGACGCCGGCGTCTGCTTGTCGTGGAAGACAATAAAGCCGAGCAGATGGGCATCTACGAACTGCTTGGTCACGACGACATCGAGATAATCAGTGCCACGACAGGCAAGGAAGCGCTCGACATCCTGCGTCAGGACACCTGCGATTGCGTGGTGCTCGACTTGCGCCTGCCGGATATGTCCGGCTTTGAGGTGCTGGAATGCATGCGGGGTGAACAGGCGTTGGCCGATATACCGGTTGTCGTGTTCACGGGTCGCGAACTCTCGGCCAACGAGGACGCGCAGTTACACACGATGGCGCGTAGCATCGTCGTCAAGGGGGTTGAATTGCCGGAGCGGCTGCTCGATGAGACGGCCCTATTTCTGCACCGCGTCTTCGCCAACCTTCCCGCTGAAAAACAGCGCATGCTAGAGCGGCTTAACTCGTCAGATGAGGATCTGGTCGGCCGCACGGTTCTCCTCGTGGACGACAACTCGCGCAACATCTTCGCATTGTCGAGCGTGCTGGAACGCCGCGGCATGCACGTTTTGACCGCGACCACCGGCAGTGAAGCGATCGAGCTGGTCGAGCGGACGCCGGAACTGGCAATCGTCCTCATGGACATCATGATGCCGGAAATGGACGGTTACCAGACCATCGAGAACATCCGCGGCAATCCCGCTTGTCGTCGCCTGCCCATCATCGCCTTGACGGCCAAAGCCATGAAGGGCGACCGCGAGAAATGCCTCGAGGCCGGTGCCTCGGACTATCTCGCCAAACCCGTCAACACCGAACAGCTTCTATCCGCGCTGAGGATGTGGCTCCATCGCTAAGCACCCTTTCTCATGAACGATAAAGTCAACGTCCTATTGGTGGACGACCAGCCTGCGAAGTTGCTCGCCAATGAGGAAATTCTCCGCGATCTCGGCGAAAACCTCATCAAGGCCTCGTCGGCTCGGGAAGCGTTGGAATTTCTCCTCAAGAACGATGCCGCGGTCGTGCTCATCGATGTCTGCATGCCGGAGCTCGACGGCTTCCAGCTTGCGGCGATGATCCGCGACCATCCGCGTTTTCAGCGGACGGCGATCATTTTCATCTCTGCCATTCAGGTGGACGATGTCGATCGGTTGCGCGGCTACGAGATGGGTGCGGTGGACTATGTGCCGGTGCCAGTCGTGCCGGCCGTGCTGCGTGCCAAGGTCAAGGTGTTTGCCGAGCTTTACCGGAAGACGCGGGAGCTGGAACAATTCAATTCCGAACTGGAGCGACGCGTCGCCGAGCGCACCTCGGAGCTCGAAGCTTCAAACGCGCGGCTCCTCCACAGTGAACAACAATTGCGGCTGGCAACCGAGGCCGCCGAAATCGGTCTTTGGGACGTCGACAATGTGACCGATACGCTGTTTTGGCCGACGCGGGTCAAGGCCATGTTCGGCATATCGCCGGAGGTAGCGGTAAGCATGGCGGATTTCTATGCCGGTCTGCATTCCGACGATAAGGAAGCGACCGTCGCGGCCTATGCTGCGGCTTGCGACCCGGAACAGCGGGCGCTCTACGACGTCGAGTACCGCACCGTCGGAAAGGAAGACCGGGTCATTCGTTGGGTGGAAGCGAAAGGCCGGGGCGTCTTCGACGCGGACGGAAAATGCGTCCGCGTGATCGGCACCGCCATTGACATCACCAAACGCAAAGAAGCTGAAGAACGACAGGATTTGCTGTCGCGCGAGGTCGATCACCGCGCCCGCAATGCGTTGGCTGTCGTGCAATCAATTGTCCGGCTGACGCACGCGAGCAGTGTCGACGGCTACGTCGCGGCGGTCGAAGGCCGCATCAAGGCGCTGGCGCGTGCTCACGCGCTGCTTTCGGACTCGCGCTGGCATGGCGCCGATCTCGATGCGCTGGTGGCGGAGGAATTGGCCCCGTATCGGTTGATCGAGGCGGAAAAGATCGAGATCAACGGACCGAAAGTCTCGCTATTGCCGCATATGGCTCAAGGGCTTGCGCTAGCGCTCCATGAGATGGCGACCAACGCCGCCAAGCATGGCGCATTGTCATCGATCGCAGGCAAGGTGAGCGTTACGTGGCAAGCGCAGCCGGAGAGTCTGGTGCTGCAATGGATCGAGACCGGCGGTCCGCGGATTGTGCCGCCGCCGGCTCGCAGCTTCGGCCTGAACGTGATTCGCGCCAGTATCGAGAATCAGCTAGGCGGCAAGGCGACTTTCGACTGGGACCCCGAAGGTGTGCGGTGCACTTTATCGATACCGCGGCGCGAGACGACTATCCCCGGTCCGTCAAAGAAGCCCGGCAACGGCGCAGATAACGGTCCGGCGCTGGCCAAGATCGCCTATGGTCGGCGTGTGCTGGTGGTCGAGGACGAAGCTCTCGTCGCCATGATGATCCAGGAGTTTCTCACGGAATATGGGCACGCCGTCGTCGGTCCCATTGGCCGGGCGTCCGAGGCGCTGGTGGCAGCGAAAGAGACCGACTACGACGCCGCCATCCTCGACATCAATCTCGGCGACGGGATGGCTTATCCGGTTGCTGAAATCCTATCGGCTCGCGGTGTTCCATTCGTTTTCGTGACCGGCTACGAGGCCGATACGGTGGACCATCGCTTCAGCCACGTGCCAGTTCTGCAAAAACCGATCGAACGACAAGCGCTGCAGAGGTTGTTCGTGCCGGGCTTAAATGACAGCGTTGTGGCCGCTCCCCCGGGCTCGGGCGGGACAAAGGCGCGCGTTCGCGCTTAGGCGGCCTAGTCCACTAGTCTCATTCGGCGCCTACCCCGATTAATGTCTTCAACTTTAAGCAGGGCTGGTTTCGTGCCGCGCCAGATCTTAGGATTGAAGCGGGCTAAACGGATGAGTGCACGATGAATGCCATTGCCGCCGAAAAAATTGAAACCTTGAACGCCTGCGTCGGGAATTACCCTCACACCAAGGCACTGAAAAGCGGCGACATCAAATCCGATCGGGTGGCGTTGAACTTCACCGAGGTCAGCCCGGTCAATCGCGCTTTCATGATGATGGTGCGCGAGCTGAAGTTCGACGTATGCGAGATGGCGATCGTCACCTATCTGCAGGCGAAGGCCTACGGCAAGCCGCTCATGCTTCTGCCGGCGACGATGCTGGCGCGGTTTCAGCAGGGCGCACTCCTTTATAATTCCGAACGCGGGACACTGAAGGTCGAGGATCTGCCCGGCCGCCGTGTCGGGGTGCGCGCCTTCTCGCAAACCACCGGGGTTTGGATTCGCGGCATTCTTTGGAAGGATTACGGGCTTGACCTCGGCAAGGTGAAATGGGTGACGTTCGAGGACGCCCACGTGGTCGAGTACCGTGATCCGCCCGGAGTCGAACGCGCAGCTGCCGGCAAAGACATCACCAAGATGCTGCTCGACGGTGAACTCGATGCCGCGATTTTTGGCGGCGACATGCCGGCCGATCCGCGTCTGCAAAGCGTCATCGCCGATGTCGAAACCGCGGGAAAAGACTGGTACGCCAAGTACCGCACCGTGCCGATCAATCACATGGTGGTCGTCAAGGGGAGCCTTTCGATGTCGAATCCGGACACGGTGCGCGAAATATTCCGCATGTTTCTAGCGAGTAAAAAAGCTGCGGGCCTGCCGAAAGCCGGTGCAATCGACTTCGCCCCATTCGGCTTCGACGCCGTCAAAACGGCGCTTGATCTCATGAGCAGCTATTGCCTGGAAATGAAACTTGTTCCGAAGCGCTATTCAGTCGAGGAATTGTTCGACGACACGACACGACAGCTGCAGGCATAACCAGCTCTGTCTCGTCGCCGCGGCGATATCTACGGCTCATAGCAGGAACGCCGCGACCAGACCACTCATCGTAAGCGCGCGCTCATACAGGAAACCGGCCATGTGGCAGCCTGGCGACGTCACCGACTGCAGGCGGCGAGATCGTCAATATCGTGTATCAAAAAGCAGACCGAGAAAGCCAACTGGAAAGCACAACATGGACGTATTCGAAGCGGTCAACTCGCGATTCTCCTGCCGCTGGTTTCTCGACAAGCCGGTCGATCCCAAACTCGTACGCGAGCTCATTACGTGCGCTGCGCGCGCAGCTTCCGGAGGCAACCTGCAGCCATGGCGGGTCTACGCACTCACCGGGACGGCGCTCAGCGAACTTAAGCGCCAGGTGGCCGATTACGTTGCCGCGCACGATCCCCGCAAAACGGAGGCCGAATATGCGGTCTACCCCAAGACCATGTGGGACCCTTACAAGTCGCGCCGCGAGCACCATGGCGTTCAGCTCTACGGCGCGCTCGGCATTCCCTACGACGACGCGGAGCAGCGATTTCAGCAGCACAAGCGCAACTACGAGTTCTTCAACGCGCCGGTCGCACTCTTCATCGCCATCGACCGCAAGCTCGGTCCGGGCCAATGGGCCGATCTTGGCGGCTATATCCACACGCTGATGTTTCTCGCCCGTGGCTACGGGCTCGACACCTGTTCCCAGGAATCCTGGGCGCGCTTGCACCATATCGTCCGGCCGTTCGTGAATATGCCGCCGGAACAAATGTTGTTCTGCGCCGTCTCCATCGGCCATGCCGATCACGCTCACGCAGCGAATAGTTTCCGCTCACCGCGCGCTCCCGCGGTGGATTTCTGCTCGTTTCAAGGCTTTGACTGAGGGCCGGCCGGTCGCTTGCAGCAGCGAATTTACGTATTAGCTTCAATGTGATAGATTCAAACAGATCAGGCAGGAGAGCGCCGCGATGGGCCTTGAAGGACTGGGATATGTCGGGATCCGCGCCAAGAATCTTGACGATTGGTCGACCTACGGCACGCGCTTCCTTGGTATGCAACTCGTGGACAAAAGCCGCGGCACGTTGGCGCTGCGCATGGATGACCGCAAGCAGCGTGTGATCATCCACGCCGACGAGGACGAGGGCCCTTCCTTCTACGGCTGGGAAGTCGTCGATGCCGGCGCGCTCGACGCCCTGGCGGCGCACCTGGAAAAATGCGGCGTGAAAGTTGCGCGCGGCGCACGAGCGCTTGCGGAGGAGCGGCGCGTCAAAGATTTGATCGTCTTTGCCGATCCGATCGGCAACCGGCTTGAAGCGTTTCACGGCGCTGAGATTTCGTTGGAGCCGTTCAAGCCGGGGCGCTCGATTTCGGGTTTCCGCACCGGTCCGTTGGGTATGGGTCACGCCGTCCTGACGACCGAACGGATCGATGAGGTGGTGCCGTTCTATACCGACGTTCTCGGTTTTCGGCTCAGCGACTATTTCGTCCGGCCGTTCAAGGCGTATTTCTTCCACGTCAATCCGCGCCATCACAGCATCGCCTTTATCGAAACCGGCAAGAACGGCATTCACCATCTGATGTTCGAGCTGTGTTATCTCGACGATGTCGGTCAGGCTTACGATCTGGCGCTGCGCAAGCCGGAGATGATTGGCACCACATTCGGCCGTCATGCCAACGATCACGTCACTTCATTTTATTCGTGGTCGCCGTCGGCGTTCCTGGTCGAATACGGCTGGGGCGGCCGTACCATCGATCTGGAAAGCTGGACGCCGGAGGCGCGTAAAGACGGCCCGAGCCTGTGGGGCCACGATCGCATGTGGCTACCGCCGGAAAAGCGCGAAGAGGCCCGTGACCTGCGGATCAGTGTCGCCGAGGCTGGCGGCCGCGTTCCGCTCAACGTCATGGACGGCAATTATTTGCGCGCCGCCGATGTGTGCCCGTGGTGGAACGCCAACGTCGCAGCGCGCAAGACCGGCTGAACCGGCGACTGCCTCTTCGACTTGGTTGAGGTGCTACGCCTAGCTAGCTGCGCCGGGCGGCCGTCCAGTGGCCGGCACACTCGTTTGTCGAGGTGTGCCATTGTCCGCGGCCGGCGTCGTGGGTCAGCTTGCCGGTGCCGCTTGCAGAGCGTCCGTTTTCTTGGACGGTCACGTGAATGCCGCCGGCGTGGGTTACCGAGCCGTCGAGCTGATAGCTCATTTCACCCGACTTCACCCGGCCGTCGACAATGCGAACCGCGTAACGCAGAGAATGTTGGCAATCGCCGCGGACGGTGACGATGTCGACGTTCCAATCACCATCGTAGATGGTCCGCCCGGCCGCGTCGGTTTTGACACTCGCGGTCGTCGCGGCCAGCGCGACAAACGTCAACATAAGAATCGAGCGCAGGAGGCGTTTCATCAACTTACCCTGGGGTTCCACTGTTAAAACTCGGCAACCTTGGAGATCGCACGATCGCGCCGCCTTACATGCTGCGCCGCTCTGCCGCCCATTGACCAGAACACTCGCCCTTAGCAGTACGCCATTGTCCACGGCCGGTGCCGCGCCTCAACCGGCCAAAGCCGCTCGCGGACTGGTCACCCTGCGAGACGACTACCCTGATCGTGCCGTTCGACCCAACCACGCCGTTGGCCTGGTAACTTGGATCGGGCGAAAACACCCGGCCACTGGAGATTCGCAGAGAGTAACGGTAGGCCGCGCCGCAATCGCCGCGAAGCGGTTGAATTAAAACGCTCCACATCCCGTCGAACGCGCTGACGCGCGCCACGGCTTTTGTCGGAACGCTCCCGATTCCGACCAGCAGCAAAGTCACGGTAACGACCAAAATCCTGCGCAGAGCGTGCGTCATCAGTTCACTCCAGATTTCTCATTCTGACTCGACTGCGGCGGTGGCCCGCTTGGATAGGGCGGGGGTTCGTTGCTGAAAGGTGTCGCGCTTCGGCCTTGATCGTAGCCGGCTTGGAACAGCGGCCCCATGTAACCGGGATCAAACGGACCCTTGCTTGGTGCGTTGAAGCTTGGCGGGATAGCGGCGACATTGAAACCGACGGCACTGCGTTTGGCGACGGTATAGGCGATGTCGAGCATCAATCGCGTATCGATCTTTACCGCGGCGCCGACTGCCTGGGTAAGGATCGTCGGCAGAAAACGGTCGACGACTTGGAAGTCCCGTTCGAGCCCGGTGTTGATCACGACGTAGAGTTGAGTTGCAGGGAGCCGAAAGTCGCTGGTGGGCAGCAGCAAAGGTCCTGGGGCAACGAAAAACTGGCCGCCGATGCCGCCATCCACGTGTAATTCAGCAAAGCGCTTGCCGTTTGCCTCGACATTGATCAACACCGGCGGGAATGCTCCCGGAACAGCGGTCGAAGCGAGCAGCACGGTCCGAAACAGCACAAGCGCATCCGGTCCGCCGTGAGCGGCGATCGCGCCCATGTTCCAGATGACGGGACGTTCTGCGTCGAGGTCGAAAGTCGCAATGAACAAGCGGCGACCGCGACGGTGTTCGGTAGCGACATCTTCGAGCAGGGCCGGCGTGACCTGCTTGGCAATTGTATCCTTGAGCGGCCAGGAATCGACGAAGCTTTCGGAGCTTCGGCCGGCCTCGAAGACGTCGGCGGCGCTGACCCTGGTGTAGTTGCTGCGCAACGCTTCATCGTAGCGCTTTCCGGCGAAGATGAAGGGCGCCATCAGGGCGCCCGTGCTTACGCCGGTGACGACCGAATATTCGGGACGATTTCCCGCCGCGCTTAAGCCAACCAGCAAACCAGCACCGAAGGCGCCGTCGCCGCCACCGCTGGAAAGAACGAGCCACGGCCCGGGCTGCACCGGCAGCGCGTGGATAAAGTCCGTCGTTGAGTTTGCCCAGAAACGAGCATCCGGCATGCCTGGAACCGTGGCGACCGCATCCTCGGCGGCGGTGAACGAAGTGCGCGGCGGTGGTTGCTGGTCGCTCGATGCTGTCGAAGATGAAGCGCCCTTCTTTTCACCGCGCGCCGATGCGACCGGTTTCGCGTTGTCTTGCGCGGCCGGCTTACTGTGGCTGGCTTTACCATGATGATGCGGCGGCTCGGACAAGCCCTGCGCAAATACTGTCGCAACTGCCCCAAACGGTGTCGTCGACAGCGGAAGACCTGACGCAAAAAACAGGGCTGCAGCCGCAGCTATGGCCGATCGCGTATGCATGATCATGGCGGTTGAGGTCCCGAATTCCACAAAAGGCCCGGGCCGCGTTTGGTTCCCGTCATTCGGCTACGGCTGCGCGACTTTGGGCACATAAGTTCAGATGAATGGAACGTCAATTGGCCTCAATGGGGAACTTTTTTCAATTTTGAAAATGAGGCAACTTTGCACCTGATCCACTGCGATCGCGCGCTAAGCGTGTCGGTTCGCGACGAAATTCGCACCCTCGATGAGGATCGCGCCAGCCGGTCCAAAAGGGGCAAGCGCCTGTTCGGCAGCGGCGACAAGTTCTCTCAGTTTGGCCTTTGCGCCGGCGCCGCCGAGCACGCCGACCATGGTCGCCTTGCCCGCCACCGCGTCCTTGCCGGTCTGCTTGCCGACAAGGGCGGGGTCGCCTTCGAGATCGAGGAGATCATCAGCGATTTGGAAGGCTTGACCGACGGCAGAGCCATACCGCTCAAGCGCCTGGCGCTGCGCGGTCGTCGCCGATCCGAGCATGCCGCCGGCTTCGCAGGCGAATCGCAACAGCGCGCCGGTCTTCATTGCCTGCAAAGTGCGCACTTCGCTTTCGCCGAGCCGCTGCGGCCCATTCCCGGAGAAGCGGCCCTCAGCGGCCAGATCGAGCATTTGCCCGCCTACCATGCCGCCCAAGCCGGCCGCGCGCGCCAGCGCGCTCACGAGCTCGATCCGCACGGCCGGATCGGGATGCGTCTCCGACCTCGACAAGATGTCGAAGGCAAAGGTGAGAAGCCCGTCGCCAGCGAGAATGGCTGTCGCCTGATCGAACGCCTTGTGCGCCGTCGGTTGTCCGCGCCTTAGGTCGTCGTTGTCCATGGCCGGCAGATCGTCGTGCACCAAGGAGTAGCAATGTACGCATTCCAGCGCTGCCCCGGCCATCAAGGCCTGCGGCCGCGTGACATCGAACAGCGTGGCAGATTCTACTACCAGGAAGGGCCGAAATCGCTTTCCGCCACCGAGACTCGAATAGCGCATGGCCTCCATGAGACGGGCCGGACGGCTTACTTCGCCGTCCGCTGGCGTCGCCGACAACAGTTGATCAAGCAATTTGTCGGTATCTTTGGCCGTTGCGTCGAGGCGCGAGAGAAAAGCGCTGCTTTTTTCATTCATTGTTTCATTGCCGAGTGGCTTCATTGCCCGGTGCTTCCCGCGTGCCCAATAGGCCCCATCAGTCCTATAATTGACCAACTGAGCAGGCCGAAGTGTGGGCGGCTCCGCGTTAACATCCACGAATGGTCGACCCTTTCAGCCGACAAGGACTATCTGTGACGATCGAGCTTATAGCGTCAATGGTGCTGGCTATCTGGCTCTATCTTCTGTTCGGCCGCGGAGGGTTTTGGCTGGGCAGGGAGCGTGACGGCGACATACCGGCGGGAGGGGGCGCTTGGCCTGCGGTTACTGCCGTCATTCCGGCTCGCGATGAGGCCGAATGCGTCGGCGCCACTGTCGCGTCGCTGCTACGGCAAGATTACGCCGGCGAATTCTCGGTGATCGTCGTCGATGACCAGAGCAGCGACGCGACCGCGCAGGTCGCGCGTGACGCCGCCGCGGCGCTCGATGCTACCGAACGCCTCACAGTATTATCTGGGCGGGCGCTGCCTGCGGGATGGACCGGAAAAGTGTGGGCGCAGCAGCAGGGAATCGAGGCAGCGTCCGATGTACCGCATCCGCCCACGTACCTCCTGTTTACCGACGCCGATATCGGTCACGCTCGGGATTCGCTAAAGGGGCTCGTCGCGCGCGCGCATTCGGGCGGCTATGTGCTCACGTCACTGATGGCGAAGCTACGTTGTGAGAGCTTGGCCGAGCGCATGTTCGTCCCGGCCTTCATCTTCTTTTTCCAGATGCTCTATCCGTTCGCGTGGTCGAATAATCCGCGTCGCACTACCGCGGCTGCGGCCGGGGGCTGCATGCTGGTGCGCCGCGCCGCGCTCGCCGAGGCCGGCGGCATGGCGGTGATCCGCAGCGCGTTGATCGACGACTGCACGCTGGCAAAGAAGCTAAAAGCACATGGCCGGATCTGGACCGGATTGACCAATCGGGTGCATAGCGCTCGCGCCTATCCGGCGATCGAGGACATCCGCCACATGGTCTCACGCACCGCCTACGCGCAGCTTCGCTATTCGCCGCTCCTGCTCGCGGGGACCGTCTTCGGATTGGCGATGACGTACCTCGCGCCGGTCGCCCTAGCGATTTTCGCAACGGGCTCGGCGCGTTTTCTAGGGATTGCGGCCTGGGCCCTGATGACGTTGGCCTTTCAGCCCACCCTGCGCTTTTATGGCAGGTCGGGGCTATGGGGCCTGGCGTTGCCCGCGATTGCCGCGACCTATATGGCGTTCACGCTTGATTCCGCCTATCAGCATGCCCGCGGGCGCGCTGGCATGTGGAAGGGCCGCGCCCAGGGTGAGCTTGAAGGCAATGTTGAGGGCAATATTTCGGAATTGCGATGAGTGACGCCGGCGCCATGCGTTCGGGGAAGGGTGACCGGGATGAGAACTTTCCGGTCGCGTCATTCCTCATTCATCCGCGCCACCGCAAGGTGATCCTGGCATTCTATAATTTTGTGCGCACCGCAGACGATATTGCCGATCACGCTACACTTCCGCCGGACCAGAAGCTTGGTCTGCTCGATCGTCTCGACGCTGGCCTTGTCGGCGGCAACGACGAAGATGCGGTTGCGGTCCAGCTGCGCGAAGCGCTTTCTGCGCGGAGCCTTTCGCCTCGCCACGCGCAGGATTTGCTCGCCGCGTTCAAGCTCGACGTGACCAAACTGCGCTATCGCGATTGGGACGATCTCATCGCCTATTGTTCGCTGTCGGCGATGCCGGTCGGGCGCTTCGTCTGCGACGTGCACGGCGAGAGCCGCACGATCTGGCCGGCCAATGACGCGTTGTGCGCAGCGTTGCAGATCATCAATCATTTGCAGGACTGCAAGGACGATTACCGCAATCTTAACCGGGTCTACGTTCCACTCGACACGCTTGCCGCGTGCGGCGCGAGCGTTGAAGCGCTCGGCGCGCCACAGGCATCGCCGGCGCTACTTGGCGGCCTGCATGGTCTCGCCGAACGGACGGGACGGCTCTTGTGCGAGAGCGATGGCTTTGCGGGCCTGATCAATGATCGTCGGCTTGCGCTCGAAGTCTCGGTCATCAACACCCTCGCTCATCGGCTTGTGCGCATGCTCAAGTCGCGCGATCCCTTAAGCGATCGCGTGCATCTTTCCATGTCTGCGGTCGCGGGTCTCACGTGCGTCGGCATCCTCTCTGCAATGTCTCGACGGCTTGGTCGGCGTCCTTCCGCTGTGACGCAGAAGCCACGGGGCGCCTGAGTTGAATGAGCCCAATCCTGCGGCTGAGCGGGCTTCCCGCAGCTCATTTTATACCGGCATGCGCATTTTGCCGCGCGCCCAGCGCGAGGCAATGTTCGAAATCTATTCGTTCTGCCGCGCTGTCGACGACATTGCCGACGATCCGGGCCCGCGCGAGCCGCGTCGCGAGCAACTGGCACGCTGGCGCTCTGACATTGATGCCGTCTATCGGGGCGCACCGCCGCCGCAGCTCGGCGGCTTGGCGCAAGCGGTGCGCACATTCGACCTGCAGCGCGAGGATTTCATCGCCATCATCGACGGCATGGAGATGGATGTGATCGCCGACATCCGCGCACCGGACTGGGCCACGCTCGATCTGTATTGCGACCGCGTCGCCTGCGCGGTCGGTCGTCTTTCGGTGCGCGTATTCGGCATGGAGCATGACGCCGGTCTCGCGCTCGCTCACCACCTCGGGCGCGCGCTCCAGCTTACCAACATTTTGCGCGACCTCGACGAGGACGCTTCGCTGGGACGCCTCTATTTGCCGCGCGAGGCTCTCGACGCGGTGGGCATCGAGGCAACCGATCCGACCATGGTCCTTGCAGAGCCGGCGATCGCCGATGCGTGTGCGACGATCGTCACGGTGGCGAAGTCCGAATTCGCTGCCGCCAATGTAATCATGAAAAAAAGTGCGCGCCGGGTGGTGCGGGCGCCGCGGATCATGGGTGAGGCTTATTGGCTTATTCTTCAGTTGCTGATTGCTCGTGGCTTTGTGCCGCCGCGCGCAGCAATTCGTCTGCCGCGCGCGAAGCTCCTTTTCATCGTGTTGCGCAATCTCGCATGATCGGATGAGCGGAACGGTCCACATTATTGGCGCCGGCCTTGCCGGTTTGTCTGCCGCCGTAGCGCTGACGGCGCGCGGCAGAGCCGTTGTGGTGCACGAGGCGACCGCATTCGCCGGCGGCCGCTGCCGTTCTTATCATGATGCTTCGGTCGGCATGACGATCGACAACGGAAATCATCTTTTGCTTTCCGGCAATCGCGCGGCGCTGGATTATCTGCACAGTATCGGCGCCCAAAATCGGTTGATCGGTCCGGAAAAGGCCGAATTCTCCTTTGTCGATCTTCTCAGCAGTGAACGCTGGACGCTGCGCTTCAACGACGGTCCGGTGCCGCTGTGGATTTTCGATGCGCGCCGTCGGGTGCCGGGGACGCGCCCGCTCGATTATCTGCCGCTGGCGCGGCTTCTCTGGGCGCCAGCGGGAAAGACGGTCGGCGAGGTCATCGCCTGCAAGGGAACCCTCTACGAGCGACTGGTTGAGCCGCTCATCCTGGCGGCGCTGAATATTGATGCGCCTTTGGGAGCCGCGCAACTCGCGGGTGCGATCGTTCGTGAAACGCTTGCCGTTGGTGGCCGGGCTTGCCGTCCGCTGATCGCGCGCGAGGGATTGGGCGCGACGCTGATCGAGCCGGCGCTGGCGTTATTGCAGCAGCGTGCGACTACGGTGCGGTCCGAGCATCAGCTACGCGCCATTCGCTTTTCCGCCGGGCGGATCGAGGCACTCGATTTTGGAGATGAGACAATTACGCTGAACACCGATGACGCGGTCGTGCTCGCGGTGCCGCCTTATACCGCTGCGTCGATGGTAGACGGGCTCAAAGTGCCAACCGACTTTCGCGCCATCGTTAATGCGCATTTCCGAATCGAGCCGCCCGCGGAACTGCCGCCGATCCTCGGAGTGCTCAACGCGACCGTGCAGTGGATTTTTTCGTTTCCTGGCCGGGTATCGGTCACCATCAGCGCCGGCGACCGTCTGATCGACACGCCGCGCGAAGAACTGGCGAGAAAAATCTGGGATGAGGTCGCGCGCGTGACCGGACTGCCGGCTACGTTGCCGCCCTGGCAGATCGTGCGCGAACGCCGCGCGACGTTTGCTGCCACGCCCACGGAGGACGCCAAGCGGCCCGGCGCGGCAACGCAATGGCGCAATCTGGTTCTCGCCGGCGATTGGACAGATACCGGCCTCCCCGCTACCATCGAAGGTGCGATCCGATCCGGCAATCGCGCGGCGGATTTCATCGCAAAATCAACATGAACGACTCGCTCGAACAAACAAAGCCAACAACACTCGCTCGTCCGCTCGACGACGCGCTCGAACAACACATCCAGAAGGGGACGCAAGCGCTTTTAGCGCAGCAGCGTCCCGACGGCCATTGGGTGTTCGAGCTCGAGGCTGACGCGACCATCCCCGCCGAATACGTGCTGCTGCGTCATTACCTCGGGGAGCCGGTCGACGCCGTGCTCGAAGCCAAGATCGCGGTCTATCTGCGCCGCATCCAGGGCGATCATGGCGGCTGGCCGCTGTTCCGCGATGCCGACATCGACATCAGCGCCACGGTCAAGGCCTACTTCGCGCTCAAGATGATCGGTGATTCCGTCGACGCCGATCACATGCGGCGCGCGCGTGAAGCGGTTCGCGCCTGCGGCGGCGCCGAGCGCGTCAACGTCTTCACCCGCATCATGCTGGCGCTGTTTGGGTTCATTTCCTGGCGCGCCGTCCCGGTGATGCCGGTCGAGATCATGCTGCTGCCGAGGTGGTTTCCATTTCATCTCGACAAGATTTCTTACTGGAGCCGGACCGTCATCGTTCCCTTGCTGGTGATGATGACGAAAAAGGCGCGAGCCCGTAACGCCAAAGGCGTGCGCATCGACGAACTGTTCCTTGAACCGCCGGAACGTGTGGGGCCGGCGCCTAAGGCGGCGCAACAGAAAGCTGTGTGGTTCTGGTTTTTCCGCGGCGTCGACAACATTTTGCGCGCGACCGACCCGTACTTTCCGAGGCGCACACGGCAGCGCGCGATCGATCGCGCTGTCGCCTGGGTCGGCGAACGATTAAACGGCGAGGACGGTCTCGGCGCAATTTTCCCGGCGATGGCGAACAGCGTGATGATGTTCGACGTCCTTGGCTATCCGGAAAATCATCCGCTGCGCGCGATTGCCCGCAAATCGGTCGAGAAGCTTTTGGTCGTGCACGACGACGAGGCCTACTGCCAGCCCTGCGTTTCGCCGATCTGGGATACTGGGCTCGTGTGTCATGCGCTTCTGGAAGTCGGCGGCGAGCGCGTGGTTGACGACGTCAAACGCGGCCTCGATTGGCTCGTTCCAAAACAGGTTCTCGATGTCCGCGGCGACTGGATCGCGCGGCGAAGCGACCTTCGCCCCGGCGGCTGGGCATTCCAATACGCTAATCCGCATTATCCCGATGTTGATGACACCGCGGTGGTCGCCATGGCGATGGATCGCCAGCAGAAACTTTCGGGCCGGAAGGATTTTGACGCCAGTCTGGCGCCCGCCCGGGAATGGATTGTCGGCATGCAGAGTGAGAACGGCGCCTGGGGCGCGTTCGATGCTGACAACGAGTACCATTACCTCAACAACATTCCGTTCGCCGATCACGGCGCGTTGCTCGATCCGCCGACCGAGGATGTGACTGCGCGTTGCCTGTCGATGCTGGCGCAATTCGGCGAGACCATCGAGAGCAGCACGGCCGTGGCACGCGGCGTCGATTACTTGCGCAAGACCCAGCTTGCGGAAGGCAGCTGGTATGGCCGCTGGGGCATGAATTACATTTACGGGACCTGGTCGGTGCTGTGCGCGCTCAATGTCGTCGGCCTCGATCGTGGCGCACCGGAAATGCGCAAAGCGGCGGATTGGCTCACCGCCATCCAGAACGATGATGGTGGCTGGGGTGAGGACGGATCGAGCTATAAGCTCGACTATCGCGGCTACGAACGTGCGCCGTCGACGGCGTCACAGACCGCTTGGGCGGTGCTTGGCCTTATGGCGGCAGGCGAGGTCGATCACCCGGCGGTGGCCCGCGGCATCAAATATTTGACCGACACTCAAGGCGCGGACGGTTTCTGGAACGAGCCGCGGTATACCGCGACGGGTTTTCCGCGCGTGTTCTATCTGCGCTACCACGGCTATTCGAAATTCTTCCCCGTATGGGCGATGGCGCGCTACCGCAATCTCAAGCGCACCAACACTCGCGCGGTGGCCTACGGGATGTAGGCAGAGGCCGCTTACGCCGCGCTTGCGGACGTTTTCGCTGCGGCCTTGGCAGCTTCCTTGGCGGCCTTCTCGCGCGCCTCGTTGGCGCGCATCTGCGACAGCGTCTGCTGCACCTGACCGTCGAAGACGTACTTCGCCGGCCGCTGGTTCGTCATGTCGATTTCCGGCGCCATCGGCCCTTCGGTCTTCACGCCGCGAACGGACAGCGCCAGCGCCTGCAACGGGTGCTGCACGATCGCTTCCGTCGCGGTCGCTTCGTAGCCGCAATGCGCCATGCAGTTGGCGCACTTCTCGTACCGGCCGGTGCCGTAGGCGTCCCAGTCGGTGGTCTCCATCAACTCGGTGAAAGTCTTGGCGTAACCTTCGCCGAGCAAATAGCACGGCTTCTGCCAGCCGAAGATGTTGCGCGTCGGCATGCCCCAGGGCGTGCAGTGGAATTCCTGGTTGCCGGCGAGGAAGTCGAGAAACATCGTGGAATGGGTGATGTTCCACTTCTTGCCCTTGCCGAGCGCAAACACGTTGCGGAACAGATCCTTGGTTTTGCGCCGATTGAGGAAGTGCTCTTGGTCCGGCGCTCGCTCGTAAGCGTAGCCGGGCGAAATCGAGACGCCGACGCCGAGCTCTTCGGTTAGGTCAAGAAATTTGGCGATGTCTTCGGCCGGATGGCCATCATAAACCGTGCAGTTGACGTTGACGGTGAACCCTTTGGCTTTGGCAGCCTTGATGGCATCGACGGCCTTCTCGAAGCCGCCTTCCATGCACACCGATTTGTCGTGGTGCTGCTTGAGCCCGTCGAGATGCACCGAAAAGAACAAATACGGCGACGGTTCGAACAAATGCAGCTTCTTTTCCAGCAGCAGCGCATTGGTGCACAGCGAGACGAACTTCTTGCGCGCCACGATGCCTTTGACGATTTCGCCGATCTCCTTGTGGATCAGTGGCTCGCCGCCGGGAATGGCGACCATCGGCGCGCCGCACTCGTCGACCGCATCCAGACACTCCTGCACTGACAGGCGTTTGTTCAGGATTGCATCGGGATAATCGATCTTGCCGCAACCGAAGCAGGCGAGATTGCAACGAAACAGCGGCTCCAGCATCAGCACGAGCGGATAGCGTTTGCGGCCGGCGAGGCGCTGCCGCATCACGTAAGCCCCAACGGCAACTTTTTGTCGCAGTGATACAGTCACAATCGCTTCCTTCTCGATGCTGCGCTAGTACGGTCCTGCAGGTTAACCGCCCGGTTGAAAACTAGACTTTCTCCGTCGCCCGCTGCACCACGCGGCCATCCGTCAGCTCCGGCGGCAAACGAAACTCGATGGTCTCCTGCCGTCCGGTAAGTTCGGAAACCTGAACCGGCCCGAGCCGCCGCAGCGCGTCGATGACATCTTCCACCAGCACTTCGGGCGCTGACGCACCGGCGGTGATGCCGACAGTCTCCGCACCGTTGAACCAATCCGGCTCGACCTCACTGCCATCGGCGATCAGATAACAGGGCGTGCCAACTTCATGGCCAATTTCACGCAGTCGATTGGAATTGGAACTGTTCTTGGCGCCAACCACAAGGATAACGTCCACGAGCTTCGAGAGTTCGCGGACCGCCGTCTGTCGATTCTGCGTGGCGTAACAGATGTCGCGGGTCTCCGGTCCGACGATGTCGGTAAATCGGCGATGGAGCGCCGCGATAATGCCGCGGGTATCGTCAACGCTGAGCGTGGTTTGCGTGACGTAGGCTACTGGGGTGTCGTGCGGCAGATCGAGCGAAGCGACGTCGTTCTCGGTCTGGACCAAAGTGACCGGCTCGGAGATTTGCCCCATCGTTCCTTCGACCTCCGGATGGCCGGCGTGGCCGATGAGAATAAGCCTGCGTCCCTGCGCCACGTAACGCTTGCCCTGATTGTGCACCTTGGTGACCAGCGGACAGGTCGCGTTAAGGACTGGAAGCTCGCGCGCCGCGGCTTCTTCCTCGACGCTTTTGGCGACACCATGAGCGCTGAAGATGGTGACGGCGTGAGGCGGAACTTCGGAGAGATCCTCCACAAAATGAGCGCCTTTGGCCTTCAGGCTCTCAACGACGTGCTTGTTGTGGACGATTTCGTGGCGCACATAGACCGGCGGGCCATATTTCTGCAGAGCGCGCTCGACGATCTCTATGGCGCGGACCACGCCGGCACAAAAACCGCGGGGCTGGGCGAGAATTACCTTCATTAATAACCTCAATAACCCTCGGGCCGGATACCGGACTGCGGCCTTGCGCCGCAAGGGCACGGTGGGGCCGTCCACCATGCTCCATGTCCACTACTTTGGCCACAACGCCATGTCAGCTAATTTGGCCATGATGCCAAGACTATCAATCCCGGCACCCTATCAATCCCAGTACCCTATCAATCCTGGTATCCCATCAACCCCGGCGTATATGGCGCCAAGCGGCCGAGCCACCACAGGGTTCCCCTATTCGACAACCATTGGTCACAAATATGCTTGTTGTCCAGTGCGCTAGGCCGGCCGGACCATGCTAGGGCGGTGCCGGTAATGGCGGCGCCCGATTTGCCGAATTTAGGAAAATATCCATGATTTCACTTTTGCGCCGTTTCGGGGCATCTAGGGCCGCTGCTGGCCGGGGAAATTCGAGAACCCGCAGTGACGTGCCGTTTTCCGCGCCGCGCCGGTCGTATAAGTCCGCAGATATAAAGCGTGTGCCACCGTTTCACCGATCTTTTGACGCCTCAAACCCCGGTTCGTCCAATTCGCATCCCGATTCCATGAAGACCATCACCACTTTTGTCATCCGTGCGATTGCCTTTTGCATCCGTTACCCGCGGTGGGTCGTTGCGGCAGCGATTCTCATTGCGGTGGTGTCGACCTGGTACGCCGCCACCCATTTTACGATGACGACGGATATCAATCAGCTCCTATCGGGCAATAGTCCTTCGCGGCAACGGGAACTGGCCTTCGAAAAGGCCTTCCCGCAATTCGACACCATCATCGCGGTGGTTGACGCGCCGACGCCCGAGCTTGTTCAGGCGGCGACCGGCGCGCTTGCGGCACAATTGTCACAAGAGAAGGATCTCTTCCGCTCCATCGAAGAGCCGCAGGGCGGTTCTTTCTTTGGCCAGAACGGTCTGCTGTTCGTGCCGACCGAGCAGCTCGGGCAGCAGACCAAGATGCTGACTCAGGCGCAGCGGCTCATTCAAGTGCTGGCGGCTGATCCCAGTCTGCGTGGTGCTCTCCGCACATTGCAGTTCGGGCTTCTTGGCGTGCAAAGCGGCAAGCTCAAACTCGATGAGATGCAATGGCCGCTGACGCTTGCGGCCAACACTGTTGACGAGGTGAATGCGGACAAACCTGCGACCTTTTCCTGGCTGGTGCTGGTGCAAGGTCACGAACAGAAGGCTAGCGACCTGTTGCGATTTCTGAAAATCCAGGCCGCGCTTGACTATTCGGAGCTTGAGCCTGGCCTCAAGGCGAGCGATGCGATCCGCAAGGCGGCAGCGGATCTCAAGCTCGACTCGACTTATCAGGCACGGTTGCGCTTGACCGGCCCGGTGCCGATGAATGATGACGAGTTCGCGACGATCAAGGAGAACGCGGCGCTCAACGCGACGCTGACGATTGCAGTGGTGCTGTTCATTCTGTGGATGGCGTTACGCTGGTGGCGAATTATTTTCGCCGTGTTCATTAGCCTCGCGGTCGGACTTTCCGTCACCGCCGCGCTTGGCATGCTGCTGGTCGGCACACTCAACCTGATATCGGTGTATTTTGCCGTGCTGTTCGTCGGCCTTGGCGTCGATTTTGGACTTCAGTTCAGCGTTCGCTATCGGGCCGAGAGGCACGAAGTCGATGGTCTGCACGAAGCGCTGCTGCACACCGGCCGGCGTGCCGGCGCACCGCTGACGCTTGCGGCGCTCGCCACGGCGGCGGGCTTTCTGGCGTTCCTGCCGACGGCGTACAGAGGGCTTTCCGAACTCGGCTTGATCGCCGGCTTTGGCATGCTGATCGCATTTTTCACCAGTATTACCCTGTTGCCGGCGCTCTTGAGCCAATTCAAGCCGCCGAGTGAGCCGAAGCCCCTCGGCTATTCCTTCCTCGCACCGGTCGATGACTTTCTGGAGCGTCATCGCACGCCGATCCTCATCGTGACTGTGCTCATCATTCTCGGCGCTTCGCCGCTGCTCTATTGGCTGCGGTTCGATTTCAACCCGATGAATTTGCGCAACCCCAATGTCGAATCGGTCGCGACCTATATTCAGCTTGAGAAGGGTGGGAACGGCGGTTCCAACAACATCGCAGCGCTGGAGCCATCGCTGACGGCGGCTGATGAGGTGGCGGCCAAGCTCAGAGCGCTCCCGCAAGTGGCGCGCGTGACGACGCTTTCGACCTTCATTCCGGACCAGCAACAGGAAAAGCTGCTAGTGATACAGGCCGCGGCGGAGGCGCTCGATCCTGCGCTCAATCCGTCCAAAATGAGCAAGCCACCGACCGACGCGGAAACCATCAGCGCGGTCAATTCGACGGTTGACGCGCTCAACAAGCTTGCCGCCGCAGCGCCCGGTCTCGGCGCCGATGCGGCAAAGCGCCTGGCCGCGGGGCTTGCGGTGCTCGGGAAGGCTGATCAGGGCGCCCGCCAGCGCGCCCAAACAGCGTTTGTCCAGCCGTTACAGACCGCACTCGACGATTTGCGCAACCTTCTCAAGGCGAAAGAGGTTACCCGCGAAAATCTTCCGGCTGACCTCGTCGACCAATGGGTTACACCGGATGGCCGCGCTCGCCTTCAGGTCACGCCTAGCGGCAACGGCAACGATAATGCGACGCTACGGACGTTTGCGCATGACGTGCAAAAAATCGAGCCGAACGCCACCGAAGGCCCGATTTCGATTCTCGAGGCCCGTCGCACCATCATCGCCGCCTTCCTCGAGGCGGGCGCGTTTGCACTGTTGTCGATCGCCGTGTTGTTGTGGATCACGCTGCGGCGCGTCGGCGATGTGATGTTGACCCTCATTCCGTTGCTGGTGGCAGGCGTCGTCACGCTGGAAATCTGCGTGGCGATCGATATGCCACTCAACTTCGCCAACGTCATCGCGTTGCCGCTGCTGCTCGGCGTCGGCGTCGCCTTCAAGATTTATTACATCATGGCCTGGCGCGAGGGGCAGACCAGATTGTTGCAATCGGTGCTCACCAGAGCGGTGAGCTTCAGCGCTTGCACGACGGCGACCGCTTTCGGAAGCCTGTATTTCTCGTCCGATCCTGGAACGTCCAGCATGGGCAAGCTCCTTGCCATCTCGCTGTTGACGACGATGACCGCGGCGGCGCTGTTCCAGCCGATATTGATGGGCAAGCCGCGCGACGAGGAGGCGATCGCGCACGCGCGCCGCAAGAGCCTTGGCGTCACCGATTAGGCGGCGTTGAAGCGGGCAATATGTTTCAAAACCCCGCTCTGGATCTAATGCCGCAGGTCGAGCTTTGACCCAGTCTGGGATTTGCGCGCGGGCGCGGGAATTGCGGGCAGCGCGGGATTAAAGCGAGGATCGATCTCGTTATAGGCGGATTCCGGCAGGCGCGTCCAAATCCGATCTTGGCCAAACAATGAGATGCCGAGATAGCCGCGCACCACCAGCGTCTGGCCGTCCGGTTTCAGCGTCATCTTCGCACTGTAAACGTTGCCGTTGCGCGGATCGAGTATGGTCCCGTCCTTGTAGGTCATGCCGTCCCGTTTCATGCCGCGAACAATGTCGAGACCCATCCAGGGCTTGTCGCGGCGATCGTCTTTGCACTTGTCGCAGGTGACGTCGGGACGTTCGCCGGGCTTTAGGTACATCCTGACGATCGTCCCATCAAAGACGCCGTCGTGATCACGGAACAGAAACCAGCCGGTTGGCTGACCGGTGTCCGGATCGGTCGATTGCCAAAGTCCCGCGGCGGTCAGCTCGATGCTGCCGGCGTTGCCGGCGCCGAGAAGCCACAGGAGCCCGACCGCAACCAACAAGTGTCTCGCGTACATCTTGCGTTCTCCAGAAGCTCAATCGTCCAAGTTCTCATCAATTCCGTCAAGCCACGCGCAGCATACGGCGGCCGCATGATCCACAGTGAGGCGGCAAAATCCTGTCGCAATGTGCGTGCTTTTGCGGCTAATCCGGGTGCTTGCGTTGGACGATCTTTCCGCTTGAACGCGGCGTGATCCTCACTAATCGTACCGGCCTGCAGGATTCAACCATACCCCCGGACGGCACGCGGATGTCATGATCCGGAAGCAATAGCGGACAAGGGAAAAACGCGACCATGGCGAACAAGATCATCATCAGCTGCGCAATTACCGGCTCGATCCATACTCCGACAATGTCGGACGCGCTGCCAATCACGCCCGACCAGATCGCTACCCAGGCGATCGATGCCGCCCAGGCCGGTGCCGCTATCCTGCATCTGCATGCCCGCGATCCGAAGGATGGACGCCCGTCGCCGGACCCGAGCGTGTTCATGCAGTTTCTGCCGCGCATCAAGCAGGCGACCGATGCCGTCGTTAACATCACCACCGGCGGCGCCGTAACCATGACGGTCGAGCAGCGCATGTCGGCGGCCATGCAACTCTCGCCCGAGATGTGCTCGCTCAACATGGGATCGATGAACTTCGCGCTTTACCCGATGGCGCGACGCTACAAGAACTGGAAGTATGACTGGGAGGAGAGCTATCTCCTCAACTCCGACGCCTATATTTTCCCAACACGTTTCGTGACATCGAAAAGATCTACAAAGCGCTGGGCGAAGGCCATGGCGTGAAATTCGAGCACGAGTGCTATGATACCGGCCACCTTTACAATCTCGCCCATTGCATCGACCGCGGCCTGTTCAAGCCGCCGGTGTTCCTGCAGCTGATTTTCGGCATTCTGGGGCATCGGCGCCGATCTCGACAATTGGCGTTCATGAAGCGTACCGCCGACCGTTTGTTCGGCGATCAATATCTGTGGTCGGTGCTGGCGGGCGGCCGTCATCAGATGAACTTTTGCACCACCGCCGCCATGATGGGCGGCAACGTCCGTGTTGGGCTCGAGGATTCGCTCTATATCGGGCCGGGCAAGCTCGCAGAGAGCAATGCCGAACAGGTGGCGAAAATCCGTCGTATCGTCGAGGACCTCGGCTACGAGATCGCCACGCCCGCCGAGGCCCGCGCGACGCTGGGGCTCAAGGGCGCCGATCGCGTCAAGTTTTAGCTTCGCCGGGGTGGCCTTGACCCTCCGGGCGGCGCGACGCTACATCCCGGGCTGCAGCATGATCCGGAAAAGTGGCCCCCGGTTTTCCGAATAGATCATGCTCAACTGGACATATGGGCGGTTAGCTCAGCGGGAGAGCACTTCCTTGACATGGAAGGGGTCGCAGGTTCGATCCCTGCACCGCCCACCAGCTT
>CAVWLX010000002.1:0-429700 GCA_963755885.1 uncultured Alphaproteobacteria bacterium
GTCGCGACGGGTTGGGCCAACAGCACGTCCAGCCATTTCCGGTATGCCCCCGAAAGCGACCAACAGCCGTCTCAGCGCCGCATGTCGTGAAGGGCCAGTTTCAGACCTCCGGCCGCGTCCCAGCCAAGTCCCCTGACAGCGGACTTGTGGAGGTACAGAGGCGGTGCCAAAAAAGCGTATGCTGGCGGGCGAACCATTCCGAGGTCTTCTCCGAGAGTTGTTGCAGAGGAGAAATTCCGGCGACAGGGCCAAGGCTACGCTGTAGCTGGAGGCCTTTTCGCTCCCAAAACTTCTGAAGACGGTCGATGGCTACCATGCGTTTGATGCTCATGATGTCGATCCTTTCTGCAACGTTTGTGGGTACCGCGCCGTCGCTCGCCCAAACCTGCCGGCCGATGGAAAGCTCGGCACTCGGTGTCGAAACCGGCATGACGGACGTGCTTCCGCAGCGCTGTGATCAGCCCGGCAAATGCCGGATCTTCGACATGAGCGGACGGCCGATTGGCGAGCCCGGCGATTTTGTCGTTTCGCGAACCGCATCGGCCGTTGGCTTGGTTGCGGTCGAAACAAAGAAGAGCGGCTTGCAAGGCTACATGAACGCCGATGGCACCTGGAAAGTCGAACCGCAGTTCAAGCGCGCGGGTCCATATTGTGGCGACCGCGCGGCCGTCCAGCGCGTCGATGGTCTCTGGGTCTACCTTGATCGCGAAGGCCAAGAGGTCGGCAGTCCCTGGGACGGCGCGGAAACATTCACCGAAGGTCGCGGCCTCGTTACATCTTACAAGGGGGGCGACAACTTCCTCCACGGATATGTCGACACCGCCGGCAAAGTCGCCATCCCAGTTCAATTCGCTGGCGCGCGATTGTTTTCGGAAGGGCTTGCGGCGGTGCTGGTCGACGGAAAATGGGGTTACATCGACCGCAACGGTAAGATGGCCATCACTCCGCGCTTCGCCGAGGCCGAAGCCTTTCGGGGCGGTCGCGCCGTGGTGCGCGTCGGTGCCGGTCGGGCCAGGAACAGCGGTCTAATCGATGCGACCGGGAAATTCATCGTCGAGCCGCAATATGAGCAAATCAGCGGAATCGGCGACCGTTTCTGGAGCGTCGGCATCGCAGACCCGGCCCATCGCGGCGACGGCGAACCGCTGCTATTGTCGCGGCTCGTCGATGCAGAGGGACACTTTGTTTCAAGGCAATCCTACAATGCCTTCGGCGCCCTGGAGGATGGGCTGATTTCGGTCTGCCGCAACAATCGCTGCGGCTTCATGGACATCCACGGCAAACTTGCCATTCCCTTGAAGTACAAGGGCGTGGACGATTTCCAGGAAGGGCTCGCCGCTGTAACCACCGACGGAAACCGCTATGGCTTCATCGATCGCAAGGGCAAGCTTGTTCTCGCCGAACATTATGACAGCCTCGGTCCGCACCACGAACATTTTGGCGCGGGACCATTCGTGAATGGCCTGGCGCCGGCGGGCTGCAAGGGACATTGGGGCTTCATCGACAAGGACGGTGCTTGGGCGATCCCGCCGATCTACCGGTTCGCGCAGCCGTTCGAAAACGGCTTCGCACCCGTCCAGATCAAGACCGGAACCGGGCATCTGCGGCCCGACGGCGGCGCCATCGATTTCAGTCCGGCTGAAGTCGACGAGATCACGCTGCCATCGCGTCCCTGCGGTTCTTCGTTGGCGCGTTCCAATCCGGGATCAGGATGAAGCCGGCGTCCCACGCAGAAGTCGTCACCACGCAACACGCTTGCAGCGCGATTAGCCATCTGCCTGTTCATCGGTGTAGTCGCGTTTTGGGCAGCCTTCTATATCACCGGCTTTGTCGGGAAACTCGTCCGCGATGGATCGGCGGAAGGTAAGACCGTATGTCCGCGGAGGCGTGAGGCGGCTCGTCCTACACTATGCGTCCCGCCGGGTTGTGAAGCGCTTTACGGCCAAGCACGGTCGGGTTCTTTTTTGCTATGAAGCCGCACCGACCGGCTACGGACTGCATCGTCTGATCACTTCACTTGGCCACAGCTGCATCGTCGTCGCTACGCAGCGTGTTGCCATTGACGCTGATCAAGACGCCGTAGTCGTCGGGTTTTCGGCCGATCGTCTCCAACCGCGCGAACACGGCCTGCTCGATCATCTTGTCGAAGCTCGGCAACCGCGGGCAAGCCTCCGCTGAGGAGGGCAGCGATGGCGAGGGTGGGGATTGTTACGCGCATGGGGAGATTAGCGCAGACGGGTGCGGCAAGGAAGGCGCGGGCCGCCCTGTCGTCATTTGTCCATGCGCTGCGCGTTGGGACTGTCTTTCGGCGGCGTGATCCAGCGTCCGCTGCGCATGGCCTCGACGTTGTAGGCCAGCTCCTTGCGGGTCGACCACTGATAGTTGTCGGCCTTGCTGTCGGACTTGGTGTGGATGTCGTCGATCTTCCAGGCGCCGCCCTCGCGGACCATGTCGTAGCGCACGGTGCGGGTCTGGTCGTCCCAGCTGCGGAACGAGGCGGCGACCACCGCGGTCCCGGCGTCGCGCTTCTCAACGACGACCTGGGGATCGCGCACCTTGGGGTCCTGTGAATTGGTGATGGGATCCGCGCCGGGCGGGCTCTCATCGCCCTTCGGCGTCACCGCGTCGGACTTGTCCCACAGCGCGGCGAACGAGCGCGAGAGCCAGCGATGCCGGCTTTCCTTGCGCATGATAACGTAGCCGCCGATGGTGCCGTCGCCAGCGGAGACGATGCGGTAGATCGCGACAATCGGCGCGGCGGGATCGTCGGCGGCCAAGACGGGAGACGCAAGGAGCAGGACGATAGCGAGAAAAGCCATGCGGTGGTCGATCATGCGCCGATATTACCACACCTTGTCATCCCGGGCTCGTCCCGGCCATCTCGATCAGGACAGCAGCGCGGTGCTTTGTTAACCGGGATCACCGGACAAGCCCGGGATGACAGAAGTGCTATTGTCGGCCCGTGAGGAACACGTCGATTGCTGCAGCGCATCCCGGCCGCGTGCTTAAGCGCGAGCTACTCCGCCGCCTCGATCCGTTTCATCCGCTTCTGCGCGCCACGCCCCAGCACCGGCGCCAAAACTGCCGGGCGTAACTCCGCTCGCTTTCACGATATCGTCGGGCGTGCCGCTGGCGAAGTGGCTTGGATTCCAGCGGGAGAAAAGCATTGGCACGGGGCCACAGAGACAATTGGTCTGACTCATATCGCCATCGCGGAGGAGCTTTATGGAAAGACCGTCGATTGGATGGAGAAGATTTCTGACGCGTTCTACCCCTTTAATTCTATGAGATAAAATTTGGCTGGGCGCCTGGATTCGAACCAGGGAGTGGCGGAATCAAAATCCGCCTGTCGGACGCTGATTAGGAGTTCTTCTGGTTGATGCCGTAGTCGCTCACCGCCGATTCAATACGGATCTGCTAGCTATATGCTAGCTAGGCATCGGGTCCGCTGATCTAAATGACCGCTAAACCATTGAAAAATCTGGAGCGGGCGAAGGGATTCGAACCCTCGACCCCAACCTTGGCAAGCTTGTGCTCCACCTCCCAGCCCGGCTGCGTTGGTGCTCGAAGGCAACTAACATTGCACGCCGGCGTGCCCCAGAATTCGTAGGCCGAGAGAGTCGGACACGGTAGTGGGCTACTTTGATTTAGGCAAAGCGCTGGGCAGCCTGTTGCGCCCGATGGCATTCTCGGCAGAGTAGTTCCGTATTTTCAAGAGTGTAGCCTAGAGGCGCTTGGAATCGATGGAGTTCCGGCTGTCCGCTGCGCAGGTCTTTTTGGCACTTTGGATTAGCGCATTTGTAATTTTGCAGAACAAGCTTTTGAGCTTTTAGCAGTCGTCTTTGCATCGGCTTCCCGCGCTCGGCATATTGCAGCCTGGTCCAGAGCCTCCGCTGGTAAGCAAAGAGCAAATCCGGGTCACCGTCGCTGAGTTCTTTTATTTTTTCCGTGATCCAGCCAAGCAATTCATCGGCTTTTCTTAGTTCTTCCTTACTAAGCTGTCTGTTTGGCATGATCTGTTACCTCCCACGCCTCCAGTACCTCCACAATATCACCAATTTCCCAAAGGCGCTCGGTCACTTTCGCGGCCATTGCCGGTGTGGTCCGCAGCGTCTTATGGATGCGAACGAAATTGTAGTACATCGCGAACAGCGCTACTGAATGCGCATGGTTTTCGACCTTTTTTGAAAATGCGTTTGTGAGCCGAGTAAAGCGGCGAGTGTGCATCCGAATGTTGAGGTTTGACCGCTCGGCGAAAGACGTACTGACGTAATCAGGATCGGGGTTGCCTTCGATCCGATGCTTGACCGCGCCAAGACATTGAGCGGGGCTATATCGTTTTTCGCCTTCGCCGGATGGCCCATAAATTTTTACGAGCATTGCATAGTCAATATCGGAGCCGAATGCGCCCTCGACCGCTTCCAAATAAGCCCGATGACCGTCACTCGTTAGCTGGACGCGGTTTGCGAGGCGCGAGGCCAAGTCGTCCATAAAGATTATAGCCGCGTCGCTGTCGCGTCCGCCGACAAACCATGACGGGATCAGTTTGGTATCGGCGTCGATCGCCGTCCACGTCCATACGTCGCCAGCTTGCGGCGGAGCCTTCTTTGCAAGCGGGACGTTCTTTTGTTTGGCATAGACGAAGGCCCAAATTTCATCGACCTGAATGCGCTTGCAGGTCAGGTTGCGAAACACGCGATCCTGATACCAACCCGCCGCTTGACCGGCATCGACCATAAGCTTGCTGACGGCCTTCTTACTCGCCCCGGTCAGCCGGGTAACGGCGCGGATCGAATTGCCCTCACAGAGCAGGTGAAGGATGCGGCTACGGGCTTCACGGTCGAGCTTGTTCATGGCTCGACTATAGTACCCTTTATGCTTACCGTCAAGTATAAAGGAAACTTTTAATGCGGCTGGTAACCCTCAGTTGAGTGAGTCAGAATGTCACATCTTAATTGATCGTTTACGGTCATTGACTTATATGTCAATACGAAAGCAATGGGAGGGGTTAGTTGAGCAACAAATGCTTTTCAAGCTTCCTCCATATCCCGGAGATCGGAACGACCGGACGGTGCTTATGTCTGCATCGATCAACCAGTTGGTTGTCGGCCCGTGGGACAGCAATTTGATGGGCGACCGCTGCGCGCGGTTGACGGCTGGCCTACAAGGTATCGTCCGGGGGAACGTACTGAAGGTTTGTATGACCCCATTTGCTGCCAGAAAAGCACAGATGGGCCGACTGCATCCAAAAGAAGACTCCGTTTTCGACTTTCGCAGCGTCGAACAACCTGGCTTGCGAGTATTTGGCCGTTTCGCGGAGAAGAATGTTCTTGTGGCGCTCATCTGCGCACCGCGATCCGTAGAGGTTTCTTGGCTAGACAAACTGCCGCTTGGGGATCGGCATTCCAAGGATTGGCAGCGTGCCGTGCGCGAAACGTTGGCGCAATGGTCGATGCTTTTTCCAAAGCATGATCCAGTATTAGGAGATGATCTTTGTGACTATCTTACACGCGCGACTCCTGAAGGAAATTGAAGCTGGCCACGATGGCCCGCCAATTCCGGCCGCTAAGCTTGCTTACTTTCAGGAGCGGCTGCGCGGCCGTATTTTCGATTTCATCCTCGGTATATTTCTGGATGAACAGAGAAAAGGATTGACGCAAGCTAAGCTTGCTAGACGCATCGGGAGAACCGCCGACATTGTCAATCGGTGGCTCGGGACCCCAAGTAATCTGACGGTGGATTCCATTAGTGACCTATTGATTGGTATGGCCGCCTCGGAGCCGAATTTTTCTCGGGCTTCGCTTCTAGGGCGCTCGCCTGTCAATATTTCTCACCTTGATGATGTTCCGTCGATTGAAGAGGCTAAACAGCCAACCGATCAAGCATCAGCAGCGGACAGCATAAAACCGCCGCTTCAACAGAATGGCGCACGCATAGAAGATCCCGCACGCGCACGAATTGATGCGCGCCAACCGCCACAAGCCGGGCAACATGAAGCTATATGACACATGAAAATAATTGCTTATGAACCTTGTAAAGTAGTGATGCTCTTCCCGGTTGAAGAGGTCGTCCCCTTGGGAGGCGCTGCTGATCCTAATGTCATTGCGAAAGTTCAAGAACGGTATCAGTTCACAAGAGGTCCCGATCTAAAAAACGAGGAAATAGCAAAGAACGGTCTAAAGTTTGAAATCGGCACCTTTCAATTTGAAGGTGCCAACGTGAGAATTACCGATTTTACCCTCTACCGGGACGGCATTGTTATCAACGCAATAAGGACTGATTTAGCCGAGGCATTTCTAAATGACATCGTTTCCTACATGCAAAAGGAATTTTCATTCCGGGACTTTATTACTAAGCCGCGCCGTTATTTTCAGAGTCAAATTGTTGTCGAGTTTAATCAGTCGCCAGCAAAGCTAGTCCAATTTTTCGACAAGATTGCTCAGTCAATATCTGGGCGATTAGAAAAAGCGTATTCGTTAGAAGTCCAAATGGATTTTTTTCGCTTGGATTTTGATTTTGACAGGATCAAAAATAATGCAGTGTCACCATTGATCCAAAAATTCATTATCGAGCGTCGCGTCGGTGTTCCATTTAGTACGGAACGCTACTTTTGCGCTGCCCCATTAAGAACGGCCGATCATGAGGCCTTATTGGTGGAAATCGAAAGTCTAATCAGTTAGTCGTCTGACTTCTTCCAGCGGGTACTGGCCGCCTTACGAGCAATCGCGGCACGTCGCTCAGGGTCCATCTTGGCAGCCCGGGCCGCGCCACCCTTTCGACCCAATGCTGCCGCCGCCGGGTTTTTGCCCCGTTCTTCTGGCGTCGGCTCCCGATCCTCAACCTCGCCGCTGGCAATGTCGATCATAAGCTTGGCGAGTTGGGCGGGATCGCGAGGGCGCTTTGCTGGCATGATACGAGTATGCCGGGAACGCCGTCACGTTTCTAGGGCTGCCTTATTCAAAGGAGCCCACTACCTCGGACACAGCTTGCGTGTCAAATGTGTTCGCTATATGTTCTCATTTCGCAACTGTCGAATCGATCCTTCGAAACGAGCCGTTATGGCCGATCAGATCGTCATCACGGAGAAATCCAGCCAGGCGAAAGACGTCCGCAGCGCCGTGGGTTCTAGGTACGGAGACGTCCTCGCGGCCGAGGGTCATTTGTTCGACCTGCTCGAACCGGAGGATGTCGTGCCGGCGTGGAAGCGCTGGTCGCCGATCCTACTGCGACCCGAAGGTCTTTACGGCACTCGCCCGGCAGAAGGCGGAAACAAAGCCGCTAAGCTCAGAGCCATTCGCGAGGCGTTGCGCACCGCCAAGCGGGTTTGGCTCGCCACCGACTGCGATCGCGAGGGTCAACTCATCGGCCAGGAAATTCTCGAGCATTATGAGTACCGCGGTCAGGTGATGCGGGTGCTGTTCACCGCGCAGGACGCGCAGACTATCCGCGATGCATTCGGCCGGGCAAAACCAAATAGCGAATATGCCCGGCTTTACGCCGCCGCCGTCGCACGCCGCCAGGCCGACCAGATCTACAACCTGTCACTCACCCGCACCGCGACCGTCATCCTAGGTCAGGGCGCGCGGAGAGTCATCGGCGTTGGTCGGGTGAAGACGCCGACCTTGGCAATTGTGTGCAAGCGCGAGTTGGAAATCCGGAACTTCGTGCCACTCGCCTATTTTGAAATTGTCGCCACCGCGAAGGTTGCGGGCGGCCAATTCCAGATGCGGCACGCGTCGCAGGATCGCGTTGTCCGGCGCCAGATTGCGCAAGAAATTGCCGATGCGGCTCGGAACTTCGAGGGCACGCTAGCTGTGCGCGTCGAGGATAAGCGGCAAGGGCCGCCCAAGCTGCACGATTTGCCTTCGCTGCAGAAACTATGCGGCTCGCGATTCGGCTGGCCGGCCAGCAAGACACTTGAGGTGGCGCAGGAACTCTATGATGGCCAGGGCAAGAAGATCATCACCTATCCGCGCGCCGAGGTGCGCTACCTGCCGCAGAGCTTGATGTCGGACGTGCCGCGGATCGTGGCCGGACTGCGGGTGGGCCAATCGTTCGGTGCAATCCACGTACCCGAGCCGCCGGTGATCCGCAGAGGTGCGAGCGGCACTTTCTACGACAAGGGCCTGGAGGGCGCGAGCCATCACGCCGTTATTCCCAACGTCAACACGATCGACAAATTACGCGAGGTGTGGCCTCGCCTCTCGTCCGATGAGAAAAAACTGTTCGACGTCATCGCGCGGGCCTATCTGGCCGCCCTGATGCCCGACTTCCGCTACTGCCAGACAACCGCAACGCTCGACGTGCGTGGTTTCGAATTCCGCGCTTCCGGCCGTCAACCCATCGATCTCGGCTGGCGCGCAGCTTTCCCGAACTGGCAGCCTGCCGACGAAAAGGGCGACGAGGCGCAATTGCTGCCGCTGCTGCGCAACGGCGAGACTGCGCAACTGCAAGATCCGAAAATCGAGGACAAGGAGACCCGGCCACCGCCGCGTTACAACGAAGGCACCCTGATCGAGGCGATGCAAAATGCCTGGCGCTTTGTTGACGAAGAGGTTCTGCGGGAGCGCCTGAAGGAGGCCAAGGGCATTGGCACGCCGGCGACCCGAGCGGAGATCATCGGCGGGCTGAAGAAACAGGGTTTCCTGATTGCCCAGGGAAAGCACATCGTGCCGACCGAGGCCGGCTTGTCGCTGTTCGGTGTTCTCAAACAGGCCGACCCGGCGCTGGTCGATCCGGGGGTGACTGCGCAACTTGAATGCCTGCTCGACGATGTCGTTGTCGGCAAGCAGGAGATGGTCGGTGCGATTGACGCAGTGTGCTCTGTCGCCGAGCAAATCATCGGCAAGCTCAAGGAAGGTGGCGCCGCCGGCGGGCCTCCCTTGCTTGGCGCCGAGGTCGGCAACGGCCCCGGAACGTTTCCGCCGACGCCTGCGATGAAGCGCTTTGCCGACAGCATCGCCCGGCAGAAGCGCATCAAGCCTCCGCCCGGTTACAAGACGTCGATTTCGGTCTGCCGAAAATTTCTCAACGAACACGCGCCCAAGAAAGCCGAGGGTGAAACGCCGGGGAAGCGCAACTCCAAACCGGTAAGCACGGCACAGATGTTGTACGCCAAGAAGATCACGCTGGGGAAAGGCGTCGTCATTCCCGAGGAGGCCAAGGCCAACTCGGCCGCCATGTCCGCGTGGATAAACTCAAACCGAAGCGGGAAGCGCCGCAAGCGCGGTCGAAAGACCGCCTACAAGCCGGCAGGGTCAGTTGCGCCTCAATCGAAGGCGACGACGAAGAGGTCGCAGAAACACAAATCGGATTACTCTGCCGCTCCACTGGCTCCCGCCCAGCCAAATTCGCTTACAGGTACGCCGCTGCGGATTCCTTATGGCAACAAGGACGTCGCGATGAACCTTGGAGCCCGCTATGGCTCGGCAGGATGGTATGCGCCGCCGGGAGTTGATCTCTCTGCATTCGGCGAGCGCGGATGGCTGTAGATTAGGAAATACCCGGGGTTGATCGCATTGCGTGCGCAGAACTCCAGGATCTGCGGATCGCGGCTCATCATCCAAAGCGGCGGACGCGGGCGTTGGAATGGCCGCACTGAAGGCTCGGAGCGATTGGTTGTGGAATTCGTTGCCGTGGAAGGAGAACGGCTGCGTGACGCCGAAAGCTGTGCGCAGGTAATCGACGAATTCGAGCGGGCCGCATCAATCGTCGCGGTACACCCGCTCGCGGCGCTCGTGACGCTCCTGCGCCTCTACCGAGAGCGTAGCGATCGGGCGAGCTTCGAGCCGTTTGAGCGCGATCGGCTCGCCGATCTCCTCGCAGTAGCCGTAGGTGCCGTCATCAAGCCGCTGCAGCGCAGCGTCGATCTTGGCGATCAGCTTACGCTGGCGGTCGCCCGCGCGCAGCTCAATCGCGCGGTCGGTCTCCGAGGACGCCCGATCGGCAAAATCGGCATGGTTCTGGTTCTCGTCCTGGAGATGCTGCAGCGTCTCCTTGGCTACCTTGAGGATATCCCCCCTCCAGGCGAGCAGCTTGTCGCGGAAATAATCCCGCTGGCACTCGTTCATGAAAGGCTCTTTGTCGGAGGGCCGGTAGGTCTTGTTCATATCCGTTTGGACCGCGACCTCGTTCTTGTGTCTGTCCGGAATAACAGCGACGCCGTTCTTCTTGTCCACTTGCGTTTCCAACCCTGCAGAATAAAGCGCCCCTGCTTGCGGGCGAGCTTATATAGGGCCGGCCGGTCATGGACAACGGCCCATGGCGGGGAGTGGGCGCGCGAGCTATGCCGTAGGTTTGCAAACCACCCCCTTCGGCAAAGTGCCCTAATGTCCCCCTCACGCAGCTGTCGCAATAGCTAACAACGGACAACTTGCCCATAGAGCGTGCAATGCAAGCAAAAACGCAAAGCTCTTGGATTTGACTGTGACGGGCTAGAACGCGTTGGATCGGTGCCGAGCATGTCGAGCATCCGTCGGGGAAATCTCGGAAGCCGTCGCGCGACGGTCGCTAAAACCTGATCTTGTCAATCGCTTTCTTAAGCATGGACAGCGGGAAGCCCTTACCATGCTTGTTGCCGTACTTCCGCGAAGTCTTTTTCTTCTTGCCGTTCGCCCAACCGCCAACGGCTTCGCGTAGGCTTTCCTCGATACCGCCAGCGCGCAACCTCTGTGCAGCGCGGTGACGGAAGCTGTGCATCGGGGCCTTGTCCGGGTCGGTGATCCCGATTTCAGTTAGCCATTCGCGCAGCCGCTTACCCGCCGTATCCATGCGGCCGGGTATCAGTTGGCCGGTGATCTTCGGCGGCAGATACGGCAACAGATCGGCCGGGAATGGAACGCGGCGCAGCGATTGCGGCGTCTTGGTGCCGATGGTCACGAACCGGATACCGTTCTCGATTTGCTCGCGGTTGATTTCAAACGCCTCGCCGCGCCTCATGCCGGTGGTCGCCAACAGACGAACGAGAAGCTGATCGCTTTTGCTAAGCAGATGCAGGTTTGCCCGGATCAGCTTCATGTCGGCGTCGTCGAACGCCTCGCGTTCGTCCTCGTCGTCACGATCCGGAACCACGCCGCTGAATGGATTAAACGTTAACTTGCCTTCGTCGATAGCAAGATTTACAGTTGCTACCAGCGGCACCATCCTACGGCGAAGCGTTGCGCTCTTAATCTCTCCGCCCGCCTGCTCCTCAAGATGCGCGATGATGGCGCGGCCGTCGTCACGCGTGCACTGTTTCAGCGGCTTTTTCACAACGGTTCGGAAGATGTGCCAAATGTCGCGGGCCTGACGCTCGCGGAGGCCGTCGATGCCATTGTGCTTGATGTAGGTTTCAAGCAAGGCGTCATCGCCATTCTTGACGGCGGGCGTCGGGCGCTTCGCGTCATCGTAGGCTTTGAAGCTCGGGCCGCCGCGTGGCGCGGGCGAAAGAAGCTCCGCTGGCCCGCCGTTGGGTTCACGGCGGAGGACGTTGCCGCCGTCGTCGAGAAACTGCAATTCGCGGTCGGTGGCGATGACTTGCTCACCATCAATGACGCGCAAGCCCGGCTCATAAGCGCGATGCCAGAACGGCGTCACTGTGGGGCGGCGCTGATACATGAACGCCTTGTGCTCGCGGATCAGCGGCATTGCCGTGATTTCGGCGAGCTTCAAATCAGATGTGCCGAGCGATTTCTCGACGATCTTTTGGCCGGGCGGCTGCAACCGAACGTACCAGTTGTCGCTACCTTTACGCTTGAACAAATAACGCACGGGAGAGGGCTCCAAAATCGGGTTTTTACTGACACCCAATATAGGCACTCTTACCGACATTTTTAGTGGCATGTCAAAAAGGCATAAAACTATGGGTTTTATTGGTAAATTTGGCGCGCCCGAAGGGATTCGAACCCCTGACCTCTGCCTTCGGAGGGCAGCGCTCTATCCAGCTGAGCTACGGGCGCAAAATCGCGGCGTCGGCCGTTAGATAGCGGAAGCGCGCGGGAGCGGCAACGCCTCATGCAATGCTGCGTTTCCGGAAGGCCCTTTTCCGCCCTGCAGCAAAATGCTGTAAGCTTGGCGCAAAGCTTCAAGGAGCAAGACCCATGGCGCAGCTTGCGGAAAAGCGCGAAACCAAATCGGTCCAGATCAAGGACGCGGCGTTCAACTGGGAGGACCCGCTCGACCTTGAAAGCGAGCTGACCGAGGAAGAGCGCATGGTGCGCGACACCGCGCGCGACTATGCGCAGGAGAAGCTGTTCCCGCGCGTGCTCAAGGCCTACCGCGACGAGAGCTACGATCCGGCGATCATCCGCGAGATGGGCGCGCTCGGCCTCCTTGGCTCGACCATTCCGGAAGAATACGGCGGCGCCGGCCTCGGTTACGTCGCCTACGGCCTGATCGCGCGGGAAATCGAGCGCGTCGATTCCGGCTACCGCTCCGCCATGTCGGTGCAATCCTCGCTGGTCATGCATCCGATCTACTATTACGGCTCCGAAGCGCAGCGCCGTAAATACTTGCCGAAGCTCGCGAGCGGCGAGTTCATCGGCTGCTTCGGCCTCACCGAGCCCGATCACGGCTCCGATCCCGGCTCGATGCTCACCCGCGCCGAGAAAGTTGCCGGCGGCTATCGCCTCACCGGCACCAAGATGTGGATCACCAACGCTCCGGTCGCCGACCTCGCCGTGGTCTGGGCGAAGCTCGACGGCAAGATCCGCGGCTTCGTCGTCGAACGCGGCACCAAGGGATTCTCCACGCCGAAGATCGAGGGCAAGCTGTCGCTGCGCGCTTCCATTACCGGCGAGATCGTGCTCGACGGCGCCGTCGTGCCCGAAGACAATCTGCTGCCGAACGTCTCGGGTCTCGCCGGTCCGTTCGGCTGCCTCAACGTGGCGCGCACCGGCATCGCCTGGGGCGCCATCGGCGCCGCCGAGTTCTGCTGGCACCGCGCCCGCGACTACGTGCTGACCAGAAAACAGTTCGGCCGGCCGCTTGCCGCCAACCAGCTGATCCAGAAAAAACTCGCCGACATGCAGACCGAAATCACGCTCGGCCTGCATGCCGCGCTCCGCCTTTCGCGCATGATCGACGCGGGCAAGGCGTCACCGCCGGCAATTTCACTGCTCAAGCGCAACAATTGCGGCAAGGCGCTCGATATCGCTCGCCTCGCGCGCGACATGCACGGCGGCAACGGCATTTCCGACGAATTCCATGTCATGCGCGTCCTCTGCAATCTTGAGACCGTCAACACCTACGAAGGGACCCACGACATTCACGCGCTGATTCTCGGCCGCGCGCAGACCGGCATCCAGGCGTTCATGTAGTTCGTCATTGCGAGCCAACGGGTCCGGCCCGAAGTGGCCGGCCCGATGACAGGCTCCGCGAAGCAATCCAGTGCGGCTTCACGATTCTGGATTGCTTCGTCGCTTTCGCTCCTCGCAATGACGAGTCCCTTTTGCCGGGCTCAAAATCCAAAAATTTCCTGGGAGAAATGTCCACATGACCGAAGTGCTCGCCGCCGTCGTCACCAAATATCGCGATCCGACCGAACTGTGGAAGGTGCCGCTGCCGGACCTGATGCCGGGCTCGGTGCTGATCAAAGTCGATGCCGCGACTTTGTGCGGCACCGATGCACACCGCTGGATGGGCCACCTCAGCGAAGAAGGCGGCCCCGATCAGCCGTTCATCGAGCCGCTGAAACTGCCCTACACGCCCGGCCACGAAACCTGCGGCACCATCGTCGAAACGCGCGGGCCAGTCACTGACATTCTCGATCAGCCGCTGAAGCCGGGCGACCGGATCATTTCGTCCTATTCGCATTGCGGCCATTGCTATTACTGCCGCGTCACCCGGCAGACGACGCTCTGTCACGAGAACACCAGCTTCGGCCACTCGCATCCCAGCCGGATGATGGGCGGCTGCGCCGAGTATCATTACTTCCCGCCCGGCGGCACCTTCATCCGCGTGCCGGAGACGGTGCCGCCGGAACTTGCGGCATCGGCGGCCTGCGCGCTGCGGACCATGATGCACAGTTACGAACAGCTCGGCTTCATCGCCAGTCACGAGACCATGCTGATCCAAGGCAGCGGGCCGCTCGGCCTCTACGCGCTCGCTATCGCCAAGGATCGCGGCGTCAAGAAGGTGCTGATGCTCGGCGCGCCGGCGGCGCGGCTCGCGGTCGCCAAGGAATGGGGCGCCGATCACGTGCTCGATCTCACCAAAAACGAAAAATCCGCCGATCGCATCGCCTGGGTCCGCGAACTCACCGCGGGACGCGGCGCCGACATCGTCCTAAACTGCGCCAATTCGCACGCGCTGCCGGAGGGGCTTCGCATGGCGCGGCCAGGCGGACGGCTGGTGCAGGTCGGCGTCTCCGGCGGCGCCGACGTCGCCGTGCCACCGATGCTGTTCTTCCGCGGCGTGCAGATTTTGTCGACCGTCATGGCGGAAGCCCGGCATTTCTACCAGGCCATCGAATTCATCGCGACGCGCAACAAACAATTCGATTTCAAGAAGCTGATCTCGAACACCTACACGCTCGACAAGCTAACCGACGCGCTCAAATCCATGAGCGAATTCCGCGAAGTAAAACCGCTGATCCTGCCCCGCGCGGCGTAGGCACTTCATCCTGCCCCGCGAAGCGGGGAAGGGGGACCATGCGCAGCGCGGTGGAAGGGGCCTCGGCATCAACGCTTGCACAACTTCACAGATAAAACCTCCTCGCTGTACGCCCCCTCCACCGCGCAAGGGCGCGGTCCCCCTTGCATGTTTGGACGACCGAATCGGCGCAAGCTGTGAGGTGCGTCGGGGCCGGTGGCCACCGGCCCCGACGCGGATGGGTGGGACCGCAATTCCCCCTGGGTGTTTGGCACCGCGGGGGAGCATGGTCCGTCCGTCCTTCGGCTCTTGTCCTCAACAGATGATAGGGAGCACGTCCCGCATGCAAGGCAAGGAAGCGTCCGAACAAGAGACCAAGATCAAGTCTAGCGTGGGAATCGATGTCAGCAAATGTTGGCTCGACGTCCACGTGTTGCCTGCCGACAAATCGTTGCGCGTGGCCAATAGCTGCGCCGGCATTCGTCAGCTCAAGCGTTGGCTGTTGCATTACGATTTGATGCTCGTCGTTATCGAGGCCACGGGCAAATGGCACCGCCACCTGCATCGCAGTCTCGTGGCTTCCGCCATCGCGGTCGCTGTCGTCGATCCCTATCGGGTACGGATGTTCGCCAAAGCACAAGGCGTCCTTGCTAAAACTGACAGGCTCGATGCCCGCGTGCTCGCCTTGTTCGCCGTTATGATGCGGCCGTCGGCACGAATGCCGGCTCCGCAAACCATGGCGGAGCTTGCCGAACTGGTGGTGGCCCGCGCCAGCGCCGTCGAAGCGCAGTCCGCGCTCAAGAACCAGCTCGGCACGGCCGCGAGCAAGTTCCTCAAGCGTCAGCTCGAGCGTCGTATCGTCAGAGCCGGCAAGGATATCGCAGCGCTTGACGGCGAGATCTTCAGGCGCATTCAGGCCGACGACGCCCTGGCCAGGCGTTATGCCATCCTGACCTCGATCCCGAGCTTCGGTTTTGCGATCGCAGCGACCCTCATTGCCTGTCTCGCCGAGATCGGCAGTATGACCGCCAAGCAGGTCGGCATGCTGGCTGGCCTCGCTCCGATCGCTGATCAATCGGGCGAGCGTGAAGGTACTCGCGTCATCTGGGGCGGACGCCCCGCCGTGCGCCGCGTCCTCTATCTCGCAGCTCTCAGCGCCGCCCGCTTCAATACCGACATGAAGACCTTTTATCAGCGCCTCAGAGCCAGCGGGAAACCACCAAAAGTCGCCCTCGTCGCCATCGCCAGAAAGCTCGCAGTCCTGGCCAACACCCTCATTCATGAAAACCGAACCTGGGAGCTTCGCCCGCCACTACATGCTTGACTCCGAACACAGATGCTCCCCCGTACTGCGTACGGGGGCGGATAAGCGCGGGCGTTCCCGCGGCGCGATCCGCGCCCGAGTTCTGCCACCACCGACAACAACGAAAAACAAAGAGGGAGGCGGAGCGCCGAAAGGCGCGTGCCATCCATGGTCCGCGCTACATCGGCAGCATTGCTGTTGCCAACATCGCCACGGACGCGCGCCCTTGTCTCTTTTTCCTCCCCCGCTTGCGGGGGAGGGTTGGGAGGGGGCGCGCTCGCCTTCCGGCGCTTCGCCGCGGACTCGCCACGCCAGTCGCAACCAGCATTGGCTCAGCCCCGGGCCGTGTTTCCTGGGACGCGGTTATTGCGGACGTAACCCCGCCTGTCGCCGGTCCCAGTTAAGCGCGCTCCGCGCAGACCGGTCCTAATGCCGGCCGAACGGTGTCCAGGGCCGCCCGAGAACGGGGTGCAAATCCGCGCGCGGGCACCGCATCTCACTCCGCGTTCAGGCATGCCTCGAGAACACGACCCTCAAGTGAGCGAGATTCTTTGCAGCGTACTCGAAACGGCGACGAATGTCAATAAAAAGGCGACACCGTCCTGCCGCGTCATGCGCGAGTCAAGTAGCTAGCAGCGTTCCAGCTCTTGCCGCATATAGCGAACACACGCCAAGACCCATCGAAGGATCGCATCAGCATCCGATGGAGCGTTCATGCGGAATCCGACGCAAGGCGGACAGGATTCCGACGGAAGGCGGACAGCGTTCCGATGATTGCGGACAGCCGATAATGGCGGCCTGAACAGCGTTCCCGTCGACAATCGAATCGACTGATCGGGGACCCCTGCAACCAACAGCGGGGGGTTACCGATGCCAGCGGAGAGATTGTCGATGCGCAAGGTGCGCGAGGTGCTTCGGCTGAGGCACGCGCTTGGACTGAGCTACCGGGAGATCGGCGAGGCGCTTGGGGTCGGCAAGACCGCGGCGGGCGAGATTGTGCGCCGTGGCGAGGTCGTCGGTCTTACCTGGCCGCTGCCGCAGCTGTTCGATGATGGCGAGCTTGAGCGGCGGCTGTTCACAGCCCCAGGCGCGGCCCAAGCGGAACGCCCGGCCGCCGATTGGGCAAAGCTGCACGAGGAGCTCAAGCGGCGCAGCGTGACGCTGGTTTTGTTGTGGCAGGAGTATCGCGCGGAGCAACCGGACGGCTATGGCTACAGCCGGTTTTGCGATCTCTACGGTGAGTGGCGCCGCAGCGTGTCGGCGACGATGCGCCAGACGCACGCGGCGGGCGAGAAGCTGTTCGTGGATTTCGCCGGCGACACGGTTGCGGTGATCGATCCGCTGACCGGCGACACACGACCGGCGCACATCTTTGTTGCCGCGCTCGGCGCCTCCAACTTCACTTATGCGGAAGCGCGATGGTCGGAAGGGCTGGCCGACTGGATCAGCGCGCATGTCAATGTGCTCACCGCCATCGACGGCGTGCCGAAGGCGGTGGTCTGCGACAATCTGAAGGCCGGCGTCACCAGGCCCTCGCGCTACGAGCCCGGCATCAATCGCACCTACGCGGACCTCGCCACCCACTACGGTTTTGCTGTTCTGCCGACGCGGATCAGAAAGCCGCGTGACAAAGCAAAGGCGGAGGTGGCGGTGCAAATCGTTCAAAGATTCGTGCTGGCACGGCTGCGCAACCGGCGTTTCTTCTCGCTCGATGAACTCAACGTCGCGATTCGCGAGTGGGTCGCCGATCTCAATGCGAAGATCATGCGCAAGCTCGGCAAGAGCCGGCGCGAGTTGTTGGAAACGATCGAGCGTCCAGCGCTCAAGCCATTGCCGGCCGAACCGTATCGCTATGCCGAGTGGAAGCGCGCCCGTGTCGCCCCGGACTACCACATCGAGATCGCCGGCCACTACTACTCGGTGCCTTCCCGGCTCATCCGCGAGGTCGTCGAAACGCGGATCACCAGTACCACGGTCGAGATTTTCCATCGCGGCACCCGCGTCGCCAGCCACGCTTTTTCGGCCGTGCGCAACCGGCACACGACGATCCCAGAACACATGCCAAGCGCGCATCGGCGCTACGCCGAATGGACGCCGGCTCGCATCATGCGAGAGGCCGACAACATCGGGCCAGCAACGCTCGCGCTGTTCGAAGCGATCATGCGGGCGAAGCCTCACCCTGAACAAGGGTTCCGCTCCTGCCTCGGCATCCTCCGGCTGGCCAAGGAATACGGCGTCGATCGGCTCGAAGCCGCCTGCCGGCGCGGCAATGATATCGGCGCGACAAGCTACAGCTCCATCGCCTCGATCCTCCAGCACGGGCTCGACCGAGCCTATGCGCAAGAGAAGGTCCCGGACGGCGCGCCGATCAAGCACGCCAACATCCGTGGCCGTGGCTACTACCACTGACGAAAGGAACGACAATGCTCACTCATCCCACACACGAACGGCTGATCGCGCTCGGGCTCATCGGTATGGCCAAGGCGCTGGAGGAACAACGACGCCAGAGCGACCTCGCCGCTCTCGACTTCGAAGAGCGGCTCGCTCTGATGATCGACCGCGAGGCCATTGAGCGCGAGAACAAGCAGCTCATCAGCCGGCTTAAGGTCGCACGGCTGCGTCAATCGGCCGTCGTTGAGGACGTCAATCTGAAAGTGGCGCGCTCCCTCGACAAGGCGCTGTTCGCAAAACTCGTCGCCGGCGATTGGATCCAACGTCATCAGAACTTGCTGATCATCGGGAAAACCGAGCCCGCTTCATAATGCTCACCTCACTATGCCTTTATAGATCAAGCTGTTTTTGGAACGGATTGCCGGATGGCGGGCGCCTATGACGACGCGCCGATGCGGCGCGCTTGACGTCGTCGCGTTCAAGATCGCCGGCTTTGATCACCCAGGGCGCTCCTTTGCAAAGCTGATTCGCGGCGAGCTGGCCATCCTGAATGAGACGACGCACGCTGGACTGGCTCACCGACAACGCTGCGGCAGCCTGGTCCAGCGTCACCTCGCCGCGATCACGCCGCTCACCTTCGCGATGAGCCGCAACGCCATGATTGCTGCGCAGGCTGCACACGCGGGAACTCGTCCAACCATTGCCACGCCCCGTCCTCTTCCCGGCGCGATTGAGTAATGAAGCGATCGCCTTGTCTGGCATCTGGCGTGCGAGCACGCGCACGAGGTCGACAACCTCGGCATCGGCGCTCCAGCGATGCTGCCCGCTGCGGTTCTTTCTCACCTTCAGTGGAGAATGGTCGCCACCGTGCCAGCGGATGATGAGGGCCAGTTCATTGTCCTCGACACGGACGACGATCTCATCAATCAGCGTCCGTATGATGCGTTTCTTCGTCTCGTTGGTAACGCCAGGAGTGTTCCAAGCGCGCTCGAGATCGGCACCGAGCGACATCAGACGCTCCCGATCGGGCAGGCTTAACGCGCTGGAGGGTGCAACCGTAAATCGATCGAACTCGGCCTCGATGGCGCGTACTTCCATCAGCCGCTCGTTCCATCGTTTCTCGAGTTCGCTCGCGACGAGACGGTTGTCGGGATCGACGGCGTCATACTGACGCCGCGCGCGGGCGGTTTCGTAGCGTGCCTGCTCGAGTGCCAGTTCGATCTGCCGGCGCTTGTCCGATGTCTCGCAATTGCGCACTTCTTGCGCGGCAAGTGCCGCCTCGATCCCAAGCGGCTGCAGCCGCTCGATCACCTGGGCTGCTACATCGCGGTCGATGCGCATGCCGCCGAACGAGATGCAGCGGTCGCCGCCGTGATTGAAGTGGCCGCCTCGACAGTGATAGCGCCCGGTGTTGCCGCCGGTGCCGGAATAGGCGACATGCAGCTTGCGTCCGCAGTGGCCGCAGCGCAGCAGGCCGGCAAGCAACGCCTCGCCGCGGCGAAGTGCGCCTTTGCTCATGGGGACCATGCCGTTGGTGTTGTCCGCGATCAGGCCGAGGTTCCTCTCGTAGTCCGTCCAGCTGACATAACCCTCATGGTGATTCGGGATCAATACCTCCCAGTCCTTGCGCTCCTTCTTGAAGCCACGGGTGATCTTCTTGCGGCCGCTGTGGATAGACACACGGCTGCCCGTCCGCCCGAACGCATAGGCGCCAGCGTAGATGGGGTTGGTGAGAATGTGCAGGATGGTGTTGTAGACTGGCAGCTTCCACACGATGCCGCGGCCCTCTGCCCCGTGGGTGACGGCGGGCAAAGCCACGCGCTCGTGCCGGAACCACAGATGCACCTGACGAACCGATTGCATCTCATCGAACTTGTTGAAGACAAGCACAATGGCTTCCTGGATGCGCCGGTCGGGGTCCTTTTCGATGCGGTTATGGCCGACCCGCACGTAACCGACGGCAACCGTCATGAACAGCTCGCCACGACGCGCCTTCTGCTTCAAAGCCTCGAGCGAACGCTGACGCAGCACCGACAGCTCCATTTCGCTCATCGTGCCTTTCATGCCGAGCAGCAGGCGATCGTTGGGATGGCGCGGATCATAGACGCCATCCTCGTCGACGATGAGGGTGCCAACGAGACCGCAGAACTCCAAGAGCGTGTGCCAGTCGCGCCCGTTGCGGGCGAGCCGTGAGGCCTCGATCGAGAACACGGCGCCGACACCACCTTCACAGATCGCGGCCAGCAGCTTCTCAAAGCCAGGCCGCGCAACGCCGCCGCCAGAACGGCCGAGATCGTCGTCGATGACCGCGACGTCGCTCCAGCCGAGCTGCCGCGAACGATCGGCGAGGCCGTACTGGCGGCGCTTGCTCTCCAGGTTGTTGGCGACCTGATCGACCGTCGACTGGCGAATGTAGACGACAGCTTGCCGGGCAAGGTGCTCAGGTGTGATCTTGCTCATGTCCCCTCCCGTTTGCTGAGTCGTCGCTCGTCCTTGTCTTGCCGTCGCCGGCCGCCTCGACCAGAAGCTCGCCGATGCGGCGAACAACGGTGGCCTTCAGGATGGTCGGGACTTCCGCTGTTGGTTTCCCGTCTTCGAACAAGTCGCGCTGTCGTCTCGGTCTTGGTCGCATGATCGCCTCCGGCTTGTGGGGTCGATTCCCCACGAGAGGCTTGCAGCGAGTCGAGCTGCCGACGCAGCTCCATGAGCCGATCAACGGACAGACGGGGGCACGCCGTGAGAACGGCTGAGCGCGCGATTTCCGCGCTCATCCATGCCGGGACAAGCGCCAGTGTGCCGTCACGCTGGACGACGACCAGGTGCTCTGACCCGGCGAACAGCCTGCGGTTCACCACCTCCACCGACTGCCCGAACCGCGGATGGAACGGGTAGTGAATGACTACCTGATCCGCCGGACACCCGGCATTGTGACGCTGCTTCGGCCGGCGTCGGCAAGAGTTGGCTTGCCTGTGCGCTCGGCCACAAGGCCTGCCGCGACAACCGCTCTGTCCTCTATCATCGCCTGCCGCGGTTGTTCGATGCCTTGCTGATCGCCCGCGGCGATGGACGTTACGGCCGCCTCCTCAAGACGCTGGCGCGCGTCGAGCTTCTCATCCTGGACGACTGGGGCTTGGCGCCACTCACGCCTGAGCAGGGGCGCGATCTCCTGGAAGTCCTCGACGATCGGCATGGTCGTTCTTCAACAATCGTGACCAGTCAACTCCCCGTCGAGCACTGGCACGAATTGATCGGCAATCCGACCATCGCGGATGCCATCCTGGATCGGCTCGTCCACAACGCCCATCACCTGATCCTCAACGGAGACAGCATGCGAAAATTGGCCGCCAAGCAATCGGGCCTTGACGCAAACCAAGCGGCATGACCCCATGAAGCCGTCGACGGGAACTGCTGTCCGCAATCATCGGAATGCTGTCCGCGATCGATCGGAATCACTGTCCGCTTTCAATCGGAACAGATGTCCGCAATCATCGGAATCCGCAGTTCATATGCCGCTCCTGAAGTTCGGCGTCTTTCTGCCACCACGGCGCGCCACTAGCGAAATGTATCCGCTCAAGGGCAACCCTCCGGGAGGCAACAATAGCATCAGGGCGAGGGTTGGGGTGAAAGTCCGCTACTGTCTCCTCTCCCCGCAGACGTGCAAGCGCCGCCATTCTTGTCGTGTCGTTCTCCCCAGTCGATTGAACAGCATCTAGTTGCCAATGAGGATGGGCCGCACCTGGGCTCTGAAACCCAATCTTTTCAACGGTCCAAGCCCGTATCCCTGCCCATTCGGATCGAAAAATCTGGGGCTTAATCACGTCTCCCTCATAACCGAAGTGCACTGTCAGGCTGACGTGATGGAAGCGGTATAATCTGCCGGAAACGAGTTCCCATTTTTCACGGAAGCCGAGCCAGGACCGTAAATCGCCCCGTCCAACTCTCGTAAAAGGTACAACGAAAGTTGGACGGCCTCTATTCCTTCCAATCCGCTCACAAGCACGTCCAACTAGCCCAGCAGTCACTCCGTCTTCAACGACATCGGCTTGCACCGCCACGTCCGCCGGCGCGAGTTGGCAGCACGATCTCAAACCGTCCCCCAACAGAATCCATCGCCGTCCCAGCGTGGCACCGGAGATTCTAACCTCCACCGGCTCGCTAAAGTGTTGCGAAGATTCGCGGGCCATAAAGATCAATTACAATAGAATTTATCTCATCACCGTATCGTAAAGCTCCTTCCTTCACTTGTTTCTCAGCCAAATCGGACAAACGGCTGATTTTTTGGCCCACGACATCGTCCGACAATAGATCAGCAAAATTCGGAAGCGGTACGTAATCTACGTATCTCGGGCTGAGATCAAATTGACCACCGGCGACGTGTGGGGCGTAATATTGAAGTATCTTTCCAAGCGCTCCGGAATTGAACAAAGCTGCATAGGCATATAAAATATATTGTAATGGAAAGTCGCTGGTGCCCTTCAATGGACTCTTGGGAAACCAAACAAACCCTGTTGACGGCAAATACTCAGCTTCTGTGTCAACGAAGAATCCGCCTTCCCCCGAAAAGTACTTTGAGATTAGTCGTGGCTCGTTCCGGAAGCTCCAGGAGCGCGCCCTCATTAAGCCCCACCAATCTTTTCGGTGAGCAGCCTTAATAGTTGCTCGATTAGCTAGCCGGGCTTTGTTAGGGGCTAAGAATTTTTTGAAATAATCTGGAAGCGCGGCTTTCAGCTCCCTCTCACTTTCGAACAAAGGTCCATCCGGGGTATGCGGAAAGAACACGTAATATGGTCGAACCACGCGACCGTTTCTGATCGAATCGGACATCGTTGCGGGTCGAAAAAAGCGTCGCTCACGCTTCGGTAACCCGATCCATTCTTTCTCGTTCAGAAGTAGCGCGAGGTTGTCGCCCGTTTGGACGCCTTGCCGTACGTGGAAAAGCTCAGCAAGCGGCGGAAGCGACTCTTCTAACTTGTGGAGCGCAGCGTCCACGGTTGGAGCCCGCAATTTCCAGGTCTGGCGCTCTTTTAAAGCGTCACTTCGAAGCGCAAAAACGCTCCATTGGTCTCCTGCCATTGGGAGCTGCGGAGGCAATTTTCCGGCCTTTCGGAGAGCACGCAGCGCTTCTCCGGTGGCAGCTATGTCGTTTCCGGTAACAAGAGCAGTTATTTCTCCACTTTGGCTGTCCTTGCGCAAAACGGCGCATCCCGTTTGAACGAGGGCATGGGTGAAAAGGCCATAATCTCCAATCATGCCGAGAAAGGAGAAAGCAGCCGATTTTGTGAGTCTTTCGCGCCAACCCACCGCGGCGCGTTGAGACAAAAGCCCCGCGGGAAAGAGTGTCCCAAGCACCCCGCCATGAGCTAAGGCGTCTATGGAGCGAACTACAAACGCCATGCTCAAATCGCCTCGCGCAGCCGTTGATCTTCCAACGATTGAATTTAGCTGCGCGCGTTGAACGTCGTTTTGTGAGTTCCACGAAACAAATGGCGGATTCATTACGATTAAATCTGACGTTGGAATCGCCCCCGATTTTAAGAGAGTCCAATGATCTTAAATCTACTTGACCTCCACCTCTTGGTTGCCAATCGCGAAGCGCACAAGTCAAAACGAACTTCGCCATAGAGATTGCGATCGGTGAGATGTCTCGGCCAACGAGAACTAGACGCCCAGAAAAGTCTATTCGGCGAAGAGCTCGAAGAACCTCGTGAATGAAGACCCCCGAACCGCAAGCGGGATCGCAGACGCGCAACTCGGTTCTGGAAGCTAAGTCAGCAATCTGAAGCAAGGCTTGTTCAACGAGGCTTCGCGCCAAAGGAGGCGGGGTGAAGTGAGTTCCACCTCTGCCTATTTCCACAACGTCTGGCGCTCCAACGTAACCAAAAAAATCTTGGTACGGCGCACGGACAAGCTCAAAATGGGCCTCTTGGAATAACAAGCCGCCGCCGTGGCGAATAGCGAGCGAGGGATAGAGCTGCAAGAGGCCAAATGAGGTCTTATTTCGCTTGGCGTCTTCTAGAGCGGCAGTGACTCCATTACGATCTAGGGCGTTGTACAAATCTTCGATGTCAGCCGACAGGCCCCACGCGCTAGGGACGAAAACCGGTGCGTCCTGGAAAATTAGATGTGCCAGACAAAACAAAAAGACTTCTGACGCTCTGTCGTCCGCAATTTTTGCCGCAGCGACGAGCGATCTAATACGTCGAAAAAGACTCAGCAAATGGTAGACGACCGACCGAGTAGAACTCAAACGATCGGTCGTTAGAAATTTATAGAAATCGTCCAGATTGCGTTCGACGGAGTTACGGCTGAGGCGCGTTATGTCGTTGGGATGATCCCACCGAATGACCACCGCTCTATCTGAACTCAAGGTCACATGGTGTGCGATATCGCTAGACCATGCCCAATTCGCCGCTCTATCTTCCCGCCAGATTTCTTCGTTAGAAGTCGAGAGGGCAAATGTGCCTGACCCGCCATCTAAAAAACTATCTTGGCGCTGCGCGCCCCCTGTGGGGATAGAAACGGGGTCAGTGCTAGTCTGCGCCCGGAAGGGAGCGGCCGTTACGATTTTGGTGGCAGGTAACCCCGTCAAAAAACCTGGTCCATGGGCTGTTGCGCGCTTGAGAGTGGTGACGCCATCCGGCGATCCCGTTTAGGAATCTGATCAATAGCGCAGCCCAGCCCTTCCGCTGTCGTCAGCAGGAGGATTGGATATGAACCGGAAGAGGTCAAAACCAAAGAGCGACCACACGATGCCGATGGTCCACCCGAACGCGGCCGCCATCGATATCGGGGCGACGATGCACATGGCTGCCGTAAGAGCAGATCGCACGCCTGAGCCAGTGCGCAGCTTCGGGACCTTCACAACCGATCTGCATCGACTGGTGGATTGGTTTACAGAATGTGGCGTCGAGACAGTCGTTATGGAGTCGACCAGCGTCTACTGGATTCCGATTTTCGAACTCCTCGCCGCCCGTGGTTTTGCTGTGTTCGTCGTCAATGCGCGCGATGCCAAGCACGTGCCCGGACGCAAGACCGATGTCAGCGATGCGCAGTGGCTGCAGCGGCTTCATTCTTACGGTCTGTTGCGTGCCAGCTTTCGGCCCAAAGGCCAGATCGCCGAGCTGCGTGCATACGTGCGTCAGCGCGAGCGTCTGCTCGAGTATGCGGCCTCCCATATCCAGCACATGCAGAAGGCGCTGACAGAGATGAACCTTCAGCTCCACCACGTCGTCGCCGACGTCACCGGCGCGACTGGTCTGCGGATCATCCGCGCAATACTCGCCGGCGAGCGTGACCCCAAGGTGCTGGCGCGCTTGCGCGATTATCGGTGCCACGCTGGTGCTGAGACGATCGAGAAGGCGCTCACCGGTAACTACCGCGCCGAGCACCTGTTCGCGTTGGAGCAGGCACTGTCTCTGTACAACGCTTACAAAGAAAAGGCATCTGCCTGCGACGCCAGGATCGAAGCTGTGTTGAAGGAACTGAGCATCAGTCGTGGTCTCAACGCAGGTCCGTTGCCGTCGCCACGTCGACGCCTACACGGGAAAGCGAACGGGCCGGATTTCGATGTCCGCGCGGCGCTTTTTAACCTGCTTGGCAAGGATCTTACCCAGATCGATGGCCTCGGCTCTTACCTCTCGCTCAAGCTGATCGCTGAGTGTGGCGACGACCTCTCCGCCTGGCCGAGCGCAAAGCACTTTACCTCCTGGCTATGCCTAGCGCCGAGCAACAAGATCTCCGGCGGCAAGGTGCTCTCGTCACGAACACGCCGCTGTGGGAGCCGGGCCTCGGCGCTTCTGCGGCTTGCTGCCGTTACTGTCGGACGGACCGACACCGCGCTCGGCGCCTTCTACAGGCGGCTCTCGGCACGTATCGGCAAGGCCAAGGCGGTGACCGCCACTGCGCGCAAGATCGCAGTCCTGTTCTACAATGCCGTGCGTCACGGGATGGAGTACGTCGACCCCGGCGCATCGTTCTACGAGACACGCTACCGCACGCGGATAATCGACAATTTGCATCGGCGCGCCAAGGCTTTTGGATTTGTTCTCCAACCCACGGAGCCGGCACCTTGAGCCGCCGTTTCTTAGGAAACATGATGATTTCCCGGATCAGAAATTTCGTCGAGTTCGAATAGCGGCGAGACCGCCAAACCGAAACGTTTGCTCCAATTCAGAGGAATATCGTCCGCGTCCATCGGGGCCGCTCTAGAGAAAACTTCGAACAAACGATGAACATAGCAGATTAGTCAAGCGATATCTGTGGCATACATGGTTAACGAGGGCTTAAGGAGAAGCTTTTACCCCGCGACCTTCGGCTCCGCCGTGTCGTCCGCCGGCTTGTCCGAGACGCCCGCCTCGGCAAACGTCGCCATACCGGTGTGACACGCGAGCGCGGCGCGCAGGAGCAGCAGTGCCACCGCAGCGCCGGAGGCTTCGCCGAGCCGCATGTTGAGATCGACGAGTGGTTTCAAGCCGAGCTCGTCGAGCAGCATGCGGTGGCCGGCTTCGGCGGAGACGTGGCCGGCGACGGTGTGCGACAGCATGTCGGCGCGGAGCTTTGCCAGCGGCGCGACCGCGGCGGTGCAGACGAAACCGTCGAGGATGACTGGAATGCCATAGCGCCGCGCCGCCAGCGCCGCACCGAGAATGGCGGCGAGCTCGCGGCCGCCGAGGGCTGCCGCAATGCGGAGCGGGTCGTTGAGGATTGCGGCGTGGCAGGTGAGCGCGCGGTCGATGACGCCGCGCTTTCTTTGCAGGCCCTCGTCGTCGATTCCGGTGCCGCGGCCGGCCCAGCGGGCGCCGCCGCCGCCAAACAACGCCGCCGCCAGCGCCGCCGCCGCGGTGGTGTTGCCGATGCCCATTTCGCCAAGACCGATCAGATCGCTTTGCGGCGACACCGCTTCGAAGCCGGTCTGCACCGCGGCGAGGAATTCGGCTTCGGTGAGCGCGGGGCTTTGCGTGAAATCTTCGGTCGGCTGATCGAGCGACAGCGGAATGACGCGCAGTTCAGCGCCGGCATTGCGCGCGAGCTGGTTGATAGCGGCGCCGCCCGAGGCAAAATTCGCCACCATCTGCACGGTGACTTCGGCGGGATAGGCCGAGACGCCCTGTTTGGTGACGCCGTGATTGCCGGCGAACACCAGGATGTCGACGCGATCGAGTTTTGGCGGCGCGTGGCCCTGCCAATGCGCGAGAAAGGCGACCAGCTCCTCGAGCCGGCCGAGGCTTTTCGGCGGCTTGGTCAGCGTGTCTTCGCGCTGCGCCACCGCGGCGCTCGCGGCGGGATGTCCGCTCGGCAAATCGAGGCAGACGGCGCGCAGTTCGGCGAAGCTGGTGAAAGTTGTCATGCTGGATACCCTCCTTTTCGTCATTGCGAGGAGCGTAGCGACGAAGCAATCCAGACCTCGCGGCTGGCTGGATTGCTTCGCTTCGCTCGCAATGACGAGATATGGTCTAGCAAATTCGGGTGCCGGACGAAAAGTGAGAGGCCGTCAACTTTGACAGCCACTTTCGCACTAACTTGGGCGGCCTCTCAAGCCGACATGGATTTTCGCCGGTCGGCGGGTGCTTGAGACTAATTCTCAGATCCCTCGACCATGAAGGCGAGCGAGTCCGACGTTTTGACACGGATTGCATCAACCTCTTTCTGGGCCGCCGAATTGTGCCACGCCATTGCTTTCTCGGGGCTGTCAAACTTGAGAAGAACGAAGCGCGCCGGCGAGGGTCCGTCGAGACTGGTTATCTTGTCGCTACGGATGACGAACGTGGCGCCGACCGCCTTGGCCGAGGCGGGCCCTTTGATCATGACTTCCTTGTAACCGCCGGCGTCGGTTATCTTGCGAATGGCAATGACAACATAAGTCGGCGGCTTCATTTGGGCATGAAGCCCCTCGATGACAGCGCCCCCCAGCGCAACACCTGCTAGGAGCGTGAATGCCAGTTTGTAGTTCTTTGTCATGGCTTCCTCTTCCTGTTTGGTTGCAAGTTTAGTTGCAGGAGCGCTTTACCACACCTTGACCGCCGGTTACATGACATGGTGCGGGTGCCGCCTTTTCGGACGAAACAATGATTCCGCGCACGGGTGACGATTGGATGTCCTGGCTGCCGGAGCGCGGCCGCGAGATCGTGACCGCGATCGCGTTTTCGACGCGGTTGCCGCTGGCGCGGGTCGTGCCGGCTGAAACTTCTTCGGCAGATCTGGCGACGGCGATCTGGGCGCTGCCGCTAGCCGGGCTTCTGGTCGGCGCGATCGGCGCTGTAGTCTATGCGGTCGCGCACCAACTCGGCATGCCGGCGTGGCCGGCGGCGGCGCTCACCATCGCGGCGACCTTGGCGCTGACCGGCTGCCTGCACGAGGACGGGCTCGCCGATACCGCCGACGGCTTCGGCGGCGGCGCGACGCGCGAGCGCAAGCTCGACATCATGCGCGACAGCCGCATCGGCGCTTACGGCGTCTGCACGCTGGTGGTCTCGATTTTGATCCGCGCCGGCGTGCTCGCGAGCCTCGCCGAGCCGGGATGGGTGGCGTGGGCGCTGATCGCCGCGCACGGCGCCGGCCGCGCCACGCTGCCGGTGTTGATGTTCCTGGTGCCGCCGGCGCGCGCCGACGGCCTGTCAGTCACCGCCGGCCAGCCGCCGCGCGAGCAGGCGATTGCCGGCGCGGTGCTGGGCGTTCTCATTCTGTTTGTTTGTCTCGGCTTTGAGCCCGCGCTGATCGCCGCGATTCTGCTCGCGATTGCGGTGGCGCTCGTTGCGCGATTGAGCACGGCGCAAATCGGCGGCCAGACCGGCGATGTGTTGGGTGCGCTGGAGCAGGTGAGCGAGATTGTCGTCTTGTTGGTCGCGGCGGCGTGAACTTCCGCCCCCGCGAAGCGGGGGAGGGGCACCGCCCGAAGGGCGGTGGAGGGGGCGTGCAGCGAAGAGGATTTATCTTTGCGAGCGACACTGCCGACGCCCCTCCCACCGCGCCAACGCGCGGTCCCCCCTCCCCGCTTCGCGGGGCGGGATTAGTCAGGCGTGCTTCCGCGGGCTCAGATAACGTGCGCCGCCGAGCAGCGCGAGAGTGAAGACCGCCGGCGCGATGGCGAGCCAGAGACTGACGGCGGCGACTGCGGCAGTGGCGGCCCAGCCGATCGAGGAGAACGCCTCGGCAAACGTCGCGACCCGCGAGGAGACCTGGCGGCGGCGGAATTGGCTTCGCTTGGCCTGGGTGCGGAACCAGAGCTGAATTGCGGTCGCTGATGCAGCGGCAATGACGACGCCCAAGCCGGTGACGAGCGCGTGCCACGGCGAGACGATGGCGAGCACCGCGAGCAGCGGCGCGAAGACGGCGGCAATGATGCCGAGCACCGCCTCGATCTTGGCGCGCAGGATGAAGCCCGCGGGCACCGGCGCTGTGGCGACGAGATCGGGCGCGTCCTCGCCGGAGATGGTGAGCCAGGCGAGGCCGCCGGACAGCTGGCCCGCCGCCATTACCAGCACCGGCACCAGCAAATTCACCGCGCCGCCGCCGGCCTGGAAACTCCGCCACAGCAGGATCGCCGGCGGCACCAGATAAAGCATCTGCATCAGCGTCTGCGAAACCAGCCACGGATCGCGGCGCAGCAGGATCCATTCCTTGCGGCGGAGTGCGCGCCGCGGCGAGGTGATGCGGAAGATGGTGCGCCGCTGCGCGCGGCTCGCCGGTGCATTCTCGGCGCCGGCCGCGGCGACGGCATATTCGCCGAAGCGCGGCGCGACCAGCGCGACCGCGATAGCAAGTAAGACGAAACTAAAAAACAGAACGCCGGCGAGCGGGCCAATTTCGCCGAGCACGGCGCGCGCCGGCCACCAGAAAACGCTGCCGGCATCGGGGGCGAGCGCGAACAACCCGTCGGACCGCAACACGCTCGCCTGCGACAAGGTCCCGTAGGACAGGATCGCCGCGACCTGCAGCCCGATGACGAAAGCCGCGCCGATCACGGCGGCGACGACTTGGGCAACGAGGCGCGTGCGCTTCGGGCCGATGGCGCGAAACAGCGCGACCGTCATCGCCACTGCAAGCGCGGCCGCCGCCGTGCCCATGGCGATGATGATTCCGTAAGCGCCGAGCCAACGAATGCCGCCGCGCAGGATCAGCATGTCGATGAACGGCCCGGCGAGCGGCAACGCCATCGCCGCAACGGTGAGCGCCACCGTCGAGATGCGGATGGCGAACAGCTTATGCACTGCCGTCGGCGAAGCGAGGATCAGATCGAGATCGGCACGGGCGTAAAACGCGCGCGTCATCAATTCCATCGCCTGCGAAATCATCAAGAGCCACGCCAGCAGCAGCGTGGCCGTGATCGTAATCATGGTGTGCTTGTCGGGCGCGGCGTTGGCGGATGGGCCGACCACGAAATACGCAACGGCGTGCATGAAGATGATGAAGGCGACGAAGCCGATGGCGACGCCGCGCGCCCGTGCGCGACGCCCGGCGGTCATCATCGAAAGCCAGTCGCGCCAGGCGAGCCGCGACTCATGCCGCGCGAACCAGACTGCGCTACCGGCTTGGATCATAGAGACACACTCCGGTTGACCGTCATCCTGAGGTGCGAGCGCAAGCGAGCCTCGAAGGATGCACGGCCCGGGCCGCCGCCCTTCGAGGGCCGCCACAGCGCGTCGAAGACGCGCGTAAACGCACTTGTGGCCACCTCAGGGTGACGGATATCCTTCATCACGCCGCTTGTGCCGGCTGCGCAACGAGCGCGAGGAAAGTGTCTTCGAGGCTCGCCTCGCCCGGTGCGTCTTCACCGCCGATGGCTGCGCCTGCACCGTTGCCGACCTGTTGGCGCAGCTCGTCGAGCGTGCCCTCGGCGACGAGCCGGCCGTGAGCGATGACGCCGATGCGGTCGGCCATCCGTTCAGCCACCTCAAGAATGTGCGTGGTCATGATGATGGTGCCGCCGGCGCGGGCGCGTTCGCGCAACACGCTCTTGACCTGGCGAGCGGAGCCAGCATCGAGGCCGGTGAGCGGCTCGTCGAGAATGATGAGGCGCGGGTCATGCACCAGCGCGCCGGCCAGCGCCACCTTCTGGCGCATGCCCTTGGAGAACGTCTCGCAACGCTCGCGCGCGTGCGCGGCAAGCCCCAGCCATTCCAAAAGCTCCTGCGCGCGCGCCTGCGCCAGCACCGGCTCGACGCTCCACAACCCGGCGATAAATTCGAGATATTCTTCCGGCGTCAGCTTGTCGTAGATCATCGGCTCATCTGAGATCCACGCCACCACGCGCTTGGCCGCCACCGGATCGGCGAGCGCGTCGATGCCGGTCACATGGATCGAGCCGGCGTCGGGGCGAAGCAGGCCCGCGATCATCCGCAGCGTCGTGGTCTTGCCGGCGCCGTTCGGACCGAGCAGCGCGTAAAATTCGCCGCTGCGCACCGCGAGATCGAGGCCGTCCACGGCCGGACGATCGAAACGCTTGACGAGGTTGCGGACTTCGAGGGCGGGGGAACTAGATGGAAGCACTGTCTGCGGTCCTCATCCTGAGGTGCGCGCACTATAAGCGCGTTTACGCGCGTCTTCCGACGCACTATGGCGCGCCTCGAAGGACGCAGCCGAGGTGACCGGGCCGTCGCCCTTCGAGGGCCGCTTCGCGGCCGCCTCAGGATGACAGGGTGCAAAGGCGTAGCAGACAGTGGTTGCGCGCCGGTAAATCCGCCGCCGCATTTTTTGCGAGATCGCTTAAGCAGTGATGCGGTCGATTTCGGCGAGATCGGCCGATATTGAGCGCTGGTCTCTTCAGCCGCTGACGTTGTAGGCGGCGAGCGCCGCCATGTTGACGAGTTGCGCGTCGTTGGCGGAGAGCGGCACGATCTGCACCGAGCGATCGAGGCCGACCAGGAGCGGGCCGATCACGGTGGCGCCGCCAAGCTCCATCAGCATTTTGGTCGAGATCGAGGCGGAGTGGAACGCCGGCATGATCAACACGTTGGCGGGACCCGAAAGCCGGCAGAACGGATAGGCCTCGCGCAACTCCATGTTCAGCGCCACGTCGGCCGCCATCTCGCCGTCATATTCGAAATCGACACGGCGCTTGTCGAGAAGCCGTACCGCTTCTTGCACCCGCTGCGAACGTTCGCCCGGCGGGTGGCCAAAGGTCGAGAACGCGAGCAGCGCCAGCCGCGGCTCGTAGCCGAGCGCGCGAGCGACGCGCGCCGCCTCGACTGCGATGTCGGCGATGTCGCCGGCGTCCGGCATCTCGGTGACGGCGGTGTCGGCGACCAGCACGGTGCGGCCGCGCGCCAGCACCATCGAGACGCCGATCACCCGATGGCCGGGTTTCGGATCGATGCAGCGCTGCACGTCTTCGAGCGCCACCGAGAAATTGCGGGTCACGCCGGTCAGCATGGCGTCGGCATCGCCGAGCGCCACCATGCAGGAGGCGAAATGGTTGCGGTCCTGGTTGACCAGCCGCTGGCAGTCGCGCTGCAGAAAGCCGTGGCGCTGCAGCCGCTCGTATAGGTACGCGGCGTAGGCCGCGTTGCGCGACGACAGCCGCGCGTTGATAATCTCGATGCCGCCGCCGAGTTCGACGCCCAGCGCTTGCGCGGTCTCCTTCACGCGCTCCTCGCGGCCGACCAACAGCGCGGTGCCGAGCCCTTGCTGCACGAACGAGGCGGCGGCGCGGATCACTTGCTCCTCTTCGCCCTCGGCGAATACGACGCGCCGCGGCTGCCGGCGCACCACTTCGAACACCCGCTGCAATACGCCGGCGATCGGATCACGCCGGGTGCGCAATTGCTGCCGATACGCATCCATATCGACGATCGGCCGCCGCGCGACCTTCGAATCCATCGCCGCCTGCGCCACCGCCGGCGGGATCGATGAGATCAGGCGCGGATCGAACGGCACCGGGATGATGTAGTCGGGCCCGTATTTCGGCCGCGCGCCATAGGCGGCGGCGACTTCGTCGGGCACATCCTCACGCGCGAGCGCGGCAAGCGCATGCGCGGCGGCGATCTTCATTTCCATGTTGATCGCCCGTGCCCGCACATCGAGCGCACCGCGGAAGATGTAGGGAAAGCCGAGGACGTTGTTGATCTGGTTCGGATAGTCCGACCGGCCGGTCGCCATGATGGCGTCCGAGCGCACGGCGGCGACGTCCTCGACGGTGATTTCAGGATCGGGGTTGGCCATGGCGAAGATGATCGGCTTCTCCGCCATCACCTTCACCATGTCCTGCGTCACCGCGCCCTTGGCCGACAGGCCGAACAGCACGTCGGCGCCGACCAGCGCGTCGGCAAGCGTGCGCGCGTCGGTCTTGACGGCGAAGCCGGACTTCCACTGGTTCATGCCGTCGGTGCGGCCCTCGTAGATCACGCCCTTGGTGTCGCAGAGGATGAGATTCTCCGGACGAAAGCCGATGGCGCGCAACAGCTCAAGGCAGGCGATGCCGGCGGAGCCGGCACCGTTGCAGACCACCTTGGTGGTTTTGATCTCGCGGCCGGTGAGCTCGAGCGCGTTGATCAGTCCGGCCGCGGCGATGATGGCGGTGCCGTGCTGGTCGTCGTGGAACACCGGAATGTCGAGGAGTTCGCGCAGTCTTTGCTCGATGATGAAGCACTCGGGCGCTTTGATGTCCTCGAGATTGATGCCACCCCAGCTCTTGCCCAGCAATTTCACGCAATTGATGAACTCGTCCGGATCTTCGGTCGAAACTTCCAGATCGATGGCGTCGACGTCGGCGAAACGCTTGAACAGCACCACTTTGCCCTCCATCACCGGCTTGGCCGCGAGCGCGCCGCGATTGCCGAGACCGAGAATGGCGGTGCCGTTGGTGATCACGGCGACGAAATTGCCCTTGGTGGTGTAGTCGTAGGCGCGACTCTCATCCTCGGCGATTGCGAGCACCGGAACAGCGACGCCCGGCGAATAGGCGAGCGACAGATCGCGCTGCGTCGCCATCGGCTTGGTCGCCACGACTTCGAGCTTGCCCGGCCGGCCCTGGCTGTGAAACAGCAAGGCTTCCTGGTCGGTAAACGTCGGTCGGCGCGTAGGGGTGCCGGGTTTCGATCCGGGTTTCGAAGCCATTTCAATTCCTTGCTGCTGACGCGCCGATCGAACGAGGCGGCCGGATTGACGTTAGCGGAACCGACCGCCTGTGCTCAAGAGAGCCGCAGATCACGATCCGGCGCTCCTTCCGCAAAACATCGCCGCATCTCCAGTGCATTGAATAAGCCGGCGCGGGGTAGTATTGGCTGCCTGCAATCTCGACCCATTGAGGAGCTTTCTAGCGTCGCCATGCTCAGATTTCTGCTGCGTCTTATCGGCCTTGGCCTGCTGGCTCTAGCCTTTTTCTTTATTGTTTACGACGGCAGCAGATCGATCGCCAACCAGCGCCTGGCTTACACGGACGTGGCTCAAGCGTGGGCCATTGTCGATCAGAACGACCTTAATCTGGCGCAAAACTGGCTGAACCAAAAGGTCGCTTGGGCGGATCCTTCCCTTCAGAAGGCATTCGAATTGCCGATTTGCGCAATCCTTGCGATCGCGGCGATGATCCTGATGCTGTTAGGACGCAAAAAGAAGCCGCTCATCGGCTATGCACGCAACTAACCGCGCGCCGCGCGCGATTTCCATCCCGTCCGGTCTGCGCCGCTCGCTTCTTGCTCTGGCTGTTATTGTCGTCATTCTTCTTGGTCTGCCTTACCTGATCGCTCCGCTATATCGGTTCGTGCAGCCGGTTTCGACCCCGATGCTGTGGCGGTGGGCCACCGGCAAGCGGGTCGATCGCATCGTCGTTCCGATCGGGCGCATCGCGCCGACGCTGCCGATTGCCGTCATCGTCGCCGAAGACGGTACCTTCTGTCATAATCGCGGCATCGACCTTGGCGCGCTCCGCGAGGCCATGGAAGAGGCCGACGAACTCGGCGACGCGCGCGGCGGCTCGACCATCACCCAGCAGGTCGCGAAGAATCTGTTTCTGTGGCCCGGCCGCAGCTTTGTGCGCAAAGTGCTCGAAATGCCGCTGGCGGTGTGGATCAACTTGGTGCTGCCCAAGCGGCGCGTGCTGGAGATTTACCTCAATATCGCCGAGTGGGGCCCAAACGGCGAGTTCGGCGCTGAAGCCGGCGCCCGCTGGGCATTCGGCAAGTCCGCACGCGATCTGACGCCCCGCGAAGCGGCAGAACTGGTGGCAATCCTGCCGAACCCGGTGCGGCGTAGCGCACGGACGCCGAACTCCATGGTGCGCCGGCTCGCCACCCTCTATCAGCACAGGGCCGAAGCGTACCCGGCGCGCGACGCCTGTATCCGCCCCCGCGCCCCCGCCCCCTAGCTTCTGCGTGGCCGTTCTTCTATAAGCGCGCCATTCCGAGCACAGGGACCTGCACAGGAGAGCGACACATGGCCGTTCCGAAGCGAAAAACATCACCGTCACGGCGCGGCATGCGCCGGTCCGCCGACGCGCTCAAGCGTCCGACCTACGTCGAGGATAAGGATTCCGGGGAGTTGCGGCGGCCGCACCACATCGATCTCAAGACTGGCATGTATCGCGGCAGGCAGGTGCTCAACAAGAAGGCCGAGGCATAGCGCTTCGGAAGCGCCATGTTTGTTCTGGGCTTCCCTCTGCTTCTGGTTCCTTTCGCGATTTACAATATCATCGTATTTCTGACGCCGGGCGTCGGCTGGACCACCCCGGTGACGACTGTGCACATGATGTCCGGCCAGGACTGGGTGCTGACCTGGGAGGATTTGCTCCTCGCCTTCGCCATCCTGTCGCTCGCGGTAGAAATCATCAAATCGACCCGCATGGGGATGCGGTCGATCGTCGATCACGTCCTCGCAATGGCGCTGTTCATTGTCATGCTGGTGGAATTTCTGCTGGTGCAGCGAGCCGGAACGTCGACGTTTTTCCTGCTGACAATGATTGGGCTGGTCGATGTGCTGGTCGGCTTTATCGTCAGTATCCGCAGCTCGCAGCGCCAGGTCGAAGTCCAAACTGAGCGGGCGGCCTGAGCAAGTCTCCTACGGACCCGCACTTCCTGGTTCGGGGGAGGCTTTTCCCGCGCCGGCCCGGTCCTTGGCTGTTTTCATGGAATGGGTTCGACTTGAAATAAACCGTCGGTCGCCATGACTGCATCGTATCGGCCGCGCGGATCGAGGTCTTTGTTCATTGGGCCGAGCTTAGCCAAGGCGGCCATCGGGATCGTGTATTTGAAGCCGGCACCGCCACGGCGTGGACGAATGACAATGACCGCAGCGGTTCCGGGCGGGGATTTTTGCGGCGCGATGGTCAAGGTGCGCTGGCCGACCGAAGCGTAAGTCGCAATCGCGATGCCATCGGCGAAGCAGGCGCAGGGCGACGTATCGCTATCGTAATAGAGGACGGATAGCTCACGCGGCTTCGCATTGAGGCGGTTGACTGCATCAAGACCAATCTTGATCCCGAGTGGAATAAAGGCCCCGAATGCGCCGTGCACGCGCGCGCCGAGCGCAACCCATTCCTCCGGGGTCTCCGCCCGAGCAACGGCCGAGCTGGTGACTAGCAAGACGGCGATTAGGTAGGCCGCAACTTTGGTCATGAGCCGCTCCATGTGGTATGCGCTTTATCGTAAGACATCATATCCAATTTGTCGCGACGGGTTAAACGAGAGCGCGTAGAATGGAGAGCCTCAATTTTCACAGAGGTTTAGCGGTGCAGCGCATCACCATCACCATCGACGACGACCTGCTGGATAAAGTGGATAAGCTTTGCAAGCGGCATCGCTACACCAGCCGCTCCGAGGCAATACGCGATCTGGTCAGGCAGGCCGAAACCCACGAACACGCGACCCAAAGCAGCGGCTCGCATTGTTTTGCCACGCTTTCCTATGTTTACGAGCATGGGACGCGCGACCTCGCCAAGCGACTGACAAACTCCCAACACGACCATCACGCGCTGTCGATTTCCACGCTGCACGTCCATCTCAATCACGACGACTGTCTCGAAGTCGCCGTACTGCACGGTCGCGTTGATGATGTGCAAGCACTCGCCGACACCATAACGACACAGCGCGGAGTGCGGTACGGTCATTTGCAAGTCCTGCCATTGTCGCATGCCTCCGATAGCTCCGCGCACAAAAGACCGCCGCGAAAAGGCTAATCGCTCAATCTTTCATCACGCGTTGCCCGGCGATTGTTCCGCCCCCGAGCTAGGCAACACCTTTTTATCCGTCGGTATGAGCTTTTTTCTACTTCCTCATACTAAAAGCCATGCCAATATTTCCTCCGGGAATGCGGATCGCGCAGACCTCCACTTCGCGCCCACCGGTTGGGCATCTTCGCGGTGGCGTGAGTCGGGACGAAAGTTTTGTTTCATCCATTCATCTTCAGGAGTTTTGCGCCGTGCATCTTGCTCCCCACGAGGTTGACAAGCTCACACTCGTCTCGACCGGCCTGTTGGCTCAGCGCCGTCTCGCGCGCGGCCTGCGGCTCAGTTACCCCGAAGCCGTAGCGCTGATTGCTACGGTTTTGATCGAGCTGATCCGCGATGGCCGCCATTCGGTGTCGGAGCTGATGGAGATCGGCGGCCAACTACTCGGCCGGCGCGAAGTCCTCCCCGGCGTGCCGGAGATGGTCGGAGAGGTTCACGTCGAGGGCACATTCCCCGACGGCACAAAGCTGGTTGCGGTACGACAGCCGATCACCGCCGAAGCCGGAGACCTGAAGCTCGCGCTTCATGGCAGCTTTCTGCCAGTGCCGGACGCAGCACTGTTCGCGAACGCCGATGTGGAAACGGTGGGAGCCGTTTCGTCGCCGGAGGGTTCGATAGAACTCAATCAAGGTCGTGCGACAACGCGGATTTGGGTTTCCAATACCGATGAACGCCCGATTCAAGTCGGTAGCCATTTCCATTTCGTCGAAGCTAATCCTCGACTCAAGTTCAGCCGCGAGGAGGCATACGGCAAACGTCTCGACATTCCGGCGGGAACGGCAGTTCAATTCGAGCCGGGCGAGACCAAGCCGGTGACCCTTGTTGAGATCGCCGGCAACAAAGTCATTCGCGGCGGCAACAAACTTGCGGACGGGTCAGTCAACCGCAAAAACAAGTCCGCCACGTTGCAGCGCGTCAAATCGCGCGGCTTCGCCAATCAAGCTTGAGGCGAGAGGAAGCGGCAACCATGGCTCACGAAATCAAGCGACGCGACTACGCGGTTCTTTACGGTCCGACCACTGGCGACAAGGTCCAGCTTGGCGATACCTGCCTCACGTTGGAGGTCGAGAAAGATTTCACAGTCTACGGCGACGAATGCGTTTTCGGTGCGGGAAAAGTCATTCGTGACGGCATGGGCCAGATGACCGGCGTCGATTCGACGGTCGCGCTCGACTGCGTCATCACCAATGTGCTGATTGTAGATTACAACGGTATCGCTAAGGCCGACGTCGGTATTAAAAATAGCCGGATCGCCGGCATCGGCAAAGCGGGCAACCCGGATGTCATGGCGGGCGTCGACCCGGACCTGATTATCGGCGTGAACACGGAAGTGATCGCCGGCGAAGGCCTGATCCTGACCGCGGGCGGCGTCGACACCCATTTTCACTACATCTGCCCGCCGCAACCTTACACCGCGATCGCGAGCGGCATCACGACGCTGGTCGGGGGCGGCACCGGGCCGGCGACCGGCTCACTGGCAACCACCTGCACTCCCAACCCGAATTATCTGCGCCTGATGATGCAGGCCACCAACTCAATTCCGGTCAATTTCGTTTTCACCGGGCGCGGTAATTCCTCCAAGCCAGACGGCATGAAGGAGCAGATTCTGGCCGGAGCAGGCGGTCTAAAACTGCACGAGGATTGGGGCACGACACCGACCGCGATCGACACCTCCCTCGCGATGGCCGATGACTACGATATCCAGGTGACGATCCACACCGACACCATCAATGAGTCGTGCACCGTGGAGGATTCCATCGCGGCGTTCGCGGGACGCACGATTCACACCTACCATAGCGAAGGGGCAGGCGGCGGCCACGCGCCCGATCTGATGCGGGTTTGCGGCGTGCCAAATATCCTGCCCAGTTCAACAAGTCCCACCAATCCGTACACCGTTAATACGGTCGCCGAACATCTCGACATGCTGATGGTTTGCCACCACCTCGACAAGAAAATTCCCGAGGACGTGGCGTTTGCCAAAAGCCGTATTCGCGCCGAAACGATCATGGCCGAACGCATTATGCACGACCTCGGCGCGATCAGCATGATGAGCTCCGATAGCCAGGCGATGGGCCGCGCCGGCGAGGTCATTACCCGCACCTGGCAGATCGCCGATCAGATGAAGCGGCAGCGCGGCAAACTCCCCGAAGATGCCGCCGGTAACGACAATTTCCGTATCAAGCGGTACGTGGCGAAGTACACCATCAATGGCGCCATTACGCACGGGCTGTCGCACCTGATCGGCTCGGTCGAGAAGGGCAAGCTCGCCGATCTCGTGTTGTGGAAGCCGGCATTCTTCGGTGCGCGGCCTGAAATTGTATTGAAGAGCGGCTTTATTGCCTTCGCGCAAATTGGCGATGCCAACGCCTCAATCCCAACGCCGCAGCCTTTAACGATGCGGCCGATGTTCGCCAGCACCGGCAAGGCCGTGGGGCCAAGCTCGGTGCTTTTCGTGAGCGAGGCGTCCATCGCGGATGGCGACGTCGGAAGCTATGGCCTTGAAAAGCGGATCGAGCCGGTGAGGAAATGCCGCGGCCTCGGCAAGGCCGACATGAAATTGAACGATACTTTGCCGCAGATCGCGGTCAATCCGAAAATGTATCGCGTCACTGCGGACGGCGAGGAACTGGTTTGTCAGCCGGCAAAGCGATTGCCGCTCGCGCAAAGGTTCAGCATCTTTTGACGCTTACGCAATCTCCCAAAAGCACGCGGACGCATTTTGGCAAGTGCGACCGCTCTAAGGGGATTTTTGCTTGATCGAGTGTGACTCGAGCGGGCCGTTCGCTTTGCGCCATGCGCCGAATCCACCTTCGATGTGCGCGACCGGACGCAAACCCATCCGTTGCGCCGTTTGCGCGGCCAATGCCGAACGCAGGCCCCCGGCGCAAAAGAACACGAAGCGCTTGTCTTGCGCAAAAATCGGCTTGTGGTAGGGGCTTTCCGAATCAATCCAGAATTCGAGCATGCCGCGCGGACAATGAAAGGCGCCGGGTACGCGCCCCTCCCGTTCAAGCTCGCGGATATCGCGAATATCGATAAAGGTCACGTCATCGCGCCCGAAAAGCGCTACAGCTTCCGCGGCCGACAGGGTCTCAATTTCGCGCTCCGCTGCATCGACCAGCGCGCGATATCCGGTCGTGATTTTTTGCGGCATGAAACGATCCGTTGTCCTCGGCCGCTCTTGGCGGGGCGGGCCAAACGTAGCATCAGAATGGCGCAGCCGCGATGGTGCACGTACGTAGGGTCCTTGAGGGAAGTGGTCTGATGACGTCGAACGGAAAATTCCGCAAATTCCTGCCTGGTCCGGATCATCCTCCGGTCCAGGGGATCGAAACACAAGATGCATATTCGCACGGCGATCTTGTGCTCAGCGGCCACCTGACAGAAATCCTATATGCACGGCCCAAAAGATTGCTCGCCGAACCTTTCAAGGGCATCACCTGCAACGGCGTAGTCCGCAAAAACCTTTTCGTACTTGAGCCGAACGGGGCGCCGGTCGAAGGCATGACCGCGGCCGCGCGGGCCATCGTCAATATTGCGACCGCAGACGAGCTCACAAAAATCAGGCGGCCGATTGAATCGGAGCAGTGGCGCCAATGGAGCAACCCGGAATTCTACGTGTTCCGCGACACCCTTCGTCTCGAAGAACACAGCCAACCGATGCGAGACGCCATCCTGGGTCTGCTCGCGGCGAGCATGAGTCCGAAGGGTTTTCAAAAAGCGGTCAAATGCATGCGCATCAACCACTTTCTCGGCGAACTCGTGAACGCGCCGAAAGTGCTGAACCAGTACAGTTATAACTTCTGCCTGTTCGGGGAGCCTTCGCTGACCGAGCCGTGGGGCTGGCAGTTCTTCGGTCACCATTTGTGTCTGAGCTGCTTTATCGTCGGCAAATCGATGACGATCTCGCCCAGTTTCATGGGCGCCGAGCCCAATGAGATCGACGTGGGCCCTTATGCAGGCACCACAATCTTTCGCGACGAAGAAAAAATCGGTCTGCAGCTAATGCAATCCCTTACGCAGGACCAGAAGGACCGCGCGCAGATTTATAAGCTGATGAAGGATCCCGCGATGCCTGATGGGCGCTGGATTTTTTCTGATCAGCGCCATCTCGGCGGCGCCTATTTCGACAACCGCGTCATTCCCTACGAGGGTGTGCTCGCGTCAGACATGACCAAGCTGCAGCAGCGCACGATGATCGACCTGGTCGGCGCTTTCATCGAATATCTTCCGGCCAATCCGCTCGCCGCTCGCCTTGCCGAAGTCGAGCGGCATATCGGTGAGACATATTTTTCCTGGATCGGCTCGTACGGCGATGACGACGTCTATTACTACCGCATTCAGAGCCCGGTCATCATGGCCGAATTTGATCACCACTCAGGCATTTTTTTGTGCAATCAGGAGCCGGAACGGTTTCATATTCATACGCTCGTGCGCACGCCTAACGGCAATGATTACGGCAAGGAATGGCTGCGGCAATACATTCGCCAGCACAAATAAAGCGAGGGGAATGCGGACTATCTTGTCCGCGATATATGCATCATCGCAGACATCGCGCTTGGTCAGCGATGGTCGTCAGGACGCAATTCGACGCCGTGTCATGGCGCTGAGGAGGCGGAACACTTCGGAGGCCGCGACCAACCCGATTAGCCAGACTGCACTCATGAGGCCAAGCCGAGCAATGATCGCCAATGTGAATGAGCCAGCCCCGCCCAACAGCGGTGTGAGTGCGAACAGCGCGACCTCATAAGCCGCATAGGCCCCGATCAAGGCCGAGCCGAGAGCGACGGGAGAGGCAACTCGCGGGAGCGAGGCCAGTGTCAGCTTGGACGCCCCCGTTGCGATCAGCGCCGCGACGCCGATGCCGAAGCCCCAGAGCACGGTATTCCGATCGAGCGGATAATGGAGCACGCCAAAACCGATTGCCTGATTGACGAGCCAGGCCGCAGTCACCACGAGAAGGGCAGGCCGCCATGGCAGCATCGCCGCAGCGACCACGGCGAAGGCCGCGAAGGGAGTCGCACAAGCGAAGGCGAAGCTCGCGAGCGCACAAGCTGCCATCAGCAGAACCAGACAAAACAGTGGCGCGCGACGCGGCTCAACTGGAGCGAGCCAGACCGACCCAGCGGCGGGAAGGCGCGGCGTGTAGAGAGACATTGCCGATCTCCTTGTGTTGAATGGTAGCACGTCCCACGATCGAGAGCGATGACGGCTTATTCCACTTACCCGGCGCACCGGATCACGCCGTACAAGGATGGTCGCCGGTGGCATCGTTCGGCTCGTCAGGGTCGAACCGGTCATGGGCCGAGAGCCAAGCCACCAGTGCCGGTGAACTGGGTTCGACTGCCTGCAACTGCCGCAGCGCCACGCGGACAGCAGCCCGCGCGAAACGCCCGGCAGCTATCTCTGCGTCGGGCGGCCCGTGCCCGGCGACGACGCGGGCGACGACACGCCGTTTAACGTCAACGAGTTGCGGATCGCCATAACGGGTCAAGAGCGTTTGGAACGCCGCGTGACGTTCGGATCGGAAAGGCTGACGATGACCGAAGGCGTCCCGCATCGGATGCGGCGGATAGAAATGCGCGCAAGGAATCCATCCGGCCGGGAGAGTTTCCGTAGCCGCATGGGTGCGACGATGGCGCAAAAGTTTGGGGAGGACGTGGGTGTGTGGACCCTCGGGACTCTTTCCGTCCGGCGGCGGGATCGGCTGAAACACCTCGACGCGCCCGATACGGCTGAGAAAAACCCGATGCGGGTTTGCCGTCAGAATCACGCCCATCGCGCCGTTGCCGGGAGCGAACAGCGATTGTCCAACCCAGCGCCGTAACGCGGCGATAAATGCCGCGTCGCTGCTGCGTACGCAGGCGTCCACCTGTAAGGTCCCGAGCCCGAGATCGAACAGAATGGCCGCGCGATCTTCGTCGCGCAATGCGTCCCGATCGGGACCGACCTCGCTCAACTCCGAGCGCTTGTTCATGGCGCAAGCTTTTTCAGGAAGGCACAGCGCCACGCGCTGACTCCAGCTTTGCGCGGTCAGCAACTCGGAGGCAATTGGACGCATGGCGTTGTGTGCCGCGATGCGCAAGCCCCCGCGCGGTGTCACCGCAGAAATCGCATCCGTGCCACGATCGAGCGCCACGGCCTCGTCGACGTCGCGGGTAAATTCAGCGATGGCGCCAAAGCTGCCGACACTCCACCCGATGTCGGCATCAGCCAGTTGTTCGGCGAGAAAACCCAAGGGAGTCGGTGTGCTCATCACAGGATACTTCCCCCTCTGGTTGACGGGGCCGAGCTCGGCGGTGCCGCGGTCGTCGCTGCCCCGCCCGATGACACTAAGCTCGACGGCGTCGCCCCGATTTGCACTTTCAGGCCACCATAAATGCCGAATCCCGGCCGGAGGAAGCCCAGCGGATCCTCATATTGCTGGTTGAGGAGATTGTTGATGCGGGCAAAGACATCGATCCTGTCGGTGACGGCATAGTTCGCGGCAAGATTGACCAAAGTATAGCCCGGCGCCATGAGTTCCGCCGTTCCGGGCCGGTTGTAGTCCAGCCAAGGTCCGACGTAGACGACCTGGCCGGTGACGGTGAGGCGATCGGTTGCTTTCCAGAATGCTGTGAAGCTGGCCTTGTTTTGCGAGCGGCGGAGCAATTCCAGGCCCGTCAAGTCGTCCCTCGCCTCGGTATAGGTGTAGTCGGCGCGCAAATTTAGACTGCTCGTCACAGTCCACGCCGCGAAAGCCTCGGCCCCTTGGGTCGTCGCCTGTCCAACGTTCACGTAGGTGGAGACGAAAGTAACCGGATCGGTTGAGCCTTCGATGAGATTTGTGATGTCGTTGTGGAAATAGGTCCCGCCGACCCGGACCCGATCGTCCAGCAGCGGCTGCTCGAATCCGACATCATAGCCTTGGCTGGTTTCGGGCAAGAGATTCGGATTGCCGACGACCAGAAATGACGGATTATTGACGTAGAGCTCAGTGAGGGTCGGAGCTTTGAACCCGGTCCCATAGGATGCCTTGAGCTTGGTATCGGTCCACGGAGTGATAAACGCCGGCGCGACGCGCCAAGTCGTATGGTCCCCGTAGCTATCGTTGTCGTCGAAGCGAACATTCGATACGACGAAAAAACGGTCCGCAAACGCGGACTGAAGTTCGACCCAGGCCGCCTTATCGCCTATCTGCGCGGTCGTCGTCGTGGGCACGTAGGTGCCGGACGCGTCGAACGCGCCTGTCGAGTTTGTCCACAGCGATTCGGTTTTGTCCTCTAAACCGAAAACAAACCGTTGCCCTTGCGCTACTTGCGCTTCACCGCGCCAATCCACCTGGGCGCGCTGCCCGAGATTGGCGGTTGGAGCCGCGACGATGGGGGGCGCGGCGAAGCTGTCCGGATTCGGGTCGTTGTTCCAACTCCACGCGTTTGTGTAGTTCACGCCGAAGAAGTTTTTGAACCGGCCATCGAACAGCGACCAGACGGCTTCGCCGCGTCCATAAAATTGATGGTCGACCTGCGTGTCCTGCAGCGCTTCGGGAGCGGGCGGAAAGAAATTGACATAATCCTCGCCGGTATATCCGAGTGTTGAGTCGGTATATCTGCCGACGAAATTGACAGCGAAATTGTCCGTCACATCGAGACCAAGTTTGGTCGAATATGTCCAGTTGTTGTAGGTGTCGTTATTCCTTTGCTCGCCCGGTGCAAGTTCATTGAGTGGCGTGACCGGCGTAGCTATCGAAGAGAAATGCTGGATGTTGAAGACGTAATTGAAGTTACCCTGAGAACCGCTCGCACCGACTCTCTGGTTAAACGTGCCGAACGATCCTCCGTCGCCACTGACAGTCATCTTGAACGGACCGCTGCCGCTTTTGGTGGTGATTGAAATTACGCCGCCAATCGCGTCCGAGCCGTAGAGACCGCTTTGAGGGCCGCGCAGGACTTCAATACGCTCGATGTCGCCGGTCAACAGCTGGCCGAAATCGAACGATTGGTTGGGATCGCTGGGGTCCGACACATCGACGCCGTCGATCAGAACTTTGACGTGATTGGAGTTGGTGCCGCGAATGAAGACCGATGTCAGGCCGCCCGGACCGCCGGTCTGGACGACATTAAGTCCCGGCACCGCCGACAGCGCGTCGGGCACGGTTTGATATTGCTGGCTCTGGATATCGTCGGCGGTAATCACCGTGACTGAACTTGCCGACTGATTGGTGGGCGTGGGGATGGTCGTCGGACTGACGACCACCGAATTGCTCGCGCCCTGGTTTGTGGGCTTCGATGGCGGCGCGGCGGTGACGGAAATTGCCGGCAATTCGACCTGCTGAGTGGACGGCGCTTGTTGCGCATCCTGCGCAAACGTCGGTATCCACGGCGAAAGCGGAAGTGACGAAACGACTGCACGCACGAAGAGACGGCCGGCGCAGCTTACGCTGCGCCGCATAGCGGCAAATTGGAACGACATGAGGACACCTCGGGTGGCACGCCCTGTGGCACGTCACCGCGACTTGAGTGTCCCGCACATCCAACAAGGATGATTGGTTCGCCCCACCGCCAATACACCCCGACCGGCAGCGCTCGCGTATGACCACGGCTGACGGCAGGTCTCCTGGCTCGCGGGTCTTACCCTTCCGCCGCCTTCCCGGGACCCGAGTCCCAGTGGACATATGACGAAAGATTCGCCGCTTACAGTTGCGGGGGCAGCCGCAGCATGAGGCGATGTTGCGCCCGCACTGCGTTCCCTTTTGATCCCCAACCGGGGGAACCGTCAAACCAAGTAGAGCGGGACCTTACGCGCTCGTCAAACCGAATTTTCTGGCACACGAGCATTGTCCGTGGAAGGGGATGTAGCAAGCTCCGGGCTTCTCTTAGGTGCGTCGTGGGTCAATCTCTACCGGATAGGGATTTCTGCGATGAGTGTCATAAGTCGATGGAGAGCGTGATGAGAAAGGTATTTGTCATTGGTATCGGCGCGGGCAATCCCGACTATGTCACCGTGCAGGCGATCAATGCGCTTAACAAGGTCGATGTGTTTTTTGTGATGGACAAAGGGAATGATAAGAAAGATCTGGCTCGAGTGCGCAGAGAAATCTGCGAACGTTACATCAAAGACAAGTCATACAGGACAATAGAGACCGCCGATCCGGCGCGCGACCGAACCGCGGCGTCATATGAGGCGGCCGTTGAGAAGTGGCACGAGCAAAGGGCCGTCATCTATGAGCAATTGATCGCGCAAGAACTCGGTGATGAGGATTGCGGTGCTTTCCTCGTATGGGGGGACCCATCACTCTACGACAGTACGTTACGCGTCATTGATCAGATTGTCGCCAGAGGAACGATTGCCTTCGAATACGAGGTAATTCCCGGGATAAGCAGCATCCAGGCTCTAGCTGCAAGGCACAGGATCGTCCTGAATCGCATCGGGAAATCAATTCACATCACGACCGGACGTAAGGTTGCCGAAGGGTTGCCCAACAACATCGACGATATTGTAGTGATGCTAGACGCCGATTGCTCATTCAAGAATCTTCCTGACTCAGAAGTCGAGATTTATTGGGGAGCCTACATCGGAACCGAGGATGAAATTTTAGTGTCAGGCAATTTGCGAGAGCTTTCACAGGACATTGAGCGAATGCGCGCCGAAGCCAAAAGCCGGAAGGGATGGATTATGGATACATATCTGTTGAGGAAATCCGAGCTGCCATGAGCCCGATTCCCCTTGATCTGCAGGCGTTGTCTTGAGACCACTCGAAAGACACATAGCGTGTGAACGCTGCGGTATTGAATTCGGCTGTTCACTGGGCCGACGCGGCGAGTGCTGGTGCAAGACCGAGCCTTTTCAGCTCCCGATGCCGCTGCCTCCCGAAGCGGGTCACTTCCGGGACTGCCTCTGTCCTTCCTGCCTGCGCGAAATTGCAGAACGCTTGATCGAAGCAAGAAGGACGGAATTACCGAAGTGAACCATCAAGCCGGAAATCACCGTCCGTCTTCGGGCTCAATGCCTTACTGTCGTTCCGCCGGGCGAAAGCAAGGACAGTAGTCTGCGCCACGCGATGACGACGCCGGTAAGGCTGAAGACGAGACCGCAGCCGCATAGACCGACGATCAACGTCGCACGCAACGCCGGGTGGGCCGTCAAGACGGGAAAGTCGAGCGTATGCAGGGCGCTGTAGAGCCGGCGGTAGGCGCGCCGCGACGGATCGAGCCTTTCCAGCAATCCGCCGTTCGCCCCGTCGATGTCAAACCAATCGTCGCCGCACACCACACGGAAAACTGGCGCGGTCGGCATGCTCGAGGCGACCGCATAGTCGTCCGTGCGATCGACCACAAAGGAAGCTTTGCAGGCGCGCGCAAGACGGCTTGCGGCATCGTTGATTTCCTGTGGTCGCAAGAACGCTCGCTCGGACACCGCCATGCCACGCTCGCCGTCGGCAAGAAAGAGCCGCTGCTGGTCAATGCCCGTGCGCTCGCGGCGGTATATCCGCCCACCGAATGAAAACCACTCGACCTCCTTCGCCGGCGCGGCGATGCGCTGTAGCTCGTTGTGCGGCAGAGCACCCCACGCCGGCGTGCCGGCAATCGTCGCCACATCCGCGGCGGCGGGTTTGCCGGTTGAAAACAATCGGCCGTCGTCCATCGACAACCAGCCGCTGAATATCCAGGTCAAGACGAACAGCATGCACATTGATCCGATCCAGTGGTGCGACGCCTGCCAGCCCCTGTAAGGTGAAGTAAGACGCGCTCCCTCCACCCTGATCCGCAGCATACCGACCACGGCGCCGGCGCTCGCGCCGATCAACGCCAGAAACGAGAGCCACCACAACAGCGAGCTCCATGCCGCCGGATGGCTGCGCAGCAACGTCGGATAGATCCAATGCGCGACACTGCCGAGATAATTCCAAACGCGCTCCCGGCGCGTCGTGTCGAGCACGATTTCGCCGGTCACCGTGGAGACATAAAGCTCCGTGCCCAGCCGGTCATTGAGCGCGACCCGATACAAGGGACGATGACGATCAAAGCCGTTCGGCACCGCCCACTGATCGTAGAGGCTCAATGCGGCGACGCTCGCGCCCGCGGGGTCCCATCGCCGGCGGCGCGCGTAATCCGCCGCGATTTGAAGTGCCAAATTCTCTGAATGCACGGCAGCGTTCGAAAGATCGGCCGCGTGCAGCACCGCCACACGTGCAGCGTCCGAGATCAAATAAGCCGGCCCATCGCTTCGCTGCATCAGCCGAACACGCGTAGCGTGGTCGATGTCGCTGGCCGTAACGGCTTCCACCGGGCCGTGTGCGGCGCTTGCGAGGTCGATCGGCGCCAGGCCGGCAAATCGCTCAGCCTCCGTCAGCGCCGGAAACGGCACAAAATGCATGACTATGCCGGTCGCGAACCACATCGCGAACAGCAAACAGAACGCGACGCCGAGCCAGCGATGAAGCAGGGTAAGCGCGCGCATGATTGCGTCGGTGCTTTCACCACCTGAGCGAAGCGGAAAGCTCATACGTGCGCGGATCGCCGAGATACACTTGGTCCGGATAGCCCGGATCGGAGAACGCGGCGTACACGGCATTGGTCAGGTTGCGGACGCGGAACTTGATGCGAACCTTCTCGATCTCTGGCCGCGCAAAATCCTTGCCGGGGATGTCGACGAATGCATAGGCATCAGCCGTAATATAGGCGTCCATTGTCGTCGCGTTGTCCTCATAGAGATAACGGCTTCCGACATAGCGTGCCGAGGCGCCGATCTCGACCGGCCATCGTAAATGATTGAAACCATATGATGCGCCGGCGTTGAAGATGATCGGTGCGACATTCGACGGCGTGTTGCCGGTCCAGTCGCCGTTGGCGCCATCGAAATTTTCGTAGCGGGCGTGCGTGTAAGCCAGGTTGGCCCAAAGCTTGATATTTTCGATGGGACGTACGGCGCCGGCCAATTCAATGCCCTTGCTTGCGATTTCGCCGGCGAGAGCGTATGTCATCGGCCCCGTCGGCACGTAAACATTGCGCCGGTCGATGTCGTAGGCGGCGAGAGTCCATTCCGCCTTGTTGTCCCAAAAAAGTTGCTTGACGCCTGTCTCGTAGATGGCCGCGCTCGTCAACGCCAGCGGTACGGAGGCGTTGACAGAGAAGACGTCAGCGGCCGCCGGATCGTAGGACGTGGCGTACATGCTGTAGAACACCAGATTGGGGATCGGTTCGTAGGTGTAGGCCGCGCGATAGGAGACCGGCTTCCATACTTGGGTGAACGGCTCGCCAATTGGGATCGAGCCGTCGAAGTCGACGCCGTTGCTCGCCAGCGTCCAATCGTCGACACGAACGCCGCCGATCAGCGCGAACTGGGGCGTGAGCTTCAAGCGGTCTTCGAAAGCCAGGGCGACATCATCGAGTCGCTTATTCCGGACATCCGGAAACATTGGGCCATAAGTTCCCTGCACCGGATCGATGACGGCGACGTTGTCGTACGGGTAATCGTTCGGATCACCTTCTTCCGTGAACGTGATCCAGTTTCTGCTCACCTGGAGCTGGGCCGCAAGACGATTATCCATGCCGAACAGCCGCGAATCCCACAAGAAGTCGAGGTTGTTGCCGACCACGTGCTGGTTTTGCGTTACGAAGAAACGGTCTTGATCGATGGTGTTCGCCGCAAAAACCGATCCGTCGTCGAAGGCATAGGTCTCGCTGTCTATCCAATGTCGTTGGGCTTGGAAATAGTAGACCTGATCTTTGACCGTGACGTCCTTGAGCGGCGTCCATTCGAATCCGCTGCGCAGCCAAAGCTCTTGCGCGCCGGTCGAGTTGTCGGCGACGTTGTAGTTGGTTGTCAGGGTGCGGGAGTCTACTGTCAGCGGACCGATGGTCGTACCGCTGAACGTGTTGACCGCCGAACCTGAGACGACACCGCCGATAGCGTAGGGTCCGGCAAATGACGTCGGAACCAGGGGGGTGCCCCAGTAGGCGTGGCCCTCGTCCTGTTTGTATTCGATGGCCACGAAAGTCTTGAACGTGTTCGTCATGCGATAATTGAACTGTGCGGAGAGGTCGCCCAGGTTCCGGTAATCGCCGTCAATGAAGCTGTCGATCTTCGATCCGGTGACGTCGATGCGATAGTCGAGACCTTCTACCGGCGTGCTGCCGCCGGAACCGTAGTGTGAACGGAGTGTACCGAGCGAATCTACGGAAAGGTCGAGCTCGTTCTGGATCGGCCCTGTGGTCGGCTGCCTGCTGACGTAGTTGACCGAGCCGCCGATCGCCATGATCCCTGACATCAGCGCCGACGGCCCTTTCAGGAACTCGACTTGGTCGAGATTGGCCGTGTCCATTACACGCGTTGTGTCGCTTGCGACACCGGTCGAAATTCCGTTGTAAAGGACATTCACCGCCCCAAAGCTGAAGCCTCGCATCGAAAAGTTGGCCGGCGCGCCCGACGAGTCGACGTCCAGTACGCCGACCGCGCCTTTGGCGATTTCGCTGGTGGTCCGGTAGCCCTGCTCCTGCATCGTTTGCTGAGTGACGATGTCGACCGATGCCGGCGTCTCGAGCACCGGAAGATTAAGCCGGCTTGCACTGGGTGCGACGCCGTTGAGCGGCGTCATTGGAATCCCCGCGAGCAATTGCAGCGGCGGTGCGCCGCTCCCTTGGCTTGGCTGCGGTGGCGCCGCTGTTTGGGCGCCGGACTTCTTGGCTCGGGCGTGCCGCTTCGGGCGCGATGCCGCCACGTTGATTGGAGGAAGCTGCCCCCGATCTTTCGCCGCTTGCCCCTCTTGCGGCGCGGTTTGAGCGGCGCTGGGACTTGCCGCAAACAGCGCGACGGTCACGAATGTCGATGTTGAAATCAAGATCGAACGGAATGAAGGAATACGGCCGGCGCAGCTTGCGCTGCGCCGCATAGCGGCAAATTGGACAGACATGAGGACACCTCGGGTGGCACGCCCTGTGGCACGTCACCGCGACTTGAGTGTCCCGCACATCCAACAAGGATGATTGGTTCGCCCCACCGCCAATACACCCCGACCGGCAGCGCTCGCGTATGACCACGGCTGACGGCAGGTCTCCTGGCTCGCGGGTCTTACCCTTCCGTCGCCTTCCCGGGACCCGAGTCCCAGTGGACATATGACGAAAGATTCGCCGCTTACAGTTGCGGGGGCAGCCGCAGCATGAGGCGATGTTGCGCCCGCACTGCGTTCCCTTTTGATCCCCGACCGGGGGAACCGTCAACGCCAAGTTAAGCGGGGATTCATCCGCTCGTCAAACCGCCATCTTCCGAAAGGTCCCTCAGAGCGAGCGACGAACCGCGCCGCCGGCAGGTGTCGGCGCCCGATTGCTCGAACTATAAGCGGCAATCGCCACTTCCGGCTCGGCGCGGCGGCGGACGCGGGTCTGCGGCGCCTTTACGGACGTGGCAATAATCTGGGCGAGGAAATCGGCCCGCGGGCGGCTTCCGACCTGCAAAACGGGCGCGCTGTCCGCGGCGGGCGTGAGAGGGACCAGGGCTGTGCTCATCTGGCGCGCTTCCCGTCCCAAAATGGGACTGCAACGTTCCTTGAGCCCCACATCGCAAACGCCATGCCGCGACGCCTGTTGCATCAATTCGGCGTGCGAATTTTCCAATTCTTTAAATTCTTCCGCTACTTTGCCGGATAATCGGCTGTTTGCTGTCGCCGCTACGGGCTGCAACACGTCAATGAGACGACCGTGAACGACAACAGCCGGCAAGAGTCCATTCATCAAGATGCAAACCACGACGGCGGCGGCGTGAGCGGAACCGCCGCGGGCTCGCGGAGCGTCGGCAGCGTTGAAGCCGGCGACATTCTCGCCTCGGTGGGCGATGCACTCTACCTCTGGGACATCGAGAGTGACGCGCTGAGCTGGAGTGCGAACGCCGGCGATGTTCTTTTGATCCGCGATCCAGGGACAATCGCCAGCGGCCGCGGTTACGCGCAGCTGGTCGAGAAAGACAGTGCGCAGACGCGTTTCGACGCAGTGATGCGATCCGATCAGCATGACGGCGGACGCGGCGTGAGCTATCGCATCCAGTACTGCATCCGCCCCGAACCCGGCTCGGACCAAGCGCTTTGGATCGAGGATACCGGCCGCTGGTTTGCCGGACCCGACGGAAAACCGGTGCGCGCCCACGGCGTCGTGCGCGCTATCAACGAGCGCCACGAAAGCGAACGCCGGCTCAACTACCTTGCCCGTTACGACAGCCTCACCGGCGAACGCAACCGGGCTCACCTGATCGAAGTCCTCGAAAAGACTCTCGAGGACGCAATTCGATTCCGCTCTTCATGCGGCTTCCTTCTGATCGCGATCGACAATCTGGCGCGGATCAACGAGTCGTATGGGTTCGAGACCGCCGACCAGCTGATCGCTGCAGTCGCCAAGCGCATCCGCAAATTGATGCGGGGCAAAGACTCGCTGGGCCGTATTTCCGGCAACAAATTCGGCATCGTGTTGCGTGATTGTACGCCGGACGATCTGGCGGTCGCCGCGGAGCGCATGCTGACGGGAGTGCACGACGAGATGGTGCCAACCGCAAACGGTGCGATCGCAGTGACGGTAACGATCGGCGGGGTGACGGCGCCACGCCATGCGCGCACCGCGGCCGAGGTGCTCGCCCGCGCCCAGGAGGCGCTCGACATCGCCAAAAGCAAGCGCCGCGGCTCGTTCGACGCCTACCGACCGAATATCGAACGCGAAATGCTGCGCCGGGAGAACGTGCGCGCGACCGACGCGATCGTGGCGGCGCTCAACGAACGCCGGATTTTCCTCGCCTACGAGACGGTCGTGACTGCCATCAATCGGGCGCCGGCGTTTTACGAGTGCCTGATGCGCGTCCGCGGCGCCGACGGCGGCCTGCTCGGGGCCAATGACGTGGTGCCGGTCGCCGAACGGCTGGGGCTGGTGCGGTTGCTTGATCACCGGGTGCTCGAACTCGTGGTCGAGGAAATGGTTGCGGCGCCGTCCTTACAAGCAAGCCTAAACGTCTCGCCGGGCTCGACCACGGATCCCGATTGGTGGACGGGACTGGACTCGCTTCTGCGCGCCAATGCCGGGGTGGCGGAGCGCCTGATCGTCGAGATTACCGAGAGTGCCGTGATCCACGACGTCGACGAAACCCGCGGCTTCGTTGCACGCGTCAAGGATCTCGGTTGCCGCATTGCGATCGACGATTTCGGCGCCGGTTACACGTCGTTCCGCAATCTGCGCAAGCTCGGCGTTGATATTCTAAAAATCGACGGCGCGTTCGTGCAGAACATCAACCGGTCGGAAGACGATCGCGCCTTCGTGCGCACACTCACCGATCTTGCCAAGCGGCTCAAGCTCGCCACCGTCGCCGAATGGGTCCAGGACGAGCAGGCAGCCAGGACCCTGGAGTCGTGGGGCTGCGATTACCTGCAAGGCGCGTTCGTCGGTCTCGCCTCAGTGGAGCGGCCGTGGCGTGCTGGCCCGATCGCCCAGACGGTGTGAGCCGCAAGCAAGATTCAGTTCTTATCCGGCTTGCTGCATCAGCGCGGAATCCACGAATTTCCTGGATGGTGGCGCGAAGCCACAAGCGCGACGGCGGGGGCGTCCTGTTGTGAATGTCAAAGATAACGGACGCTGACACGTCGGAGCCGGCGCCACGCGATGATCGGATGATCGAGATTTTCTTCAAATGCTTTGGGCATAGTGAAGCACCTGTTCACACCTTGGGGTGCAGGTAGAAGAACGTACTGGCGTAGTAATCCTTAGCCCCGGTCTTGCCCTAAGCAGACCGGGGCTTTTTTTGTGTGAGACAGGAATGGGCGGCGCTTGCTTTGTGCGCTTTGCACCCACGCGCGATTTTCGTCATTGCGCACCGACGGCTATCGCCATGACGACGCGTTCATGCGCTCGCAAGCATGGGCCGGCTTTCAGTCGGCAGATTGTATTGCGTTACTGCGACGGTTCGCCGCCGGCCGTGCCCTTTTCAGACAGGCGATCGACCTTCTTCTGCATCTCATCGAGCTGACGCTTGAGATCGTCGATGTCGCCGGTCTTGGTCGGCATCGTGCCCGCTTCCGCCGCAGCCTCGGCAGCCTGGCTCTCACGCCGCGCAAACGGCGCGAACATCGTGAAGGCACGTTCGAACATCTCCATGTTCCGCCGCACCTGGTCTTCCAGCGAAGGAAAGCCACCGACCCCGAACGCCTGAGCCATTTGGTGACGGAATTTTTCCTGCTCGCGCGTCAGCAACTCGATGGAGACTTCCAGGTAGCGTGGAACCAGCATTTGCATGCTGTCGCCGTAGAAGCGGATCAACTGGCGGAGAAAGGCGATCGGCAGCAGGTTTTGCCCTTCTTTGTTTTCCTGCTCGAAAATAATTTGAGCAAGCACCGAGCGAGTGATGTCTTCACCGCTTTTGGCATCGTAGACGACGAAATCCTCGCCGCTCTTGACCATGCCGGCCAAGTCCTCGAGCGTGACGTAAGCGCTCGTGCCGGTATTGTAGAGGCGGCGGTTGGCGTATTTTTTGATCGTGACCGGCTCGGCGGTCTTGGTCGTCGTCTTCGTCGTAGTGGTGGTTGCAGTCATGGGTTCCGGCATGGCTTGCTTGGGGCTTGGACCGCGTTTCACCGGTAAAGTAGGCGGTTTCCGGCGCCTGGGCTACCATTTTATATGAGGGGGCAAGACCGGGCGGGAAGCGCTCGGGGCGGCATGGCAGCATTGCGACATGCTTTCGCCTTGTCGACCGGCGATCACGTCCTTATGACATATATCAATGTCGCCGCGGCGATCCTGCGTCATAACCCTAACCCGAACCAAACCCGAAAGGACATCGTATGAAGGACGACATTGTCATTGTCGGCGCGGTACGCACGCCGGTCGGCGCATTCAACGGGGTGTTCGGAACAACACCTGCCCATGATCTCGGCAAGGTCGCGATCAAAGCAGCGATCGACCGCGCGGGCGTCGAAGCGCCACGTGTGTCCGAAGTAATATTGGGACAGATTCTTCAGGCCGGCCAAGGCCAGGGCCCGGCGCGGCAAGCATCCATCAACGCCGGTGTTCCGGTTGAAGTGCCGGCTTGGAGCGTCAACCAGCTCTGCGGCTCCGGCCTTCGCGCGGTCGCACTGGGCTACCAGGGCATCGTCAACGGCGATTCCGAGATTGCAGTCGTCGGCGGCCAGGAGTCGATGAGCATGGCCCCGCACTGCGCCTATCTGCGCAGCGGCGTGAAGATGGGCAATTTCGACATGGTCGACACCATGATCAAGGACGGCCTGTGGGACGCCTTCAACGGCTATCACATGGGCAACACCGCGGAGAACGTCGCACGCCAGTGGCAGATTACGCGCCAGCAGCAGGACGAATTCGCGGTCGCCTCGCAACACAAGGCCGAGGCGGCGCAAAAGGCCGGGAAATTCAAGGACGAGATCGTGCCGGTCACAATCAAGAGCCGCAAAGGCGACATCGTCGTCGACACCGACGAATATCCGAAGCACGGCACCACGCTCGAAGGCATCAGCAAGTTGCGGCCGGCCTTCGACAAGGAAGGCACCGTCACCGCCGCCACCGCCTCGGGCATCAATGATGGCGCCGCAGCCATGGTGCTGATGAAAGCAAGCGAAGCTGCCAAGCTGGGCAAGACGCCGATGGCGCGCATCGTGTCGTGGGCTCAAGCCGGCGTCGATCCGAAGATCATGGGCACCGGCCCGATCCCGGCTTCACGCGCCGCGCTGAAGAAGGCCGGCTGGAGCGTCGGCGACTTGGACCTGATCGAAGCCAACGAGGCCTTTGCCGCACAAGCCTGTGCGGTCAACAAGGATCTCGGCTGGGACACCGGCAAGGTCAACGTCAATGGCGGCGCGATCGCGATCGGTCATCCGATCGGCGCATCGGGCGCGCGCGTGCTGGTGACGCTGCTGTACGAGATGCAAAAGCGCAACGCGAAAAAGGGCCTCGCCACGCTGTGCATCGGCGGCGGCATGGGCATTGCGATGTGCGTGGAACGATGAGCGGCGGCAATTCAGGACATTAGTCGGAGTCATGGCCGGGCTTTGTCCCGGCCATCTATCTCTTCAGCTATCTTTAAAACCAAAACGTGGATGCCCGGCACAAGGCCGGGCATATGACGATGAGGGACAGGGAGGATCATCATGCCACGCGTCGCACTGGTGACGGGCGGGACACGCGGTATCGGCGCGGCGATCGCCAAAGCGCTGCAAGTGGCTGGCTATAAGGTCGCGGCCGTTTATCACGGCAACGACGCAGCTGCGCAGAAATTCAAGGCCGAAACCGGCATTCACGTCTTCAAGTGGGATGTGTCTTCATTCGAAGCCTGCGCAGCCGGCGTAAAGCAGGTCGAGGCCGATGTGGGGCCGGTCGATGTGCTGGTCAATAATGCCGGCATCACCCGCGACGCCCAGCTTCACCGCATGAAGCCCGAACAGTGGACGGAGGTCATCAACACCAATCTCGGCTCGCTGTTTAACATGACCCGGCAGGTGATCGAGGGGATGCGCGCACGTAAATTCGGGCGCATCATCAATATTTCCTCCATCAACGGTCAGAAGGGGCAGTTCGGGCAAACCAATTATTCTGCAGCCAAGGCCGGCGAGATCGGTTTCACCAAGGCGCTGGCGCAAGAGGGCGCGCGCGTCGGCATTACCGTCAACGCGATTGCGCCTGGATACATCAATACCGAGATGGTGCAGGCTGTACCAAAGGACGTGCTTGAGAAGAGCATCCTGCCGACCATTCCGATCGGCCGGCTCGGCGAGCCGGAAGAGATCGGGCGTTGCGTCGTGTTTCTTGCTTCCGACGATGCTGGCCTGATCACCGGCTCGACGCTCACGGCGAACGGCGGGCAATACATTACCTGAGCGTGTCGCACCGTAGTCGCCGCCGAGCTAAGGCGCTTCGGCGACGCAGCTTCCAACTATAAATGGCCGTGCTCGCGATAGTACCGTTCCGCGCCTGCGGCCAAAGGAATCGGCGTCGCGGCGATCTTGCGCGGCCGTAACGGATACGTCACCGGACTGTCTTTCGGCGGAATGTGCCGGTATTGAGATTCAAGCAGCTCCGGCGTTTCACATAGCAGCGCCGCAATGACATAGGCGACGTCGTCGGGGAAATCGTCGCGGCAGAGCAGCAAGAAATCCGAGAAATCGAGGGCCTGAAACGGGCCGGTCAGACCGGGAAATCTGTCACCGGCCACGTCCGCCCGGCGCCAGGCGAATTTGCTTTCGACCTCGCTTAGCGCGGAATCTTCGAACGGCAGGAAATTCATCTTCCGCGCCGCACACATGTCCCGCCAAAAGAGCGTCATCACCGCTTCAAACAAAACCGCGTCGGCTTCGCCGCGGGTAACCAGCGGAACGATATCCCACGGCGCCTCGCCGAGAACGAGTTTGCCGCCCCACGATTCGATCGCCGCTGCGGAAACGCCTGAGGCCTCGAGCATGCGGTGCGCCGCGAAGCCCGCCATGTTGACGCCGTCGTCGTAGGCGGTGGCAAGGCGCAGCGCCGGACGCTTGGCCCGCAGCTCGGCGAAATTTGAAATGCCGAAACTCGCATCGATCGCGAACACCAGCCGGTCATCCTGCGGCAGCGTGCCGAGCGCGCGCAGCCGGCCGGCATCCGTGCGCTGACAAATACCGCGGCCCTCGAAGATCGTGCGCGCAAATCCGGCGGGCACGAACAGCGCTGTTTGCACGTCGCCGTCGAGCACGGCCGTGATCGCATCGGTGCCGCCACGCCCCGCCCAGGTCGCGAACTTCGAGCCGGCCGGCGATCGCCGCCACAGCTCGGCGCCGATCCAGCCGCAAATCCGGTGCAGATTAGCGATCCCCCAATCGCCCATCATGTGCAGCGTGATCGGACGTTCCAGCCGGGCTTCCATCTTCGGGTCCTTTGACAGGTGTGGCGGTCGAGGCTAAACTGAGATTAGTAGATATCTATCGAATTGGCATGAGCAATCTTCGCGCCCTCTCTCGCCCGGTTTCGCCGGATGTGGATGCCGGCCTCGTCCCGCTGGAGCGGAGCGTCGGCTACCACGTGCGCCAGCTCGCCGAGACCTGGCAGGGCGTGATGGACCAGCGCGCGGCTGCGAACGGCGTCACCATCAGCCAGTGGCGTTATCTGCGCGAGCTGTGGGAAAATGACGGGCTTTCGATCGGCGAGCTGACGCAGCGGGTCGGCCGTCAGGGTCCGACCACGGTGGTCGCGGTTCAACTGCTGGAAAAGGCGGGGCTCGTGAGCGTCGCCAAATCCGATGAAGACCGCCGCAAGAGTTTCATCCATCTGACGCGGCGCGGGCAGCGGCTGGCCGCGGCCATGTCGCCGCTCATTCGCGACGTCAACGATCTGGCCATGGGCGATCTGACGGAGAGCGAAATGCTCACCTTCAAGCGGCTCATCGTCCGGATCCAGCGGACGCTCGATACCGAAAGCGGACACCGCAACGATTGGTCAGAGCGGCGGACGCAGCGATTGGCCGAGGAGGTCGGGCTGTAGAAACTGAACGCGAACAAAATTAGAACTGCAAAAATCAGGGTGGAACACATGCCGCAATTCATCACCATTCACCGCGCGCCGGGACTAAAGCGCGACGAGCTCCAGCAAAACGCACCGAACGTGCTCGGCGCCAAGATCGCGTCCTTCAGGCACATCTACGCCAACATCGCGTCGGGTTTCCTCGTCTCGGTGTTCGAGGCTGACACCAAGGAGCAGGTCGAGGAGCAGATGGAAGTGCTCGGCTTCCCGATCGACGAAATGCACGAAGTGCATTTTTCAGCGTCGCGCGCCGAGATGGAGCAGATGCTGAAACAGCACAGCAAATGAATGAGGGAGGACTCCTGATGTCCGACGACAAACTCGTCATCCCCCCGCCGCGGCCCGACCGGCCGCCGATGCACTCGAACGCGTTTGACGTGGCGCAAGGGAGCAATACCCAGCTTAAGCCCCTGTTCCCCTATTTGCATCCGGGCGCGATGGTGCCTGCTAGTGCACTGCTGATTGGCGGCCCGGCCGCGGATTACGGGCATTTCTTCCATCACAATACCCAGCACGAAATCGTCATGACGTTAGCCGCGAACGGTGCGATGCTGGCAACAGGTCAGCTCTTCGTCGGCGCGCTGATCCATGGCGTCAACTCGTTTTTGAAGAACGAAAAAGACCCCAAGTCATTCGCCACTTTTGTCATTACCCAAATGCAGGCCGAATCCGGCGTGCAAACGGAAGGCTGCAGCCTGCGCTGCGAGAAGTGCCACGAACAAATCTTCTTCAAGGAGTTTGATGCTACGCCGCATCCCGATTCGACCGAGGGTAATTTCCCCTTCGTGTCGGTCGCCGCATTGCCCGGGCTTTTCGGGGAGTACAACAACGATCCGGCAAAACACGTCTGCTCAAAATGCGGCCACATAAACCGTGAATTTCCCGTAGCCGCCTGGGGCTGGGACAAATACGCGGATCAAAGCGCGGCGGCGATGGCCGCGCGGCGGACTCTCATCGACGCGGCCCGCCCCGCCTAAAAGTTGGCGCGACGATGCGGAAAAAAACATTTCAAGCGTTGCGTGAGGGGGCGAAGGTCGGTCCGTACGACGAAATGCCGATGTTGCCGGACGACAAGCAAGTGCAAGTCCACCTCAGTCGAAACGACCGGCCGCAGCCATTTTACCTCATCTGTGGCAAGGACACCTTGCTTTCACTCGCGTCCGGCGCCGCGACGGTCGAGTTCAAGGGCACCGCGGTCGATCACTTCGCGCTGACGCCGGGAAGCTTTGTTTATGTGCCCGCCGGCGCACCGCACCGCATCGTCCCCGCGGAGACCAGCGTCATGATGCGCTATAAGCAGATGGATGCCGGGCTCGAGGGATTGGCGTGGCATTGCGACAATTGCGATGCGGAAATCCATCGCGAGGTATGGGATACCGCTACAACAGTGTCGCAACTGAAATATGCGGAGGAAACTTCCCGTTTTGCCGCCGACACATCGCTGCGAACGTGCCGCCAGTGCGGTTCGGTCCATCCGGCACCCGATCTGGAAGGCTTTCGCTGGTCCGAAGTGGCTCGCGATCTCGCCGCTGAGGCGTCCGCTGCCTGACAAAGCGACGCGCATGACATCATTCACGTATCGCTGTCCGAATACCGGAGCCATGGTTCAGGGCTTCATTGTCGTCGAGGATATTCCGGAGAGCTTCAACTTTGAGCCGGAAGACGGTCCTTATGAGTCGATGTATTGCGAAATGTGCCGGCAGGCTCACATGGTGAACGTAAGGACCGGCAAAGTGCTGGGCGAAGATGACGATGACGTGGAGGCTACCAATTCCGGCTGAGCTCGTGCGACGCACAGAGATAATTCTTCAGCCTGGTTGCCAGCCCTTCGGCGCCAATTCAAATTTCGAAAACTCAAAACCCGGCGCGACCGTACAGCCGACCAGCGTCCAATCGCCGAGACTTTGTGCGGCCTGCCAGGCGCGAGCCGGCACGATAGCTTGCGGCCTCTCGCCGGCGTCGAGATCGCAGCCGAGCATCAAGTGCTCGCGCCGCCCGCCCGCCGGCGCAATCTCAAGCTCCAGCGGTGCGCCGGCGTGCCAGTGCCAGACTTCAGCGGCGTCAACGCGATGCCAGTGCGAGCGCTCGCCGCGTGACAGGAGGAAATAGATGGCGGTAGACGCGGGCCGGCCGACCCCCACCCCACCCTCCCCCGCTTGCGGGGGAGGATAAGGAGGGGGCGCATCGCGGAATGTTTCGCGAAAATGTCCGCCTTCCGGATGCGGTTTCAGCTCAAGGAGCCGAATTACATCCGCAGCGGTGAGCGGCGGCATTAGAACCTATTTTTACGTTCGCGAATCTCCGCGAACACTTTCCAGGCCGGACTGCCGGCGAGACCGACCGACTTGGCAACTTCAGGCAGGTCCGCGCGCAGGAACGGATTGTCCGTTTTCTCGGCGCCGATCGTTGTCGGAATGGTGGGCTTACCGGCGGCGAGCTGCTGTTTAACCTCTTCGGCGCGTGCGGCCAGCGCCTTGTTGTCCGGCTCGATGGTCTTGGCGAAGCGGATATTGGCGTCGGTATATTCGTGGCCGCAGTAAAATTTGGTGTCGTCGGGCAGGCCGCGCAACTTGAGCAGCGACTGCCACATCATTTCCGGATTGCCCTCGATGACGCGGCCGCAGCCGATCGAGAACAGGGTGTCGCCGACAAAGGCGAGCTTGTCGGCCGGAAAGAAATAGGAGATGTGGCCCGCAGTGTGGCCGGGCGTTTCGATGACGCGCCCTTCGAGCCCGCCGACGCGGACCACCTCGTTCTCGCCGACTGTCTCGTCCACGTCGGCAATCCGCTGCGCTTCATTGCGCGGCGCGACGACACGGCATTTGTGGTGACGCTTTAAGTCCGAAATGCCGGCAGTGTGATCGCCGTGATGATGGGTCACCAGAATATCGGTGAGGCGCCAGCCGGTTTTCGCCAGCGCCACCTCGACCGGCGCGGCTTCCGGCGCATCAATGGCGGCGGTCGCGCCGGTCTGCGGATCGTGCAGGAGCACGCCGAAATTGTCCTTGAGACAGGGGAATAGATAGATCTGCGCGGGCATGAGTATTTTCTCGTGACTTGGTGATTGAACATCATCCGCCTTCGCGGATAGCGGCGCAACATCAATGGTTAACGCGGCGGCGCGACGGAAAGATAACCCATTCCATGCTATTTAGCCGTCATGGACGTCGTCGATCTCCGCAATTTCTACGCCCAGCGGCTGGGCACGGTGGCGCGGCGCTTCATCAGCCGCGGTATCCGCGCGCGCTGGGGCGATACGAGGTCGCTGCGCGTTCTCGGCATCGGCTACGCGACGCCGTACCTCGGTCTGTTCCGTGAAGAAGCCGACCGCTGTCTCGCGATGATGCCGGCGCCGCAAGGCGTGGTGCGCTGGCCCTCAAGCAAGCCGGCGTTGGCCGCTTTGGTCGAGGAGGATGACCTGCCGCTCACCGATTCCGCGGTCGACCGGGTGCTGCTGGTCCACGCGCTGGAAAACTCGGCCGATCCGGTGAACCTGTTGCGCGAAGTATGGCGGGTGCTGGCCGGCGGCGGCCGGTTGCTCGCGGTGGTGCCAAACCGGCGCGGCCTTTGGGCGCGTATGGACACGACGCCGTTCGGCCACGGCCGGCCGTATTCGCGCCCGCAGATCACGCACCTGTTGCGCGAGACCTGGTTCACGCCGACCGGCTGGGGCGAGGCCTTGTACGTGCCGCCGATCTCGCGCGGCTGGTTTCTGCGTTCGGCCGTAGCCTGGGAGCGCACCGGCGCGACACTGTCGGCGCCGTTTGCCGGCGTCCATATCGTCGAAGCAACCAAGCAGGTCTATCGCGCCATCCCGGCCCGGCGCGAGCGGCGGCGGCTGATGCCGGCGCTGCAACCGGTACTCGCTCCGTCGCCCGGTGCGGTCGCGGTCTCGCGTTTCGACGGCGAGCATCCAACCTCCGGCAACTGAAAGTCAGTCCGGCCACGGCTCCGCGGTGACGGCGGCAGCGTCGGCGCCAACCAGGTCGTTGAGGTTGTCGAGGCGATCGTGATCGAGTGCAGCGAGGAGCGCGGCCTTGATCTCGGCGACCAGGCCGAGCCCGCGGAAGATCAGCGCCGAATAAAGCTGCACCAGGCTGGCGCCGGCGCGGAATTTGGCGAGCGCCGCGGCGCCGGAATCGATACCGCCCCCCCCGATCAGTGGAAACACACCCTCCACCCGCACATAGGTCTCGGCCAGCATACGGGTCGCGAGCGGGAACAACGGCCGGCCGGACAAGCCGCCGACCTGTTTCGCCATTCCGGCTTCGCGCAAGCCCGGCGGCCGCGACAGCGTGGTGTTGCTGACGATCATGCCGTCGACCCGGCGCGAGCGCGCGATGCCGACGATGTCGTCCAGATCGGACAGCGAGAGGTCGGGTGCGATCTTCAACAACACCGGCGTCGGGCCGGCATTCTCCACCACACGCTCGCGCGCATCGACCACGCGGGCGAGCAGATCGTCGAGCATCGCAGCTTGTTGCAAATCGCGCAGGCCCGGCGTGTTGGGCGAGGATACATTGACGGCAACATAGCTTGCGACCGAAGCAAAGCGTTCGATCAGCCGCACATAATCGGCGACCCGATCCGGGGTATCTTTGTTTGCTCCGACATTGATGCCGACAATTCCCGCTTCCCACCCTCCCCCGGTTGCCGCGGCGGGAAGCAAGGGCGCTCCAGCCCTTGCAGCGAGCCGCTTGAGTACCGCGTCGGCGCCCTGCGAATTAAAGCCGAGCCGATTGATCACGCCGCCGTCGGCCTCGAGCCGAAACACCCGCGGGCGCGGATTGCCCGCTTGCGGCAAGGGCGTGATGGTGCCGACTTCGACAAAACCAAAGCCGAGCCGCAGTAGCGCGTCCGGCACCTCGGCGTTCTTGTCAAATCCGGCCGCCATCCCGACCGGATTGGGAAAATTCAGCGCAAAGGCCCGTACCGCGAGTTTTTTGTCATCGCGGGCGGTTCCGAGCAGCGGCGCAAATTTCAGCATTTTGAGCGTGAGCCCGTGGGCGTCTTCCGGGTCGAGCGTTCGTAGCAGCGGCCGAAGCAGCCCGTCGAACAGGCCGATCACGGCTCCAGCTCCGGAAGCGTGCGGCGGCCGTCGATTTCGTCCGGCAGCGGGCGCGCCCATTTCACAGCCGAGAGCGGCAGCACACCGTAGAGATGCGGGAAAAGATCGCCGCCGCGCGAACGTTCCCAGACCAGCGTCATTCCCAGGGCGTCGGCATCGACCGCAACCAGCACCAGATCGGTCTTCCCGGCATAATGTTTTGCGACCGTCTCGGCGAGCTGCCCTGCGGTGGAGAAATGGATGAAGCCGTCGCGCTCGTCGGCCTCGGTCCCGAGCAGTGACTGAGCGGCCTCGGCCGCTTGCCACACGACCCGTTCGCAGATTTTGTAGATCGTCGTCACCTGAGCCTTCCGCGCTGACCCTATCGGCGCGGAATAGCCTGCACAACTGGCAACGCTCGCCATTCGAGCACTGTCCACGAACAAAGCCGCGCTTGTCTTGACTTGAGCATGCAGGAATAATTCCCTACCATCCCTTGGAGGCTGAGGGGTAGGAATGCTCACCCACGCGCAGGTCTGGTCGGCCATCGATCGTCTGGCGGCCCGCGCCGGCCTGTCCGCTTCGGGACTGGCCAAGCGTGCCGGGCTTGATGCGACCACCTTCAACAAATCAAAGCGGGTCACGGCGCAGGGCCGCGCCCGCTGGCCTTCGACGGAGTCGATCGCCAAGGCGCTCGCCGCCACCGGTACGACCGTCGAGGTCTTCGTCGATCTGATCAATTCCGGCGGCGGTCCTTCGGCCCGGGCAGTGCCACTGCTTGGCTTCGCCGAAGCCGGCACCGGCGGTTATTTCGACGACGGCGGCTATCCGGTCGGCGAAGGCTGGGACGAGATCGCGTTTCCGGCGGTCAGCGACGAGCACGCCTACGCGCTGGAAGTATCCGGCCAGTCGATGGAGCCGGCCTACCGCGACGGCGAAGTCATCCTGATTTCACCGGCAGCGCCGATCCGCCGCGGCGATCGCGTCGTGGTGCGAACCCGAAGCGGCGAAGTGATGGCGAAAGAACTCAAGCGCCGGACCGCGAAATCGATCGAACTCCGCTCGCTCAATCCCGAGCACGCCGACCGCACGCTGGCCGCAGCCGAAGTGCTCTGGATCGCGCGGATTCTTTGGGCGAGTCAGTAACGGTGGAGCCCGCGTCAACAATCATCCGCCATCTTGAGGCGGCCGCTAACGAGTGACGGTGACTGGGGCGTGTCGTCAATAAGCGCGCCGCATCCAATGTCGGCTTTGGCGCAAGAACAGATGCTGCCGGACACTTCCATCTGTCGCCGAATGACCCCGAACGCGGCATTTGGCCGTTCCGCTCACGACTATTGTAATAGATGCGGCGTGAACGAACCGCTTCAACTTCCACGGCAACGTCGTGCGCGAACGTTCAGCCTTCTAATTCCGAGACCAATAATTTTTCGCCGTTGGGATCAATAATGCCGGCAAGCAGGGCCCCGCATTCCTTGCATTCGAGGCTGTAGCTTTCGAATCCGCAGCTGTCGATCCTGGGAGTAGGGCTTCGACAGAAGGCAAACTGCGCGTCGCACTTCGGACACACAATCACCGCCGCTGTCGTAATCGCGCTGACGCTGCTCATAGGGTCAGATTATCTGCATAAGTTCCCGCCGCCAAGATCGCTTCTTGGGCTGAAGCACTTCCGGCGCCGGGCCGCCCAGACCTGACGTCCGAGAACCGTCCTTAGAAGCGATATGTCAAATCTGAGGCACCGCGAACAGTCGGCGTGACGCTTAGAATGCGTAGCGCCTTGTTCTGATTAGCTTGTCGAGGTCTTTTGCGGCGGCACCGCGCCGATCACGCGTTGGTATCTAATTACCCGTTCGGCATCGGGCAACGCCGATGAGGTGGCGCGCGTCGCAAGGAAGTCGCTTGAGGGCGACGCGCCGGGTCTCAACGAACAGCAGGATATTCCGGCAATGCGCGCCGGCTTCAACTTGCAAGCAGTCCCGCCATTGGCTGCTTGAACAGCATCCGCCGCTCAGAGAGCGTCGACCGGAAAAACGCGTATCGCCGGTTCAACTGCTCCGCGGCGGCCTGATAATGCAGCGTCATGAGGCTGATTGGCTTTGCCAGCAGCGGGTAAGGCCGCAATTCACTCATCTGGCGGTAGTCGAGGGCGTGCTCATAAAACACCCGCTGCTCCGCCCCTACCGCTGCGAGAAGAAGGTCGGCGCCGAAGTTTCGCGCCGCCAGCATGCAAAGCCGGAGCGTCGCATACGGCAATCCGCGATGCAGCCGAGAAAGCTTTTCATCGGTGACAAAGCGGGTCGCATCGATGATGACTTTTCCGGCATCGAGTTCAGGCCGCAAAATATCGGTGAAGGCTTCAAACGAGGGAAAGTCGGGATATTCCAGCGAGGCGACGTGAAGGCGGATTGAACTCGCCAGCTCGTCGTCGATGTACAACCCCAGGAGATAGACCTTGCCAATTTCGTCGTAAGCATCGGAAAACGTTCCGGAAAAATTTGGGGAAATCGTTCCGTCGCGGCTATAGGCCTGATAGCGAAGGCGAAAGATTGCTTCGCGTTGTTCGTCAGAATTGGCGAGCCGCACATCGATCCTGTCCAACAGCTGCGCCATGCTGTCGGCAAAGCGCCTCTCAGAGCCTGAGGATGCGATTGACGCGAACGCTTCTGATCCCATACTCGCCTCGCCGTTCAAACCCCGGCTTAATTTCCGCTGGGTGAGTTAAATTTCTATAGGGCCGGCAATAACATCGTCACCCCCCCAAATTGGGGGGGGGTCGATCAGCCTCGGGTCGCGCCCAGCGCGTGCTCGGGATTGGGCGAACGGAGCTTTGGCCTACAATCGCAGCAGCCAAATGCGGAGAATCGCGATGATGCGGGTTCTGGCGATTGCGGCGCTGTTTGGCTTCTGTGCCGCGCTATTGGCACCGACCAGCGCATCGGCCGTATGCGACTGTTATAACAAAGGTCGCTATCTGAGATGCCAGCCAAGCCCGCTTGCGTGCCGCGCCGCGGGTGGTGACCGCTGTTATGAAGGTTGCCGCACGAGCGGCGGACCCTGACAAGAAAAGACACAAGAGAGCCACCGTCACGGTCCTCAACGAAACGGCCGTGCAAGCTCGAGCCATGAAAAGGCTTTGCGTCTTTCTGCTGGCCGCGGCGCCCACCAAAATAGAAACTCAAGAAACAATAAAAATCACGCTGAACGCGCCAGCGCGCCGTCGATCATGTCGATGGTGTTTTGAATGCCGTAGGCGGCGACGAAGGAGCCAAAGCGTGGGCCCTTCTCCTGGCCGAGCAGCACCTGATAGAGCATGTTGAACCAGTCAAGCGTGACGCCCGGCTTGCCGTCCTTGGCCTTCTTTTTCTGATCGAGGAACGGTTCGCGCCGACCGATCTCGTAGACCACATTCTGAATCTCTTCCGCCGGTGCATCGGCAGGAAGCTGCGAGAGTGCGTCACGTAAATCGATCAGCGCAGCGCGCTCGTTCGGGCCCGGCTCGCGGAATTTTTTCGCCGGCAACACGAAATCGCGGAAATAGTGGATGGCGTAATCGACCAGAGCGGCAAGGTGCGGATGGGTTTGCCGCGTCACCCCCGGCCGATAGCGGCCGATGAAGCCCCACAAGGTGTCGGCATTTTCGGCGTTCGACGCAGTCACCAGCGACAGCAGCATCGCAAACGTCACCGGATTGTCGGCCTTCGGCGGCGCGCCACCGTGAATGTGCCAGACCGGATTGGCGAGTTGCTCCTTTGGCGTCTGCCGCCCGTAGGCTTCGAGGAATTGCTGGTAGTCGTCGACGTGCCGCGGGATGACGTCGAAATAGAGCCGCTTCGCCGCCTTCGGCTCGCGATACATGAAAAGCGACAGGCTTTCCGGGCTGGCGTAGCGCAGCCACTCGTCGATGGTCAGCCCGTTGCCCTTCGACTTGGAGATTTTCTGGCCGTTCTCGTCGAGAAAGAGCTCGTAGTTGAAACCCTCCGGCGGCGAACCGCCAAGCGCGCGGCAAATCTCGCCCGACAGCTTGACGGAATCGATTAGGTCCTTGCCAGCCATTTCGTAGTCGATGCCGAGCGCGACCCAGCGCATCGCCCAGTCCGGCTTCCATTGCAGTTTGCAGCGCCCGCCGGTGACAAGCGTGGTGACGCGCTCGCCGCTGTCCGGATCGTCGTAAGTGATGGTGCCCGCCTTGGCGTCGTGGGCGACCACCGGCACCTGCAGCACGCTGCCGGTGTGCGGCGAGATCGGCAAGAACGGCGAATAGCTTTCGGCGCGCTCCTCGCGCAGCGACGGCAGCATGATGTTCATGACCGCGTCGAAGCGCTCCAGAACTTTCAGCAGCGCATCGTCGAAGCGGCCGGACGTGTAGCACGCCGTCGACGACATGAATTCGTAGTCGAAGCCGAACTGGTCGAGGAAGGCGCGCAGCCGCGCATTGTTGTGCGCGGCAAAGCTGTCGTGGGTGCCGAACGGATCGGGTATTTTGGTCAGCGGCTTGCCGAGATGTGCCGCGACCATCGCCTTGTTGGGGATGTTGTCGGGCACCTTGCGCAGCCCGTCCATGTCGTCGGAGAACGCGATCAGGCGTGTCTTGATGTTGTCGTCGGTGAGCACGCGGAAGGCGTGGCGCACCATCGTGGTGCGCGCGACTTCGCCGAAGGTGCCGATATGCGGCAGACCCGAGGGGCCGTAGCCGGTTTCGAAAATCACTTCCGGCTTCGGAGCCCATTTCAGCCGCGCGACGATCTTGCGGGCTTCGTCGAACGGCCAGGCGTGCGACTGCTCGGCGAACGCGCGCAAGTCCGATGCATTGTCAATGACCGTGGCCGTCATCGTTCAAGTCCATAGACGCTTATCGGTTCTGATCAAATCAAAACGGACTGATCGGGAAATAGCGCAGCCACAAATCGGTGTAGCTGCCCTTTTCCCACAACTGGAACAGCGCCCAATTGATTGCCAGCCGCAAAAGATCGTTGCCGCGCCTGACGGCAACGCCGATGCCTTCGCCGAAATAGCGGCTCTCCAGAAACGGTCCGCCGCGAAAAGCGCAACAATTGCCGGAGTCGGAGCCATTGAGCCAGAACGCGAGCGCAATGCCGTCGCCGAACAGGAGATCGACGTCCTTTTTACGCAATGCCTCGCGCGCCGCCTCAGCGTTGGGATAAGGCCGCACTTCGGCTTCGGTGAACATCGCCTTGAGAAAAGCCTCGTGCGCGGTGCCGGCGATCACGGCAATCTTCTTGCCTTCGAGCCGCTCCGGCAGCACGTCGCCGATCGGGCTGTCGGTGCGCGCCACAAAGCGCGCCGGCGTCCGGTAATAGGGGTCGGTGAAATCAGCGCGGCGGCGCGCCTCCGCTGTCGGCGCAATCGAGGCGATCACGGCGTCGCCGCGGCCGTCATTAAGGGCATCGAGCAGGCCGGCGAACGGCCGAGCCTGGATGGTGCAGCTGACCTTGATTTCGTCGCAAATCAGCCGCGCCAGATCGACGTTGAACCCGGCCGGATTGCCGTCCGGGCCAGAATAATCGAACGGCGGATAATCAAGCTCGGTGAGGAAGCGGATGCTGCTGAGGCGCGAGAGATCCGGCCGTTCCGGCCGGCGGCGCGGATCCCAAAAGCCCGGAACCACGACGGCGCGCGGCGGTGCAACCCCCTCCCCGGCTGCCGCAGCCGGATGTATCCCGGCCGCAATCGCGGTAAGGCAGACCGCGGCGGCGGCGACCAGCCGGAACGCGGTTACCCTCGCAAGTGAGACTGCACTTTCCGACATGATTTCGCGCGCTTGTTTGCTGCGGCCCGATTAACGGGATCGCGGCGAAAAGTCGAGGCGAGACGATATCTTCGGCCCGCGACGTTACCGGGCGTGTGGCGCACCAGGATACGGCCGCATGGAATGAGGCAGCACGAACGGCGCTCCGGACACCGGCGGCCGGCTTACCGCCGCATCGATGGCGAATACGCGCTGGAGCATTGCGTCGGTGACGGTGTTCTCTGGACGGCCCTCGCAATCGATCCGCCCGCGATCAAGCACGATGATGTGGTCCGCCAGCAAGGCCGCCAAATTCAGGTCGTGCAGGATGGTGATGACGAGCGCCCCGCCCTGGGCGCGGCGTCTGATCGAGTCCAGCATTGCCAGCTGATGGCGCAAGTCGAGCCCCGCAGTCGGCTCATCGAGAAACAGAATGCCGGCGCCGTCGCGATCTTGTCCCCAGGCAAGCTGCACCAGAACCCGCGCAAAATGTGCGCGCTGTTGCTCGCCGCCGGACAATGTGGTGATCACGCGGTCCGCAAATTCGGTCAAGTCGAGTTCCGCGAGCGCGGCTTCGACCAGCAATTCGAGTTTGGCATCGCGCCGGTGCTCGACGCCCATGCGCACCACATCGGCTACCGTAAACGGAAAGGCGATGTTGATCCGTTGCGACAGCACCGCGCGGTGCAATGCCAGCGCATGCGGCGAGTACGACGCCAGTTCGCGTCCCAGTAGCTGTACCTTGCCGGATTGCGGCTTGAGTTCGCCGGCAAGGACGCGAAGCAGCGTGGATTTTCCCGCGCCATTCGGTCCGACCAGCGCAACGGTCCGGCCCGGATGAAACGACAGGTTGACATCTTCGAGAAGCGTCTTCGTTCCAAGTCGGACCGCGATCGACGCCGCTTCGAAGACCGAACTCATGAAACCAGCAGCGAACGCTGCTTCAACAGCAGGAACAGAAAGAACGGCGCGCCGATCGCCGCGGTGACAATGCCGATCGGCAGCTCCGCCGGCGCCGCTACTGTCCGTGCGAAGGTGTCCGCCGTCAACAGAAGGATGGCGCCGCAGCAGGCCGACGCCGGCAACAGCAAACGATGACCCGGCCCGATTAGCAGCCGCAGCAGATGCGGCACCATAATGCCGACAAAACCGATCACGCCGGAAACCGATACCGCCGCACCGGCCGCCGCCGCGATCACGACGATCAGGAACCGCTTCAGCCGCTCGACCGCGATGCCCATGTGAAAGGCTTCGGTTTCGCCCAGCACCAGCAAATCAAGTCCGCGGCTCACAAAACCGATCGAGATCAGGAGGAAGGCGAGAAAAGGGGCTATTGCCGCCACCTTCGGCCAGGTCGCGCCGGCGAGCGAGCCCAACATCCAAAACGTGACGTCGCGCAATTGCCGATCGTCGGCGAGAAAAACCAGAAAGCCGGTGCCGGCACCAGCGAACGCGCCGAGCGCAAGGCCCGCGAGCAACATCGTCGCGATCGAGGTATGGCCGCGCCACGTCGCAATGCGATAAAGCAGCGTGGTTGTCACCAGCGCCCCGAAGAACGCGGCGACCGGCAGCAGATACGGCGCGTTCGCCATCACCATCGGCAGCGCCTTGTCGCCGACAACAATCATGGCCGCGGCGGCGAAACCCGCCCCGGCTGAAACGCCAACCAGGCCTGGATCAGCAAGCGGATTACGAAACAGGCCCTGCATGAAAGTTCCGGCGGTGGCCAGGAGGGCGCCGACCATCACCGCCATGGCGATGCGCGGCAGCCGAATCGAGACGAGGATCAGCTCGTCGCGCGCCGCCAGTGCATCGCCGCCGCTCGAGAACAAGGCAGCTGCGACCCGGCCGAGCGATATCCTCGCTGCACCGATCGATGCCGAAACGACAGCGACCACGATCAGCGCCGCGATAAGAACCAGCATGATCGGCACGGCCGAGGGGACACGGCGCGACAACGCCGGCCGTCCAGCCAGAGCTGGGGTATCCGCAGCGGTCATCGGTCGCACGCAACGGTGCCGGAACTTTGCTCCGATGGAAGATCGCCGCCATGGATCTTCGGATAAAGCCGCATGGCAAGATCGCGCGCGGCGCGCGCGGTGCGCGGACCGAATCCGAGCAGATAAGCGCCGTCCATCGAGATCAGGGTCTTGTGCTCGGCTGCCGGCGTCATCGCCAAGGCCGGCTGCGAAAACACCGTGTCGGCGGACAGGGCATGCTCACCGCGTTCCATCACCAGGACGGCATCGGGCTTGGCGGCGATGATGGCTTCGTTGTTGACGATTTTGTAGCCATCGAAGTCGTCAAATGCGTTGCTGGCTCCCGCCATATTGATGATGCCGTCGGCAGCCGTTCCTTTGCCCGACAGCATCGGCCGGCCGTTGGCCAGCGACAGGACGAAAGCGATCTTGCTCGGCCGGGTAATCTGCGCGCGTATCGTGCCGAGCGCATTCATATCGTTGCGAACCATGCCGGCGAGGCATTCGCCGCGCCCGGCGACACCGACGTCGCCCGCGATCACATGAATCTTGTCAACGATGCCGTCGCCCGTAAACTTGTCCGGCACCGCCACGAAAGGAACGTTCGCTCGTTGTAAAACGTCGATCGCTTCCTTCGGTCCTGATCCATCTATCGCCAGGACGAGAGTTGGCGACAGGCTAAGAACTCCTTCAGGTGATAATTGGCGCATGTATCCGACATTCGGCTTCTGCTGCAGCGCGCTCGCCGGGTAGAGGCTGGTCGTGTCCACCGCGACGATCTTTTGCTGCACACCGAGCGCGTACAGAACTTCGGTTACCGAGCCACCGATCGAAACGATGCGGCTGGAATCGTAGCCCGATGCGGCATGGCCCTCGTTGCCGGCAACGAGCAGGATCGCGCCCAGAAACAGACAAAGAAGTTCTATTCGTGCAGGGACGCGGCGCATGACGTGTTCATTTCGTCAGGATCAACTTGTTTTGCGCCGTGAGCCGCAAGTGATAGGCATCGGCGCCGTGACGAATGACGATGTCGCGTGTGCCGACGAACAAGTCTCGGCTCTCCAAGCAATTGTCGATCATTGTTATTCGACGTTCGCTACCGGCCTGTAGTGGCTCGCGCCCGACGTTGCCGCGTTTCTCTTCTTCACCCTTTCCTGCACTCATCTTGGCTTCGCCTTACGCCCCGGTCTGTATTGGTGAGTAATACTTCTTAGTTTATAATGCTTATAAAGTAAGTACTTACGTATTGACCTACTTTAGAGCGAATTTAATCTTTGAATCCATAGTATTGACACCCATAATACAGCGGCTTAACGATAGCAATCTCAGCCCGGCCACAAAACGCGTGACGGGCAGGCCCAGCCAGCAAGCCCGCCTATGCGGTCGCCCGCCAGCCCCGGCCAAAAATGGGGACGGGGGTGTTTTATGGTTTGGGAAGATCGGCGTGCGTGCGCGCTTTTCATCAGCTTTTCACTCGGTGCACTGATGAGTGTCAGCTTGGCCTCATCGACAGGCGCACAGACAGGGCCAGAAAGCCAACAACAAGCCTTGCCGCCGGTGACGGTCGAAGCGCCAGTGGAGAAGCGTCGGACCGCGGCAAAGCCGAGGCCTGCGCGCAAGCCTGTTCGTACAGCGCGGCGACACACCACACCTGAAAAACCTCCCGCGCCGCACGAGCCGAGCACAGACGTCGCGACCAAGACCGTGGAGCCAGTGATCAATACGCTCGCAGCCGTGAGTGTGCTGCGCCAGGAGCAAATCGAACAGGCCATGCCGGGACGGTTGTCGGACATCTTCAATGGCATGCCGAGCGTCTGGTTCGCCGACCGGCCCGACGATCCTGGGTCGTCAATTAACGTCCGCGGATTGCAGGACTTCGGGCGCGTTGCGGTTCTGGTCGATGGCGCCTCGCAGGACTTTCAGCGCTCCGGACACTTCGCCAACGGGCAGTTCTATGTCGATCCGGAGCTTTTGGCGGGTGCCGACGTGGTCCGCGGCCCGGTCGCCAACATCTACGGATCCGGGGCCATCGGCGGCGTGACGTCATTCCGCACCAAGGATTTGGACGACATCCTCTTGCCCGGCGAAACGCAAGCGATCCAAAGTCACGCCATGTTCGGAACCAACGGCGATCAATGGCTTGCTTCGACTTTCGGCGGCGCCCGCGGCCCGCTCGGCGATATCTTCGTCGGCGGTATCTATCGCGACAGCGGGAACTACACCTCAGGAGCAGGCACCCTCTCGTCGTTCCAATGTGCTGCGAATTGCGCCGGCTATCCCCTCACTGTGATTCCCGGCAGCTCCGGTGTTCCCAACACCGGAAATCAAACCGAATCTGGCATGGTCAAGCTTACCGCCCGCCCCGGCGACGGACAGCAGATCAAGCTCACCGCCATCACCTACAATACCAGCTACGACTTCGGAGGTACGACCGGCGCGGGGACTACGATCCCGGGGATTGGCGTGTATGGCGAGAACATCAACAATCAGACCGTTACGGCCCAATACACTTTCAAGAGTCCCGAGACCACGCTCTTCGACCTCAAGACCGATGTCTACTGGAATCAGACGGATGCTCAGGAGACCGTCAAAGTCCCCTATATCCAAGACGGTATTGACTTTTCTGGACCACCTGGGACTTCAACCAACTACCTGCTCAACACCGCCGGGACTAGAGTCAACAACACGTCTCGCTTCGACACCGGCCCATTTCTTCAGACGGTGACCTATGGCGGCGATTTCAACAACGACAGGATAAATGTCGGCACCAGCTGTGGTGCCGATCAACTTATTAACGGAGCTTGCGACGTCAACCTGACGCCGAATGGCCAGCGCAACACGTATGGCGGTTTCGTCCAGTGGAAGACCAATTATTCCACCTGGTTCGAGATGATAAACGCCTTGCGCTACGACGGCTTCAACCTCAGCGGCGACGGCAGCTCTGAATCCGGTCAGCGGTTCTCGCCGAAGACAACAATCGGCATTACGCCGATCCAGGGACTGACGCCGTATTTCACCTACGCGGAAGGGTATCGCGCCCCGTCGGTGACCGAGGCTTTCGTTTCCGGATTCCATCCCGGCGGATTCTTCTTCTTCGAGCCGAATCCGAACCTGCAACCCGAGATCGGCAAGACCAAGGAAATCGGCCTCAATATCAAATACGATGACGTCTGGTCGCCCGGCGACAAGGTTCGCGCGAAGGTGAATGGATTCAGAAACGACGTCACCAACTACATTGATATGGTGCCAGCCTTCGTCGATTTCACCGGTACGCTGCCGCCGCCGGCGCCATGCGTGCCGACGCCGCTCGGGTATACTGACTGCTTTCAATATCAGAATATCGGCAATGCTGTAATCCAGGGCATCGAGCTCGAAGCCAATTACGACGCTGGCAGATGGTTTGCCGGCGTCTCCGGCCAGCACCTCATAGGACAGAGCGTGACGACCAACCCGACGCTCGCGGCCGGCTGTCCCGCTGCACCAACCTCAGTCGGCTGTGTCGGTGCCCCGCTCGCCAGCATTCCGCCCGATCAAGTCAGCGTCTTGATCGGCGCACGCTTGCTCGAGCGAAAGTTGACACTCGCGGTGCGCTGGACGGCTGTCGCGGCAAAGCCGCTCAGTCAAATTCCGACAACAACCAGCGATGGCGGCAACGTAGTTCCAATCTTCGATTCGACTCCGCCGTACAACCTGGTCAACCTTTACGCCAGCTACCAACCGATCCCGAACGTGACCACGGCCTTCTCCGTCGAAAACCTGTTGAACGTGAATTACACCAAATACATGTGCTGCAGCACCGAGGCGGGTTACGTGATACCAAACCCGGGCATCACCTTCAAAGCGTCGCTCACCGTCCACTATGGGGTGAAGGGTTAGCGAACAACGATCGTCGTCGAAAAAACAAGGAGAGAAAGATGTTCATCGCCATGAATCGCTTCCAAGTGAAGAAAGGCTCTGAAGAGGCTTTCGAAAAGGTCTGGGCCAATCGCGATTCTTACCTCGATCGCGTGCCGGGCTTTGTCGAGTTCCACCTGCTCAAGGGCCCAGAGGCCGAAGACCACACACTCTACGCCTCGCACACGGTGTGGCAGAGCAAAGGCGCATTCGAAGCCTGGACCAAATCGGAAGAGTTCCGCGCCGCGCACGCCCGCGCCGGCAACAATACGACCGGCCCGCTTTATCTGGAACATCCGAAATTCGAGGGTTTCGAGGTACGGCAGACCTTGGTGCACAAAGCGGCGGTTGCCTGAGGCGATAAGGCTGGAAAGGCAATCGGCGCATGACCAAGCTGCGTCTGCCAGCCGCCATACTCGTTCTCGGACTTGCGATACTCGCGCCTGCGTCACCGTCTGTGGCGCAGGCGCCCATCGCGGCTCCCGTACCCTCGGCTTCGCCGGTCACTGCGCAATCGCAGGCTACGCCCGACCAGCCTGAGCCAGGCGGCGCGCCAAGGGCGAGCCCGCCAGCCGACGCCGCGCGTGCGGCAGGGATCGGCGGCCGCTTGCAGCGTGATTTGTCGGCGTGGTCAATGTTTCTCACCGCCGACGTTCTGGTCAAAGCGGTGATGATCGGCCTCGGCTTCGCTTCGCTCCTGACCTGGACGATTTTCTTCGCCAAGCTGGTTCAGCTTTCCCACGCCGCGCGACGCTTGCGCCGCGCACTGGCGCAGATCGTGGAAATACGAACTCTGTCCGAAGCGCGGCTGACCTTGCGCCCAACCGATAGCGTCCTGTCCTCGCTGCTGGCGGCGGCGATGCAGGAAATCAGACTTTCCGGCGAGAGCGCCAGCGACGAAGGCATCAAGGAACGGGCCGGATCGCGCTTTACCGAGATCGCGCGCACCGAAGCGCGCGCCATGCGCAAAGGCATGGCTATTCTCGGCACCATCGGGGCGACCGCGCCGTTCGTCGGATTGTTCGGGACGGTCTGGGGCATCATGAACAGCTTCATCGGCATTTCGCAGGCGCAGACGACAAACCTTGCGGTGGTCGCGCCGGGCATCGCCGAGGCGCTGCTCGCCACCGCCGTCGGTCTTGTTGCGGCGATTCCGGCGGTGATCATCTACAATTATTTTTCGCGTGCGACGAAGGGCTACTTCGAGCTCGTCGGCCGCGGGTCGGGCGCCGTGAGCCGGCTGCTTTCGCGCGATCTCGATCGGGCTCACGGTCGGCTGTCGACGCAGGCAGCGGAGTGAACAATGGCCGTAGCGACTTCGACGACGAAGACGATGATTTCGATGAGGCGCATGACATCAACGTCACGCCGTTCATCGATGTCATATTGGTCCTGCTGATCATCTTCATGATCGCGGCGCCGCTGTCGACTGTTGACCTTCCGGTCGATTTGCCATCCTCGACGGCAATTCCGCAAAAAAAGCCGGACAAGCCGACTTACGTCACCATCAAAGCCGACCTCGCCATCGCCGTCGGCGAGACTGCGGTCAGGCGCGTCGACCTTGTGCGCTCGCTCGACGCCACGGGCGACGAGGGCAAGGATCGCCGCATCTTTTTGCGGGCCGATCGTGGCGTTCCCTACGGCGAATTGATGGACGTCCTGGAAAGGCTCCGCGTCGGCGGTTACAGCAAGATTGCGCTTGTTGCACTCGAAGGCGTGTCAGGCGATTCCGCCCCGTCGCCGACGCCGAACGACTTCCGCAAGTAACAGCATCGCGACGATGTCCGACTTTGATGAAGCTCGACCGATATCACGTTCGGTCTGGATTCTGGCTGCGGCCGGCGCTGTTGCGATCCATGCCGGCGGGATAGCGCTGGCGCTCGCGTCTATGCAGCCGGATGAAGCCGAGCAAAACCTCGGCGCCCCGGCGATCGAAATCGGCGTCGAACTGACAACGCCGCGGCTCGATCCGACCGGCCTGCCGGTAGGCCCCGACACCGAAGCCTCGATCGCCTCGCCGGCGATGGTCGAGCAGGAGAAGGTGGTCAAACAGACCGACTTGCCCAAAGCCGCGCCAACCGAGACCGATGATCCCGAGCGAGTCGTCACGCTCAACGACACCAAACAGCCGCCCGACGACGATCCCAGGCCCGCTTCGCAAGAATCCCACGCGTCGACACAGACGGTCGCCGCCGAGGAGACCGCAACCCCGACCATCGAAAACGCAGTGCAGGCCCCGCGCTCGGTTGCGCCCGCGCCGGGAACCGGCGAAACCGCACGCCGCGACGTAGTAACATGGCAGCGAGAGCTCGCGGCCCACTTCAACAAATACAAGAGCTACCCGCCCGACCGATCGATGCAACGCGCGGAGGTGATCGTCAGCTTCGTGCTGGACCGCACCGGGCACATCGTAGCGACGAGCATCGTGAAGGGATCCGGCGATCCTTCGTTCGATGAGGCGGCACTCGCCATGCTGCAGCGCGCGGACCCGGTCCCGGCGCCGCCGCCGCTGGTCGCCGACCAGGGCCTGGCCTTCTCCTTGCCGGTCATCTTTCACGTCAAGGGGCCGCACTGATCGCTGGCAGCCCTGCCGGCTGACGTAGTTACCAGCCGGATGCGAGCGCCGCGTCAGCGCGGCAAACCGACAAAGACCTGGCCGTCGCGCACCGCGACCTTGACCGGCGTCTGCCGCACCGATGCGTCGCCTGGATGACAGCCGGTCTCCAGATCGAATTCGTAGCCGTGCCGCGGACAGACAATATTCCGCTGCTCGCCGAAGCGCAGGCCCGCGCTCTTTTTGTCGGCGGTGATCAACTCTTCGACCTGATCGAAAATCTTGCCCTGACAGATCGGGCCGCCGGCATGCGGGCACACATTCTCATACGCCACCACCCGATCGCCGAAGCGGAAGATGCCAACTTCCAAAGCATCGAGCGCGAAGATGCGATAGCTTCCTTCGCGGCGTAGGCAAGAATGTCGCGCGTATCGGTCTGAGTGGTGATCTTGGGCGGTTCGCGCATGCGCTGAGGGCGTTTGCCGTTCTTGCCATTGCGCGGCACGGGCTTCGGCATGGCTTCCTCCGATCGCGGGGCGGGCGCGCGGGCGCGCCTCGGCCAAGGCATCAAAATATCAGCAACCGCGGCGCGGCGAAATGCTGACTGCTGCGGCCCGGCCGGATCGAGCGGAGCACGCTCCATTGCGTTGACCGTGCGATCGCGGCGATGTTACGAACACTGGGACGGCTTTCTGCGGTCTCGTTTCGAAGCGGACATTTGGCTATGAAATTGCCGCCCTTCGAATATGCCTGCCCAACCAGTCTGTCTGACGCAATCGCGCTGCTCGCGGCGCACGGCGGCGAAGCAAAGCCGCTCGCCGGCGGCCAGAGCCTCGTGCCGATGCTGGCGTTCCGGGTCGCTTCGCCTGCCGTCGTGATCGATCTGCGCAAGCTCGAAGAGCTGCGGCAGATCAAGATTTCCGACCAGGGCGTCACGCTCGGCGCCATGGTGCGCTGGCGCGATATTCTCGACGACGCGCGGCTGCGCGCAGCGCATCCGCTTCTGGTCGAGGCCATCTCGCATGTGGCGCATTATCAGATCCGAAATCGCGGCACGGTCGGCGGCAGTCTGGCGCATGCCGATCCCGCCGCGGAAATGCCGGGGATTGCGGTCACCTGCGGCGCCGAGATCGCCGTCGCCAGCAAAACCGGGCCGCGGACGATTGCGGCGAGCGACTTTTTCCATGGTCCGCTCATGACGGCACTCGAGTCCGACGAGATCATCACGGCAATCCGTTTGCCGCCCTGGCCCAGGCAGCGCCGGTTCGGCTTCGCCGAATTCGCCCGACGCCGCGGCGATTTCGCCACTGCGGGTGTCGCTTTGTTTTATGATCAGCGCAGCGACGGAAGAGTAGAAGGCGCCCACATCGGTGTGATCGGCGTCGCCGAGCGGCCATTGCGCGTGGCCTCTGCCGAGAATGCGCTCAACGGCAGGCACGCCGACGATGCCGCGATCGCGGCGGTTGCCGCCGCGGCGAGCGCCGCCGTCGACCCGCCCGACGACATTCACGGCAGCGGCGCCTATCGGCGCGTGCTCCTCGGCACCCTGGTTGAACGCGCGCTCAAAAGCGCTTGATCGCAACGCGCCGGCCCTACCCGCCGTTGCCCTCGGGCCCGCCAATACACAAATTAAACGTTGGCGTTTGGCTCGATCCGTCGTTTGTGCGGGGTGACATGTCATGGACCAGATTTACGTCAAGCACCAACCCGCAAGCGCGGTGCACGAGCCGCCCAAGCTGCCCGGCCAGGTGGTTTTGGTATTTCAGGGCGGCGGCGCGCTTGGCGCCTATCAGGGCGGCGTTTATCAAGCGCTGCATGAAGCCGGCATAGAGCCGGACTGGGTCGTCGGCACGTCAATCGGCGCAATCAACGGCGCCATTATCGCCGGCAACGAGGTTGGAAAGCGGCTCGACCACCTGCGCGAATTCTGGGATCGGGTTGGGCGCAAGCCGCTCTGGGACGGTACGCCATTCGGACAGCTGGCCGGCAGTGCCGCGTCCTATGTGATGGCGATGTTCAACGGAATTTCCGGCTATTACGCACCGAACCGCGCGCTTGCGTGGGGCGGACTGGGCGCACTGGTGGGTGTCGAGCACGCCGCCTTCTATACGATCGACGATTTGCGAAAGACGGTCAGCAACCTGGTCGATTTTACGCGTCTCAATGCCAAGCACGTGCGTTTGACCGTCGGTGCGGTGAACGTGCGAACCGGCAAGATGCATTATTTCGACAGCCGCAGTCTTCCCATCACGATCGATCATGTGCTGGCCTCGGGCGCTTTGCCGCCGGGATTCCCGGCGGTGCGTATCGATGGCGATCCGTATTGGGACGGCGGGCTCTACTCCAACACCCCGATCGAGGTGGTGTTCGACGATAATCCGCGACGCGATTCCGTGGTGTTCTCGGTGCAGATCTTCCCGATCGCAGGCCCCGAGCCGGAATCGGTCTGGCAGGTGTTGAGCCGGCAGATCGACATCCAGTACGCCAGCCGCGCCGACAGCCACATTCCGCGGCAGGAGCATATCCATCAGCTGCGCCACATGGTGCGCGAACTGGTGCGCATGCTGCCTGAGGACCAGCGCAACTCTCCCGAAGTCAGAGAGATGGCCGGTTATGGCTGCGGTACCTTGATGCATATCGTGCGGATCAATGCCACACCGAGCAAAAACGACGATTATCTGCGCGAGATCGATTTCTCGTCGGAAGGCATCCAAAGGCGCTGGCGCGCCGGTTATGACGACACCATGCGCACGCTCGAGCGCCGGCCATGGGAAACCACGATCGATCCGATGGTCGGCGTTGCCGTGCATGATTCCGATGCGCCGGATCTTCCCAACAGTCTGGAAAAGGCTAGCTGAAAGTGCCGGAGTGCCAAGCCAACGGCGTACGCCCGAGTGGGCGAAAGCCGAGCTGCTTGAGCAGTGCGGAACGGGATTAGAGCATCGGCCCGACGGCGGCCGGCCGAGACCGCCCGTCAAATCGTGCGCTCAGACTGATTTCCCGTTCGCCATCAACGAATTTGCGCCCCGGCGATTGGGCGATTTTACTGCGAATTAACCGCCGCCGTTAATCATGCTCCGAATTGCCAAAGGGCCCCTCGATGGCCAATTTTGATCTATCTATTCGCAACAAACTCGCCCTTTGCGCCAGTGCCGGTGTGATCCTGGTTGCCGGGATGCTCATCAACGAGCAGATCGGCGATCAATGGGCCGCGCGGCAACGCACCGACGCCGACAGCAAGCAGCTAACCGCCGTGGAGGCGCTGCGCGCCGCCGCCGATCTGCGCAGCATGCAGATCGAGACCCGCGAAATTCGTCTCGCCATCTCGCCGAGCGAGGTCGATCGCGCATTGCACCGATTCCATGCCGACCATGCGGCAGCGGCTGGGCACATCGACATCGCGCTCGATATGACCAAGGAGGCTGCCGACAAAGCGCGGCTCGAAACCCTCGCCGGGCTGGTCCGCGACTACGTCGGCGTCGGCGGCGATCTCGCCGCCGCCGCAAAGGACTACGGCGACACCGTCAGCAAAGTAAAGCGCATTGGCCAACTGGGCGACCAGATGAACGGGCTGATCGAGGCGACAACAGCCGCGCTGATCGCGGCGGCGCAACAGCACAAGGAAGGAGCAGACGCTGAGAATGCATTTGTCAGCCGGCTCGACCTTGGCATCGGTCTTTTCATCACCGCCGTGCTCGGCCTCGTTTCAGTGTTTGGTACGGTCACGGTCTCAAGGCCGATCCGTCGCATTGGCGAAGTGTTGTCGCAGCTCGCCGCCGGCAACAAAAATATCGACGTGCCGTATACGGAGCGCGGCGACGAAGTCGGCGACGCCGCCCGCGGAGCGCAGGCGTTCAAGGAAAAGCTGATCCGCATCGAGCAGCTCGAGGCCGCCGAGAAAGAGACCGCGCGCCGCTCGGCCGAACAGCGCCAAGCCGACATGCAGGCTCTCGCTAATGCGTTTGAGGGAACGGTCGCCAGTGTGGTGCGATCGGTGTCATCGTCATCGGTCGAGCTTGAAGCAGCGGCCGAGGCCTTGAGCGCGACGGCGGGAGCGACGCGCGATCTGTCCGGACGGGTTCTGTCGGCGTCCACGCAAGCGTCGGAAAACGTCCGTTCGGTCTCGGCCGCCACCGAAGAGCTTATTGCGTCCGTCGGCGAGATTTCGCGGCAAGTGCAGGAATCGGCGCGGATTGCGCTCGACGCGGTAGCCCAGGCGGAGCAGACCGATGGCCGAATTGCGGAGCTGACGCGCGCGGCCGGCCGCATCGGTGACGTTGTCAAGCTGATCACCGACATTGCCGAGCAGACCAACCTGCTGGCGCTTAATGCTACGATTGAAGCGGCCCGCGCCGGCGAGGCCGGCCGCGGTTTCGCCGTGGTCGCACAGGAGGTCAAGGCGCTGGCGGCGCAGACCTCGAAGGCCACGGAAGAGATCGGCGTCCAGATCGCCGGCGTTCAGGCAGCGACGCGGGACTCGGTCGCGACCATCAAGGTGATCGGCGCAACGATCGGACGCATTTCGGAAATCGCCGCCGTCATTACCGCCGCGGTCGACGAACAGGCGGCGACTACGCAGCACATCGCCGAAAACGTAAATGCCGCTGCCGGCAGCGCCGCACACGTCGCCGCGAATATCAGCGAAGTCAACGACAGCGCGACCGCCATCAGTACCGCTTCTTCGCAGCTACTCTCGTCGGCGCAGACGCTGTCGCAGGACGGCAGCCGGCTGGCGGCGGAAATGGAGAAATTCCTCGCCGGCGTCATCGCCGCCTGAGAAGCGGCATCGCGGGGCAATACGGATGTTGCGCACGGTGGTTGCCGGAACATTGACGGTGCAGTCGGCATACCATGATCCGCCATTCGATCTGATGCGCAACGGTGTCGCGACCGGGTTCGACATCGAGCTGATGCGCGCGGTCTGCGATCGTCTCAGCCTGGAATTGCGGCCGGTTGCTTTTGCGGGCGACAATTTCAACGACATCTTCAATGGCTTGATTGACGGCACCTGCGACGCGGTGATTTCGGGAACAACAATTACGCCTGAACGATCCGCCATCGTGAAATTCTCGCAGCCCTATCTGGCGTTCAATCAAGGTATCGCGGTGAACCGGCGGCTTACGCCGAAGGTTGCGTCAGTCGCGGATCTGCACGGTCTGACAGCCGGCATCCAGTCGGGGAATACCTCAGACATCGTCGCGCGACGCCTGCTGGCGGAGCACGCCATCGCCGATATCCGCTACTATCCCTATCACGGCATCATGACCGCGCTCGACGATCTGGAGGCTGGTCACATCGGGTTGATCATCAAGCTGTTTCCGGTGATCTCCTGGCTGGTGCGGGACCGGACCGATTTGGCCGTGGTGATGCAAGAGCCAACTCATGAGCGCCTCGGAATTGCCTTCGCTCCAAACCGCGCCGATCTGTGCGACGCGGTCGACGACGCAATCCGGCAACTGCGCGCCAACGGAAAGTTTGCGCAGCTGCAAGCCAATTGGCCTGGCACCGAAGCCAGCCTGTGAGCATTCAAGCCAGGACGCCTTCAAACCCGCCGGTGACTTTAGTCCAACGGGACCCGGATATCGACCGGACCGGACGGCGGAAATTCGCCGGCGTAAGCGCGCCGGTGCAAATCCTCCGGTGAAGCGCCTTCAGCGCGCGCCTGCACCATCTTTGCCGGATCGACCATCATGCCGATCGGATTTTGGGCGAACGCCGGTGAGGTTCGCATCCACTCGGTTGACGCGCGCCAGTCGCCGAAATTGTCGTACTGCAGCTCGACGCTGTTGCCATCCGGATCGACGTAATAAAACGACATCGTCATGCCGTGATCGAGCGACATATGCGGCACGATGCCCAAGGCCTGAAGGCGTGTGTAGGTGGCGAGGAGTTCGTCGCATGATTTGTATTCGAATGCGATGTGATGCATGCCGGTGTGCATCAGTTTGTCCGGGTCATCAGTCATTTTTGAGGACGTGAGCAGCGCAATCCGGTGATTGGCACCGTCATTGGTCAACCAGGCGCCGCCCGGAAACTGGAACGTAGGCGTTGTTCCGATCACTGTTCCGTACCAATCGATCATCTCCTGAAGCCGCTTGGTCTTTAGATTGACGTGATGGAAAACCGGTCCGTGAGTCTGATCGGCATGGCTATTCATTGGTTGTCCTTTCTCAGGAAATCTTCGGACTTGGGGCGAGGCTGCCGAGGACCTTGATCCGGCCGGCATGAACGGTGAAAGCGAGGATAAACACAGCGGCGACGAACGGAGCAATCGCCGTCGTAAGGAAGATCTGTCTGGTTCCCCAACCTAATCCGAGCATCATGCTGATGAGCAGCGGCGCGACGACCTGGCCGCCGCGGCCCAGCCCCATCGCCCAGCCGACGCCGGTCGACCGGAGGGCGGTCGGATAATTCAGCGCGGCGAGAGCAATCGCTCCCGACGCGCCCATGCCGACGAATAGGCCGATCAGCGCCAGAACGATCGACATCGAAAACAACGACGTCGCCACGAAGCCGACCGCGGCAGTTGCCACCGTCCCCAGGATGAGAGCCGGCACCAGCGTGGCGGTCGTTCCGAACGCCTCCATCAGCCGTCCGGCGCTTCCCATGCCGATCAGCGCGCCGATGCCGTGGAAGCCGAGGACGATTGCGGCTTGAGACGGCGCCATGCCGTTGGCGCGCAGCAAAGCGGGTGTCCACAGGACCGCGATCGCCAGCGTGGCGAACGCCATGATGAACGGAACCCAGAGCAACAGCGTGCCGACAGCGCGGCCGTCGCTGAACAAATGCTTGAGCGTCGCGCCCGCAATATGTTCTTCATCGGCGATAATTTGCGTGGTCGGCGCGACCGACGGAACGATCCGTTGCGCGATGGCGCGAGCCTTCGCGGGGTCGCGATCTTCGGCAAGAAGAAATCGGATCAATTCCGGCAGCCAGATCAATAATGCGCCCGCGACCAAGAGTGGCAGAACACCGCCAACCAAAAATACCACCGGCCAGCCGAAGTTGGCGAGGATGTAGCCGTTGAGGAATCCACCGGCGGTCCCGCCAAGCGGAAAAGCGGCCCAGATCAGGCTTGCGATCATCGCGCGGCGGCGCTGCGGCGCGTATTCGGAGGCGAGAGCGATGAAGCACGGCGTCGCTCCGCCAAGGCCGATCCCGGAGACAAAGCGAACCGCGAGCAATTCATTATAAGAGTCGGCCCGTGCGGTCAGGAGCGTGCCGATGCCAAAGATGATCGCCGCCACGATCAGGCAGCGCTTGCGTCCGAAGCGATCGCCGAGCGGCCCGAAGGTCAGGGCACCAATCATGGCGCCGAGGAGCGCCGCCGAGAAGATCGGGCCCAGTGCGGTCCTCGCCAGGCTCAGCTTTTCGGCAATCAGCGGCGCTGCAACCGCGATCGATTGGCTGTCGAGCCCATCGAGGAATGCGACGAGGGAGCAAAGAATGATCGCGCCGATCTGAAAAGCGGTGAACGGGCCTGAGTTCGATCGCTTGCGTGATGTTAAGGACATCGCGTTTTTCGCCGCTCATGCGGTTCGCTCCCGGAGTTCGCTGGTCAGGGCTTCGTTGAGGTGGGCGCCACGCAGGATCGCCATGATGCGGTCGGGGTCGCCGGCGCGCCCACCGCGCCAGGCCACATATTGATCCGGCCGGATGAGCGCGAGCGGCGCGCCGTAAAGTTCGCGCAAGTTCGGATCGCGAAAATTGAGCACGGTCAGCGGCACGCCAGCGCGCTTGGCGGCTGCCACCAAACCGTCCGCCGGCGCTGCCTCATCGAGCACGAGCAACGTATAGCCGCGGCCGAAGTGATCGTAGAGCGATGAGCCGTCAGGCAGCCACGCATGCGGCGCGAGGCAGCCCGGAAAAGCCGAGGGCTCGAAGTTCGCATGATGCTCGGCAGGCGGACTAGTGCCGTCATCGATGATGATCGGCGATTCCCGGTAGCGCGAGCCGAGCACGACGCCCAGCGTCTTGAACTCCCGCGTCTTGGTGCGCTCGATCTCTTTGCCGACCGCGCGCCGGGCCTCCTCTCCCGCGACGCTGTCCTCGTCGAGGTTATCTTTGAGGAGTTGCGCGCTCAGCGTGCGGTAATTCTCGACCGCTTCGGCGATGGTGCGTTGGTGCACGGCGCGGCGTTCCTGCTCGTAGGAATCCAGCAATTCCGCTCCGCCCCAGCCGGCCAGCGTCGCCGCAAGCTTCCATCCGAGATCGACGCCGTCGGCGATGCCGAAATTCATACCATAGCCGCCGAACGGCGGATGCAGATGACAGGCATCGCCGGCCAGGAAGATGCGGCGGTCGCGGTAATGATCGGCGATCAGACGATGTGCGGCCCAAACGTCGCGGGTGAGGATTTCGATGTCGATCTCGCAGCCGACCGCCTCACAGACCCGGCGGCGGATCGTGGCGTCATCGGGCTCTTCGACGCCCGGCGGCAACGTCATGCCAAAATACCAGCGTCCTTCACCATCCATCGGGCCCATGACGGCCGGCGCTTCTTTGTTGATGAGCCAGTACATGATGGCCCGCCGGCTGGGCGGCGTGCGCACCAGCTCGGGCACGCGCATGATGAGGCTGTAATTGATCCCATAGGCGTGCTCGCCTTCCATCTTCGCGCCCATGATCTGGCGGACATTGCTGCGTGCGCCGTCGGCGCCGATCAGATATTTGGCGTGAACGATCCGCTCCTTGCCGTCGGTGACGTCGCGGACCCGCGCGGTCACTTTGCCGTCCGACTGTTCGGCGGCCACAAGCTCGGTGTTGAATGCGATCTTGACCGAAGGAAACGTCTCGACGCGCTGGCGCAACACCGCTTCGACGGTGAATTGCGGCACCCACTGCGCCGGCTCGGGAAAACGCGGATCGCGCCGCTTCGCGCCCTCAAATGCGTTTTCGATCACCGCAAGCGTGCGGCCAAACAGCCTGGTCGCAAACACAATATCGGTCGGATAGTCGGACGGCAGCGGTGCTGCGGTACGCAGTGCCGGTGCAATGCCCCAGCGGCGAAAATGCTGCAGCGACCGCACATTCGTAGTCTTGGCCCGCGGCTGGTTGCCAGTCCGCGGGTGCCGCTCGACGACCATCGCCGTGACGCCGCGAAGGCCAAGCTCGATCGCCAGCGAAAGCCCGGTCGGCCCTGCGCCTACGATGAGTACGTCGGTTTCCGCTTCGTCGGTTGCCATCCGCGTTTCCTTGCCTGCGCCGCGCGCTTTCTTGTTATTGGGTGACGGACCAGAACCCGATCCATCCCGTTTCTGACCCCTAAGACTGGATAATGCATGAGTCAACAGATCATGCATATTTCTCTTTTTGTGCACGATCTGCTAAATGTGCCGGTAGAGGAATGGCATGCCCGCCGGGTCTACGCTTACGCAGAACGTCTATCAGCGCTTGCGCGCCGATCTGCTCGCTTGCCGGCTGATGCCCGGCCAGAAGTTGAAGATCGAGGAGCTGTGCGAACGCCTTGCCGCCGGCTCAAGCGCCGTGCGCGAGGCTTTGTCGCGGCTGGCGGCCGATGGTTTCGTGGAGCTGGAACCGCAACGCGGATTTCGCGTCACGCCGTTGTCGTTCGATGAACTGCGCGATCTGACCAACGTGAGATGCGAAGTCGAGGGCCTGTGCATCCGCAATTCCATCGAACATGGCGACATCGATTGGGAAACCGCGGTGATTGCGGCGTTGCATCGGCTGTCGCGGACACCGGAGCGCGCTCCGGACGATCCGAAGCGCTACAACGATGACTTCGCCGTCGCGCATACCGCATTCCACCTGGCTGTCGTCGCCGCCTGCGCGAGCCCGTGGCTCCTGCGGATTCGCGCGCAACTGTTCGCGCAGCACGAACGCTATCGCTGGCTGTCAAAGCCGCTGGCGCAAATCGAGCGCGATCTCAAGGCCGAGCATTCCGGCATCGCCGAAGCTGCAATCGCGCGACGCGCTGATGAAGCGGTCGAGCGGATGAACGCGCACATGCAGCTGACCGCCGACATTATCCTGAACTCACCGCTGCTGTCGGAAGCTTCCGGCGGTGTGCTGCCCGCGCCCGCACCGCGAAAGCGGCAAAAAGTTGCGCTGCGAACCACCTATTGATCAGGTCATTGCGCCGTTGCCGAAGGCGGATGGACTTCGCTGCTCAAAAGCAAAAAATCAGTCACAGCGATAGCGGCAGTTCCAGATTCTCTGCGTACATCATGTCGCGGTGTGCGATCAGAACGGGATCGAGCGCCGCTTCGATCTGCGCGTCCCGGCTTGCGAATGCCGCGCGCGTCGCTTCATCCATCCGGCATTGCTCCGGCGGAAGCGGTGCAAACATCGTCATAAAGGTTGCGCTGTAAACGTCCAGCGCGGTCAAGGCGTCGCCGACATAGTAGCGGCTGCCGGCGCGGTGCTGCGCGGACAGCCGCGTCGCCAGCATGTTCAGGAGTTGTACGACGCGCCCGCCGGCGGCGGCGCCCGCTTCGGGGCTATAGCCGTACTTCTTGCCCAGATATTTGGAGACGCGTTCGGGAAATCCGCCGGCATTTCGCAGCCCGGCATCGATCAATTGCAACCGCCGCGACCACCCAAGTCCACTCTCGCCGCAGATTTCGTGCGCGAGGCCTAAGACCAAGGCGCGCTGGGCCGCGTCCGCCGGAAGAAGCGACGGCCTGGCCCCGAGGCGCTCGGCGAGCAGCAGGATCTCGGCCCAGCCGGACCGCGGCCGTTCGTCCTCATAGATAGCCACCGGACCGTTGCGTTGTCCGGCCCAGTCTTTCAGCGGCTCGCTGTCATAGACCAGCCGCACCGCTGCCCAGTCGATACCGTTGATATGCAAGATGCCCTTCGCCGCCTCGCCCCACGGGCTCGGCACGCCACCGACGACTACCATGCGCAAACCGCGGCGTCCGATCGCTTCTTCGACACTCACATACTGAAAGGTCATTGGCGTTTCTCCCGGCGACCCACAGTACCAAGTTTACGCCCTTGCAGCGCAAGGACGCCCTTCGCTATTCTGCAACAGAAATGCGGGCGTAGTTCAGTGGTAGAACGACAGCTTCCCAAGCTGTATGTCGTGGGTTCGATTCCCATCGCCCGCTCCAACACGGCCAGAAACTGAAACTTTAACCCTAGCGGGGAGACAGCATGGATCAGCGCAGCGAGCGGCGAAGCGGCTGGAGCTGGTGGTATCTCCTGTTCGTGATCCAGTTCGCCGCGGTGCTGTGGCCGCCGTTCTACAACAAGGTCGAGCCGTCCTGGATCGGCATTCCGTTCTTCTACTGGTACCAGCTCGCCTGGGTCATCATCGGCGCCGTGTTCACCGCGATCGTGTATTTCGCCACCGACGACTAGAGTGCCCTTTGCGCAGCGCTGCATCGTCGATCAACAAAAGGAAGTCATCGGGGGGATGCCGTGGGGCACGTGAACTGGACCGCGCTGATCATATTCATTCTGCTGTTCGGCTTTATCACCTGGCTCGGTTTCGCCGCCGCCCATTGGCGCAAGGGCGACCTTGATCAATTGCACGAATGGGGACTTGGCGGGCGGCGCTTCGGCACCGTCATCACCTGGTTTCTGGTCGGCGGCGATCTCTACACCGCCTACACCTTCATCGCGGTCCCGGCGCTCGCGTTCGGCGCGGGCGCGATCGCCTTCTTTGCCGTCCCCTATACCATCCTGATCTACCCGCTCCTGTTCCTGTTCTTTCCGCGGCTCTGGTACGTCTGCCACAAGCACAACTACATCACCGCGGCGGATTTTGTGCGCGGCCGGTTCGGCAATCGCTGGCTGGCGCTGGCGGTGACGATCACCGGCATCGTCGCGACCATGCCGTACATCGCGCTGCAACTGGTCGGCTTGCAGGTCGTCATTGGCGGAATGGGCGTTTCCGGCACCGGCTATATCGGCGATCTGCCGCTGATCATCGCCTTCATCATTCTGGCCGCCTTCACCTATTCGAGCGGTCTGCGCGCACCCGCATCGATCGCCGTCGTCAAGGATATCCTGATCTACATCACCGCATTCGCCGCCATTATTGTCGTGCCGATGCAGATGGGCGGCTTCGGCAAAATCTTCGCCGCGGTGCCGGCGAAGAAATTGCTGCTGGCGGTTCCCGCCGCCAATACCACCGGCTCCTACGGCGTATACGCGACGCTGGCGCTGGGATCTGCGCTCGCGCTGTTTCTCTATCCGCATTCCATCACCGGGATCTTGAGCGCCAGCAGCGGGCATGCGATCCGTCGTAACGCCGCGCTGCTGCCGGGCTATTCCTTCATGCTCGGTTTGCTGGCGCTGGTCGGCCTCTTCGCCATTGCCGCGGGTGTTGGCGCCCTGCCCGAGTTCGCGGCGGGCTTCAAAGAGTTCGGCAACAATTTCGCAGTGCCGGCGCTCTACCTGCACAGCTTCCCGTCGTGGTTCGTCGGGATTGCTTTCGCCGCCATCGGCATCGGCGCTTTGGTACCGGCGGCGATCATGTCGATTGCCGCGGCCAATCTCTACACCCGCAACATCCACCGCGAATTCATCAATCCCAACCCGACCGACAAGCAGGAAGCGCAGATGGCGAAATGGGTGTCGCTGATCGTCAAGTTCGGCGCACTCATCTTTATCGTCTCCGTGTCGTCGCAATATGCCATCTACCTGCAGCTCCTTGGCGGCATTTTGATCGTGCAGACGCTGCCTGCAGTCATGCTTGGCGTCTACACCCGCTGGTTCAATGATTGGGCGCTGCTATCAGGCTGGCTGGTAGGCATCGTTACCGGCACCTGGATGTTTGTTGCGGCCAACCTGACGCCGAACTATCCGCTGGTCATCGCCGGCCACACCTTCCCCGGCTACACCGCGCTCTACACGGTCGTTCTCAATCTCGTCATCGCGATCGTGCTAACGCCGGTGTTCAACGCCATGCGCGGCGGAGCGGCGCCGATCGACGCCACCGCCGCCACTGATTATCGCGCAGCGTAATTCGATTCCGCTTACAGCCGCGTCACCGGCACGTGAAGCAGCGCCGCGCGGCCGCCGCGGACTTCCTTGGCGCAGCGCGCAATCGCGGCCGGCACGTCGGCCGGATCGGCGACCTTCTCGGCATAGGCGCCGAACGCTTCCGCGATCTTGGTATATTCGACGTTGGGTGCGAGCACGGCCTCGAACTCATTGGCGGCATTGGCCTCGCCTTCGGGGAACACACGCAACGTCGAAGCCTTGACCGCACCCCAGCCGGAATTGTCCAGCACAATCGAAAGGAGCGGCACCTGGTATTGCTGCGCCACCGCAAAGATCGAGGTCGGATTGTTGAAATAGAAACTGCCGTCGCCGGCTATCTGGACCATCATACGGTTGGGCGCGGCAAGCTTGGCGCCAAGCGCCATGCCGCCGGACCAGCCAAGTCCCGCACCATTGGTGTTGAACGCGGTGTTGGGCAGCCGGCGCGGAATCTGCAGCAGCACCGCGCCAGTGTTGGTGACCGCCTCGTTGAAGATGATGTCCTCGTCGTCCAGCACCTTGGCGAGCTCCGCCATCAGATAATGCGGGTTGATCGCGCCTGGCTTGCCCTGGTCGGCGGCCAGTTTTGCGGCGCGCGCCTTGCGCTGCTCGCGGACGGTTTTCAGGCGGTCGAGCCGCGCCGCGGCGGCCGTCTTGAAGCGCGGCGTTGCTTTCGCCTTCAGCTCGGTCAGCAATTGATCGAGGATGCGGCCACTGTTGCCCTGCATGCGCAGATTGCCCGGGAACGTCCACATCGGCGAGCCGACCTTGAGAACATCCACATCGATATGCGCCCAGAACGACTTTTCGTTCGGCTGCACTTCGGCCGGGAACCACGGCACTTCAACGTCGACAAGGATGCCGAGGTCGGCGTCGGGCACGGCGTCGTCGGCCGAGAAGCCGGCAAAGCACGGGCTCTCGTATGAGACGTTGTTCTTCGAATTTGCTTCGTACACCGGGATGCCGGCGAACTCGCCGAGTTCGATGATTTTGTGCGCGGTCGCCACGTCGGTCCCGCCATATCCGGTGATCAGGATCGGATTCTCCGCTGTCAGCAGACGTTCGGCGAGCGCCGCAATGAGCGCCGGATCGGCGCCGCCGCCGGCAAGCGGGCCGAAGCGGTCGGCGGGATAGCGGTGAACCTCGTCGACGTCCCAATGCTCGGTCAACGTCTCGCGCTGCATCATCAGATAGACCGGGCCGCGCGGCTCGCTCTGCATGATCGAATGCGCGCGCCGCAGCACTTCTTTCACCACAACGCCGGACGGAAGCGTCCACTCCCACTTGGTATAGGGGCGCACCAGGCTGCCCTGATCGAACGGCTCCTGAACGAAATGCACGTGAGTGTCGCGCGAGCCGACCAGTTCGCCGTGGGTGGTGTACGGCGCTTTGCCGGCCATCAGCAGCACCGGCAGTCGGCTGCGATAGGCATTGTGCATACCGTTTGCGGCGTTGGTGGTGCCGACATCGACGTGCACCAGAACGCCCTGACCGCGCCCGGTCACCAGCGCATAGCCTGCGGCCATGTGTGCGGCGGTGTTCTCGTGCGGACAGCGCACCACTTTCGGCATCACCTCGCCGCGCTGGCGGCGATGCGCCATCTCCTCGATGATCGGCGCGTGATCGGTGCCGAGATTACAGAACAAATACTCGATACCGATCTCGTTCAAGCCTTCGAGAAAATAATAGGCCGTGGAGAAATCGGTAACGTTGGTGTTGCGCCCGACAGATGTATCCATTGCTGCAGCCGATCATTCCCTGGTTTCAGTTTCACATTATAGCATCGGCCGGCCGCGCTCGCTTTGCCCGGCCGGCCTCCCCGCATGACAGTATGGCATAGCCGCTGAAGACGGTCCGGTGTGAAGTTCCGCACCAAAGTTCCGCGGCAAAGTTTCTCGCCATGCGCGTTTACGACGCGCGAAATCATCCTTTCCGAACTGTTGCCACAATGGCAAAACATGGTGCCGGACGGAACGGGGAAAGGGTCCAACATGAAATGGCAGGCAGCCATGGTCGGCGCTTTGGCGTCGGCCCTGATCGCTACTGTGGCGTCCGCAGAGGTCCGCGTCACCAATGATCCTGGCGGAGAAATATCCGCTTATGTCAGTAAGTTCCAGGATCTGCGGCAGTCAGGAGAACGTCTGGTCATCGACGGGCCGTGCCTCTCGGCATGCACGTTGTTTACCGCGTTTCTTCCCCGCAACCAGGTTTGTGTGACCCGGCGCGCTGTTCTCGGGTTCCACGCCGCATCTTACTATGATGACGCCCGGCGTTCGCTGATACCGACCCGGGCCGGCACGCGGCTGGTGCTACGCCTCTATCCACCCGCGATCCGGAGCTGGATCGAGCGTCACGGCGGGCTCTCCCCGCGGATCATCGCAATGCGCGGCCGCGAACTCGCCGGGCTCTATAACACCTGCCGGTAAGGGCTTCGGTTAGCTTCACGCGCGCTTGCCGTCGCGGCGTTCCCCGCGGGTTGCGGATGCGGCAGCGGCCGCCGCGTGAGACTGCCGCATGATGCTTGATGTCGCGCCCCCTGATGGCCGCAGGCTAAGGGGTCTATAAATCGTGCGCCAGCGGACATATGTCGCGGTCGGCTAGGCGTGAGCGTTGCGCGAAACCATTTGCGCCAAGCCTTCCGGGGTGCGTCGGTCAAAGGAGGACGCTTTGAGCGGAGGAACACGGGCTTCTCGCTTTTTGCCGATGCTCGGCGCCTTTATCTGCGGGCTCGTGCTGGTGTTTGGCGCGATCGTCTACGTTACCGGCCGCTACCCGTCGCCGATAGGCTCGGCGGTTGCCGCTGTCGGCGGTCCGTTTCATCTCGAGGACCAGAACGGCAAACCGTTCAGCAATGAAGACCTGAAGGGACGCCCGTTTCTGGTGTTCTTCGGCTTTACCCATTGCCCAGACATCTGCCCGACCACCCTTTTCGAGATTTCGCAGGTCATGCAGAAGCTCGGCAAAGATGCCGACCGCACCGGCGCGCTGTTCATTACCGTCGATCCGGAGCGCGATACGCCGGCCGCGCTTAAGGACTATCTGTCAAACTTCGATCCGCATTTGCGCGGCTTGACCGGCGATCCGGCGGCGGTCAATGCGGCGATCAAGGCTTATCGGGTCTACGCCAAGAAAGTTCCGCTGGCTGACGGCGACTACACCATGGACCACACCGCCATGGTCTATCTGATGGACAAGGACGGCCATTTCGTCGCGCCATTCAATATGAAACAAACCGCCGACGCGGCCGCCGCGCAAATTCGGCGCTATCTCTAAGCGCGTTCAGTCCGCGATCTGCCCCAGCGCGTAGACCGCTTCCAGGAGGAGGCCGGGATGCCCGCCGAAGAACCATCGCTCGAACAATTCGCGCGTCCGTCCACTGCGAAAGATCTGGGCGACCCCGGTGTTTACAGCAAGCCGCATGGCCCAGTCGCCGCGCGGCACCGCGATTGCGTACTGCTCGATCGACAGATCATCCGGTAGCAGCACCAGGTCTTCGGGCTTTTTGAGCTGGGCGCCGACCAGCAACAGCTTGTCACTGGCGAAGCCATCAACCCTGCCGGCTTCGAGAGCATCGACACCCTCGTCGCGGTCTTTCACCAACACCAGCGTTACGTCGAGCTTTCGCTCGCGAACTCGCTCGGCGACAGCGCGAGCGTTGGTGGTGCTGGAGACCACGGCAATTTTCTTCCCGGCCATCTCGGCAAACGAGTGAATATTCGACGCTCGGGTCACCATCACGCCGGTCGATTCCACAAAGACGAACATCGAGAAGTCGACTTCTTTCATACGACCGAGCGTCACCGTCGAGGAGCCGCACTCCATGTCGGCCTTGCCGCTGGCAATCACTGAAAACCGGGTGTCCACGGTGACCGGCACCCATTCAATCTTCAGGGCCGGCAGGCCGAACTGATGCGCGATCGAGTTTGTGACCTGCTTGCAGAGGTCGATCGTATAACCGAGCGGCTCGTTGGCATCGTTAAGGAACGAAAACGGACGCGCATCGGCACGATAGGCGATCCGCATGACCTTTTTGGCGATGATGGACTTCAGGCGGCTGTCCGACGGCACTTGCGACTGCGCCGACCCCGTCGCCACCGACATCAAAAGAGCGCCGGCAAGGATCGCCAACCCCAGCAACGTCCGCTTGCCCCGACCGTCAGAAATTTCACCCGGCATCGTCACACCATCAGTTTGTTTGCTACATCAGTTGTATTGATGACTGGCCTCGAAAAGGCGCGACGTGCGCGCCAGGCCGTGCTCGGTTTTCTCCCACCGCTGCGGATCATACAGGAGCTGGAACAGCGCCCGCCAAGCGGCGAGCGAAAGCAGAAACCAATAAAGCGGCGTCAGCACGAGGACCCAGGCGTGGGCGAGCAGTCGCCGCCGCTTGAGCCCGATGATATCGAGCGCGATGGTCGAGATATAGCCGCAGAGGAGGGTCGCGGCAAACACCGGCGCGGAATCGATGGCACCGACCGCCTGCAGCGGCGTCTTGGCGAGCAGCGAATAGCAAAGCCCGGCCATGAAGATCGGATGGACCAGCGCCGCCAGGACATTGCAGGCAAGAAACAGCTGGAAGGCGAGCGCGCCGGCGACAGTGAGCTCCCGCACCAGACGCACCGGATGGCGCATGTGCACCAGCCAATTCTGCATCCAGCCCTTGTACCAGCGGGTGCGTTGCTTGAGCCATGGCCGAAACCGCGCCGGCGCTTCCTCATAGGTCGCCGACGACAACGCCGCGCACCGATAACCGAGGCGATAGAGACGAATGCCGAGATCGGCGTCCTCGGTGACATTGTAGGGATCCCAGCCGCCTACTTGACGCAGCACCGCGGTGCGAAAATGGTTCGACGAACCGCCCAATGGGAATGGCAAGCGCAACGCCGCCAATCCGGGGAGCAAAGCATCAAACTGACCGGCGTAGCTTGCCGTGAACATGCACGCGAGCCAGCTGTCCGCAGGGTTGTCGATCGTCAGTGAGGCTTGGACGCAGGCGAGCCGCTCATCGGCCGCGGTGAAGGCCGCGAAAGCGCGCCTGAGCTGATCGGGCTCCGGCACGTCTTCGGCATCATAGACGACGGTGAACGAGCCGCGCGCAAACGGCAGCGCCACGTTGAGCGCCTTCGGCTTGGTTCGCGGCCCCAACGAAGGCGCATTGATGATTGTGAAGGGTGGGCCCAGCTCGAGTTGAGCAAGCGCGCGCCTGGTCTCGTGATCGTCGGCTTCCACAACGAGCTTCACATCGAGCTTTTCGGGCGGATAGTCGAGCGCACGGATCGCCGCGACGAGATTGCCGACAACGTTCGCCTCCCGATAAAGCGGACACATAATGGTGTAGACCGGAAGCTCATGATCACCGACGCGGACCGCGCGGTCAGGCTCGCGCGGAGTGAAGGCGACGCTCAACAGCCGCAAAGCGGCCGCGGCCAGGAACACCACGCACAACACCGTAGCAAAGATGTCGACTGCCGCGGGCACAACGGCAAAAATGCCGATCGCCATCAGCATCAGCGCCGCGGCCACCAGTCGCCCAATGCCGGCCGGCCGCGGCGCATTCGACAGCGACGGCCTGGAACGTCGGAGCGCTTCAACCGCTTGCTGCCCCAGCGCCCTTTGGGTGTGACGCGCGACGAACCGCGACAGCAGCTCGGACGACGTTAAGCGAAAGGGACGCAGTACGCGCGGCAGGGACTGCCGTGCGCCGGTGAGATAGCGCGCCGTCAGGTGGCGGGGAGCGATAACCCAGACAACCTCACGGCCTTGGCGCAATGGCAACAATCCGACGGCAGCCGCCTGGATCAGCTGATTGTCGTCGAGCGGACAATTCCGGCGGGAGATGCCGTGCAGCGGCTCGAAGGACGTACCGAGAGACCCAGCAAGAGCCGTGAGGTAGGCCTCTTCGGTTATTGCATCGGCGCAGATCAAGAAGCTATCGGCGCCGAGCCCCGTTGATTGCGCCCGTTTCTCGGCGGCGGCGATGACCCGGCGCGGCAAAACATGTCGGACGCAATCAATTTCCGGACAGATGCGTGGCGGCGCCTTCGGCAGTGCGCGCTCCCTGGCACGCGCCGCAAACGCTCCGGGCTTTGCTCTCCGCGATCGCTCGTCCGACTTGAGCCGGCGGACGACTGCCCCTTTCGCACTACTCAACGCCACCGCCGGCCCCCCGCCGCAACGGACAGCCTCATCCCTCCCCCATTTCTGCGGCTAACGCATTGCCAAGGGGCGATCTGGGCTTAAAGCATCGTGATGCATGCCGCCGGCAATGGCAATATGCGAGCGTTGACGGGGGCGTGCCGCACCCCTATAAGCCCACCTTCGCAAAACTCTCGCGCAGGAACCTACGCGCAAGGTCATGGCTAACACAAAGTCCGCAAAGAAGGCCGCTCGCCAAACTGAGCGCCGTACAGTGATCAATAGGGCGCGTCGCTCTCGTTTGCGCAGCGCGGTACGAAAGGTCGAGGAAGCGATCGCCGCCGGCGACCGATCGCGCGCGCTCACCGCCATGGCGGAAGCCGAACCGGTTATCGTGCGTGCGGCGCAAAAGAACATTGTGCATCGCAACGCCGCCCGTCGTAAGGTGTCGCGCCTCGCCCATCGGATCGCCGCGCTCAGCAAATAGAGCGTTTCAACCCGGACTGCTCACGATTTTTTGTTGTTCAAAGCGACCGCTTAGCGGTTGTTTCGTGGACCTGATCAGGACACGAGCGGTACTATCTCACCTTACCGAGCCGGCAATGAGCGTCCGCAAGATTTTGTGGACCGCAATCATTCTGTTGCAGAATTGTCACGGCTTACCTAAAACATCGTAATTGCCGCGCTTCTTGAGATTTCCGTGTCAAGAGTGTGAAGTTTTTATTTGCTCCGCATGACCGGGCATGGGGCTACCCCTCATTGTCGATCAAAATAATCGACGTCCCGAGAATGGGTTATTCCGCATGCAAACCCCGGCGTTTCGACTCGTATGAAATTTTGGTGCCTGCGAGTTTGTTTGCTCCGATGGGGAATTTCGCCAATTTGAGGGCCGCTGCGGTCATAAGCTGATGTTTGATTCAGCCCGTTGAGTCAAAGTCTTGCGAGACGGATCGCCGGCATCGTTGGTACGCTCGTTTTCGCGATGGCGACATCGACCACTGCAATTTTGCGGTTGCGGGCCGAAAATAGCGTGCTAGCGTCAAATCTCCCTCGGCCTCCGAGGGTGTCTTTGGAAAATGTGAGTCTCGTCAAACTCATCGAGGGATGGGTGGGGAAGTGTTGTCTCCGGCGGAGTGTTCAGCCGGCGAAAAAACCGTTCTGCGTGCTGAAGTCGAATTCCAATTTGGAAGCCGAGTGAAGTACGCACAGGGAAGACCTGACAGTCTTACAATCTCTCAGTGAGACATCAGCGATTGCCATCGAATTTGGGAGCGATGGAGTGGGGCATGAAAACTGCAAATCAGACAATCATAACATCAACTAGCGTCTCCTCGTCCAACGCGTCGCGGTTCGTTGCGCTCCCGGTATCGTTGGCGCAGTGTCGCTATCGCGTGCCGGCCATCACCTCCAGCGGCTGAACGCCGCCGATCTGATCGGCGTCTGCAATTTTCCTGCGCGCGCCGTCAAACCTCATCAGTCGAAGCGTGAGTGGCGTTAGCCCTGTGTCGGGCAACGCGGGTGGTATCTCGCCTTGAGTTGCTCGCTTGAATCCTTTTTCCGACCATAAAAAGCAGGCCAAAATGACGAGCCCGGATCAAGATTGCTGGCAGCGGGTCAAGAACCGGCTGCGCGTTGAACTCGGTGACGATGTGTTTTCCAGCTGGTTTGCGCGGATGGAAATCGAAACCGTCGACAAAGGTGCAGTGCGCCTGTCGGTGCCGACGCGCTTCCTGCGCAACTGGATCCAGTCGCATTACAGCGAGCGTGTCCTGAGCACTTGGCAGTCGGAAGAACCAGCGATCACGCGGCTGGAACTGAGCGTCCGCTCGGCCGCCATCCGCCCGATCGTCGTCAAACCGAAGATCGCAGAGGCAGCGCCGCCCTCGCGCGAAACACACGACGGACATCTTAACGGAGCGGAGTCACGAACGAGCGTCCCGTTTATGACGGTGCACGAAGCCCTCGGCGGCTCTCCGCTCGACCCGCGGCTTGCGTTCGATACCTTCATCGTCGGGCGGTCAAACACGCTTGCACATGCCGCAGCGCGCCAGGTGGCGACGAGCCGGCGCGGCGATCCGCTGATGTTCAATCCGCTCTACATCCACGCCGGCGTCGGGCTCGGTAAGACGCATCTGCTGCAGGCGATTACCTGGGCCGGCAACGGCAGCGAGCGAAAAGTGCTGTACCTGACCGCCGAACGGTTCATGTACGGCTTCGTCTCGGCGCTGCGTACCCAGACGACCATCGCATTCAAAGAAGTGTTGCGCGGTTTCGATGTTCTCATCATCGACGACTTGCAATTCCTTCAAGGGCGGTCGACGCAGGCCGAGTTCTGCCACACGCTCAACGCACTGATCGACGCCGGCCGGCAAGTCGTGATCGCCAGCGACCGGCCGCCCTCGGACCTCGAGAAGTCTTGACGATCGCGTCCGCTCACGCCTCGCCGGCGGACTGGTGGTGGAGATCGGCTCGCTTGGCGAGGAGCTGCGGCTCGAGATCCTCAAGAGCCGGATCGCCGCCGCCTGCACTCATCATCCCGGCTTCGAGGTTCCGGGCCCGGTACTCGCCTTCATCGCGAGGTCGGTCACTCACAACGGGCGCGACCTCGAAGGCGCCGTCAACCGGTTGCTGGCCCATAACAAGCTCACCGGCCAGCAAGTTACGCTTGAGATGGCCGAACGCGAAATGCGCGACCTGATCAGGCCAGCCGAGCCGAAACGGGTAAGAATCGAGGACATTCAGCGGATTGTTGCCCGCCAATACAACGTCAGCCGCGCCGATTTATTGTCCTCGCGGCGTACCGCCAATGTCGTCCGCCCGCGCCAGGTGGCCATGTATCTCGCCAAGGTCCTGACGCTGCGCTCGCTGCCGGAGATCGGCCGCCGGTTCGGTGGCCGCGATCACACCACCGTGCTGCACGCCGTGCGCAAGATCGAGGCGCTGGTCGGCAACGATAACGCGCTCGCCGAGGAGATTGAGTCGCTCAAGCGGCAGCTCCAAGACTGACGTACGAGGCTGACGGTACCAAACTGACGTACCAGGACTAGCGTTGCCCCCTCCGGGCCTGTGAAACCCGGCCTGGTGAAACTCAGGGGAAAAGGCCGCTCCATTCCGGCTCCCGGCCTTGCCGAAGACGGCGGGCCGCGCCACGTTTACTCCCCCCACGGCAACGGATTTCGCAATGAAGGTCACCGTAGAGCGCTCCGAATTGTTGAAATCGCTTGGCCATGTGCATCGCGCGGTCGAGCGGCGCAACACCATTCCGATCCTCGCCAATGTGCTTATTCGCGCCGACCGTTCGAAACTCAGCCTGAAGGCCACCGATCTCGATCTCGAAGTGACCGACGCGATCGCAGCCGAGGCGGCCCCCGGCGGCTCGACGACGGTACCGGCGCATATGTTTTACGACATCGTGCGCAAATTGCCCGAGGGTGCGCAGATCGTGCTCGAATCTTCCAGCGACCGGGCTGCGCTGTCCATTCGTGCCGGCAGATCGCGTTTCACACTGCAGACGCTACCGGAGAGTGACTTTCCCGATCTCGCTCCGGGCGAAATGACGCATAAATTCACGCTCAAAGCGGCCGACCTCAAGCGGTTGATCGACAAAACCCAATTCGCGATCTCCACCGAAGAAACCCGCTACTATCTCAACGGCATCTATCTCCACATCGCCGGCACCGGGCAGACGCAAACGCTGCGCGCGGTCGCAACCGACGGCCACCGCCTCGCCCAGATGGAACTGGATTTGCCGAAAGGCGCCGCCGGCATGCCCGGCATCATCGTTCCGCGCAAAACCGTCGGCGAGGTGCAGCGTCTTCTTGAGGACGGCGAGGCCGAAGTCACCGTTGAGCTTTCCGCCGGCAAGATTCGGTTCTCGGTAGGCGAGGTGATCCTGACGTCGAAGCTGATCGACGGAACATTTCCGGATTACGCACGCGTCATCCCGGTGGGTAACGACAAGGAGCTTATTGTCGACAAAAAAGAATTCGAAGCCGCGGTCGACCGTGTCTCGACGGTTTCGAGCGAGCGCGGCCGCGCGGTGAAGTTGTCGCTCACCGCAGGAAAGCTTTTGTTGTCCGTTACCAATCCTGACTCGGGCAGCGCCACTGAGGAACTCGAAGTCGAATACGGGTCTGATCCGATCGACATCGGCTTCAACTCGCGCTACCTGCTGGACATTGCCACCCAGATCGAAAGCGAAGCCGCGGTGCTGAAGCTTGCCGACCCCGGTTCGCCGACACTGATCCAGGACAAGGAGCCGCGGGGCGCGTTGTATGTGCTGATGCCGATGCGGGTGTGATATCGGTCATCAGTGATCAGTAATCAGAAGTTTGGAATCCAGGCGGCGAGGCATATCTCGTGCGCTAGGATTCTGATTACTGACAGCTGAATACCGATTCCTGGATGATCCGCCGCCTGACACTGACCAACTTCCGCAATTATCACGCGGCAGCACTTCAGACCGACGCCCGCATGATCGTGCTGTGCGGGCCGAATGGCGCCGGCAAGACCAACCTGATCGAGGCGATCTCGTTTCTCGCCCCAAGCCGCGGCTTGCGGCGCGCCACCCTTGAAGAGGTGGCATTCAACGAGGGCGACGGCTCCTGGGCCGTGGCCGCGGAAGTCGAGGGCGCGCTCGGGCTCGCCACCCTCGGCACCGGCGTCGAGCGCAAGCCCGAAGATGGCGCGACAGGTTACCGCGCGTGCCGGATCGATCGCGAACCGGTCGGTTCGGCGTCCGCTTTCGCCGACCATCTTCGCGTAGTCTGGCTGGTGCCGGCGATGGATTCGCTGTTTGTCGGGCCACCCTCGGAGCGCCGCCGCTTTCTCGACCGCTTGGCGACGGCGGTCGATGCCGAACATGCCAGCCGGGTTAATGCGCTCGACCGGGCACTGCGGTCGCGCAACCGGCTGTTGGAGGAAGCGCGGCCCGATCCGCATTGGCTCGACGCCGTCGAGCACGAGACCGCCGAGATTGCCGTCGCGGTTGCCGGGATGCGGGCAGAGACGGTGCGGCGGCTCTCCGCCGTGCTTGCCGCGCGGCGGGATTCAGCGTTCCCGAGCGCCGAGATGACGCTTGACGGCTGGATCGAAAAGCTGGTCCCGGCCCACCCTGCAATCGAGATTGAAGAACGCTATCGCGCGCTGCTGAAGGAGAACCGCGGGCGTGATGCCGCGGCCGGGCGCACGCTCGACGGGCCGCACCTGACCGACCTTTCGGTGGTCTATGCGCAAAAGGGCATCACCGCCGGCAACGCTTCGACGGGCGAGCAAAAAGCGCTCCTCATCGGCCTTGTGCTGGCGCATGCGAGTTTGATTGCCGAGATGACCGGTTCCGCTCCGGTACTTCTGCTCGACGAGGTTGTCGCACACCTTGATCCGAGCCGACGCGCTGCGCTGCACACGGAACTTGGTCAACTCGGTGCGCAAGTCTGGATGACCGGCGCCGACCCGGCGCTGTTTTCTGAGATCAAGGCCGATGCGACCGTGGTTGAGGTCCGTTCCGGCGATCTGCGATTGAGGAACAGTTAAGCCTTCGGCACCGCAGAAAGAGTTCCGATACGGCTTTTAGGTTGGCACCCCAGCGAAAAAAGATGTGGGGGAACAAGTGTGCCCAGAACCTCTTAGTGTTGGAGGAGCAGGACATGTCCTCTGCGGGATCGAGCCCTGATGACGATGCCGGAATGTGCGGCGGATATGATTGTTCGTAATCTCGTGGAGGCGTTGAATCGCCTGCACGATGATTTGGATCGTGTAGAGTTGTGGACGGTAGCACTGAGCAGCTTCCAACAACCGCCGCCAGAATACCGGCCGGACAGTGACCATCTCCTGCCGGTGCGGAAGCCGTCCCGTCCTGAGGCGTAAGCGCGCTTGATCGCGGGTTTCGTTTCGGCAAAATCCCGCCAAATTCTAGTGAACGCTTGACGCCTCGCTTTGGCGAAAATTGGCTTCGCTAGGCGGCGCCTAAAAGCCCCTAAAACGAGGTCCGATGATGGCGTCGAACGAGCCTCATTTTGGCCGCACCAAACCGTTGAAAAATGCCGATTTGACAATATCTTATCCCTAGTCAGTTTGCCCTGTACCGGGCAACATTTTCGTGTACAAGAAAATAGCGATTCTCCGGCATTTTTTTCCGCCGATTGAAAGCCTCCTGAATGGCCGAGCCAGCCCGTAAACCAGCCCCCGCTGCAGCCTCCGATTACGGCGCAGAATCCATCAAAGTTCTCAAGGGACTTGACGCCGTGCGCAAGCGGCCGGGCATGTATATCGGCGACACCGACGACGGCTCGGGCCTGCATCATATGGTCTACGAGGTCGTCGACAACGCCATCGACGAAGCGCTTGCCGGCTTCGCCACGGAAGTCGTCGTAACCCTCAATCCAGACGGTTCCTGCACCGTGCGCGACGATGGCCGCGGCATCCCGACCGGCCTGCACGAGGGCGAAGGCGTGTCCGCTGCCGAAGTCATCATGACGCAGCTGCACGCCGGCGGAAAATTCGATCAGAATTCCTACAAAGTTTCCGGCGGCCTGCACGGCGTCGGCGTATCGGTGGTCAACGCGCTTTCAAGCTGGCTCAAGCTCACCATCTGGCGCGACGGGCATGAGCATTTCATGGAGTTCCATGACGGCGACGCGGTTGCTCCGCTTGCCGTCGTCGGCGCAGCCTACGACCGGCGCGGCACCGAGGTGAGCTTCCTGCCGTCGACTAAAACTTTCACCATGACGGAGTTCGACTTTGCCACGCTGGAGCACCGGCTACGCGAGCTCGCATTCCTCAATTCCGGCGTCACCATCACGCTTTCCGATATGCGTCACGCCGTCGAGAAGCGCGAGACGATGCGCTACGAGGGCGGCGTCGAGGCGTTCGTCAAATATCTCGATCGCAACAAGACGCCGCTGGTGCCGCAGCCGATCGTCATGAAAGCCGAACGTGACGGCGTCGCCATCGAATGCGCGTTGTGGTGGAATGACGGTTACCACGAGAACGTGCTGTGCTTCACCAACAACATCCCGCAACGCGACGGCGGCACCCATCTCGCCGGTTTCCGCGGCGCCTTGACCCGGCAGGTCACCGGCTACGCTGAATCAGGCGGCGCCGCTCGCAAGGAGAAGGTTACGCTCACCGGCGACGATTGCCGGGAAGGCCTGACGGCAGTGCTTTCCATCAAAGTGGCGGATCCGAAATTCTCTTCGCAGACGAAAGACAAGCTGGTTTCATCCGAGGTGCGGCCCGCGGTCGAGGGCATCGTCAACGACATGCTCAAGGCCTGGTTCGAAGAGCATCCCTCCGAGGCCAGGATCATCGTCGGCAAGGTGATACAGGCGGCTGCGGCACGCGAGGCGGCGCGAAAGGCGCGGGAGATGACGCGCAAGAGCGCACTTGGCATCACCTCGCTGCCCGGCAAGCTCGCCGATTGTCAGGAGCGCGATCCGGCGAAATCTGAGCTGTTCATCGTCGAGGGCGACTCCGCCGGCGGCAGCGCCAAGCAGGGCCGCAACCGCGCATTTCAAGCCGTACTTCCGTTGCGCGGAAAAATCCTCAACGTCGAGCGCGCGCGCATGGACAAGATGCTCTCGTCCGAGCAGATCGGCACGCTGATCACTGCGCTGGGCACCGGCATTGGCACCGACGAATTCGCGATCGACAAGCTGCGCTACCACAAAATCATCATCATGACCGACGCCGACGTCGACGGCGCCCACATCCGCACCTTGCTGCTGACGTTCTTTTACCGGCAGATGCGCGAGATCATCGACCGCGGCCACCTCTACATCGCCCAGCCGCCGCTCTACAGAGTCTCGCGTGGCAAATCTGAGCAATATCTCAAGGACGAACGCGCGCTTGAAGATTATCTGATCGATACCGGCCTCGAAGAGACAGTGTTTCAGCTCTATTCGGGCGAAGAGCTCGCGGGCCCGGATTTGCGGCGCGTCGTCGATGAAGCGCGAACCGTTCGCAACGTGCTGCGCGGATTGCACAGCCGCTACAATCGGCAGGTGGTCGAGCAGGCCGCCATTCTCGGTGTCTTGAACCGCGATATTTTCGGCGATCCGGAGAAGGCGGCTGCCGCAGCCCCCTACATCGCACGCCGCCTTGACGTGTTGTCGGACGAGACCGAACGCGGCTGGCAGGGGGAATTCACCGAAGGGGTTGGATTTCAGTTCGAACGCACGGTTCGCGGCGTCAAAGAGGTCGCGGTGATTGACCACGCGCTGCTGGGCTCGGCCGACGCACGCAAACTCGACGAATATGCCTCCTCCCTGCAAGCGGCTTACGCTAGGCCCGGCACGCTCCGCCGCAAGGATGAGCAGACCACCATTCACGGACCCGTAGGTCTGTTCGAAGCGGTCACCGCCGCCGGAAGGAAAGGCGTCGCGCTCCAGCGCTACAAAGGTCTGGGCGAGATGAACCCCGGCCAGCTCTGGGAAACCACGCTCGATACCAACGCGCGCTCGCTCCTGTGCGTCAGCGTCAAGGAGATCGACGAGGCCAACACCATCTTCGATGAACTCATGGGCGACAAGGTCGAGCCGCGCCGCGTGTTCATCGAGGAACACGCGCTGACGGCCAGCGTGGATGTGTAAGGTCGCCAAATAGCCCGGCTTGGCGTTCGCCAAAGGTTGTGCTAAAGTGACCAACTAGATGGTCAGTAAGCAGATCAAGCGCCATGGAAACCTATAGCTTGGCGGAAGCCAAAGCGCGGCTGAGCGAGCTGGTCGAGCGAGCCGCGGCAGGCGATACCGTGCGCATCACGCGCCGCGGCAAGCTGGTCGCGCAGATCACGTCGGTCAAGGCGCCTCGAAAGCGAGTCGATGTGGCGGCGTTGCGGGCGTTGACCGACTCCATGTCAATGCAGCAGGAATTTGCCGGGGATTTTGTTCGCAAGATGCGGGACCGAGAGCGCTATTGACGCTCTATCTGGACACGTCCGTGCTCGTCGCCGCCGCTACGCGAGAGGTGGAAACCGATCGGGTGCAAGCATGGCTGGACGAACAAACACGCGACCAACTCGTGATCAGCGATTGGGTGATAACCGAGTTCTCTTCTGCCCTCTCGATCAAGCTGCGGAACGGACAGATCGAGGCTGGCCACCGCGCCGATGCGCTCGCCGCGCTGTCTCGTCTGGCCGCTGAAAGTTTTGCGATACTGCCGGTTTCGGGATTGCAATTTCGTACCGCGGCACGGTTCGCCGACCATTATGCGTTGGGGTTGCGCGCCGGCGATGCACTGCATCTCGCTATTTGCGCCGATCACGGCGCGACGCTTTGCACACTAGACCGCCGCCTGAGCGAGACGGGTCCGGCACTGGGCGTGAAAACCACTCTATTGTGACAGCGCGGCAAAGACCGCAGCGCGCACTTATTGTACGCGATGTTGACTGCATCCCTGCCGTGCGTGCGGTTTGACATTCCGATTTTGACAGCCTCGCCTGAACGCGGGATACAATCGGCATTCTTCCGTGGAAAAGGGGTGTCGCGTCATGGAATTCAGCATTTATTCGGAGCTTCAGACCTGGCCGGGCAAGACCCAGCAGCAGGTTTACGCCGAAGCGCTTGAGCAGATCGTCAATGCCGAGCGGCTCGGCTACTCGACCTACTCGATTATCGAGCACTTCTTTTTCGCGAAATTTGGCGCGTCGCCGAACCCGTTTGCGTTCTTCGCCAAAGCCTCGGAGCGGACGCGAAACATCAAATTCCGCACCCTTGTGCACGTGCTGCCGTATCACAATCCCACGGTGCTGGCCTCGCAGATCGCGCAGTTCGATATGCTGGTCGACGGCCGCTACGAGTTCGGTCTCGGCCGCGGCCACGGCTGGATACCGCTGAAGGGTGGCGTGCCGGTCGAGGAATCGCGTGAGCGCTATGAGGAATCGCTGAACATCTTGATCGACGCGCTCGAAAAGGAGCGCTTCTCGTGCGATGGCAAGTTCTACAAGGTCGTGGACTCCCACATCGTGCCGCGGCCGATGCCCGGCCGGAAATTCCGCATCTTCCTCGGCGGCACCAGCGACTACACCTATGAACTCGCCGGCGAGCGCGGCTACTCGGTCGTCGTTCCGCCGTTATTGCCGTATGAGGCGCTGCGCGCGCAGCTCGACATCTACCGGGCGTCGTGCGCCAAGCACGGCAACAAGCCGGACATCGTCTGGATCCACGCCTGTCACCTCGACTTCGATCGCGACACCGCCAAGCGCGAGGCCGAGAAGATGATGCGCGGGTTCCTCAAGGGCAACGCGTCGGTGCTGCTGGAGCACAAGGACGAGATGGCGCCGAAGGCGGTGCTCGAGGCCGCCGGTTACGGCTTCTACGCCTCGGGCATCATGGAGAACTTTTCCGACATGCCGTACGACGAGATGATCAAAAACGATATCGTCTGGGTCGGCACCCCGCAGGACATCATCGAGCGGATCGAAGCGGTGCAGGAACTTTGCGCCGGGCTGACTGAAGTAGCGATCACCGTCAATCCGGGCGGCGTCGAGCACTGGAAGACGATCAAGACCCAGGAAATGTTCGCTCACCACGTCATCCCGCACTTTGCCGGGAAAAAATCGGCGAGCGGCGTGCGGGCGGCTTAAGCGCGATCGCGATTTTTCTCAATCCGTCATGGCCGGACATAGCCGTTCGAAGAACGGCGTCGCTTCGCTCGCCTGTGTTCCGGCCATCCACGTCTTCCCTTGTGCTCTCAAGACGTGGATGCCCGCGACCAGCGCGGGCATGACGCGTGCCGAGCTAAAACAGATCGAAGTACTCGTTCTGCTCCCACGCGGTGACGTCGGCCTCCTTGCCGCCTTCGGTCATGAACCGGGCGTACTCGGCTTCTTTGATGTGGGCGTAATACTCGACGAAGCCGTCGCCGAAGCCTTTGCGAAACACCGCGTCGGCGCGGAGCGCGGTGACCGCTTCGCCGAGATTCTTCGGCAGCGCCGGAGCATCGGTCTCGTAAGGCGTGTCGGCCGCGGGTCCGGGATCGCGTTGTTGCGCGATGCCGTCAAGGCCTGCGTAAATCTGCGAGGCGATGTAGAGATAAGGATTGGCCGCGGGCTCGCCGACGCGGTTTTCCAGACGGGTCGCCGGATCGCCGGGCTCGCCGAGCACGCGCACCATCACGCCGCGATTATCGCGCGCCCAGATCGCGCGATCAGGCGCGAGCGTAAATGGACGGTAGCGCTTGTAGCCGTTGACGGTCGGCGTCGTGAACGCGGCGGCGGCGCGGGCGTGCGCCAGCAAGCCGGCGAGAAAATTGCGGCCGGTTTCGGATAAGCCGCCGCCGCCTCTGCCGACAAAAGCGTTGGTGCCGCGTTTGCGCTCGATCAGCGATTGGTGCAGATGCCAGCCGCTCGAAAACAGATTGGGCAGTCCCGGCCGGCACATGAAGCTCGCCAGCAGACCGTGGCGCCGCGCGATCTGTTTGGTCGCGGCTCGAAACAAAACCATCGTATCGGCTGCGGCAAGGCCTGGCAGCGGGCGGAAAGTGAATTCGCACTGGCTCGGCCCGAGTTCGATTTCAAGCGAACGGAGCGGCATACCGAGCGCAGCGATACCGCGCCGGATCGGCTCCAGCACCGTGTCCATTTGGTCGAACCGCGTTTCGGTCAAATACTGGTAGCCCTGGTTGAGCAGTGACACTTCGGGCGCCTGCGGCGGCCACGTCGCATCCTCCAGCGCAAGCCGCGGATTCTCGAGCTTGAAGAGATGAAATTCGACTTCGAGCCCGGCGAGGAAATCGAAACCTTGCGCTGCAAGCCGCGCCAACGCGTCGCGCAAGATTTGCCGCGTCGAGAACGGCACCGGCTTGCCGTTGGTGAAAAAGATGTCGCAGAGCAACCAGCCGGTATTGGGCGCTCCGTTATTTTGGGTCCATGGCAGCACCCGAAACGTTGCCGGGTCGGCGACCATGACGAAATCGCCGCCGCCCTGCATTTCCGCCATGTCGAAGCCGCCGCCGGCGGTGAACACCGGATAGACGGTCTTGTGCGCGGTGTCCTTGGCAAGCAGCGTCGTTGTCATGGTGACACCGCTGGTCATCGCGCTCAGTGCGTCGGCAGCCACCAAAGTCTTGCCGCGCAGCACGCCGTGCTGGTCGGCAAACGAAAAGCGCACCAGTTCGAGCTTGTCGCGCTTAATCTTTGCTGCAACGGCTTTCGCCTGGCGCACCTGCTCTGCGGACCAGAGGCCGTGACGTTCGACAAAACTTTTTGCAGTTGATCGTTGGCGCGAGGCCATGCCGCAACGCTAATGCCCGTTGGCCCAGCTTTTGGTGTCCTGCCGGTGTTTGTTGGTGCTTTGCCAATAGCCCTGCCAATCGGCGGCCGGGCCGATGCCGTCGACGCAGGCCGGGCCGGTGATCTTCGCGGCACGCGCCGCATCAAGCACCATCATCGGCCGCTCACCCCTGCCGCTTTGCTCAAGCGCCTGCCGCAGCAGCCGGCGATAGGCGCTGATCGCCTTGTCGGACGTGCCCAGGTGCTCCTCGGTGCGGTCCTGAATCGCGCCCATCAACTCGCAGGCCCATTGGTCGTGCACGTTGATGTCGGTGCCCATGCCGGTGTAGGTCGTGTGTTCCTGCTCGTGCGGATCGAAGCCATAGTCATTGTCTTTGTTCCGGCGCGGCACGTAGTCCGGCAATTCGTACAGCTCGAGGCGCTGGCGGCGCATCTCATCCTTGTCGACCGGCGCGCCGAACGACGTGAAGATCGCGTACCAATAATGCTTGGCGTCATCGACCGGCACATGCCACTGCGAGATCGTCATCTCGCGGCTCATCGGAATGATGAAAGCGTTGGGGAAGATCAGATTGGTGACGCGCACATGCGCCTTCTCGCCGCCGATCTCGCGCAACGTCGCCAGCCGGAAGCCGTAATCGGTCGGCTCGATCTCAAGCCGCGGCCGCGGAAACTCGCGCATGATTTGCGTCATCGGCATGTCCGAGTCTTTGGATTTATCCCGGAACATCTTGCCGTAGCCCTTGTCGGGATCCTCATCCTCGAAGAAGCGGTGCAGGAACGAGGTGTGCACCGGATCGATGCCGACTTCGAGCGATTGCAGCCAGTTGCAATCGATCATGCCCTTGAAGGCGAAGGTGTGGGTGGAGGGCGCGACGAAGCAGTCGAAATCCGGAAATGCCGGCGGCTTGCCGTCGCCGAGATAGGCCCATAGGATGCCGCTCTTCTCGACCACCGGATAGGATTTCTGCTTCAGATTGGCGGTGAGATTGCTGTCCTCAGGCTCGGCCGGCGTCTGCAGGCACTTGCCGTTGACGTCGAACAGCCACCCATGAAACGCGCAACGCAGGCCGCCGTCTTCGAGCCGTCCGTGAGCGAGATCGGTGCCGCGATGTGGACAATGGCGGCCGATCAGCCCGTAGCGCCCCTTGTCGTCCTTGAAGGCGACGAGGTCCTCGCCGAGCAGCCGCACCGGCTTCACCGGCCGGTTGCCGGACAATTCATCGACCAAAGCGGCCGGCTGCCAGTAGTGCCGCATCAGTGTCCCGGCGGCGGTTTTGGGGCCGGTACGAGTAATGAGATCGTTCTGTTCCGCGCTTAGCATCGGTAGTTATCTTTCAGTTCAGTTCGGTGACGCTCAGGTTCTTGAACGTTTATACGATGATCGCCGTAGGACCGGAAGCTCACACTACGCGCATCCGCCCCCGCGAAGCGGGGGAGGGGGACCATGCGAAGCATGGTGGAGGGGGCTTCCAATTCACGGACGCGATTGGCGGAGAAGTTAAAGAAAGAACGTGCGGGCAGATCGAGTCGGCAAGGTTTGTGCCTCCGAATCGCCGAGGCCCCCTCCACCGCGCTTTGCGCGGTCCCCCTTGCATGTTTGGACGACCGAATCGGCGCAAGCTGTGAGGTGCGTCGGGGCCGGTGGCCACCGGCCCCGACGCGGATGGGTGGGACCGCAATTCCCCCTGGGTGTTTGGCACCGCGGGGGAGCATGGTCCGTCCGTCCTTCGGCTCTTGTCCTCAACAGATGATAGGGAGCACGTCCCGCATGCAAGGCAAGGAAGCGTCCGAACAAGAGACCAAGATCAAGTCTAGCGTGGGAATCGATGTCAGCAAATGTTGGCTCGACGTCCACGTGTTGCCTGCCGACAAATCGTTGCGCGTGGCCAATAGCTGCGACGGCATTCGTCAGCTCAAGCGTTGGCTGTTGCATTACGATTTGATGCTCGTCGTTATCGAGGCCACGGGCAAATGGCACCGCCACCTGCATCGCAGTCTCGTGGCTTCCGCCATCGCGGTCGCTGTCGTCGATCCCTATCGGGTACGGATGTTCGCCAAAGCACAAGGCGTCCTTGCTAAAACTGACAGGCTCGATGCCCGCGTGCTCGCCTTGTTCGCCGTTATGATGCGGCCGTCGGCACGAATGCCGGCTCCGCAAACCATGGCGGAGCTTGCCGAACTGGTGGTGGCCCGCGCCAGCGCCGTCGAAGCGCAGTCCGCGCTCAAGAACCAGCTCGGCACGGCCGCGAGCAAGTTCCTCAAGCGTCAGCTCGAGCGTCGTATCGTCAGAGCCGGCAAGGATATCGCAGCGCTTGACGGCGAGATCTTCAGGCGCATTCAGGCCGACGACGCCCTGGCCAGGCGTTATGCCATCCTGACCTCGATCCCGAGCTTCGGTTTTGCGGTCGCAGCGACCCTCATTGCCTGTCTCGCCGAGATCGGCAGTATGACCGCCAAGCAGGTCGGCATGCTGGCTGGCCTCGCTCCGATCGCTGATCAATCGGGCGAGCGTGAAGGTACTCGCGTCATCTGGGGCGGACGCCCCGCCGTGCGCCGCGTCCTCTATCTCGCAGCTCTCAGCGCCGCCCGCTTCAATACCGACATGAAGACCTTTTATCAGCGCCTCAGAGCCAGCGGGAAACCACCAAAAGTCGCCCTCGTCGCCATCGCCAGAAAGCTCGCAGTCCTGGCCAACACCCTCATTCATGAAAACCGAACCTGGGAGCTTCGCCCGCCACTACATGCTTGACTCCGAACACAGATGCTCCCCCGCTTTCGCGGGGGCGGATGATTTTCAAAATCCAGGTAGCACCAGCACTTTAGTCGTCGCCGGCAGCGTGGTCTTGGAGACCACGACGGATGGCACCTCTGCTCTTTCGACCGGCCATTGCTGCTGCGCCCGCTCGAGAAAACGGTCCAGCGTGTACCGGCCGAAAAAATGCATCGGGATGATGAGCTGCGGCTTCAGCGCCGTCAGCACCTCCATCATACCATCGAGGTCGAGCGTGTAATTGCCGTCGACCGGCGCCATCACCACGTCGATCCGGCCGATCTCGTCGAGCTGTTGCTGGGTCAGCGTGTGATGCAGATGCCCGAGATGCGCGATGCACAGATTGGCGATCTCGAAAATGAAGATCGAATTGCCATAACGCTCGGTGCCGCCGCTCCAGTTGCGAATATTGGTCGGCACGTTGCGCACCCGCACGTCGCGATATTTTAGATCCCAGATCGCCGGCTGTTCCGGGCTCGGCCCCCAGCCGCGCAGCACGTGTTTGATCGCCGGATCGGGATGGTCGGTGTAGTGGGTGTCGTGCGCATGGTTCATGGTGATGATGTCGGGCAGAACCGGCGGCCGCACATAGTCGTTGTAGTCGGTCGCGATCCGCACCAGTTCCGGACTCTCGATCAGGAACGTGGCGTGCCCGATGAACGTGATCCGCACCTGATCCGGATTGAGCGCCGCAAGCCGCAACGCAGCAGACATCAGCGGCGGCCGATTTGCCGCGACGAGACCGGGACAATTCGCCTGCATTTCCGGCTTCGGTTGCTGGGCGAGCGGAGACGGCGGACCCTCGGGCGAATGCGCCGCCACGACACCGGCCACCGCGACGCATCCTAGGACCGTGATGGCAAGCCGCGTGACCGCCGCAAAAACGCCGATGCGCGAGAGGCTCAGTTGGCCAACTCCCTTGTCTGCAGCCCGGCGCGGCTATTGGGAGCCGACAAATTGGCACGGATTGAGGCGAAGAACTACGGGGTTCGCGCGTCTCGTTATTCGTCATTGCCAGGCTCGACCCACGGCTGTCCGGTTTAATTTTTGTGGACGTGGTGCATGGCATGGATTCTTCTGTGTTCTGACGTTTTGCCGACGATCAAGACACGAGAAGGAGCCACACCATGCCCCATCACAATACAGTATTCCATGCGGTTCTGAAGCTGGTGCCCTGGCCGGTATTGGATCGGCTTGTGGATGAATTCGGAGCAAACAAGAAGGTGCGCCGGTTGACGACGCAGCATCAGTTTATTGCCTTGCTGTACGCGCAGTTGGCCGGCAGCGAAAGCCTGCGGGCGATCGAGGCTGGCTTTGAGAGCCACGCCAGCAAGCTCTACCACCTTGGCGCTTGCGAAGTGTCGCGCTCGACGCTGTCGGATGCCAATGCGCAGCGGCCGTGCGCGGTGTTTACCGGCCTTTTGGCCGAACTGATGGGCCGCTGTGAGCGCGCGCTTGGCCGCCGGATCGCGGAGGCGGCTTATCTGATCGACGCCACCGGCTTTCGGCTGAGTTCGCTGAGCGCCGATTGGGCGCAGTTCTCGGCCGGGGTGTTTGGGGCCAAGCTGCACCTTGTCTATAATCCTGATACCGGTTGCCCAAGCTTTGCCGAAGTGACACCCGCCAATGTCAACGACATTACAGTCGCCAAGGCGATGCCGATCAAGCCGGGGGCCACTTACGTGTTCGATCTGGGCTATTACGACTATGGCTGGTGGGCCAAACTCGATGCCGCCGGCTGCCGGATCGTGACCCGTTTGAAGGTCAACACCCCACTTGCCGTGGTGGCCGACAATCCTGTGCCAGAGCATTCTCTGGTACTCTCCGACCAGATCGGCCGTCTGCCGGCACGCCAGGCACGGTCGCGCAAGAACCCGTTCCAGGATCCGATCCGCGAACTGCGCGTGCGAACCGAGACCGGCAAAATGCTACGCATCGTGACCAACGATCTCGATGCGCCGGCCGACCAGATCGCCGAACTCTACAAGCGCCGCTGGCAGATCGAACTGTTCTTCCGTTGGGTCAAGCACAGCCTCAAAATTCGGCACTTCTTCGGGACATCGGAGAATGCCGTGCGCATTCAGATCGCCATCGCGCTGATCGCGTTCCTGCTCCTGCGCATGGCCCATGCCCTGCAGAACGCCGTGCAAAGCCTGCTCACCTTCACCAGGCTCGTCGCTACCAATCTGATGCAGCGACGGTCGATCCAGCACCTGCTCGATCCACCGCCGCCGTACTTCACAGATCGGCGCCAGTTGAACCTCCAACTATGCCAAACTTAAACCGGACAGCCGTGGGTCAAGCCCGGTGATGACGACCTATGAGGATTAGCGTTCCGACGTGATGACGCCGCGCGCGGTGACAACGACCCATCGGCCATCCTGCCGCGTGATCGTTTCGACGCGGCCGAGACCGGGAAGAAAGCCGCCGGCTGCGACCGCAAACATGCCGCCGTAACGGCTCGCGACCAGCGCGCGGTTGCCGCGGACGTCCTGCACGATCCAGCCCTGCAGCACGCGGTCGGGCGGCTTCGTGTCGCTTGCCATCGGCGGCATCGGTGCGGGCGCTGCGGCCGGCTGGTTCGCTGCGATCGAGCCTGTGGTTTCCGGCGCAGCCGACGCGACTGCGCTGCGCTTCTCCAGCCGATCGACCGCATCGGCGATGTGCGAGATCTTGGTGGCCGGCTCTGCCTCCGCCCGCTCGACGCGATCAAGCCGGTCCGCGAGCTTGGCGAACTGGGTGTTCGCGCTCTTGGCCGCGTTGTCGAGATTAGCCTTCAGCGATGCAAGATCGGCAAGCTCAGCCTTGAGCGACGGCACGACCTGCAGCGTCCTTGCGTCGACCACGTGAACTTTTGCCGTCGGACCGGACATGAAATAGGCGAACCCGGAAGCCGACAGCGATCCGAACAGCGCGCCGACCGCAGCGGCGATCGCAACCGAAGCCGCCAGCAGCATGAAGCGCGACGGTGGCGCCGAGAACGCGGCCGCTGCGGACCCGGCAGTCGACTCCCCCGCCGCCTCGTTGACCGCCTCATCCGTGGACGACGACCCGGCATGTTCGCCACCGGGCGGAGGAAAATCTTCCGCCACGCCCTCCCCGGCATCAAGCTTTGGCGACCAAACGACCGGCAATCGGCTACCGGCGGGCATTCCGCTGGTGGGCTTGCCGTCCTCGGCGTCGTTCATTGTCGGATCTCCCGGATTGCGGATGATCCGTCGGTAGACCGGTTCGGTTAGTAATTCGTTAGCGAAGCCGCCTTCGACTCAGTCGATCAGGCCGTTTTCGAACGCGAGGTCGCGTAACGAGGCCTCCGGCCGGGCGCCGAGGTGCTGGATTACCTCGGCTGCGGCGAGCGCCCCGAGCCGACCGCAGGTGCGATCGTCGGCGCCGCGTGCGAGGCCGGAGAGGAAGCCGGCCGCGAACAGGTCGCCGGCGCCAGTGGTATCGACGACGCGCTCGACCGGGAAGGCCGACACCGCTTCGGTCCCGGCCGGACTGATGACCACGCAACCCTTTTCGCTGCGCGTCACCACAGCGGTCGCGACATCGCGGCGCAGAGCAACCAATGCGGTGTCGAAATCCGATGTTTGATAGAGGCTGTGCAGTTCCGCCTCGTTGGCGAAAATCAGATCGACCGTGCGCGAGCGCATCAGATGCAAAAACTCATCGCGCCAGCGGTCGACACAGAACGCGTCCGACAAGGTGAGCGCCACGGTGCGCTCGGCCTGATGCGCAATCTCGGCCGCCTTGACGAACGCGTCCTTGGCGTTCTTCGGATCCCACAAATAGCCTTCCAGATAAATGATCGAGCTTGCGCCGATCATCTCGGGATCGATGTCGGCCGGATGCAGATTCTGCGCCGCGCCGAGAAACGTGTTCATGGTGCGCTCGCCGTCCGGCGTCACCAGGATGTAGCAGCGCGCGGTCGGTGCGCCATCGGCGGCCGGCGGCGTGGTGAAGGCAACGCCGGCGGCGCGGATATCGTGGGCGAAGGCACGGCCGAGACCATCCTCCTTGATCTTGCCGATAAACGCGGCGCGCGCGCCAAAACCGGCGACGCCGACGATGGTATTCGCTGCGGAACCGCCGGACGATTCGATGGCGGGACCCATCGCGTCGTAGATCGCCTCGGCACGCGGCGCGTCGATCAGCGCCATGGTGCCTTTATTCATGCCCTGCTTGAGCAGGAAATCCTCTTCGGTGCGGGCGATGACGTCGACGATCGCGTTGCCGATGCCAAGAACGTCGTAACGTGCGGATGCCATAGAAGACTCTTCTTGAAAAAACGATGCGCGGGAGGCGCACTATAGCGGCCGGCTCTTGCAGGGCAAGGCAACAGCGTGGCATGTGGCGTTCGCTTTTTAGGTGGGAGACAGCCCATGGTGTTTCAGGAGCGGGTTTTTTCCGGGGTGCAGCCGACCGGCAACCTGCATCTCGGCAACTATCTTGGCGCCATCAAGCGCTTTGTCGAATTGCAGGATCGCTACGACTGCATTTATTGCGTCGTCGATTTGCACGCGATCACGGTGTGGCAGGATCCGGCCGAATTGCCCCACACCATCCGCGAAGTCACCGCGGCATTCATCGCCTGCGGCATTGATCCGGCAAAGCACATCATCTTCAATCAGAGCCAGGTGGCCGAGCACGCCGAGCTTGCCTGGGTATTCAATTGCGTCGCCCGCCTCGGCTGGCTCAACCGGATGACGCAGTTCAAGGAGAAGGCCGGCAAGGACCGCGAGAACGCGTCGGTCGGTCTTTACGCCTATCCGGCGCTGATGGCGGCCGACATTCTGGTCTATCGCGCGACCCATGTGCCGGTCGGCGAAGACCAGAAACAGCATCTCGAACTGTCGCGTGACATTGCGCAAAAATTCAACAACGACTTCGGCAAGTCGATCACTAGCCACGGCTATGGCGACACGTTCTTCCCGCTGCCTGAACCGCTGATTACCGGCGAAGCGACCCGCGTCATGTCGCTGCGCGATGGCTCGAAGAAAATGTCCAAGTCGGATGCGTCCGACTATTCACGCATCAATCTCACCGACGATGCCGACGCCATCGCGCAGAAGATCCGTAAGGCCAAAACCGATCCGGAACCGCTGCCGAGCGAGGAGGCGGGCCTCAAATCGCGGCCCGAGGCTGACAATCTGGTCGGCATCTATGCCGCGCTGGACGGTAGCTCGCGCGCCGGCGTGCTGGCGCAATTCGGCGGCGCGCAATTCTCCACGTTCAAGTCGGCGCTGGTCGATCTTTCGGTGGCCAAGCTCGGCCCGATCGGCACCGAGATGAAGCGGTTGTTGCGCGATCCCGTCGCCATCGACTCCATCCTGGCCGAGGGTTCGGCGCGCGCACAAAAGCTCGCCGGCGAGACCATGAAAGCGGTGAAGGATATCGTCGGCCTGGTGCGATCGTAACGCCGGTTCATCCCCAGCCTGGCTTGTCGGACCGGCCGCCGCCGTGGCAGCATTTCGGCCGCCGGAAAAACTTAAATGCCACGCAGGCGCCGCAGCTACGAAGTCGGTCACAAGCCGAAGCTTCTCGTCGTGGTCGATGACACCGAGGAGTGCGACCGCGCGATTTATTTCGCCGCACGGCGGGCGGCCCGCATTGGCGGCAACATCGTCTTGCTGCGTGTGATCGAAACCCTCGACCAGAGTCAGCAATGGCTCGGCGTCGCCGATATCATGCTGGCCGAGGCCCACGGGGAAGCCGACGCGGAGCTTGGTAAATACGCGGTCCGCGCCAAGGCCATAGCCGGCATTAACCCGGAAAGCGTCATCCGCGAAGGCGACAAGGCGGAAGAAATTCTCAAGCTGATCGACGAGGACGAGGATATCTTCATTCTCGTGCTCGCCGCTGGCACAGGCTCGGAAGGCCCGGGCCCCCTGGTCGCAACGATCGGCCGGACCGCGGGCGATTTTCCGATCCCGGTGGCGATTGTGCCCGGCCATCTCACCGACAAAGAGCTCGACGCACTCAGCGGGTAGCCACGCCACGGCCGAATGCAGCTTCCTTCCCGTCATCCTGAGGTGCGAGCGGAGCGAACCTCGAAGGGTGACGGCCCGGGCGACGCGGCCGCGTCCTTCGAGGGCCGCTTCGCGGCCACCTCAGGGTGACGGGAGACACAGTGCCACTTGAACTTCCAACAGAATTCGCCACGTATTATACTAGGTTCAAAGGTCACGAGCGCGCAGGAATCAGCCGGCGCGAGGTGACGGAGGACGCCATGTTCATCCAGACGGAAGCGACGCCGAACCCGGCAACCCTGAAATTCCTGCCCGGCCGGGCGGTGCTGGAAGGCGGAACGCTCGATTTGCGCGACCGGGACGAAGCGGCCAAATCGCCACTGGCCGAGCGGCTGTTCGACATCGGCGGCGTCAGCGGGGTGTTCTATGGCTCCGACTTTATTGCCGTCACTAAAGACACCGGCGAGTGGCAGCAGCTTAAACCGATGATCCTCGGCGCGATCATGGAGCACTTCATGTCCGGGGCGCCGTTGCTCGCCGAGGGTAACGCCGAGCAGAGCGACGCGGACGAGTTCTTCGACGCGGCCGACACCGAGACCGTCGCCACCATCAAGGAACTCATTGAAACGCGGGTACGGCCGGCGGTAGCCAATGACGGCGGCGATATCACCTTCCGCGGCTTCAAGGACGGCGTCGTCTACCTCCACATGAAGGGGGCGTGCTCCGGTTGTCCATCATCGACCGCGACATTGCGGCATGGCATCCAGAATTTGCTGCGCCATTTCGTACCCGACGTCACCGAAGTCCGGCCGATGTGACAGGCAATTTTTTGACGTGGCAAAGCGGCCGCGGATCCGTGCCATAACCCTCTATGCGCGTACTTGCCATTGACACGGCGCTGGCGGCTTGTTCGGCAGCCGTATTCGACACCGAGCACGGCGGTATTGTCGCGAGCGAGAGCCTGCCGATGGCGCGCGGTCATGCCGAAGCCCTGATGCCGCTGCTAAAGCGCGTGATGGATCAAGCGGGCATGGGGTTTACTGCCATCGACCGCGTCGCCGTAACCACCGGACCCGGCAGCTTTACCGGCTTGCGCGTCGGGCTTGCGGCCGCCCGCGGCATTGCCTTGGCGGCGGATAAGCCGGCCGTGGGATTATCGACGCTCTCCGTCTTTGCTGCTCCGCACATGGCGACTGACGACAGCTTTCCGGTCGTCGCCGCCATCGACGCGCGGCATGGCCATGTCTACCTGCAGGTCTTCAGCGCCGGCGGCCGCACGTTCAGCACACCGCGGCTTGCGAGCTTGCGTGAAGCCGCGGCTGCGGCAGCCGAAGCACCGGCCTTCATCGTCGGCTCGGCGGCGCAATCCGTAGCCGATGCTTTGACGGACGGTGCCGCTCCGCCGGTCGCCGTCGACGCCCGGCTTGCGCCCGATATCGCCTGGGTCGCGCGGATAGGCGCTGTCATACCAGAAGGGCAATCGCCGCCGACGCCGCAATATCTGCGCGCCGCGGACGCGCAGCCGCAATACGCGGCGCAACTGCCGCGCCGATGATGAACTTCGTTGCCCGTCTGCTGACGCGACCCGAGCCGAGGATCTCGGAGGCGGCCAGGAACGATGCCGCCGTCATTGCCGCCGTGCATGCCGCTTCATTCCGGCACGGCTGGAGCGAGGACGAATTTCGCCGGATGCTGGCCGACAGGAACATTGTCGCTCATCGCACCATAATTGGCCGGACCTTGATCGGCTTCATCCTGTCCCGCCTCGTCAACGATGAAGCGGAGATCCTGTCGGTCGCGATCGCACCACCCTGGCGTGGACGCGGCTTCTCGCGGCCAATACTGGATCTGCATCTGCGCCGCCTGGCCGGGCTGGGCGTCCGAACCGTGTTTCTCGAAGTGGACAAGCACAATGCGCCCGCGACCCGGCTCTATCGGCAGGCCGGATTTTACGAGGTCGGCCAGCGCCAGGGTTATTATGACAGCGGCGCCGCAGCGCTGGTGCTACGCCGCGACCTCGGCTGACGCGCCGCGGCAAACAAGGTATGCTGTGACCGAAGCAGAAAGGCTTCGAAAACGACCGGAATGAAAGGTACCCGCAAGCTCTTCGTCAAATCCTTCGGCTGCCAGATGAACGTCTACGACTCACAGCGTATGGCCGACACCCTGGCGCCGGAAGGCTATGTCGAGACCGCTGCGCCCGAAGACGCCGATCTCATCATCCTCAACACCTGCCACATCCGCGAAAAGGCGGCCGAGAAGGTCTATTCCGAACTCGGCCGTATGCGCCGGCTGAAACAGGATGCCGCCGCCAACGATCGGCGCGTTCTCATTGCGGTCGCCGGTTGCGTCGCGCAGGCCGAGGGCGAAGAAATCGTGCGGCGGGCGCCCGCGGTCGACCTCGTGGTCGGATCGCAGAACTATCACCACCTGCCGGGCCTGATTGCCCGCGCCGAGCGCGACGGCCACACGGTCGATACCGAGTTTCCGGCCGACGACAAGTTCGACCACCTCGCCGCACCGAGCCGCGCTGCCACGCGCGCACGCGGCGTCACCGCCTTTGTCACGGTCCAGGAAGGCTGCGACAAGTTCTGCACGTTCTGCGTCGTGCCGTTTACACGCGGCGCCGAAACCTCCCGGCCCGTGGACAAGATCGTGGCCGAGGTCGAGCGGCTGGCCAATTCCGGCGTGCGGGAAGTCACGCTGATCGGACAGAACGTCAACGCCTATCATGGCGCCGGACCCGATGGCCGACCTCGGTCGCTGGCCCAGCTGCTCGAACGTCTGGCCGGAATCCGCGGCGTCGAGCGGCTGCGCTACACCACCAGTCACCCGCTTGATATGGCTGACGACCTGATCGCGGCTCACCGCGATTTGCCGGTGCTGATGCCGCAATTGCATCTGCCGGTGCAATCGGGCTCCGACCGCGTTCTTGCCGCGATGAACCGCCGTCACACGCGTGCCGATTACCTCGCTGTAGTATCGCGGCTCCTTCAAGCGCAGCCGGACATGGCGCTCACGTCAGATTTCATCGTCGGCTTTCCGGGCGAAACGGAAGCTGATTTCGCCGCAACGCTGAGCCTGGTCGGCGAGATCGGCTATTCCGGGGCGTTTTCCTTCAAATACTCGCCGCGGCCCGGCACCCGCGGCGCCGAGATGACCGATCAAGTGGACGAAGCCGTCAAATCGGAGCGCCTGCACCGACTGCAACATGCGATCGATGGCCAGCAGGCGGCGTTCAATCGCCGCTGCGTCGGCCGCACCTTCGACGTGCTATTTGAACGGCTTGGCCGCCATCCCGGACAGGTCGTCGGCCGCTCGCCGTATCTCCAGCCGGTACAGGTTGAAGCGCCACGTTCGCTGATCGGCGAGATCGCGCCGGTCACCATTACTGAACTTTCCACCAACAGTCTGTTTGGCGCGCTGGCGCGAGAGCCGGCGCTCGCTGGCGCAGGAGCCTGAATGCGAACCAAGACCGATGAAACACTCATCGCCGCACCGGACAATACTGCTCAGGTCACGCTTACTTTCGACGACAACCGCCTCGCCTCGTCGCTGTTTGGACAATACGGACAAAACCTCGCGCTGATCGAGCGCCGGCTTGGCGTGGTTGCAACCTCGCGCGGTAATCAAGTGACGCTCGAAGGCCCGCGTGAAGCCTGCGAACAGGCGCGGCGTGTGCTGGAGACTCTTTACGAGCGCCTCGCGCGCGGCGATGAGGTGGCGCAGGGCGACGTCGACGGCGCGGTTCGCCTCGCCCTGTCGCAAGGTCTGCTGTTCGATTTCGATCCGGCCGCGGCACGGGAAAATTTCGAAGAGATCAATCTGCGCAAGCGCCGGGTGCGCGCCCGCACCCCGGCGCAGGATGCCTATGTGCGCGCGCTCAAGCGTCACGCGCTGGTTTTCTCCACCGGCCCGGCCGGCACCGGCAAGACCTGGCTTGCGGTTGCTCACGCCGTGCAATTGTTCGAGCGCAAGGAAGTCGATCGCATCGTGCTGTCGCGCCCGGCGGTCGAAGCTGGCGAGCGGCTCGGCTTTTTGCCCGGCGACATGCGCGAGAAAGTCGATCCTTATCTGCGGCCGATCTACGACGCGCTCTACGACTTGATGGACGCCCGCATCGTCGAGCGGGCGATGCAGAGCACCGAAATAGAAATCGCGCCGCTCGCCTTCATGCGGGGCCGTACCTTGTCGAACGCCGCCATCATTCTCGACGAGGCGCAGAACACGACAGCAATGCAGATGAAGATGCTGCTAACCCGGCTCGGCGAAAACAGCCGCATGGTCGTAACCGGCGATCCGAGCCAGGTCGACCTGCCGCCCGGTCAGACTTCTGGCCTCGCCGAGGCCGTCCGGCTCCTCGATGGCGTTGAAGGGATCGCGCACGTCACCTTCTCGGCCGCCGATGTCATGCGCCACGAGCTGGTCGCGCGGATTGTCGAGGCCTACGACCGCGCCGCGGCGTCAAAGCGCGAGCGGTCGTAAATGGCACAACCGGCGCAGAAAGCGCGAGCGGCGCCAAAAATCGATGTGCTCATCGAATCCGATCTCTGGAAAAGCAGCCGCGACGCCGAACCGGCTGTCCGGCGGGCAATCGCCGAAGCCGCCGCTACCCTGTCAACACCGGGGGCGGAGCTTGCTATTGTGTTGACCGATGATTCGGCTATCCGCCTGCTCAACCGCACCTGGCGCGGCGTGGACGCGGCCACGAATGTGCTGTCATTCCCGACCGGCCGCACCGGCGGCGACCCGCTGCTCATCGGTGACGTCGTCCTGGCCTACGAAACCGTCGCGGCGGAAGCCGGCGCAGAAGGCAAACCTTTCGCCCATCATGTCGCCCATCTTGCCGTACATGGTTTTCTGCATCTGTTGGGCTACGACCACGAGCGGAAGAAAGACGCAGAAACCATGGAACGCCTCGAGCGCGACATTCTGCGGCGGCTTGCAATTCCTGACCCGTACCGGCGCGGCAGCAAGGCCTGAAGTCTGACGTCCGGTCCGACGTCTGACCATTCACATATACTGATCATGAGCCAATCCCCGACCCGCAGCGAATCCGACGAGACCGAGCATCACGGCCTGCCCATGCTGGTGCCGGAGCATGGCGAGCTGCACGAGGGCTGGCTCACGCGCGTCATGCGCATTCTGTTTGGCTGGAAGGCGGCGGCAACCCGCGCCGACCTTGAACTTGTCCTGACCGCCGAGCAGCCGGAATCTGGCTTCTCGCCCGCCGAAGCCACCATGCTGAAAAACATTCTCGGTCTGCGCGAGTGCCGGATCGAGAGTGTGATGGTGCCGCGTGCCGATATCGTTGCGGTACAGCAGCACATCACGATCGGCGAGCTTGTCATGGTCTTCGCTGGCGCCGGCCATTCGCGGCTCGTGGTTTACAACGACACCCTCGACGATCCAAGCGGCATGGTCCACATCCGCGATTTGCTCGCCTTCATGGCGGCGCGCGCCGTGATCGATCCCGGCGCCGCCAGCACTGAGGAAAAATTACCGACCGCCGATCTCGATCTCGCAAAGATCAATCTTTCCATGCCGTTGGCCACGACCAAGATCGTCCGCGAAATGCTGTACGCGCCGCCCTCGATGCCGGCGCTTGATCTGCTCGCCAAAATGCAGGCGACCCGCATTCACCTGGCGCTCATCATCGACGAATACGGCGGCAGCGATGGCCTCGTCTCGATCGAGGACCTGGTCGAGCTGATCGTCGGCGACATCGCCGACGAGCACGATGAAGCTGAATTGCCCGCGGTGACACGTCAGAACGACGGCTCGTTCCTCGCGATCGGCCGCGCCAGTCTCGACGATGTGCGCGCGGTCGTCGGCGACGAGTTCGATGTCGGCGCCGCCGCGCAAGACGTCGATACGCTCGGCGGATACCTGGTGATGCGGGCGGGCCACGTCCCGGTCCGCGGCGAACTGGTACCGGGACCGGACTCTTTCGAAGCGGAAGTGCTCGATGCCGATCCGCGCCGGGTCAAGCGCGTAAAAATCTACCGCAGCAAAGACCGGCGCCCAGCCTCGGCGCCGACGTTAGTGAAGCCCGCGGTTTCACGACCGGCGGCGTCGCGTGATGAGGCGACTCGGCAAAATCCGAACTCACCGCCGGCGCCGTGAAACCGGAGCGTGCGATCCACGCCATCGTACTGTCCTGGGGATGGCGGCGCTGGCTCATCGCGTTCGCCGCGGGCGCGCTGTCGGCGCTCGCCATGGCGCCGTTCAATTTTTGGCCGATCCTGTTTCTGACGTTCCCGACGCTGGTCTGGCTGATCGACGGCACCGGAACCGGGTATGGGCGCGGAGTAAGGAGTTCCGCGGCGATCGGCTGGTGGTTCGGCTTCGGCTATTTTCTCGCCGGCCTGTATTGGGTTGGCTACGCCTTCCTGGTCGATGCGCCGACCTTCGGCTGGTTGTTGCCAATCGCAGTGCTCGGGCTCCCGGCAGGGCTTGCGATTTTCACGGCATTCGGCACGGCGCTGGCCCGCTTATTGTGGGTGCGGGGAGCGATGCGCATTCTGGCCTTGGGTGTGGCGCTCACCGCCGTTGAATGGTTGCGTGGGCATGTGCTGACCGGCTTTCCGTGGAATGCCTTCGGTTATGCGCTCACCGCACCGCTCGTGCTGGCGCAAAGCGCCGCGTTCATCGGCATCTGGGGTCTCACTTTCATCGCCATTGTCGTCGGCGCAAGCCCCGCCACGCTCGTTGACGATCGCGCTGAAAGCCGCTGGCCGTGGCTGCCAATTACGCTCGGCATCGCAATCCTCGCCACAATGGCCGGCTTCGGTGCGGTACGGCTGGTGCGCGCGCCAACGCGGTTCGTCGAAGGCGTCGAGCTGCGCATCATGCAGCCGAACCTCCAGCAGGACGTAAAGTTCAACTATGCCGCCAAGCAGAAAGTCATCGATCGCTACATCGCTCTGTCCGAGCGTGCATCCAGTCCACAACAACCCAGTACGAGCGATGCAACAATTCTGATCTGGCCGGAATCAGCTTTTCCGTTTTTCCTCGCGCGAGAACCCGACGCGCTCACCCAGATCACCCAGCTGCTCGGCGAGCACACCGTGCTGATTACCGGCGCGGTACGGCTGGCCGAACCGGTCAATCCCGCCAATCCCACCGTCTACAATTCGATCTACGTGATCGACCACGCCGGTTCGATTGTTTCGATCTACGACAAAGTTCATCTGGTGCCGTTCGGCGAATATCTGCCGTTCCAACATCTCCTCGAAGCCATTGGCTTACAGCAGCTCACCAAGCTGCCCGGTGGCTTCTCCGCCGGAGACCGGCGCCGGCCTATTGCCGTTCCGGGCGCCCCACTCGCGCTTCCTCTCATCTGCTACGAGGTTATTTTTCCGGACCAACTGATGCCCAAAGGCCGGCGGCCCGGCTGGATGGTCAATGTCACGAATGACGGCTGGTTTGGTATTTCGACCGGGCCGTTTCAGCACCTGCAGCAAGCGCGCGTTCGGGCTATCGAGCAGGGCCTGCCGCTGGTTCGCGCCGCCAATACCGGCATCTCGGCGGTGTTTGATCCGCTTGGGAGAATAATTGATTCATTGCCGCTTGGCAGCGAAGGTCTGCTCAGTTCACGATTACCGCGATCGATCGGGCGCCCGGTGTACGCCCGCGTCGGAGATATCCCCGCTGCCATAATTGTGGCCTTCGCGCTACTGGCGGTTGTTCAGCGCCGATTGCAACCAAACACCTCCAAATCCGGAAATTTTGCCGCGTGAAGTGCAAAATCGGAACGATTGTTACCTCATTAAGATGACATGCCACGCCGCCTATGGGCCACATAATATTTTAAGATGACGTGCCACGTCAGCGGCGGGCATATAATATCTTCACCGCAACTAGCCCGCGTGGACGACCCTGTTATACTCGTCTAATTACAGTTAATTCTATTCCCGGCTGTCCAAAAAGGGCGACGATGGTTTGCATGGCCAGTATTCAACAGCACGATATTTGATATCCGCAACTATTACGCTACAGAGGGCCGGCACAGGAGAACCGCTTAAGATGATGATAGCCAAAAAGGCACCCAACCCTATTGACAAGCACGTTGGCAGTCGCGTGCGGATGCGCCGTATGATGCTCGGAATGAGCCAGGAAAAGCTTGGCAACGCGCTCGGCCTCACATTTCAACAAGTGCAAAAATACGAAAAAGGCACCAACCGGATCGGCGCGAGCCGCCTCCAACAAATTGCGAATATCGTCCAGGTGCCGGTGTCATTCTTTTTCGAAGGTGCGCCAACGGTCCCCGGTACAGGCCGTCACGACGGCATGGGCGAGGCGCCCTCACCCGCTTACGTCTCCGATTTTCTCGCTACATCGGATGGCCTCGCGCTCACCAAGGCCTTCATGCGCATCGGCAACTCCAAGCTGCGGCGCCGCATTGTCGATCTTGTTGAACAGATTGCAGTTGGTGAAAAGCGCTGACCAGGGCTGACGACTTCATCGGTACGCTCCCCCGTTTCGCCCACGTTTCGCCCACATCTTGACCGCGCGCAGCGACGCTGCAACAACCGTGTCATCAACAGCGCTGGGTCTCGCCAGCGCGCGTTCCAAACAAGCTCCGACGCAATCGGGCGCGGCTTGACGAGGGGAGTGCTTTCGCAGTGCAACGTACAAATTATCTGTTTACCAGCGAATCCGTGTCGGAAGGACATCCGGACAAGGTTTGCGACCAAATCTCCGACGCCATTCTCGATGCCTTCCTGGAAAACGACATCAAGCTCGGAATTGCCGACGACAGCAAGGTCAACACCAGGCTTGGCTGCGAGACGCTGTGCACGACCAACAAGATTGTCATCGCCGGCGAGGGTCGCGGTCAGTCGCCGCTGTTCCACAAGCACGGCGACAAAGCGGTCGTTAATCGCGAGCTGATCGCCGAGACCGCGCGCCAGGTGGTCAAAGATATCGGCTACGACCAGGATGGTTTTTCGTTCTACGGCGCCGACGTCGAAGTGCTGCTGCACGGCCAATCGCCCGACATCGCCATGGGCGTCGATGCCAAGAAGCACAAGAAAGGCGACGAGGAACACGAAGGCGCGGGCGACCAGGGCATGATGTTCGGGTTCGCCTGCAACGAGAGCGAGGTCTATGAGAAGGGCTCGTTCATGCCGGCGCCGATCTATTTCGCGCACAAAATCCTGAAAGTACTCTCGGAAAAGCGCCGCTCCGGTTCGCTGGCTGACCTGCAGCCCGACGCCAAGAGCCAGGTGACGGTGAAATACGTCGACGGCAAGCCGGTCGGCTGCACCAAGGTCGTGGTGTCGACACAGCACAAGGCAGAAAGCCGCAACGGCAAGAAATACACGCCGGGCATTGTGAAGGACATGATCGCGGACTCAGTCGAATCGGCCCTGCCTGAAGGCTGGATGCCGAAGAAGCCGAGCGATTTCCTGGTCAATCCGACCGGTAATTTCGTCGTCGGCGGACCGGATGGCGATTGCGGCCTCACCGGCCGCAAGATCATCGTCGATACCTACGGCGGCTATGCGCCACATGGCGGCGGCGCCTTCTCCGGCAAGGACCCGACCAAGGTCGATCGCTCGGCGGCCTACGCTGCGCGTTATCTGGCCAAGAACGTGGTCGCTGCGGGCCTTGCTGACAGCTGCACCATCCAGATCGCCTACGCGATCGGCGTGGCCGATCCGATGTCGGTCTATGTCGACACCCACGGCACCGGCAAGGTCGACGAAGCGAAGTTGCAGAAGCTGCTGCCGGAACTGTTTCCGCTCCGCCCGACCAGCATTCGCCGCGCGCTCAAGCTCAACCGGCCGATCTACCGCCGCACTTCCGCGTATGGCCATTTCGGCCGTGCGCCGGAGAAGGACGGAGGCTTTTCCTGGGAGCGGACCGACCTCGCCGACGTGCTCAAGCGTAGCTTGCGCTGAGCTGACTGCCACCACAGATTCCGGCTGCGCGGAATCACTTGGCGTACACGCCGAGCGCCTCGGGCGCTGGCGTGGAACGAAACCCGCGGGTGCGGGATTGGCAGAATAGTCGACGGAGGTCGCGGGCGATGAAGTCCATTCTTGCGTGCTTTGCGGTGACGCTGGTCGTTGCCGTCGCGGCCGTCCCCGCCAATGCCAAAGGCTGCATCAAGGGCGCAATTGTCGGCGGCATCGCTGGACATTACGCCGGTCATCATGGCCTGCTTGGTGCGGCTGCAGGCTGCGTGATCGGTCATCACGAGGCCAAGAAGCACGCGAAGGATGTGCAAAATCCTTCGCCTGACGCCGCGCATTAAATCTACACTGAACTAAGCAGCACGAAGCTGAACTATCCGACTGCCGGACGGCAACGACGGCGATGAATCGTCCGCAAGATCAGGCGCGCGCTTTTTTCGGGCGCCGCAAGGGACACCGGCTGCGGCCACGACAGGCGCAGCTGTTCGAAACACTATTGCCGCGCGTTGCGATCGATCTCTCACACCCTCCTGCGGCCGGTCTACAAACAATCTTTCCGGTACCCGTGAGCGAGATTCAGCTCGAGATCGGCTTCGGCGGCGGCAAGAATCTTCTGGCGCAGGCGAGAGCACGGCCGCTGACCGGATTCATTGGGGTCGAACCGTTCGTCAACGGCATGGCCAAAGCGCTGGCGGGGATCGAAGCGGCGGATCTGCAAAACATCCGCCTGCACTTCGATGACGCCACAAGTCTGCTCGCGTGGCTTCCCGAAGCATCGCTGACGCGGATCGAATTGATCCACCCCGATCCCTGGCCGAAGCGCCGGCATTGGAAGCGGCGCTTTGTTCAGGACACAACGGTCAGCCAATTCGCCCGGGTTTTGCGAAGCGGCGGCGATCTTCGTTTTGTTACCGATATCGCCGACTACGCGACCTGGACGCTGCAGCGTCTCCTGCGGTGTCCCGATTTCGAGTGGACCGCGCAGTGCGCGGACGATTGGCGAAAGGCCTGGCCAGATTTCGTCGGTACCCGCTATCACGCGAAGGCTGCTAGTGCGGAGCGCGCGCCGTGCTTCCTGGTCTTTCGCCGCCGCTAAAATCCGACCTGCGCGAGGGCAATCATTCACCCTGCCGCAGCTGCCAAAAGCGAACCACGCGATGCGCGGTCGAGGCGGAAAGCTGTCCATAGTTTGTGAAGGCCGCATCAAGTCCCTGCGAGGACGTTCCGCCCGTGTCTGGCCGCGCCAGGACGAGCGCCTTCACCGTAGGCCAGCTTAGATTGGCCGCCTTGCAAAGGATCAGGACCGGATCGGGCCGGTCGCCGCTCATCAGCCGGTCGACGATTTTGATCGGCACTTTGGTGAGCGCGGCGAGGGCAGCCACTGTCTCTTCATATTTGTGCTGGGCGCAGAATTCCGTCAGCGTCGGCTCGTCCAGCTGGTTCGCCCGGTCGAGACTCATGATCATGCGCTGCGCCGCGCGATAATCGCGTGGGCCTACGCGAGCGCCAACCTCGGTCGAGACCTTTAGCAGGATTTCGCAGATCGCCGTTCTCAGTTCGGGCGTTGCCGAGGCGATCAGCCGCTTGTGGACGACCGCGGTCGCTTTGGTCAGCAAATCCCGGAACATCGGCGCCGGAATGTCGGGCCGCAGCCCGACTTTTTCGGCGAGGATGCCATCCTCTTCCGCGCGCTTAACAAGACCGTGGAAACCCTTCTCGGAAATACGGGCGCCGCGATTGTCCGCAACGCGGCGCGCGACATCGCGATTGCCGCGGCGCACCAAAACATCCGTCACCGCCTCACCCAGCGCGCGCCGTCCCGAGATCGCGTGTAGATGCGCCTGACTCTTGGTCTCGGCCAGGTCGATAAGATCAGCTTCCGGAAGCCGTATTGCCTGTTTCAGCACCGGCCCGGCGACTGCGATATCGTCGTCGCTGGCAAGTCGCCGCAGCACTTTGACCGGCGCGTTGCTCACGGGAGCGAGGCGGTTCGAGAGCTCGGCGCGCGCTTTGTTCTCAATCTCCTCGATTAGCAACCCAAACACTTCGTCAAAGACATCGACGTGTTCGTCGTTGTAGCTGCCAGCCCCGTTGACAAAGAGAGCTGTGATGCGTTGCAGCGTCTCGGTCCGCTTTTCACGGGAGCCGTGTTGGACGACCTCTTCCAGCTCGGGAATTAGTGAGAGAGTAGCGTCCATTGCGATATCAGTGTTCAGAAATTGATAATCATCAGGTCCGGTTTACTGCGTATCTGATTACTGATGACTGATTACCGATCCCTGAAGGGGCACTTGCAAGAATGGCAGGAAACGCTATATTTGCCGCATCCGTCATGGATACCTCATAGCGGTCGGTTGATCCGAACGGTTTTGAGAGTGGGCCCCCCGGGGACCCGCTCTTTTTTATTACCTGAAACCGGCGGTTCCTTTGACGGCATGGTGAAGGAACAGTGGTCGCAAAGGGCATGGACGACAGTCCGACAGCTTTTGCCGAAGAGCCGCGGCTCATCATTGAGCCGGGGCGCGCCGAGCGCGTCGCCGCAATCGCGGCGCCGGTACTGGCGGAGCTTGGCTATCGGCTGGTGCGGGTACGCATTTCGGGATTTGCCGGCTGCACGGTCCAGATCCTGGCCGAGCGGCCGGACGGCTCGATGGCGATCGAAGACTGCGAGGCCGCATCACGCGCATTGTCGCCGGTGTTTGATGCCGCCGATCCGGTTGAAGGCCCCTATCGTCTGGAGATCTCTTCGCCCGGCATTGACCGGCCGCTGGTGCGGCGTTCCGATTTCGATCGCTACGCCGGTCACGTCGCCCAGGTCGAGATGAATGTCGCCGTCGACGGGCGTAAGCGTTTTCGCGGCGAACTCCTCGGCAGCGAGGGCGAATGTGTTCGCCTTCGCTGTGACGGGCCGGGCGACGTGCTGCTGCCGATCGACGACATCATGGAAGCAAAGCTCGTTCTTACCGATGCGCTCATTTCCGAAACGCTGCGGCGGCAAAAGCGCGGCAGCAAGGAAACAGCAGAAACACCTAACAACCGATCAAGGTCGGCGCGTAACCCAACGCAAGGGAGATTGAACGATGGCGACGGTCAGCGCCAATAAACTCGAACTGTTACAGATCGCAGATGCGGTCGCGCGGGAGAAGGCGATCGATCGCAAGATCGTTCTCGGCGCCATGGAGGAGGCGATCGCCAAAGCCGCCCGCTCGCGCTACGGCAGCGAAACCGAAGTCCGCGCAGAGATCGATCCGAAAAGCGGCGAGCTTCATTTGTCGCGCCATATGCTGGTCGTCGACGCGGTCGAAAACCCGGCATTCCAGATCACAATCGATGAGGCCCGCCGGCATCACCCGGCCGCCCAGGTTGGCGACACCATCGCCGACAAGCTGCCGCCGCTCGAATATGGACGCATCGCCGCCCAATCGGCCAAGCAGGTCATCGTGCAGAAAGTGCGCGAGGCAGAGCGCGACCGCCAGTACGATGAATACAAGGATCGGATCGGCGACATCGTCAACGGCATCGTCAAGCGCGTCGAGTACGGCAACGTGGTGGTCGATCTCGGCCGCGGCGAAGCCATCGTCCGGCGCGACGAAATGCTGCCGCGCGAAGTGTTCCGCAATGGCGATCGCATCCGTGCCTACATTTACGATGTGCGCCGCGAGCAGCGCGGGCCGCAAATTTTCCTGTCGCGCACCCACCCGCAATTCATGTCGAAGCTGTTCGCGCAGGAAGTACCGGAAATCTACGACGGCATCGTCGAAGTGAAGGCAGTGGCTCGCGATCCGGGTTCTCGCGCCAAGATCGCGGTAGTCTCGCGGGATTCTTCGGTTGATCCGGTCGGCGCTTGCGTCGGCATGCGCGGCTCGCGGGTGCAGGCGGTCGTCAACGAGCTTCAGGGCGAGAAGATCGACATCATTCCGTGGTCGCAAGATATCGCCACGTTTGTCGTCAACGCGCTCGCTCCTGCCGAAGTCGCCAAGGTCGTTCTCGATGAAGAGCGCGAACGCATCGAGGTCGTCGTCCCCGATCAGCAGCTTTCGCTTGCCATCGGCCGGCGCGGCCAAAACGTGCGGCTGGCTTCGCAGCTCACCGGCTGGGATATCGATATCCTCACCGAACAGGAAGAGTCGGAACGCCGCCAGGCCGAATTTGAGAACCGTACGCGGATGTTCATCGATTCACTCAATGTCGACGAGGTGATCGGACAATTGTTGGCATCGGAAGGCTTCGGCTCGGTGGAGGAGTTGGCGATGGTGGACGCGAAAGAGGTTGCCGGCATCGAAGGCTTCGACGACGACACCGCGAGCGAACTACAAAGTCGTGCGCGCGATTACCTCGCCAAGATCGAAGGCGAGCTTGACGCCAAGCGTAAGGAGCTCGGCGTTGAAGATGCCCTCAAAGAGGTGCCCGGCGTCACGACGGCCATGCTGGTCCAATTCGGCGAGAACGGCGTCAAGACGATCGAAGACCTTGCCGGCTGCGCGACCGACGACCTCATCGGCTGGACCGAGCGCAAGGACGGCGAGAGCGTGCGCGAGGCCGGCATTCTCGATGGCATCGATATTTCCCGCGAGGAAGCCGAGACCTTGGTCATGCAGGCCCGGCTAAAGGCCGGTTGGGTCAGCGAGGCCGATCTCGCTCCGCCTCCCGCTGAGGAGGCTCCGGTCCCCGAGGTGCAGGTATAAAGGAGCCCAACGGGCGGATGATCGCCGAAGTTCAACAAAGCGAACGAGCATCAGAGCTCGATGGCGGACCGCGGGCGCGAGAGCGCGAACGCATGTGCGCGGCGACCCGTACTGTGCGTCCGGTATCTGAGCTGATCCGGTTCGTCGTCGGGCCGCAGGGTGAGGCGGTCGCAGACGTCAAAAGCAAGCTGCCCGGACGCGGCATCTGGATTACCGGGACACGGGACGCCTTGAGTGAGGCGATCAAGCGCAAAGCCTTTACCCGGGGTTACAAACGGGAGGTTCGCCTCCCCCTCGACTTTATCGCGCGTACCGAGCGGCTCCTCGAACAGGCCGTCCTTGATGCCTTGGCGGTGGCCGGCAAGGCCGGATTGGTCGCCGCCGGGTTTGTCAAAGCCGAGAAGGCCTTGGCAGCCGAGAAGGCCGTCGCCCTGGTGCATGCCGTCGAGGCTTCGCCCGAAGGAACCCGTAAGCTCGACGCGGCCTGGCGCAGGCTTATGGGCCGGCCGCCCGTGGTGATCGGATTCCTCACCTCGGCGCAATTGGATTTGGCATTGAACCGCCCAAATGTGATACATGCAGCCCTGCTCGCCGGCCCAGGAAGCGAAACCATTTTGGCGCGTTGTCGGCGCCTCGAACGGTTTCGGGCCGGTGATCAGAACAATTAGGCCGGAAGGCTGCGCCGAACTTAAAGCCGGCCAAGGACATGATGCGTAATGACCGAGACGACCAAAAATAGCGGCGAAAAGCTGAGTGTCACGTCGACCAAGACGTTGACCCTGAAGCGTGGCGGCGTCGAGCAGGGCGTCGTACGCCAGAGCTTCAGCCATGGTCGTAGCAAGTCGGTTGTGGTCGAGAAGGTAAAGCGGCGCACCGGTGACGCCAGGCCAGAACCGGTAGCTCCCGTCGAGCGCGCTGTGGCACCAAAGCGCACCGTCACGACGGCCAAGGCGCCAGCGGCACCTGCCGCTGCTCCCGGCGCTGCCCTGAAGCCTTCCGGTGTCGTGTTGCGCACGCTCACGGACGAGGAGCGAAACGCCCGGGCTCATGCGCTCGCCGACGCGCGCCTGCGTGAAGCCGAAGAACGGAAGATTGCCGAGGAAGAAGCGCGAATTCGGCAAGGCCGTGAAGAGGCCGACAAATCTGACCGTGCCAAGGCCGAGGCGCGCAAACGTGACGAAGAAGAGCGCCGCAAGCACGACGAAGAAACCAAGCGGAAGGCCGACGAGGTCGCCAAAAAGCGATTTGGCGCCGAGACAGTAATAGCAAAGCCCGGCACCGCTCGCCCGGTGCTTGAAGCCGACGAAGAAGAAGCGCCGCGTACCGTCCGCCGCGGCCCCGGCGGCGCGCCGGTACGTCCGGCGCCACCACCCAAGACGCCTCGCGTCGGCGCCGAGAAACGCCGCGGCCGGCTGACCGTCGTGACCGCACTTTCCGCCGACGAAGTCCGCGAACGCTCGGTGGCTTCATTCCGCCGGCGCGTCCAGCGCATCACCGGCCATCGCGACAACGAGCCGAAAGAGAAGATCGCCCGTGAAGTGACGGTCCCGGAGACCATCACCATTCAGGAACTGGCCAACCGCATGGCCGAACGCGCAGTCGACGTGATCCGCATCCTGATGCAGCAGGGTCACATGGCAAAGATCACCGATACGATCGACGCCGATACCGCCCAACTCATCGCCGAGGAACTCGGCCACACCGTGCGTCGCGTCGCCGAGTCCGACGTCGAAGAAGGCATGTTCGACGCCCCGGACGATCCGGCCAACCTGCTGCCGCGCGCCCCGGTTGTCACCATCATGGGCCACGTTGATCACGGCAAGACATCGTTGCTCGACGCTATTCGCTCGACTGATGTAGCGGCCGACGAGGCCGGCGGCATCACCCAGCACATCGGCGCTTATCAGGTCACCGCGCCGTCGGGCGGCCGCATCACCTTCATCGATACGCCCGGTCACGCCGCTTTTACCGCCATGCGGGCGCGCGGCGCCAAGATCACCGACATTGTCGTTCTTGTGGTTGCCGCCGACGATGGTGTGATGCCGCAGACCGTGGAAGCGATCCAGCACGCCAAGGCGGCGAAGGTCCCGATCATTGTCGCCATCAACAAGATCGACAAGCCGGACGCCAAGCCCGAGCGGGTGCGCACGGAATTGCTGCAGCATGAGATCCAGGTCGAGTCGCTGGGCGGCGACGTTCTCGAAGTCGAGGTGTCGGCGAAAGAGAAGCTTAATCTCGACAAGCTGCTCGATGTGATTGCGCTGCAATCTGAAGTGCTCGATCTGAAAGCGAACCCGAACCGTGCCGCCGAAGGCACGGTGATCGAGGCGCGGCTTGATCGTGGCCGCGGTCCGGTCGCGACGGTTCTCGTGCAGCGCGGGACGCTCAGACCCGGCGATATTGTCGTCGCTGGCTCCGAATGGGGCCGCGTGCGTGCGCTGGTCTCGGATACTGGCCACTCGGTCGTCGCCGCTGGGCCCTCGATGCCGGTCGAAGTGCTGGGCTTTAATGGTACGCCCGAAGCAAGCGATCGGCTGGCCGCAGTCGCGACCGAAGCGCGCGCCCGCGAGATCGCCGATTACCGCGCGCGGCAGCGCCGCGATATCACGGCGGCGCGGCAGACCGGCATGCGCGGCTCGCTTGAGCAGATGATGAATCAGCTCAAGACCTCCGGTCGCAAAGAATTTCCGCTGATCATCAAGGGCGACGTTCAAGGCTCGATCGAAGCCATCGTCGGTGCGCTCGAAAAACTATCGACCGATGAGGTTGCGGCACGCATTATCTTCTCGGGCGCTGGCGGCATTACCGAATCCGACGTCACGCTGGCGGGAGCTTCGGGTGCGGCCGTGATCGGCTTCAACGTGCGCGCCCATAAGGAAGCCCGCGAAGCCGCCGAGCAGGCCGGCATCGAGATACGCTATTACAACGTCATCTACGATCTCGTCGATGACGTGAAGAAAGCGATGTCGGGATTGCTGGCGCCGACGCTGCGCGAGACCATGCTCGGCAACGCGACGATCCTCGAAGTCTTCAAAGTCTCGAAGGTCGGCAATGTTGCCGGCTGCCGGGTCACCGACGGTGTCGTCGAGCGTGGCGCCCACGTCAGGCTCATTCGTGAAAGTGTCGTCGTCCACCAGGGCAAGCTGTCGCAGCTCAAGCGCTTCAAGGACGACGCGCGCGAAGTCGTTGCCGGTCAGGAATGCGGGATGGCGTTCGAGAACTACCATGACATGAAGGTGGGCGACGTCATCGAATGCTACCGGGTGGAAAGCGTGCAGCGGTCGCTGTGACCGTCTGCGACCATTTTGGCCGGCTTTATGCCGGCCGCCGACGCCTCTGGCGGTAATCGACAATTAAAAAGATCCGAATGGCCGGGAAACGCCCGGCCATGAGCAGCGAGAAATAAACTACCGAAAGCAATGGCACGTCATCGCCACCACCGTCGTGATCAGTCTGCAGGCGGTTCGGCACGCCAGTTGCGCGTCGGCGAACTCGTTCGTCACGCGCTGGCCGAAATGCTTGTGCGCGGCGATATCCATGATCCCGTCATCGAAACGCATATGCTCACGGTGCCCGAGGTGCGGATGAGCCCCGATCTGCGGCTTGCCACGATCTACGTTACGCCGCTCGGCGGACGCGATGAAGAAGAAGTGCTCGCGGCGCTGGAAAACAACAAACGTTACATGCGCGGCGAAATTTCGCGGCGCGTTAACCTCAAATTTGCTCCTGAAATCCGGTTTCGTATCGACGAACGATTCGACGAAGCGGAACGGATCGGGAAGCTTTTGCGAACACCCGCAGTCCAACGCGACTTGCAAGGCCCGCATTCGCACGAAGAAGACTCACAAAATCCGGGTTTGGGCGCGGAAAAGGACGATTAATGTCGGTAATCAATACTATTCGATCGATCGACGGACACGAGAGCGACGGTCCCGCCGAAATCGCGCTCACGGTGACGGCCGATTCGTTGACCGACCTAAAGAGGTCGAACAAGAAACGGCAAAAGCGCGATGTGCACGGCTGGGTCGTGCTCGATAAACCGGTCGGCATGACCTCGACGCACGCGGTTGCGGTCATCAAGCGTTTGTTCGCGGCAAAGCGCGTAGGTCACGCCGGAACGCTCGACCCACTCGCCTCGGGCTGTCTGCCGATCGCGCTCGGCGAAGCGACCAAGACGGTCCCGTTCGTGGTCGATGGCCGTAAAACCTATCTCTTCACCGTGCGCTGGGGCGAGGAGCGCGACACCGACGATGCCGAGGGACGGGTGGCAAACACCAGCGACAGCCGACCTAATCGGGCGGCGATCGAGGCGTTGCTGCCGAGCTTTGTCGGCACGATCGAACAGGTCCCGCCCCGCTTTTCAGCCATCAAGATTGACGGCGAACGCGCCTACGATCTCGCCCGCGAGGGCGAAGTGATCGAACTCGCACCGCGCCCGGTAACCATCCATCGGCTCGACCTGGTCGACATCCCGGACGCGGATCACGCGGTAATCGCAGCAGAATGCGGCAAGGGAACCTATGTACGGGCAATTGCGCGTGATCTTGGCCGGGCGTTGGGCGTGTTTGGTCATGTTTGCGCGTTGCGAAGGAGCCGGGTTAGCCCGTTCGCTGAGAGCGACATGATTTCGCTGGAACGGCTTGAATCTTTATGCCATAGAGCGGCCGCCGGTGAGGGAAACCTCGCCGATATGCTACTGCCGGTCGAGACCGCGCTGGACGACATCCCGGCGCTGGCCGTGAGCCCGGCAGATGCGGCAAGGCTCCAAAGGGGCCAAGCCGTTTTGTTGCGTGGAAGGGACGCCGCTATTATTCGCGGCACGGTCCAAGTCGCTACGAGCGATCAGCTCGTAGCCATTGCCGAGGTCGACCGCGGCGAGATCGTCCCCAAGCGCGTGTTCAATTTAAACGGCGTGACTGGTCGCGCCGATAGACAAAAGGGTTAGTGACGATGTCGATTACGACCGCGCGTAAGGCGGAGGTTATTACCACGTATGCCGTCAAATCCGGCGACACCGGATCGCCCGAAGTGCAGGTAGCGCTGCTTTCGGAGCGGATCAATAACCTGACCGATCACTTCAAAACTCACATCAAGGACAACCACTCGCGGCGCGGGCTTCTTAAGCTCGTGTCGCAGCGGCGTCAGATTCTCGACTATCTGCGGCGCACCAATGAAGGGCGTTACAAAGACTTGATTGAGCGATTAGGTATCCGTCGTTGACGAATTCGCGCGCGGGAGATCCCGCGCGCGCCGTGGCGGACTGCAAGATGCATCCGCCGTTTGTAAGGCAGCATGAGCTGCCGATTAGAGCGACGGGCCGAAGCCCGTCACTATCACGGTAAGGCCGATGGCCATGGCAGGATCGCCGGATGCTGTTTGGATTCGCAGTCACGTTGCGAATGACAGCCTCTCGCCGTCTTGCTCATGGCTTTCGCGCCACCGCGAAAACCATGAGAGACAATCGCAATGTTCAACATTCATCGTGTACAACTTGACTGGGGTGGCCGCACACTCACGCTAGAGACCGGCAAGATCGCGCGTCAGGCCGACGGCGCCGTCCTCGCCACCTACGGCGAGACTACTGTGCTTGCCGCCGTTGTGGCGGCCAAGCAGCCGAAGGAAGGAATCGATTTTCTTCCGCTCACCGTCAACTACACCGAGAAATACTACGCGGCTGGCCGGATACCCGGCGGCTATTTCAAGCGCGAGCGCGGGCCAACGGAAAAGGATACGCTGACGTCGCGCCTGATCGACCGCCCGATCCGGCCGCTGTTCGCCGAAGGCTGGCGCTGCGACACGCAGGTGACCGTTACCGTGCTCTCGCACGATCAGGAGAATGATCCCGACATCGTGGCGATGGTCGCCTCATCCGCTGCGCTCACGCTGTCGGGCGCTCCCTTCATGGGGCCGATCGGCGCGGCGCGTGTTGGCTTCATCAACAACGAATACGTGCTCAACCCGCAGATCGACGAGATGAAGGAGAGCCAGCTCGACCTCGTCATCGCCGGCACGCAAGATGCGGTGATGATGGTGGAGTCGGAAGCAAAGGAACTGTCCGAAGAGATCATGCTTGGCGCGGTGATGTTCGGCCATCGGCACTTCCAGCCGGTGATCGACGCGATCATCAAACTCGCCGAAAAGGCCGCGAAAGAGCCTCGCGATCTGGTCGTCACCGACAACGCGGCCATCGAAAAGGAGATTCTCGGTCTCGCCGAGCAGGACCTGCGTGCGGCCTATTCGATCGTGCGCAAGCAGGATCGCCAGGACGCAGTCGCGGCGGTCAAGAAGAAGGTGATGGCGCACTTCTTCCCCGAAGGCGCCGAACCGAAGCACGACAAGCTGGCGGTTACCGGCGTGTTCAAGGAACTCGAAGCCAAGATCGTTCGCTGGAACATCCTCGATACCGGCAAGCGCATTGACGGCCGCGACGTGAAAACCGTCCGCCAGATCGTGTCGGAAGTCGGCGTATTGCCGCGGACCCACGGTTCGGCGCTGTTCACCCGCGGCGAGACACAGGCTTTGGTGGTCGCGACGTTGGGCACTGCCGAAGACGAACAATTCATCGATGCGCTGCAGGGCACCTACAAGGAAACATTTCTTCTGCACTACAACTTCCCGCATTATTCGGTGGGCGAAACCGGCCGCACGGGCGCACCGGGCCGCCGCGAAATCGGGCATGGCAAACTCGCCTGGCGCGCGATCCATCCGATGCTGCCGTCCAAGGACGAGTTTCCCTACACCATCCGTCTCGTCTCCGAGATCACCGAGTTCGAACGGCTCGTCGTCGATGGCGACGGTGTGCGGTTCTTCGCTCGCACTGATGGACGCCGGCGTGCCGCTCAAACGGCCGACCGCGGGCATCGCGATGGGCCTCATCAAAGAGGATGAGCGCTTTGCCGTGCTCTCCGACATCCTCGGCGACGAGGATCATCTCGGCGACATGGACTTCAAGGTGGCCGGCACCGACGGCGGCATCACCTCGCTGCAGATGGATATCAAGATCGCGGGCATTACCGAGGAGATCATGAGGGTCGCGTTGGCCCAGGCCAAGGATGGCCGCCTGCATATCCTCGGCGAAATGGCGAAGGCGCTAAATACCGCCCGCGCCGAACTCGGGCAACATGCGCCGCGCATCGAGACGTTCAAGATCCCGACCGACAAGATCCGCGAAGTCATTGGCACCGGCGGCAAGGTTATCCGTGAGATCGTCGAAAAGACCGGCGCCAAGATCAACATCGAGGACGACGGTTCGGTGAAGGTCGCGTCTGCCGACGGCGAGTCCATCAAGGCGGCGATCAACTGGATCAAGTCGATCGCCTCGGAGCCGGAGCTCGGCCACATCTACGAAGGCACCGTCGTCAAAGTCATGGACTTCGGCGCCTTCGTGAACTTCTTCGGCGCCAAAGATGAACTCGTACATATCAGCCAGCTCGCGCAGCGCCGGGTTCAGAAGACCAGCGACGTGGTCAAGGAAGGCGACAAAGTCAAAGTTAAACTCCTCGGCTTCGACGACCGCGGCAAAGTCAGACTGTCGATGAAAGTCGTCGATCAGGAGACCGGCGAAGATCTCGAGGCGAAGCAGAAGGCCGAAGGTGAGCAGCCGCGCGAAACCGCGGCAGGCGGGGCGGCGGAATAGCCCTCAGCCTGCGAAATTCAATCGGAAAGTCGATAAAGGCGGCCCGCAAGGTCGCCTTTTTTCGATCTGCAGGCCGCGGTTAGACTTAATTGGCTCGTCGCGCCAGCGCTTCAAGTCCGGCTATTACGGCATTCAAACTCAGCGTGCGGCTAGTCGACAATGACCGGCGCAGGCGCGCCGCTGCGCGACATCCGTTTGAACACCAGGAGCAAGGGGATTACCGCAAGTGTCGCGACCATCAGAAGCTTGTAGTCGTCGATATAAGCGATGATCTCCGCCTGGCGCGTTATCACCGCATCGAGCGCGGCACGTCCGGCCGCAGTCGTTGGGTTCCACGCGCGCGCGATGAGCGGATTCTCAAGCGCCCGATTGACCGCCGAAACATGCGGCACGATCGAGGCGTGATTGGCCTGGGTGTTCTGCACCAACAGCGCATTCACCACCGAAATCCCGACGCTGGAGCCGATGTTGCGCGACAGGCTGAAGAAGCCGGCGCCTTCGGTGCGTTCGGAAAGCGGCAGTGTCGCCAGCGTGGCCGCGCTCAGCGGCACGAACAGGAAACCGAGGCCGGCGCCCTGGACCATCGTCACGCCGATGATCGAAGCTTGCGACACATCAGGCGTCCATTCGGTCATGGCGTTAAATGACCACGCCGTCAGCACGAGACCGATCGCGAGCAGGATGCGCGTATCCACTCGCCCGACCAAACGGCCGACGATCAGCATCGAAGCCATGGTGCCGACGCCGCGCGGCCCCATGACGAGGCCTGCCGTCACGACCGGATAGTCCATCAGCCCCTGCAGGTAAGGTGGCTGCAGCGCCATCGACGCGTAGTAAGTCAGCCCGACGATGGAGATGAACATGATGCCGGCGGAGAAATTGCGATCGCGAAACAAAGAAGGCCGTATGAACGGATTCTCGGCCGTGAAGGTATGGACCAGACACAGGTAAAGCGCGGACACCGCGACGATGGCTTCGATAATGATCTCGCCGGAGCTGAACCAATCCAACTGCTCGCCGCGATCGAGCACCAATTGCAGCGCACCGATCCCGACGCTCAGAGTGCCGAAGCCGAACCAATCGAGCTTCGAGCGGGCGTCATGCGACGTCTTCGGCAGGAAGATCATAATGCCGATAAGGTCGATAATACCGATCGGCAAGTTGATATAGAAGACATAGCGCCAGCTGTAGTTCTCGGTGAGCCAGCCGCCGAGCACCGGACCAAGGACGGGGCCGATCATCACGCCAATGCCGAACAGCGCCATGGCAAAGCCCTGGCGCTCCCGTGGGTAGCTTGCGAACAGCACGGTCTGTGAAAGCGGAACAAGAGAGGCACCGAATGCCCCCTGCAAGATACGAAACAGCACGATCTGGTTCAGCGACTGCGCCATACCGCACAGCATCGAGGCCACAGTGAAGCCGGCGATAGCGACCAGGAAAAGACGCTTGAGCCCGAACCGGCTGGCCAGAAAGCCGGTGGGCGGCGTCATGATGGCGGCTGCGACGATATAGGACGTCAACACCCAGGCGATCTGATCCTGGCTCGCCGACACACTGCCCTGCATGTAAGGCAAAGCGACGTTGGCGATGGTAGTGTCCAGCGCCTGCATCAATGTCGCCAGGATCACGCAGACGGTGAGCGCCCCGCGATTGGTGCCCGCTGCTGCAGCGTCGCCGTCCATCAAGGCGCCCGATGTTTACCGCCGAACAGCGAGGTCAAAAAGTGCGGGAAGCCCCGCGCATGTCCGGTATCGACATCGGCGATGACGCTCAATCCGGCGCGCAGCGGCGGCAGATCCTTGTCGCCGGTATCGATGCGCACGCGCATCGGCACGCGCTGGACCACCTTCACCCAATTGCCGCTGGTATTTTGCGCCGGCAGCAACGCAAATTCCTGCGCGGCGGCCGGGCTGACGCTCTCGACCACACCGTGCCATTCCAGGTCCGGGTAAGTGTCGACCGTGACCGTGACCGGCTGGCCGGGCCGGACATAAGTCAGCTCGGTCTCCTTGGGTGTCGCGTCGACCCAGACGTGTTCGGTATCAACAAGAAAAAAAGCGGTTGTCGACGCGGCAAGGTATTTTCCGGGCGCAATCGACGGAACATCGGTGACAACGCCGGCGAATGGCGCCGTTATGACGGTGTGATCCAACTGGCGCTGTGCCTCATCGACCTGCGCCTTCGCCTGCAAGTATTGCGGATGTTGGGTGACCACGACGTCCGGATCGCCGCCGAGCTTGGCGAGCTGCACCTCCGCCTGTTCGCGCAAGGCGGCGAGCTTGCTCTTGTCGTTTTGCAGCGTGTACGCGGCTTGATCGTAAATGGCTTGCGTCGCCGTGCCGGTTTTCAACAGCGTGTCTGCGCGATTGTAATTGGTCTGATCGAGATCGACCTGCGCCTGCTGAGCGGCTGCATCGCTCATCATGCGCTTGTAATCTTGCTTCATCGACTCGATCGTCAGCGCGATCTGCGCGAGATTGGCCTTGGCGTTGTCCAGCGCGATCTGGAATTGGCGGGGATCGAGCCGATAGAGCACTTGCCCAGCCGCAACGTGATCGTTGTCTTTCACCGCCACTTCTTGCACGATGCCGGAGACGTCGGTTGAGATACCGACCTTTTCCGCATTGACGTATGCGTCGTCGGTCGACATCACTTGGCCACCAGTGACGTACCAATAGCCGCCGACGATCAGGGCTATCGGAAGCAGCGCGAACAGCCCCCAACGAATCCGTTCGCGACGCCGCAATCGGCGCACTTTGTCCGTCGCGACGGTCCGCTGCTTGGAGCGCTTGTCGCCGGGAGCGACCGGCGTGATGGGCGGTCGCGGCGCTTCGGGCGCTTCGTCGTGCGGTACAGGTTTGCGGAGAGCTTCAGCCATAGTGTCGCTCTCCCGCTGCAGCGTCTGTGGCGCGCTGCTGAATCAGCCGGCGCAGGTTCTCCTTCACCATCCCAAGCTCGGAAACCATCTGCTCAACGCTCTCGCGTTCGACGCCGGCAAGAGCACCTCCAACAGTTTCCTCGCCGAGTATGCTGAGCCGCTCGAGCAGCGGCCGGGCAGCCGCGGTCAAGAACAGTCGCTTGGCGCGCCGGTCAGTCGGATCCGGACGACGCTCGATCAGACCGCTGTCGCAGAGCTTGTCCAGCAACCGCGTGAGGGTGATGGGCTGCAAGTCCAGAACCTCGGCGAGTTCTGACTGATTGAGGCCCTCAGAGCGATCAACCCGAACGAGCACGGCCCACTGGGCGCGGGTCATGCCGAACTGCGAAGCCTTATAGTCGGCATAGGTTCGCAACAAGCGAGCCACATCATTGAGCATAAAAGCGAATTCTCGGTTAAGCGAAGGCGGGGGCATAGCGTACAGCCTCGGTTGCACAGCCTGCATAATATAAGGAAGCTTAAGAATTTGTAGCGCCGTTGCTGCAAGGCAGCATTGCAAACGGCTCGAAGGCCTGTCTTGGGCTTCACGCTAAGCCGAGGTCGGCAAAAGCATCGATGTGATGGTCAGCTGCTTCCCGCGAAAAGCAGCAGAACACTACATTCTCCAAGCCACGCCGCGACGAGGCCAACTCAGCCGTCACCGTCCCGACAGCAATCCGCGCAGCCCGATCGGCTGGAAATCGATAGATGCCGGTCGAGATCGCCGGAAAGGCCACAGACACCAGCCGATGCTGGGCCGCGAGATCAAGCGCAGTCCGATAGCAGGATGCGAGCAGCTCCTCTTCGCTCTCGCCGCCGCCGCTCCATACCGGGCCGACTGCGTGGATGACATGCTTTGCCGGCAACCGATAACCGCGCGTGATCTTGGCGCGGCCGGTTTCGCAGCCGCCGAGCGCGCGGCATTTGGTAAGTAATTCCGGCCCGGCGGCGCGATGAATCGCGCCGTCAACGCCACCGCCGCCAAGCAGCGTGCGATTGGCCGCGTTCACGATGGCGTCAAGCGCCAGCGTCGTGATGTCGGCGACGCAAACATCGAGCCGCGCAGAGCCGACTTCAGCGGAAATAAGCGGCGTCACATTCGCCATCGCAGACTTGCCATAGCAGGAAACGTATCACGCCCACTCGGCGCGTGATTCTGCAGCCAGGTCGACCGTGCTTTTGACGCCGATATCGTCGAAATGATCGTCGAGGAAACGCCGGGCAGCGCGTTTGCCGTTGATATGCAGTGTTTCGAAGAAACTGTAGTCGGTCACCAATTTGCTCGAGGCATCGAAACTGGTGCCGAAGCGGTCGAACAGAATACGGTGAACGTTGACGCGGCGATACTGGCCGCGCCCGATTCCGCGCGGCAGCCGACCTTGATCAATCAGGCGGGCGACGAATTCGATCGCGCGGTATTCCTCCAACAGCGAGGAGTTGAACGTGATCTCGTTGATGCGGTTCATGATCTCGCTGGCCGAAGTCGGCGTTGCTTGCCGTACCAGCGGATTGATTTGCACGACCAGAACGTCTTCGGTCGTCGTCGTCCCGAAAAACGGAAAGATTACGGGATTGGCGAGATAGCCCCCGTCCCAGTACGGCACGCCGTCGATCTCAACCGCGTGGAACAACAGCGGCAGACAGGCCGACGCCATCAGCGCTTCGGGGGTGATCTTGTCGCGCGAGAAGATCCGCACCCGGCCGGTCTGTACGTTGGTCGCGGAAATGAACAGCTGCAGATCGGCAAACACGCGCAACGCTTCGAAATCGACGAAGCGCTCGAACAGATCCTTGAGCGGATTGATGTTCAACGGATTGAAATCATACGGCGAGAAATAGCGCGCCATCATGTCAAGCCACGCCTGCATCGGCGTGCCTTCAAGCGGAACAAACGACAGGAACCGCTCCACCACAGCGCGCTGCAATGGCGGCAGATTGCCGTTGTTGCTCACGGCGCGCCAAAAATCGCCCAGCCGCTTTTGTGCTTCTGCACGCCCGCCCCGTGCCAGTCCGTCGGCGAGCATTACCGCATTCACGGCTCCCGCGGACGTACCGGAAATCCCCTCGAACGAAATCCGCTCGTCACTCAGGAGATGTTCCAGTACACCCCAGGTGAATGCGCCATGCGCGCCGCCGCCTTGCAGCGCGAGGTTGATGCGCTTGGTGGTCGGCGATGACTGCGGGTTCGCGCGGCCGGGCAGCAGCGAGGCGAGAGGATTTTTCATACTTGTCCTGTCACCCTGGGCTGCTCAGCGCGAACGCCGAGCCCCGCAGGGCGACCGCCCAGATGCGTCGACCGATTTCGTTTATTCAGCGGTCCAGCCGCCGTCGATCGAAAGATTGGCGCCCGTGATCGCCTTCGCGGCGTCCGAGCAAAGATACACGGCCAGCGCGGCGACTTCTTCGACAGTAACAAATTCCTTGGTCGGCTGCGCGGCAAGCAGCACGTCGCGCTTGACCTGCTCGGCGGTCATGTTGCGCGCCTTCATGGTATCCGGGATCTGCTTCTCGACCAGCGGCGTCCACACGTAACCGGGGCTAATGCAGTTGGCCGTTATGCCAAACGTCGCGACTTCGAGCGCCACTGTTTTGGTGAGGCCCGCGAGCCCATGCTTGGCGGAAACGTAAGCTGCCTTGAACGGCGAGGCGACCAGCGAATGCGCAGAAGCCGTGTTGACGATACGGCCCCACTTACGCGACTTCATTCCGGGCACCGCAGCGCGGATGGTGTGGAATGCAGACGAAAGATTAATCGCGAGGATCTGATCCCATTTCTCGATCGGGAACTCCTCGATCGGAGATACATATTGGATACCGGCATTGTTGATGAGTATGTCGAGCGAACCGAAGGTTTTTTCGACCGTATGCACCATGTCGGCGATCTCGGCAGGCTTGGTCATGTCGGCCGGCGAATAAAATGCCCGCACGCCGAAATCCTTTTCGATAGCGACGCGTTCCTTTTCGATGGCCGCCGCCTCGCCAAATCCGTTGATCGTGATATTCACGCCCTCCGCCGCGAGAGCGCGTGCGTAGCCCAAACCGATACCGGAGGTCGAACCCGTTACCAGGGCGGTCTTTCCTTTCAACATGATGATCACCAATTCATGAGGTTGCGCGACTGCGCGTTGCCGGGAAGTATCGTTGTTGCGTGACTTCTGCGCGACGCGCGGCAATGTGAGACGCTTTTTGCTGCAACGCAACATGAAAAATGAGGGCTGCGTCACGTTTTCGCTACGACCGCCGAAGCGTTAGAATGCACGCCAGGAGCGATCAACTGCCGATGACGACAAAGTCGCAAGTAGTTTTCCCGGCCCCTGACCACGATCACGATACCTGCACGAGCGCCGCTATCGCTCACGCCGAAGCAATATGCGCCTCGCGGGCACAGCGGTTAACACCGATGCGCCGTCACGTGCTCGAAACCCTGCTCGCAAGCCACAAGCCGCTCGGCGCCTATGAGATCATGGAACAGTTGGGCGGGAATGGCCGGCCGGCGCCGATCACGGTCTATCGTGCGCTCGATTTTTTGCGCAACAACAATCTCGTCCATCGCATCGAGAGCCGCAACGCCTTCGTTGCCTGCGTTCACGATCACGCTGGCAACGACCCCGTCGTGTTCCTGATCTGCGATCATTGCGGCGCGGTTGGCGAAGCGCCAGGAGCCGCCGTCGCAGATGCCCTCAAGGCATCCTGCCGCGCGGCAGGTTTTGCATCGAGAACTCCGGTGATCGAAATCGCCGGCACCTGCTCGCACTGCCGCGAATGACGAATTTGGGCCCTCCGCCATCGGAACGTTGGTTCCGGCCGTAAGTCTTGCATGCGACTGGAATCGATTAAGTGACCATTGCCCAATCACCGTCATCTCGTCCGCTCGATGCGTTTGCAATCACCGTGACCGTTGGGCTCTGCCTGTTTTGGGGATTCAACAACGTCGCCATCAAACTCGCCATCCACGACATCCCGCCGCTGATCCAATCGTCGACGCGTTCGGCTATTGCCGCGATCATTGTCGGCACCTGGGCACAAGCCCGCGGCGTACCGCTGTTCAACCGCGACGGTACGCTCGGAGCCGGCGTCCTAGCCGGCGTGCTGTTCGCGCTCGAATTTCTGCTGATTTACCGGGGTCTCCTCTGGACGACGGCGACGCGCGCGGTCCTGTTCCTCTACCTCGCGCCGTTTTTTGTTGTGATCGGATCGCGCTGGCTGATCCCCGGCGACCATTTTCATGTGTCACAATGGCTCGGCCTGCTCTTGTCTTTCATCGGCATCGTTATCGCGTTCGGGCTGCCGACGCCCGCCGCCGATCCTCGGCAAATGCTCGGCGACATCATGATGGTCGGCGCCGGCGCGGCATGGGGAGCGACAACACTCGTCATCAAGTCAAGCGCGCTCAATCGCGTTAGCGCGGAAAAAACCCTGCTCTACCAGCTCGTGGTTTCGGCGCCGCTGCTCGCCGCCGGCGCGCTCATCTTCGGCGAACATATCGACAAGATGCCGTCCGCCGTGGCGCTCGGCGCTTTTGCCTACCAGACCATCTGGGTTGTCAGCGTCACGTTTGCGGTCTGGTTCGCTCTGATGGTGCGCTATTCGGCCGCCCGGCTGTCTGCGTTTACGTTTCTGGCGCCGTTGTTTGGCGTAGCGGCGGGCCATCTCGTCCTCAACGATCCGCTCACGCCCGCTTTTGCCCTGGCGGCCGGATCGGTGGCGGCGGGCTTGGTGCTCGTAAACCGGCCCCGATAGGGCTATATCCGTGCCTGTCAGCTACCCCTGCCCGGGGTGCGATGAGGAGCCAAAAGGTTGTCCCGATGATGCAATTTTCCGGCCCCGCGGAACGGCATCGAGCAATTGCCGTGAAGGTGGGCAACGTCACCGTCGGCGGCGGTGCACCGGTCGTCGTGCAGTCGATGACCAACACCGATACCGCCGACGTCGAGGGCACGACCAGGCAGGTGGCCGCGCTCGCGCGTGCAGGTTCGGAACTCGTTCGCATCACGGTCGATCGTGACGAGGCGGCTGCCGCCGTGCCGCACATCAAGGAGCGGCTACTGCGCATGAACGTCGATGTGCCGATCATCGGCGATTTCCATTACATCGGCCACAAGCTGCTCGCCGACCATCCGGCCTGTGCCGAGGCGCTCGACAAATATCGGATCAATCCCGGCAATGTCGGCTTCAAGGAGAAGAAGGACCGGCAGTTCGGCGCCATCGTCGAGACCGCGATCCGGCACGACAAGCCGGTGCGCATCGGCGCCAATTGGGGTTCGCTTGATCAGGAACTTCTCACCCATCTAATGGACGAGAATGCGCACTCCAACCATCCGGTCGATGCACGCGACGTGACGCGCGAAGCCATGGTGCAGTCGGCACTCTTGTCCGCCGAGCGCGCCGAGGAGATCGGCCTGCCGCGCTCGAAGATCATCATCTCGGGCAAAGTGTCGGCGGTGCAGGATCTGATCGCGGTTTACACCGAGCTGGCGGAGCGCTCGAACTATGCGCTGCATCTCGGACTTACCGAAGCCGGCATGGGCTCAAAAGGCATCGTCGCGTCATCCGCGGCGATGGGGTTCCTGCTGCAGCAAGGCATTGGCGACACCATCCGGGTTTCGTTAACGCCGGAGCCGAATGGCGATCGCACGCTGGAAGTGAAAGTCGCGCAAGAGCTGTTGCAGACGCTTGGGCTGCGCACCTTCGTTCCGCTGGTCGCCGCCTGCCCCGGCTGCGGCCGCACCACCTCGACGACTTTCCAGGAGCTGGCGTCCAGCATTCAAAGCTTCATCCGCGACTCGATGCCGGAATGGAAGACGCGTTATCCCGGCGTCGAGGGTCTCAACGTCGCGGTGATGGGTTGCATCGTCAATGGGCCCGGTGAAAGCAAGCACGCCGATATCGGCATCTCGCTTCCAGGCACCGGCGAAACGCCGACAGCACCGGTTTTCATCGATGGCAAGAAGGCGATGACATTGCGCGGTCCGACGGTCTCGGCCGATTTTCAGAAGATCGTCGTGGAGTACATCGAGCGGCGGTTCGGCTCCGGCGCCGGGAGAACGGCGGCGGAGTAACGCGATCTATTTTCTAGCATCGAGCCAGCCCGGTCGTTCAATTCCGCAGCTATCAAATACTTTGGTAAAGAACGGTTTCAAAGAACTGGTCGGGGCCTCGTCAGGCGAATGGCGGCCTTCTACAATTACTGAATCCACCAGGCATTTTCCGCGGGGGCCAGGAAGGAAAGAAGAATATCCGGGGCGATCGGGTACGCAGATGCCACGGCCTTTAATCCCTTCCATTCCAGCGATCCACGTAAATGGTGGAGTGACCCCAAGTCTAGTCAATAGCTTGCTGTACGACTCCAACGCCTCGCTGAAATCATTTTCGACAAATGGAATTGCATTCGCGTTCGCGGCTGCCCGTAGATCATAAGTATCCGCAGTCCAGATTTCACCAGTAGTGAATAGAAAAACGACGTCGCCCGTATTGTTCGATGGTGTGTCTGTCCCGTAGACCCCAAAGCCGTCGTGCGCCCGGACATGTCCATAGCCGAGGACTGCCCGGCAAAGCGGCATTGATACTCCGCCCTCCGTGGCGACCTTTCTTAGATCAGAGATTTGCCACTCACGGCCAGGATGTAACCCGGGCATTAGCCTTAGCCACATTGCAGGCCCGTCGGAAAGCTTAATTTCTTGCGCATCACGTCCCCATGATCTCTCGGCAATTCCCAACGGTTCTCCGCGCGATCTGAATCTGGCAGCGCCATCCTTTGGTTCTTGGCGCGGAAACACCGGCGCTTTCGCCGCCGTTGGGAAGCTTGCTTGGAACTCATCACTTTCGAGTATTTCACGTATTTTTCGTTCAAGTTCCTTCGCGAACATTTCCCGCTCTTGTCTGCGGCTCTCTTCGGTTGCGTCGGCGGGACAGTTATAAGTAGTTGGATGCCGAAGGTGGATCATATCAAAGGGCATGGTCTCGGCGGTGGGTTCACCGAATGCAGTATTCATCACCGGCAGGATTCGAGAATGAGTTAAAGATTTTAGTGCCCACCCGTATTCGACCAGGACGTTTGGATTAGGAGTTTGGCCGGCCATCAAGTCGTTTTCCTACAAAGGTCAGATCTGGGACGAAAACGGCTGCTTTATCGATCTTGCGAAATATCGTTTCGACAATGGGCGGTGAGCCGGGGGCACCTTTAGTGTCACGGTCAATTTCTAGTTCGCGTATGGCCTCTTCAACATTCGTATCCACGCTAATTCGTTTCGCTGCTCGCTCCAAAGCGCGCTCAATAAAATTGCGTCCTTCCCTCGTTGGGGTATCAGCTTGCCAAGAGAAAAAAATGGTCGTTAACACGGCACATTACTGTTTCTGTCATTCAGCGGAAAACCGCGGCGCGCTAGACTAGCGTCTTTCCAACCGGCGCAATACGTCATCGAGTTGTTCGAGGTTGCGATAGCGGATGCTGAGAGTGCCGCCGCGGCTGCCGTGATCGCTGACAGTGACGGTGAGGCCGAGCGCGTCGGACATGCGTTTTTCCAGGGCTTGTGTGTCGGCGCTTTTGGCGGTTGCGCCGTTCGCCGCGCGGCTGTTGTTTTGTTTCTTCCCATGCGCCCGCGCCCGCGCCATCGCTTCGACCTGGCGAACGTTGAGATCGCGCGCGACAATTTCCTCAGCGAGTTCTTCCGCGTTCGGTGCACCGATCAGCATGCGCGCATGCCCGGCCGTCAGCTTTCCGCTGTGAATGTAGGCCTTCACCGGATCGGAGAGTTTCAGGAGCCGGAGCGTATTGGCGACGTAGCTGCGGCTTTTGCCGACGGTCCTGGCGATCTCTTCCTGGCTGTTGCCGAACTCTTCCACGAGCGCGCGATAGCCTTCCGCTTCTTCGAGCGGATTGAGATCGGCGCGCTGCACATTCTCGATGATCGCAAGCTGCAGCGCCTCCGCATCGGTCGCTTCGATGACAACGACCGGAACTTCATGCAGGCCGGCGCGCTGCGCCGCGCGCCACCGCCGTTCGCCGGCGATGATTTCGTAACCGTCGGCAACGCCGCGCAACGGCCGCACCACGATTGGCTGAATGATCCCGCGTTCGCGCAGGGAGGCAACGAGCTCGTCGAGTTCGGCGCTGTCGAAAACGCGCCGCGGATTGCGCGCGTTCGGCCGCAGCGATCCGGTCGGCAGCCGCCGCTGCCCGCGCGGACGTTCACCCGTACTTTCGGCGCCGACGTCACCGATCAGCGCGGCGAGACCGCGTCCCAGCCGCGATCGCGATCCCTCCTCGGCCATCGCGGTTTCCCCCGAGCTGTCCGTCATGCGCACAGTTCTTTCTCGCGCTGAATGATCTCCGTCGCGAGCCGCAGATACGCTTCGCTGCCACTGCATTTCAGATCGTAGACCAGCACCGGCTTACCATAGGACGGTGCTTCGGAGACCCGGACGTTGCGCGGGATGATGGTGTCGTAGACCTTGCGGCCCATGAATTCGCGGACGTCGGCGACAACCTGGGTCGAAAGATTGTTGCGCGAGTCGTACATCGTCAGGACAATCCCGTGGATCGTGAGATCCGGATTGAGCTGCTCACGCACAGAATCAACAGTTTTCAGGAGTTGCGACAAACCTTCGAGCGCGAAGAACTCGCATTGCAGCGGCACCAGGATCGCATGTGCGGCAGCCATGGCGTTAACGGTCAGAAGATTGAGCGAAGGCGGACAGTCGACCAGCACGTAGGTGAAGTTTGTTTGGTCCGATGCACGCGTCTTGAGTGGCATCAGCGCATTGCGCAGACGATAGGCACGATCGCGCGCCTGGCCGATTTCAAGCTCAAGGCCGGTGAGATCGAGCGTAGACGGCGCAAGCTGCAGTCGCGGCACCGCGGTCGGAACGATCGCATCACGCAATGCCGTTTCGCCGGCGAGCACGTCGTAGGTGGAGTAGCGGCGGCTGCGCCGATCAATACCAAGGCCCGTTGAGGCATTGCCCTGTGGGTCGAGATCGATGATCAGGACCTCTTCGCCGATCGCGGCGAGCGCGGTGCCAAGGTTGATGGCCGTCGTGGTCTTGCCGACCCCACCCTTCTGGTTCGCGATCGCGAGCACCCTGGGGCCGCGGGCGATATTCATCGGAATCGGAGGCGGAGGTACGTCGAGGATGGATGTTTCGCTCATCGCGGCCGGCTTCCTTTCTCCCGGGGCTTTGGCGCGAGACCTCGCACAACAACGATTTGGCCCCTGACGTCCGTCCGGCTTTGGACCAAACTGGACTGGACTCTCCAACATTTAGCGGCTTCGGTCAATTCAGACCCTACATCTTGACCCTTCAGAAACAGGCCGAGCGCGCCTTTCTTCAACAACGGATAGGCCATCGGCAGGAGCTGGGGCAATGGAGCCAAGGCCCGCGCGGTCACGACATCGAATGTTTGCACCGCTTTTTCCACAAACTCCTCGATGCGCATTTGGCGTACAATTACCGGCGCGCCGGTGGCATGCGCTGCCTCGCGGAGAAATGCGGCTTTCTTGCCGTTGCTTTCGACGAGGTGCACCTCTGCTCCGGGTCTGTCCGCAAGCGCGCAGGCAATGACGACGCCCGGAAAACCCCCGCCGGCGCCCAGATCGGCCCATGCACGGGCTTCTGGCGCGAGCGGCAGAAGCTGCAGCGAGTCGGCCACGTGGCGCGTCCAAATGGCGGCTTCGCTTGAGCGCGAGATCAAATTCACCCGCTGCTGCCAAGCCAACAGAGTGGCGACAAAGCGGTCGAGCCGCTCGGCTGTTTCACGTGAAACAGGCGTCAGTTCCAGCGCCCGGGCGCGATCGATCGGAAGGTCTTTTGGAACAAGCCGGACTTCGCCTCGGCGCGAGTCTTTTTCCGCGCCACCGCCTGCGGGCGTCATGCCGCGCCGCGGTTTGGCTTCCGGCCTTGCCGCCGAAGATGCGCCACCAGCAACGTCAACGCCGCCGGCGTAATGCCGTCAAGGCGGCCGGCATGGCCGATGGTGCGCGGCCGGTGGGTTTGCAGCTTTTGCCGCACCTCGTTCGACAGCCCAAGCAAGGCGGCATAATCGATGTCATCCGGCAACACGACACTTTCGTCGCGACGATATGATTCAACGTCCGCAGCCTGGCGCGCGAGATAGACGTCATACTTCGCGTCGATCTCGAGTTGTTCGGCGATTTTGGGCGTTAGCTCGCCAAACTGCGGCCAGATCCGAGCCAGCTCGCCGATGCCGATATCGGGGTACGACAGGAGCTCAAAAGCGGTGCGGCGCTGGCCGTCCCTACGCAGTTCGAGACCATGCCGGGCTGCCTCATTTGGGGTGACGTTTAGCGTTCGCGCCATCGTCTGCACCGATTTTAGCGCGGCCATTTTCGCCTCGTGAGCGCGTGCGCGGGCTGGGCCGACACAGCCCAGCACAATCCCCCTATCGGTCAGCCGCTGATCGGCATTGTCAGCCCGCAGCGTCAGCCGATATTCGGCGCGGGAGGTGAACATGCGATAGGGCTCGGTGACCCCGCGCGTCACCAGATCGTCGACCATCACACCGAGATAGCCCTCGGCCCGGTCGAACACGACCGGAGCTCCACCGCCTGCCTGTGCCGCCGCATTTAGACCGGCAATCAGGCCCTGGGCGGCGGCCTCCTCGTAACCGGTCGTGCCGTTGATCTGGCCGGCCAAGAACAGCCCTGGCAGCCGCTTGGCCTCCAACGTCGGGTGCAGCTCGCGCGGATCGACGTGGTCGTATTCGATCGCATAACCGGGCCGGACCACCCGCGCATGTTCGAGGCCGGGGATGGAGGCGACAACGGCGCGCTGCACATCCTCAGGAAGCGATGTCGAGATACCGTTCGGGTAGACAGTGCTGTCGTCGAGCCCCTCGGGCTCGAGGAAAATCTGGTGCCCCTCGCGGTCGCCGAAGCGGACGATCTTGTCCTCGATGGAGGGGCAGTAGCGCGGCCCGCGGCTCTGGATTTGGCCGGAATACATTGGTGAGCGATGGACGTTTGCGCGAATGACCGCGTGGGTCGCCGCGGTCGTGCGGGTGATGGCGCACTGAATTTGCGGGTTGGTAATCCGCTCGGTGAGCATCGAAAATGGCTCCGGCGGGTCGTCCCCCGGCTGCATTTCCAGCGCGGGCCAGTCGATGGTCTTGCCATCGAGCCGCGGTGGGGTGCCAGTCTTCAGCCGCCCAAGCGCAAAACCAGCCCGTTCCAGCGTACGCGAGAGCCCGGCGGTGGGCGCCTCCCCGACCCGGCCAGCAGGAATCTGGCGCTCGCCGATGTGGATAAGCCCCCGCAGAAATGTACCGGTCGTGAGCACAACGGCCGCTGCACCGAAGCTGCGGCCGTCGACCAGCCGCACCCCGGCTACGCGATCGTCACCGAGCAGATCGTCGACTTCGCCCTCGACAATCGTGAGATTCTCCTGGTCACGCAGCGCTTCCTGCATGGCCGCCGCGTAAAGCTTCCGGTCAGCCTGGGCGCGCGGACCGCGCACCGCCGGTCCCTTGCGGCGATTGAGCAGCCGAAACTGAATGCCTGCCGCATCCGCTATCCTGCCCATCAGCCCGTCCAGCGCGTCAACTTCGCGGACCAGATGCCCCTTGCCGAGCCCGCCGATGGAAGGATTGCAGGACATGGCGCCCACGGTGGCGAACCGCTGCGTGACCAGTGCAGTTCGCGCACCCGTCCGCGCAGCCGCGGCCGCGGCTTCGCAGCCGGCATGGCCACCACCAACGACAATAACGTCTAAGCGCGCGTTCATCGCATTCTCCGCACTGGTGCGCTTGTAGCGGGCGCCAAAACCGCGGTCAAAAAGACCTGTTTCACGTGAAACATTGCCTGCCCGAAAGTGCAGTCGTTTGCCAGCAGGCCCGTATTAACCAATCATTTACCAATGCAGAAATCGCGGAAAATGACATCGAGGATGTCCTCCACGTCCACCCGCCCCGTGAGCCTGCCAAGCGTCGTCGCGGCCGATCGCAATTCCTCGGCGATCAGCTCCTCGCTTGCGGCGGAGTGCGCCAGCGCCCGGTCGAGCGCCGCAACGGCTTGTTCAAGCGCCTGCCGATGCCGCGTCCGGGTAACGATGGAGCTTTCCGTCGCCGAAAAATACTCGCCAGCGTAGGCCGCGAGGCCCGAAATCAACGCATCCATTCCGGCACCCATCGCTGCCGAAATCGCAAATACTTTGGCGGATTGTGATTCACTGTTTCTGCACAGCTTATCCACACCCAGATCGGTCTTGTTCCGTATCGTCCAAACCTCTGATTTAACATGATTCTCTGGATTGTCCCCAGCTGCTCCGCCAGCGGCTGATGCGTCAGTGACCCACAGCACCAGATCCGCCGCTTCCGCCCGCGCCAAAGCGCGACGGATACCCTCCTGCTCCACTGGATCACGGCTTTCGCGGATTCCGGCCGTATCGAGCAGCGTCACCGGATAATCGGCCAGGTTCAGGTGCACCTCGATGACGTCGCGGGTGGTGCCCGGAATCGGCGATACGATCGCCGCCTCCCGCCGCGCCAGCCGGTTCAGCAGCGTCGATTTACCAGCATTCGGCGGCCCGGCGATGGCGACGACCAGCCCCTCCCGCAAGCGCTCTCCTCGGCTATTCGCGAGCGCTTCACCAATCTCACAGCGCAATTGCTGCGCAGCATAAAGCGCCGGGCCAACCAAATCTTCAGGCACATCAGCCTCGTCGGAAAAGTCGATACGCGCCTCAATCAGCGCCAAAGCCTCGATAATTTGCCGCCGCCAAGCCTCCGCCCGGTCGCCGATCAGGCCCTTGAGCTGACGGAACGCGTGACGGCGTTGCGCTGGCGTTTCCGCCGCGATCAAGTCCGCCAGACCCTCCACCTCCGTGAGGTCAAGCCGGCCATTCTCGAACGCCCGGCGCGTGAACTCCCCAGGTTCGGCCAGCCGGCAGTCGTCGATCGTGCCCAAAGCATCCAACACGGCAGCGATCACCGCGTGACCGCCATGCAGCTGCAGCTCTGCCATATCCTCACCGGTCTCGCTGCGGGGACCCGGAAACCAAAGTGCAATCGCCTCGTCGATCATCTCGCCGCTAGCCGCCTCGCGCACACGCGCAAGCGCCGCCTGCCGTGGCTGCGGCACACGCCCGATCAGCCTCTCAAGCGCGACGGATGCCTTAGGGCCGCACATCCGGATCACAGCGACTGCAGCCGGCGGCCGGCCCGAGGAGAGGGCAAAGATGGTGGGACGATCGCTCCGCATAAGCACCTTGTCGACCGAATGCGGGATGCGGACAAGTCAACCGTAACCGGGTATCCGTTGTCGCCATGACCTCGTCTCCCCCCTCTCGTCGAGCCACGAAAATCGCCTCGCCCGCGAGACAAGTCCCTATCTCCTCCAACACCAACACAATCCCGTGGACTGGTGGGCGTGGGGGCCCGACGCACTGGCGGAGGCGAAGCGCACCAATAGGCCGATCCTGCTCTCGGTCGGCTATGCCGCTTGCCATTGGTGCCACGTGATGGCGCACGAAAGCTTTGAGGACGACGCCACCGCGCGCGTGATGAACGAGCTGTTCGTCAACATTAAAGTCGATCGCGAGGAACGCCCGGATATTGATCAGATTTACATGGCGGCCCTGCATCATCTGGGCGAGCAGGGTGGCTGGCCGCTGACCATGTTCCTTACGCCAGACGGCGAGCCGATCTGGGGCGGCACTTACTTTCCGAATTCCTCCCGCTACGGCAAGCCAGCCTTCGTCGACGTGCTGCGTCAGATCGCGCGGCTGTTCCGCGAAGAGCCGCAGAAGATCGAGGACAACCGCGCGGCACTGATGGAACGATTAGCTGGCTCCGCGCGGAAGCCCGGCACGGCTACCCTTGGCGCGGCTGAACTCGATAATGCTGCGCGTCAACTGGGCGGCCTCATTGATCCGGTCAACGGCGGCACCCGCGGCGCGCCGAAATTTCCGCAAGCTGCTTTGTTCGAACTGCTCTGGCGCGCCGGCCTGCGCACCGGCAAGTCCCGCTATTTTGCGGCTGTCGAGATCACGCTCGATCACATCAGCGAGGGCGGCATCTACGATCACCTCGGCGGCGGCTTTTCGCGCTATTCGGTCGATGAGCGCTGGCTGGTCCCGCATTTCGAGAAAATGCTTTACGACAACGCCCAACTCCTCGAACTACTCGCGATCGCACACGCGCGCTCCAACAAGCCGTTGTACCGGCAGCGCGCGCAGGAGACGGTTGGTTGGCTCGCGCGGGAGATGACGACAGGCGAGGGCGCGTTTTCCGCCTCACTCGACGCCAACTCCGAGGGCGAAGAGGGCAAGTTTTATGTCTGGTCCTATGATGCGGTGCTCAAAGAGCTGGGCACTGAGGATGCTGAGTTCTTTGCCCGCCATTATGACGTGACGCCGCAAGGGAATTTCGAAGGCCACAACATCCTCAATCGATTAAAGCCGCTGCCGCGTTCCAGCGACGACGAGGCGCGTCTTGCTCCGCTCCGCACCAAACTCCTTGCCGCTCGCGCGACGCGCGTGCGCCCAGGCCTCGACGACAAAGTGTTGGCCGACTGGAACGGCTTGATGATTGCCGCGCTCGTCAATGCGAGCCTGATGCTCGCCGAACCGTCATGGCTTGAGATGGCGCAGCGCGCCTTTTCGTTCATCGCGCGCGCCATGACGCGCGGCGATCGGCTCGGCCATTCCTGGCGCCAAGGCCAACTTAAATTTCCCGGACTTGCGTCCGACTTCGCGGCCATGATCCGCGCGGCGCTGGCGCTCTACGAGGCAACCGGTCAACAGAGCTATCTCGATCAAGCACTGGTCTGGCAGCGCGCCCTTGATCGCGATTATTCGAATGCCGAAGCGGGAGCGTATTATCTCACCGCCGCCGATGCCGAAGGTCTTGTGATCCGCCCGGCCTCGACCGCAGACGAGGCGACGCCGAACCACAACGCGGTCGCCGCGCAAAATCTCATCCGCCTGGCGCTGCTCACAGGCGACGATAGCTGGCGGCAAAAAGCCGACCGATTGATCGCGGCCATCGCGCCGCAGGCGATCGAAAATCTATACATACACATGGCGCTGCTCAATGCCGTCGATCTGCGGTTACGCGCGACGGAGATTGTGGTGACCGGCGAGGGCGCTGCCGCGGCGGCACTGCTCTCCGCCGCCCGCGCGCTTCCGCCGCTCGACCGGATCGTATTTCACGCAGCCTCCGCGGACGTTTTGCCGCCGGCCCATCCAGCGCGCGCTAAGGTTCAAGCCTCGCGTGGCGAGGTGCAGGCTTTTGTCTGCGTTGGTGAGACGTGCTCCTTGCCGGTCACCGATCGCGACGGCCTTATTCGCGCCATCGCCGGCGTGCGACATCGTTGACGCTGCGGTCCAATCGTCGGCGGTTTATGCTTTATTGAGTCGGCAGGCCGGAACCGAAGGAGATCGATTTGATGTCATGGGGAATCCTTTTTGCAGCCGCCCTGAGCCTTCTTACGCTTAGCCCTGCCTCCGCCGCCGATTGGTGCGGCTACGGTTCGCACGCAAAGTCGCTCATCGAATGCGGCTATTCGAGCGTGGCCGACTGCGAGAGCGCCGTCGGCAAGGGCGGCATGTGCTTCGTCGATCCGGAGATCGCCGAAAATATGAAGCACAGCGGGCCGTCGCAGCTTGCCCTACCGCGCAAATCCGCACTGTCCGTTTCCACGCACAGCTAAGACGACGACAGACCCAACGGCCGGACGCGAGGAAGACACGCGTTTCCTCGCGTCCCGTATTACGTATTCATCGAGTCGAAGAATTCGCCGTTGTTCTTGGTGTTGCGCAGCTTGTCGAGCAGGAAGTCCATGGCGTCCATGGTGCCCATCGGATTGAGGATCCGGCGCAGCACGTACATCTTCTTGAGCTGATCGGGCGGCACCAGGAGTTCTTCCTTGCGCGTACCGGAGCGGGTGATGTCCATCGCCGGGAAGGTGCGCTTGTCGGCCACCTTGCGGTCGAGGATCAGTTCCGAATTACCGGTACCCTTGAACTCTTCGAAGATCACTTCGTCCATGCGGCTGCCGGTATCGATCAGCGCGGTGGCGATGATGGTCAGCGAACCGCCTTCCTCGATATTGCGCGCGGCGCCGAAGAACCGTTTCGGACGTTGCAACGCGTTGGCGTCGACACCGCCGGTGAGCACCTTGCCGGATGATGGCACGACAGTGTTGTAAGCGCGCCCGAGCCGGGTAATCGAGTCGAGCAGGATCACGACATCACGGCCATGCTCGACCAGGCGCTTGGCCTTCTCGATCACCATCTCGGCGACCTGGACATGGCGCACCGCCGGCTCGTCGAAGGTCGAAGAGATCACCTCGCCCTTCACCGAGCGTTGCATATCGGTGACTTCCTCGGGCCGCTCGTCGATCAGAAGCACGATCAGATAGCACTCCGGATGATTGTGCGTGATCGAGTGCGCGATGTTCTGCAGCAGCACGGTCTTACCGGTGCGCGGCGGCGACACGATCAACGCGCGCTGGCCCTTGCCGACCGGCGCGACGATATCGATCACCCGGGCCGAGAGGTCTTTCTTGGTCGGATCTTCGAATTCCATTTTCAGCCACTCGTCCGGGTAGAGCGGCGTCAAATTGTCGAAGTTGACCTTGTGGCGCGCTTTCTCGGGATCCTCGAAGTTGAGCGAGTTGACCTTGAGCAAAGCAAAGTAGCGTTCGCCTTCCTTCGGGCTGCGGATGTGACCGTCGATGGTATCGCCGGTGCGCAAGCCAAAGCGCCGGATTTGCGAAGGCGAAACGTAGATGTCGTCGGGGCCGGGCAGGTAGTTCGCCTCCGGCGAGCGCAGAAAGCCGAAGCCGTCCGGCAGCACCTCGACAACGCCTTCGCCGACGATATCGGTTTCGCGCGCCGAGAGCTGTTTCAAGATGCCGAACATCAGCTCCTGTTTGCGCATCGTCGAAGCGTTCTCGACTTCAAGCTCCTCCGCAAAGGAGACCAGCTCCGCCGGAGATTTGGTTTTTAGTTCTTGGAGTTTCATTTCCCGCATACAGGAATGTCCTATGGAAATCGGGCCAGCGGGGTGAGGGACACAAAAGCGACGCTGGCTGGAAGAAAGAAACCGCAGGTCTTGGGCAAGAAGGAGCGTTTAAGCTCCCGACCCGATGCTTAAGCCGGCTCCATTCCGTGGAGCCAAAGACTCAAACCGCATCCGCCTACGTTCGGTGGGATGCAGCAGACATAGGAAAAGAATGCACTTCAGGCAAGAGGTTAGACAGACTGTGCACCGTAAAACGCATTAACGTCAAAACGGCTTCAGCACCACGAGCAGCACGATCAGGATCAACAATACCGTAGGTACCTCATTGATAATCCTATAGAAAATAGGAGAATGCCGGTTTCGATTGGTGGCAAAATCCTTAACCCATCGGGCAAAGAATCCATGCAACGCCGATAGTACCAAAACCAGGACGATCTTGGCCTGCAGCCACCCGGAATCGAACCATCCGTAGCGAGAATCAGGCCCGAGCCAGGCTAGCGAAAGCCCCAGCACCCAGGTTGCGATCATCGCCGGATTGATGATGCCGCGGAGCAACCGGCGCTCCATGACCTTGAAGGTTTCCGACTGCACCGACCCTTTTTCGGTCGAGCAGTGATAGACGAACAAACGCGGCAGATAGAGCATTCCCGCCATCCAGGCGATGACGGCGATGATGTGAAACGCTTTGAGCCAGAGGTACAGGTTCATCCGCTTTCCATCCTGCGGAGCCTGACCGCTACGCGCGCGCCGACGTACCGCGCACGCGTGCAACGAGACGCTCGACGTGCGCAATGGGCGTCTCCGGCAGCACACCGTGGCCGAGGTTGAAAACGAACGGTCCTCCCGAAAAGTTTTCAACAATGGCATCGATCGAGCGATCGAGCGCTTCACCTCCGACCAAGAGCGCCAGCGGATCGAGATTGCCCTGAATTGGTCGTCGTGTCTGGATGTGATCGCGCGCGAACGCAAGCTCCATGGTCCAATCCAAACCGATCGCGTCGACCGCAACGGTTCGAAGATACGATTCCAGCCCGGTACCAGCGCCGCGCGGAAAGCCAATGATCTTTGCGCCGGGAACTTCTTTACGCACTGCGGCAACAATACGCGCGCATGGTTCAATACACCATTTCCGGAATTCACCCGCCGGTAAATTTCCGGCCCAGGTGTCAAAAATCTGAACCGCATCAACGCCGGCTGCAAACTGGCGGATCAAATAGCTTATTGACGCCTCAACCACCGTGTCGATGAGTCCTCCAAACTCGTTCGGAAATCGATAAGCAAACAATCGCGCGGGATGCTGATCGACAGTTCCATGCCCTGCGATCATGTAGGTGGCCAGCGTCCACGGTGCGCCGCAGAATCCCAAGAGTGCCACCGCAGCCGGCAGATCTTGCTTCACCCGCGCAATCGCCTCGTAGACCGGCTCAAGCTTCACATGATCGATATTCGCCCGCAGGCCTTTCAGTGCCGAAGGATCTTTCATCGCATCAAGCTTCGGGCCGCCACCCTCCTCGAAAGACACCCGCTGCCCGAGTGCATGCGGAACCACGAGAATATCGGAAAACAGGATCGCCGCATCAAACCCGAAGCGACGGATCGGCTGCAACGTCACCTCCGCAGCGCGTACAGGATCGAAGCAAAGATCGAGAAAGGTCTCCGCTTTTGACCGCATCGCGCGGTATTCGGGAAGATATCTTCCGGCTTGCCGCATCAGCCAGATTGGCGGAATCGGCTCACGCTCGCCGGCTAGAACGCTTAGTAGCGGTTTCCGTTCGAGAACTGTCACCACGCTCCTGTCCTAACTCAACTCAAATCTATTAGAATCTGTTGTAGTTGTTAGAACCGTTAATTGGACTCATACCTTTGTCCGCACACATCATCCACGGTCTACCCACATATTCCCGATCACACAGCGGTAATCGGTCCAGGCCGTTTGGGTGCATATCTGGCTGCTTTTTTGCGACTGATCTTGTCAGGTTCCATGGCTATTATCCACATTTCACCGCTACTCGGCATGAGGCTCGATTTCGCATACCGGCCGGCACGTATGTGGATGGATTCCTCGCCATGCGGCTATTGCCCTTGCATGGCCGCAAATGCCGTGGCCTTCTCCCCAATCATCAACAGCTTCTTCAACCGTTCCGATGACGCTTACGGCCGGATATTTTCACCTCCATTTGGTCTCTGACGCTACCGGAGAGACCTTGATCACCGTCGCGCGGGCGGCAGCAGCGCAATACACCAAGGTGATGCCGGTCGAGCACATTCACCCTCTGGTTCGCACGCAGAAGCAACTTGATCGTGTACTGGCCGAAATCGAGGAATCGCCCGGCATCGTGCTTTATACGCTGCTGCAGGGGAATCTGGTTGCCAAGCTCGAGGAAGAGTGCCGGTCGCTTGGTTTGCCGTACCTTTCGATCCTCGGTCCGGTGCTGCACCTGTTTCAGGCCTATCTCGGCGCCGAATTGACCCACAAGGTCGGCGCTCAACACACGCTTAACGCCGAATACTTTCGCCGCATCGATGCGCTGAACTACACCATGCTGCATGATGACGGCCAGTTGACTGATGATCTGGAAGAGGCTGACGTCCTGCTGGTCGGCGTATCGCGGACCTCAAAGACGCCGACTTCGATTTATCTCGCCAATCGCGGTGTGAAGACGGCGAATGTCCCGCTGGTGCCCGGCGTGCCGCTACCGCCGTTAATCGAGCAACTGAAGCGTCCGTTGGTCGTCGGCCTGTTCGCGACAGCTGAGCGCATCGTGCAGATTCGGCAGAACCGCCTGCTCGGCCTCAAGGCACACCGTGACGACGACAAGTATATCGACCAGCAGTCGGTGGCTGAAGAGATCTCTGCTTCGCGGCGGCTTTGCGCCAAGCACAACTGGCCGCTGATCGATGTCACGCGCCGTTCGATCGAGGAAACAGCCGCCGCAGTCATGGCGCTGCTCGGCGAGCGCCGCCGGCACATGGCCTCGTGAGCGATGTCGCTGTGGCTTGCTTCCGATCCGCTTTTGCTTGCATCACGGAGTGCCGCGCGCCGGACACTGCTTAAAGCCGCGGATATTCCGATTGAGTTACATGCGGCTGACATTGATGAGCGAGGTTTGGAAGCAGGTGCGGAGTCGGCGGCCCCGGCCGAAATTGCTACACTGCTCGCGCGTGCGAAAGCCTCGGTGATCGCGGGACTACGACCCGGACGGCTGGTCCTGGGCGCCGATCAAACCTTGGCGCTGGGCGCCAAGCGATTTACCAAGCCGGCCGATCGCGCGGCGGCTCGCACACAGCTTCACGCGCTTTCCGGCCGTACCCATGAGCTCCACTCGGCAATTACGTTCATGCAGGACGCGACCGTGTTGTTCGAATACGTCGGCTCAGCGCAGCTGACGATGCGCTCATTCTCCGATCGGTTCCTCGATTCGTATCTTGAAACGGTTGGCGATGCGGCGACGGCGAGCGTTGGCGCTTACGAAATTGAAGGCCCTGGTGTTCAACTGTTCGAGCGCGTGGAAGGCGACTATTTTACGATCCTCGGATTGCCGCTTTTCGCAGCGCTCGATTTTCTCCGGCGGCGCGGATGCCTCACATCATGAGCAGTTCATGAGCCGTGCGCGGCCTTTCATTCTCTGTCTGACCGGCTCGCTCGGCATGGGCAAATCGCGAACCGCGCAGTTTTTTGCCGAACTTGGAGTACCGGTTCATGATTCCGACGCGGTCGTGCATCGGCTTTACGAGGGTGAAGCCGTGCCCGCTATCGAAAGCGCATTTCCGGGTGCCACCGCCGACGGCAAAGTCGATCGCACCAAACTTGCAAAAATGGTTCTCGGCAATCATGCAGCGCTCGCCAGGCTGGAAGCCATCGTGCATCCGCTGGTCGCGGCTGCCCGCGACAGATTTCTGGCCGACGCGGCTGCCGGTGGCACGCCTGTGGTCGTGCTCGATATTCCGCTCCTCTTCGAGACTGCCGGACAGAGCGGTTGCGACGCCGTAATTGTGGTCACGGCGCCTGCCGAGATCCAGCGTCAACGCGCGTTTGAGCGGCCCGGCATGACCGAGGAGAAATTCAGCGTGCTCCTCGCCAAACAGATGCCCGATGCCGAAAAGCGCCGGCGCGCCGACTTTGTCGTGGATAGCTCCCAATCGTTCGATCACGCCCGGGCGCAGGTGCGCGACATCTTGCTGGCGGTGACTAAGATGCGCGAAAGCGCGGGTGATTCGTGAGCCGGCTTACGACATTTACCGCCGCATGAGACCGTTAGATGCGCGAGATTGTACTGGATACCGAGACAACCGGTCTCGATCCCCTGGACGGCCATCGCCTGGTCGAGGTCGGCTGTGTCGAACTGGTCAACCGCATACCGTCCGGCCAAACATTTCACCGCTACTTCAACCCCGAGCGCGGTATGCCGGCGGAGGCATTCGGAGTTCACGGCCTCAGCGATGAGTTCCTCAAGGACAAGTTCTTTTTCGCCGAAGTCGCCGACGATCTGATCGCCTTTCTCGGCGATGCACCGCTGGTCATCCACAACGCCGCATTCGATATGGGATTTCTCAACGCCGAGCTCGAGCGAGCCGGCCGGCCGCTGATCGCGCGCGAACGCATGGTCGATACGCTGTTGATTGCGCGCCGAAAACATCCCGGCGGATCAAACCGGCTGGACGATCTCTGTGCGCGGTATGCGATCGACAATTCCCGCCGCACCAAGCATGGCGCGTTGCTCGACGCCGAACTTCTTGCCGAAGTTTATGTCGAACTGATCGGCGCGCGCCAGGCGCAACTGGTGCTTTCTCAGGCCGTCTTGCCGGAGCGCGCGTTCGGCGAGCCGATTATCGTGCGCGAGCGTCTGGTCCCGCTTGCCATTGCGATCACCCACGAAGAGCGCGCGGCGCATCGGGCGTTTATCGCGACGCTCGGCGAAAGCCCAATCTGGCGGGATTACGTCAGCTCGGATTGAGCGGTGGACGGCGGCTCGGGTTGAGCGGCCGCGAGGCGTTGCCGGTACAGCGCGACGAAATCAATCGGGTCAAGCAGCAGCGGAGCGAAGCCGCCGTTGCGCACCGCGGTAGCGATGATCTCGCGCGCGAACGGAAACAACAGGCGCGGGCTTTCAATCAGCACGACGGCCTGCAGGCTTTCGGCCGGCACATTCTGGATGCGGAAGACACCGGCAAAGATCAGTTCGAAACTGAACAGTATCATGCCTTGCGCTTCGGCTTTGCCTTCGATGCGAAGTGTGACTTCGAAATCGGTTCCGGGCGTGGGACCGGCATTGATCGGCGCGGCATCCACATTGACCTGGATGTTGATGGTCGGTTGTTGCGCGCCGGGCCCCATCGAACGGGGAGCGTTCGGATTCTCGAATGATAAATCCTTCACATATTGAGCGAGGACGCCGATGTGAGGGATCGCCGGCTGCGGCTGAGGACCGCCGTTCGTGGTTGACATGCCGTTATGTCCCGGAGAGGTAGCTTTTGGTTGCTATCACAGGCAGGCGGCTCGAACAATGGCGTGACGGCATCGCCGGCAGCGCGTAGCGCTCGATTTCGGCCCGAATGCCTAAAAGCACGTCACCAAAACGCCGCTCGTCTTCGGCTCCTGACGTGGGACCACCGGGAACGGGTCATGCAGCGACGATGTTGGCGCGGCGGCAGCGATCGTCTAAGGTTTGGCTTAAGGCGCGCGTTTCGGAAAACCGCTACTGGATGGTTCCCCCAGCGTGCCTACATAGAGCGGGGACCGGCTCCTCTCCCGCGGATTTGCCACTTGGGAGCCGCGATTGCGGTCTAACGTCCCGGCCGGGACTGACGCCGAGAGATTTGAGACTTGTTCGACATTTACACCATCATCTTCCTGGCGCTCGCAGTTTTCATTTTCCTGCGGCTTCGCAGCGTTTTGGGGCAGCGTACCGGCCGCGAGCGGCCGCCCTATGATCCCTATTCGGCCCGGGACGCCGTGCGCAGCCCGGCAACCGACAAGGTCGTAACCTTGCCGCCGCGTTCGGCCGAACCGGCGCCCTCGCGACCTGCCGAGGTCACGCCGCCGCCGGCGGATCGCTGGAAGGGCGTCGCCGAAACCGGATCGAGCGTAGCGGCGGGACTGGACGCCATCGCGGCTGCGGATCAGAGTTTTGACGGCAAACACTTCATTACCGGCGCACGCGCCGCCTATGAGATGATTGTCACCGCTTTCGCCGAAGGCGATCGCCGCCAGCTTCGCAATCTGCTGTCGCGGGAAGTCTTTGACGGCTTCGATACCGCAATCACCGAGCGCGAAGGCCGGGGCGAAACCGCCGAGACGCGATTTGTTTCCATCGATGGCTCGACCATCACCGCCGCCGAGCTGCGTGCCCGCAATACTCAGATCACGATGCGCTTCGTCTCCAAGCTTGTCTCCGCGACACGCGACCGATCCGGCAACGTGATCGAAGGCAACGCCGAGAAAGTGACCGACGTCACCGACGTGTGGACGTTCGCGCGCGATGTCTCGTCGCGCGATCCCAACTGGAAGGTTGTTGCAACCGAAGCCGGACAGTAAGGCCGATGGCGGCACGTTGTTGCGTTTTGCTCATCGCCATTGTGTTCGCTGGCGCCGCTAGCTTGACTGCGGCCAACAGCGCCGGGCTGGGGCTGCTCAAATCACCCGACATCCAATATGAGCCGGTTGAGTGGAGCAAACTCGACGGCTGGGCGAGCGACGATCACGCGACCGCCTTTGCGTCCTTTTTGGACAGTTGCCGCGCGCTGAAACATCGGCCGGCCGCACGCAATTCATCGGCGATGGGCGATGCGCTGAGAGCTGTCTGCGAACGTGCCGTAGCCGCCATTCCGCTCGAAGAGGACGGCGCGCGCAAATTCTTCGAGGACAATTTCCGCCCGCTGCACATCAATAAGCTCGGCGACACCGACGGCTTCCTCACCGGATATTACGAGCCGATCATCGACGGCTCGCGTGTGCCTACTGGCGAATTCACGGCGCCGCTTTATCGCCGTCCGCCCAACCTTGTCGCCTCAGGCCGCCGCAAGCTTGGCGATATGTTCCCGAGCAAGGGTGTGAAGGTCGGTCGGCGCTTCGGTCGCCGCCACATCGTGCCGTATTATGACCGCGGCGAGATCGAGGATGGCGCGCTCGACGGCTGGCATCTGGAGATTTGTTGGGTGCGCAGCCAGGTCGATGTCCTGTTCGCGCAAATCCAGGGGTCGGCGAGGATCAGATTGGAAGACCACACGATCCTGCGCCTCAACTACGATTCGCATAATGGCTGGCCGTATACGCCGGTCGGTCGCGTCCTCGTCCAGCGCAAGCTGATGCCCAAGGACGAAGTGACGATGCAGCGGATCCGCGAGTGGATGGAAGCCAATCCGGATGCAGCAAAGGATGTGCGGCGGCAGAACAAATCTTACGTCTTCTTCCGCATTACCGATTTGTCGACCGAGGACGAAGCGGTCGGCGCGCAGGGTGTGCCGCTGGTGCCCGGCCGCTCGATTGCGGTCGATCGATCCTTGCACGCTTATGGCACGCCATTCTTTATTTCGGCCGATCTGCCGATCGCCAACGAAAAGGCCGGTACGAAGTTTCGCCGGCTGATGTTCGCACAGGATACCGGCTCAGCTATCGTCGGACCTGCACGCGCAGACATCTATTTCGGCGCGGGCGATGAAGCAGCGCAAATTGCGGGGCGCATTCGCAATCCCGGCCAATTCGTGATGCTGGTGCCCCGCGAGCTCGACCCGGTCGTGGCCGCGAGTGATGTGCCGTTGCCGCCGGAGCGCCCAACGAGCTTCTTCGCACGCTTCGATACCACGACAATGATCGATCCGACCGTGGAAGACGTGCCGCTTCCGGAAGCAAAACCGGTGCAAGCGGATCAGAAAGCCATCGCGCAGCGAAAGCGATGACCCGGCGGCGTTCTTTGAGCGACGAAGAACGCGCGCTGTGGACCGGCATCGTGCGGTCGATCAAGCCCATGCACCGCGCGCGAAAGGAGTCCGCCGAGCCGGTGGCGGAGCCAATTGAAGTCGGCAACAGCGGCGAAACCGTGCCGGCACCGCGCGAGGCGACGCGCCTAGTTGCGACAGCACCGGCAGTACCAAAAAAAAACGCACCGCCACTCGCGCCGCTCGGCCGAAAGCTGAAGAAACGGGTGGCCCGCGGCCACGCGCCGATCGAGGCTCGGCTCGATCTGCATGGCTTTACGCAGACCCAGGCGCATGCGGCGCTGTTGCGGTTTCTGCGCCATGCGCAGTCAGATGGGGTAAAAATGGCGCTCGTCGTGACCGGCAAAGGAACCGGCAAAGCAGCGGACCGGCACGATGGCGCGGGTGAGCGGGGCGTACTGAAGCGCCAGGTGCCAATGTGGCTTTCACTTCCGGAATTTCGGTCGCTCGTTGTCGGCTTCGAGGATGCTCATCTCGGTCATGGCGGGCAAGGCGCGCTTTATGTTCGATTGCGCCGCGCTCGTTAGCCCATGATCCACAACAATCGCCGCCGGTTTCCAGAACGGGCCCATGCTTCGCCGCAGCGGCGCTTCTTAACCTTAACGATCGGAATATCGGAGCGGAGACGAGAAACGGCCATCAAAATCGGCGACAATCGCTTCCGTGGTTGGAGCAACATACGCCATGTCCGAAACCGCCGATCCGCAGCCGAAATCCCACGCGACGCGCAACGATAGCGCCGACAAGCGCGCCTTTGCTCAGGTTGAGAAGTGGATGGCGATCATCCGCGAAATCAGTCGCGAGCGGCAGGGCCCGACGTTTCTCCGCGGCTGATTTCCGCACAACGCCTTACAGAATAAACCGGCTCAAGTCGGTGTTCTTGGCAAGATCGCCGACGTGCTCTTGCACGTAAGCGGCATCGATCTTGACGGTTTCGCCCGAACGATCGGAGGCAGTGAAGGAGACGTCGTCGAGCACCCGCTCTATGACCGTCTGCAGACGCCGTGCGCCGATATTCTCTACACTTGAATTCACCGCTACCGCGGTGTCGGCGACAGCATCGATCGCGTCCTCGGAGAACTCCAGCACCAGGCCTTCGGTGCGCATCAGCGCGATGTACTGCTTGATCAGCGAGGCTTCGGGCTCGGTGAGAATGCGGCGCAGATCGTCGCGTGTCAGCGGTTTTAGTTCGACGCGGATTGGCAGCCGGCCTTGCAGTTCGGGCAGGAGGTCGGACGGCTTCGCGGTGTGAAACGCGCCTGACGCAATAAAGAGGATGTGGTCGGTCTTTACCGGGCCATGCTTGGTCGCGACGGTGGTGCCTTCGATCAGGGGCAAGAGATCGCGCTGCACGCCTTCACGCGAAACGTCGCCGCCGATACGACCGTCACGGGCACAGATCTTGTCGATCTCATCGAGAAAGACGATGCCGTTGTTTTCCACTGTCTTGATGGCTTCCTGGGTGAGCTGCTCGGTGTCGAGCAGCTTATCGGATTCCTCGTTGATCAGGATTTCGTAAGAATCGTGCACGGTGACGCGCCGCGTCTTGGTACGCCCGCCGCCGAGTTTGCCGAAAATGTCGCCAATCGAGATGGCGCCCATCTGCGCGCCAGGCATGCCGGGAATTTCGAACAGCGGCATGCCGCCGGACGACTGCACCTCGATTTCGATCTCCTTGTCGTTGAGCTCGCCGGTGCGCAGCTTGCGGCGGAATGCGTCTTTGGTCGCCGCGCTGGCATTGGCGCCGACGAGCGCATCGAGCACCCGAGCTTCGGCGGCTTGCTGGGCTCTGGCCTGGACATCCTTGCGTTTCTTTTCCCGCGTCAGCGCGATGGCAATCTCGACCAGGTCGCGCACGATCTGTTCGACGTCGCGGCCGACGTAACCGACCTCGGTGAATTTTGTCGCTTCGATTTTGAGGAACGGTGCGCCGGCGAGCTTGGCGAGCCGGCGGGAGATTTCGGTTTTGCCGACGCCGGTGGGACCGATCATCAGAATATTCTTCGGCAGCACTTCCTCGCGCAGCCGATCGTCAAGCTGAAGCCTGCGCCAGCGGTTGCGCAAAGCAATCGCGACGGCGCGCTTGGCGTCGCCCTGTCCGACGATAAAGCGATCGAGCTCGGAGACGATTTCGCGGGGGGAAAAATCACTCATGCGTCATGTACCATCAAGACTGTGCTGCCATCAGGCGAAAAGCTGTAGGAGCCAGGCACCATGGATCAGGCGCTCTTCAACGTTTCGACGGTGACGTTTCTATTGGTGTAGACGCAAATGTCGGCGGCGATGTCGAGCGCGCGGCGCACGATCGCTTCGGCGTCGAGCGGACCGTCACTGAGCGCGCGGGCTGCAGCCAGTGCGTAATTCCCACCCGAGCCGATACCAACAATTCCCGCCTCAGGCTCGAGGACGTCGCCGGTGCCGGTGAGCACAAGCGACACGTCCGTGTCGGCAACAATCATCATGGCTTCGAGGCGGCGAAGATAGCGGTCGGTGCGCCAATCCTTGGCGAGTTCGACGGCGGCGCGCATCAGCTGGCCGCGGTATTGCTCGAGCTTCAATTCCAGCCGCTCGAACAGCGTGAAGGCGTCAGCGGTTGCGCCGGCGAAGCCGCCGATCACCTCGCCGCCGCTAAGACGGCGCACCTTGCGCGCATTGGCTTTGACGATGGTCTGGCCGATCGACACCTGGCCGTCGCCGCCGACGGCGACAATGCCGTCCTTGCGGACAGTCAGGATCGTCGTGCCGTGCCAGAGGGCGGATTGGCCGGATTCGGCAGGTAACATGTGCTGAAAAGCCTTTGTTCAGCGGATGATTTATGACTTGGTTGCCGGTATTGCAAATCCGCTATTCAGAAGATGGCGAAGGCCGCAAAGCCCTGATAAAAAGCGCCGCGCGCCGCGGAGACTATGATGCGTAAGGCATCCGTGAAACGGACCACCAAGGAGACCAGTGTCGAGGTCGCCGTCGATCTCGACGGCGAGGGCCGTGCGTCGATCGCGACCGGCATCGGCTTTCTCGATCACATGCTCGATCTCCTGGCGCGCCATTCGCGGATCGACCTCGACATCAAGGCCAAGGGCGATCTGCATATCGATCATCATCACACCACCGAGGATGTCGGCATTGCGCTCGGCCAGGCCGTGAAGCAGGCGCTCGGCGACATGAAGGGCATCACCCGCTACGCCGACGTGCACGTGCCGATGGACGAGGCGCTGACGCGCGTCGCCATCGACATTTCCGGCCGCCCGTTTCTGGTGTTCAGCGCCGAGTTCGTGCGCGACAAGGTTGGCTCGTTCGACACCGAGCTGGTGCAGGAGTGGTTCCAGGCCTTTGCCGTCAACGCGGCCATGACACTGCATGTGGCGACGCTTTACGGCACCAACGACCATCATATTGCCGAATCGTGCTTCAAAGGTTTGGCGCGGGCGCTGCGGGCGGCAATTGCGATCGATCCGCGGGCCGCCCATGAAGTACCCTCGACTAAAGGCACACTCGGCGGCTAGCTTCTTAGTTGGTCGCATGATCTTTTCCGAAAACCGGGTTCCACTTTTCGGGATCATGCTCTGAAGCCGGACCTTGTATGTGCTACTGCAGCTAACAACATTGGAAGAGCTATGTCCGTTTACACCGTCCATGAGCCACCGTTGCGCACTACGGAAGCTGCGCCTAACCCGGACCGATTCGTCTTCGTCCGCGACGGCTTCTATTTCTGGGCGTTCGTGTTTTCGGTGCTGTGGATGCTGTGGCACCGGATGTGGCTGATATTACTGATCTACGTGGCTGTTGTCGTCGGCCTGGAAACGGTGCTGCGGTATGTTGGGGTCTCCAGTCCGCTGCTCGGCTTGATCGGGTTTCTGATCGCGCTGTTGGTCGGCATCGAGGCAGCGACCTTGCGGCGCTTTAAGCTGGCGCGCCGCGGCTGGAAGTATGTCGGTGTCGTCAGCGGCGATAATCTCGAAGACGCCGAGCGCCGTTTTTTTGATGCCTGGCTCGGCCGCACTTCGGGCGCGCGTCCCGAGCCGTTTGCCTCACCTCCGGGCCCGCCGCCGGCGCCACCACCGCCAGCGCCACGGACATCTCCGGCGCCTGATATCGTCGGCCTGTTTCCCGAGCCCGGAGGCGCCGGGTGAGTGTCGCGATCGTGGACTATGGCTCTGGCAACTTGCACTCGGCGGCCAAGGCTTTCGAGCGCGCCGCGCATGATGCCGGCCTCGATCAGCCTATTGTCGTAACCAACGATCCGCGCACGGTGGCAGCCGCCGATCGTGTCGTGCTGCCGGGTGTCGGCGCCTTCGCTGATTGCCGCCGCGGACTTGATGCGGTCGAAGGCATGGTCGAGGCGATCGAGGAAGCCGTGCTGCAGAGAGGCCGGCCGTTCTTCGGCATCTGTGTCGGCATGCAGCTCTTGGCCGACCGCGGCCGCGAATACGAAGTGACCGACGGGCTGGGCTGGATTGCCGGTGAAGTCGATCGCATTACGCCCGACGATCCGCAGCTGAAGATTCCGCACATGGGCTGGAACACGCTCAACGTTTCCCGGCCGCACAAACTGGTCGACGGTTTGACGCTCGGACCGCAGGGTCGGCACGCTTATTTCGTGCACTCGTATCAGCTCAACCCGGCACGGCGCGATGACCTAATTGCCGACGCCGATTACGGCGGCGCGATCACCGCGATCGTGGGGCGCGATAATATTATTGGCACACAATTTCATCCTGAGAAGAGTCAAAAGCTCGGCCTGGCGCTGATCGCAAACTTTCTGCAGTGGAAGCCGTGATCCTCTTCCCTGCGATCGATCTCAAAAATGGCGAAGCCGTCCGTCTCGAACAGGGCGACATGGCGCGGGCGACGGTTTTTAATCGCGATCCGGCCGAGCAAGCCCGCTTGTTTACTGCCCAGGGTTTTGAATACCTTCACATTGTCGATCTCGACGGCGCCTTCGCTGGGCGCCCGCTCAATGCCGCGGCGGTCGAACGCATTCTCGCTGCGGTAAAAATCCCGGTGCAGCTCGGCGGCGGCATCCGCGATCGCGTTCGCATCGAAAGCTGGCTCGATAAAGGCGTCGCGCGCGTCATCATCGGCACCGCCGCGGTGCGCGATCCGGCGCTGGTGAAGGATGCAGCCAAGTCATTTCCCGGCCGCGTTGCTGTCGGCCTCGACGCCCGTGACGGCAAAGTCGCGGTTGAAGGCTGGGCGACGAGCTCCGAACTCACGGCACTCGATATCGCGCAGCGCTTCGAGGACGCCGGCGTCGCCGCCATGATCTATACCGACATCGCGCGCGACGGCATGCTGCGCGGTCTCAATCTCGATGCCACGGTCGCTCTCGCCGATGCCGTGTCGATTCCGGTCATTGCCTCAGGCGGCTTTGCTTCGCTCGATGACGTGCATGCGCTTCTTGCGCCTCGCGCGCACCGGCTGGCAGGTGCGATCGTCGGCCGCGCGCTCTACGACGGCAGGCTCGATGCAGCGACAGCATTGGCGCTGATCCGCGCCGCCCAGGCCGCCTAACGTGTTCAAGGTCCGGGTCATTCCCTGCCTCGACGTGAAGGACGGCCGAGTCGTCAAGGGCGTCAATTTCATCAATTTGCGCGACGCCGGCGATCCGGTGGCAGCGGCCATCGCTTACGACGAGGCCGGCGCCGATGAGTTGACGTTTCTCGACATCACCGCGAGCCACGAAGATCGCGACATCATGCTCGATGTCGTGCAGCGCACCGCGGAAGCCTGCTTCATGCCGCTCACGGTCGGCGGCGGCGTGCGCACGATCGAAGACATTCGCGCGCTGCTCTCCTCAGGCGCCGACAAGGTGTCGATCAACACGGCTGCGGTTGCACGCCGCAGCTTTGTCAAAGAGGCCGCAGAGAAATTCGGCGACCAGTGCATCGTGGTCGCGATCGACGCCAAGAAAGTATCGAAGCCGTCGGAACCGGACCGGTGGGAAATTTTCACCCATGGCGGCCGCAATCCGACCGGCCTCGATGCAGTCGCTTACGCGCGCGAAGTGGTTGCGCTTGGCGCCGGCGAAATCCTGCTCACATCGATGGATCGCGACGGCACCCGTAAGGGCTTTGATATCGCGTTGACGCGCGCCATTGCGGACGCCGTCACCGTGCCGGTCATTGCCTCCGGCGGCGTCGGCAATCTGGAACACCTGGTCGAAGGCATTCGCGATGGCCACGCCAGCGCGGTGCTGGCCGCCTCGATCTTTCATTTCGGCGAGCATTCCGTCCGGGAGGCCAAGGTCTACATGGCGCGCGCTGGCTTACCGATGCGGCTCGATCCCTAGCCCGGTGCCCCTGAGCGGCCGGTTGAGCAGCGCTTACATGCGTATCGGCCACTCCCCGCGTGAGCGGAGAGATGATAAGGGTCGTTCATGACCTCGTTCACCATCTACGACCTGGAAAAGCGCGTTCAGGACCGTGCCAAAGTAAGCGCGGACGTTTCGTATACCCGGAAGCTCATCGATCGCGGCGTGGTTCACTGCGCCAAGAAATTGGGCGAAGAAGCCGTCGAAGCGGCGATCGCAGCCGTCGGCGAGGATCGGGATCGCATGACCGCGGAGGCCGCTGACCTGCTCTATCACCTGTTCGTCGTGCTCCACATCCGCGACGTTTCGCTCGCCGACGTCGAAGCCGAATTGGCGGCGCGAACGCGCCAGTCGGGCCTCGACGAGAAGGCCGCGCGCAAGGGCGGCTGAGGGCACTCCCCATGGAGCAACGTACCGAGCCCGAGGTTTCGCCGTATCGCGCGTTCTCGCGGGCGGAATGGGCGGCCTTGCGCGCGGACACGCCGATGACGCTCGAGCGTGAGGAGATCGCGCGGCTACGCTCGATGCATGACCGGCTCGACATATCGGAGGTCGAGGAGATCTATCTGCCGCTGTCGCGGCTCCTCTCGCTTTACGTGGCTGCGACCCAGCGGCTGTTTCACGCACAGCAGGGCTTTCTCGGCACCGAAGACGCCAAGATGCCTTACATCATCGGGGTCGGCGGCTCGGTTGCGGCCGGCAAGTCGACCACCGCTCGTGTGCTGCAGGCGCTGCTGGCGCGCTGGCCGAACGTGCCCAAGGTCGATCTCATCACCACCGACGGATTTCTCTACCCCAATGCGGTGCTCGAACGCGAAGGCCTGATGGAGAAAAAAGGCTTCCCGGAGAGTTACGACCTCCCCGCGCTGCTGCACTTTCTGTCGGACATCAAAGCCGGCCGCCGGCCGGTGCTGGCGCCGGTGTACTCACATCTCGTCTATGACGTCATCCCCAACAAGTGGATCGAAATCGACCGGCCGGAGATTCTGATTGTCGAGGGCCTCAACGTTTTGCAGGCCGGCCACCTTCCCAGGGATGGCAAGGCCGTACCGTTTGTCTCGGACTTTTTCGATTTCTCGGTCTACCTCGACGCCGACGAGGGTGTGTTGCTGTCGTGGTATGTGCATCGCTTTTTGGCGTTGCGGAGCACCGCGTTTGCCGACCCGCAATCCTATTTTCATCGCTACGCGCGACTGTCCGACGAGGAGGCGGCCGCAGTGGCGACCTCGATCTGGAATCGCATCAACCTCGTCAATCTCCACGAAAACATTCTGCCGACGCGGCCGCGCGCCGACCTGATCCTGACGAAGGGCGAGAGCCACGAAGTCGAGGAAGTGGCGCTGCGAAGATTATAATTTCGGTGCCGAAGCCTGGAGGCTACGCCGCCAGCGCCGCTCTTCCCGGCTCTGCGAGTGCCGCGGCGAGGCGTTCGCGGTCGAGCGGCTTGACCAGAAAGCCATCCATGCCGGCTTCGAGACAGGCGTCGCGATCCTCGGCGAACGCATTGGCAGTCAACGCCAGGATCGGTGTCCGCGCGGCGCCGGTTTCGGCTTCGATCGTTCTAAGCCGCCGCGTCGCTTCCAGGCCATCGATGCCCGGCATGTGCAGGTCCATCAGCACGCGGTCATAAGGCATACCGGCGGCCCGCGCCGCGAGCCACGTTTCGATGGCCGCGGTGCCGCTTTCCACCATCGTCGGACGGTGGCCGAGTTTGACCAACAGGGCGCGCGCGAGCAGCGCGTTGATTTCGTTATCCTCGGCGACCAGGATCGAGAGTCCGCCGCCCGGGCGCACGATGCTTGGCGTCTCCGCAGGCTCAATGGCAGCGCCGGGATCGAACACATCATCCGTCGAGAAGCGTGCCGCGAGGGTGGCGGCGCGGATCGGCTTGATCAGGTAGCCGGTAAAGCCCGCCTGCTTGAGGCCCGCAAGTTCACCGCGCATCGCCGGCGTGACCAGGATGAGACGCCGCGGAATCGCTGCAGCCATGCGTGCCAGCGCTTCACTCGCGGCCGTGCCGAGGGTGTGATCGACCAGCACGGCGCTCCACAATTGCTCTGGCACCAACGCCGCTGCCACTTGATCGTCGGGGACGATTTTGGTGCGTGCGCCCCAGCGCTGCAGGCGGCGCGCGATCAAGGACGGTTCGATCGCAGCGGGCGCGACGATCAGAATGTCCTGGCCGCTGAGATCGGGTACCGCGAGCAGCGGTTCGTCGTTATCGTTGCTGCGCGGTAGCGGAACGGTGACGCGGAATGTCGCGCCTTGGCCGGGCGCGCTCTCGACCGCGATCGAGCCGCCCATGCTCTCGATAATTCTCTTCGAGATCGTCAGACCAAGTCCGGTGCCGCCAAACTTCCGGGTCGAACTGCCGTCCGCCTGCTCGAATTCGAGAAAGACGCGGGCCTGATCCTCGGCCGAAATACCGATGCCGGTATCGGTCACGGAGATAGCGATCGCGTCGGGCGCGCCCGGTTCGACAATGATCGAGACGCCGCCTCGTTCGGTAAACTTGATGGCGTTGCCGGCGAGGTTGAACAGAACTTGCCGCAGCCGCGCGGCGTCGCCGACGACGCGCGCGGGCAAGCGCTCGTCAACGTAGCAGCAGATGTCGAGGCCCTTGGCTTGCGCGCGAGGTCCGAGCAGCTCGACCGCTTCCTCGACAAAATCGGCGAGCGCGAACGGCCGCGCCGCAAGATCAAGTCTGCCGGCTTCGATCTTGGAGAAATCGAGCACCTCTTCGATCAGCGACAGCAGCGTTTCGCCTGAGGTCTTCACCGCCTTCAGATAGGTCGATTGCTCGGGCGACAGCGGCGTGTCGCCGAGCAAGTCGGCCATGCCGAGGATGCCGTTCAGCGGCGTGCGGATCTCGTGCGACACCATCGCCAAAAAACGTGACTTGGCGCGGTTTGCCGCTTCGGCCTGATCGCGCGCCTCGGCAAGCGCCCGCTCGGCGTTGACGCGGTCGGTGACGTCGCGGCCGACACTTTGCATCTCGCTTGAGCCGTCGGAGCGGACATTGACTTCGCGCCAGGCAATCCAGCGCGCGCCATCCGCTGCGGCGATCTTCTGGTCGTGGGCGCGCGTGCCGTCGGCAAGAAGTGTGGTTTCGCCTTGCTCCAAAACCGGCAGCGTGAAATCCGTGGTGAGAATTGCTTCGCGGTCACGGCCGGCAAGGGCGCAGAAGGCATCGTTGGCGTAGGTGATCGCGCCGAGGCCGTTCCGGCGCACGATCACGTCGTCCTGCGCTTCGAAAAAGCTTGCGGTGCGTTCTTGTGCTTCGCGGATTTCCCAATTGCGGTCTGCCGCCTCGTCGAGGCGCGCCTCCAGCGCCCGCAACTCGGCCTTCATCTGGCGGATGCGCGAGATCAGGATCCCGATCGCCCCGCAGGCGGCGCCGAACAGGGATGAGACGCCGATAGCGAACATGTAGGGATCGTAGTGAGCCGATGGCGAAGTCGCTCCCGAGAGGAAGCCGAAGGCGACCCCAAACGCCATCGTCGTGATGACGATGGCCCGGATGACAAGCGAGTACAGCCTGCGGCCGACAATGGCGGGTTTTCGAAGGGTGGCGCGAGGGCCCATGGTCCCTGTCCCGCTCGGCAAACGCGGCGCGGGCTTAAGTCAAAATCCGCGCGGGTGCCCGTTGTTATCAATGCAGCGATGCGTATCTTGGCCGGGGAACCCTTGCGTATCCCTTGCCAGAGGGCCGGACGATTGGAGCGAGGGATAATGCTTTGTTAACATCGCGCCGGATCAGTCGACTGGACATTGCGAGAACAATGGCGCGGCCGGGAGAGTAGGAATGGACAGTATAGTGAATTCAAAGCGCTCACGCGCGAAGTCAGCCGGCCCGGCCGAGCCGGTGCGGCCGACGCGCGAGCAGGCCGAAGCCGCGGTGCGCACCCTGATCGAATGGGCGGGAGATGATCCCGACCGCGAGGGGCTCCGTGCCACGCCATCGCGTGTCGTGCGCGCCTATGAGGAATGGTTCTCCGGCTACAAGGATCATCCGCGCGATTACCTCAAGCGGACGTTCGAGGAGACCGGCGGTTACGACGAGGTTGTCGTACTGCGCGACATTCGTTTCGAATCGTTTTGCGAGCATCATATGGCGCCGATCATCGGCCGCGTGCACATCGGCTATCTGCCGCGCAACCGTGTGGTCGGCATTTCCAAGCTGGCGCGGCTGGTCGAGGTTTATGCCCGGCGGCTGCAAATCCAGGAGAAGATGACTGCCGAGATCGCGACCTGTGTCGATGAGGTGCTCAAGCCGCACGGCGTTGCCGTCGTCGCCGAAGCGACGCATCAGTGCATGACGACGCGTGGTATCCACAAGACGGGTGTCAGCATGGTGACGAGCCGCATGCTCGGGGTATTTCGCGATCATGCCGAGACCCGTCACGAATTTCTGTCCGCGATAGGCATGCGCGGCGCGATCAACGTCGCCAACGCGGGCGGGTAGGTCAACTCACGCGGCGCGCTTGATCTCGTCGGCGAGCGCGCGGTACGACAACGCTTCGGCAATGTGCACGCGGCCGACTTTCTCTGCGCCATCGAGATCGGCAAGCGTGCGCGCAACGCGCAGCACCCGATGATAGCCCCGCGCCGACAAACGCATCGCGTCGGCGGCTTCGCGTAACAGCGTAAGTCCGCTTGCATCCGGTCTCGCCACGTCTTCGAGCACCGCGCCGGAGACGGCGGCGTTGCTGCGGATGTGCGGCAATCCGATCGCCGCGTAGCGCGCCACCTGGCGGTCGCGGGCTTGTGCCACGCGCTCGGCAACTTCGCGGCTTCCTTCGGTTGGCGGCGGCAGGATGAGATCGGCGGCGGTCACCGCCGGCACTTCGATGTGGAGGTCGATGCGGTCGATCAGCGGACCGGAAATGCGCGCTTGGTAGTCCGCAGCGCAGCGCGCATTGGGGCCGCGGCGACAGGCGTAGCCGGGCTCATCGGCGCGGCCGCAGCGACACGGATTCATCGCTGCAACCAGCATGAAGCGCGCCGGATAGGTGACGCGGTAATTGGCGCGCGCAATCGAGACCTCACCGGCTTCAAGCGGCTGGCGCAGCGAGTCGAGGGCCTGCGGCTGGAATTCCGGCAGCTCGTCGAGAAACAGCACGCCATGATGCGCGAGCGAGACTTCTCCCGGCCGCGCATGCAGCCCGCCTCCAACCAGTGCCGGCATACTGGCTGAGTGATGCGGCGCCCGGAACGGACGCCGGTTGGTCAATGCACCACCCTCGATTTGGCCGGCGACCGAGGCCACCATCGAAACTTCAAGTAACTCAGCCGGGGCCAGCGGCGGCAGGATCGACGGCAATCGCGCGGCAAGCATTGACTTGCCCGCGCCGGGCGGTCCGACCATCAGCAGATTGTGACCACCGGCGGCGGCGACTTCGAGCGCGCGCTTGGCGCTTTCCTGGCCCTTGATGTCGGCAAGGTCCAGCATGGAGCCTTGTACTTCCAGTATCTTCGGCTGCGGGCGCGACAGCACCTGCGTGCCCTTGAAGTGATTGGCGAGTTGAATGAGCGAGGACGCCGCGATGATCTCGATCTCGGGGCTGGCCCAGGCGGCTTCCGGGCCGCAGCGCGCCGGGCAAATCAACCCCTCGCCACGGGCGTTGGCGCCGATAGCGGCCGGCAAGACGCCGGCGACGGCGGCGATCGAACCGTCAAGGCCGAGCTCGCCCAGCACCGCAAATCCCGAAAGCGCATCGTGAGGAATGGCGCCGATCGCCGCCATCAGTCCGAGCGCAATCGGCAGATCGTAATGGCTGCCTTCCTTGGGCAAATCGGCGGGGGCCAGATTGACGGTGATGCGGCGGGCCGGCAGCGCCAGCCCGGACGCGATCATCGCCGAGCGTACGCGCTCGCGCGCTTCGGACACCGCCTTGTCGGGAAGGCCGACAATGGTGAAGGCCGGCATACCCGGCGCGACCTGCACCTGAACATCGACGGGTCTGACCTCGACGCCTTCGAACGCCACCGTGGAGACGCGTTGGACCATGTCCGCCCCTGCCCGCAGCGCAGAGTAGCGGAAGCGATACCAACACGGCGATTATATCTCTTGCAAACCACGTCTAGCTATAGTATATTGATGCCATTGGAGATTACCGATGGCAAACCTTTCGAAACTGTCCCGCGACGCTTTCCACAGTGAAGCGCAAGCCTTTGAATATCTTGAGCAAACTCTATGGCCGGATGGCCCAGTTTGCCCGCACTGCGGCACGGTCGGCAATGCCACGAAATTGCAGACCAATGGCGAGGCCAAGGACGGCAAGCGCCAAGCCCGGATCGGGCTGTGGAAGTGCAAGGAAAAGGAATGCCGGAAGCAGTTCACGGTCAAAGTCGGGACCGTGTTCGAACATGGCCGTATTCCCCTGCATAAGATGCTACAGGCGGTTTACCTGCTCTGCTGTTCCAAGAAGGGCATCAGCTCGCACCAGCTCCACAGGGTCCTTGGGATTACCTACAAGGCGGCATGGTTCCTCTCGCATCGCATCCGTGAGGCAATGCGTGACGGCTCGCTCACTCCTATGGGCGGCGCTGGCGGGATTGTCGAAGCGGACGAAACCTATATCGGTCGGCTACAGGGCCAGAAAGTGCAGCCGAAGGGCGGCGCGGCCCACAAAAACATGGTCCTGACGCTAGTCGAGCGCGGCGGCCGTGCCCGAAGCTTTCATATCGATAACGCCAGTATCGCCAGCGTGCTCCCGATTGTGCGCGACAATATCCGCCGCGAAAGCAAGTTCATGACCGATGCCGGCCAGCATTATAAGCGGCTGCACACTACCGGCTATTTTGCTGGCGGCGGTCGCGTGCACCATGAGCGCGACGAATACGTCAACCGCGACAATCCCGAAATCCATACGAACACGGTCGAAGGCTACTATTCGATCTTCAAGCGCGGCATGAAAGGCGTCTATCAGCACTGCGGCGAGAAGCATCTGCACCGCTATCTCGCCGAGTTTGATTTCCGTTATTCAAACCGCGTTGCGCTTGGCGTTGATGACAGTGCTCGCGCCACTCGCGCGCTCAAGGGCGTCGTTGGCAAGCGGCTGACTTATCGGATACCTAACGGCACGGCAGCCGAGTAGTCGCCAGCGAAAGCAGGCAAAAAGGCTCGCGGCAGGTATCCAACTCGAATTTGATTTCAGCTGAGCGATTCGCAGTTTAGTTTGCGAATACTCATATAGCGGGGGCTTTGGGGTGTCAGGGATGTCGCCAAGATGGACGACGTTGCACTGGCGGATTACATCGCCGGGGTCACTCGTGGCCCCGTCGAAGGTGGACGGGCTGGACGCGCAGTGCTCCCGGTTCCTCGGCGTGCCCTGTGGCACAGTAATTTGGTTTTCGGATTACACATTTATCAAGCTTGAGGCGAAGCACGGCGAGATCAATTTCTCTCACTATCGGCATATGCCGTCCATTTTGCTGCATGGATTTTTGGCGAGGGGCCGAAAGCCGCGTTTGCTGGATTTGTGGTGGGTGCAATCTGACGGCGGATTCTCCGTGGTGCTGAAAGCCACGTCAAAGAACGAAGTTTTTGTGACGACTTTCCACGCAATCCACTTGAAAGAGGCGCGACGCTTATTTCGGCGCGCTCAGGAGCAAGGACGCTTAATTCGCGTCCAGCACGATGCGTGCTCTCTGCTAAAAATTGAAAAAGAGGTGGCGTGAGGAGGGGACTCCCTGTCCCCCTCATTGCGCTCCGACCGTTGCTGGCCGTGCTACGGCTGGGAGATTCACCGTGTCGCTCACGCTAGATATAGTCCTCCCATAGATAGGCTTTCTACGCAAGCTGCTTTATGGCAGCCTGTAAGCTGCTCCACAGCATCTTGTATGGTGTCGCAGTGGATAAGATATTCTCGGCGCTTCCTCAGGGAATGAAAGCGCTACTAGACCAATGCATCGCTCGCGGCCTGTATGGGGACCAAGCGATGACAGTCCGACATTTCGTTACAATTGGCCTAGAAGGTTTGGTGGCTCAGGGCAGATTGGCAGATCCCGGATTGGTGCCGATACCGCCAGCGAGCGAATCAGGAGGTTCTAGTGGGGAAGCCAAAACAGGATGATCCCAAACAAGCCGCCGCCTTTCGCAAGGCCACACGTGAGCTAGGCGCGGATGAATCTGATGAGACGGTTTAGGGAAACGCTGCGGACACTGGCTAAGGCCAAGCCGACAACGCAAACGAAAAAGCCAAAATCTACTTAGGTTTTGAAGAGGGCAGCGTAGCATCGGGATTTACGCCACTGTGCACCTCGTCTGCTTCTACAGACGAAGAGCCTTGGACGTTTCCCCTTACCTCAAGGCCCTGTCCGGTACTCACAATCGTTTTAATCCTGATGTGACTGCGATCCGATACGTTGCCGCCGACCACAACGGCAGTGCCTGGGCTGCTTGGCGTAGGCTTAGATTGCGCCATAAGGGCTTCATTTTTTTGCCGCAGCTCGTCGATCATGACGGCCTGACGGTCCACTGTGGCTTCGGCCTTAATCCGGGCGGCGGCAATGTCTGAGGGTGATGGCCAGAGGAAACCAGCCCGATCTATTCCGTCATAAACAAGCGCGCCGGCCACGATCAGCAGCAGCGCAGTCTGAATAATCTTTCGATCCCCGACATGTCACGCGCCCACTTGGACCAAGTAGGGGTGATAGCCGTCACCGCAGCAGCGGCACCTACGAAACCGACGATGCTGTCGAAGGAAACCGTCATTTACGAGCGCATACCATAGATAGTTGATGGTTTGCAAGAGACATAATCGCCACCAACACGCAAGAACATTTAGGGAACAGAATAAAGGATCGGGGTTAGGAGCCTCTAGCCTTCCTGAGTGAATAGCTCTTGCTCCGTTTTCGGCGGGCGAAGCACTTGGAGACCATCGAGCTTCGAGGCCAACTTACGTGATGCTTGATACAAGTCTACTCGGCGTTGCAGGTTCAACCAGTAATCCGGCGTCGTGCTCGTAACGCGCGCTAGACGGAGCGCCATTTCGGCGGTGACGGCTCTGCGACCGTTAATGATTTGGTTGATAGAGAAGCGAGACACCTTCATTGCATCGGCAAGCTGCTCTTGCGTGATTTTATCGCTCAGTATCCGCTCACGCAGAAGCTCGCCCGGGGTAACCGGTGGTGCTGGAACGTATTTCCCCGCCGTCATGCTATCCTCTCAGCGCCGTTCGAGCCTAATAACGTCCGCACCAAAACCTTCCCTCCACAAAAACGTGACATGCCATTTCCCGCTGATGTGCAAGCCGTAACGATCAGGGGCATTGCGCAAGCGAATTATTGTGCCGAGCACGCCAACATCCTGAAGACTGCATGCGGCTACTAAGGGATGCGTAGTGCGGTGAACCGCGACCGAGACGTGCTGGGGTACGCCGGCTGCGAAACGTGTTTCGTAAATCTCTCGAATTTGGTCGTCGTCGAAACGGCTCATATTTCACCTGTTGGATTTTCACCTGCTGGGCATTGGTCATTGAGACAAGCGCCCGACCGACGGAAGGGCGCGCAACAGCCCAAGTCGGAGGTGAAATCCCGGTGTGAAATATGAACGCTAGAACCCACTCATGTGTGGATGGCGCACCTTGTGAGGTGGTCGGACACGCGTGTGCCACCCGCCACTTGCCCTGAACGCGAACTCCTCGTGTAAGCGTTTCACGTATGCAGCCGATTACTGCAGTAGCAGAGACCACGCTTTCTTGGGCTTCCAATTCTTGAAGAACGGTGCCCAGAATCAATCTGATGTTTCTGCTCGAAAGATCGCGGTGCGCATACCAATCTGAGAAACAGTCAGGCAAGGTTGGCGCGCCAGGTAGCGCCCAGTCTTCTAGATTGATTTTTCCCCGATCAGGGAAAATCGGAAGGGTGTACCCGCGGTCTACTAGATCAAAAAAGCTCCAAAAAACCGCGGGTGAAGTCTCTGCTGCGTTCGCGTGCCAACTACGGACGCTCTCGACCAGATCGGAATGCCACAGGACTGCTTGTTCAGCGTGGATCGGCCCAGCGAATCCGGCAGTCAACAATGCGACGGATTCAGATGCCGTGGCTGCGTGGTATTGGGAGAAGTTCGAACACTGTACCGTGCCGGTTTGCAATGCAGACGAATTCACCCAGAAAGCCGAGCTTGAGGGCTGAGATGCCGTCGTAGCACTGATGCAGCCGTCAGACAGATAACAATCGACGAAAGCCGAGCTGGTCGACAAGTCGACGGATGCTGCACTGCAGGTATCTCTGTAACACCGCGTCCACGGCTCGTTGTTGCGGCTTGGCACGCCGGATAGGGTCGCGGATCGCGTATTGCAGACCGACAGATGAGACGAAGGTGTCCATCCGCTCTGTTCGCTCGCCGCAACAAAGAATTGTGACGAGTAAGTGTTGCCGCAGTTTACGAGGGAAGCGATCGTCCCTTCGCCACCAGGGTTTGCCACGGTGGCCCAGGCAGTAGCCGCCATGCGGCGTGAGCATGTCTGCATGTTCAGCAGAGTCGCATAGGGCACTACGTCGTTGTGCCCACATCTCCCAAGGAAAGGGGGGGCGACAACGCCGCTACCATACGAGTTGTCCCAGAGCATGACACGGTGTAAACCAAGTCATTACATCACGCAAGCCCTTTGAGCATGCTTTAGACCCAACTTTGAAAGTCTTTGTCGGTTGAAGGCGTGCCGGAGATGGCGAGCAAAGGGGGCACTGGGGCGTATGGCTCATTTAGGAAACAGAATGAAGGATCGAGTGCATCAGCGGTAAGACGCGTCCCGCAACTCGTGGCGCACGGCCTCGAGGATTTCGTTCGAAAGCGTTTCATCGTCGACCGCGCGCGCCAGTGTCAGCGCGCCGACGAGGGCCGCCATGGCCGCAACTGCCTTCCGCCGCCGTGCGGCCTTGGAGAATCCCGGAAGTGCGTTGGCGAGAATATCGAGGAGCGGCTGTAAGCCTTCCGCAAAGGCCTTGCGCACGCCGCTGCCGCCGCGCGCCGCGTCGGTCCCGAGCGCAGCGAACGCGCAGCCGTTGCCCGGCTCGTCGCGATGACTGGGGGACAGATAGTGCGCGAGGAGTGCGGCGTAGGGCTTGTCCGGCGCGTCAGCGACGATGCGCGCCCAGTTCGTTGCGGCTCGCGCCATCGAGCGCCGGCTTGCTTCCGAGACCAAATCGTCCTTGGAACTGAAATGGCCGTAAAAGCCGCCGTGGGTCAGGTCCGCCGCCTTCATGATATCGGCCACACCGATGCCGCCAAAGCCTTTGGCGCGAAACAGCCCGCTCGCCGCATCGAGAATGCGTTCGCGGGTCTCGGTGGCTTTCTCCCTGCTCACTCTCATATGCGGTCCAGCCATGCATCGAAAAACAATTGACAGTTTATATGACGATCATCATGAATATACTAGCATAAAGATGATGATCGTCATATAACGAATTTAGCTGGCTGGGATCAGATCAACATGCTGTCCACTGGGCTCGCAGCTTTTCTGGCCCGCCGTAACATCCATTACGGCTGGGTGGTTGTCGCCGTCACCTTCCTCACCATGCTGGTAACCGCGGGCGCTATGGGTGCGCCCGGGGTGCTGATCGTGCCATTGGAGCACGAGTTCGGTTGGGCCAACGCGCAAATCTCTACAGCGTTGGCCATCCGCCTGCTGCTGTTCGGTTTGTTCGGTCCATTCGCCGCGGCCTTCATGAACCGCTTCGGGCTACGCCGTGTCATGATCAGCGCTGCCGCCCTGATTGTCACCGGACTCATCGTCTCGCTGACGATGACACAGGTGTGGCAACTGGTGCTGTTATGGGGCTTCGTCGTCGGCATCGGCTCCGGCCTCACCGCAATCGTTCTGGCGGCGACGGTGGCGACGCGCTGGTTTACGCGACGCCGCGGCCTGGTCGTAGGCCTGCTCTCGGCAAGTTCGGCGACCGGACAGCTGGTGTTCCTGCCATTGATTGCGGAACTGACCGAACACTTCGGCTGGCGCGTCGCGCTGGTTTTCGTCTGCGCTCTGTTGGTGCTGGCTGCCATTGCCGCGTTGGCGCTGATGCGCGACCGGCCGAGTGACGTCGATCTGCCGCCTTACGGCGAAGCCGCGATCACACCGCCCCCGCCTGCGGGCGTCGGCCTCCTTTCCTTGCTATCGTCCCCACTCAGAGTGCTTGCGGATGCAGCCCGCGTCCCGCTGTTCTGGGTTCTGTTCGCTACCTTCTTCATTTGCGGCTCAAGCACCAATGGTCTGATCCAGACCCATTTCATCACGCTATGCGCCGACTATGGTCTAGCCGCGGTGACGGCGGCGAGCGTGCTCGCCGTGATGGGCGCGTTCGACTTCGTAGGTACGATCGGCTCCGGCTGGCTGTCCGACCGCTTCGATAATCGCTGGCTGTTGTTCTGGTATTACGGGCTGCGCGGCCTTTCGCTGCTGTTTCTGCCTTTCACCGACTTTTCGTTTTACGGCCTGTCGCTGTTCGCCGTGTTCTATGGTCTCGACTGGATCGCGACGGTACCGCCCACGGTGAAGCTGACCGCCGACCGTTTCGGCCGGGAACATGCCGGCATCGTGTTCGGCTGGATTTTTGCCGGCCACCAGATTGGCGCGGCGATCGCAGCATTCGGCGCCGGTTTCTCGCGCACCGAGTTTTCCAGCTACCTGCCGGCGTTCTTTGTTGCCGGCGCCATGTGCCTTATAGCGGCTGGGTTGGTTCTGACGATCGCCAAACCGTCGCCCACCGGTTTCCGTGTGGCGGCGCCGCAACCAGCGCGCGGCTGAAAGCGGCAGTAGCCGTCCGCGCCACTCTTAGGGACAAACGCCCAGCTTATCCTTGTGCAGTCAGCGTCGTAATATTGGATTTGCTGGATCGGTTGTTCATGCGGACGCTCACGGACTCATGAGAGGGTCGCTCAGACGAATTTGCGACACGGCGCTGCCGCTGGCAGCCGTCGTGATGCTGACGCTGCTGTCGGGTCACTGTGGTGCTCAGACCGCGACGCCGCCCAATGTGACCATTTGGACTGTGCCTGAGGTTGGTGCGCTCGCTGACAACGATTACGGGCGGATGGTGCGGCGAGGCCGCGATCTCGTCACTGCGACCTACGCGCATATCGGGCCGGACGTGAACGATCCGGCAAAGCGCTATGCCGGCAACAATCTCGCGTGCGGCGATTGTCACCTTGAGGCCGGAACAAAAAGATTTGGCCTGCCGGTTTTCGGTCTCTACGGCGAGTTCCCGAAATACAGCGCGCGGGCGGGCGCCGAGATCAGCATCGAAGATCGGGTCAACGCCTGCATGACCCGCAGCATGAATGGCCGCGCCATCCCGGCCGATGCTCCGGAGCTGCAAGCCTTCGTCGCGTACATCAAATTCCTGTCCACCGGCGTGCCGCCCGATCAGCGCATTCCGGGACTCGGCGCCGGCAACATTCCCGAGCTTCATCGCGCTGCAGATCCCCTGCGCGGCCGTGTGGTCTATGACGCGAAATGCCAAGGATGCCACAACACCGACGGATCGGGCATCCGCCGCAGTCTGCCGACGACCGATCTTGGCTACGTGGTGCCGCCGCTATGGGGTTCGGACTCGTTCAACAATGGCGCCGGCATGAACCGTCTCATCACCGCAGCGAACTTTGTCCATTCCAACATGCCGGAGGGCGCGGATTATTTGAATCCGGTGCTCTCAATAGTCGATGCGTGGGACGTTGCGGCTTTCATGGTCTCGCAACCGCGGCCGATCAAACCTGGACTCGAAAAGGATTTTCCTGATCTCGCGCTGAAGCCGGTCGATACTCCGTATGGCCCGTATCTCGACCGCTTCAGCGCGCAACAACACAAATATGGGCCGTTTGCGCCGATCCGCGGCCCTCGCACGCTTGAAAAGTGTGACTAAACCCGCAAAGTGAGGCTGAACCCGCCGCCGACCCGCGCCATTAGCGGCTGCCGCGTATCTTCTCGATCTTGTCCCAAATCAGCGCCCCGATATCCGGGCCGCCGAGATTCTTCACCGCGCGAATGCCGGTGGGGGAGGTGACGTTAATCTCGGTGAGGAAACCGTCGATCACGTCGATCCCGACGAACAACAGGCCGCGTTCGCGCAGCGGCGGCCCAAGCCTTGCGCAGATTTCGCGCTCACGCGCGCTGAGGTCGGTCGCTTTCGGTATGCCGCCGCGCACCATGTTGGAGCGAAGATCGTCGGGCGCCGGCACGCGATTGACCGCACCGGCAAATTCGCCGTCGACCAGGATGATGCGCTTGTCGCCAAGCTTTACTGCGGGCAGGAATTTTTGCACCACCCACGGCTCGCGGAACATCGAGGCGAACAGGTCGTAGAGCGAGCCGAAATTGAGATCCTCGCGCTCTAAACGGAAGACGGCTTCGCCGCCTTTGCCGTAGAGCGGCTTCATGACGATGTCGCCTTGCTCGGCGCGAAACGCTTTGATCGCTTCCAGATCGCGGGTGATGACCGTCGGCGGCATCAGGTCGGGAAATTCGGTGACGAAAATTTTTTCCGGCGCATTGCGCACGTGGGCGGGATCGTTGACCACCAGCGTTCGCGGGTGAATGCGCTCGAGCATATGCGTTGTTGAAATGTAAGCGAGATCGAACGGCGGATCCTGACGCAGCAGCACCACGTCCAACGAAGCAAGATCGACGTGCTGCGGCTCTCCAAGGGTGAAATGATCGCCCACGCTATCGCGCACCTCCAGCGGCCGCACCGAGGCGGAAACTTTGCCGTCGCGCAGCGCCAGCCGATCGGGCGTGTAATACGACAGCTTATGGCCGCGCTGCTGTGCTTCAAGAAGCAGTGCGAGCGTCGAATCGCCACGGACGTTGATCCGCTCGATCGGGTCCATCTGTACGGCGACATTCAAGGGCATGTGAGCAATCGGGGCTGAGGACAGGGGCGCCAACGTCTACGCAATTTCTGCGTCCGCCGCTATGGCGATGGGCGCGGGGGTGGAAATTCAACGGCTTGCATCGAAGGCGTTGGCAATGTGCTGCGGCATGCTGCCGGGAGCCACCAGAATGACGTCGAAACGGATGTTGCGCTGCGCGTCAGCCGGGTGATGCGCGAGCCAGAGTTCGGCGGCGGCTATGATGCGCCGTTTCGTTCGTTCGGTTACGGCTTCCGCGGCATCAGCGGCGCGCTCGCGCGCTTTGACTTCGACAAAGATCAATGTCCGGCGGCGGCGGGCGACGATGTCAATTTCGCCAAGCGGCGTTTTCCAACGCCGGGCTACGATCCTGTAGCCCTTGGCGATCAGCAATATGGCGGCGCGGCTTTCGGCGGACAGTCCAAGCCGGAACGCCGCCACACGGGCGGGGCGCGGGCGTTCCGCAATCCGCTCCGATGGCTTAGCGCGCCGGGCGATGATCCTGCTCCTTCGCGAGCGCGAGCGCCCGTTGATAAAGATCGCGGCGGGGCAGTCCGGTCGCAAGCGCGACTTCGCCTACGGCGTCCTTGAGCGAAACCCGGGTGAGCGCCTGGCGCAGCAGCGTCTCGGCATCGTCAACGCTCGGCTGCACCTGTGCGTCTGGCGGCGCGATGACCAGAACGATTTCACCACGCGGTTCGCCCGTCTCCGCGAAAGCTTGTGCCAGTGTGGCGAGGTCACCGCGGCGCACTTCCTCGTGCAGCTTGGTGAGCTCGCGGCACACGGCGGCTTCGCGCGGCCCAAGCCCAGCCGCGAGGTCGACGAGTGTCGCCGCGATCCGCGGCCCGGTTTCAAAAAACACCAGCGTTGCCGGGATGCGGGCAAGCTCGGCGATGCGCGTCCGGCGCGCCGTTTGTTTAGGCGGCAGGAATCCCGCGAAGAAGAATTGATCGGTCGGCAAACCGGCGACCGCCAATGCCGCCAGCGGTGCCGATGCGCCGGGCAACGCAGTAACTGAATACCCGGCTTCCTGGACAGAACGAACCAGCTTGAACCCGGGATCGGACACCAGCGGAGTGCCAGCGTCCGACACCAGCGCGATGGCGGCTCCCTCGGCAAGTCGGCGCAGCAATTTGGGCCGCGCAGCTGTCGCATTGTGGTCGTGGTAGGGCGTGAGCGGCGTGCCGATGACGTAACGGTCGAGCAGCTTGCGGGTCACGCGCGTATCCTCACAGGCAATCAGATCGGCGCCTGCCAGTGTCGCGAGCGCACGCAAGGTAATATCGCCGAGGTTGCCGATGGGGGTCGCCACGACATGCAAACCGGGCGCGACCTTGCCGACATTGAAGGCATGGCCGCCGAGGGTGTATTGGCGTAGGCGATCCTCGTCGCTGTGCGGGTTGCTCATGATGGCAGCCTAGCGCCACCCTCTCGGGCCGTCATGCCGTGCCGAATTCCTTATCTTTTTCACTTAGGTAACCATTCGCCGCCAGAATGACAGATTGGGGCTACCTTAATACCCAGCGCTTTCGGCGCTGGGAGGGGAGAACCGGAGTGTCCGCGGAGTTGCCGGTTAGGGGGTCGGCCGCCATGGCAACACGGCGCCGCGCGCTTGGTGCTTTGCTGATTATAGCCGGTGCTGCCTTGGCCGGCTGCTCGAATAGTTCCAACTCCTTCTCTTCGCTCCCATCATTGTCTTCCACGCCGGGTGGAGCACCGGTGCCGGCGGCAATTGTTGGTACCGGCCACGTCAAAGTCGCGGTCATTCTGCCGCTGTCGGCGCCCGGCAATGCCGGCCTTGCCGGTCAGGCCATGCGCAACGCGGCGGAGATGGCGTTCGCCGAATTCAACGCGACGAATATCCAGCTGCTCATGAAAGATGACGCCGGCACGCCGGAGGGTGCGCGGGCGGCCGCCGAGCAAGCGCTTAACGAAGGTGCCGAGATCATTGTCGGGCCGTTGTTCGCCCAGTCGGTCGGCGTCGTCGGGCAGGTCGCGCGGACGCGCAACATTCCGGTGATCGCGTTTTCGACCGATACCAACGTCGCGACCAGCGGCGTTTATCTGTTGAGCTTCCTGCCTGAGTCGGATGTGCAGCGCATCGTGCAATATGCGACTTCGGTCGGTAAGCGATCGTTTGCAGCGCTGATCCCCGACAATCCCTATGGGACGGTGATTGAAGGCGCGTTCAAGCAGGATGTGACGCGCCGTGGTGCCCGCATCATCGCGCTGGAACGCTACTCGCATGACAAGGCCGCGATGACGGCTCCGATCAAGGCCATTGCCCAGGCAGCGGTTCGCGCCGACGCCATCTTCATTCCCGACGGCGGCGACGCCGCACCCGAGGTCGCTCAGGCGCTGGTCGGCGACGGCGTCAACACCAAAAAGGCCCAGCTGCTCGGTAGCGGATTGTGGGAAGACGATCAGCGTATCTCCTCGACCGCGGCGCTCGACGGCGCCTGGTACGTCGCACCGGACCCCGCCGGATACCGAAATTTCGCCGCGCGATATCGCGCCCGCTTCAAACAGGAACCGCAACGCACCGCGACGCTCGCCTATGATGCCGTTGCACTCATTGCCGCCCTGGTAAAGACGCAAGGCGCGCAACGCTTCTCGCCCCAGGTCTTGACCAATCCGTCTGGTTTCTCGGGCATCAATGGGCTATTCAGATTCCGCGCCAACGGGACCAACGAGCGCGGGCTTGCAGTGCTGCGCGTTACACCATCGGGCGGCCAGATCATCTCTCCGGCGCCGCGAAGCTTCACCGGCTCAGGGACCTGAACCGCGTTCACGCCGCCAGATCGGCGACCACTGCATCAAGCACCGGAAAGCCCGACATACTGACGCGAAGGCGCTCTTCGGCGGTCGTTTCGATGAGACCATGTTCGCGAAGCGCCGCGATCCGCGCCGGATCAAGCGAGCGGTTCATCAGCGTCGTATAGCGCGCCGGGTCGATGCCTTCAGCTAATCGCAGTCCCATCAGCAAAAACTCATCGGCCATTTCTTCGCGCGTCAGGACATCATCAGTGATGAGTCCGTGCCCGTTGGTCTCAACGCGCTGGAGCCACGCTTCAGGGCGCTTTTCTGTTGCAGTCGCATGCCGCGAACCGTCGATATCCAGACGGCCGTGGGCGCCCGGTCCGACGCCGGCGTATTCCTGGGCGCGCCAATAGACCAGATTGTGCCGGCACTCGCCGCCGGGACGCGCATGATTGGAGACCTCATAGGCGGGCAAACCGTGGGCCGCGCAAACGTCCTGCGTGGTGTCGTAGAGCGCACGCGCTGTGTCATCGTCCGGAATGGTGAGCTTGCCCGCCGCATGCAGCGTGGCGAACGGCGTTTCCTGTTCGATGGTCAGCTGATAGAGCGAAAGGTGCTCGGCGGCTTCGTCCAGTGCGCGCTTAAGCTCTTCCGCCCATTGCTGCGGCGTCTGCTGCGGCCGTGCGTAGATGAGATCGAATGAGTAGCGCGCAAAAACGCTGCGCGCGATCGCTACGGCATCGAGCGCCTCGCGCGCCGAATGCAGCCGCCCAAGCGCTCCGAGCGCGCGATCGTCAAGCGCCTGCACGCCGAGCGACACGCGGTTGACGCCGGCGGTCCGGTAGCCGCGAAAGCGAGTGGCTTCGACGCTGGTGGGATTGGCTTCGAGTGTGATCTCCGCATCGGCGGCGACGGCCCAATGCCGCGCTATGGAATCGAGCACTGCCGCAATCGTCGCCGGCTGCATCAGCGATGGTGTGCCACCGCCAAAGAAGATCGTGGATACCGTGCGACCGGGTACGCGGGCGGCGGTTGCTGCAATTTCGGCGGCGAATGCCCGCGCGAAACGCGCCTCGTCGATGGCGGCGTGGCGGACGTGGCTATTGAAGTCGCAATACGGACATTTGGACAGACAAAACGGCCAGTGGATGTAGACGCCGAAGCCTGCCGGTTCATCCTTCAAGGCACGCCTCCGCGAGTTTCAGGAAAGCGCGGGCGCGATGCGACAACCCGATTCCGCGCGGCCGCAGGCCGTGCTTCTCCTCGCCGGTCATCTCGCCGAATGTACGCGCGTGACCGTCCGGCAGAAACATCGGATCGTAACCAAAGCCTTGGTCGCCGCGCGGCGGCCAGACCAGCGTGCCGTCGACGCGGCCTTCGAATTCTTCCAAATGACCGTCCGGCCAGGCGACACAAAGCGCGGAGATGAAATGCGCCTTACGACGCTCGGGCGCCGTCGCGCCGAGCGCACGCAACTTTTCTTCGATCGTCTCCATGGCCCGGCCGAAATTCCGGTCCGATCCGGCCCAGCGGGCGGAGTAAACGCCGGGTTCACCGCCAAGCGTATCGACCGCGAGACCGGAATCGTCGGCGAAGGCCGGCAGGCCCGACGCTTGCGCGGCGGCTTCCGCCTTGATCCGCGCATTCGCGGAAAATGTCGTTCCGGTTTCGTCGGGTTCGTGAAGGCTCATCTGTGCTGCTGATATGGCCTTGATATGGTAGGGCGCCAGCAGTTCACGCATTTCCTTGAGCTTGCCAGGATTATGCGTCGCGATCACAAGGCGGCCTGTGATGCGGCGATGATTGTCACTCACATCACCGCCATTTTCTGCAGGTCGATCAGCTTGGTAATGCCTTTGCGCGCGAGCGCGAGCAAGGTCGTGAGCTGTTCCTCCGAGAATGGCACCTTCTCGGCGGTGGCCTGTACTTCGACGATGTTGCCCGAGCCGGTGAGAACGAAATTGGCATCGGTTTCCGCTTTGGAATCCTCGGCGTAATCGAGATCCAGCACGGCGACGCCGCCGCACACGCCGCAAGAGATCGCCGCGATATGATCGCGTAGAACGTCCTGACTGATCATTTCGCGCGTTTTCATCCAGGTGAGAGCGTCGTAGAGCGCGATCCAGGCGCCGGTAATCGAAGCGGTACGCGTGCCGCCGTCGGCCTGGATGACGTCGCAGTCGATGGTGATCTGGCGCTCGCCAAGCGCTTTCAGATCGACCACTGCGCGCAGGCTCCTGCCAATCAGGCGCTGAATTTCGACGGTGCGGCCATTTTGTTTGCCCGCTGACGCTTCGCGGCGGGTCCGTTCCAGCGTGGCGCGCGGCAGCATGCCATATTCGGCGGTGATCCAGCCGCGGGCCTGACCCTTCAGCCACGGCGGCAGACGATCCTCCAACGTCGCAGTGACGAGCACATGCGTATCGCCGAATCTCACGAAACACGAGCCCTCAGCGAACTTCACGACGCCGCGCTCAAGCGACACGGGCCGTAATTCGTCGGGCTGTCGGCGACTCGGCCGCATGTTAAGTCTCCCTACCAGGCGGCGGCCACGCCGCGCCGAAGCTGTTGGCTAATGTTAATTGGCCCAGTGTTTTAGGGGCGGGAGGTAAAACCGACAAGGGCGAGCCGCGGAAAAGCGTATAGGGCCTCGATTTGCCCTGGTCCCCGTGTTGCCGATAGGTTTGCCTTGAACGACTGGGGCAAGTGCACAAGTCTTAAAGACGGATATTGCAGGCAAAAACTTGTAAAATACATCCTGCGCCAGGCGTCTGGAGTTAAACTTTGGCCAGCCACGATCTACCGCTCGCCGCTAGCCAGCTGAGTCTTGGTCAGCTCAACGAGCGCTCGCGCGAGATTTTCCGCCAGATCGTCGAGAGCTATCTCGCGACCGGCGAACCGGTCGGCTCGCGCAATCTGTCGCGCATTCTGCCGATGACGTTGTCGCCCGCGTCGGTGCGCAATGTCATGTCCGACCTTGAACAGCTTGGTTTGGTCTACGCCCCGCACACCTCTGCCGGACGGCTACCGACCGAAATTGGTCTTCGCTTTTTTGTCGATGCGTTGATGCAGATCGGCGATCTGACTGAAAATGACCGCAAGGCCATCGAGGCACAGGTTGCGGCCGCCGGTCAGTCGAAGTCGCTCGAAGGCGTGCTGACCGAAGCCTCGGGTCTGCTCTCGGGCTTAAGCCGCGCCGCCGGCGTTGTGCTCACCGCGAAGTCCAACCAGCGACTCAAACACATCGAGTTCGTGCGGCTCGAGCCCGAGCGTGCGCTCGTGGTTCTGGTTGCGGAAGATGGTCAGGTCGAGAATCGCGTCCTTGGTATTCCGGTTGGCCTGCCGACCTCGGCGCTGATCGAGGCGGCTAATTTCCTCAACGCGCGTATTCGTGGCCGCACGCTTGCCGAGGTTCGGACCGAGATCGAGCAGCGGCTGCAGGAAGGTCAGGCCGAACTCGATGAGCTGACGAAAAAGATCGTCGCCGCCGGCCTCGCCAGCTGGTCGGGCGGCGAACGCGACGAGCGAAAGCTGATCGTGCGCGGCCAGGCGCACCTGCTCGAGGACCTCAAGGTGCTCGCGGATCTGGAGCGCGTCCGCTTGTTGTTCGATGATCTTGAGACCCGGCGCGAAGTGGTCGATCTGCTCGGCCGCGCCGAACAGGGCGAGGGCGTCCGGATTTTTATCGGCTCGGAAAACAAGTTGTTCTCCCTTTCAGGCTCTTCAACGATTGTCGCGCCGTACCACGACGCGTCGGGGGAGATTGTGGGCGTACTGGGCGTGATTGGGCCGACCAGGCTGAACTACGCGCGGATCATCCCGATGGTGGACTACACCGCCAAGGTGGTGAGCAAGCTGCTCGGGGGCTAAAGCTCGTTAAGGCGGGAGCCGGTTCCACTCGGCCGCCGCGCTTGATTTTTGCGGTTCGAACCCTGATATGCCGGGACAGCAACGGATGGGTATTGACATGACGGAACAGACCGCGCGCGCCGAGGACGCAGCGGGTTCGCCCCAGGAAGCCGCGTCTTCGGCCCAGTCGGCCGCGGCTCCGGAAGGCGATGCAGCCGCGCTTGCCGCCGACTTCAAGGACAGGCTGCTGCGGACGCTTGCCGAGATGGAAAACCTGCGCAAGCGGACCGCGCGCGAAGTGAATGACGCCCGCGTCTATGGCGTGACGTCGTTTGCGCGCGACATGCTGGTCGTCGCCGATAATATGCGTCGCGCGCTCGATGCGGTATCGCCCGCACTCCGTGCCAGCGCCGAAGCCGGTGTGAAGTCGCTGATCGAGGGTGTCGAATTGACCGAGCGGGAGCTTCTCAAGGGGCTGGAGAAGAGCGGCGTGCGCCAGTTCACTCCGCGGGGCGAGAAATTCGATCCGAACGTCCATCAGGCGATGTTCGAAGTGCCGAATCCATCGGTTCCGGCCGGCAGCATCGTCGAGGTCGTACAGCCCGGCTACATGATCGGGGAGCGCGTGCTGCGTCCGGCCATGGTCGGAGTATCGAAGGGCGGTCCGCGGGCAGCGCCAGTGCAGCGGTCCGCTAACGACAACGCGACGGGCAATTCCTAAGGAAAGCTTTCGCTACGACGCCGGCTTGAAGGTTCACTTCAGCTCGACGCTATCGCGAACCGTTCGTAGCCGCGACAAAACACTCGTCCATGTGTCGGCGGGACCGACCCCAATGATCTGCATGAACCCGCCACTGCCGAACCGCAGCCACTGCACCACCATGACATCGGCGCCACTGCGCGCGTCCTTGGCCTCTGCCATGGTCTGGTAGCCCGACTGACCGCCGATACGCAGCGGCTCGGACATCGTCACGTGAACGTCTCTGATCCCGCCGATTTCGTTGAAGGACAGCCGGGCAAAATTCGCATGGTCGCTTGGTTCTGTCGGACCGCCCGGTAGTGCCGCGATGAGCAAACGCGCGTCGGGACTACCAATCAGGAGCGCTCCCTTGGCGTCATCCTCGGGATTTTCATTGTGCGAGTTGCTCAAGACGAGCATCCGGCCGCGAAGGACACCGTCGATATGGAAGCCGGCGAGGTCGGCGACTGCAAACGGCAGGAGGCTTAGCTCCTCAGCCTCCGGCACCTTGGGACGCACCGACAACGTCGCGAGCGCCGCGCGCACGATACGATCCGAATAGAGCGTCTCCTGCTCCGGGACCTGGACCGTGACCAGCGCGGTGAGATCGTCAGCCGCAGCGACCAGCAGCCACTTGCGGTAATGTGTTTTATCGGCCACCTGCCGGCCGCTAATGAGAAAGCCCTTGCCGGTGTCGAGCTTGATCGGCTCACGTTTCTCCAGACTAACGCCCTGCTTTTTCAGGGCGTTGTTGTCCATGGTTTTCTCGAACTGCGAATAGGCCGCGGCCGGCAGCACAGTGATGAGGATGGCTGCGTCCTTTTCCGGATCTGCAAAACCGTCGAACGCATTGCTTGGCATCATGCCGGGTGGCGGGACCAGTCCGACGCGGGAGCCGGGCGGGAAAACCGCGTCGGCCGCCGTAGCCGCGGTCGCCAAGATCGTGCAGAAGACCGTCGAGGAAACGATAAGCGCTGTTACGGCGGCAATACCGGAAGCTCGGATAGGAGGGAAGGTGCAATGGCTGAGCATGCCGAGCCTCTATTTGCAGTGAAAACTGGAGCTCTCGGGCGCGCTGCGCGTCACCCGGCGCAAAGTCAGATTGATCCGTCCGCCCTCCGGGAGCAAGCGCGATGTTCCCGGGTAAATGCGGTCGACGCCGTGGAATGCAAGCCGCGACGCGCCGCCAAGAACGAGCGCATCGCCCGAGCTGAGGCGAATGGCGCGCGTCGGCTCGGCACGTTTTTGACCGCCGATCCGAAACAGGCAGGAATCGCCGAGTGAGATAGAGATCACCGGTGCGGCAAAGTCGGCCTCGTCGCGATCCTGGTGCAAACCCATTTTTGCAGCGGGACCGTAGAAGTTGATGAGGCAGGCTTCGGGCGGCTCCGGGTATCCACCAAGCTCATTCCAAGTCCTGAGTAATGTTGCGGGCATCCGCGGCCAAGGGCTTCCCGTTTCGGGATGGGTCGCTTGATATCGGTATCCGGCTTCGTCGGACACCCATCCAAGCGCTCCGCAGTTCGACATGCGCACCGAGAACGGCCGCCCGGATTTCGGCATTCGCGGCGTGTAGAGCGGCGCCGAAACCAAGACATTGCGTACCGCGGCGAGCACCTCCATTTGTGCCTCGCGGTCGAGATACTCGGGATGGATTCGCAATCCGGAAACGTCTGTCAGCGGTCTCATCCGCTCGCTCGTGCGGTCGTCGGCATGTCGACTATAACTGTGCGCTCGCCTGAACGTCGAAGCTGTCTTGCGGCCTGATCATGCTCTCCTATATGACCCAAGGATGTCGCCTGGAAATGGGCCGGGCGACTAAAAGGGGGTCGGACGAAGGGTGCCTTTGGGGCCTGCCCGACCTGCCGCGAAAGAGAGGGTTAACACCATGGCCAAGGTCATTGGCATTGATTTAGGAACCACGAATTCTTGCGTCGCGGTAATGGAAGGCAACACGCCTAAAGTTATCGAGAACGCAGAGGGAATGCGCACCACGCCGTCCATCGTCGCTTTTACGGACGAGGGAGAGCGGCTGGTCGGCCAGCCGGCCAAGCGTCAGGCGGTCACCAATCCCGAGCGCACGATTTTTGCAGTCAAGCGGCTTATCGGCCGGCGCTATGACGATCCGATGGTGGAGAAGGACAAGAAACTTGTCCCCTACAAGATCGTCCGCGCCTCTAACGGCGACGCCTGGGTCGAGGCCGAAGGCAAGAGCTATTCGCCGTCGCAGATTTCCGCCTTCATTCTGCAGAAGATGAAGGAGACGGCCGAGTCCTATCTCGGCAGCAAGGTCGAGCAGGCCGTCATCACCGTTCCCGCTTACTTCAACGACGCGCAGCGTCAGGCCACCAAGGACGCCGGCAAGATTGCCGGTCTGGAAGTCCTGCGCATCATCAACGAGCCGACAGCGGCGGCGCTCGCCTATGGACTCGACAAGAACAAGACCGGCACGATCGCGGTCTACGACCTCGGCGGCGGCACCTTCGACGTTTCGATTCTCGAAATCGGCGACGGCGTGTTCGAGGTGAAGTCCACCAACGGCGACACCTTCCTCGGTGGTGAAGACTTCGACATGCGGCTCGTCAACTATCTGGCCGACGAGTTCCAGAAGGAGCAGGGCATTGATCTGCGCCGCGACAAGCTCGCGCTGCAGCGGCTCAAGGAATCGGCCGAGAAGGCCAAGATCGAGCTGTCGTCGACGACACAGACCGAGATCAATTTGCCGTTCATCACGGCGGACGCTTCGGGTCCGAAGCATCTGACCATGAAGCTTACCCGCGCCAAGTTCGAGGCGCTGGTCGATGACCTCATCCAGAAGACGATTGACCCGTGCCGGCAGGCGATCAAGGACGCCGGCCTGTCCGCGGCCGAGATCAACGAGGTCGTTCTGGTCGGCGGCATGACCCGCATGCCGAAGGTCCAGGAAGTGGTGAAGCAGTTGTTCGGCAAGGAGCCGCACAAAGGCGTCAATCCCGACGAAGTTGTTGCGGTCGGCGCGGCGATCCAGGCCGGCGTGCTCCAAGGCGACGTCAAGGACGTGCTGTTGCTCGACGTGACGCCGCTGTCGCTCGGCATCGAGACGCTGGGCGGTGTGTTCACGCGGTTGATTGATCGCAACACCACGATCCCGACCAAGAAGGGCCAGGTGTTCTCTACGGCCGAAGATAGCCAGACCGCGGTGACGATCCGGGTGTTTCAGGGCGAACGCGAAATGGCGTCGGATAACAAAATGCTCGGTCAGTTTGACCTGGTCGGCATCCCGCCGGCGCCGCGCGGCGTGCCACAGGTCGAGGTCACGTTCGACATTGACGCCAACGGCATCGTCAACGTCTCGGCGAAAGACAAGGGCACCGGCAAGGAGCAGCAGATCCGCATCCAGGCTTCTGGCGGTCTCAGTGAGGCTGACATCCAGAAGATGGTCAAGGACGCCGAAGCTCACGCCGAAGAGGACAAGAAGCGAAAGGCGCAAGTCGAAGCCAAGAACCACGCCGAGGCTTTGGTCCACTCGACCGAGAAGACACTCGCGGAGCATGGTTCGAAAGTCGGCGAAGCCGACCGGCGTGCGATCGAGAACGCCATGGCCGACCTCAAGGAAGCCTTGAAAGGCACTGACGCCGACGCGATCACCGCCAAGGCCAGTGCACTCTCGCAGGCTTCGATGAAGCTCGGTGAGGCGATGTACAAACAGTCGGCAGAGCAACCGGCCGGCGGCGCCGGACCGGATGCAAAGCAGGATGACGTTGTCGACGCCGAGTTCACGGAAGTCGACGACGACAAGAAGAACAAGAAGTCAGCTTGATCCGGCGAGGCGTTTGATGCCGGCTATCGCTAACGACAGGCTGCAAAAGTCTTCACCCCCGGGGTTGACCCGGGGGTGCATCTTTTTTGAGAACGTAAGAGCGGGCTCTTGCTCGTCGAAGGGCTCATGCCCGTAGGGGGATCGTGCGCAGCTATGATGCTGCGCGGGTAAGGCAGGGTAAGAGCGGGAATGGTCAAGCGCTGCTATTACGAAACGCTGTCGATCGAGCGCACGGCAAATGATGGTGACATCAAAGCCGCCTTTCGCAAGCAGGCGATGCAGTGGCATCCGGACCGCAATCCGGGTGACGATACTGCCGAGCACCGCTTCAAGGAGCTCAACGAGGCCTACGAGATCCTCAAGGATCCCGACAAAAGGGCGGCCTATGACCGCTTCGGCCACGCCGCGTTCGAGCAAGGCGGCGTAGGCTCCGCGCAAGGTTTTGGCGCGGATTTCGCCACTACGTTCTCCGATATTTTTGACGATCTTTTCGGCATGAATGCGCGCCGCGGCCGCGGCTCCGGGCGCGAGCGCGGTGCCGACCTGCGCTACAACATGGAAATCTCGTTGCAGGAAGCCTATTCCGGCAAAACCGCTTCGGTCCGTATCCCGACTTCGGTCACCTGCGAAGCGTGCTCCGGTAGCGGCGCCAAGCCCGGCACCAAGCCGAAGGCCTGTGCGATGTGTGCAGGACAGGGCAAGGTTCGGCACGCTCAGGGCTTCTTCACGCTTGAACGCACCTGCCCGAGCTGCCACGGCCGCGGTCAGGTAATCGAGAGCCCCTGCGCGTCGTGCAGTGGCTCGGGCCGCGTGACCCGCGAGCGGACTTTGTCGGTGAATATTCCGGCCGGGGTCGAGGATGGCACCCGCATCCGGCTTGCCGGCGAGGGCGAAGCAGGCGTGCGCGGCGGGCCGGCCGGCGATCTCTACATCTTTCTGTCGCTTGGTGCGCACGAGTTCTTTCAGCGCGATGGCGCCGACCTGCATTGTCGCGTCCCGGTCTCGATGGTGACCGCGTCGCTCGGTGGCGAGTTCGAAGTGCCGACGATCGACGGCGGCAAGACGCGGGTCAAAGTGCCGGAGGGCATGCCAACCGGTCAGCGCTTTCGCCTGCCCGGGAAGGGAATGCCGGTGCTGCGCTCGCGGCAGAGCGGCGACATGTACGTACAGGTTGTCGTCGAGACGCCGCAGAAGCTCAGCAAGAAGCAGCGCGAGATTTTGGCCGAGTTCGACCGTCTCTCCTCGCCGGATACGCAGCCTGAATCCACGGGCTTTTTCGGCAAAGTCAAAGAACTGCTCGGAGGCAAGAGCGCGACCTCCGCCTGAATGTATCGTACTTCCAAGAACTTGCTTCCCAAGAACTTGCTTTCCAAGCACTTGCGAATTTCGGCAGGTATTGGCGGGGCGCATCGTCTGCGCTCGGCTGGTCATAAGTCTGCGGATGTTCTAGAACGACGACATTGCGTTGTAGGAAGCTATGCTGGTTCCGGGGCTGCAAAAGTTCGAACAGAAGGTTGGGCGACAGCTCCGATTATTGGATCGGTTGCTCGACCAAAAGCGCGGCGGCATCGGCAAGAAGATCGAGCAACAAATCCGTCAATTCGAGCGTAAGCGGGGCATTCGGCTCGACGACGAGGTACGCTTCCTGCGCTCCTGGCTCGAACGGCCGTTGACCGTCGGCGCGGTGACGCCCTCGGGAAAACTCCTCGCCCGCACCATGGCGCGCTATGTCGATCCCGACAGCGATGGTCCGGTTGTCGAATTGGGGCCGGGCACCGGGCCGGTCACCGAAGCGCTGGTGCGGGCCGGCGTCGCACCTTCGCGTCTCGTGCTGGTCGAATTCAATCCGACATTCTGCCGGCTGCTGCGCGCGCGTTATCCGGATGCTACGCTGGTGCAGGGCGATGCCTACAGCATGCGCCGCCTGCTTGAAACGCTGCTGCTGCAGCCCGCCGCCGCCGTCGTCTCCGGCCTGCCGCTGGTGACGAAGCCGATCAAGATGCGGCTGCGGCTCATTCGCGATGCTTTCGATCTGATGCTGCCTGGTGCGCCCTTCGTGCAGTTTACCTATTCGGTCGCCTCACCCCTGCCGCGGCGGCTTGGCGGCTTCTCGGTGGAAGCGTCCGAACGGATCTGGATGAATCTGCCTCCCGCGCGCGTCTGGGTTTATCGCAAGGCTTAATTTTTAAGGCTTGAAATTATCATGGTTGCTCCGAAAATTCTGGTGATGGCCGGCTCACTGCGCTCGGGCTCGCACAATGCGCGGCTTGCCGCGCTTGCGGCCAAGGAGCTGGCGCTGGCCGGCGCCGAGGTGACACGCATCTCATTTGCCGATTATCCGTTGCCGCTGTTTGACGCCGATCTCGCGGCCGACGGCGGTCTGCCCCGCTACGCGTTTGAGCTTAAACAAATGCTCGGCGCGCATCCGGGCGTGTTCATCGCCAGTCCCGAATACAGCGCTTCGGTACCGCCGCTGGTCAAGAATGCCATCGACTGGATTTCGCGCGGCCGCGACCGCAACGAGCCGGCCTACACGGTCTTCAAGGGCCGCGTCTTTGCAATCGGCTCGGCGGCCAATGGCTCAGCAGGCGGCTTGCGCGGGCTGATGGCGCTGCGACAAGTTTTGGAGCTCGGCTGTGGCGCGCTGGTGCTTCCGGAGCAGATCACGGTCGGCCGCGCCGCCCAGGCGTTTGACGACATGGACAACCTCAAGGATGAAACGCCAGCAGCGGCGCTCAAGGCGCTGGTGCGCCGGCTCATTGACATGGCCGGTATGATGTCGCACGCCACCGCGTGAAAAGGGGCGCAAAGGGATAGGCAATGCCAATCGAGCCGCGCGACCGGTTGATCGTCGCGCTCGATGTTTCGTCGGTCGAGACGGCGCAAGCCATGGTCGCTCGCTTGGGCGACGCGGTTTCTTTCTACAAGATCGGCTACCAGCTGGCCTTCGCGGGCGGCCTTGCTTACACGCAAACGCTCACTGACGCCGGCAAGCACGTGTTTCTCGATCTCAAGCTCCATGACATCGGTACGACGGTGGCGAACGGCGTCAAAAGCCTGGCGCCGCTTGGTGCTACCTTTCTCACCGTGCATGCCTATCCGCAGACCATGAAAGCCGCGGTCGACGCCCGCGCCAACGGCCTGCGCATCCTCGCCGTCACGGTGCTGACCTCCTACGACGACAACGATTTGGCCGGCGCCGGCTACGATCGCTCGGTGCGGAAACTTGCCGCCGAGCGCGCGGCGCAGGCCCGCGAGATCGGTGTGGACGGGCTGGTTTGCTCAGCCGGAGAGGCGGCAAACCTCCGCGCCATTGTCGGGCCGCACATCGTACTGGTGACGCCGGGCATCAGGCCGGCCGGAGCCGAGAGCGGCGATCAGAAGCGCATCATGACGCCGGCTGCCGCCATTGCCGCGGGGGCCGACTATCTCGTTGTCGGCCGGCCGATCATCGCCGCCAGTGATCCGAAAGCCGCCGCAAAGGCAATCGTTACGGAAATAGCGCAGCAATCAGCCAGGGAGAACTGACGATGGCTAAGGGCTACTGGATCGTGCACGTCGATGTGACCAGCGATGAGGGCTACAAGCCCTATGCCGCCGCCAATCTGGCGATCTTCAAGAAATTCGGCGGCCGCTTTGTCGTGCGCGCCGGAAAGTCCGAGACGATGGAAGGCGCCAACAAGCCGCGCAACGTCGTGATCGAGTTTCCCGATTACGCGGCGGCGCTCGCTTGTTACCGCTCTCCCGAGTACCAGGCCAACATCAAGGTCCGGCAGCCGCATTCGACCGCGGATTTCGTCATTGCCGAAGGCTACGACGGCCCGCAGCCGTAGCGTTGCTGCCAGTCGGCAAGCCCGGTATATCCGCGCCTAGCGGAGATAGCGTCATGGCTGCGGCAAATTCCAACATGCGACTGGTGATCGCCGGCGCCGGCGGGCGCATGGGGCGCACCCTGATCCATGCCATCGCCGCAACCAAAGGCGTAACGCTTGCCGGCGCGATCGAGGCTGCGGGCTCCGCGGTAATCGGACGCGACGCCGGCGAACTTGCTGGCCTGGGCGCAAACGGCATCAAGGTGGTCAGCGATCCCGCGCCGCTGATCGAGGCGGCCGACGGGCTGATCGAATTTACCATCCCCGCCGCGACGCTTGCGCTCGCGGAGCTCACAAGCGCGGCCGGCATCGTGCACATCATCGGCACCACCGGCCACTCCGGCGAAGAAGAAGCATTGATCGCCAAAGCTGCGACCCGTGCGCCAATCGTGAAATCCGGCAATATGAGCCTCGGCGTCAATCTGCTCGCGGCTCTCGTCAAGCGCGTGGCGCAGACGCTCGATGAGAATTACGACATCGAAATCCTGGAAATGCACCACAACAAGAAGATCGACGCGCCGTCCGGTACGGCGCTCATGCTCGGACGTGCCGCCGCCGCCGGGCGCGGCATTAATCTCGCGGCGCATTCAGTGCGGAGCCGCGACGGCATGATCGGCGCGCGCCGCGCGGTGGATATCGGCTTTGCGTCGCTGCGCGGCGGCACTGTCGTCGGCGATCACTCGGTGATCTTCGCCGGCCCCGCCGAACGGCTGGAACTCACCCACCGCGCCGAGGATCGCATGATCTTTGCGCGCGGCGCGCTGCATGCGGCGCTGTGGGCGCGCGGCCAAAAGCCCGGGCTCTACGCGATGGCGGATGTGCTGGGGCTTAAGGACATCTGATAATCCCCGCCTCAATCCGGCGCTGTCCCTCCGCGGCCTGCGTAAGCCGAATTTTAATTGTTCGTCGCTATTGATGCGGGTGTCGCGGGCAATTCGGCGTCGTCTGGCGGAGCGTTGCGTATCCCAATGTTGGGTATCCCAATATTGGGCATCCCATGGCGCCGCTGTGTTTCCCCGCAGCAGAGGTAGTCATGGCAATGATGAAACACATCCTTTTTTCTGCGATCGGTATCCTGGTTTTTGGCGCGTCGGCGGCCTGCGCGGCCGATATGGGACCGCCAGTCTACAAGTCGCCTTATCTGCCCCCGCCGCCGCCGGTCTACAGCTGGACCGGCTTCTATGTCGGCGGCAACGGCGGCTTTGGCGGCAACGACGTCAGTTATTCGAGCACGCTCGCAGGCGTCACCGGGAATACGTCGCTCAACTCGAGCGGCTTCTTCGGCGGCGGCCAGGTTGGCTTCAACTGGCAGGTCGCGCCGCTCTGGGTGATCGGCGTGGAAACCGATTTCGATGCCGCGGACATCGATAGCAACGCCAGCGCATCGACGGCGATTGCCTCCGCCAGTGCCGGGACCAAAATAGACTGGTTCGGCACCGTGCGCGGCCGTGCCGGCTTCCTCATCACGCCCGTTGCGCTGCTCTACGGAACCGGCGGCTGGGCCTATGGCCACACGACGTCGTCGGCGACAGCCACGGCTCTTGGCACGACGGCTTCGGTTTCGAGCGGCAACGAGCAAAACGGCTGGACTGCGGGCGGCGGGCTCGAATACGCGATCAATCCCTGGCTGTCCTTCAAGACTGAATATCTCTACGTCAATCTCGGTTCCGCCAATCTTGCCGGCAGCGTCGGCGGCGTGCCATTTTCGCTCAGCGAAAAGACCACCGCTCATACCGTCAAGGCCGGCCTTAACTTCAAGTTCGGCGGCTGGACGCCGTAGCGGCGTTTCTACGCAACAAAAAAGCCGTCGGCGCCCGCGCCGTTTCAAGGGCGCCGATTCCTCCTGCCGCGACCGATCGCCCGGCCTTTTTCCGCGGCGGGGTTCGGCTTTTAACTTCTCGGCCGCTGGCTTATAGGCATTCGCGCGGGCAATTGTCCCGGCGGGAAAACTGACGTGGAATTGAGCGAATGAGCGATCGTCTTGTTGTGCTCGTGCGCCATGGCGAGAGCGAGTGGAACAAAAAAAATCTGTTCACCGGCTGGCGCGATGTCGGCCTTACTGAAAAAGGCATCGCCGAAGCGGCGGCCGCCGGGCGCAAGCTCAAGGCGCAAGGCATCCGTTTGGATGTCGCGTTCACCTCGGCGCTGGTTCGCGCCCAGCATTCGCTCGACCTTGTGCTTGCGGAAATGGGACAGACGGATATTCCGGTCGTCAAGGATCAGGCGCTCAACGAGCGCGACTACGGCGACCTGTCGGGGCTCAACAAGGACGACGCCCGCGCCAAATGGGGCGCCGAGCAAGTGCTGGTCTGGCGGCGCTCTTATGATGTCGCGCCGCCCGGCGGCGAGAGCCTCAAAGACACCGCCGCACGCGTCCTGCCGTATTACATCCAGGAGATTCTGCCGCGGGTGTTGCGCGGCGATAACGTCATCGTCGCCGCGCACGGCAACTCGCTCCGCGCGCTGGTGATGGTGCTGGAGAAGCTGTCGCCGGAGCAGATCGTCGCGCGCGAGATCGCGACCGGCGTGCCGCTGATCTACCGCCTCAACGCCGACTCCACCGTAGCCGAAAAGCGCGACCTGGCGGCCTGACTCTTCCCTCTCCCCGCACGCGGGGAGAGGGTTAGGGTGAGGGGGCCTCTCCGCCGGGTCCGGAATTGCGAGCGCATAACGACGGCGGGGGGACCTTTCCGCCATTCTGAGTCCAGCGGATGGGTCCCCTCATCCCGACCTTCTCCCCGCGTGCGGGGAGAAGGAGAAGAGAAGAACTACGCCGCGGCGCCGACGCGGCCGGCTTCCCAGCCGAGCATCGCCTGCTTGCGGGTGATGCCCCAGTGATAGCCGGTCAGCGCACCGGCTTTGCCGATGACGCGGTGGCACGGCACCACGAACGACACCGGGTTCTTGCCGACGGCGGCGCCGACGGCGCGTGCGGCGGCCGGTGCGCAGACTTTGCCGGCGATGCCCGAATACGTCGCGACCTTGCCCATCGGGATTTTCAGCAGCGCTTCCCAGACCCGCACCTCCCAGTCGGTGCCGATCAGCACCACGCGCAGCGGCCGGTCCTCGCGCCATTCCCCCGGATCGAAAATGCGTCGGGCGATCGGCGCAGTGCGGGCGGGATCGGCGACGTAGCTCGCCTTGGGCCAGCGCCGCTTCATGTCGGCAAGCGAAGCGTCTTCCTCGCCGGCATCTGCAAAGGCGAGGCCCGCCAGCCCGCGCTCGGTCGCCATCACCAGCGCCTTGCCGAACGGCGACGGGTGAAAGCCGAACCGCACCGTCAGGCCGTCGCCGCCGGATTTCCATTCGCCCGGCGACATCGCTTCGTGGGTCACGAACAGATCGTGCAGCCGGCCCGGTCCCGACAGACCGACTTCGTAGGTGGCGTCGAGCACGCTTGCGGAATCGCGTAGCAATTGCCGCGCGCCGTCGAGCGTGAGCGCCTGCAAAAAAGCTTTGGGTGTCAGTCCGGCCCAGCGGCGGAACAAATGGTGCAGCTCGGTTGGTGTGACGCCGGCGGCTTCGGCGATGGCGTCAATCTCGGGCTGCTCGCGCCAGTGCTTGCGGATGTGGCCGATGGCGCGGCGCACCACGTCGTAATCGGCGGCGGCGGTATCGAGCAGCGTGAGATCGGAAATGCGATCGGGTGACAACATCGGTGCCTCCATTGATTGCTCCCGATCTAGGCCGCGGCTATGGCGCAAACCACCCGATTTCTGATCCCATTTATCCCTCTCCCTGAAAGGGGGAGGGTGGGGTGGGGGTCAGCGGCCTCCAGGCTTGCGCAAGCGACGGAAGACGAACCCCCACCAGCTCGCTTGCGCTCGCACCTCCCCCTTTCAGGGGGAGGAATAATTTACTCCATCACCGTCCGCGTCGGCCCCCGCTTCGCCTCGCCGAGCGCGCTCGACAACGCTTGCGCAAAGCTCGCCTTCTCGTCCGGCCCCAGAAAGGCGGCAATCGACAGCCGCCGGCCGCGGGACACCAGGAACAATCGCTCGATGCCGAATTCCTCGTGCACGATGCGGTCGAGCTGTACCCAGACCGGGTTCAGCGTCCATTCGCGCGCGCCGCCGCGCTGATTGACCTTGCGCACCGTGAGTTCGGACGCGGTGACGGTCACTTCCTCGTAGGCGCGAGCGGCGCGGAAGTTGGCGCGGAACGCGAAGTAAATCAGCGCAACGTCGAGGCCGAGAAAGCCGAACACCGGCCACGCGCCCAGCAGCAAAAACACCATCCCGGAGACGAAGCTCACCCCGCCGATGCCCAGCATCAGGATGAGAAAGCCGGTCGAGCCGAGTGAGCGGTGCGGCGTGATCACAGCCGAAAAGATCGCCGGCTCGGCGATTGGAGCGGTGTCGCGAGTCTTGTTGTCGCCAGTCATGACCGCCACTATAGGGGAAACATGGCGCGCAAAACCACTCACAAGACCGTTCGGCAAGGCCTGAAGGCGGCCGCCAAAGGCAAAGCCGCTCGGGTTAAAAGCACCAAGGCGCGCGCCAAAGCCGATACCGAAGCCGCGCACGGCGAATTGCCGCAATGGACCAAAGCCGAGGTCGAGGAAGCGTTCCGCCGCTTCGCCGCCGCCAATCCCAATCCCCGCACCGAACTGCAATACATCAATCCGTTTACGCTCTTGGTTGCGGTCGTGCTCTCCGCTCAGGCGACCGATTCCGGCGTCAACAAGGCGACGCCGGCTTTGTTCAAGCTCGCCGACACGCCGGAGAAGATGGCGAAGCTCGGTGAAACCCGCGTACGCTCGCTGATCAAGACCATCGGCCTCTACCGCACCAAAGCAAAGAACGTGATCGCGCTGTCGCGCCAGCTTATCGCCGGGCACGGCGGGGAGGTGCCGCACGACCGCGAAGCGCTGGAAGCGCTGCCCGGCGTCGGGAGGAAGACGGCGAACGTGGTGCTCAACGTTGCCTTCGGCGAACCGACCATCGCGGTCGACACCCACATCTTCCGCGTCGGCAACCGCACCGGATTAGCCGTCGGCAAAACCCCGCTCGACGTCGAGATGAAGCTGATGGCAGTCGTGCCCAAGCGTTATCTGCTGCACGCGCACCACTGGCTCATCCTGCACGGCCGCTACACCTGCATCGCCCGCCGCCCGCTGTGCGAAAAATGCATCATCTCGGATTTATGCAAATGGCCGGGCAAGACGACGAACATGCCGTCATCCTGAGGCGCTCGCGCGCAGCGCGAGCCTCGAAGGATGTGGCCGAGGCGCCGGGGCCGTCGCCCTTCGAGGCGCGCCCTCGGCGCGCACCTCAGGGTGACGGGACAACGTCAAACAAAAAATACCGTGGCAGCACCGTTGGGCTGCCTATGTCCTCCGGCGATTTCCAAGGAAACTGAGTAGCGCTTTGTTGAATGCAACGGGATTGTCGTCCTGGACGACATGCGAGGCATTCGCGATTGTCACCAGTTCGGACCGCGGCAGAAGTTCCTGCAACCGCCGGGACAGCTGATGAAACAGCCGGGGGCTATTGGCGCCGGCAACAAGCATGACCGGCAAGTCAATGCTTCGCACGTCTTGATCGGTCAATGCCGGAAACCCGGCGCCCAAGAGCTGTGCCCGAATGACCTTTTGATTGTCGCGCAACTGCTGTCGCCGCGCCGGCGGCATGTTCGCAAAAGCGTCCCGCCCCAGCACGCCCGCGCTGAATGCTTGCACCGCTGCGTCGTCGTCGCCGCGTCGCAGTGCTTGCTGGGCCGGACCGATCGCAGTGATGCCAAACTTGATGACCGATGCCGCGAGCGACGGCCGCGTGACCAGAAGCCGCAAAATCTCTGCGGGCCTCGGCGGCGTGCTGACAAACAGCGAGATCACCGGAGGTTCGACGAGCACCAGGCTGCGGACCAGGTTCCGATGGCGGATCGCGGTCAGCAACGCAACAAAGCCGCCCCACGAGTGTCCGACCAGATGAGCTGGCGCAGCCCCGAGCGCATTCAGCAGCGCGGCAAGGTCTTCCACGTGCGGCAGCATCTGATCATCGACGCCCGGCTCGATGTCGGCATTCGGTCGAGCATATCGCCGGCTATAAGCAATGCAGCGAAACGCATCAGCGACGGCGGCCTCTTGATGGTCCCATATCCGAAGATCGGACGCGCCATGCACGAGCACCACAGGCTCACCGGCACCCTGCTCGCGATAGGCCAGGGTGACGCCGTTGACTGAGACAGTCTTTGTTCCTTCAAATGCGCCGGGCATGTTTGGTCGCTGCGGAGGATTTTGCTTCCGTACGTCCCCAAGCTTAACCGCTATTGTTGAAATTCTTTGAAGGACAGCGACAGGGTGGCTCGGCGCTCGCTAAACCCCGAATCTGGCGATAAGTACGTCGGCACTTTTTTATTGACTCTGGTCCTTATTTCAGTTACCAGATAAAGAATGGCGATTGGCCCGGACTTGACATTAGTAGAATGTCTCGTGTATCGGGACATGGTGACAGGCCGACGCGCCCTTACTGGGCACTAATATTCGTATTCATATGTTGGATGTCCGGCTTTCACCCAGCGCTCGCTGGGGACATCCATTATCTCTGCGCGAAAGCAGAACCCGGTTTCTCTCCGCAGGCCGTTCTCATCCCAATAAGCAATCCAGCCGATGCAATGGTAACGGATGCCAGTTCTATGGCCCATGATTGCGGTTACTATCGGAATATCCGATTTGATTTCTGCTCGCAATTTGTCTCCGCTCGACACTTGCGAGAAAGTTTTCATGATCGGGCGCTGAACATCAACGGCGAAATTGGAACCGGCAAAAATCTCTCCCCGCACCTCGACATTCTTGGCTACGGACTCGCCGACATTAAAACCGAGCAGAGAAGCGCCAAGGAAATATTCTTCGCCTTGCCGACCTTGGGCCTTGGATACATCCCGCCGAAATTCAGCGGCGTGAATGATGATTTTAGGTCTGTGGGTGGTGATAAATTCGGCGCGGGCAAGACGAATTTGAAATATTCCAATGCCGCCGAGGCCCATCGTAGCTACAGCCAGAATAAAAGTTACCCAAGTGAGCCAATAATTATATCTCGCAATAGCGTCTTCTGGATTTTCCTTGGCAGTGCCGTTTTCTGGTGGGGTGGCAGTTTCGTGCTGGCTGAGTTGCTGTGGCGATGTTGGGGCGTGTGATGCTTCATATCCAACACCAAAAGAAAAAATCACGACGGCTAACAATGCGCCGAAAAATATTTCTGGCAAATTGCGGAGTTTTAACATCCGCCGACTACCGCTCCGAAAATATCCTCATTCATGCGGTTATTGTAGCGGAACTGAAACTCGGCAACGTAAAGCGGCAAATATTTTGCGCTGACTTTGTGGAATGTGCCGACCACACCGCGCTTGAAGATGCTCCAGAAACCTTCAATCGTGTTCGTGTGCACCGCCCCGACGACATACTGCTTGCGGTGATGATCGACGGAAGCGTGCGGATATGCAGTCGGGATGCCTTTGTATCCGGGCCATGCGTCGGTCGCCAGCAAACTAACTTTGTTGGAAACTGCCTCAGTAATGAAAGTGATGATGGAGTCGCCGGGCGTGTTGTTCAGCACGCGAGCAATCACGTTACCCTTGCGCTGTACTGCGCCGATCACGGGCATCTTTGCGCCTTTGCCTTTTTTCTTATCCCAATGGCGGTTTTTGTCATCGCCACCGACGTAGGTTTCATCAACCTCGACAATGCCGCCAAGCTTCTCTTGCGGCTGCATCATCGCAGCGCGGATTTTGTGGCACATGCTGTGCGCTGTCTTGTAGCTCCCAAATCCCATTTGCCGCTGAATTTGAAGCGCGCTAATTCCTTTCTTGCTGGTCGTCATCAAGTGCACGACCTTGAACCAGTCTCGCAGCGGCTTGTTGGTATTCTCAAAGATGGTCCCGGCGATGACAGAGAAGCGGTATCCGGTATTGCCTCCCGGAGCGCATTGCGTGCACTGCCAGTGCCACTTGCGGGAATGAAGATCATAGACGGCAGGATTGCCGCAACGCGGGCATACGACGCCCTTCGGCCAGCGCCGGGCCTTCAGGTAAGCCGCGCAAGCGTCATCATCGCCCAATGGGAATCTTGTCTCAAATTCCCGCTCCGTCATTTGGTGGACCGGCTTAGGACGATTTGCCATGGCGGCTACCCCTTGAACCTCAGCGTAGGGGGATATTGCCATGACTGATAGGCAATGTCAAGTCCGGTATAATCGCCTAAAGAATCTCGCTCACCTAAAGGACGCCGGCCGGTGACGCCGGGTGGCGGAGCGAGAGCGGTTCCCGCGGGCGGGGGTTCGTCACCTCCGCTCCCGGGCGGCTCCGGGGACATACGCCCGGCCGGCACCATGACCGGTCTGCGAGAAGCTCGCTGGACTGGGACAGGTCAGAGACGGGTAACTCCCGAGGATGCCAAGTCCCAGGAAGCGCGTATCTGGAGTTGAGCTGTGGCGTTCGGTCGCCGCAGCGAGCGCCGTGGTGGAACGCCGACAGGCGAGCGCGCTGCGATCAGCGCGCGCCGCATCAGCGGATGGTTTGCGCAGACCGCGTAAACTTGTCTGCGATGATGCGGACGGTTGGATACGCGTCTGTCGGCGTTCTGCCTCCTTTTTATCTGTAGCCCGAATGAAGTTTGTAGCCCGGATGCAGCGAAGCGCAATCCGGGATCGGCATTCAGGCTCATTGTTCGTTCCCGGATTTCGCTTCGCTGCATCCGGGCTACTGATTCTTTTTGGTCGTGCATGGCAAAGCTCGGGCGCGGACGCGTCGCGAGAGCGCGATTCTTTTTACCTCGCCCCGCTGCGCGGGGAGAGGTCGAGTGAGCGGAGCGAACGAGGGTGAGGGGGCCTCACCGCGATTCTGAGCGCCTCGGTCCGAGCCCAGCGGAGAGGCCCCCTCACCCCGACCCTCTCCCCGCGTGCGGGGAGAGGGAGATGCGCGAACAAACAAATGGAGCCCGCACGATGCCGTCATCGCGCAACAAGCCGGTAAGCGCGCCGAACTACGGCAAGCGGCGTTCGTTCGAACAGGGCCGGGCGCTGGTGGATGCGGCGCACATCGCGACGTTCACGCTCTATTGCGACGTGCTGGCATTCTGGGGCCGTTGTCCAAAGCGGCCGTGCAAGCGGCATCGGCGCTGCGCGGGCGAGCCGACCGGATGCCTGATGCGCAACTTGCCGTTCGTGCCGCAGGCGGAGCGGTTGAAGGCGGAGAAGGAAGTCATCGCCGGAGGTCCGCGGCGCATCGCGCCGGTGACGCACATCGAATGGCAGGTGCGCCGCGTTGCGCTGGCGACTGCGGTGTCGTGGGGTTTTGGGGTCGGCAACGAGGCGGCACCGCGTTAATCAATACTCTGTGAGTGCGCGGGAACACCGGCAGCCAAGGCCCGTTAAAACCGCGTACGCTCTCCGAAATTCCGCGGTCCCCGACCTACAGCCAGATTTCATATGCCAGTCATAACCTGCCGCAAGGCTCCCGGAATGCTTTGCGGACGCGGCCATGGAATTCAGCAACGCCGGTCTATTCCTGGCCGGTGCACATCAGACGCCGTCGCGGATCAACGATCGAACCTGGAGAGCTAAAGCATGGACCCGATCAAACCGTCCGAAGAAGTTGACTCTGATCGCCGGCGGTTTCTTGGCGCGGCGGTCATGACGGTTGCTGCCGCCCAGCTTGGCGTAACTGGTGCCGAGGCAAAACCCGGCAAGACAAAACCCGGCAAGACAAAACCGATCCAGCACAACGCGTTCGCGCCGCCGAAACAGATCGATGCCGGCCTCCTGAACGTCGGTTTCGCCGAGGCGGGTCCGGCCGACGGTCCCGCGGTTATTCTTCTGCACGGCTGGCCCTACGACATTCACAGCTTCGTCGATGTAGCCCCTTTGCTGGCGGCGACCGGCCACCGGGTGATCGTCCCGTACCTGCGCGGCTACGGCACGACGCAATTTCTCTCGAGTGAAACGGTGCGCAACGGCCAGCAGGCGGCGCTCGCCGTCGATACCGTCGCGCTGATGGGTGCGCTGAAGATCGAGAAGGCGATTATCGGCGGTTTCGACTGGGGAGCGCGAACCGCCGACATCGTCGCGGCGCTGTGGCCGGAGCGTTGCACGGCTCTGGTCTCTGTGAGCGGCTATCTGATCGGCAACCAGAAAGCCGGCGAGCTGCCGTTGCCGCCAAAGGCTGAGCTGCAATGGTGGTACCAATATTACTTCGCCACCGAACGCGGCAGGGCCGGTTACGACAAGTACCGGCACGATTTTTCGAAGCTGATCTGGCAGATCGCTTCGCCGCAATGGCACTTTGACGATGCCACATTCGATCGCAGCGCCGCATCCTTCAACAACCCGGATCACGTCGCCATCGTGATCCATAATTACCGCTGGCGGCTTGGACTGGCTGAGGGCGAGGCGAAATATGACGATCTGGAAAAGCGGCTCGCAGAAGGCCCGGTGATCACCGTGCCCACCATCACGCTTGAAGGCGATGCCAACGGGGCGCCACATCTCGACCCCGGTTCCTATGCCAAGAAATTCTCGGGCAAATATTCCCACCGCACCATCAAAGGCGGCGTCGGGCACAATCTGCCGCAGGAAGCCCCGCATGCTTTTGCCGAAGCTGTCATCGCGGTCGCCAAAGTCTGATCGGCTGCGGCGAGCATATTGGCCAGCACGGCGAGGCGGTGTACTGAGTGTTGCTGAGCGCAGCGAGCTGTCACCATGTCTGCAGGCGATGCCGTGTCTCCGTCGTTACGGCCGGTGGATAAAGCCGGCCTGCCCGGTCAGGTCGTGCTGGTCATGCAAGGCGGTGGTGCGCCCGGGTGCTACCAGGCGGGCGCCTACCAGGCGCTGCACGAGGCCGGCATCGAGCCCGATTGGGTGATCGGCACGTCGATCGGCGCCATCAATGCAGCCATCATCTGCGGCAACCAGATCGAGAAACGCCTGGAGAATTTGCGGGAATTCTGGGCGCGTCTGGAAACGCCGCCCGGACCGTTCGGGCAAATCGCGCCGCTGACGACCGGTGTGCCCGGCTTCTACAGTATCAACCCGGCGCTTGCCTGGGGCCTCGAGGCCAGTGTCGGCACTGAGCTGGCGGCGATGTATCTCGTCGGTCCGCTCAAGAAGCTGTTGCCGCGCCTGGTCGATTTTAGCCTCATCAATGCCGGGCCGACGCGGTTTACACTCGGACTGACCACGGTCCGGACCGGCCAAATTCGCTATTTCGACTCAAAGCAGGACGTCATCGGGCTTGATCACGTGCTTGGCTCAAGCGCCATTCCGCCCTGCTTTCCCGCCGTGCAGATTGACGGCGAGTATTATTGGGACGGCGGCATTTATTCCAACACGCCGGTGGAAGTCGTGTTCGACGAAGACCCGCGGCAAAGTTGCGTCGTGTTCGCGGTGCAGATTTGGCACCGGCGCGGCCCGGATCCGAAATCTCTCGTCCACGCTTTCATGCGCGAGAAGGACATTCTGTTCGGCAGCCGCACCAGAGGCCACATTGCCCGGCAAGCCGAGCTGCACCGGATGCGGCGGATTGTGCGCGAACTCGTCGACATGCTTCCGGAGGAACAGAAGAACTCGCGGCGGGTTCAGGAATTGGCCGGCCGCGGCTGCGGCACCACGATTCATCTGATCGAGATCAATGCCCAGCCGATCGCCGGCGAGACCAACGCGCGCGATTATGATTTCTCACGCGCCGCGATCGAGGCGCGATGGCAGGCAGGCTATGCCGACACTTGCCGCATGATCGCGCGGCGACCGTGGGAGGATCCGATCGATCCGGCAACAAATGTCACGGTATACGAGTCCGATGCACCGACTTGATTTATTGCGTCGCCAACCAACCATCATGCCAATCATCATGGGAAGATTCGATGTCTGACCGCACCAATTCTGAAGAACCACCGGTCATGGAGCCGTTCCCGGATAAGACCGGGACCGGCTGGCATGTGGTCATCAGATATCACAAGGGCCACGAGCGGCTGATTGAGGGCTTTGCCAGCAAAGATGAGGCCGTCGACTGGATTACCGCCAACGCCACGCAGGTTGATGAGTAATCATTGCGGCGCCGGTCTTGCGAAGAAAATTTCAGAACAAAAAATACCGCTGCGCCATCGGCAGCACGTCAGCCGGCGCGCAGGTCAAAAGTTCGCCGTCGGCGCGAACTTCGTAGGTCTCCGGATCGACCTCGATGTCGGGCGTCGAGTCGTTGTGGATCATGCTCTTCTTGGAGATTTTACCGCGGGTGTTCTGCACGGCGACCAGTTCTTTTTGAATGCCGAGCTTTTTGCCAAGCCCGGCCTTGACCGCCGCTTTCGAAGCAAACACGACCGACGATGCCGTGCGGGCGCGGCCATAGGCGCCGAACATCGGCCGGTAATGGATCGGCTGCGGCGTCGGAATAGACGCGTTCGGATCGCCCATTTGCGCGGCGACGATGGTGCCGCCCTTGATGATGCATTCGGGCTTGACGCCAAAGAACGCCGGCGCCCACAGCACGAGATCGGCAAGCTTGCCCTTCTCGACCGAACCGATGAGTTTCGAGACGCCGTGAGCGATGGCGGGATTGATGGTGTATTTGGCGACGTAACGCTTCACCCGCGCATTGTCATTGTCGCCCGTTTCCTGTTTGAGGCGGCCGCGCTGCTTCTTCATCTTGTCCGCGGTCTGCCAGGTGCGGATGATGACTTCGCCGAGCCGGCCCATCGCTTGGGAGTCCGACGACATCATCGAGAGCGCGCCGATGTCGTGCAGAATGTCCTCTGCCGCAATCGTCTCTTTGCGGATGCGGCTTTCGGCGAAGGCGAGGTCCTCGGCGATCGACGGATCGAGGTGGTGACACACCATCAGCATGTCGAGATGCTCGTCGATGGTGTTGCGCGTATAAGGCCGCGTCGGATTGGTCGACGACGGCAGCACGTTCTTCAATCCGGCTATCTTGATGATGTCCGGCGCATGCCCGCCGCCCGCGCCTTCGGTGTGGAAAGCGTGAATGGTGCGGCCCTTGAATGCCTTGATGGTGTCCTCGACGAAGCCGGATTCGTTGAGGGTGTCGCTGTGGATCATCACCTGGACGTCGTAGTCGTCGGCGACCGAGAGGCAGCAGTCGATCGCCGCCGGCGTCGTGCCCCAGTCTTCGTGCAGTTTCAGGGCGCAGGCGCCGGCCTTGATCATTTCCTCGAGCGCCGCAGGCCGCGAAGCGTTGCCCTTGCCGGCGAAGCCGAGGTTCACCGGAAAATCGTCCGCTGCCTGGATCATCCGCGCCAGATGCCACGGCCCGGGCGTGCAGGTGGTCGCGAACGTGCCGTGCGCCGGTCCTGTGCCGCCGCCGAGCATCGAGGTGACGCCGGACATCAGCGCCTCGTCGACTTGTTGCGGGCAGATGAAGTGAATGTGAGTGTCGAAGCCGCCGGCGGTGAGGATTTTGCCTTCGCCGGCGATCACCTCGGTGCCGGGCCCGATGATGATGGTCACGCCGGGCTGAATGTCCGGATTGCCGGCCTTGCCGATGGCGGCAATGTTACCGTCCTTGATGCCGACATCGGCTTTGACGATGCCCCAGTGATCGAGGATCAGCGCATTGGTGATGACGGTGTCGACTGCGCCTTGTTTGTTGGTGATCTGCGATTGGCCCATGCCGTCGCGAATGACTTTACCGCCGCCGAATTTCACTTCTTCGCCGTAGGTCGTGAAGTCCTTTTCCACTTCGATAATCAGATCGGTGTCGGCAAGCCGTACGCGATCGCCCGTGGTCGGGCCGAACATGTCGGCGTAAACGGCGCGGCTTATTTGCGCAGGCATGATGTCCTCCGGTTCCTGTCTAGTGGACCACGATCTGTTTGGAAAACCGGCCGCTACTTTTCCGGATCATATTTAATCCCCAACGTTATCCCCACTGCATTGCACAAGCGCGCCGCTGCACGCTTTTTCTTGCATCGCGTGGCAGCTGCGGTATCTTGACTTTCAGATCGCTCACGTTTGGTTCCGCCAGATGAGAGAGGTCGCCAAGGTCAGATCGGTCTGGTGTTGAAGCCGCTACCGGTGTCGCACCAATCACTGATGAGATCCTGGTCCCAGTCGCGGTAGCAGCGCTGAGAACTTGACGAGCGAGCTTGCGCAAGCCCGCTCGTCACGGTTTTTTCGCTCCCGATTTTGCTGGCTTTGCTTTTTCAGGCTTGCCTTTTTCCAGCTTGCCCATGATCTCCTGTCGGAAGCCGTAGACCGTGCGCGTGCCGGCAAGCGCCACGAGCTTGACCTCGCGGGTCTGACCAGGCTCGAAACGCACCGCGGTGCCGGCGGCGATATCGAGGCGCATGCCACGGGCCTGTTTCCGGTCAAACTTCAGCGCCGGATTGGTTTCGAAGAAATGATAGTGCGAGCCGACCTGGATCGGCCGGTCGCCGGTGTTCGAGACCGAGAGCGTAGTGCTCTTGCGGCCTTTGTTAAGCTCGATCGCGCCGTCTTTGATGAAAAGTTCGCCGGGGATCATGTGTGCCTCATCGTATCGGCTCGTGGACGGTCACAAGCTTGGTGCCGTCCGGAAACGTCGCTTCGACCTGAATCTCCGGAATCATCCCGGCGATACCGTCCATCACCTGCGAGCGGGTGATCACGTGTGCGCCTTGCTCCATCAGCTCGGCAACAGTGCGTCCGTCGCGCGCGCCTTCGAGGATGAAATCGGAGATCAGCGCCACCGCCTCGGGATGATTGAGCTTCACGCCGCGCTCCAGCCGCCGCCGCGCCACCATCGCCGCCATGGCGATCAAAAGCTTGTCCTTCTCGCGCGGGGTGAGATTCATGGGCTGTCACGTTACCAATTTGCGCATGATCTTAGCCGAAAACCGGCCTCCACTTTTCGGGATCATGCGCTAGTTCAACCATAACCGCGGCAGCGGCGTTGCATTCAAGGCCGTCAACACGCCAACGAGATCGCGATGCAACGTGGCGCCGTCGGGCGCGACCAGACGGGCGACAAGGAGATTGTTCCACGCCGATACGCCGACTTCGCCGACGAAGTCTTTTTCGATGTCACGAACCGCCGTGGCGCCGAACTCGTCGCCCGGAACCTTGATCACGCTGGCAATGGCCACGCCTTCGCCGGCAACCGCACGCCGCGCCAGATGCTGCGCGATGAAGCCGTCAAGACGCAGTGTTTCGGCGAAAACCAGTGCACCGCCGACGCGTACCCGCCAGCGATCGAAAAGGTGTCCTTGGAGCACTGTTTCTCCCATGGCCGAGCGACCAAACACCACAGCCTCGGCGAGAATGAGATCGGCATCAAGCGCGAGGTCAACGTCGATCGTGCGGCGGAGCCGCACCTGATCGAAAAGAATGGTCTCGTGCGGCAGCCAGGCGAGCGCACCGCCGGATCCAACATCGAGCTTTACGCTGACCTCTGTGCCGGGCCCGAGCGAACGATACACCTTCTCTGCGGCTGCCGTCGTCACGATCAGACGCGCGCCGGCCTCGACGGCCACATCGATGTCGAAGCGATCGCCGCCTGCCATCCCGCCGGCTGTGTTGACGATGACAGCCTCGAGCACCGCTTTGTTCGCAACATTAGGGAAACGCACCCGCAAAGACCCGGCTTCATGCACTTTACGGCGGCGGGTCTCGCCGGCGTGAGACGCTACTGCAAGCGTTACGCGCCCGATTGCGCGATTGCCGGCGAAAATTTCACTGTCGGCCGGCGTTCTCGCCAACACGTTCGCTCCCCCCGCAACCAAAATCACTCAGTCGAAATCAAATCGCCATCGCCCGCTGCAGCGCGCCCTCGTCGAGATTGTCGCGGTCGCAGGAATAGACAATGGCGCCACGCTCCATGACGGCGAAATGGTCGCCGAGTTCGCGGGCAAAGTCGAGATATTGTTCGACCAGCACGATAGCGATCTTGCCGAGCGAGCGCAGATACGAAATGGCGCGGCCGATATCCTTGATGATCGAAGGCTGAATACCCTCGGTCGGCTCGTCCAGCAGCAGCAGTCGCGGCCGCATCACCAGTGCCCGCCCGATGGCAAGCTGTTGCTGCTGGCCGCCCGACAGATCGCCGCCGCGACGTCGCAGCATGTCGTTGAGGATCGGAAACAGCGTGAAGACGTCGGCCGGAATGCTGCGCTCATCGCGCTTGAGCGGCGCAAAGCCGGTGCGCAGGTTTTCCTCCACCGTCAGCAGCGGAAAGATTTCGCGGCCTTGCGGTACATAAGAAATGCCGCGTCGCGCGCGTTCCGGAGGCCGCAGTGCGGTGATGTCCTGGCCCTCCCAGGTAATCGTGCCCCGGGTCACCGAATGCTGGCCGGCGAGTGCGTCGAGGAGGCTGGTTTTGCCGACCCCGTTTCGGCCCAGCACGCAAGTCACTTTCCCGGGCTCGGCCTTGAGCGAAACCGTGCGCAGCGCCTGCGCTGCGCCATAGTGGAGGTCGATCGCGTTCACATCCAACATAGCGTTGTGCGAATGGTGAGTAGCAAATGGCGAGTAGGGACTTTCTATTCGCTATTCGCCATTCGCTCCCTTCTTATCGCCCCAGATAAACTTCGACCACCCGCTCGTTCGCCGACACCTGATCGATGGTGCCTTCAGCCAGCACCGAACCTTCGTGCAGGCAGGTGACTTTGACGCCAAGCTCGCGCACGAACGCCATGTCGTGCTCGACGACGACGACCGTGCGCTCGCGGTTGATCTCTTTCAGCAATTCGGCGGTCTGCTGGGTTTCCACGTCGGTCATGCCGGCGACCGGCTCGTCGACCAGCAGCAGTTTCGGTTCCTGCGCCAGCAGCATGCCGATCTCGAGCCATTGTCGTTGCCCATGCGAAAGGCTGGCGGCAAGGCGGTCGCGCACGGCAGTCAGGCGGATGACCTGCAGCAATTCGTCGATGCGCCGCCGCTCGGGCGGGGTTTCCTGCCACCATAAGGCGGCGCGGGCGCGGCGATCGGATTTGAGCGCAAGTTCGAGGTTATCGTTGACGGTGTGGCTTTCGAATACCGTCGGCTTCTGAAACTTGCGGCCGATACCGAGCTCCGCGATCTCGGCCTCGTCGAGCTTGGTGAGATTGTACGAGCCGTCGAACAGCACGTCGCCAAGATCCGGGCGGGTTTTGCCGGTGACCACGTCCATCATCGTGGTCTTGCCGGCGCCGTTCGGTCCAATGATGGCCCGCATCTCGCCGGACTCGATGGCAAAGGACAGATTGTTCAGCGCCCTGAAGCCGTCGAACGAGACGGTGACACCGTTCAGATACAGCAATGAGGTGGTCAGCGGTTCCATGGCCTGATGCTTATTCCGCCGGCAGCGGGTCGGTCACGCCTTCCTCGGCGGCAGCCGAGGCCCGATCACGGCGCAGCGCCGTCCAGTGATACAGCGTACCGACGATGCCGCGCGGCAACAGCAACGTGACCCCGATGAAGAGCGCGCCCAACATGAACAGCCAATAGGGCGCGAGAAAGCCCGAGGTGAAATACGTCTTGGCGTAATTGACCAGCACGGCTCCGAGCGCTGCGCCCGTGAGCGTGCCCCGGCCGCCGACCGCGACCCAGATCACCGCCTCGATGGAATTGGCCGGTGCAAATTCGCTCGGGTTGATGATGCCGACTTGCGGTACGTAAAGCGCGCCCGCCACGCCCGCCATACATGCCGATAGCGTAAACACCAGGAGTTTGTAGGATTCGACGCGGTAGCCGAGAAAACGCGTCCGCGCTTCGGCGTCGCGGATGGCGATCAGCACCTTACCGAATTTCGAGGTGACGATGGCTCGGCACAAAAGAAAAGCGACGATCAGCGCTACGCAGGAGATCGAGAACAACGCGTCGCGGGTCGTCTCGGCTTGCACATTAAAGCCGAGCAGGTCCTTGAAATCGGTCAGCCCGTTGTTGCCGCCGAAACCGAAATTATTGCGGAAGAAGCCGAGCATCAGCGCAAAGGTGAGCGCCTGGGTGATGATCGAGAGATAGACGCCGGTGACACGGCTGCGAAAAGCAAACCAGCCAAAGACAAAGGCGAGCGCGCCAGGCACCAGCACGACCATCAGCAGGGCGTAGGGGAAATACTCGAAACCGTACCAGTAGATCGGCAATTCCTTCCAGTTCAGGAACACCATGAAATCCGGCAGGATCGGATCGGCATAGACGCCGCGGGTGCCGATCTGGCGCATCAGATACATGCCCATCGCGTAACCGCCGAGCGCGAAAAAGGCGCCGTGACCGAGCGAGAGAATGCCGCAAAATCCCCAGATCAGATCGATCGACAGCGCCAGCAACGCATAACAGGTATATTTGCCGAACAGCGCCACCAGGTAGAGCGGAATGTGAAAGTCGGAGGAGGGCGGCAGCGCCAGATTGAGGATGGGCACGCCGATGGCGATCGCTGCAACGATGATCAGGAAGATCGTCGCGCCGCGATCGATGGAGCGAATGAGAATGTGCGCCATCATGCTTCGACTGCCCGGCCCTTCAGCGCAAACATGCCACGCGGCCGTTTCTGGATGAAGAGAATGATGAGAACGAGAATTGCTATCTTGGCGAGGACCGCCCCGGCATAAGGTTCGAGGAATTTGTTGGCGATGCCGAGCACGAAAGAGCCCACGAGCGTGCCCCAAAGATTACCGACGCCGCCGAATACCACAACCATAAAGCTGTCGATGATGTAACCTTGGCCGAGATTGGGGCTGACGTTATCGATCTGCGACAGCGCCACGCCGGCCATGCCGGCGATCCCGGAACCCAGGCCGAAAGTGAGTGCATCAACGCGGGCAGTGCGGATACCCATCGAAGCGGCCATCGGACGATTTTGCGTCACCGCCCGCATCTCGAGACCAAAGCGCGTGTAGCGCAGCAGCGCCAGCAGCGCGATGAAAACCGCAAGAGCAAAGCAAATAATCCATAGGCGATTATAGGTGATGGTGATGCCGCCTAAATCGAATGCACCGCTCATCCATGAAGGATTGCCGACCTCGCGATTGTTCGGACCAAATGCCGAGCGCACGGCTTGTTGCAGGATCAGCGAAAGTCCCCAGGTGGCCAGCAATGTCTCCAGCGGCCGTCCATACAGGAAGCGGATGATGGTGCGCTCGATGATAATGCCAACGAAGCCGGCGACCAGAAAGGAAAGCGGAATGGCGATAGCGAGAGAATAATCGAATAGTGCCGGATTATTTTGACGTATCACTTCCTGCACGACAAACGTGACGTAGGCGCCCAGCATGACCATCTCGCCATGCGCCATGTTGATGACGCCCATGACCCCGAAGGTGATGGCGAGCCCGATGGCGGCGAGCAGCAAGACCGAGCCAAGAGAAATTCCATACCAGGCGTTCTGTACGGCTTCCCACAACACCAGCCGATTGTTGATCGCGCCGATGGTAGCGGAGGCGCTTTTTAGGACCGGCGCCGAGGTATCGGCCGGCAGACTGGAGAGTAGGCCAAGCGCGTCCTGGTCGCCGCGCTGGCGGACGACCTCTACCGCCGCCAGCTTGTCCTCGTCGCTGGCCTTTTCGCTGGTCAGAATGACCGCAGCTCGCGCCTCCATGAGCGCCCGCTTGATCCGCGGATCCTGCTCCTTGGCAATAGCAGTCTCCAGCGCCGGCATTGCGCTCTGTTCGCGTGACTTAAACACGGCCTGCGCTGCGTCGTATCGCGCTTTGGGATCGCTAGCGAGCAGCGTCAGCCCGCCCAACGCGGCGTCGATTGCTCCCCGCACGCGATTATTGAGGCGGACGTTGTCAAGATCGGCCGGCGCCTGACCGGCAATCGGCGCTCCGGTGGCCGGATCGGTCAGCTTACCGGAATCGTCTTTGATGTAGACCGTCTTGGCCTCGGCGCTGAACATCAGCGCACCGTTCTGCAAGGCGCGGATGATCGTCGCGGCCCGCGGGCTGCCGCTGGCAGCGACTTCGCCGATGCCGGTGAGGGTCTCGTCGAAATCGTCTGCCGTAAAATGGGTGAGCGCGTCAGCGAGGGTCGCGGCACGCGCTGTTACGCCGCTCAGCCCGAGGCTGAAGGCCAGTAACAGACCAACGAGGCAAGCTCGGCTGAAGCGCATCGCTAGTTCCCGGCCTTGACGCGGGAAGGCGATACGCCGTCTTCCCGCGAGCTCACTGTTATAGGGTCGACGTTACTAGGCGCCGCCGCACTTTTTGGTCACTTTATTGTAGTTGCCGCACTTGAGCGTCACCCAGTCGGATTCGAGATCTTTCGATCCGGGCAGATAATCCGACCACGCATCGCCGGGAACCAGGCCTTTGGTCTTCCACACCACGTCGAACTGGCCATCACCTCTGATTTCGCCGATGTACACCGGCTTGGTGATGTGATGGTTCGGCAGTAGCGTTGAGATGCCGCCAGTGAGATTCGGCGCCTGGATGCCCGGCAGCGCCGCAATCACCTTGTCGGGATCGGTTGATTTGGCCTTTTCGACCGCCTTCACCCACATGTTGAAGCCGATGTAGTGAGCTTCCATCGGGTCGTTGGTGGTGCGCTTCGGGTTCTTGATGAACGTATGCCATTCCTTGATGAAGGCCTCGTTCGCCGGCGTCTTGATGGATTCGAAGTAATTCCACGCAGCGAGGTGGCCGACCAGCGGCTTGGTGTCGAGGCCGGCGAGTTCTTCTTCGCCGACCGAGAACGCCACCACCGGGATGTCGGTTGCCTTGATGCCCTGGTTGCCGAGCTCCTTATAGAACGGAACGTTGGCGTCGCCGTTGATGGTTGACACCACCGCCGTCTTCTTGCCAGCCGAGCCGAACGCCTTGATCTTCGAGACTTCGGTCTGCCAATCGGAAAAGCCAAACGGCGTGTAGTTGATCATAATGTCTTCGGGCGCGACCTTAAGCACGTCTTTGAGGTACGCCTCGAGGATCTTGTTGGTGGTGCGCGGATAGACATAGTCGGTGCCTTCCAGCACCCAACGCTTCACCGAGCCGCCTTCCTTACTCGCGAGATATTGGACCGCAGGTATCGCCTGCTGGTTCGGCGCGGCGCCGGTGTAGAACACGTTGCGCTCGCTCTCTTCGCCTTCGTATTGCACCGGATAGAACAGGATGCTGTTGAGCTCCTTAAATACTGGCAGTACCGATTTGCGCGACACTGATGTCCAGCAGCCGAACACGACGGCAACTTTGTCCTTGCTGATCAGCTCGCGGGCCTTTTCCGCAAAGAGCGGCCAGTTCGAGGCCGGATCGACGACGACGGCCTCGAGCTTCTTGCCGAGCACACCGCCCTTCTTGTTCTGCTCGTCAATGAGCATCAGCATCACGTCCTTCAGCGTAGTTTCGCTGATGGCCATGGTTCCGGATAGCGAATGGAGAATTCCGACCTTGATTGTGTCCGCGGCCTGAGCGGGCAGCGCCGCCGTTAGGCCAAGAGCAAGACCCGCCGCGGCGGCGAGCCAGCGGCGACCTCGCGGTCGCCTAGCGACCGCGCCTATCGAGTTAAGCATCGCGTTTTCCTCTGTTAGACGCGCGCGACCGGCGTTAAGGCCGTCACGCAACGAACAAATCGCAAGGAGCGTGCCAATCGATGACAGGCGCTAAGCCATTGCTTTCAAGGCGAAATTTGGATGCGAGTCTTGCAACCGATACAAGTCGCGCTCATTTTGAATCCGAATTGCGCGAGCCGCCTGCCTATTGGCTGGGCAGCGCTGAAGAAACAAATGGAAAAATGTGTTGAAAAAATAGGCAGATGGTTCGGCCGGCGAGTAGACGACCAAGCCGCTGCCGGCTTCGCACCAGCACAAACCTCCTAAATACCCCAGGCGATGCGGACTTTGGCGCGACCGGCTGCCAGAGTCCGTTGTCAGCGGCGCGTGGGAAACAAAGCCGCCGGAAAGTCCGCGGCGTACCGCGGCGCTCGCTCACGCGGGCGATATTCCAGTTGCGACGCCGGATCCGGCTCCACTGCCTTGCGGTAGAGATGCCAGGTGGCATGACCGAGCACCGGCATGACAACTGTCAGACCGAGAAACAACGGCAACGATCCGATCAGCAGCAAAGCGGCGACGATCAAGCCCCACAACGCCATGGTCAGAGGATTGGCGACGACAACGCGGATCGACGTGAACAGCGCGACCGCTGCGCCGACATCGCGGTCGAGCATAAGCGGAAAGGATATCGCACTGATGGTGAGGACCAGAGCGGCGAACAGGAAGCCGACGCCGGTGCCGACGACGATGAGGGTCCGGCCGGGCGGTGTGGTGAGCACCTCCTCGACGAAGTGACGGATCGAGGCCGGCGCGGCGTAGCCAAAATTGGCGACGTAGATCGCTTCGGCCACGGCGAGCCAGACAAAAAAGATCGCCATGAGCAGCAATCCCAGCGCAACGATGGCGCCCAGCGAAGGCGAATGCAGAACGTCAAGCGCATGAACCGAGGAGGTATCGAGTCCGGCTTCCCGGCGTCGGCTCAGTTCGTAAAGGCCGATTGCAGCGAGCGGGCCGACCAGGGCGAAGCCTGCTGCAAGCGGGAAGGCGAGCGGCAGCATCGAATAGCCTGACGTGAGCGAGAGCAGGCACAAGCCGAGCAGGGGATAGACCAGGCAGAGAAACACCGCGTGGCTCGGCATTGCAGAAAAATCGTCGAGACCGCGCGCCAGTGCCTGCAACAAATCTGCGGGCGTGATGCGGTTGACGACAGGGCGTGCGGGATTTGCGCTCGCTCCGACGAGAATGTGTGAAGAAGCCATCGGCTACCTCCCTGAATTTTTATTTGTTTCGGTTGCGTCTGTGGGCGCCTTTCCGCGAGCGCGGCGAGATCTTCAACCCACGGCATCATGGCAAGACTGCCGTTCGGATGCCACAAGCGCCGCTATGGAACCGGCTGCTGGCTCGTTCACAAAGCGGTGTTCAACAAACGACGGATTTCGCATTTGTGCGCCGCAGCGCGGTCCAATCCGGAACCCCAAAGGTTAAGGGCGCCGGAATGACTCCGACGCCCTATCACCGATGCGAACAAGGAAAGTTCGAGGCCGCTAGAAGATCGACGAAAACGCCCAGTACAGTGTGCCGGAGATCGCCATCGCCGCCGGCAGCGTTAGCACCCAGGCCAGCGCGATATTGCGGACGGTCGAAAGCTGCAACCCCGAACCGTTCGCTGACATCGTGCCGGCGATACCCGACGACAAGACGTGAGTGGTCGAGACTGGCAGTCCGTACATGTCGGCGGCGGCGATTGTCGCGGCCGCCGTAATTTCGGCGCAGGCGCCTTGCGCATAGGTCAGATGCGTCTTGCCAATCTTTTCGCCGACCGTGACGACGATGCGTTTCCATCCGATCATCGTTCCGAGCCCAAGCGCAATCGCCACCGCAACCTTGACCCAAGTCGGGATGAACTTGGTCGCGGTATCAAGCGAAAGCCGGTAGGCCTTGAGGGTCTTGACTTCCTCTGGTGACAGCGTGCTCGCACTGTCTTTCATCAGAATGCGAATGGCCTCCGATGCAAGATACATGTCGTTGCGTGTGTTGCCGACCGCCTGGGACGGCATCTTGGAGAAAGATCCATACTGACCGATCTGGTTTGAAATATCGTGCACCAGAACCGCCAGCGAAGGATAGGTTCCCTCGTTGATGGTGTGACTGGAGACATAGGCGGTCACTGCCGGGCGCGGATTCCCCATGACGTTGTAGCCGGACGCTTTTTGCTCGATGACCGCGCTCGCGGCGTGCGACCGCGACACAAAGGTCTCTATTTGGCTCGCCGGCAGCGCACGATTGAGCGCGTAGGCTGTCGGCACGGTGCCGATCAGGATGAGCATGATCAGGCCCATGCCCTTCTGGCCATCGTTAGAGCCGTGGAAGAAGCTCACCAGCGTGCAGGTCAGGATGAGGATGCCGCGAATCCACCACGGCGGCGGATGGTCACCCTTCGGCTCGGCGTAGAGCGCCGGGACGTGGACGATGGCCTTGAGTAGCAGCAGCAATGCGGCTGCGAGCAGGAAACCGAACAGCGGCGAAAGCAGCAAGGCCTCGCCGACTTCCTTGGCTTTCGACCAGTCGACGCCGGATGTCCCGCTGCGGCCATGCAGCAGTGCGTTGGTGATGCCGACGCCGATGATCGAGCCGATCAGGGTGTGCGAGCTGGACGCCGGCAAGCCGAATGCCCAAGTGCCGAGATTCCAGATGATTGCCGCGATCAACAGCGCAAACACCATGGCAAAGCCGGCGCTGCTGCCGACCTGCAAGATCAGCTCGACGGGAAGCAGCGAGATGATGCCAAAGGCGACAGCGCCGGACGACGCGAGAACCCCCAAGAGGTTAAACGTGCCCGACCAGACCACAGCGAAGTTGGCCGGGAGCGAGCGCGTATAGATGACGGTTGCAACCGCGTTCGCGGTGTCGTGAAAACCGTTGACGAACTCGAAGCCCAGCGCAATCAAAAGCGCCACGAAAAGCAGCAGGAATGGCGCTAGGGCCGTAACTTTTGTGCCGGCGGCGTCAATGTCGGCATAGATGCTGTAGGCGACGAACAGCAGCATGGCCGCGAGCACGCCGCCGAAGATAATGCCGGTTATCGGATTAACGGCGCCGGTCAGATCCGGTCCCTTGCGGGCTGCCGGTTCGATCGAACCGGGTAAAGCGATGTCACTCATCGGGGGGCCCTCGTTGGCTCGGAAGGGCCTTAACTGTGCGCGGCGTACATGACAGCTGGATGAAGGCAAGCCTTCAGTCGCAAGGCCGTATTGCCGATACTTCCCGGTTATCAGTTGACGGAAACATCGCCATCGCCGGGCCCGGCTTCCCAGTTTTCGACGTCCATTTCCCCACTCTTCAGGGTGTAGCAATAGGTCGTCGTCGGCTTCTTGAGTGAAATGCTCAGCATTGCCGGGACGGCCGCCTCGATCATCGGGGTATAGGGCCGCACCACGATTGATCTTGCGTGATTTTGTTGCGCCAAATCGCGCGCTGCCCAGAGCAGTTCCCGCGCGATCTCGGGGTCTGCGTCGCGACAACGGCATTCCAGCAAGTAGTAGGAATTCCCGGCCCATTGCTTCATGGCCAGATAGCCAACGAGGCGATCGCCAGATCGCGCGACCAACACCGCTCGCGTCTGTTTGACGTTTGTCGTCCCGAAATACAGCCAGTTGAGCGTAGGCACATCGCGGTAGGCGTAAGTCGTTGCATGCGAAGCCCTGCACGCATCGAGGCTGTCGGCGTCGAACGCCGAAAAGCCATCAATGCGTTCGACCAACAGTGCTTTGGAGCGGCAGGTCAGGAAGGCCATCGTATCGAGCGCAAACCCAAGCGAAGTTCCAGCAATCCGTCCGACCAGACGCGATGAATCTTCGGGCGTCGAATGACCTTCAACCAAGGAACGACCGTGAGCGAGCACCCGATAGTTGCTGCGCTGCCAACGGGCATCCAAGGACTTCATGCCAAGGGAGCGCCAAAGACCGGCAGCAACGGGGGTCGAATCGGTGCCGACCAACAGGTCGCCGGGGCTTTGACTCAAGAATTTCCGGCCAACCGTTTTCGCCAGTCCGGCGCCGCGGAAATGCGGGTCGACCGCGGTGCTGCCGGTCGCGCAACAAAGCGCCGGCTTGCCACCGATCACGTATTTGAAGGGGATATTCGCGGTAAAGGCGATGATCGCTTTTTTATCGGAACGAACGAGCCAACCGCGCGGGATCGAAGCATTCCAGGCTGGGTTGAGCGCCCACCAATGGGCGAACCAGCTTTGCAAGACGTGAGATTCACCGCCAAACACGGAGGCGAGAAAACGCGCCAGGTCATTCAGCGCGCTTCCCTCCAGCTCCGTCGCCAATCCCTGGAATGACTCGACGGGCACTTGGGTTCTGCGATCGAGTAAGGTCGTGGCACGGACTCCGGCGTGACGGCTCACGAGAGCCTGTCAGAAAAAGAGAGACAAATTGTGCTGGCCTAGTTTTATAGAACGAACGCCGTTACCTCGGTCCGAATAGCGTGGTTAACGCTAACGGCAACACCCGCCGCCGAGTCCGGATCGCTGTGCGATAACAGCGGCTCCGATGAGCACGTCTGCGGTCACATCAGCTATGAAGCCGGATACTGGCGCGATCGGCGACGCGCCGCCGGTTTTTGCACTTTCGCGTCCCGATGACGGCGAACAGTCCCGGTTTGGGCGAATTGGCGGCAAGCTCTCGCGGTTCCTGGCGCGGAATATCGCTACCAAGACGCTGGCGATGCGCAACGACAAGCCGCTGGTCACATTCACGTTCGACGATGCTCCAGCGTCCGCGTGCGCGACCGGCGCTGCGCTGCTGGAGCGATATCAAGCGCGCGGCACGTTCTATATTTCTGGCGGCGGATGCGGACTTATGAGTCCCGGCGGCCGGCTCGCCAGCGCCGAGCAATTGAAGGCGCTTTATGCCGCGGGCCACGAAATCGGTTGCCACACGTTCTCCCACGCCGCAGTCGGCGCGGTCAACCGCAATGCGCTCTTCGACGAGCTTGAGCGCAATCGAATATTTCTGCAGGGGATTCACCGCGACATCGGTATCCGCAATTTCGCTTATCCGTATGGGGATCTTTCGTTTCCCGCCAAGCAACGTATGGCAGCGCATTTCGACTCATGCCGATCACTTCGCCCCGGTGTGAACGCCGGAGTTATCGATCTCGCGGCATTGAAGAGTTGCGAACTCCAGAACTCTTCGATCGGACGTCAAGGCATTCAGGACATTATCGCTGCGACCGTTCGGCAGAACGGATGGTTGATCTTTGTCAGTCATGACGTGGACAATCAGCCAAGTCGGTTTGGAACCTCGCCGGACCTTCTCGAATTCACGCTGCACACCGCCACGGCCGCCCTGTGCCAAATTGTCAGCGTCGGAAGCGCTCTGCGGATATTGCGGGGTGCCGTGGCGCGCTCAATAAACTAGGGCGGCTACTCGTAAATCACGTTGGTCCATCAGCCGTTGCCAACGTCCGACTTGCGGCGATTTTGGATGTAGGCCGGCCAACAGCGGCCATGCAGGCATGTCCGAACAAGCATGCCCAAAATAGGTCCAACGACGGACCACGAACAATGTCTGCGGCGGGTCCGCCCCCCCCCAAAGGGGCAGAAATCACCGAATTGCGGGTGTTCAACGCGCACCATTGGCGGCCATGATCTCTTGATCAAAAAATAGCTTTACGAATTACTAAACAACCCTGAGCTAGGGTCTTAATGGCAGTAATCGTCGTGGGCGAGCGAAGGCTTGGCAACCAGCGCCACGCGACAGGGCAATATTGGACGTTCGACTCGTCGGCCACTTTAAGCGAGCGGCTCGGTGTACCGAGCCAGACAATGACGACGCACACTTCACTCATCCCCGAACTCGAACTCGCGATAGCACACGGCTCACCCCAGCGACGCGCCGAGATACTATCGGCCGTCACCGATCTTTTCGTCCACGGATCGGTTCGATTTTCAGACGACGAGATTGCCCTGTTCGACGATGTCCTGACCCGCCTGGCCTTGGAAATTGAGGTCTCGGTTCGGTCACTGCTTGCACGGCGCCTGGCGCCGATTACTAAAGGACCACCCAATATTATTCGAATATTGGCCACTGACGATGAGATCAGTGTTGCCTGTCCGATTCTCGTTCAGTCCGAGCCGATTGACGAGGCCACTCTCGTACAATGCGCCCGATCAAAGACCCAGGAACATTTGCTGGCGATCTCGCGGCGGAAATCGCTCAGCGAAGTTATTACCGACGTGCTTGTCGAAAGGGGAAACAAACAAGTCGTGCTCAGCACCGCTAAGAATCCAGGAGCCAGGTTTTCCGCGAACGGATTTTCCCGGCTTGTCAAGCGCTCAACCGGCGACGATGCGCTTGCCGAATGTGTTGGTTCCCGGCCCGACATCCCTCATCCTCTGTTTCTGGCATTGCTTGCAACCGCATCAGAAATGGTCCGGTCGAAGCTGATCGCTGAGAAGCCGCACATCCGACGTGAAATTGATCAAGCCGTCGCGACGGTTACCGGCGATATTCGGGCCGCCGCCAATGCCGACGCGACCAATTACGAGGAGGTGCGGGCCGTAGTTCAGCTGAAGTTTGATTCGGGTGAACTCAACGACGCCACGGTTCAGTCATTTGCTGAAAGCAAGAGGTTTGAAGAAACCATAATCGCCCTGACATATCTCTGCAATGTGCCTGTCGAGGTTGTCGAACAGGCTCTGATTCAGGATCAATTGGATATGATCTTGGTGCTTGCGAAAGCTGCCAAGCTGTCGTGGGCGACGACCAAGATCTTGCTGTCGTTTCCCATGAGGCAACGACGGATCGCGTCGGGCGAGATCGAGCAATGTCTGGCCAGCTTTGAACGTCTGAATGTGGCCACCGCGGAGCACATCATCGAATTCTACAGATTGCGCCACGCAAACGGACCATCCCGGCCGGGCGGATTGCGGACAGCAGAACTCTCTCCGCGACATTAGATTAGCTGCAGGCGTGGGCGCCGGTGGCCGTTACGCGGCCAAACATTTGGCGAGCGCGGCCCACAGCGGTTTTCGGTCAAGGCCTGCATCGAGCGGCAGCGGCCGCAGCGGCGCTCCGTCCCATCGTTTGTAATATTGGCGGAGCCAGGTGTAGCGGTCGCTTAGGCCCCACGTTGCGATCGACATCGGCTGTGCGACGGAAAATACAATGTCGAGGTACTCGGCGGCGTGGCGCGCTACGGCGAGATCGCGCTCCGGCTCGCTGCCACGGATCTTGACGTCGTTGACGTCCATCTCGGTGATCAGCAATCGATAACCGAGCTTGACGACGCTGCGGAGAAACGCCGTTAATTCGCGATGATCCAAAATCTGATGCGCTTCCAGATGCGACTGTAAGGCCAGGCAGTCGATGGGCGTGTTCCGATCCCGCAGCTTTTGCAGCAACGCAAGCAGGGCTTCCCGGCGGCGTTGCGATGTCGTTGTCGCATATTCGATGCCGTACTCGCTCAGGCACAGCGGCACTGCCGGATCGGCGGCACGCCCCAGGCGGAATGCCAGATCGATGTAATCGGCGCCGAGAGAACGAAACCAGACTGAATTGCGATAGCCGTTGTCGAGGCGATCTTCCGGCTCGATCGCTTCATTGATGACGTCCCAGGCCCAGATTTTTCCGCGATATCGCAAAACTTGCGTGGTGATATGCCGCTCGAGCGCCGTCTTGGCTTCTTGGCTGGTTGTTATCTGAGCGACCCATGGGGGAATGGCTGCATACCAGACCAGCGTATGCCCGTGGACCAGCATATCGTTACGCGTCGCAAATGCAGCGATGCTGTCACCCTCGGCGAAATTGAACTCTCCGGGCCGCGGCTCGGTGTGATCCCATTTCAGCGAGGTTTCGGGAACAAAGATGTTGGCCTCAGTGGCGAACTTTTCGAGCAGAATACGGTCCGGCTGTGCGTTTGGCGCAGCTCCGGCACAGCCATATTTGATGCCGGAGACGCGCGCATGGCTGCGCAGTGGCGGCGCGAGCTCCAGATCAAAGTCAGCCCGCGCCGGTCGAACGCGCGATGCCGTCAACGAGCCGATCGCCAAACTTGCCAGGCCAAGGGCGGCCGAGCGCCTCGATAGCTGATGTGGACTTGAACGCATCACGTCATTCCCGCACGAAATCTAGAGATACGCATTTTAGTCGTACAGGTGATGGCTCGGCTCGAACGTCGCGCGGCGAGTAGCAACAGTGGTTAATTTGAAAGCTTCTGGCTGTTAACGACGTGTCCTGAACACGGATTTGTTAGGTCGCGGCACGCTGCCTTTTGATCTATGAACATCGGGCGGGAGGTACCTCCCGTCTTCTCAATTTAGTTCTTGGGTCCCGCGTTTGAGCGGAGCGGGAAGCTTACGTACCGTTTATGATCAACCCATACGCCCTGATTTACCTTGTTGCGCATGTCATCCCGGCAATGATCGGGTTTGGTGCGCTGATCCTTTATACGCACCTTTTATCTGCCGCCGAATACGGCATCTACGTGATTGGCGCGAGCATCGCCGGCATCGTCTCTGCGGTATTTTTCGCCTGGGTTCGCCTCTCGGTCGCGCGCTACCAGGCAAAATCGCCGGAGCTTGACCTCCGTCTCGAGGCGATCGTCGCGTATGGCGGCACGGTTCTCGTCATCGCCTGCCTTACGCCTGTGGTTTTGTTCATTATTCGCCCGAATATCGGTTTTGGCATCGTGGCAGGGAGTCTCTTGCTGTCGTTATCCTTCACCGCATTTGAGATCAGTCAGGAGTTCCGGCGGGCGCAGCTCAACCCGCTTCGCTATATGACGGTTAGCGTCACGCGGGGAATATTGGGACTGGCTTTTGGATACGCGGCTGTCGCGTTCGGCGGCGGCGGTCTCGGTCTGCTCGTCGGGATCGGAGCAAGCTTCCTGGTCGTCAATCTCCTGAGCTTCCAGGGCAAGGCCAAGAAGCCGTTTCAATCTCTTTCCATCAGCTACCTCAGGAGGTTTGTCCGCTACGGATTTCCTTTCCTGCTCGGCGCGCTCGCCTTTGCGCTGCATGGCGCGATTGACCGATTGAGTGTCGCCTATCTGCTGGGTCAAAGCGCTGCTGGATCTTACGGCCTTGCTGCTGACCTGACCCGTCAGGTCGCCACAGTTTTGGCCTCGAGCGCCGCTTCGGCCGTGTTCCCGATCGCGTTTCGCAACCTCGCCCAGGCCGGTGTAAGCGTTACCCGTGCACGACTCGCGGAAGGCGCCGAGCTTTTGCTGGCATTGATCGTGCCGGTCTCGGTCTGGATTGCGATCTCCGCTGATGTGGTTGCTGGCACCTTGCTGGGAAGCGAATTTCAGACCAGCGTCGCAACCCTTCTGCCGGTGCTCGTCCTCGGCCGGATGTGTGGCGCCGTCAATCAGTACTATTTGCACGTGAGTTTTCAACTGGCCGAAAAGCCGATGCTTCAAGTCGTGCACGATAGCCTGATCCTGATCGTGAATGTTGCTCTGCTGTTTCCTTTGACGTTTGCGTTCGGATTGCCGGGTACCGCTGCGGCAGTGCTGATCGCTGAAGCGCTCGGCATCCTGATCGGGATCTGCCTATCGCGGCGGGCTTTCAAGTTGCCTTTCAATGCGGGAGGTATGGCGCGGGTCCTGGCATCGGCGCTTGCGGTGGCGGTCGTCACTTACGCAGTCAAGACCGTGTCCGCTGGGCATGGATTTTCGGCGCTGCTCAGCTTAGGCGCGGCCGGTTTCGTCGCTTACGCGGGCGCGGCGATGCTGTTCGACGTTGCCGGTATCCGGACGATGGTTGCTTCGTTTCTGAGGCTGCGCAGGCTGGCGGCGGGTTAAGGCCGGCGTGATCGCGTCTTAGCGATCGTGCGGTCGATCAACAGTCGCCAAGTCTACGGACCGGCGCGGCGGCCGGCCGGGCGTCCGATTTGCTGCTGCAGCGCACGAAAAAACAGATAAGCCAGACGTGGCCGCAGGATGCTATCGGGATAGCGAAGCGCGCCGACGATCAAGCAGGCCCAAAATTCGATCATGCGGCCGTGAACACAAGCGTTACGGGCTCCGGTCCAGAAGGCGTCGATCTGAGCGAGCCGCCGTCTGCGCCTGAGATCGCCAGGCGTAAAGCGCTGCCGGATCGCCGGGTTCGAGTAGACCGCCTCGATAGCCTTGAAATTTGGACGGAGCGGCGAATTCTTCAGCCGAAAATTTGCGCTGCTGAAGTGCTGACGATAGAGCAGCACGACGTCGTCCCGCATGGCCGCGAAATCACCCTGCACCGCAAGCCGGCACCAGAACTCCCAGTCCTCACCCCATTTAAGCGTCGAATCGAAACCGCGAACCGATCGCGCCGTATCGGTCCTGATGCAGATAGCGCCGCAAACGATGAAATTCTTCGAAATCAGATAACGGAGTGTGTCGTGGGCGGGAAAAAGCTTCCACGCAAGATCAGCACGCTCCGTCAATTCCGCGCCATCCTGCCTTATCCTGATGTGATGAGCGAAGCAGGCAACATGCTGTGGGCTCTCGTCCAGGACGGTGACCATCCGGTGCAGCGCATCAGGCAACAGGATGTCGTCGGCGTCGAGAAAGAACACATAAGGCGTGCCGGCCATCGCCAGACCCGCGTTCCGCGCTGCGCTCACACCGCTATTGGTTTGACGAAGCACGCTAACGCGGTTGTCGGAATAGGTCTCCAGAATTTCCGGCGTGCGGTCGGTCGAACCATCATCGACAACAATCACCTCAATGTCCGTCAGACTCTGCGCCAGCACGCTATCCAGCGTTTCCGGAAGGAAGGTCGCTGCATTATATGCGGCGATAACGACTGTGACTTTGGCGGGCATCGGTCTATCCAAATTTCACTTGAGTCTGCGCCGTCACCGGTACGGGCTTATTCGGTGGCACGTTTGCGGCTGGCAGCGTCGGCTGCGTCGGTTCCGCCGCCAGCGAGCCGCAGCCCCTCAGCGATAGTCGTTAGCGTGCAGCCGGCCGCTTTTGCAGCGTTGACAGCCGATTCGAGCAGATCTGGCGACACGCCAAATCTGGTTGGCTCGTCTGACACGTCGTGGCTGTAAAAAATCAGCCATCCGCCGCTGCGCACCGTCTCGGCGATTAGTTCGGCGACCTTTTGCCGATCTAACGACGCGTTCTCGAGCGGCCAGGCGTTGAGTGCACCGAGGTCGGCGACCGCGGTATTAAAACCGGCGTGGGAGGAGCGGCAGGAATCAAAGCGTGCTTCCAGGTATCGTTTGGTGCGAACCGACAAATCGCCATACGGATAGGCAAAATTTCGCACCACGATATCGCTGCTGATTGTTTTCAGAACGAACTGGTTCCGATTGAGCTCGGAATCAAGTTCGTCGGAACTCATGTAGCGGACCGCCGGATGCGAAAAGGTGTGGCATCCGATCTCGTGTCCGTTCGTCCATATGGTCCGCAGCTGACCAATTGTTGCGCGGAGCGGCCCGCCGGCGTTCGCCGAGCCGCAACCACTGCCGGCAACGTAGAATGTGCCGCGGGCGCCGTGCCGCTCGAGGATGCGCGCCCCGAGGTCGCAGGCCGAGGCGGGCACATCGTCGAAGGTGAACGTCACAATCGGCTTACTCTGCCGCATCGGCAGCACCTTGCTGCGGCTGCAGCGCGCAAGGAACCGCGATGCCATGTTGGTGACTCGGGTCGGCAGCGGGCCGCTGTTCGGGTCCTCGGTTCGCAGTGCGAGCATGGCTATCGGTATTCCTCATAGAGAATACCGAACTCCGCGGCGATGCGGCCGGCGCCCCGCGCTGCCAGGGTCAAACTGCGCATGATGGCGCTTCGACCACCGAGCGCGGTGATGGGCAGGATCAGAACAGCGGAGCCGATCAGGCCCAGGGCTTTGCACCAGCGGCGCACGGTGCCGCTTACGCTGCCCGCGAACCTGCGTTCGACGCGGGTGGCGCCGGTGCCCTTGCGGAATCGTCGACGAAGAACATAGCCGACGCTGGTCCGCGACAGTGGCATCGTCTCGAACACGTGCGCGTCATCGGCCCAAGCGAAGCTTCGGCCATCTCTGCGGCAGCGATAGAAAAACTCCTCGTCGCTTCCGCCGGTGAAGGCGTAATCGTGCTTGAATGGTTCGTCGAGGTATTGTTCGAGCGTAGACCGCCGGATCAGCATACTTCCTGTGCCGTAGATCATCGAGACCGGCCCGGTTGCAAACTGGGTCGGCGCATAAAGGCCGCTCTTTGCCAGCCAGTGATCCGGCGCATCGAAAACCGGAAACACCGGACCGCCGACGATCTCCACGTCGTAGTGCAACGCCACCCTGACCATTTCGGTGAGCCAATTCGGATCAGGGTACTCGTCGTCGTCGAGAACCGCGATGAAGTCGGGTGCAGGCGCCGCGCGGCAGGCGCTCATGAAAGCGCGGTTATACGCATAAGTGTGACCGCGGCGGGGCTCGACGATGCAGGTTACAGGGAAGTGAAACGCTCGCGAGATGTCTTCCACAACGGCTGCACCGGCGCGCGCCTCCTGATCATTGTCGACCACGATGATCTCGAAGCGGCCGGCGTAATTCAGTTGTTCGACATGGCATAGCAATTTGCGCAGCCCGTCGGGGCGGCGAAAGGTCGGCACGCACAAACACACGCTGGGTATTGAGCGTCCGGTCATCGGCAAATCGCGCTCCGGATCATCGGCTCACTCTTCGATCATCAAGTTCAAGGGTCCGGCAGGCGTGCACTTCTGGAACGCACATCTAGGCGCCAAGCCACGGCAAACAAAGCTAAACCAGCCGTTAGGCTTAAGACGGGGGACGACCTGCCCAGCGACCGACCGATGGCCAGCGTTAACTAAGGTGCGCCGCTCACGGCGTGACGCGCGTGACCGACATAAGGCGCAAGCCGAACGCTGCCATGAAGAGGAAGAGCCCAAGCGTGCTTTCTTCGATCAGCATGCTCTCAAAGCAGGAACCGAACGCTGCAAATAGGCAGACCCGCAAGAACAGCATCCTCAGCGGCGCTGCGCTCGGCTCATCGGCCGATCGGTAAAAGTCGACGAGCGGAAGCACGACTAGCCAAAGGGTGGCCAAAATCGATCCGGGAATGCCTACAGTCAAAGCCAGGTTGAGATACGCGTTGTGCGCGTGTGCGGCGGTGTTGGCCCAGATCGAAGTGCCACTCATTCCGTAGACGACTTGTTGGGTGCCCCAAAACGCCGCGAAGCCGTATCCGGTGATCGGACGCTGCGCCACGCGATCCAGTGCAAACTGCCAGATGTCGGTTCGACCGGTGAAGGACGAATCCGTCAACACCATGTCCAGGAGATCGCGGACCGGTTCGAAATAAATCGATCCGATCGATAAGATATTGAACGCGATCACGACCGAAAGGGCCAGCGCAATTCCGATGCTCGGTCTGCGAATACGGGTGAGGAGGACCGAGACAATCAGCGTGATTGGCAGCATGGCGATCGATGTCTTGGACTTGGTGAACAAAAGAAATACCAAAGCCAGCGCGACGATCAGTCCACCCAGCCGAACACTGCGCACCCGCGCAATGAACAGTCCGAGGAAAATGAACACGACCATCGCTGCGCTCGCTTCGTTCTTGTGCGAGAACACACCGCGCCAGTCTCCGGCAAGTTCCGGTTCGATGTAGTCGGTGGTCTGGTGAATCGCCTGCTCAGGCAGCAGAAAGACGCCGAGGTAACACGCCGCGAGCACAATCAGCACAACCACGGCCATGACATCGCTGAAGTGGCGAATGTTCTTGGGCAGCAGCAGCGCCATGGCCGCCAAGCCCAGCGTCACAAGAGTAAAGGCAAATCGCCGGGCAGACAGCGACGGTTCCCAGGAGGTGACAACGCATATCGCGAACCACAGCAGCGTTATGATCAAGACCGGTCGTACAAGAAGCAATAGACGGCCTGGATCGTGGTTGAGACACCACGCCGCCAGCAGCAAGAACAGCAGCGAATAGCCGATTTGGTTGACCAAGTTGCCGGCGTCCGTCACCTCAGGCGCGGCAGAGAGGTCCTCGAACGGGCGAAACGAGATCCACAGCAACAAAAATACGGCAGCAAGGAGCAGGCTGCGGATCAGCGTGCCGGCATCGGTCGCCGGGGCGATTACGCGATTTTCGAGCGGCAGGAGACCGAGCTGTGCCAGGGCTGCCTCGTTCGCGATTATGCAGACCGCAATTTGGCCGGTCGGGACATGGGGACCGTATCAGCGCCGGTCAGGACGGCGCCGCGGATTTTTTGCGCGTCAGCGCCAAGCTGTGAAGCGAACCGTTCGATGGCGCCGGTATCCTGTTTGTCGGCCGCTGCGACCAGCAGGATGTGATCGACCAGGTCGGCAAACAGCTGCGTGCCCGGATTACTGTCGAATCCCACCGCGGCAACAATCACCATGTCGAAGCGTTTGGTCTGGTCGAACGCCCATTTGATGTCCGCTTCCGTGATCCGGCGGTCGCGCCTGCTGTCCGACGAAACAAACGATGCCAGATGGATGTCGGTCTCCGGATCGCGGACCGTGACTTCATTGAGCATCCGGCTTCCCACGGCAACGTCGATAAGCCCGCCTTCGTTGTTATCGGCATCGAGCGCCGCGAGCGTGCGGCGCTTGAGATCCGCGTCGATCAGCAATACGCGCTGCGTCATGGCGGCGGCTGCCGCAAGCGTTAGCGCGACCGCTATTGTGTCATCCTCACCGTCGGCGGCGACAACAAGGATGCTTGGATTGCCTATGCTCTTGTGGCTCGCAAAAACAGCCTCGAGCACCCGGCCGATTTCCCACGCCAGGCGCGAATTCGGGTCTTGCGCGGCGCCAAGCGCAAACGAGGTATCGGTCTGCGGCAACGTCGCAAGGATTGGAATGGAAGATGGAGCAGGCCCGGCCGGCAAGATTCCACGGACGGTTCCCGCCAGTCTGCCGAGGAGAGCGTTGCTTACCACGGCGCGACGCGGAGGGGGCGTCGAATCGTCGCCCGCCGCCCGCAACAGCACAATGCTGGTGCCGGAGGCTATTCCAATAAGGAGAGCGCCCACTGCGAGCAGTGTATTCGACGGCGGGAAGCTGCGGCGTGCCGGCGGATCGGCCCGCGAGATCACGCGGATGTTCTTGGTGTCGAGACGCTCCTGCTCGCCAGTCTCGCGCGCCCGGACCAGAAACAACTCATACACCGCGCGGCTCGCAACGACATCACGCTCGAGCTCGCGCAGTGTCACCATGGCTTCGTTGGTGGCGACGGCGTTGCCCTTGAGCTTTTCCAGGTTGCCGGCCAGTGTCGCCTCGTTGGCACGTGCGCTCTCGTACTCGCTGCGCGCGGACAGTGCGATGCGGTGGACTTCGTTCTCGATCAGATGCCGCAGCCGCTCGGCTTGCGCCTGGATTTCGATCACCGCCGGATGCCGCGGCCCGAGCGAGGACATCTGTTCGGCCTCGCGGCGCATGATCTCTGCATATTGCGTGCGCAGCGCGGCGATGGTTTGTGACTGCACTGCCTCGGGGAAGGAGCCGATATCGTCTTGGGATACGTGCACGTGCTCGACCTGGTCGAGGCGGGCTTTCGCCGCCGCCGTGCGTGCACGCGCCATTCCCAATTGATTGTTCAATTCGGAGAGCTGCTGTTCGTTGACCAGCTGTCCGCTGGCGCCGAGGATGTTGTGTTGGGCCTTGTATGTTTCGACCCGGTCTTCGGCTTGGCGTACCCGTTCCTTGAGTTCGTTGAGACGTGCTGACAGCGATTGCGAGATCTGACGGGCGGCGTCGGACCTCACATCGGTTTGTTCCGCCAGATAGGCTTGCGCAATTGCGTTGGCGATGCGCGCTGCCTTTGCCGGGTCCCGCATGGTGACGCTTAGATCCACGACGTAGGTGCGCTCGGCTCGCTTCACCTGGACGGCTCGTTTGAGCGCGTTCAGCGCTGCAAGGGAGTCGTCGCCATAGGTGGCGCCGCCGAACCACGATTGCCGTCTGGCAAATTCCGGATCGTGGTCGAGCGATTCAGCCTTGACCACCCGCCGCAGAACGCTGTCGGAGGTCAAGACCCGGACTTGGCTTTCGACCTGCAGCACCGCCGCATCGTTGGCCTGATTGGCCGGGGAGAGATCGGTCGCGACAGCGCGCAAATCCGTCGGGTCGATGAGAATCTGGGTGGTCGCGGTGTATCGATGCGGGACCAAGACGACGAACAGCACTGCTGCGAGTAGCGAAATTGCCGTCGTCCAAAGAATCGTCGCCTTGCCGCGCCAGACGACGGACAGAGTTCTTTGGAAATCGAATTCGGTGCCGGGAATGACCGCAACCGGCATTTCGGCTGTTCCAACGACACCGGATCGGCTTTGGCGCGGCGCCTCGAACATTCCGTGCGTGACTTTCTAACAACCGGCAGCGCTAGTCGCGCTGGCGATTTCCGGTCAGCGCCGTCATCAGGCGCAATTAATCCGCCGCCCGCGCACTCAAACGCCGGGCCGCCCGGCGGGTCCAGGCGAGACCTTATGGTTAACCAATTGATAAAGGGATTAGTGTTAACGAGACGTATACGCCGTCCCTTGGGCGGATGGGCAGTCGCGCCGTGCGGGCGCGGTTACCGGCGAAGCAGGCGGAACATAGCGCCGGCGGCGATCGCCAGCACGAGGATCGGTATCCACAGCAAGACCGCGCCGACCACGGTAAGCAGTATCAGCGCCGCAAGGACGCCGATCATCAGGATCAACAGGGCCAAGCCAAGCGGTCCAATCCGCCCAACATAGATTCGTTGCGTCCCACCTACCCAGGCTGAACCATCCGGCTGCCAGGCGCGCCGTTGCCAGCCTGATGTGCGGTTAGTCCGGTCCGGGGGGATGATTTCCGGCTCGGACCGTGGTCGTTCCGGGATGTCCGATTCGTTCGTCATGGCCTGGCTACAGCGTCCTATGCGCACTCCGATATGTAAGCTTCGCCGAGGGCGTCACAAGCAGTGCACTGGAGCCACCTTCATGACGCAACGTATTCCGCGTGGTAGCGTTTCGGTATGAAAACCGGCGGTCTCGATGTGGCTCGATACGTTGTTCTTGGCGTCGCCGTCATGGCAAGCCTTTCTGGCGGCGCGCTCGCGCAGGACAAGCCGGCGATGAGCGAGGCCGCAAACGCCATGATCGGCGCCTGGGAATTCTCCAATGCCGATCGCGACAAAATCTGCCGCTTTAATTTCCGGTCCGAGACTGCAACCGTTGGCTATAAGCTCGACATCGACAAGAACTGCGCAAGCATTTTTCCGACGACCAAAGAAATCGTCGGCTGGGCGGTCGACAATTTTGGCGGGCTTCGCCTTCTCGACGCCAGCGGCAACGCGGTGATTGAACTCAACGAAGCCGAGGTCGGCCTGTACGATGGTTTTGAGCCGGAACAGGGTCGCTATGTCTTGCAAAGCGCGGCGGCTGTACCGGTTCGCTCAGCCGAGGAATTGGTCGGCGATTGGGCGATTGCGCGTGGCACGGGCAAGCCGCTTTGCATACTGACGCTTGCGAACAATCCGGCCGGCACCGACGCCCTGACGCTCAGCGTGAAACCAGGCTGCGATGCCATGGTTACGCGTTTCGCGCCGAATTCCTGGCGTATGGAGCAGAGCGAGCTGGTTTTGCTTTCGGCGCGCGGACAGACTTGGCGCTTCGAAGAGAACGACGCCAATACCTGGCAGCGCGTACCGGAAAGTTCCGACCCGGTTCTGCTGGTCCGTCAGTAATTGCGGTTACGCTATTCTACGGGGGAAAGCATGAGTAATGTTGCTGCGGCCTTCAACACCAAGCAGGCTGGATACCTCCCGGCACTCTTGGGGTTTGAGTGGATTGATGTGCAGCACGGATTTGCGCGCGGCCGGTTCGATGTCACCAAACAACACCTTGCTCCAAACGGATACCTTCACGCCGCAACGGTGGTTGCGCTGGCGGATACCGCTTGTGGCTACGGATGCCTGACGTCGCTTCCGGAAAGCGCCACCGGTTTCACCACCATCGAACTGAAAGCCAACTTTCTCGGCACCGCGCTCGAAGGCGGGGTCATTTGCGAAGCGCGGCTGCTGCACGGTGGACGTACTACTCAGGTCTGGGACGCTGAGGTGAAAAGCGAGACAAGCGGCAAGACGATCGCGCTGTTTCGCTGCACGCAAATTCTGCTCTCCAAAACACGGGGTAGCCAGTAAAGCGGGGTAAACGGAGTCATCGCGTGAGCGTCAAACCCCCGCCAGGCAAGGGCTTTGCGGTCAGCGCGCCGCTCGTCATTATCGGCGCCGGCGCAGCGGGTCTTTGCGCGGCGCTGGCGGCGCACGAAGCCGGTGTGGAAACTATTGTGCTCGAGCGCGATTCCGTGCCGAGCGGCTCTACTGCGTTGTCGGCCGGGCTCATTCCCGCCGCCGGAACGCGCTTTCAGAAGTCGCTCGGCATCGACGACAGTCCCGCGCTGTTCGCTGCCGATCTCAAGCGCAAAGCCCATGACGAGGCCGATCCGGCGATCGTCGACCTGATCGCCCGCGAGGCGGGCGCGACGATGGAATGGCTGGCGGATCGGTACGGCTTGCCGTTCTCCGTGGTGCACGATTTTGATTACCCCGGACATTCGGCGCGGCGTATGCATGGCTTGCCAACCCGATCGGGTGCGGAGTTGATCGACCGGCTGCGGCAGGCGGCCGACGAGGCTGCGATTCCGATCATTGTCGATGCGACTGTGACGGCCCTCTATGCCAGCGCCGAACGCTTTGTCCGCGGGGTGGAAATTACCCGCCCGGACGGCAGCCGCGATTCGCTGGGCTGCCGGGCGCTGGTGCTCGCTTGCAACGGCTATGGCGGCGCTCCCGATCTCGTTGCCCAATACATTCCCGAAATGAACGGCGCGCTTTATTTTGGCCATCCCGGCAATCGCGGCGACGCAGTTCTATGGGGGCAAGCGCTCGGCGCGAAACTTCTCCATATGTCCGGCTATCAGGGACACGGCTCCGTCGCCCATCCGCACGGCGTGCTTGTCACCTGGGCTGCGATCATGGAGGGCGGGTTTCAGGTGAACACCAGCGGCGAGCGGTTCTCGGATGAGAGCCTCGGCTATTCGGAACAGGCGGCCGTCGTTCTCGCCCAGCCGGATGGCATAGCCTTCGACATATTTGACGAACGCATTGCCGCGATCGCGCGGCAGTTCGAGGATTTTCGGCAAGCTGAAGCGTCGGGCGCGGTCATCGAAGCCCCGACTATTGAACAGCTGGCCGAGCGGCTGAACCTGGCGGCATCGGCGCTCGCTCAAAGCCTCGCCGAAGTTGAGCAAACAAAGCGTGCGGGGGCGCGCGACCGTTTTGGTCGATCCTTCGCTGGCGTGGCGCTATTGTCGCCGCTATTCAAGGCCGTCAAAGTCACCGGCACCCTGTTTCATACCCAGGGCGGTGTTGCGGTCGACGAGCAGGCGCGCGTGATGAGCGCTCAAGGCATGCAATTGCCGAATCTGTTCGCCGCCGGTGGTGCCGCCGCCGGCATTTCAGGTTCGCGCGCAAGCGGCTATCTTTCGGGAAACGGTTTGCTGACCGCGACCGCGCGCGGCCGCATCGCAGGCTTTAGTGCAGCGGCGCTTGTTAAGAGCTTTGATGCTCCCTGACGCGCAGCTTACCGACAGTCAATTCATCGACCTCCAGCGAGCCAAACCGCGCTTTCCTGACGGCCAGCCGGCCAATCGCAATTTGTCCAATCGCAAGTGCGCCGATCGCCACGGCACCGACTGCCATAGCGCCGACCGCGAGCGCCAATAGCTTGCTCGGCGGCAGCGTGTTGCGTCGTCTCGTGATGTCGCGCGCCATTGCCGCTCTCCGCTTTGCTAGATCAGTTTCAGCCCCTTGAGGCTGGCGTGGCCTTCCTTGCCGACGGTGATGTGGTCGTGCACCGAGATGCCAAGCGGGCTTGCCACCGCGATGATTTGTTGGGTCATCTGGATGTCGGCGCGCGATGGCGTCGGATCGCCGGACGGGTGATTATGGACGAGGATGATCGCGGTCGCCGACAATTCCAGCGCCCGCTTGACGACTTCGCGCGGATAGACCGGCGTGTGGTCGACCGTGCCGACCTGCTGCAACTCGTCGACAATGAGCTGGTTGCGCTTGTCCAGAAACAACACGCGGAACTGCTCGCGGTCGGCAAAGGCCTGCGCGGTGCGGCAATAGTCCAGCACCGCCGACCAGGATGAGAGCACCGGTCGTTTTTTTACTTCGCCGCGGACCAGCCGGCTTGCCGCCGCCTGCACCAGCTTAAGTTCTGTGATCGCTGCGTCGCCCATCCCTTTCACGCTGGTGAGCCGCGCGACTGGCGCCGAGATCACCTCCGCGAACGAGCCGAAGGTTGAGATCAGCTGTTTGGCAAGCGGCTTGACGTCGCGTCGAGGCAGCGCGCGAAACAGCACCAATTCGAGCAGCTCGTAGTCCGACAGCGCCTCGGCGCCGGCTTCGCGAAACCGGTCACGCAGCCGTTCGCGATGGCCGTAATAATGCGGTGGGGCCTCGGCGAGGACGTGTTCGCTTGCGTGCTTTTTTTCCAGCATGGAAACCCGGACGCAACTCCAAGGTCGCGGTGAACTTTCAACCCGGCCGCCCCAAGGATGACCGGATTGCATTATTTTGCAATCGGATTGCGAAGCCCTACTTTTGACGATGCCCCGCGAGAAGGGTTCAGAGGTGCGCGGGAGCAAGGGAAGAACTCCATGCAAAAGGCCGGCAGCTACGCCTACCTTCCGCTGGAACGGGTCGTGTTTGGCCGTCCGGCCGCCGAAGCGGTGGTTGAGGAGGTGGCGCGCGTAGGCGCGACGCGCGTGTTCATCGTTGCTTCAAAGAGCCTGGCGCGAAACACGCCGGTCATCCGCACCATCGCCGATGCGCTGGGCGCCAGCTGTGTCGGATTGTTTGATCGCTGCGTGCAGCACAGTCCGCGCGCAAGTGTTATCGCAGCGGCGCGCGCCGTGCGGGTTGCCAAGCCCGATCTTATCCTGACGGTTGGCGGCGGCACCGCACTCGATACCGTCAAGGTCTTGCAGATCTGTCTTGCCCATGACGTCGACAGCACCGAAGCGCTCGACGGCCTGCACGCTTGGGTCGGGCCTGACGGCAAGCGTATCGTGCCGGACATCAAACCCTCGCCGGTGCGCCAGGTTGCCGTGCCGACGACGCTCTCTGGCGCCGAGTTCTCAAATCTTGCCGGAGTGACCGACGAACGTATCCGGCAGAAGCATTCATTCATCGGTCCAGACGTCGGCGCGCGTGCCGTGATCCTCGACCCCGAGGTGACGGTCTACACGCCGGAATGGCTGTGGCTCTCGACCGGCGTGCGCGGCGTCGATCATGCGGTGGAAACACTCTGCTCGATCGATGCGCATCCCTATTGCGACGGTCTCGCGCTGCACGCGTTGCGGCTGTTTGCGGAAGCGCTGCCGCGCCCGGATGATCTCGCTGCCCGGCTGACGTGCCAGGAGGCATCGTGGTTGGCAGCTTCCTCGATCGCGCGGATCGACTACGGCGCAAGCCATGGCATCGGCCACGCCCTTGGCGCTTTCGCCGACGTGCCGCATGGCCACACTTCTTGTGTCATGCTGCCGCACGTAATGCGTTACAACGAACCCGCGACGGCAGCGAAGCAGCGGCTGATCGCCGAGGCGATGGGCCGCCCTGGTGTCGCAGCCGCCGACGCGATTGCCGAACTGATCGCGGCACTCAAGCAGCCGACGACGTTGCGCGGCGTCGGCGTCAAGCGCGAGCAATTGCCAAAGATCGCCGAAGCGGCGATGCACAATATCTGGGTGCGCAACAACCCGCAGCCGATCCGCTCGCCCGACGACGTGATCCAGATACTCGAAGCCGCGTGGTGAAGCCGCTGTCGTTCAAGCCCGATAAGGCGGCTTCGTGTAACCCTTCGGCGACAGCGTGAACACCTCAACGCCAGCGTCGGTCACGCCGACCGAGTGCTCGAATTGCGCCGACAACGAGCGATCGCGGGTCACTGCAGTCCAGCCGTCCGAAAGCACCTTAACGTGGGGCCGGCCGAGATTGATCATCGGCTCGACGGTAAAGAACATGCCGGGCTTGAGCACAATACCTTCGCCGGGCCGCCCTACGTGCACGATGTTGGGCTCGTCGTGGAACAGACGCCCCAGACCATGGCCGCAGAAATCGCGCACCACGCTCATGTGCTGAGCCTCGACATAAGTCTGGATGGCATAGCCGATGTCGCCGGTCGTGGCGCCCGGCTTGATCACGGCAATGCCGCGCATCATCGCTTCGTAGGTCACTTCGATCAGCCGCTCGGCCCGTCGCGGGATTTCGCCGATGGCGTACATGCGGCTCGAATCGCCGTGCCAGCCGCCAAGTATGAGCGTCACGTCGACATTGACGATGTCGCCCTCGCGGAGCGGCTTTTCCGAAGGAATGCCGTGGCAGACCACGTGATTGACCGACGTGCAGGTTGATTTCCGGTAACCGCGATACATCAGCGTCGCGGGCGCGGCGCCGCGATCCATGCCGAATTCGTAGACCAGTTGATCGATGTGTTCGGTGGTGACGCCGGGCCTAATTTCATCGGCCAGCATGTCAAGGCACTCGGCCGCGAGCCGCCCCGCTTTTCGCATGCCTTCGAAGGCCGCGGGGCCGTGGATCTTGATCTGTCCGGTTTTACGCAGCGGCGCGACGGCCGAGTCGACATAGGTCATGGCGGTAGGAGCTTTGTGCGGCGCTGAGAAGCGGCCAAAAGCCGCCGATCGAACTCGGAATGTAAGCATGCATGCGCCCAACGCAAGCAACTTGCACCTGCCCGGCGATAGCCTTTCAGCCCTCTTCGATCGGAACCGGCGCCACGATCTCGATCCCGTCGAGGCCGATCTTGCAGCGCCAGGCCAGCATCTCGACGCCTCGTGCGCGCGCCTGATCGAAAGCGTTCGCATAGGCCGGGTCGACGTCGCGCGCGACGGCAAAGCGGTCAGCCGAGGCAATCTGAATGACGAAAAGTAAGACCGCGCGCGCGCCGGTTCGCCGCACCGCCGCCAGCTCGCGGAGATGCTTGGCGCCGCGTTCAGTCACGCTATCCGGGAATTCTGCCAGTCCCGGCTTGCGCATGAGATGGACGTTCTTGATTTCCAGGTAGCAAGGCTTCCGCGTCCGGTCTTCGAGTAGAAAATCGATGCGCGACGCCTCGCCGTATTTCACTTCCCGGCGGACCGAGGGATAGTTGCGCAGTTCCGGAATCAAATCGGCTTCAAGCGCTTCGGCGACGAGCTGGTGGGGATGGCCGGTGTTGACGCCGACCAGTTCCGGACCGCTGCCGAGATCTGTCTCGACCAGCTCCCACGACAAGGGAAGCTTGCGCAACGGATTGCCGGAATCAGACAGCCATACCCGCGACAGCGGCCGGTTGAGGCCGGTCATCGCTCCCGGATTAGCGACGTGCACGGTGATCACTTCGCCGGATTCAAGCACCACGTCGGCGAGAAAGCGTTTGTAGCGCCGGGCAAGCGTTGCCGGGATCAGAGTCGAGACGAACTGCATGCCGCACTTAAGCCGCCGAATCGCGCGCGGGGGAAGAGCCTTGGATGGAACTTCAAGCTGCGATCCGGCCGCCCAACTCGTCGTCGATGTGGGCGCGAATGATTTCATCGAATGATGACTCGGCCTGGAAGCCCAGCGCGAGCGCGCGCTGTGTGTCGAACCGGCTCGGCCATCCGGCGACGATGCGAATGACCAGCGGATCAGGCACGTGGCGGATGCGGGAGGCAACCTTGTCGCCGGCAACCCGGCGCAAGGCGGCGATCTGTTCAGCTACGGTGCAGCAAAAGCCGGGCATGGTGAGATTGACGCGCTGCCCGAGCGCTTTGCTGTCGAGACCCGCGGCGTGGATCAGAAAGCCAAGAGCAGCGCGCGGGCTGGCGTGCCAGCTGCGTACGCCTTCATCGACTGGCAGGTCGGCTTCCTCGCCATTGAGCGGCTCGCGGATGATTGACGAAAAGAAACCCGAGGCAGCCTTGTTGGGCTTGCCGGGCCGCACGACGATATTCGGCAGCCGTACGCCGACGCCGTCGAGGAAGCCGCGGCGTGTGTAATCGGCGAGCATCTGCTCGACCATTACCTTCTGCGATCCGTACGAGGTGAGCGGTGTCAGCGCAAAATCGTCGGGGATCGCTTCCGGGAACGGCGCACCAAACACGGCGATCGACGAGGAGAAGACCAGCCGCGGCCGATAATCGTCGCCGGAGACGCGGATCGCATCAAGGAGCGCACGCGACCCGTCGAAGTTGACGTGCATGCCCTTCTCGAAATCAATCTCGGCTTCGCCCGATACGATCGCAGCGAGGTGGAAGACCACGTCGGGCCGGCCGGCGACTGCCGAACGTGCGGCGGCCGCATCAGCAATGTCGCCCCCGATTGTCTCTACCCGCCGCCCGGTGAATTGCTCGGGCCGCTGCGGGGCGTTCACGTCGAGGAGGGTGAGCTTCTCGATCGGCTGATTGTTGAGCGCGCCGGCAGCGACCAGGCGCGCTGTCAGTTTGCGCCCGATCATCCCCGCTGCGCCGGTGATGAGGATATGCATTGCTTTTTGCTGCGACGGCTAAAGCGCCATGCCGCCGTCGACGAGATGCGCCTGCCCGGTAATGTAGCTCGCCTCATCGCTGGCGAGAAAGAGGGCGAGCCAGGCGACCTCTTCGGGTGTGCCCAGCCGGCCCATCGGTTGCCGCGCGACGAAATCCTGGCGCACGATGTCGAGCGGCTTTCCAGTCTCCTGGGAAACCGCATTAATGCGTTCGCCGAGCGATGGCGACTCGATTGTCCCCGGACAAACGGCGTTGCAGCGAACGCCCTGTTTGATGAAATCAGCGGCGACGGCCTTGGTAAGCCCGATCACGGCGGCTTTGGTCGCGCCGTAGACGTAGCGGTTGGGAACGCCGCGGATCGAGGAAACCGCCGAAGCGATGTTGACGATCGAGCCCGATTTCTTCTCCAGCATGCCGGGCAAGAATGTCTTGATCATCCGGTGCATCGATTTGACGTTAAGGTCGAAGGAAAAGTCCCAATCCTTGTCGGTGCAGTCGAACACCGTGCCCTGGTGCACGTAGCCGGCGCAATTGACCAAAATATCGAGCCGGCCGAATTCGGCGGAAATGTCGCGAGCGAAGGCTTCGACATCGGTCTGCGAGCGGACGTCAAGCTTATGCAGCTTGCCTTTCAAACCTGAGAGCTTGGTGGCGTCGAGGTCGGTCGCGATCAATTTCGCGCCTTCGGCAGCAAACTTCTCCGCGATCGCGCGACCAATACCTTGGCCTGCGGCAGTGACCAGGGCGACCTTGCCTTGCAATCTGTTGCTCATGCTCGCGTCTCACATTCTGTATCTTGGATGCCGTGGCTGTGCCGCGGGATAAACGCATCAACGGGGCTTGTGTTCAAACCATCGGGGGCGGGCGACTTGGTCGCGGTGCACCGGTCACGACAATTTTTTGCGATCCTCGCTGAAGAACTTGTTCAGCTCGGGGTTGGTGACGAGGCCCGCAAAGCCGTCGAATTTGCCCTCCTTGGCAATCTCGGTCGCGGTACGGATGAAGGCGTGCATTGCCACCCGAGCCAGCGAGCCGCCGACGCTGATCCGGCGCACGCCCATCGCCGCAAGATCGCTCACCGTGAAGCCGAACGCGCCGCCGCCGAGAAAATTCACCGGCTTTGGCGCCACCGCCTTCACCACCGCCTCGATCTGTTCGCGCGTCCTGATCCCCGGCGCGTAAAGGCAATCGGCGCCGGCCGCCGCGTATGCCTTGAGGCGCCGGATGGCGTCATCGAGATCCGGCACCCCGCGGATGAAATTCTCAGCGCGCGCGGTGAAGACAACGTCACCGCCGGCGCGATCGACGGCGGCTCGCGCAGCTTTGACGCGCGCCACCGAAAGGTCGAAGTCGTAAAGTGGCGTGTTGCTCTTCGGCGAGTCTTCAACCGACAGGCCCGCCACGCCGGTTGCGATGCAACGTGTCACGCTGTCGGCCACGCCGTCGGGATCGTCGGCGAAGCCGTTTTCGAAATCGGCGTTGAGCGGCACATCGGTCGCATCGACCAGCTCGCGGTAGTGCGCGAGCACGGCGTCGCGGCTCTGCGCCCCGTCGGGGTAACCGAGCGAATGGGCGTGACCCGCGCTCGTCGTTGCCAGCGCTTTGAAGCCGAGGCCTTGGAGGTAGCGGGCGGTGCCGACGTTCCACGGATTGGGAATGACGAAGCAGCCGGCTTCGTGCAGCTGGCGAAAAGCTTTGCGCTTGTCGGCAACGGTCGGACGGGAACTGCTCATGTTGCACCCGGCATTTGCGAACAGATGGAAGTCAGTGGTTATTTCGCGGCACGAATGTCTGCGCTACACGCTGAAATTTTACCGCCGGCTCGAGCACCATGCCATCGGCCAGCTGATCGACCATTTCGCGCTGGATTTCCTGCCACGGCGTCTGGCTTGGCGGATAGTGATAACCGCCGTTTTTCTCGAGCGCCGCGTAACGTTCCGCCAGTTCCTCGGCCGAAATCATCACATCGGCGGTGCCTTTCTTGAGATCGATGCGTACCCTGTCGCCGGTTTTAAGGAGCGCCAAGCCGCCGCCATCCGCAGCTTCGGGTGAAGCGTTGAGGATCGACGGCGAACCCGAAGTGCCGGACTGCCGCCCGTCGCCGAGACATGGCAGCGAAGTCACGCCACGTTTGAGCAACGCGGCCGGCGGCTGCATATTCACGACTTCAGCCGAACCCGGATAGCCGATCGGTCCGGTGCCGCGCATGAACAAAATGGTGTGTTCGTTGATGCCGAGCGCGGGATCTTCGATGCGCCGGTGGTAGTCCTCAGGACCGTCGAACACTACCGCCGGACCTTCGAAGGCACCCGGGTCTTTCGGATCGCTGAGATAGCGCTTGCGAAATTCATCCGAGATCACGCTCGTCTTCATGATTGCAGAATCAAACAGATTGCCGTGCAGAACCCGAAAGCCCGCTTCCGCCTTTAAAGGTTCTTTATACGGCCGGATGACGACGGGATTGGTTGCTTTCGCCCGGGCAACGTTGTCGGCAATCGTCTTACCGTTGATCGTCAAGGCGTTGCCGTGAAGCCGGCCGGCATCCAGGAGTTCATGCATTACCGCCGGCAGCCCGCCAGCACGATAATATTCCTCGCCGAGATATTCTCCCGCCGGCTGCATGTTGACGAGGAGCGGCACGTCGAAGCCGATCTTTTCCCAGTCCCCGATCGAGAGTGCGACGCCGATGTGCCTGGCGATGGCGTTGAGATGGATCGGCGCATTGGTCGAGCCGCCGATCGCCGAGCAGGCGACAATGGCATTCTCGAAGGCCGCACGGGTGAGAATGTCCGATGGCTTGAGGTCCTCGCGCACGATCTCCACCGCGCGCACGCCGGTCGCGTAGGCCATCTGTCCGCGCTCGCGATACGGCGCCGGGATCGCGGCGCAGCCGGGCAGTGACATGCCGAGCGCTTCGGCCATGGCATTCATGGTCGAAGCCGTTCCCATCGTGTTGCAATGGCCAATCGACGGCGCGGAGGAGGCGACGAATTCGATAAATTCCTTATAGGTGATCTTGCCGGCCGCGACCTCTTCGCGCGCTTTCCATACCGCTGTGCCGGACCCTGCGAGTTCGCCTTTATAGTAGCCGTCGAGCATCGGCCCGCCGGAGAGCACGATCGCCGGTGTGTTGACAGTCGCAGCGGCCATCAAACAAGCCGGCGTGGTCTTGTCGCAACCCGTCATCAGCACGACGCCGTCGAGCGGGTAACCAAACAGCACTTCGACGAGACCGAGATAGGCCAGGTTGCGATCGAGCGCTGCGGTCGGCCGCTTGCCGGTTTCCTGAATCGGGTGGGTCGGAAATTCCAGCGGGATGCCGCCGGCGTCGCGGATGCCAGCGCGTACACGATGCGCCAGATCGAGGTGGTGACGGTTGCAGGGACTGAGGTCGGAGCCCGATTGCGCAATGCCGATAATCGGTCGGCCGGATGTCAGTTCGGCGAGCGTCAGGCCGAAATTGAGATAACGCTCGAGATAGACCGCGGTCATGCCCGGGTCGTCGGGATTATCAAACCACAATTGCGAGCGCAGCCGCCGCCGCGGCGAACCGTTTGAACCGTTACTCTTTGCCATCGCCGTCTCCGGATGGTCTCACCCGAAACTGATAGATAGTCCGATTTGCCGTTGGCGCGAACCCGCCACGCCGCAATATGGCCCCGTAAAAGTGCGGAGATCATATTGCAGCGCAGCATTGCGAAGGTGTTTGCGTTTTTCACGCAATTTGGGTTCAAGTTCCGGCCATGTTGAAAACCGTAGCCGCCTTCGATCGTATCGGGGAAGAGAATGCGTTCGCCGTGCTGGCGCGTGCGACGCAGCTTGCGTCACAAGGCCGCGACATCATCAATCTCGGGATCGGCCAGCCCGATTTCCGCACGCCGGATTTCATTGTTGAGGCTGCGGTCAAGGCGCTGCGCGACGGTCAGCATGGTTACACGCCGGCGGTCGGCATTTTACCGTTGCGCGAAGCGGTCGCCGCCGACCTGCACAAAAGGTTCAAGGTCACCGCATCGCCCGACACAGTGATGATCTTTCCCGGCGGCAAGCCGACCATGTTCATGTCGATATTGATGTTCGGCGAGCCGGGCGCCGACATCCTTTATCCGGACCCGGGCTTTCCGATCTATCGTTCGATGATCGAGTTCACCGGCGCGCGGCCGGTCCCGGTTCAGATCCGCGAGGAAAACAATTTCGCGTTCTCCGCCGAGGAAACGCTCGGCCTGATCACACCGCAGACGCGCCTCATCATTATCAATTCGCCCGCCAACCCAACAGGCGGCGTGACGCCGAAGGCGGAGGTCGACAAGCTCGTCGCCGGGCTGGAGCGCCATCCCGACGTCGCGGTGATGTCGGACGAGATCTACGACCACATGCTCTACGACGGCGAGACCCATGTCTGCCTGCTGCAATATCCGTCAATCCGCAACCGGCTCATCCTGCTCAATGGCTGGTCCAAGACCTACGCCATGACCGGCTGGCGGCTCGGCTACGCAGTGTGGCCGGCCAAGCTGTACGACTACGCACGCAAGCTCGCGGTCAACCTGCATTCCTGCGTCAACGCCGCGACCCAATATGCCGGGCTCGCCGCACTGACCGGTCCGCAGGACGAGGTGACAAAAATGGTCGCCGAGTTCGACAAGCGGCGAAAGGTCGTGGTCGACGGACTCAATCGCCTGCCCGGTATTTCGTGCGCGATACCGAAGGGCGCGTTCTACGCGTTCCCCAACATCAAGCGCACCGGCTGGAAGGCGAAGGCGCTTGCAACTTCGCTCCTGGAAGATTCCGGCGTCGCGCTGATCGGCGGGCCAGACTTCGGTGTGCTCGGTGAAGGCTATGTGCGGCTTTCCTACGCCAATTCGACCGAAAATATCTTGCGGGCGCTTGATCGCATGGCCGAGTTTTTGCGAACCCGCAAAGCGGCTTGATCTCAGCCCCGCTGCGTCAGCTGGAAACCGGCGACGACAATCACCAGTCCGACCAGTTGCGACACGCTCGGGACGATGCCAAGCGCAAGGAACCCGATCAACAGCACGAACGGCGAGACGAGCGAGGGAAACAGCGCTGCACGGGAGACTCCGAGCAATACTACGGCGCGAGTGAACAGATAAGTAGCCGCCGGTCCAGTGAGGGTGCCCTGGACGACGGCCTGGAACAAATTCTCCCAAAAGCCGGCCGCGACCATATTGTCGAAGGTGAAAAACAGCATCGGCAGGCCGACGAGCGACAAGATGCTGGTGACAGTGACTGCCTGCATCGCCGCGACCCGCCACCGCCGCACCAACATGCCGAAGACGGCAAAGAAACATCCGGCGGCAACAAACAGGAGATCGCCGCCGACCCCGTGCGCGCCTATGGTCCGCAGCGCTTCAGCGCCAATCACCGCCAAGCCAAGAACAATGACGAGTGCACCAACGACCCGTCGCGCCGGCAACGGCTCCTTCAAGACGAAGCGCGCCAGGATCATGCCGCCCAGCGCTGCACAGGACGGCTGGATAATGCCGCCATGGCCCAGCGGAACAAACAGATAACCGAGATAGCTGAGAAGCGCGAGCGGCAGCCCGCCAAACACCGCAAGCGTGAATCCGCGCCTCCATCCTATGCCGCCGAGATCGCGCAAGCCGCTGGTGGCAACGAAAGGCAACAGCACCAGTCCGGGCCAAACGTAACGGTGCAGCGCAAGGACGAAGGGCGACATTCCGACGTCGATGCCATGCCGGGCGGCAACAAAACCCAGTGCCCAGCACAACGCCGCACCGGCACCGCAAGCCACACCCAGCGCCTTTGCATGTTTTACCGGCGGTGAAGCAAGTTCCATTCAGGCGCGGCACCGATAAGTGCGGGCGGCCGCCCTGCGGGGTTCGATAATTTTGCGCCAAAATTCGTTCTTCATCGACAATCCGCATTCGCCAGCATCGAACATAAGCTGTTGTTGTCGTGCGCGACAGTGTGCGAATTGTCATGGCAGGCTTCGCCAGGCGCGAAGCTCATTCCGGCCCGTAAGCGTCGGCGTCTTTGAGAAGCTCAAGCCCGCCGATGGCCACTACGCTACCAGCCTCGAGCCGCGCCACCTTGGTCGCGATCCGCCGGAGCTCCGCCGCGGTATGGCTGACATAAACCATCGGCACGCCGGAATCGTCGCGCAGCCGCACAAGGTAAGGAAGGATTTCACGTTTGTGTCCGGCGTCAAGCGAGGCCAACGGTTCGTCGAGCAGGAGGAGCTGCGGGCGCATCAGCAGCGCGCGGCCGATAGCGACGCGCTGCCGCTCGCCACCGGACAGCAGGCGTGGCCGCCGATCAAGCAAGCTGCCGATATCGAGCAAAGCAACGAGATGCTCAAATCGATCCGCATCATAGGGATGGCCGCTCATGCGCCGCCCGTAGTCGAGATTTTGACGCACGCTCAAGTGCGGAAACAGCCGGCCTTCCTGGAACACATAGCCGATCCCGCGCCGATGCGGCGGCACGTTGATCCCGGCGGCGGCATCAAACAGCACCACGTCGTCAAACTTGATGGTTCCGCGATCGGGCGTCAGCAGTCCGGCGATCATGTTGACGATTGTGGTCTTGCCGGAGCCCGATGGTCCGAACAAAGCTGTAACGCCGGCCGCGGCTTCGAAACGCGCGGCCAGCACGAAGGTGCCGAGGCGCTTCTCGACGTTCACGGCCAGCACGATCATTCCCCCCGGAAACGCATGCCGGCGCGGCGCGCGAACCATTCCGAGGCAATGAGTGCGACGAGCGCGATGACGATCGCGACCAGCACCAGACGCCCCGCCGCTGCGTCGCCGTCGGGAACTTGCAGGAGGGTGTAGATCGCCGCGGAAATCGTCTGCGTTTCGCCTGGAATGTTGGAGACAAATGTAATCGTGGCGCCGAATTCTCCCAACGCTCGGGCGAAGCACAGGACCACGCCAGCGATCACGCCCGGCAACGCCAGTGGCAACGTAACGGTGAGGAACACCAAGGCTCGGTTGGCGCCGAGCGTTGCGGCAGCATCTTCGAGACGGCGGTCGATCGCCTCTAAGGCGAGCCTGATCGGGCGGACCATCAGCGGAAAACCCATGACACCGCAGGAGAGTGCCGCGCCGGTCCACCGGAATGAGAACACGATGCCGAAATAGTCGGCGAGGAACGCGCCAATCGGTCCTCGGCGGCCGAAAGATATCAGCAACAAATACCCGGTGACGACCGGCGGCAACACCAGCGGCAAATAAACGACGCCATTGAGCAGCGTCTTGCCCCAGAACTCGTTGCGCGCAAGCAGCCAGCCAATCGCAATGCCAAACGGCAGCGCACAGGCGGTGGCGACAATCGCGATCCGCAGCGACAGTTCGATCGCGGTCCATTCAGCGGGGGAGAGGCCGAGCACGATGGCTTCTTACCTGATCGGCTGGTTTTCCGTTGAGACCGGTGCGAAATAAACCGTCATGATGCCGGCTTTACCAAAAAACTGAAGCCGTAGCGCTCGAAAATCGATTTGGCCGCTGGCGTGCGCAGGAACGCCAGATATGTCGCCGCATCAGGCTTTGCGGTCATTGTCAGCGCCACCGGATAAATGATCGGGGGGTGAGAATCTTCAGGAAACACGCCGACGATTTTCACGCCACGCTCGATCTTGGCGTCGGTTTCGTAGACGATGCCAAGCGGCGCCTCGCCGCGCGCGACCAAAACCAGCGCGGCGCGTACATTCTCGGCCATCGCCAATTTCGGCTCTACGGCTGCCCAGGCGCCCAGCTTCTCTAACGCCGCCTTGGCATAAAGCCCGGCGGGCACCGCACGAACGTCGCCGACGGCAATACGCCCGCTGCCGGCTAGCGCGGCGAGATAGAATCCCGGGCCGATGTTCACGTTGTCGATCTTTGAATCTTTGGGCGCGATCAGCACCAGCCGATTGCCGAGCAGATTGAAACGCGAGTCATCTTTTATGAGTTTCTTCTTCGAGCCGTAGTCCATCCAATCGACATCGGCGGAAAGAAATACGTCTGCCGGTGCGCCCTGCTCGATCTGTTTCATCAATGCCGAACTGGCTGCATAGCTAGCGACGACCTTTATGCCGTCTTTCGCGGTGAATGCTACGTCGACCTCGTCGAGGGCATTCTTCATCGAGGCGGCGGCAAAAACGACGATCGATTTCTCCTGCGCCACTGCAGGGAAGGCGGCCGCTGCAATCGCAATGGCTGCGGTGAAGGTCGCGAGAATAAGCTTTTTCATGAGCACAACGGTTCTCCGGCGTGTTCGGTCTTTCACGGGTCACACCGATGACCACGCGAACACAAGATCGATACGACCGCCTTAAGGGAACCGTCGTTCCAGGCTCGCGCGGTACGCGCCCAGCACACCGCCCGTCGCCCTTGCAGGATAGGCGCTCGCTTGAGCGCGAACAAGCTGTAGCTACGCCACATGGCAATGGATGCCGTGCTATGGTTTCAGCAAGATTTGAGGGAGGGACGAATGCAGGAGCTTTGGATCGGCATTTTGGGGACTGCCGGCACGATTTTGTCGACCTTCTCGCTGATGCCCCAGGTCCTGCGGACTTGGCGGACGCGCTCGGCCAATGACATCTCCGCGGCCTGGCTCGTCGCGGCAATGGTATCGATGATGGTCTGGGTCGGGTATGGCGGCTTAATCAACGCGCCGGCGCTGGTACTGGTCAACATTCTCTGTTTCGTTCAATGCGCCTACATTCTGTTCATCAAGTTGCGTAGCGAGCGGAGGCTGATCGCCAGACGTTCCTGATACCGCGGCGACTGCGTGGAGCGTAATATGGCCGAAGCAAAGCCGATCGACGGCGAACACGATTACATCATTGTCGGCGCCGGGTCGGCGGGTTGTCTGCTGGCCAATAGGCTGTCGGCCGACGCGGATCGTCGCGTGCTCGTGCTCGAAGCCGGCGGCCGCGATAACTGGATCTGGTTTCATATCCCGGTCGGTTATTTGTTCGCGATCGGCAATCCGCGTTCGGATTGGTGCTTTAAGACTGAACCGGAGGAGGGCCTCAATGGCCGCAACCTCAGCTATCCGCGCGGCAAGGTGATCGGGGGCTCATCGGCGATCAATGCCATGGTCTACATGCGCGGGCAGGCCGCCGATTACGATCATTGGCGCCAGCTTGGACTAACCGGCTGGGGCTGGAACGATGTACTGCCGTATTTCAAGCGGCACGAAAATCATTTCCTCGGCGAAAGCGACTTGCACGGGATCGGCGGCGAATTGCATGTTCAGGAGCCGCGCGTGCGCTGGGATGTGCTCGACGCATTTCGCGCCGCGGCCGAACAGGCCAACATCAAGTCCGTCGCCGACTTCAACACTGGCGACAACGAAGGCATCTGCGCCTTTCATGTGAATCAAAAGCGTGGCCGGCGCTGGTCAGCCGCGTCGGCTTTCCTCAAGCCGGTGCTCAGCCGGACCAATCTGCGGCTGGAAACCGGCTGTCTGGTTGAAGGCATCGTGTTCGAGGGCAAGCGCGCCGTTGGCGTACGTTGGCGGCAGGGCAACGAAAGCCGCATGGCGCGTTGCCGCGGCGAAGTGATCCTGGCGGCCGGTTCGATCGGCTCGCCGCAAATCATGCTGTTGTCCGGCGTTGGGCCGGCGCCGCATCTGGCCGAGCATGGCATTCCGATTGTGGCCGACAGGCCGGGCGTCGGTGCGAACCTGCAGGATCATCTGCAACTTCGCCTCATCTACAAAGTCGATGGCATCCGCACTCTCAACGAACGCTATCATGCGCCGCTCGGTCTCGCCGGCATGCTCGCCGAATATGTCTTGTTCCGCCGCGGCCCGCTGACCATGGCGCCGTCGCAGCTTGGGCTGTTCACCCGTTCCGATTCCGACCAGGCGCGCGCCAATCTTCAGTATCACATCCAGCCGCTGTCGCTCGATCGCTTCGGCGAACCGTTGCACAGGTTCCCGGCTTTCACCGCAAGCGTCGCTAATCTCCAACCGACCAGCCGCGGACACATCCGATTGCGCTCGCGCGATGCGGCGGATCCGCCGGCCATCAAGCCGAATTATTTGTCCACCGATCAGGACCGCCGCATCGCGGCAAATTCCATCCGCGTGACGCGCCGCATCGTGGCGCAGCCGGCGCTGGCGCCTTACCATCCGGCCGAATATCTGCCCGGCGCGGCCTTTCGCGACGACGATGAGCGGGCCTTGGCGAAGGCTGCGGGCGATATCGGCACCACCATCTTCCACCCGGTCGGCACCGCGAAGATGGGACTTGCGAGCGATCCGATGATGGTGGTGGACGGCGATCTGCGGGTCGCTGGAGTTGAACGGCTTCGGATCGTCGATGCCTCCGTCATGCCAACCATCACATCCGGCAACACCAATGCGCCGACGATGATGATCGCCGAGAAGGGCGCTGCCGCGATCCGCGGTGCCGCCAAGGGGTTGCACGGATGAACGTCGCTTTGCGCGCGAAGGCAATTCTCGCGGAACCTTCTGCCATATGGACGCGGGTCGAGAGCGAGCCTGGTGATGCAGCTTATTTGTTGGCGAGCTACGTCGCGATTCTCGCGCTGGTCCCGGCTGTCTTCGGCTTCGTCGGCGGCTGCATTGTCGGAGCCGTCGTGCCCGGCGTCGGCCTGGTCCGAGTGCCGATCCTGGACGGCTTGTTCGGCGCGGTCTTTGGCTATGTGGTGACGTGCGCTACGGTGCTCGTGCTTGGCCTTATGATATCTCTGTTGGCGCCGGCGTTCGGTGGCCGCAGGAGTTTTGATAGTGCGTTCAAGCTCGCAGTCTATTCGTATACGCCGGTATGGCTTGCCGGGATCTTCTTGCTGGCGCCGGGCCTCCGTTTTCTCGAACTGACCGGCTTCTACGGCGCCTATATTCTGTGGACCGGGTTGCCGCGGCTGATCAAATTGCCTGAGCGCAAAGTCCCGGGTTTTACTGCGCTGATCGTCGCCAGCGCCGGCGTGCTCACCCTTATGGGCGGCACGTCACAACGCACGCTGTTCGGTCCGGTGCCGTTTTAGCTCGGCGCCGCGTGGCGCCGCGCTCAAGGCGCCATCAGCACCTGACGACATGCCGTCGGCAGGCCCGCCATCGTCATCGAGTGCTTCGCTCCGGACAAATTCGGATGCAGGTTCCCTGCCAAAAACCAGTGATCGAGCTCGTGCCCGCAGCCGTCCTCCGGACCTGGCGGAGGTTGCGGTTCACACCCTTTGCTGTCGGCGGGACAATAGATGCGGATGTGGAAATGATAATCGTGCCCCCACCACGGCCGCACCTTGGCGAGCCAGCCGCGATCCGAACCGGCCTCGCGGCACAGCGCCTTCTTGATCGCCGCGTTGACGAAGATGCGTTCCACATCGGGGTCTTCGGCCGCGGTGCGAATGAGTTCGGTGCGCGAGTGCGTCCACACCTTGGGGTCGACGTCGAGGCGATTTTCTGCGACCATGTCGGTTGCTGACATGAACTCGCGCTCGTCGGTCGAAAGCGTGCGGTCAGGCATCGGCGTGAACCAGATATCGGCGTCGAGGCCGATCTGATGGCTGGCGTGGCCGGTGAGCATCGGTCCGCCGCGCGGCTGTGACAGATCACCGACCAGCAAGCCGTTCCACCCGACCTTTTTTGCGTTTTGCGCCAGACGTTCGAGAAAAGCGATCAGGCGCGGATGGCCCCAATTGCGGTCGCGCGACAGCCGCATCACCTGCCAGGTCGGGCCGTTGATCGGCAATGCGACCGCTCCGGCGAGACAGCCCTTCGCATATCCGCCAATCGATCTTGCGGCGAGCGGAGCCGGCGTGGTTTCGCGTCCGAACAGCTCTTTCGCCGGCGTCGACGGCGCGTCGGGATGTTCGAGCGGCGGCAGCGGCTTTTTGTCCAGCGTGCCGGCGTCTTGCGCCAACGCCGGGCTTGCCGCGGCAAGCAAAACGGCCAGGATCAGGCGAAGCGAAATGCGCATCATCCATTCTCCGCGGCGGCATGCGGCACCGGAACTTTTTGCCGAAACGCGACAGCGCGCGCCCGGTGACGATACGCTGCCGCGATTAGCTCGTGCTGTCCAGACGCGAACAGGTCGCAGTCCTCGCAAGCCGCGTTCAACCAGGCGTGTCAACCAAAAGCGCGCTTGCAAATGGCGTCGGTGTAGAACGTGGCGCCCGGCATCGGCTCGATAATCTTCGCTTTGACCATGAGACCATAGGCTGACGTCCAGCCGGCGGGATTAGAGGCAAGTTTGTCCCGATAGACCGGACGAAAGGCGTCGATGGTCAAGGCCAGGATGTTTTCGCCGCCGTCCGGCTTGTTGCGCTCGACGATCTGGTATTTCCCGTCCATCGATTCGATGATCGGCTTTAAGTCTTTCGCGGCGGTCATGACGCCGAGCGCGTCATAGACGCCGCGCAGGAAATTCGCCAATTCCTCCGGCCGCTCGGCAATCGACTTTTTCGATGCGATGTAGACCTGTCCGGGGGAGGGCGCGACTTTATCGACGCTCCAGGCAACGAACGGCCGTTTGGCGGCCTTTAGCTGCGCTACGGTTGAGTAGGTCGCGATGTAGGCATCGATGCGGCCCTGAGCGATGAACTCGAACGCGCCGGGGCCCTCGCCGGTCGGCTGACGCTTGACGCTATCTGCGGCAATACCCTCTTTCGCCAGCATCATGTTGAGGATGTTCTCGGTAGCGCCGCCGACGGAAACGACGCCGATGGTCTTGCCGGCGAACTGCTGCGGTTCGGTCAACGGCTTATCCGCGGCGCTGATGACGAAGAAGATGTCGCGCTGAAAAACCTCGGCAAAGGCGATGATGTTCGGATCCTTCGCCACCGCCTTGATCATGTCGGTGCCGCCGGTGCGCGATACCAGAACATTGCCGGCGGCGATCTGTTGGACCGCCATGGCCGATCCGCGTCCGCCGCGGATATCGACGTCAAGGTCGTGCTTGGCGAAGAAGCCGCCGGTCTCTGCATACATCGCCTCGGCAAAACCCATGAGAAAGCCAAACGGCGTCAGATAGACCATCTTTTCCGCCGCGGCCGTTGTTCTCGCGCCAAGCGAAGCAGCCGCCAGCGCCAATCCAAGACCTGCGGCGCCCTGCAGCGCCTGTCGTCGATCTACGCGCGAAGCCGGAAATTGCGTGGACAAAATCATGCTCCCGGGACACATCGAGGTGACGCCGCTGACAACAATACACACGATTTGTGTGATGCGCAGCAATACACGCGGTGTCGATAAGGAGCGGAGCGCGCTGGTAGCGGCGACAGCATTACGCCTCCACAGCCAAGAGAGCCAACAGCTCGTTTTTGCTGACCTTGCCGGCGCTGTTGCGCGGCATCGTTTCGACCACCTTAATGACCTTGGGCCGTTTGTAGGGCGCGAGCTTACCCTCACACCATTGGCGCAATGCGCCCGTCTCGGTCGCGTTACGCAATTGCACGAAAGCGGCCACCTCTTCGCCGAATTCCACCGAAGGAATGCCGAACACCGCGGCCTCGGCGACCGCCGGATGAAGCATCAGCGTGGCCTCGATTTCGGCCGGATAAATGTTGATGCCACCGCGCAGGATCATGTCCTTGCGGCGGCCGCGCAAAAATATGTAGCCGTGCTCGTTGCGGGCAGCGAGATCGCCCGGATAGAACCAGCCGTCGCGAAACGCCTCGCGCGAGGCTTCCTCGTCCCGGTAATAGCCTTCGGCTACTCCCGGGCCGCGATAGCGCAGCAGCCCGACTTCGCCGGGCGGCAGCGTCTTGCCGGCGTCGTCGACCACTTCCACTTCCACCGAGAATATCGGCCGCCCGACCGAGTCGAGGTAATGGGCGTGATCCTCGGGACAAAGCAGCGAGATGCCGCCGCCTTCGGTCGAGGCGTAATACTCAAAGAAGTTGTCGCACAGCCGCTGTTTGATGTCGCGCCGCTCCGCCGGCGTCAGCGGAGCGCCGCTCGAGATCAGCAAATCAAGTTTCCGCAGCGGAGCAAGCTCGGTGTCGCTCCGCTCCAGCAAGCGCCGCAACGTTGTCGGCACCAGAAACAGGCCGGTAGCGTTGGTTTCTTCCACCGCAGCGATCAGATCGAGCGGCCGATAGGGCGGCGGATGCATAATGACCGTTCCGCCGCTGAACAGAACCGACATCGCAAACGTGCGGCCGCCGCCGAAATAAAGCGGCGTCGCCGATATGAAGCGGTGCCGCCCGTTCAAGCCGAGATTGATCCAATGCGTCATGAAGCGGCGAAAAAAATGCTTGTGCGCAATCAACGGGCCTTTGGGACGCCCGGTGGTGCCCGAGGAGAGCGACAGCAGCAACGGCGTGTCGCCGCTCGACGGAAAGCTGCGCGCCAACGGCAGCCTTTCGACGTTCGCGAGCCAATCGCCGTCCACAGTTTCCGTAGCGATATCCGGCGCCAACGTGTCGCCCCGCTCGCACAGCGTAAGGCTCGCACCGAAATGCCGCGCGACGCGCTCCTTTTCGACGGCGGTCCAGCGACAATCCATCGGCAAGATCACAAATCCTGCCCGCGCCAGCCCGTACAGGATGCTCAGATGCAGGCCGGTGTCACGCAGGGCGACGCCGACGATGGCGTGCGGCGATAAAGCCTTTGCCGAAAAATACGTCGCGATCTTCAGAACCCGCTCATGCAGCGCGCCATAGCTCAGTATCTGCCGCCCTTCAACGATGGCGGCTTCGTCCGCAATATTGCGCGCGTGACTCGTCAGCGCGTCGGCGAGGTTCAGCAACCGAAGGCTCCGTTAATACTGAGGATGCGCAACATTGCGAGCGGGCGCGACAGCGCTGAGCACTATCGCGCCAATCCGAGTACGAGCAACAGGGCGCCATCGAGGCGATTGCCCGTCGGATCGTCGACGATGCCGATGACTTGCCGCACACGATTGCGAGGAACAGCCAGCATTCGATCAGTCATGATTTGCGAACGGACGCGGAGCCCGGTGGCGTCTGCCGCCTCGATGATCGGCCTGATCGGCAATCTGTCTGCGATTTCAGTCGTTATTGGACATGCAAGCACCGTCGTAGTGGTTTCGCCCAATTCGTCAGCCTGCACGATGACGGCTGGGCGCGGTCTACCGAGTTCGCCGTACGCGACGATGACGATGTCGCCGCGTTTCACCGCCACTCGCTTGCGTCGTATATCGCCTCTATCCAGGCGTCGATCGGATCATTTTCCGGGTGCCGGCCGAGTAACCTGCCCTGCCGTTGAAGATCGGCCCGTACCTGCGGATCGCGCAAATCCGGGACCCAATGCTGCACTGGCCGCAAGCCCTGGGCGCGCAGGCGGTTCCGCCGGGCGCTCATGCGCTCCCGTGCCGTCTTTGGTTGTGACTTTTTGGCCTTAGCCGGCATCGCCGGTCCGTTCATCCACGTAACATGTTACGCAAGGTATCGGATTAATGCAAGCTCGAGCTGGGGTGCGCAAGCGCCATCATTCTCGCGGCGCGATCGCGTCCGAGGTTTGTTGACGGCTAAGCGCGAAGGTCACTTCGCTCGTCCCCGCGAAAGCGGGGACCCAGTCTGGATTCCCGCTTGCGCGGGAATGAGCGGCTGAAGTGGCTTCGCGACCCGCCACTCACGACAACGAAAAACAAAAAGGGAAGCGGAACGCCGACAAACGTGTGTCTCAACCTCCGCATCTTGCGATGCGGCGCGCACCCTTTCTCTTTTCCCTCCCCCGCTTGCGGGGGAGGGTTGGGAGGGGGCACGCTCGCCTGTCGGCGTTCCACCACGGTTCTTGCGAAAGGCACTTTCGCACCTGTCGCTCAGCTTCAGGCCAGGCTTCCTGGGACGTGGCAGGACGTTCGATCCGGTACGGCCACACCAACCGGGGTGCAGAGACCTTGCGTTCTTCCACGGGCGTTACCCGCGCCCGCCTGTCCCAGTCCAGGGAATGCACCTCCCGGGCCGGTCATAGTGCCGGTCAGATGATGCCCAAAGCCGCTCCAGCGCGGATTGCAAAACCGCGCGGAAGCACCGCACTCGCTCCGCGTTCAGGCATGCCTCCAGAACACGACCCTTAAGTGAGCGAGATTCGATACCAGCCTCTAACGAAAATGGAGACAGATGTCAATGGAAGAGAGACTCGCCATCAACCTTCAGCTTGGTGAGCGTCTTTTGCCAGACCTTGTCCAGTGGCTACTCTGTCGTCGAGCCCGCCAGCGGGAACCTAAACTTGCGAAATCTTTGTGAGATGGGCGAATGTTTTAATTCAATGCGACTGTGAGGTTCGGGAAATAAACATTGATCGGCGTGTCTACGGCGTCCGCACTTTCAAGAGCGCGACGAACTTGGTTTGCTATCTCCGCTCTGTAGCCTTCAATCTTCGGCACCAAGGTGTAAATGTCCGAAGTGTCGATGCGTATCGTCCGCATTTGGTTTACATCAAAAGGTACCTTATCCATCGTCCTCGCGATCTGAACAATCGGACGGCGCATCATGTGCCGAATGCCGAGCTCATAGAACACATTCGGATTGTGAAAAGACAGATCGACAATGACGAGACGTGACCGCAAAATATACTCAAGAACCTGCTTTGTGATTATCCCAGGCTTGTCAATTGCACCCGCGCGCACAAGCTTAAGGTCAAATGGCTCCAGAGCCGGCTCGACGAAAGAACCTAAAAACAAATCTGAGTGTTTGCGCTGGTCACTGTTTTCGTCGCCGATTGGGGCTATGTAAAAGCACGCGGTCTCATATTGCGCATGTTCCGCAGTAATGATTTGGGTAGTAGCTGGCGAACGTTTGGGTTCAATGGACTGCTTCGTATGACTCAGCGTTTCCTTAGGCTGAGAGGCAGGCAGGCCATCAAGCAAATGGTCGACCGATATGATCCGATCAGCACCGGATAGCGTGGTAAGCAAGCCCAAGAAGCGCAGGTTTACGATAAAGGTATCGACCGCCTCCTCTGCGGCGTCGGATGAGGCTCCGATCTCCTTGACCGCATCAATCAAGGCCGTTTTTGCAGGGAGCTTGTTCCCAACAAACTGCTTATAGAGAGCATTAAAGGGCTCTATTTGTTCAATAGCTAATTTGATTCTGGCGCGAACTCTTTCGCGGTTCGGGATTTCCTCGTCAACGGCCAGCGAACCCTCAGGTGTGAGTTCGAGAAATTCTGCCGCGTAGCTACCCTTAATGAGCCCGTATTTATTTGCGTTTGTAATGAGCTGTCAACTCGGGCCGCTTTCGGGCGCTTTTTCCAAGTGATCAAAAAGACTCAATCGCCGGACCGGCTGACCGCTTCCAAAGGAATGAATTTCCTTTGCAAACTCAAGAGCCTCCTCAAATGTAGAGGCCGGAAAATTTCTTACCGTGCGCCGCCGTCGCGCCACCTCCGCTTCAACTCGTGAATTAGCCTCCGCGATTTTCTTCTTGTCGACCATTGATTCCGCCTCCGGAAGTCCATTTGGCCGAACTCTACACATCTGGGTTGTGAGTCGCTACTCACACATCCACATTCAGCACGGCGATGAACGCCTCCTGCGGATGTCGACCTTGCCGAACTGACGCATGCGCTTCTGCTAAGCAAAGTCGGCGAGAAGCTCCGGGGAAAGTTGCGCCCTCGCATCGAGCAATTCGATGCCGACGATCCGGCCTTCCGCGTCGTAATCAAATACGACATCGGGGGCGACTTCAGCGCTCTCTAGGACCTTTCCCTGCGACAAGCGGATATACGCCGCATTGTGCTGGGCCCGATACTTAATCGTTAGGGACACCACTACACATCAACTTTCGGCGCCGCAATAAACGCCTCCTGCGGGATGTCGACCTTGCCGAACTGCCGCATGCGCTTTTTGCCTTCTTTCTGCTTCTCCAGCAGCTTGCGCTCGCGCGTCACGTCGCCGCCGTAGCGATCCTAGCCCGGCGAAAAAGGAAGCGTCGATTCCTTTCCATCGACCTCGTCGACGAGTACGAGTTTACCGCCATCAGCTGCGCGTAGCTGCTCGTTGGCATTCAACAGCTCGATGCCGTACACGGAGCCGTCTGGCGCAATATCAACATTGAGCTCGTCGCTCACCCTGATCGTTTCTATCTCGCGTCCTTTCGGCCGCAGCCGGATGTAAGCGATGTTGTGGTTTCGATCGTAAGTGAGTTTCATGGCATAGCCTTCAGAAATACTTAGTGACGACCGTGATGACCAGCCACTGATCCGGTTCTTCAACCGCGTAGGCTTCGACCTGCTTTGTAGCATAGCGCCTGCCCCTCCAGATACCGTCAAAAGGGAAGGTTCGACGGAAGCCGACACGCCCGAACTTCGCTGGAAACCGGTCGCCGCCTGATACAGTCGAAACGACTTCATCAACGCTCGCGCCGCGCTCGACAGCCCGTTCGCGTGCATGAGGATGGAGTTCGAACTCGGAGCGCCATCATGCGGCATCGTTACCACGGCGCGGCTCGATGCGCGCTTCCCTACACATCCACCTTCAGCGCGGCGATAAACGCCTCCTGCGGAATATCGACCTTGCCGAACTGGCGCATGCGCTTTTTGCCTACTTTCTGCTTGTCCAGAAGCTTGCGCTTGCGGGTCACGTCGCCGCCGTAACACTTTGCGGTCACGTCTTTCCTGAAGGCGCGCACGGTTTCGCGGGCGATGATCTTGCCGCCGATGGCGGCCTGGATCGGTACCTGGAACATGTGCGGCGGAATGAGCTCTTTCAGCTTCTCCGCCATGGCGCGGCCGCGCTGCTCGGCGCGGGTCCGGTGCACCAGCATTGCTAGCGCGTCGACCGGCTCGGCGTTGACCAGCATCTGCAGCTTGACCAGATCGGCCGGCTTGTAATCGGTGAGGTGATAGTCGAACGAGGCGTAGCCGCGCGAAACCGATTTCAGGCGGTCGTAAAAATCGAACACCACCTCGTTGAGCGGGAGATTGTATTTCACCAAAGCGCGGTTGCCGACATAGGTCAGTTCTTTTTGATCGCCGCGGCGATCCTGGCAGAGTTTCAACACCGCGCCGAGATACTCGTCGGGCGTCAGGATGGTCGCCTCGATCCACGGCTCCTGCATTTCCTCGATGTGGTTCGGATCCGGCATGTCGACCGGATTGTGAATTTCAAGCTGCTCACCATTCTTGAGCTTGATCTTGTAGATCACCGACGGCGCGGTCGCGATCAGGTTGAGATTGAATTCGCGCTCGAGCCGCTCCTGAATGATCTCAAGATGGAGAAGCCCGAGGAAGCCGCAGCGAAAACCAAAGCCGAGCGCGGCGGAGGTCTCCATCTCGTAGCTGAAGCTCGCGTCATTAAGACGAAGCTTGCCCATGGCGGCGCGCAGATTTTCGAAATCCGCGGCATCGACCGGGAACAGGCCGCAGAACACCACCGGGATGGCGGGACGAAAACCGGGCAGCGGCTCGGCCACCGGCTTCTTGTCGTCGGTGATGGTGTCGCCGACGCGGGTGTCGGCCACTTCCTTGATCGAGGCAGTGAGGAAGCCGATCTCGCCCGGGCCGAGTTCGCCAAGTTCGACGCGCTTGGGCGTGAACACGCCGACGCGATCGACTTCATAGGCGGCGTCGGTTCCCATCATGCGGATGCGCTGGCCCTTCTTCAGCACGCCGTCGACGACGCGAAAAAGCACGACCACGCCGAGATAGGCGTCGTACCAGCTATCAACCAGCAACGCCTTGAGCGGGGTTGAGGCATCGCCCTTGGGCGGCGGCAGTCGGTTGACGATCGCTTCCAACACCTCGGGAACATTCAGCCCGGTTTTGGCCGAGATCAGGATCGCGTCGGAAGCGTCGAGCCCGATCACGTCCTCGACCTGCTGTTTGACCTTGTCGGGCTCGGCGGCCGGCAGGTCGACCTTGTTGAGCACCGGCACGATCTCGTGGTTGTTGTCGAGCGCCTGGTAGACGTTGGCGAGCGTCTGCGCCTCCACACCCTGGCTCGCATCGACCACCAGCAGCGAGCCCTCGCAGGCGGCGAGCGAGCGGTTAACTTCGTAGGCAAAATCGACATGACCGGGCGTGTCGATCAGGTTGAGCACGTAATCCTTGCCGTTGCGGGCGCGGTATTTGAGCCGCACGGTCTGCGCCTTGATGGTGATGCCGCGCTCGCGCTCGATGTCCATCGAATCGAGCACCTGCTCGACCATCTCACGCGCTTCGAGCCCGCCGGTGAGCTGGATCAGCCGGTCGGCGAGCGTCGATTTGCCGTGGTCGATGTGGGCGATAATCGAGAAATTGCGGATGTTTTCGATGGGAACCGAGGCCATGCCGCGCAGATAACACTCGCGTTCCACAGCGGCAAGACAAGCTCTTCATCCGCCCCCGCGAAAGCGGGGGAGCGGGGAGGGGGACCACGCGAAGCGTGGTGGAGGGGGCTTCTGAAATGCCGATGCGATTGGCGGAGGGGTAAATATCGGAGCGAGCAGCCGAGAATTTAAACGGTCACGATTTTATTTTTACGCGGCCGTCGCCCCCTCCACCACGCTTCGCGTGGTCCCCCTTGCATGTTTGGACGACCGAATCGGCGCAAGCTGTGAGGTGCGTCGGGGCCGGTGGCCACCGGCCCCGACGCGGATGGGTGGGACCGCAATTCCCCCTGGGTGTTTGGCACCGCGGGGGAGCATGGTCCGTCCGTCCTTCGGCTCTTGTCCTCAACAGATGATAGGGAGCACGTCCCGCATGCAAGGCAAGGAAGCGTCCGAACAAGAGACCAAGATCAAGTCTAGCGTGGGAATCGATGTCAGCAAATGTTGGCTCGACGTCCACGTGTTGCCTGCCGACAAATCGTTGCGCGTGGCCAATAGCTGCGCCGGCATTCGTCAGCTCAAGCGTTGGCTGTTGCATTACGATTTGATGCTCGTCGTTATCGAGGCCACGGGCAAATGGCACCGCCACCTGCATCGCAGTCTCGTGGCTTCCGCCATCGCGGTCGCTGTCGTCGATCCCTATCGGGTACGGATGTTCGCCAAAGCACAAGGCGTCCTTGCTAAAACTGACAGGCTCGATGCCCGCGTGCTCGCCTTGTTCGCCGTTATGATGCGGCCGTCGGCACGAATGCCGGCTCCGCAAACCATGGCGGAGCTTGCCGAACTGGTGGTGGCCCGCGCCAGCGCCGTCGAAGCGCAGTCCGCGCTCAAGAACCAGCTCGGCACGGCCGCGAGCAAGTTCCTCAAGCGTCAGCTCGAGCGTCGTATCGTCAGAGCCGGCAAGGATATCGCAGCGCTTGACGGCGAGATCTTCAGGCGCATTCAGGCCGACGACGCCCTGGCCAGGCGTTATGCCATCCTGACCTCGATCCCGAGCTTCGGTTTTGCGATCGCAGCGACCCTCATTGCCTGTCTCGCCGAGATCGGCAGTATGACCGCCAAGCAGGTCGGCATGCTGGCTGGCCTCGCTCCGATCGCTGATCAATCGGGCGAGCGTGAAGGTACTCGCGTCATCTGGGGCGGACGCCCCGCCGTGCGCCGCGTCCTCTATCTCGCAGCTCTCAGCGCCGCCCGCTTCAATACCGACATGAAGACCTTTTATCAGCGCCTCAGAGCCAGCGGGAAACCACCAAAAGTCGCCCTCGTCGCCATCGCCAGAAAGCTCGCAGTCCTGGCCAACACCCTCATTCATGAAAACCGAACCTGGGAGCTTCGCCCGCCACTACATGCTTGACTCCGAACACAGATGCTCCCCCGTACTGCGTACGGGGGCGGATGTTCGTTACCGCTGCCGCCAGACGAAGGCGGCGCTGACCACGAAGTTCCAGACAGTTCCGATCATCGCCCCGCCGAGGCCGGCGATCCACCACACGTTGTCGTAGTCGTAGATCCAAGTGGCAATGCCGACGTTGGAAATTGCGCCGATGGCGCAGATCACCTGAAACCAAATGAGCCCGGTGACGAAGCGCCAGCCGGTGAGCCGCTGGTCGCGGTAGGTGAACAGATTGTTGAGCACGAAGTTCCAGGCAATGGCGCCAACGGTGGCGAGCGCCTGCGCCGCGCCGAATGACAGTGTGGCCGCGAGCAGGCTGCTCAGCAGGGTCAGATGCACGGCGATGCCGGTCACGCCGACCAGGCAGAACAATAAAAAGCGCGCGGAGACAGCATCATTGGTAAGTTTCGCCGTCACCAGCGCGGCGAAATCGAGCGCAATCTTTGAGTCGAGCTTGCTCTCGCCGTGCTGCCGCTCGCGAAACGTGGACGGCAGCTCGACAGTGCGCAGCCGGCCGCGCCCGGTAGCGAGGATGTCGAGCAGGATCTTGAAGCCTTGCGAGGACAGCGAAGGCGCGAGCGTTTCGAACACATCGCGCCGGATCATGAAATGGCCGCTCATCGGATCGGTGAGATCGATCCCAAGGAGCAGACGCACCAGCCCATTCGACCACCGGCTCACGCGCGAGCGCTGTTTCGAAAGGCCGGCCGATGAGCCGCCGTCGAGATAGCGGCTGGCAACCGCGAGATCGGCACGCCCGTCGCGCAGACAATCGAGCATGCCGACGAGCAGGCTTTCGTCATGCTGCAGGTCGGCATCCATCACCGCGACGTAGCGCGCCTGGCTCGACAGCATGCCCTCAAGACACGCGCCGGCAAGACCGCGGCGGCCGATGCGGCGAATGCAGCGCACCCGGCTGTCAGTCTCGCCGATGGCGCGCGCCGTCGCGGCGGTGCCGTCGGGGGAATTGTCGTCGACAAAGATGATCTCCCAGTCGCAGGAGACGAGAAGACGTGACAGTCGCTCGACCAGGATTGGAACGTTGGTCCGCTCATTGAAAGTGGGTACGACGATGCTCAGTTCCGGCGCCTTGCCTACGGTCGCGGCCTGTTCCGTGCGCGCAGCAGTCGCGCTTGCCGCTGGCACGTCACTTGTTGCCGACTGAGACAAATCCATCCGCTCCGATTTCGGCGCCTTTATTGCTCTATCCGCAGGCCCACGCTAGTAGCTTTCGCAAGTCTTGGAACGACAAGTTTCGGGACGAACCTCCGCCATCCTTGTTAGGTCGGCCAAAAATGGCCGTTCGCCGAGAGAGATCATGTCGAGTGCCGGGCGCGAACTCCCCGACCGGACACATTCAGGGTTCGCCGGCTTGATCGACCGGCTTAGCCAACCGGGCCGCTGTTTCATCGCCGAACATGCCGAAGGCGCCATCGTGGTGTCCGCGCTCATAGCGTTTGTCGCGCTGTGGATGGTCTTTGATGTCGTCTCTTTGGCGTCGGTCGATCTGCATCCTGATTGGAGCGAGGCCGCGCTTTGGGCGCATCATTTTGCCTTCGGCTACAAACATCCGCCGATGACGGCGTGGCTGTTTATTTTATGGTTCGCGGTGTTTCCACGTCAGGATTGGGCAGCGGATCTTTTGAATGTGATGGTCGTCGCTGCCGGTCTCGGCATCACCTGGCGTTTGTTGCGCGATCATCTCGACAAGAATCGCGCTTTGCTGGGGCTGGTCGCTCTGGTTCTGATTCCATTCTACGACATCAAGACGGCGATCCTGAATGCCAACACGGTGATGATTCCGTTCTGGGCGGCGGCGTTGCTGTTTTATCTGCGGGCTCGGCGCGGCCTTCGGAGCGCCGATGCCTTCCTCGCCGGCGCGTTCGCGAGCCTGACGGTTTTTGGCAAGTACTGGGCGCTGTTTCTGATTGCCGGCATGGCGGTTGCCTCGGTTGCCGGTCCGGGGGCGCGGCGCTTCTGGCGCTCGCCCGCGCCCTACGTCATGGCGCTTGGGGCTGCGATCGTCATTGCGCCTCATGTCTGGTGGTTTGTGAGCGAACGGGGCGGTACGAGCTACACATTCGTGCGCGATACTGTCGTGGTCAGCCAGTCATTCGGCGCGGCTCTGCTCCGCTCGGTGCGCTACCTGATCAACGCGGTAACTTACGCGATCGTGCCGATTTTATTTCTCACGGTGCTTCGGCCGAGCAGGGCAGCGCTCGCCGAAATGGCGTGGCCGCCCGACGACGATCGCCGGCAAGCTTTGTTGCTATTTTTGGTCCCGCTGGTGCTGCCGGCGGTGGTCAATCTCGCCCTTCCTTACCGGTTGACCGCGGACTGGACCTATCCGAACTGGGCTCTGCTGCCCGTTATCCTCTACGCTTCGCGCGACATCATTGTCGATGAACGCACGGTGGCACGGGCCGGTCTCGTCGCGATCGCGGTGACTTTGGCCGCTATCATTGTGTCGCCTGTTGTCGCTTACGCTAGGCTGATGCGGGGCGATGACCAGTATCGGGCACATTTTCGGCAAGTCGCCGCGCTCGCGGATCGACTAGCCGGGGAGCCTGTGCGGCTTTTCTGGGGTTCGCCGGACATTACCGCAGGACTCCCGTTCTATTTGCCCACGGCGCGCCCTTTGACGAGCGACCCTCTGTCATCTGACGGCCACAAGGCGATCAGTGCACACGGGCTGGTCGTTATCTGTTTGAGCACCGACATGCCATGCCGGAAAACCGGCGCCGCGCTTGCGGACGCAGGCGGACACGCGGCGAACGCCTCGTTCACGCGCCGCTTCCTGGGCGTCTCAGGAAAGCCGATGAATTTCGAGATTACCGTGGTGGCGCCGGCTCACGCGCCGGCGCGCACCACAGAGATATCTCAATAGCGGTACTGATCGGTCTTGAATGGCCCCTCGATCGGGAGGCCGATATAGGTCGACTGTTTGTTGGAAAGCTTGGTGAGCTTCACGCCGATCTTGTCGAGATGCAGCCGCGCGACTTTCTCGTCGAGGTGCTTCGGCAGTGTGTAGACCTTCTTCTGATACTTGCCCTGATTGGCCCACAGCTCGATCTGCGCCAGGGTCTGGTTGGTGAATGACGATGACATCACGAAGCTCGGATGGCCCATGGCATTGCCGAGGTTGACCAACCGGCCTTCGGACAAAAGGATGATGCGTTTGCCGTCCGGGAATTCGATTTCATCGACCTGCGGCTTGATGTTTTGCCATTTGAGGTTCTTCAACGCCGCCACCTGAATCTCGCTGTCGAAGTGGCCGATGTTGCAGACGATGGCGCGATGCTTCATCTCCCGCATGTGCTCAATGGTGATGACATCGACATTGCCGGTCGCGGTGCAGAAGATATCCGCGCGCGGGGCGGCTTCCTCCATGGTCACGACTTCGTAGCCTTCCATCGCCGCCTGCAGTGCACAGATCGGATCGATTTCCGAAACCAGGACCCGGCAGCCGGCCTGGCGCAGTGACGCGGCCGAGCCTTTGCCGACGTCGCCGAAGCCCGCCACCATCGCCACCTTGCCGGCCATCATCACGTCGGTGCCGCGGCGGATGCCGTCGACCAGCGACTCGCGGCAGCCGTAGAGATTGTCGAACTTCGATTTGGTGACGCTGTCGTTGACGTTGATCGCGGGGAACAGGAGCTTGCCCTCCTTTTCCATCTGATAAAGACGATGCACGCCGGTCGTCGTCTCCTCGCTCACGCCGCGAATTTCCTTGGCGGTTTTGCTGTACCAGCCCGGCTTTTTGACCAGCCGCTCCTTGATCGCGGCGAACAGCACTTCCTCCTCCTCGTTGTTGGGATGGTGAAGCACGGTCGGAGTCAATTCCGCCTGCGAGCCGAGATGCATCAGCAACGTGGCATCGCCACCGTCATCGAGGATCATGTTCGGGGCGCCGCCGTCGGACCACTCGAAAATGCGGTGGGTGTATTCCCAATAATCGTGCAGCAACTCGCCCTTGACCGCGAAAACCGGGGTGCCGCCGGCGGCCACGGCTGCAGCGGCGTGGTCCTGTGTCGAGTAGATGTTGCAGGAGGCCCAGCGCACGTCGGCGCCGAGCGCCTTGAGCGTATCGATCAGTACGGCGGTCTGAATGGTCATGTGCAGCGAACCCGCGATGCGGGCGCCACGCAACGGTTGTTCCGGCCCATATTCTTCGCGCGTTGCCATCAAGCCGGGCATCTCGGTTTCGGCTATGGAAAGTTCTTTTTGGCCCCATTCGGCGAGGCTAAGGTCCTTGACGACATAATCGGCGTGCGAAGCTTTAGTATTGGTCGCGGTGCTCATGATGCTCCTTGGCAATGGTCTGACCGTCGTTGTGCATTCTGGGAGGTTAGCGGCTGGGCTCTTGCTCGCAGCCACCCTTCGGCGGCGGCACTAAAGACATAAAGATAGCTTTATGTCCATCCTCAAACGCTGACCACAGGGTAGGCACTGGTACTCATATCAACGTCATCTTCGTCCCCGCGCGGAAGTCCATGCGACGAATGGCGGTCCCTGTCGGTGGGGCGACAATTAGCGCTTACCTCCGGCGCTTGATTACCCTCAATGAACGCTGTTCAAGTCGGGCGGCGAGTGAAGCTCTAAACCGTGTGCTTGGGCAGGAGCCTACGGATAGAAGCTGCGCCATTGGGGAATTGGGCAAGAGTTTTTCGAGGAAGAGTTTTTCAGGGAAGAGCTTTTTTCAGTGAAGCTTCGTTTGCAATGGAAGGCGCCGACTGGGCAGTGGCGGTGGATGCTCGCGATCGATTTCGTTATCGCGGTATCCGGGATTCTCTACACGGTCATTGTCGATTCGCCACGTCTCGCCTCCTACATGCAGCTGCTGGTCACATATCATTTCGGCTTCACGAGGCGCGCTCTCGTTGGCACGATCGTGTCCGGGTTTACCAACGTCGTTCCATTCTGGTGGCTCCACGTCATAGCGATCACCGCCTGGATCGTAACTCTTATCCTTTTCATCGCCGTGTTCCGGAGAGTGTTCGGATTTAACGAGAAAAACCTGCCGCTGCTGGCCTTTGTGTTCGGGTCGCCCTTTTTCTTCAAGAACTTTGCGATTTCGCTCGGACACTTTGACATTTTTGGCTGCCTTTGGGCGCTTGTTGCGTTTCTGATCCCGGTCGGGCCGCTCTATCCGCTGCTCATTGCCGCGGGCTGCGTCGGTCTGGTCTTGATGCACAATCTTCATTTTCTTCTGTACTTGCCGACGATCGGCTTCATCGTCTTGGTACGCTATGGTCTGGTGCCGGGTCTTTCGGCCGGAAAGGTCATCTACTGCTTGGCTCTCATTGTTTTGGTTTCAGCGATTTTCGTGGCCACCGCGTTTTTTGGCCGCGTGCCGGTCCCGCGGGAAACATTTTTGGCCTATCTCAGCGCTCGCGCTTCGGTCCAGCTCGACCCGCAAAACACCTGGATGTGGTACTCGACCATCCCGGACGAGATCAGATCTACCTGGGAGCACGCGGGAATCACGATGATCCGGTTGCCGGTCTATGCGGTGCTGATCGCACTTCACATTCCGGTCGCGCGGTATCTCAAATCCTTGATCGTCGCGTTGCCGACGCAGTTGCTCCGGACTGTCTGCATTGCTGCATTGGCGGGAATATCGGCCGGCTACGTTGTGATTTTCATCGTCGCCTACGATTACTCGCGATGGGTTTCGAGCTGGGGCGTCTGCATGTTCCTGGTCATGCATGCCATTCGGCTGTTACCCTCGGCTACGACGAACGGCGATGCGCCGATCCGCCCCGACAAAATAGAGAACCTGGTACTGGGCTGGATTGTTACAGTGATACCGAGGGTGGGAGTAACGATTCCATTCTGAGTGATGAGGCGCGAACATGAAAGCGGAGACACAACATCCAATCAAATCACTCTGCGATCTCACCCGGGCCGAGCAAGAGTGCACGCGCTGTCCACTCTATCGCGACGCCACCCAAGCGGTGCCGGGAGAGGGCCCAAGCCGCGCCGATTTGATGCTGGTGGGCGAACAGCCAGGCGACAAAGAGGATCTTGCCGGTAAGCCGTTCGTTGGGCCGGCGGGCCGAATTTTCGATCAGGCGCTGCGAGACGCTGGAATAGCGCGGGAACAAACCTTCGTCACCGGCGCCGTAAAGCATTTCAAGCATGAGATGCGCGGCAAACGTCGGCTGCACAAGCGCCCGAACAATTATGAGATCGAACGCTGCAAGATTTGGCTCGATTTCGAGCGCAGCCTGGTGAAGCCGTCAACGATTGTCGCACTCGGCGTGACCGCGGCCCGCAGCCTGACCGGGCGCACTGTCACCATCAGCAAGGTACGCGGCAAGCCGCTCGCGTTAGCGGATGGCACGAGGCTGGTTGTCACCGTTCACCCCGCGGCTCTCCTCCGCATCCCGAATGAAGACGAGCGGCACGCGGCGTATCGAAAGTTCGTCGCCGACCTCAAAGCGGCCGCCGCAGACGGTACTCGTGCGCCAATGCATAGCAAGGCGCGCTAACGATTAATCCTTCGGCGGCGTTTCGCCCGGGCGCGGTGTGGCTCTTGTCACGCCGGCCTGCGTCAGCGCCGCCCCGATCTGTTGCATGCGGTTTATGAGTTCCGCAGCGGCAGCCGGCGGAAGCACGAGGCGGCAGGCCGGATAACGGCGGCCGGTGATCGGCATATTCGGCTTGACCTCGTCAAGACGCGTAACGGCGAATTCAATCCGCAGCGATTGGCCGTCAAAGATGAGACCGCTGACCGAGTCGGCAAACGTCTCGGAGACGTCCGGACGATCGACGTACCGGATCGTCGCGGGCTGTCGTTCGCGTGGTGCGCCAGGCGTCGGCGGGGCAGTCGATGCAACCGGAGTAGTTTGGTCGGCAGCCATTAGCTTCTCCCTCGGCTGTTTGCTTAAAATTGTTTGATCAATCGTCTTCGCCAAAGCGCGTGTCGATGAGTGTTGTCAAGGCATCGATAACTTCCACCGCTTCTCGGCCCGTTGCCTCGACAGTAATCGAAGTGCCGGGCGAGGCCGCAAGCATCATCAGGCCCATGATCGAAGTGCCGCCAACGGTCTCACCGCCGCGCATCACGCGGACGTCGGCATCGAATTTTTCGACCGTCTGCACGAACTTCGCCGAGGCGCGCGCATGCAGCCCCTTGCGATTGCAGATGCAGAGTTTGCGGACGACGGCGCCGTCGCGAAACGCCTGTTCGGCCGATATGATTTCGTCGCTGCGTTGGGCAGGTACGCTCATTTTCCGCTCAGCACGCGGCTGGCGATGGTCACGTATTTTCGTCCAGCGTCCTGGGCGGCAGCGACCGCCTCGGCCAGCGGACATTCGTCGCGAACCTTGGCGAGCTTAACCAGCATCGGCAGATTGATGCCGGCGAGGACTTCGACCTTGGGCCGGCTCATGACGGAAATGGCAAGATTTGACGGCGTCCCGCCGAACATGTCGGTCAGAATGGCAACGCCGTCGCCGCTGTCGACGCGCTTGACCGCTTCAATGATGTCTTTGCGGCGCTCCTCGACGTCGTCGTCGGGGCCGATGGTGACCGCTTCAATCTGGTCTTGCGGCCCTACCACGTGCTCCAGGGCCGCGCGGAACTCGACAGCCAGCCGCCCGTGGGTGACAAGCACAAGACCAATCATGGAACACCCCGCGGGCGCGTCCCGGTTGCACCGCACGAAAGGGTGCTCATCTTGACCATCCGAAGCCCAAGCGCAAGAGGCATTTTCGGCGGAATCTGGCGGCTGCTGCATTGCGGTAGCGCAAAGTCGAATTCAGATTAATAACGCCGCCAAGGACCGGCACTCGCCGGGTCCATGACAAAAAAGCGGCTCTATGGGAGTCTAACGGCGTTAGGGTTAAGCAATCTCCAATCAAGCTGCCTCGCCGCTAAATCCAAGCACTCCCGGCCGAATTGAGTTGCGCCAGCACGCCCGGCAGGGCTGCGAAGTCGGCTGCAACGGGCAGCCGCGGTAATCCGATACCATTGATTTCTGTTCGTCTCTGGTCGGCCGTGGGCAATCTTCCGGCATCCGGCGCGGCGAGATCGACCACCATGCCGATGACTGCGCAGGGTTCGTGCGCGACGCGCAGAAGTCCCACGCCGCGTACCTCGATCAGGCCGGCAAGTGCCTCGGGGGGGCGCGCCAGCAATCGTCCGCTCACGGCTTCGAGATGGACCCGATCATCGGCGACAAGCTTAGCAAAGCGCAGAACGCCGGTGCGTGCCGCTTCGAGAAGCTCGAGCGCAAGCTGCGATTTCCCGGATGCCGAAGGTCCGCGGATCAGCACAGCGCGCGAGCCAACAAGCACAGCCGAGGCGTGCACGGTCGCTAAATCGGCCATCACATTGCGGGCAAGCGCACGATAAAGCGCGCACCGGCGATAGTCGCAGCGCCGTCCGTGTCCGGCGCGCCGGTCCTATTCTCTACCCAGATAGTGCCGCCATGCGCGTCCACGATTTGTTTCGAGATTGAAAGCCCAAGGCCGGAGTTTTGCCCGAAACCCAGCTGCGGACGATCGGTGTAGAAGCGTTCAAACACTTTCTCGAATGCATCCGACGCCACACCGGGACCGTCATCGTCGACGTAAATTTCGACATGGCTCTTCAGCCGCCGGCAGGTGACACGAACCGTGCCTCCCGCCGGTGAGAAGGAGCGCGCATTCTCGATCAGATTGTCGACGACCTGGCCCAGGCGGGAATCATGACCGGGCACCTGGAATGCACGCGCACCACCGCCTTCAAAACGAAGCGTGACGTGGACGCCGTCGTCACGCTTCACTTCATTCGCAACTGCGACCACGGTGTTGAGGAGCTTGGCAACGTCAACCGGCGCCGTCTCCTGACGTTGCAGTTCGGCGTCCAGACGGCTGGCGTCGGAAATGTCGGAGATCAGGCGATCGAGCCGTTTGACGTCGTGCTGAATGATGGCGAGCAATCGCCCGCGGCTCTCTTCGGTCTTGGCAATAGGCAATGTCTCGACTGCCGACCGCAGCGACGTGAGCGGGTTTTTCAGTTCGTGTGCGACATCAGCGGCAAAGCTCTCGATCGCTTCGATTCGGCTATAGAGCGCGCTGGTCATGCCGCGCAGCGTGCCCGAGAGATGTCCGATCTCATCGCGGCGTCGCGTAAAATCCGGGATCTCCACCCGCGACCGGACCCGGCGGCGTACGCTTTCAGCAGCATCGGCAAGGCGTCGTACCGGCTCAGCAATCGTGCCAGCGAGCAAGATCGACAGCACGACCATGACGCCTGCCGCGACAATGAAGACCTTGAGGATAGCAAGCCTCTCCGCCTCCACCATGTCGTCAATATCGGCTCCTTGTGTCGACAGCATCAGCGCGCCGCGAACGGCGCGGAAGCGCTGAACCGGAACCGTGACCGACACGATCACGTCGCCGCGGTCGTTGATGCGCACCATGCTCGCATTCTGGCCGTTCAGGGCTTGCGCGACCTCGGGATAGCCGCGTCCGTTTCCGGCCGCGAGTTCCCGATAAAGCGGCAGGTCGCCACGTCCAAGCCATCGCCGCACGGCCATGAAAACCCGTTCGAAAAAACTCGGCTTCTCGGCGTTTGGCGCCGGCAAGTCGAAGCGCAACACATCGCCGCGTCCGAACAGGTTACGGCTATCGACCAGGAGCACACCGTCGCGGTCGTAGATTCGTGCGCGGGTTTTTGTCGGCGAGACCAGCCGCCGCAATACCGGGGCAACGCGCTCCGGATTGATCGGAAAATTGATCCCGTAGAGCGCGTCCTCAGACGGGCCATAGCTTTCGCCCGGATGCAGTTCAATAAGCTTGTCCGGATCAATGGTGATCGATGAATCGGTCTCGACCGTCGCCGAGGCGGCAATCGCGCCGGCGATGATTTGCCCTTGAACCAGCAGGCTCTGGATCCTTGCATCGATCAGTCCGGCGCGGAACTGCGAAAGAAAGGTAATGCCGATGGACAGCGCCAGCAGGCCTGCGACGTTGAGAAAGACGATGCGGCGCGTCAAGCTCGAGAAGGTCTGCGTGACGAAGAACTGCCAGGCGCGCTGCAGCCAATGGCCCACCCTGGCGAGGCCGCGCGGACCGACGAGCACGGAAACCTCATCGAGACCCTCAGCCTCGATTTGGCTTTCGACCGGAGTCGATTGTGGGGCCTTCTTCTCGGCCCCTACGATTTCCGCGGTTCGATCAAGCACGTCGTCTGCCGGGGTTCCGATCAACTCCCACCCAATGGTTGGAGCCGGACGCCATTACTACCGCACGTCAGCCGCCCAGTCAGGTACGAGTTTGTGGGCCACGGGTCTAGTTCAGCAGCCCATGCCCGGTGCGCTAATGCTGCGCCTACTCCTTAAAGCGATAGCCAACGCCGTACAGCGTCTCGATCATATCGAATTCCGTATCGCTTGCTTTGAACTTTTTGCGCAGCCGCTTGATGTGGCTGTCGATGGTCCGGTCGTCCACGTAGACCTGATCGTCGTAGGCCGCGTCCATCAAGGCGTTGCGGCTTTTCACTACTCCGGGCCGGCTGGCCAGGGCGTGGAGGATCAGAAATTCAGTGACGGTCAGCGTCACCGGCTCGTTCTTCCAGGTGCAGGTATGACGTTCCGGGTCCATGCGCAGCAATCCGCGCTCCAGAACCTTGCTGTCGGCTTCCTTCGGCGCAGCGCCATCCTTCGGCGAAACGCGGCGTAGGACCGCTTTGACCCGTTCGACCAGGAGTCGCTGCGAAAACGGTTTGCGAATGAAGTCATCGGCCCCCATTTTCAGGCCGAACAGCTCGTCGATTTCCTCGTCCTTCGAGGTGAGGAAAATGACCGGGAGGTCGGACTTCTGCCGCAGCCGGCGCAAGGTTTCCATCCCGTCCATGCGCGGCATCTTGATGTCGAGAATGGCGAGGTCCGGCGGGGCGGTCTTAAAGCCGTCGAGTGCCGAGGCGCCATCGGTATAGGTATTGATCCGATAGCCTTCGGCCTCGAGTGCGATCGACACCGAGGTCAGGATGTTGCGGTCGTCATCGACCAGAGCGATTGTCGGCATGGCGGCCTTCTAACATGAGTCGGCCGCAAGCATTACTTTGCCCCGGCCCCATAAGCCTTTGAAAACCCATGTAGGGGCGGAAGTGTGACGAGACAAGGCAGAATCGGGGCAATTGCTGTCGCAGGCGTTGGAGCTGGAGGAGCTTGAAAGTGGCCGAAGCCTACAACGCCGCGCCTTTGCCGGGCGTTATGCCGAACCGGCTACCGGAAAACGCTCCGGTGGCGGAGTTTGATGCGAAAGGACTCGCCAAATCGCTGTTGCGGACCACGCGAGCAGGCGCGCTTGCAACCATCGACCGCAATACCGGATACCCATTTGCGTCCTTGGTTAACGTCGCTACCGATGTCGACGGCTCGCCGTTAATTTTGGTTTCCAGACTTTCGACCCATACCGCGAACCTTGAAAACGACGGCCGCGCGTCGCTGCTGTTTGCATCGGTTGGCCGTGGTGACCCGCTTGCTTATCCGCGCCTGACTGTGCTCGGCAGATTTGTGTCAGTCGCGCGTCAGGATGCTCGCGAACCTCGGCTGCGCCGACGGTTTCTTGCCCGCCATCCAAAATCCGAGCTTTACGCCGGCTTTGCCGACTTCTCGTTTTTGCGACTTGAAATCGTGTCCGCTCACCTCAATGGCGGCTTTGGCCGTGCTGCAGATCTGAAAGCCTCAGACGTGGTAACCGACCTCACCGACGCAACAAACCTGGTTGACGCGGAAACAAGCGCCATCGCCCATATGAACGCAGATCATGCGGAAGCTGTGCGCCTCTATGCCACCAAACTGCTTGGCGCCGAAGATGGACGATGGCGACTGACCGGGCTCGATCCCGAGGGTCTTGATCTGGCGCTCGGCGATGCGACGCTTCGCCTGGCATTTCCTGAGCGTGTGTCCACGGCGGAGCGGCTCCGCAAAATAGTGGTAGATCTGGCGAAGGCCGCGCGCACGGCGTAGGCGGTCGCTGCCTTTTCCGGCGGCAAGTGCGATCTGCTGCATTGCAGCGCAGGACCGCCGAGACATCGTCTCGTTAGGCTTGCGATGCAGTCCGCCTTGGCAGGTGCTAAGATGCCGGATATAGGGTCGCATCGCCCCACCCCCGGGGGGCGAGACTGATGTAAACGCGAGTTGCGGAGGCGAGGGTGAAAGAAACCGGTCTGCGAAATAGTGCCCACGGGGCCGACAAATTTGGGTTGAAAAATCTCGCAGCAATTCACTGGAATTTACCCGACGCTGCGCTAGTCGAACACGCGATCGCCGATCGCGAGGGGTCGCTGGTTCAGGGTGGCGCATTCTGCGCCGAAACCGGGGTCCATACCGGCCGCAGCCCGAAAGACAAATTCGTCGTCGCCGACGGGCAGACCGAGAAGTCGGTTTGGTGGGAGAGAAACGGCCGTCTCCCGCCCGAAAAATTTCAGTTGCTGTTCGACGATTTCATTGCCCATGCCAGTAGCAAGACCTTGTATGCGCAGGACCTCTACGGCGGTGCCGACCCGCGATACCGCATCAAGACCCGCGTCTATACTGAGCTCGCCTGGCATTCGATGTTCATCCGCGCGCTGCTGATCAGGCCCGAGCGCGCCGAACTCGCTCATTACGTTCCCGATTTCACTATTTTGTCGCTGCCCTCATTCAAGGCGGATCCGAAGCGTCACGGCGTGCGCAGCGAGACCGTCATCGCGCTCGATTTTACCCGGCGCATTATCCTGATTGGCGGCACGTCTTATGCCGGCGAAATGAAGAAATCGGTGTTCACGACGCTCAACTATTATCTGCCGGCCGAGAGCGTGATGCCGATGCACTGCTCTGCCAATGTCGGTCCGCATGGCGACGTCGCGCTGTTTTTTGGTCTGTCGGGTACCGGCAAGACGACACTGTCGGCCGACCCCAAGCGCACGCTGATCGGCGATGACGAGCACGGTTGGGGCCCGCAGGGCGTCTTTAATTTCGAGGGCGGTTGCTACGCCAAGTGCATCAAGCTCTCTGCCGAGGCAGAGCCGGAAATTTACGCCACCACGAAACGTTTCGGCACCGTGCTTGAGAACGTGGTGTTCGATCCCGATACGCGCGTCTGCGACTTCGACGATGAATCAAAAACTGAAAACACTCGCGCCGCCTATCCGCTCGAATTCATTCCGAACGCTTCGCGCACCGGCCGCGCCGGCATGCCCAAGAATATCGTGCTGCTCACGGCGGACGCCTTTGGTGTCATGCCGCCGATCGCCAAGCTGACGCCGGCGCAGGCGATGTATCACTTTCTGTCCGGCTACACCGCCAAGGTCGCGGGTACCGAGAAGGGCCTCGTCGGTGTGCAGCCCGAATTCTCCACCTGCTTCGGCGCGCCATTCCTGCCGCGCCATCCTTCCGTCTACGGTAATCTGTTACGCGAACTCATCAGCGCACATGAGGTCGATTGCTGGCTGGTGAACACGGGGTGGACCGGCGGCATTTACGGCGTCGGACGGCGCATGCCGATCAAGGTCACGCGGACGCTGCTCACCGCGGCGCTGAACGGGTCCCTCAAGAACGCGAAATTCCGGACCGACCCTTACTTCGGCTTCTCGGTGCCAACGCAGCTGACCGGGGTCGAGCCGCACCTTCTCTATCCGCAAAAAACCTGGCAGAACAAACTTGAATTCGACCAGACCGCGCGCAAGCTGGTCGATATGTTCCAGAAGAACTTCATCCAATTCGAGGACCACGTTGAAGCCGACGTCCGCGCCGCCGCGCCCGAAGTGCGCATCGCCGCGGAGTAATCGCCCGGGTGCTTATGCCGTCCAGTCAGCGTTCCACGGGTTAAGTACCGGTACGCGGGCTTTCTGATAATCGCTTGTATCCCTCGAGACCACCGTTAGTCCGTGCTCGAGCGCCGTTGCAGCGATGATAAGGTCGGGTTGCGAGAAGGTGTGGCCGATTTTACGGCCTTCTTCGACCAGCAGTCGCCATTTGAACATGACATCTTCGGTAATCGGCAGCACGCGCTGCTCGAACATTGGACGCACCCTGTGTGTCATCCAATCATTTAGCTCAGCCCGTCGCGTAGCATCGGCGACAAGTTCAATACCAAACCGAATTTCCGCGAGGGTGATCGAGCTGATATAGAGACCCTCAAGTGGTTGCGCTGCAACGAAAGCGACGACCCTGCGGGCAGGCTTGCGGCGACGCAATTCCGATAGGACATTCGTATCGAGCAGCCAGCCCGTCACAACGTGATGTCGCGTACTGGTAGCCGGGCGCGCCTCGGTTCGAGATCGATCTCGCGATACGGCGAAGCTTGCAACGCGGCGACAAGCGATGCGCCCGTCAGATCACCTTTGAGACGCCGAAACTCCTCGGCAGCGACGACAACGACTTCGTTGCGGCCATGCACGGTCACGTGTTGCGGCCCCTCGGCGCGCACGCGACGTATCAGCTCGCTGAAACGCGCCTTCGCGTCCTGCAGGAGCCAGCGGCCCGGTCGTTTATCCCGCGTCCGCCGCCGTCGTATCAGGGACTTTGCCATCATCGAATTACCAATCTGGTCATATTGACCAGAATAGCATGAAGGGCTTGCAAGCCTCAAGTCGGCCGGAATTCCCGGCATATGCGGTAGGGGAAGATGCCGCGAAAGCTATTGGTCGACCGAGCGCTTCCATCGGCGACCGATCAGGCCTCCGGCCATGATCGCCAGGGTGTCTCCGGAACCGGGGTAAGCGGCGGCTTGCCGTCCGCCCAAGCGAGAATGTTGTCGACCAGGAGCTGATCCATCTTCTCGCGCGTGAACACCGACGCCGAGCCGAGATGCGGCAGCAGCACGACGTTTTCCATCGCCAGCAATTCCTCGGGCACCTGCGGTTCATTGACGAACACGTCGAGCCCGGCGGCCATGATCTTGCGCTCGCGCAGCGCCGAGACCAAAGCAGGTTCGTCGATCACTGAGCCGCGGGCGACGTTGATCAGAATGCCGTCGGGACCGAGCGCTTCGAGCACTTGCCTGTCGACCATGTTTTTGGTCGTGACGCTCCCTGGCACAATGACGATGAGGGTGTCGACGTCGCGCGCCATGTCGAGGAGCTTCGGATAATGCTGGTAGGCGAGCTCCGGTCGTGCTTGTCGTGTGTGATAGACAATCGGCACGCCAAATGCTTCCAGCCTGCGCGCAATCGCTACGCCGATGCGGCCCATGCCGACGAGACCGACGGTGCGGTTGCGCAGTGTCGCGCGGCTTAACGGGTAATTACCCTCGGGCCATTTGCCGGCGCGCAGATGGCGCTCGCCCTGCGGTAGTTCGCGCACGGTGCAAAGAAGCAGGCCGATCGCAGTGTCAGCGACCTCTTCGGTCAACACGTCAGGCGTATGGGTCACCACAATGCCGCGCCGAGCGGACGCATTGGCGTCGATGTGGTCGTAGCCGACGCCGAAACTTGAAATGATCTGAAGGTTGGGCAAACGCGCGAGCAGGGCGTCGTTGATCGGCTCCACCGGCGCAGTCACCGCCATTGCGCGCACGTCGGCGACGGCGCTCAAGACGGCGGCACGGTCCGCCGACGCGGTGAGGTTATGCACGACGAATTTCGCAAGCCCTTTAGTGATAACCGGCCGCGCCGGCCCAATCAGCAGCACCTCAGGCTGTTGCGGTGACAACGTATTTCCTCAACTTTCGGGGCATCTGCGATCGGCCCGAATCAAACAAAATGCGGAATCAAGGCGGGCATTTGGCTCGATAGCTGCTGTGTTGCCCGCCTCGAGGCTTGCTTGAAGGTGCGATTGCAACGCTAGTCTAGACCAGCATGGTCACCGGCGTTTCGAGCAGCGCCTTGATCGCAGCCAGAAGTTCCGCACCGAGCGCGCCATCAACGACGCGGTGGTCGCATGACAGCGTCGCTGTCAGCATACTGGCGAAGGCGACGCCGCCATCGGTTTTTTCGGCCGCCTGCCGGCGCGCCGCGCCGACGGCGAGGATCGTCGCCTGCGGCGGGTTGATGATGGCAGAGAATTCGCGCACGCCGTACATGCCAAGATTGGAGATTGCCGATGAGCCGCCCTGGTAATCGGCAGGCTTTAGTTTTTTGTCGCGTGCCCGTGACGCCAAATCCCTCATTTCGGCAGAGATGGTAGTAAGCGATTTCGTCTCGGCGTTGCGGATGATCGGCGCAATCAAACCGCCCTCAACAGCGACGGCGACGCCGATGTCGGAATGGGTAAAACGCAGAATGCGGTCGCCGGCCCAAGCCGCGTTCGCGGCCGGTACCCGTTGCAGTGCAAGCGCGAGCGCGCGGATGATGAAATCATTGACCGAGAGCTTGAACGCCGGATTGCCGTCACGATCCTTGGGCGCAGCGGCGTTGGCCTCCTCCCGCACAGCGATCAGGCGGTCGATGGTGATGTCGGCGGTCAAATAGAAATGCGGGATGGTCTGCTTCGCCTGCGTGAGGCGCGCCGCGATGGTCTTGCGCATGCCGTCGAGCGGCACTTCTTCGTAACTCGCCGGTTCGTAGAGCGCCTTGACCTGGTCGGAGGTTGGTACCGCCATAAAGGACAGCACGGTTGCCTGCGCGAGAACGTCAAGCGAGGGCTTCGGCACAGCGGAAATGTCGCGCGCCACAATACGGCCGTGCGGACCGGAGCCGCGCAACCGCGAAAGATCGATGCCGGCTTCGGTGGCAAGCCGACGCGCCAGCGGGGTGACGGTAATGCCGCCGGAAAGTCGCGCCGGTCCAAAGTTGCGCGCCGGCGTGCGCACCTCGAAAAACGGATCAAGCTTGATCGGCTGCCGCGGCGCAAGCGCAGCCGGCGCTGTATGGGCGGACACGGGCGGTGCTGCAGCAGGCGACGCCGGCGTCTTTGGCGCTTCTGCTGCCGCAGGGGCGGGCTTGGGGGCACTCGTGGTAACAACCCCACCGCCGCCGATGACACCGACGACGGCGCCAACCGGCACGACCTCACCCTCGGAAACGCGAATTTCGCTCAAGACGCCGGCTTCGGTCGCCGGCACTTCCATCGACACCTTGTCGGTCTCGATCTCGAACAGATTGTCGCCGGGCTGGACCGCGTCGCCGGCCGACTTGAACCACTTGGTGATCTTGCCCTCGGCGACAGTTTCGCCGAGTTGCGGCATCAGGATGTTCATTACACTGTTTCCTGCTGCCGGCTCACTTGATCCGTTCCCAAGTGACTTCCAGCGTCGAATTGAGCCCCCGAAGCAGCAGACGATCGCCGGCGAATTCATAGCGCCGGACCAGATCACCAGCGTCGCCCGGCTGGATGCTGTCCTGGCGGTGATGCGTCACGGTTCCAGCTTGCTCGTCGATCGTGTAGGTGCCGAAATATGCGATGTAATCGCTCAGCGCGATTTTGGCTTCTTCCGGCGTCATCAGCGCGCCGGCCCGCTTCCGCTTTGCATCCGGCGCGACCTGAACCGACATTTCGCCGTGCGGGCCGTAATAGATCATGCCCGTTGGATTCGGGCCGCGATCAAACCTCTCGCCGTCAACCCTTGTGCCCATATAGCGCCAGGCACCGATCAGCTTTTTAGCTACTTCAGAGCCGGTCGTCGCGCCCGTTAGCGTCACCACGTCACCGACACGTATTGCGTATCCAGAAACTCCATCAGGCCTTCGTGCCCGCCTTCGCGGCCGAGGCCCGACTGCTTCATGCCGCCGAATGGTGCGGCGGGGTCGGAGACGATGCCGCGGTTTAGTCCGATCATGCCGAAGTCGAGCTTCTCCGACACACGCAGGCCTTTGCTGAGATCTTTGGTGTAGAGGTACGCAACCAGGCCGTACTCGGTGTGGTTGGCGCGGGTGACAACTTCGTCCTCCGACTTGAAGGTCTGCAGCGACGCGACCGGACCGAAGATTTCCTCATTGAGCATTTTTGCGTCGTCGGAGACGTTCGAAAGCACGGTCGCCGGATAGAAGAACCCTGGCCCGCTTGGCGTCTTGCCGCCGGTTAGGACTTTGGCGCCTTTCTGCACCGCGTCGTCGACCAGCTCGATGACCTTGTCGCGCCCTTCCTTGTTGACCAGCGGGCCAAGCGCCACGCCATCATCGAGCCCGTTGCCCATCTTCAGGCCCGACATTTTGGCGGTGAGCTTGTTGGCGAACTCGTCGTGCACTTTTTCATGCACGTAGAAGCGGTTCGCCGCGGTGCAGGCTTCGCCCATGTTGCGCATCTTCGCGATCATGGCGCCGTCGATCGCCGCATCAATGTCAGCGTCATCGAACACGATGAACGGCGCATTGCCGCCCAGTTCCATCGCCGGCCGGATGACGTTGTCGGCGGCTTCATGCAGGAGCTTCCGTCCGACTTCGGTCGAGCCGGTAAACGACACGACGCGTACGCGCGGATCGTGGAGCATCGCGCCCACGACTTTGCCGGACGAGCGCGAGGGAATGACGTTGACGACCCCGGGCGGCACGCCGGCCTCTTCGAGGATCGGCATCAGCGCCAGCATGGTGAGTGGCGTGTCGGACGCGGGCTTAAGCACCACCGAACAGCCGGCGGCGAGGGCTGGACCGATCTTGCGGGTGGCCATCGCGGCGGGAAAATTCCACGGCGTCACCAGCACTGCGATGCCGGCGGGCTTGTGATGCACGAGGATGCGGGCGCCGGTGGCCGGCGCCACCGAGTTTTGTCCGACATTGCGCACCGCTTCTTCGGCGAACCAGCGGAAGAATTCAGCCGAATAGGCGACCTCGCCACGTGAATCCGACAGCGCTTTGCCGTTCTCGATGGTGATGAGCTTAGCGAGCCGCTCGGCGTCGCGCATGATCAGTTCGAACGCCTTGCGCAAGATCTCGCCGCGTTCGCGCGGTTTCTTGGCAGCCCAGCCGGGGAACGCGGCGCTCGCGGCATCGAGGGCTGCTTTGGCATCCTCGACCGTGGCGCTTGCAACCGAAGCGACTTTGTTCTCGGTCGCCGGGTCGATCACGTCGAAACGGGCGCCGTCTGAGGATTTGCGCCATTTGCCGCCGATCCAAAGATCGGTCGGAACATTGGCGAGGAGATTGTCGTACATGGCCATGGCACTCAATCCTGTTCGGCGTTACGCGTTAAGCGATCACTTGCCGTTTTTCAGCTCAACGAGGATGTTTTGGTAGAGGCCGCCGCTTAAGTTGCGCAGCTCGTGCTTCTGGCCGGCGTCATTCCAGATCACACCGCCCACTTTGTCGTCGGCGATGATGGTGTGCCCGTCCACGTTCTCAAGCTCGATCTTGCCGCCGGTGACGTTGATGATGACGTAGTCGAGCTTGTGGTGATGCCACGCCTTTTTGCCGCCGGCCGGGACTTTCATGTCCCACACTCGCACCTGGTCGTTCTCGAACAGAACTTCGGTGCCGATCGGTCCACTTGGATTTTCGCGGGTCGGTTCGTCAGTCGCAACCTTGCGCTCTGCCATTTTCTGCTCTGCCACGGTTTCCTCCATTTCCGAATTACGCGTTAAGACTGCGCTGCACGCGCTCGGTGATACGGTCGACGCTCGGCAGTGCAAGGTCTTCCAGGATATCGGCTGACGGCAGCGGGATATGGGGGGTTGTGATCCGCACCGGCGGCCCGTCGAGATCGTAGAACGCCTCATCCGCGACAATCGACACGAGTTCGGCGCCCCAGCCGCACAGCCGGGGATTTTCCTCGACGGTGAACAGGCGGTGGGTGCGCGCCACCGAACCAAGGATCGTCTGAGTGTCGAGCGGGACCAGGGAGCGGACATCGACGACTTCGCAATCGATGCCGTGTTCGCTCTTGAGCTTTTCCGCCGCCGCCAGCGCCCGCGGCACCATCAGCGCGAGCGCGAGAATAGTCGCGTCCTTGCCCGGTCGGACGATCTTCGCGGTGCCGAGCGTGTCGACAATCTCGCCGTCCGGCACTTCGCCTTTGACGGCGTAAAGCGACTTGTGTTCGAAGAAAATCACTGGGTCGGGATCCCGCACGGCCGCCGCCATCAGCCCGATCACGTCGCGAGGCGTTGACGGCGCGACGACCTTCAACCCGGGAATCATCATGCACCAGTTCTCGACGCTCTGCGAATGCTGGGCGCCGAAGCGTGCGCCGCCGCCGTTGCCAGTACGCACCACCAGCGGGACTTTCACCTGGCCGTTGGTCATGTATCGGCTCTTGGAAAATTCATTCGCGATGTAGTCGAAACACACCGCAATAAAGTCCGAGAACATGATTTCAGCGATCGGCTTTAAGCCCGTCATCGCGGCGCCCATCGCGGCGCCGAGAATGGCCTGCTCGGAGATCGGCGTATCGCGCACCCGCACCGGCCCGAACTGTTCAAACAGCCCGACAGTCGCTTTAAACACCCCGCCAGCCTTGGCGACGTCCTCACCGAGAAACACCACGTCGGGATCGCGCGTCATTTCCTGCGCGATGCCGCGGATGACGGCGTCGCGGTAGCTCAGTTCCGCCATGCGAAACCTCCGTCGGCGTAAACGTCGGTGGTAAGGATATCGATCGACGTCGGCGGCGCCGCCTTACATTCTTCAGTCGCCTCATCCACTTCCTGCTTCACCTCGGTGTCGATGCGCTGGATGGCGTCGTCGCCGATGCCGAATTGTTTGAGGCGCTCGCGATAGAGTTTGATCGGATCGCGCGCCTTCCACTTATCCAGTTCACCCTCGGGCCGATACTTGGCCGGGTCGGCGCGCGAATGCCCGCTGTATCGATAAGTCATGCATTCGATCAGCGATGGGCCATCGCCGGCGCGCGCTTTTTCATAGGCGGTAACGGCGGAGCGATAGACCGCGTCCGCATCGTTGCCGTCGACGATGATGCGCGGCAGTCCGTAGGCCGCGGCACGATCGGCCGCCGGATGCTCTACCGCAGTGACATCGCTGATCGGCGTGTATTCCATGTAAAGATTGTTCTCACAGACGAACACCACCGGCAGCTTCCAAACGACGGCGAAATTCAGCGCCTCGTGGAAGGCGCCGATATTGGTGGTGCCGTCGCCGAAGAAACAGACCGAGACGTCCTTGGCGCCCTTGTACTGGGCGCGCCAGGCGGCGCCGCAGGCGATCGGTAGATGCGCGCCGATGATGGCGTAAGAACCCATGACCCCGTGGTCGACCGAAGTCAGGTGCATCGAACCGCCCTTGCCGCGCATCAGGCCATTGTCGCGTCCCATCAACTCGCCCAACACTTTGGTGATCGGAACGCCGCGCGCGAGCGTATGGGCGTGTCCGCGATAGGTGCAGAACGAAAGATCGCTCTTGCGCATGGCGACCGCAAAGCCGGCCGCTACCGCCTCCTGGCCGAGCGAAAGGTGGCTGGTGCCTTTGACCAGGTTTTGCAGGAACAGATCATAAGCGCGCTGCTCGGCCTCGCGGATGACGACTTGCGTGCGGTACATGGCGAGCCGCTTTTCCTCGCCGATGTCGTCGTTGAGGGTCAGGTTCGCAGCCGGCACGCGGTCCTGGAGATTGGCCATGAAATATCCTTTGAGGAGCCCAATATGATGCGGCGGGCGCGCGCAACTTAGCGCCACTTGCAAAGGTGAGGCAACGGTCCCCGGCGCAGGTCTGGCGCGTGGGCGGCGTTCAATCAGACATACCGCTAGCAGACATACCGCTTGCGCGGGCCCCTAAGAGTCAAGCTGGATATCGAATATCCCGAACTTCTCGGAAATGGGCGCTCGGCGTCCGGCCTAAGCGGAGGCGGCCGCGGCCTCGGCGCGCTGCGTAATGTCCCCGAAGGCTATTAATCGTCGGACGAACGCGGCTCCGACGGACCATCACCTTCGCCCTGCATAGAGTGGTCGCGCGGGCCGCGATGCCGCCGGCGCCGCCGATGCAGCGGGAAGCGGTCGGCCGAACCATCGTAGCCGTTCTGACCATTCGAGCCGTTGGGACCGTTGCCGCTGTTGTGGCCTTGACCCTGCTGCGGTGGGGCTTGCTCCGGCTGTTGCTGATGTGGTTGGCCGCCGCCGCCAGTAATGAATGACGGCAGCCGTTCCACGTCCTCCTCGTTCGAGGAATCGTGCTGCTGACGCGGCTGAAATTGCTGTGGCTGATTTTGCTGGTGTTGTTGCTCGCGCGGATAGAACGGTTGCTGGTCACGCGGAGCGAACGGCTCGCCGACGGAAGGCTGGTCGTCGCCATCGTCGTAGCCGTCGTCGCCAACGTTGCCGCGCTGATCGCCGCCTTGCGGAAAATAAGGCTGGCTCTGTCGAAACTGCTCCTGTGCCGCCGCAATCAGACGAAAGTAATGTTCGGCGTGCTGATAATAGTTTTCCGCCGCGACCGGATCGCCTGAACTCTGCGCATCCCGGGCCAGCTGAAGATATTTTTCCGCGACGTGGGATGCGGTTCCGCGAATTTTTATGTCCGGTCCATTGGACTCGTACATACGCGACAATGGATTTTGATGATGATGGCCACCGCCGCCACCTTTGCGGTTGCGACCGCGCATGCGCTTGTTCTGACCGTTTCTCATGATTCGCTATTCCGCCAACCCCCTGATGTGCGACGGCGCGAATGCCGCCTCTCCAGACTCACAGAATGTCATTTCAACGCGAGGCATTATTCTCAACAGTCTCAATTCCCCGACGACCTTGATTCTCGACGGCGTCGCCGGCGCAAGGGCAGCGCAATGCCACCCTGTGCAAATCCACCCTGCAAACGCGATCGTCATTCCGCCTTTACCGCAGCGCGGCGTGTTAACTTTTGAAACCTCAGCAATGCAGCCCTAACCCGCAGTTTCGCCGCGGTATGCGAACCCCTCTTAGTGCGCGACATTCTCAACAATGCGCGCGGAACCGATGGAACTTCTCGGTCTGAATTTGGCGATCCCGTCTGCCGTCTGTCCGGCTTTCGCTATTCCGGCTTTCGTTTCACCTGGCCTGCGCTGCAAAGCCTCTAGGAGGATCGCTCCGGGCGTTCGAGGCAGCGCGGCACCCAATCTTCTCGGGCCAATTCCGTGAGGGGAAGTTAGTCGGTTCCAGACCATATTCCAAGTGCTTTTTTGCTGCTTTTTTGCTGGGGCCCAATGCTGCAAATTCATGTCCCTTTTATGCAACTTTCTTCGCAGTTAGTGCCCGGGGCAGACCATAAAGATCAATGCGCGGCGGTGACGGCGCAAGCTGCACTTCTGAAAACAACGCGGCGACCGCCGGTGCCTGGCCGGCACCGAGTTCGACAACGAGGGCGCCGCCGGGCTTAAGGAGCGCGGGCGCCGAAGCGGCAATCAGACGATAAAAGATAAGTCCGTCCACGCCACCGTCGAGCGCTGCCCGCGGGTCGAAATCGCGCACTTCAGGCGCGAGCGTGGCGATATCGTCGGATGCAATATAGGGCGGATTGGATACAATCAGATCGAACGGGCCGTGCAGCGCCGCGGCCATATCGCATGCCAGGAATGCCGCCTGCGTGAACTTGAAACGTTGGGCGTTGCTCCGTGCCACATGCAGCGCACCGAGGTTCGTATCAGTGCCGACGCCAAAGGCGTTCGGTAATTCGGCAAGCAAAGCCAAAAGCAGTGCGCCCGAGCCGGTGCCCAGATCCGCAATCCGGAGCGCCCGGGTGCGCGGGCCGTGCGCCTCGATCGCGGCAAGCGCGGCCTCGACCACCGTTTCAGTCTCAGGCCGTGGCACCAGTGTTGAAGAATCAATTTTGAGCTTCAAGCTCCAGAATTCTTTGCTGCCGACAATGCGCGCGACCGGTTCGCGTGCCAGCCGGCGCCGTGCGAATTCCGCTATGGCTTCTCGCTCCGTGGTGTCGAGCACGCGCGTGCCAGCCGCTGCAAGCGCAGCATGATCGAGCGACAGCGCGTGGCCTACTAGAACGCGGGCGTCCAACTCGGGCGAGTCGATGTCGGCGGCGCGGAATTTATCCGTCAGCGCGCGGCGCATTGCGGCAATCGTCAATGCGCTGTCGTACCGCGTTAACACCGCGGCATCTGAATCAGGCATCACGCGTCCTCGGCGGCGAGCTGCTCGGCCTGACGCTCGGCGACCAACGCATCGATTACTTCGCCGAGCGCTTCGCCTTCCATGATCTGCGGTAGTTTGTAGAGCGTGAGATTGATGCGATGGTCGGACAAACGGCCTTGCGGAAAATTGTAAGTGCGGATGCGTTCCGAGCGGTCGCCGGTGCCGACTTGGCCGCGGCGTTCGGCGGCGCGCGCGGCTTCCAGCTTCTGCCGCTGAAAATCGTAGAGCCGCGTGCGCAGCACCGCCAGCGCTTTGGCACGGTTGCGATGCTGTGAGCGATCTTCCTGCATCATGACCACGATGCCGGTCGGCATGTGCGTGATCCGAACCGCCGATTCGGTCTTGTTGACGTGCTGCCCGCCGGCGCCGCTAGAGCGCAGCGTGTCGACCTTCAGGTCGGTGTCGTTAATGGGGACATCGACCTCCTGCGCTTCGGGCAGTACGGCGACGGTCGCGGTCGAGGTATGAATGCGCCCGGAAGCTTCGGTGTCGGGAACGCGCTGCACGCGGTGCACACCGGATTCGTATTTGAGCTTAGCGAAGGCGCCGCGGCCGCGGATTTCGGCGATGATTTCCTTGTAGCCACCCATCGAGCCTTCGCTCGCGGTCATCACCTCGACCTTCCAGCCCTGCTTGGCGGCGTAGCGCTCGTACATGCGGAACAGATCGCCGGCAAACAGCGACGCCTCGTCGCCGCCGGTACCGGCGCGAATTTCGAGAATGACGTTGCGCTCGTCCATCGCGTCCTTGGGGATGAGTGCGACGCGCAATTCCTGTTCGAGCGCGGCGCGGCGCGCTTCGAGCTCCGGCCGTTCTGCAGCAGCGATCGATCGCATTTCAGGATCCGTCGCCGGATCGTCGATCAGACCGTTGATGCCTTCGAGTTCGCGCCGCGCTGCGCGATAGGCTTTGACCGCCTCGACGACCGGCGCCAGTTCGGCAAATTCGCGCGAGAGCTTTACATAGGCTTCGGCCGGTAGTGAGGCCGCGAGGTCGCGTTCCAGCGTCGCATGGCGAACAATAAGGGCTTCGAGTTTCTGATCGGGTAGCATGGTTTTCTTATCGTTATGCGCGGCCTTGTGCCGGGCATCCACCTTTCACGTTTCACTTGCTTTCACGCCAAGTATTTCTTGCACGCTAAGTAAAAGACGCGGATGGCTGGGACAAGCCCGGACCCCGAGGCGTCCTTAAATCTGCAAGCCGCTCTCGGCCGCGAACTTTTGCAATTGTGCACGGATCGGTACCGCGCTGGTCGGCTTATCGATCAGCGGACATAAGAACGCGGTAGCTTTGCGGCAATCGAGTTCGAGCAGCATGGCCTTGACCGGCCCCATTGCCGATGGCGTAAGCGAAAGCGACCGATAGCCGATGGCGGCAAGCGCCATTGCGCCAATCGGCTGTGAACCCAGCTCACCGCACAATGTTACCGGCTTGCCGTGCTCGCGGCACTTGTCGGCAATGTCCTTGAGCGCGCGCAACACCGGAGCCGACAGAGGATCGAAACGGTTTGAGACCCGCGGGTTGCCGCGGTCGGCCGCATAGAGGAACTGCACGAGATCGTTCGAGCCGACAGAAAGAAAATCGACGCGCTCCAACAAATCGTCGAGCTGATAGAGCAGCGCCGGGACTTCGACCATGCTGCCGACCTCGACTTCTTCGGGCAGCTTGTGGCCGTGCCGCCGCAGATGCGTCAGCTCGCGTTCGACCAGGTCTTTGGCCTGATCAAACTCGTCAACGGTGGCGATCATCGGAAACATGATCTTCAAGGCGCGGCCGGCTGCGGCGCGAAGCAGCGCGCGCAGCTGCGTCCGCAACAAGGCAGGCCGGTCGAGTCCGAGACGGATCGCCCGCCAACCCAGTGCGGGATTCTCCTCCTCGATATTGCGCATATACGGCAGCACCTTGTCGCCGCCGATATCAAGCGTGCGGAACGTCACCGGTTTGTCGCCGGCACTGTCAAGGACCGAGCGGTAGAGCGTGAATTGTTCGCTTGATCGCGGGAAATTCGGCGCGACCATGAATTGCAGCTCGGTACGGAACAGGCCGATGCCCACGGCGCCGGTGTCGGCGATGTGTGGAAGATCGACGTTCAAGCCGGCGTTGATCAGCAGCGCGATTTCTTCGCCATCCTTGGTCACGCATGGAATATCGCGCAGCGCCTGATATTGCTGTTGCCGTCGCGCGCGCAGCCGGACGCGCTCGGCATAGGCGGCCTCCATATCGGGCAGCGGCCGCAAGTGCAAATCTCCGGAAGTGCCGTCGACGATGATGGCGTCGCCCGGGTCGGCGATGCCGGTGGCGTTATCGACGTCGCCAATCGCCGGAATGCCGAGAGCGCGCGCGACGATGGCGACGTGCGAATTCGGGCCGCCTTCTTCCAGAACCAGACCGCGCAGCCGCTTGCGATCGTAATCAAGCAGCGCCGCAGGTCCCATGGAGCGGGCGATCAGGATCGCATTCTCAGGAAGATTTTCGCGCGATGGTGCGTGATCGCGGCCGGTCAGCTGGCGCATCAGGCGGTTGGCGAGATCGTCCAGATCATGCAAGCGCTCGCGCAGATAGGGATCAGTCTGCCGCAGCATGCGCGCACGCGTGTCTGACTGCACACGCTCGACCGCGGCCTCAGCGGTCAGCCCCGTCATCACCGCTTCCTCGAGCTTGTGCACCCAGCCGCGGTCATAGGCGAACATGCGATAGGCTTCGAGCACGTCGCGATGCTCACCGCCTTCGACGACGTCGCCGTGTTCGAGCAGTTCATCGAGCTGCGCGCGCAACAACTCGACCGCCGTTTCCAGGTGTTTCAGTTCTTTCGGCACGTCATCGGCGATGTAGTTGGTGACGACGACCCGCGGTTCGTGCAAGACCACGTGGCCAAGCGCTATGCCTTCCGACAGCGCCTTGCCGGTGAGATGAACCGAGCGTCGTGCGGCCGGTTCGGCGCCGGGCGGCGCCAGCGCCGACAATTCGCCGGAGGCGATCATCTCCGCCAGCACCATGGCGGTGGTCTGCAGCGCCTCGACCTCTTCTTCGGAATAGGTGCGCCGGGCGCGGTTCTGCACCACCAGCACGCCGAGCGTATTGCCGGCGCGCAGAACCGGCACCCCAAGGTAAGAGTGATAGATCTCTTCGCCGGTTTCCGGCCGGTAGGAATAGGCCGGGTGTGCCTGCGCGTTTGAGAGGTTGATGGCGCTGGCCTGACTTGCGACCAGGCCGACCAGGCCCTCGTCGGACCGCATTACGGTATGGTGCACCGCATCCCGGTTGAGGCCTTCGGTGGCATAAAGTTCGAGCGTGGAATCGACGCGCAACACATAGACCGAGCAGACCTCCGCAACCATGTTGGCGGCGATCAGCACCACGATCTTGTCAAGGCGTTCCTGCGCACTGACCGGCTCCGCCATGACTTCGCGAAGCCGGCGCAACAGCACGCGAGGACCGCCGAGCGCGCCACGCATGACGTGAGGTCCCTCGGGCTTGCTTTGACCGGATGCGCAGCCCGCATCGCCCCGGCGTCATCGAAGATGGATTCACCGAGACCCAGAGCCTGCGGCGAGCATCCTCACGGCTATATCGAATGCGGTATGCAAACCGCAAGCCAGAGACACGGTTATGACGGCGATGGAATTTGTGCGCCGCAGCGAGAACTCGTCATTCCGTCGCCGGGCGTGGGAACGGCGCCTCGAATCGTGAATCAGGACGTCGCTTTGTCGAGGCCGTAGAGCGAGTGCAGCGTGCGCACCGCAAGTTCGGTGAAGGCCGCGTCAATCAGAAGCGAAAATTTGATCTCGGAGGTGGTGATGGCACGGATATTCACAGCCCGCTCGGCAAGCGCGCCGAAGGCTTGCGCCGCGACGCCGGCATGACTGCGCATGCCGATGCCGATAACCGACACTTTGGCGACGTCAGTAGCGCCGTCGAGGCGCTTATAGCCGACCGCGCTTTTCGACTTGGTCAGGACATCCAGCGCGCGCTGATAGTCCGCTGCCGGCACGGTGAAGGTGAGATCGGTCGTTTTTCCGTCCGGGGAGACATTCTGCACGATCATGTCGACGTTGATGTTGGCGTCGGCCAGCGGAATAAAAATAGCGGCGGCGACGCCGGGCTTGTCCGCGACTTCGCGGACCGAGATTTGCGCTTCATCGCGGGAGAAGGCGATGCCGGTGACCACTTGCTGTTCCATGATCTCCTCCTCGTCGCAGATGAGAGTCCCCGGCGGAGTGCCGTGCGGGTCGATGTCTTCGGGCCGGTCGAAACTCGAGCGCACGAAAATCCGCACGTTGTGGACCATGCCGAGTTCGACGGAACGTACCTGCAAGACTTTGGCGCCGAGCGACGCAAGCTCCAGCATCTCCTCGAACGCGATCTTGGCGAGCCGCTGCGCCCGCGGAACGACGCGCGGGTCCGAGGTGTAGACGCCGTCAACGTCGGTGTAGATATCGCAACGATCGGCGCGGATCGCCGCGGCCACGGCTACTGCCGAGGTGTCGGAGCCGCCACGCCCGAGCGTGGTGATGCGACCGGTCTCCCGGTGCAGGCCCTGAAAGCCGGCGATGACCGCCACTTCCTTGCGCTCGCCAAAACGGCGGATCAGTTCGGCGCCATTGATTTCAAGGATGCGGGCCGAGGCGTGAACGTTCGAAGTCAGAATCGGAAGTTGCCAGCCAAGCCATGAGCGGGCGTTGACATCCATGTCTTGAAGGGTGATCGCAAGCAGGCCGGCGGTCACTTGTTCGCCTGTCGCGATGACGGCGTCATATTCCCGTGCATCGAACAATTGTCGCTTCTTCAAAGCGGCATTGCACCAGCCGACAAGCTGATCGGTGACGCCCGACATCGCCGAGACGACGACCGCAACCTCGTGGCCGGCATCGACCTCGCGCTTGACGTGGCGAGCGACGTTGCGAATGCGATCGATATCGGCGACTGAGGTTCCGCCGAACTTCATGACAAGACGGGCCATAGTCGTCGTTTGCGCTCGTTCACGGCAAGCGCGCCGCCCTGCTGATGCGGCGGGACGGCGCGAAAAGGCGCGTATAGATACCGGCGGCGCGCGTACCCTGCAACCTGCTCGGGTAAAGAGCGTTAAGCCTTTCCCGGCTGCTGCAGGAACGATAATCGACCCGGATCAGCCAGGGAAATAATGACTAATCGGCCGAATGATCGCAACGGTCCTTGGCCCTCACGCAAATCGGCAATGCGGTTTCCTGCCAACCCGCCGCGATCCCCATCAAATTAGACCAGAACGTAATCCATATCAGGATCGGCATGACCAAAACTCCTTGCGGATCAGAACAATTACTCAACGTTTTTGGCTAGCTGAAGTTCCTTCCATGCTAGCGCCGCGGCCAAAGATCTTGGGCTGTTATTTTGCTCAGTTGTTTGCCGGAGCGGGGTGCATTTTTAGCTCGCTCGCTCCGGCAACAACAATTGATTTCGCTTGCTGCGGCTCAAAGACGATCTTTCGCTCCTGGAGCCTGTCGGCCGATTTCGGGTCATGCGCCGGCAAATAGATGGTCGGACGTTGCGCACACAACGCGCGGATCTTCGCGAGTGTTGTTTGTGCTATGGCCTCGTTGGCGCTGACACCGTCGACGGCGCCGCTCACCATCGTCCTTTTGAGATAGGACGCGTCACCGGCAAGCATGATCTGGGTGTCGCGGTCGGATACGATGACCGACACGTGATGTGGCGTGTGTCCCGGCGTCGGTACGGCGATGATATCGCCGGCCGTCGTTATGGGAGCGCTGCACTGAAACGGCCCGAAAGACGACTGATGCCAAACCAGCGGTTCGGGAACGAACCATTTTGGCCAGCGGTTGGGCAAATAACCGAGCATTGCACCGCGAATGCCTGAGGCGCGCCTTAGCTCCCCACCGCTTGCAAGGATGCGGCTATGAGGGAAGTGCGCGAGGCCGCCGTCGTGGTCGATATGCAGGTGGGTCAGCACAACGGTCCTGACGTCCCGGGCGCCGATACTGAGCCGCCGCAATTGCGGGCCGAGCTCCTGCTCGGGCTCGATGTCGAAACGAACGCTGAATTGAAAATACGGATGCCAGCGCGGCAGCGATTTCAGCCCCGCGTTGGCGCCGGTGTCGACCACAATGACGCCTTCGGGATGCTCGATCGCCCAGGCATAAACCGGCGACCAGTCCGCCCATTCCGGCGACAGCATCGGCTGCAGTTGGCGGAGCAGCCCATGGCCGCGGCCTTCGATCTGCGTCTGCTTGATGCGAACGCGGCCGGTCGTGATGGCGTGAATGCGCATCATAATCTCCTGCCGAGTGACGCTTAGTGTCGGCCAACGCCCGCGAGATGCGTGTCACTGAACGCGGTCGGATATTTCAGGCCGTAGCCAAGTGCGCGGTCGAAACCGATGTGGGCGATCCAAATAAGGCCGCCGGCCGCGGCAAGGGGCGCCCCGCCCAACAAGCCAAAAAGCGCCAAGGCAAGTGGCAGGACGTAGGTGTGCGCGAAATTGTAAGCGATCGCGCCCGCCCGCGGTCCGGCGAGATACCCAAGCATCGCAAGGTCAGGTGCCAGAAAGAACAGCGCGAAGGCGAACCAGGAGAAATCGTTGCGCCAATACACCGAGAGCGCGGCTGCGAGTGCGGCAAACCCCTCGACCCGCAGTAGCAGGCGCACACTACCGGTGACGAACCCGCGCTCGGTGCTCGGGACCGGGGGTGCCGAGCCGGTGGCGAGCGCTGAGTGAGAAGTGGATGCGGTCATAGGGTGCCTCGCGTGCGCTGGCGGAGTCTCGGCGAACGCTCTTTAGGTAGCCGCAGCACTCGATAACCGGAATTGCATATTTCCGTCAACTAGCTATACATTTTCGTATGATCCGACGTGCCCCAAGCTGGGACGAATTGCGCACCTTCGTTGAGGTTGCTCATGACGGCAGCCTGTCCGGCGCAGCACGGAAGCTTGGCCTCACGCAGCCGACGGTCGGCCGTCACATTGATGCGCTCGAAACGGCTCTGGGCTTGACGCTATTTACCCGCTCGCCGCGCGGTCTTACGCCAACGACCGCGGCATTGGCGCTGGCGCCACACGTGGAAGCGATGGCGGCATCTGCCGCTGCACTCGCCCGCACCGCGTCAGGCGAGGCCGCGGCCGACCACGGCGTAGTGCGGGTCACGGCGAGCGATGTCATCGGTTGCGAAGTGCTGCCGCCGATCCTCGCCGCCTTCCGCGCGGCACATCCGGGCATTGCGGTCGAACTTGCATTAACCAATCGCAACGAGGATTTGGCGCGCCGCGACGCCGATATTGCGGTGCGCATGGTGCGCCCGACCCAGAGCGGTCTGTTCGCAAGGCGCGTCGGGGCCTCGCGCATCAACCTTTATGCGCATCGCGACTATCTCGCGCGCTTCGGCGAACCGCGCTCGCTCGCCGACCTGCCAAACCACTGTGTTATTGGTTTTGACCGCGACAGCCGCTCATTTCGCGCCGCGGGGGATTTTGCCCAGCGATTGACCCGTGAAGATTTCGGCTTCCGTTGCGACAGCGACCTTGCTCAACTTGCCGCGTTGCGCGCCGGCGTCGGCATTGGCGGCTGTCAGGAAAATATTGCACGGCGCACGCCCGAGCTCGTCGCGGTGCTGCCGAATGCCATTCAATACGCGCTGGAAATCTGGCTGGTCATGCACGAGGACTTGAAGGCGACACGCCGCGTGCGCCTGCTTTTCGATCGCCTCGCGACGGGGTTGACCAATTACGTCAAGGGACGTCCGCTGGTCGCCCCGGTCCCGATATGATTGGCGCGCCTTATTTTGGCGCGCGTTTGGCGAGGATGCGCTGCAAAGTGCGCCGGTGCATGTTGAGACGGCGCGCAGTTTCTGAAACGTTGCGGCCGCATAATTCGTAGATCCGCTGGATGTGCTCCCAGCGCACGCGGTCCGCCGACATCGGATTTTCGGGCGGCTCAATTTTTTTGTTGTCGAGCGCAAGCAGCGCCGCCGCGACGTCGTCGGCATCGACCGGCTTGGCGAGGTAGTCGACCGCACCGAGCTTAACCGCATTAACCGCGGTTGCGATATTGCCGTAGCCGGTGAGGATGATGGCGCGGGCCTCGGGCCGGCGCTTTTTCATGGCGGAAATAACGTCAAGGCCGTTGCCGTCGCCGAGCCGCATATCTACGACCGCGTAGGCAGGAGCGGCCTTCTCGACCTGGAGCAGGCCATCGGCGACCGATTCGGCGGTCGTAACTACGAAGCCGCGGCCTTCCATGGCGCGTGCCAGCCGCTGCAGGAACGATACGTCGTCTTCCACGATCAGAAGCGAACGCTCGCTGGAAGGCATGGCATTTGGTGACCGGCTGTCACCCGCAACGCCGGTAGTTAACGCGTGGGTCATGGCAATTTATACTCCACAGCCCGCCCCCCTGACTGACAATAACTAAGACGCTAGCGCGGCTGGCTCAAGGGGGCTTGAGGCGGCAACTGCCGATTGTTCAAAATCCCCACGGTTCCAGGTGACGGTGATCGTGGCGCCGTGCAGCGGCGGTGACTGGTTTGTCAGCGTCAGCGTGGCACCGGAGCGCTCCAGTAAGGTCTTGGCAATGAAGAAGCCCAAGCCAAGGCCAAAGGCTCCATCTTCATCTTCGTCGGGGCCACGCGTTTCCGGCCGGCGGTGCGTGACATACGGGGCGCCGATGCGATCCAGGACTTCAGGAGAAAAGCCCGGACCATCGTCGCTGATGGTGATGCTGACTTCGTCTGCCGTCCATTGCGCGAGAATTTCTACCCGCGCGTTGGCGAAATCCACGGCGTTTTCGATCAGATTGCCGAGGCCGTAGCGGATGGCCGGATTGCGTGCGCGGGCCGGCTCCGTCGCGCGGTCGGGCGGCAGTTTTACCGTCAGCGATACGCCGAAATTTCGATGTGGCGCCACCGCCTCTTCGATTAGCGCCGAAAGCGGCGTGTGGTCGAACGGCTCGGCGGTCGGCAATTCGGTGATCTTGGCGAGGATCTCGCGGCAACGCCGCGCCTGCTCGCGCAGTAGTTTCACGTCATCCGCGTGTGGCGAGGTTGCATCGAGCGCGCGTTCAAGCTCCCGCGCGACCACGGTGATGGTCGCGAGCGGTGTGCCGAGTTCGTGCGCCGCTGCCGCGGCAAGACCATCAAGCTGGGAGAGGTGCTGTTCGCGCGCCAAGACCAATTCGGTGGCGGCGAGTGCATCCGAGAGCTGTCGCGCTTCCTCGGCAACCTGCCACGTGTAGACGCCGATATAACCGATCGACAGCAGAATCGAGAGCCAGATACCGACTACATAAATTTCCGGCAACTCCAGCGGCTCTTCGGCCTCCCAGGGAAGCTGATAGTGGAAAAACACCAGGAGCGTGGTGCACACCACGGCAAACAAGCCGATGACCAGAGTCATGCGCGGCGGCAGTGCGGTCGCTGCGATCAGCACCGGCCCGAGCATCATGAAGCAAAATGGATTCTGCAGTCCGCCGGTCAGAAACAGCAGCGCCGTAAGTTCGGCGATGTCGAAGGCCAAGACGTAGGCGGCGCGGTCCGGTTCGAGCCATTGCGCCTTCTGAAAGTTCAAACGGAGCGCTACGTTAAGCAGCGCCGACAATGCGATCACGCCCAGGCAGGGCCAAACCGGGACGGTGAACTCAAGGCCGAAATGCACCACCAGGATGCCCGCGACCTGACCAAAGATGGCCAACCAGCGCAGCCGCACCAGCGTATCGAGCCGCACGTTGCGCGGCCGATGGGTTGTCCGTGGCAGACCAAACATGCGGCTAATGTAACGAGTGCCGAAGGTTAATCCAAATAAAGCGGCGGAGCGGCCGGCAAGCACGCGATGCCGGTAGACGCTCGATCAGGAATGCCAGGCAGTTCCTGCCGCTGATTCCTCAACACTGCCGTCGTGGCGAGCTTCCTGGATCACTTTGAGCAACGCCCGCAGGACATCGGCGACGCCTTCGCCGCTGACGGCGGAGACCACCAGCGGCGTTTTTTTTGCCGCAAGCTTGAGCCGCGCCGTTTGTTGTTTGATCTCATCCGCACTTAGCGCATCGGCCTTATTGAGCGCGACAATCTCCGGCTTGTCTACAAGGCCGTGGCCGTAAGCTGAAAGCTCGGCGCGCACCGTGTTATAGGCCTCACCCGCGTCAGCCGTCGTTCCATCAATGAGATGCAGGAGAACCCGGCACCGCTCAATGTGACCGAGGAAACGGTCACCAAGGCCAACGCCTTCATGCGCTCCCTCGATCAGGCCGGGAATATCGGCGAGCACGAATTCGCGCCCATCGCTTCGGACTACGCCGAGCTGCGGCTGCAGCGTAGTAAATGGATAATCGGCGATCTTCGGCTTGGCGGCGCTGACCGCTGCGAGGAATGTGGATTTTCCGGCATTCGGCAGCCCGACCAGACCGGCATCAGCGATCAGCTTTAGCCGCAGCCGGATCGTGCGCTCGTCGCCGGGGAGTCCCGGATTGGCGCGGCGCGGCGCACGATTGGTTGACGATTTGAAGTGTGCATTGCCAAAACCGCCATTGCCGCCGTGGGCGAGTACGATGCGTTGGCCAAGCTCGGCGAGATCGGCAATGAGCGTCTCGCCATCGTCCTCGTAGATTTGGGTGCCGACCGGCACCTTGAGCGTGGCGTCGGCGCCATTCGCGCCATGACGGTCCTTGCCCATGCCGGCGCGGCCATTCTGGGCATAAAAGTGCTGCTGGTAGCGATAGTCGATCAGCGTGTTGAGGCCGTCGACCGCTGCGGCGATCACATCGCCGCCCTTGCCGCCGTCGCCGCCATTCGGTCCGCCGAACTCGATGAATTTCTCGCGCCGGAATGAAACGCAGCCATTTCCTCCGTCGCCGGAGCGAATGTAGACCTTGGCCTCGTCGAGGAATTTCATTTGTCCAACATTAAAACGCGGCTTGCTGCAGCCGCAGCGCGCCCCTGATATAGTGCATATCGTAACAACGCGGCACTCGGATGAGGCGGCTTCCGAGCGGGGGAAGGGTAAGCGTGTGGTCAGTGCTTAAGCTTGCGTCGCGCGCTGCAATCTGGCGCACGACGCCCGATCCGCGGCCGGTTGGCTTGCCAGGCCTGCTGACCCCGATTGTCGCCATCGTTGCGCTCCGTATGGCATTGCAATTCGCGGCGGCCGGTCCGGGTTGGGCCTTCAACCCCTACGGCCTTAACGCCGTGGTCGCTTGGGTTGCGCTCGAGGCCGTTGTCGTCGGGTTATTTGTGCCGCCAGCAGCGCGCACGACAGCATTGGCGGCGACGTTCGCCCTCCTCTTTGTTGCTGAGTTTGTCGCCTATGCCGCCAAAATTGCCGTTACGCTGCTGCCAGCGGCGGTGCTGTCGAACGCCGTTTCGAGCGCCGCATCGATTGCAATCTTTGCTGTGATCTCGGTTTGGTGGATCGGTGCGGCTGTTGCGGTGCTGCGCAGCTGCGCGCCGTTGCAATGGCTTCCTGTTCTTGGCCGCGTCGTTGCGCTCTGGGTGGCGCTCTTGGCGGTGACCGTCATCGTGCCGCACGCGCCGGTCTTTGTTGGCCGCGACTTTGACGTTCGCAGCGCCAACGCCTGGGAGGCGCTGCGCGCCAGGACAGCGGCGTCAACGGCGAATGGCGGTGCCGCGCCAGCCGAAGCGGCGCTTTTCGAGCCATCTCAGCGCGCGCTGCTCCACGCCGAAGTCGCCGACCTTACGCCACCAAAGCATGGCGCGAGCAATGTCTACGCCATCGGCATCGCCGGCTGGGCGGGGCAGGATGTTTTTCGAAAAGAGCTAGACGGCGGACTGGCCGTGCTCGGCGATATCCTTCCGATCAAAGGACACACGTTGCGCCTCGTCAATCAGCGCGAAACGCTTGAGAGCCTGCCGCTCGCGAACCCAACCAATTTTGCTGCCGCGGTCCACGCCATTGGCGAGGCGATGAACAAAAACGACGACGTGCTTCTTCTGCTGATGACGTCGCACGGAGAGCCGACCGGCTTCGCCTTGCGCCTGCCCAACGAAGCCGTCGTGGAACTGACGCCGAGGGAGGTTGTGACCGCGCTCGATAACGAGGGCATCAAGAACCGCATTGTCATCGTATCGGCCTGCTTTGCCGGGATATTCGTGCCACCGCTCGCCAACGACAATACGATCGTGCTTACGGCCGCGGACGCAAAGCATACCTCTTTCGGCTGCGCACCCGAGCGCGACTGGACCTATTTCGGCGATGCTTTCTTTCGGCAGAGCATGCGGCCCGGCAGGGATCTGCGGCGTGCGTTCGACAATGCGCGCACGCTGATCCAAGGGTGGGAGCTCATGGATCACGCGACGCCGTCAAATCCACAGGGTCATTTTGGGCCGGCGCTTGTCGCCAAACTGGCGCCGTTCTTCACGTCTTCGCCTGCTGGCAGGCAGTAGCTTACGCTACCTGTCGCGCCAACCGCCAAGCTTTCAGTGACGCCCACAGCCCACGATCGAGTCGAAAGCGATCGACCGGGGCCGCCGAGTTGATGGCGCGGATGCGGGTGAGCCGCACGCCGGTCCATTGGAAGGCGCATTTCTCCAGCACACGGCGCGACGCCGGATTGCTGACGCGCGCGCCGGCCCGGAGCGTTTCGTGCTCAAGCTCGCCGAACGCGTAGTCGATCAGCGCACGTGCAGCTTCCGTGGCGAAGCCCTGGTCCCAATAGGGCGCTCCGAGCCAATAGCCCAGCTCCGGCCCGTCCTCCTGCGGATCAAGGCCGCAAGCACCGATGAGCCGGTCACCGAGCATTATGACGAAGCAGGTTTCGCCGTCGCGCCGGTTGACCGACGCAACGAATTCCTCCGCATCGGCGGCGCTGTATGGATGCGGGATGCGGGCCGTGTTCGCGGCAATGCGACGGTCGTTAGCCAGGGCGGCCATCGCCTTTGCGTCGCCGCGACGCGGCGCACGCAGTGTAAGCCGCCCGGTCTCAAGAACGGGAAGGGTGTTCTCGCGCCGGGTCTGATCGACGATGCCTTCCAACAGGGTCATGACGGGCTCCTGCAAACAAATCGAAAGGGGGAGCCGGCAAACCGGTCTCCCCCTTTTCGAAGCCCATTTGGGCCCGCCGGTTCGACTGGATGCCGGCGGGCTCAAACTGTGATCCACCGTACTACTGGGCCGCAGCCGCCTCCGTCATCGGAAGCACAGATACGAAGACCCGGCCTTTGGCTTTGCTACGGAACTCGACGTGACCATTGACGAGCGCAAACAGCGTGTGGTCCCGGCCGACACCGACATTGCGGCCGGCGTGCCACTTGGTGCCGCGTTGGCGCGCGATAATGTTGCCGGCAACGACTTCTTCGCCGCCGAAAATCTTGATTCCCAAGCGTTGACCACCTGAGTCGCGGCCGTTACGCGAGGATCCGCCTGCTTTCTTGTGAGCCATCGCTCAAACCTTCCTTGACCGTTAACTACACCGGATTCGTGACAAAAACATCACCACATCCGGTCATTTTTTCGGCTTAGCCTTCGCGCGCGCGGCCGATTTTTTCGCTTTGGCCGCCGTAGCTTTTGGCGTCTGGCCTGCCGTATCGTCCGGGGTGTCCGCGGCTGAGGATTCGAGCGCCGCAGAAGCTTCAACCTTGGGCGTCGGCGCGCGCTTCGGCCTCGGCGGAGGCGTCTGGCTCGGCTTTTTGCCGTCGGTGAGAATCTCGGTGATACGCAGCAGCGTAAATTCCTGGCGATGGCCGCGTTTGCGGCGCGAATTCTTTCTCCGCCGCTTCTTAAACGCGATGATTTTTGGACCGCGCGCTTGGTCGAGCACTTCAGCGGCAACCGTCGCGCCGGCGACGGTTGGGGCGCCAAGCGCTATGCTGTCGCCACCGACGACCAAAACCTCGCCGAACTCGACAATCTCACCGGGCTCGCCCTTGACCTTCTCGATCTTGAGCACGTCCTCGGCGGCTACCCGGTATTGCTTACCGCCGGTTTTAAAGACCGCGAACATCTTTTGTCCTCGTGTTCGACCCCGGTGCTCGGAAAATGCATCCGGACCGGCTTTTGCAGTCAATTCTGCTGGTGAATTTTAGGGCGCGCGCCGGCAAACCTTAACGGCAACCCAGCGGCGCCCGCGTCCTTATGACGGGGCCGTAAACCGCTGTCAAGAAAAGCAAAGCTGACGTCAACGGGGTGCATAGCCCGGCTGTTCTCCTCGCGGACAAGCTTTCGCATCCTGTGATAAGAGAGCTCCGACAAAACAGGAGCTTGGCATGGCCACGAACGGGAAAGACAACAAGCCGAAGATCGGCTGGATCGGTGCGGGCCGCATGGGCATCCCCATGGCCGAGCGGCTGATCAAGGCCGGCTATGACGTTACCGTCTGGAACCGGACCCGTGCCAAGGCCGAGCCGCTTGCAAAAGCCGGCGGGAAGCTGGTCGATCATCTCTCGGAATTGAAGAACGTCGATGTGCTGTTTTCCATCGTCGCCACCGGCAAAGACGTGCAGGAGGTGCTGTACGGCAAGAATGGCGTCTGCAGCCAGGGCGGCAAGATGCCGCCGACGGTGGTCGATTGCTCCACCATTGCCGTCGGGGAATCGGCTGCAATCCGCGACAAGCTTCAGCAACTGGGCTCCAAATTTGTCGCTGCTCCGGTAAGCGGCAATGCCAAGGTGATCAAGTCTGGCAAGCTCTCCGCGGTCGTCTCGGGCGAGGAGGCGGCCTGCAAGGCGGTGATGCCGCTGATCGAAGTCTTCGCCCCGCGAGGGGTTTCGTATGTCGGCGACGGTGAACTCGCGCGCGTGTGCAAGATTGCCCACAACGTCATGCTCGGCGTGATCATCGAGAATCTGATCGAGATGACGCTCCTCACCAACAAAATGGGCGTCCCGCGTCACGCCTGGCTCGCCTTCTTCAACAACAGCGCCATGGGTTCGATGTTCACGGCCTATAAATCGCCGGCCTTGGTCAATCTCGACTGGACCACGACGTTCACGCCTGAGCTTTTGCGCAAAGACCTCGATCTCGGCCTGGAGCTTGGCCGCGAGATCGACGTGCCGCTGCCGGTGACCGCCGCTGCGCGTGAAGTGCTGCAAAGCCACTTCGGCGCCGCCATGTTGCAGAAGAATCCGGAGGAATATTTGCAGAAGGATTTTGCTGCGCTCGCCGAAACCATGGCGCTGGCCGCCGGCATGAAGCTCGAAAGCGAGAACAAGAATGTGCCGACTGGACTGGAGAGCTAAATTCGTCGTTCAGCTCACGGCGCGCAAATGATCCGAAAGGTTATTTGACGTCGGTGTGGACGCTGATCGCCATCTGCCACTGGCCATTGCGCCGAACCCACACGCGCGCCGCGCGGTACGGCGGCCGCGAATTGTCCGGCAGTATCTGAGACGCAGTCATCGCCGCGCCATCGCCGTAAACGGCAAGCCGCATCGTCTCAATTTCGCCGACAGTCACCGCGCTGTTGGCTTCTTTTTGACGTTCGATTGCAGCTATGCGCTCCGCCTTCGGCACCGGGACCTGACCGCTCCGGTAACGCACGAACTCGTCGGCGACATGTTTTCTCCATTCGGCCGCGTCGTGAGCCACGACTGCCTTCTCAATCGCCTGGAAGGCAAGAACAATCTCCTGCTCGGCTGAGGAGCGCACCCGATAGGGGATTGCCTGGCATGGATTTCGGCATTCGACCGGGTGCGGCTCGATAGAAGGTTGGGCATAGCCAACCTGAGCAACCGGAACTTCTGCGGCGGCCGTTACGGCCTCCTGAATCAGCAACGCGCGCCACGTGCGCTTTTGTTTGGCCCAGATGTCGAGGAAAAACACCGCGGTATCGGGCGCCGGAAAGCGATGACCAATCACCGTGGCAAGGCGACCGTAGAGACGAACCGACGAGTCATCGGCGGATGCTGCCGCGCGGCTCTTGAGATCGGATAGAAAATCCCTGCGCGTCCCGCTCTTGCCGTTAGGGTCGATGAAGCTGAATTGCAGAGCCAGAAGCCGGCGGGCCGCCGTTTTGTCGCCGGCGCGCATGCTGTCAGCGAGCGCGCCGTCGGCGGCGAGCACAAGCGCTTCATCGCCCGCGACCGTCTGTGCCTGTGGTTCAGTTTTGGAGAACGCGAAAGCGGCGACGAAAACGCCCGCGACGAGGGCACCCAGCCACCCCCAACGCATCGCCTGCCGCAGCGCCGCCACTGTGGCTGCTGACTTGCCCCTCTGCGTGGCCCCCGCCATAGCGACGCTACGAACTCCACCCCCGACAGTCCGATAGCCCCCGGGACTGTCGCGACGATACAATGCATTTTCCCCAAAAACGCTCAAGCCATCGGGGTCGCGACGCCGCGCCGCGCTCAAAGGAATGCAGCGTCAAGCCTGGAGGCCAATCAGAGGGTTAGTGGCAATTCCAACCCTCGCAAGCCGCTTTGGGCTTGCGGTGGTGATGGTGGTGGACCTTATGCTTGCAACTCATCGCAACTCGGCACGCTTCACTGAGTTGCGGACGCTTGGCGATCATGCATTTGGTGATCTTTGGCACGTCTGGAATAAAGTCGGAACAAAGCCGCATCGCATCCGGCGCGCAGGCTTGGCGTTCTTCCGGAGTTCCTTGAGCAGCGGCGTTGCCCAAGCTTACAAGAAGTAGTCCGGCCGGCAACGCCAGCCAGCGGACAAGATGCGCTCTGCGCAGCATGCATTGTTTCCTTTTACGCGCAGGACCACCCCGCCGCGGCGCACCCTAGTGCATGATCCTCATAAGGGGAAACCGGTTTTGGGGGAGAGCGATGCGCCTCAATGAGGAACCCACCGAAAGGACCACTTCGTGGGATACGACGACGTCCAGCGAGCAGAGCGCAGCCTCTGGTTAGCGGCGCGCGGCGTGTTTTTTCCTACTTCGGATCAGGTTGTGGCGAAAGTGAGCCCAGATGTACGGCGCGTTAGCGGGAGCCCCAGGCAAAGCCTGCTCTGGCGTGCTGGCGTTTGCCGATATCCCGGTCGCATTGCTCAATCGCGCGTTCCGTGATTTCGCCGGTCATGTTGTCGAACGCCAGGTGTCGGCAAAACGCTCCGTCGGGCATCGTATAGACAATTTCGCCCACCCGGTTCGCTTCGCGGTCACTGGCGGCCGACTGTAGCAGCGGATCTATTACGGCACGCCCGCCAACCAGCAATGCGCCCGTCAGCAGCACAAGAAACAACGACAGCACGATGCCGGTGCGAACCGCCTTGGCATGCTGTTCATCGCGCCGCGCACGTATCGACCAGTTCTCGAGCTTACGCACGCTGACATGCTTGACCGCAGCGGCCAGCCACTCCGCTCTTGTTCCGGCATGTTGCTCGACGCGCATAACGCCATGAAGCGAGAAAACGGTTGAATAGCTCATAAACAATTATCTTCAATTTGAGCGAGTGCTGGGAGTCACCCAAAGCCGCTAGGGCCGTCACGACGGGGTGCCGCGTGCCCTTTTTGGAATGGCTTCGTGAACACCATCGAATATTGCCGCGCCGCTTTCGAACTCAAGCGGGTCCAGCACTTCTGCAACTGCCCTCGTCAACTCGCCCACCAACAGCTCTCGGACAGGTCCCGCAATGCGGTGGCGAGCCAAAGTCTCCGCGATCGCGGCCGCAAATTGGTCAATTATGGTCTCGTCCAGAGCCATCCTTATAAGTTGTATCATAATATTATATCTCTTCAAAGTAGTAGATATTCTCCCTTCTTCGACCTTTCGACCACCCGAAAAATACGCCCGCGAAATCGGCGGAATTTACCTTCCATGCCCGATGCGTGGAGTGAGATAATTGATCGCAAGGACCAACCCCCGCTGAATAAGGGAGGAGACGTTTGCTCACAGCCGCGCGTAACGAAATGCTCACCCGGGTCGGCGCCGGCACTCCGATGGGCGAACTCCTGCGCCGCTATTGGCAGCCGATCGCGGGCGCAAGTGAACTCGATGCTAATCCGATCAAGCCGGTACGCATTATGGGTGAGGACCTTGTCCTCTACCGCGATCTTAGCGGGCGCTACGGTCTCATCGACCGGCACTGTCCGCACCGGCGTGCCGACTTGGCCTACGGGTGGGTGGAGAAAACTGGCATCCGCTGCAGCTACCACGGCTGGTTGATGGACGAAGCGGGCCGTTGTGTGGAGCAACCTTATGAGGACATTGCCAGTTCCAAGCCATCACGCGCTGGCTGTGAGGCCAAAGCCTATCCAGTCAAAGAGTGTGCGGGTCTTATCTTTGCGTATCTCGGCCCGAAACCTGCGCCTGAACTGCCGGTGTGGGAGCCGTTCACCTGGCCCAACGGCTTTCGTGAGATCGTGCTCGCCGACGTCCCATGCAATTGGTTTCAGTGCCAGGAGAACTCGATTGATCCGGTGCATTTTGAGTGGATGCACGACAATTGGGGTAGCCGGCAGCGCGGCAATGATCGGAACGCTGCGCCGAAACATCTCAAACTGAAATTCGAGGAATTCGAGCACGGCTTCGTCTACAAGCGTGTGCGCGAAGGTCAAAGCGAAGAGGATCGCTATTGGACGGTCGGGCGCGTCGCGTTGTGGCCCAACGGCTTCTATCTCGGCGGCCATTTCGAGTGGCGCGTGCCGGTCGACGACGAAAACACACTGAGCGTCGCCTGGTTTTTCATGCGCGTGCCAAAAGGCCGTGAACCCTACGTGCAGCCTCACGTGCCAACCTGGGTGAGCCCGCTCAAAGACGAAAGCGGGCGGTTGATCACCAGCCACGTCATCAATCAGGACATCGTTGCCTGGACCGGCCAAGGCCGCATCGCCGACCGTACCAAAGAGAATCTGCGGTCGAGCGATATCGGCATCACCATGATGCGAAAGCGTTTCTTTGCGGAGATCGAGGCGATGGCGGCCGGCAACGAACCCGGCGGCATTATCCGCGGCGCCAACGCGGCGCAGTGCATTTCGCTGCCGAACATGGCGCGCGAACTCAACACCGAAGGGGTTTCGCTCGCCGAGTTCGAGAAGCATCCGCTTCTTCGCTTGCGCCTGAAGGATTTCCGCTTCCACTACGGCCAACCGCCGGAAGTGCGCCAAGCCTTTGTCGCGGCGATGGGAATTGGCGAATAACAAAAGCGACCGGTATAAAACCGGGAGTTATTTTGTCGGCATACGACAAATCCGGTTGATCGAAGTCAATTCTCGATCCCGCACCAACGATAACTTTCCAATGCATCCAGCCACCGGCTAATGAGAAACATGCGTACCCAAGTCGCCATTATTGGCGCCGGCCCTTCAGGTCTTTTGCTCGGCCAGCTCCTGCACAAACACGGCATCGACAACGTCATTCTCGAGCGGCAAACCGGCGAATACGTTCTCGATCGGGTGCGTGCGGGAGTCATCGAGCAAGTCACGATGGATCTGCTCGACGAGGCCGGTGTCGGCACCCGCATGTACCAAGACGGCCTGCTGCATGAGGGCGTGCAAATCTGCGTGAATGGTGTACGTCACCGCATCTCTTTCAAGGAGATGACCGGCAAGTCGGTGATGGTCTATGGGCAAACCGAAATTACCAGAGACCTCATGGACGGCCGCGCGGCGGTTGGTGCGCCAACGATCTACGCCGCGTACGATGTCAGCCTGCATGGTATCTTGAGCGACACACCGCACGTGACTTTTCGCGCCGACGGCAAAGTCCAGCAGATCGAGTGCGACTTCATTGCCGGCTGCGACGGCTTTCATGGCGTCAGCCGCAAGAGTGCCCCGCACGCGGCAATCGTCACGCACGAGCGCGTCTATCCGCTCGGCTGGCTCGGCATATTGTCCGATACGCCGCCGGTCTCGGAAGAACTGATCTATGTTCGTCACCCGCTTGGGTTCGCGCTTTGCTCGATGCGAACGCCGACGCGCAGCCGCTACTATCTGCAATGCAGTCTCGCCGAGGACATCGAGTCCTGGCCGGATGAGCGGTTCTGGGAGGAGCTTAAGCCCCGGCTGGATGAGGAAGCGCGCGATCGGCTGGTCACCGGCCCGTCGATCGAAAAGAGTATTGCGCCGCTACGCAGCTTTGTTGCCGAGCCGATGCGTTTTGGCCGGCTGTTCCTCGCTGGCGATGCTGCCCACATCGTCCCGCCGACCGGCGCGAAGGGGCTCAATCTCGCGGCGAGTGACGTGCGCTACCTTTCACAAGCGCTGATCGAGTACTATGCCGAGAAATCCGATGCCGGCCTCGATCACTATTCCGATCGCGCATTGGCGCGAATTTGGAAGGCCGAACGCTTCTCCTGGTGGATGACGATGCTGCTGCATCGGATCTCCGAAGACCCGTTTGATCAAAAAATTCAGCTGGCGGAGCTTGACTATCTCTTCCGCTCCAAGGCGGCGGCGACGGTGTTTGCCGAAAATTATGTCGGCCTCCCGTACTAGACCTTAAGTTTGCCGCGTTCTCCGTTTTTTTGAGCAGTCGAGTAACGTTCGCCTCCGCCGCGTTAAACCGGTGGTTCCGAATCGGAACCAAGGTTAGTTCGCAGCGTTTAGGCGGAGGATGCAAGTTCCGTAGGGCGCCCGATGAAATTGTTCACGGCATGCAGTGCGTCTGCTCTCGCTCTTTTGGTCATCGTCAGCCCGGCACAGGCCGATCCGGCAGGCCTTTGGCTGGCCCAGGACGGAGCGACGGTGCGCGTTACAAATTGCGGCAGGGGGCTATGCGCGATTATTGCGAGCGCGAAATCGGAAATTGATCCGGCCACTGGCGCGTCGTGGACTGATAAGCACAATCCAGATCCCACCAAACGGGCGCGGCCGTTGGTCGGTGTCGAGGTCTTTGCCATGGTGCCGGATGGCCCGGGAAGATGGTCGGGATCGCTGTACAACGCCGACAATGGCCAGACCTATCCGGGACATGTCGTCGAAATCAATACCAATACGATCCGGGTCGAAGGTTGTGTCCTCATTTGCGGTGGCCAGAATATGAGACGAATTGAATAGCGAGGCGACCTCATCAACCGCACGGCAGAGGCTGCGTGATCCGAGGGCAGCCCCGATTTCAGGCGGCTTTCCTGCCCCACAATTCCTGCGAAGCAATCCTCGCGCCTTCGGCGAGTGCCTCAAGCTTGGCCCACATGATCGAGGGATGCACGCGCCGCACATACGGCGATTGCGCGAAGCCGCAATCGGTACCGCCAATGACGTTTTCGCGCCCGACTAGCTTGGCGAGACGGGTGAGGCGTTCGGCGACCAGCTCCGGGTGTTCGACGACGTTCGTCACGTGGCTGATAACGCCGGGAATAAGCTTGCGGCCGGCGGGCAATTTTATGCTTTCCCACACGCGCCACTCATGTTCGTGGCGCGGATTGGCCATTTCGATGCAGTAACCGCCGGCCTTTACCTTGAGGACCAGGTCGACGATGTCCTTGAGCGGCACATCGGTGACGTGTGGGGTGTTAAAGCTGCCCCAGCAGATGTGGTAGCGGACACGATCTTCCGGCAATCCGGCAATGGCGTGATTGAGCGCGTCGATGCGCACCGCCGCCCATTTTCGATATTGCGCCAGCTGGTCGGCGGCGAATGCCACGTCGTACATGTAAGGCAGGAACGCATCGTCGATCTGAACGATCAATCCGGCATCGACGATCGCTTTGTATTCCTCGCGCAGGGCTTCGGCGAGTTTGAACAGGAACTCCTCGTCGTCCTTGTAGTATTCGTTTTTTGAGCGGGGAACGGCGCTCGCCGGCGCGACCACCGGCAGGAAAGCGTCGGTGACGGAGGCGCCTTTCAGCGCGGCCTTGAAGATGGCGATGTCTTTCTGGACCGCTGCCTGGCCTTTGTAAGCGATCGGGCCGACACAAACCGCCGTTCCACGCTTCGGCAGCTTCTGCGTCGGAAAGTATTCGGCGTAGAAGTCCGGAAATAATTGCAGATCGCGGCCGGCGCCGCGCGCCTTCTCGATCGCCCGCTCCTCGATGCCGGAAAGACGATCGAGGATGTAGAACGACCAGCTGCGGAATTTGCCGAACTCGCCGTCGCTAACGATGTCGACGCCGGCCTGCTGTTGCCGCCTGACAACCTCGGCGACGCTGTCGGTCAGGCAGCGATCGAATGCCGCTTGATCGATTTTGACGCCGTTGTCGATCGCCTCGACATATCGGGTTAGCTCGGGCGGCCGCACCAAGCTGCCGACATGTGTGGTGAGGATGCGATCGAAGCTTGTTGCCATAGTGCCGAACCTCCCAGCGCGACACAAAGGCCGCTTGTGACAAGACTGCGTAGTATAGGTTATTTCAACTCGGCTTCGTAGACGCCGTTCCAGTCGGACGGCGGCGGGTCGATTTGATAGGCCTCCATCCGTTCAATGTACATGTCATAGAGACCGGCAACACCGAAACCGTTGGCGACCTTGCGGCAGCGATCAATCAACCTCTTGGCCTCGTCCCATTGCTGCTTGCGATAGGCCGCAAGCATTTGAGCGTGGAGATCGCGCAACTGCCCGCAACGCGGGTCCTGTTCGACTTCAGTTGGCCCGAGCACGGTGTAGACCACTTCCGGCTGCTTCTTGCCCTTCACCTGAATGAGGTCGATCTCCATGGTGGCGTACTTGCTTTTTGCGCCCTCCGCCGTGCGTGAACCGATCACCATCGAGAGCCGATAGTCTTTGGTGCGCGATTCCAGCCGCGAGGCGAGGTTGACGGTATCGCCCAGCACCGAATAGTTGAACCGGAAGTCGGAGCCCATGTTACCGACAACGCACGGCCCGCTGTTGAGCCCGATACCAATCCGCAGCGGCATATAAACGCCGCCGTTGGCCTCCGCTTCGCGCTTGAGCTCGACGTTCAGGTCTTCGGCGCGGCTCAGCATTTCCAGTGCTGCGGCGCAGGCGTTGGCCTCGTGCTCTTTGTCATCGAGCGGCGCATTCCAGAACGCCATGATGGCGTCGCCGATATACTTGTCGATCGTGCCGTTACGCTCGATGATGGCGTTGGTCAGCGGCGTGAGGAAACAATTCATCAGGCGAGTGAGGCCCTGCGGATCGTCCTTGTAGTGCTCGGAGATAGTGGTGAAGCCGCGCACGTCGCTGAACAGAATGGTCATGCGGCGTTCCTCGCCGCCGAGCACCAGCTTTTCCGGAGATTTCGCCAATTGTTCGACCAGCGGCGGCGACAGGTAAAACCCGAACGCCGAGCGGATCTGATGGCGCTGCCGCTGTTCGCGGAAGTAGTTCACGAACGTGAGCACCAGATAAATCAACCAGCTCGACATCAGCGGATAGGTGAAGTCGATCAGCAGGTTGTGGGCGACAAAGAAGTACCACGACATGCCGATGAGGCCGGCGATCAACAACGCCCCGAGCGCGACGACGATGGCGGCGGGCAACAGCGGCGCGGCGATAATGATCGCCAGGCCGATGACCACCGCGGTGACGATCTCGGCCCCGATCGCCCAACTCGGAGCCGAAAGCAGCGTGTCGGTCAAAACGTTCTCGATGACCTGGGCATGCACCTCGACGCCTGGGATCACCGAATCGAGTGGCGTGGTCCTGAGATCCAGGAGACCGATGGCCGACGTGCCGATCAGAACCAGTTTGCCCCGGATACGGTCGTCAGCCACGCGGCCGTGCAAGACGTCTCTAGCCGATACATAGCGCTCCGGATCGGTGTGATTGAAATAAATCCATAATCGACCATGGCGGTCGGTAGGCAGCCGAAAGCGGCTGAAGCCGACGCCTTGAATGCCGTTTTTGTCGGAGCGAATGACTGGCGAGTTGGAGTTGGTCGCCACCCGCAGCATTTCCAGCGCCAGCGAGGGAACAAACGCGTTTCCGGCGTGCATGATCACCGGGGCGCGCCGGACAATCCCGTCACGCTCATCGGCCTCGGTGAAGACACCGCTGCCGGCAGCGGCTTTTTCAAGGATCGGAATATTGGTCACGAGGCTTGGAAAAGAGGCCAGAAAAGTGCGCGGGTCCGGAGCGCCTTTTGTAGTGATGACGCCGTAGCCAGATCCTTCGATCGTGACATCGTCGGAGCGGCTGTTGGACACGGATTCGCCGAGCACGACGCGTGAGCGGCGGATCGCTGCGGCAAAAATCTCATCATTGCTGGGCAGGCTGCGCAAACGTGCGCGCGTCGCATCGTCAAGATCGCGCAGTGTCAGCGCGACGAGATTGGGCGACAGCTGGTCGGGCTCGGCGAAGACCATGTCGAAGCCGATGGCGACGGCGCCCATGTCGGTGAGGCGGTCGACCAGATCGGCCAAGATCGTGCGTGGCCACGGCCACTGTCCGATCTGCTTTAGGCTGGCCTCATTGATGTCGACGATCGCGACCGGCCGCGTCGTCTGCTCGCGCGGGCGCAACACCTGGAAGTAATCGAACGTCCGCAGCCGCGCCTCCTGCAGCAGCCGCGGGTCGGCGATTCGCAATGGCACCAGCCCGAACAGGAGCGCAATGCAGACGGCTCGGGCGATCCCGAATTGGCGCGCCCAGCGAGCAACTCGCTTCATGGTTCAACGGCCCTGCTCTGCACGCCCCGATATTATAGCAAGGAGACGGTCTGCGGGGAGAATCCAGGGTCGCGCAGTATGCGTCCGGAAACGATGGAGCTTACTTTTCCCGAAAGGCGCGCATCAGTTGATCGTGCAGCGGCTTGACGAGATAGGAGATCAGGGTGCGCTCGCCGGTCTGGATGAAAGCTTCGACCGGCATACCCGGGGTCAGTTTTACAGCGCCGAGCCGCCCGATCTCGTCGGCCGTCATCGAGATGCGGACCAGATAGTAGCTCTGCCCGGTGCGCTGATCGGTGGTCGTATCTGCGGCGATCCGCACCACTGTTCCGTTCAGCTCAGGCGTTGTTCGCATGTTAAACGCCGAGAAGCGAAGCACAACCGGTTGGCCGAACTGCACCTCATCGATATCCTTGGGGTCGACCTTGGCCTCTACCAAAAGATTATCGAACTCGGGCACAATGAGCATGACAGTCTCGCCGGCAGTGATGACTCCGCCGACGGTATTGACCGTCGACTGGAACACGACGCCGTCTTGTGGCGCTCGCAGATCGGTACGTTTGAGCTGATCTTCCGCCGTAACCTTACGTTCGACGTATTCGCCGATCTTGCTGTCGGTATCGCGCAACTCCTTGGCGACGTCGCTGCTTAGTTCCTGATCGACCTGGATGATTTGCAGTTGCGTCTCGACGATCTTGCCCTTTGCTTCGGCGGCAGAGGCGATAAGCTGGCCGCGCTCGCCCTGTAAACGCGCCGCCTCGCGTTCGAGCGAGGTCAGCCGGTTTATCTGCACCAGATTCTTCGCCCACAGATCGCGCACGCCCTGGAGTTCCTGATCGATCAGCGACATCTCCTTGGCCTTGGCGTCCTGCTGAGCGGTCAGGCCGGCAATCTGCTCATTCAACTGTTTGATACGCTGCTGCAGTTGATCTTTTTGCCCCAGCCGTGCGTTGCGCCGGAGGTCGAACAGCTTGCGCTCGCTCGACAGCGCCTCTTGCACGTCGGGGTCGTGGCCCCGATTGGCGAGTTCCTTCGGTACGGCGACGGCATCGGCGCCGTCGCGCTCGGCAGCGAGACGCGCCCGGCGCGCATAAAGCTCAGTGAGGCCTTTGGTGACAATCGCCAGATTGGCGCGCGTCACCGTCTCGTCAAGGCGAACAAGAATGTCGCCCGCCTTGACGCGATCGCCCTCGCGCACACGAACCTCGCCGACGACGCCGCCGGTCGGATGCTGCACCTTCTTGACGTTGGAATCGACGACCAGGGAGCCCTGCGCGATCAGCGCGCCGGAAATCTCGGCCGTCGAGGCCCAGCCGCCAAGTCCGACGGCAAGAAACGCCACGACCGCACATCCCACGAGGATGTGCCGGTGGATTGACGCCGACCAGACTGCCCGCGGCTGGCCGCTCATCCGACGCCTCCCTGTTCCGGCACGACTTTCAGGGCGCGCGGCGGCGTAGTCGGCTGGATGACACGATTGAGGATTTCCTCTTTCGGTCCGAACTGTTGCTGACGACCCTTGGCCATCACCAGAATGTAGTCGACGCCGGCGATAGCGCTAGGACGATGAGCAACCACGATGGCGATGCCGCCCCGTGCGCGAACGCCGAGAATGGCCCGGGTCAGCGCCTCGTCGCCTTCGGCGTCGAGATTGGAATTGGGCTCGTCGAGCACCACCAGGAACGGATCGCGATACAGCGCCCGCGCCAGCGCGATGCGCTGGGCCTGACCGGCAGACAAGGCGCTGCCGTGATCGCCGACGCTGGTCTCGTAGCCGTTCGGCAGATTGACGATGAGATCGTGAACGCCAGCTGCCTTGGCCGCGGCAAGCACTGCCTCGGCATCGGGTGGGTCCTCGAATCGGGCAATGTTCTGCGCCACGTTGCCGGGAAACAGTTCGACATCCTGCGGCAAATAGCCGATGTGCCGGCCGAGTGTTTCGGGCGACCATTGTTCGAGTGTAGCTCCATCAAGACGCACGCTGCCGCGTGCCGGCGTCCACACGCCAACCAGCATGCGCGCCAGTGACGATTTTCCAGAAGCCGTCGGACCGATCACGCCGAGCGCCTTACCGGCGGCGAGCGTGAAGTTCACATCCTGGCATACGATCTTCGGCTCGCCTGGCGGATTGACCGCCGCGTTTTGCACCAGCAGCGTCTTGGTCGGGGGCTGGAGCGCCATCGGTTCGGTGCGCGCCGGCAGATGTCCGAGCAATCGCGACAACCGGTGCCAGCTTTGCCGCGCGGCGACGAAGCCACGCCAGTTGGCGATGGCAAGGTCGACCGGCGCGAGCGCCCGTCCGCCCAGGATCGAGCCGGCAATGATGATCCCGGGCGTGGATTCCTGATGAATCACCAGCCACGCACCAACCGCCAGAATGGCCGACTGCAGCAATAGCCGCAGAACCTTCGAGAAGGCGCCAAGCCCGCCGACAACGTCGCTCGCCTGGCCGCCCGAGGCGACGTAGTTGTGATTGAGATTGTTCCAGCGTTGCGCGGTGCGGGCGACCATACCCATTGAGGTAATCGCCTCGGCATTGCGCCGGCTCAATTCCATCAGCGCGTTGCGCGCCGTCGCGAATTGCGTCGCGCTCTGGGTCGGGCGTCTGGTCCGCAACTCGGTCACAACGGTGAGAATGACGAGGATGATCGCACCGGCCAGCGCGGTCAGTCCGATATAGGTGTGGAACAGAAAGCAGATGGCGAGGTAGACCGGCATCCACGGCAGATCAAACAATGCGACCGGGCCAAGGCCGGAAAGGAAGCTGCGCACCGTATCGAGATCGCGGATCGGCTGGGTACCGTCTCCTTTGCTGCCGACTTTAAGCGGCAGCCGGATGATAATGTCGAACACACGGAGACTCATCGCCTCGTCGAGGCTGTGCCCGACGCGCACCAGAATGCGACTGCGAATGGCGTCGATGACCCCTTGCGCTGCGTAAAGGCCGCCCGCAAGGATCAACAGGGCGACGAGCGTTGGCACACTTCGGCTGGGCAGGACCCGATCGTAGATTTCGAGCATGAACAGCGCGCCAGTGAGCATCAGGATGTTGCTCATGCCGCTGAACAGCGCGACGGCGAGAAAGGCGCGCTTGCACGAAGCGAGTGCCGCGGCGAGTTCGGAACTTGCTGGTTGCTGCCTCGGCTGGCCTGGAACCTGGCTCATCGTGGGGTGCCTGTCACCGTAGCACGCGTGATAGCACGATCCGCCTTACAAATTACTAGCGGCTGCTGCGTTCTATCCTATTTCTAATGAAAACCAGACCGGATTACGGCGACAAGGCCTCCGCCATCAGCCCTGATACAGGCCGGGCAGCACCGGCCCGGACATCATTCCCAATCAGATAGGGCCGCCGGGCGCCGCATTCGGCATTTCGCCGCGTCGGGCTTCAACAACAATACCCAAACGACATCGCGCCGAGCCTGGTAATCCAGGCCGGCGTCGATTCGCGCTCGGAGAGCTTGGTTGTTTGGTGAAAGTCAGGAACGGGAGTCGAGCGACAGCCCAATGCTGAACGCCTTTTGCCTCGTCGCGCCTTCCGTCCTTTTCAACTTCTTGGCGATTTTTGCCGCGGCGGTTTTCTTCTTCGCCATCGACTTCAGCTCACGAACTTCGGTTGCCGTCCAGGCGCGCCGCTTCTTTGACTTCTTAGCCATAATTCCTCCCTTTCAAGAAAGGCAACATTAATCCCATAGCGGGGGTGAAAGAAACACAACAGATAGGGGTAGAGGTGGCGAGGATCGCTGTCATATTCTACAAACGAACCTCGCAGATACGGCAGGACTAGTTAACAAGCAGTGTTGTTAGGTTGGTCTTAGCAACCTCTCGGGCCGGACGCAAATCCAACTTGTACAACTAATGAGCCTTTGTTGATAGTCGAGCCGCCGGGTCATCGGCGGCGCGCTTGATCCACAGCCGCGATCGGGCGGCGTTTGCTTATAGTGCACTGCACAGGAAGAACTGACGGCCAACAAACTAATTAGGATCGATCCATCCGTTCTTTCTCATCCGGCCGGACCGCCGCTGTAGCATTAGTGTCTGGAATTCTCGATGTTTTTGCGGGCCTTGCAAGCCGGTTGGATCCCTACTAACTTTTGCAGCAGAGAGACGCCGACGCCGGGAACGCGACATGGAAGAACTCAAACTCGTCGCCCTCGACAAGGATGACATCGAGGTCGTTTCGGCCCATGTGCAAGATGCCCTTGTCCGAGTGACCGATATTTTCTGGCAACCGCGCGACCATCGTTTTGTGATGGCGCTCAATCGCTTCGACCGGATGAATGCGGTTGATGCGGGCGGTGTTAAAGATGCTAGCGGTGTTAAAGATAGCTATTCGCCCGACTACCGTCGTTGCCGAACAGCGTTGCGATTTGAGCGGGTTAATAGCTGCAAGTGCCGCAACCTCGATCAGACCAAGAAGGGCACGACGCTCAATCTGCTGGCGGTCGAATTCGCCGAGCGCGATGGTCCAGCGGGCGCCATTACCCTGACATTCTCAGGGGGCGCCGCCATTCGTCTCGACGTGGAATGCCTGGAAGCCGAACTCGCCGATCTTGGCGAGGTCTATGCGGCGACGACGTGTCCCGATCACTTCGCCGCCGCTACGAAGGCGGTTTAGCGCAAGGTTCAGACTGTCTGCCGGCGTGGCGCTGACGGCACGGCAAAGAGCTTCATCAGCGCGGCTATCACTACAAGCGTCGCCGCGTAGACAATGAGTTGCATAGCGGTCGGCTGGTCCACATAGCCGACCAGCGTGTGCATGGCGCGGCCGAGAAAACTTTCGTCGCTCAGGATCCAGGAAGTATCCCACACCGTCTGGTCGAATGCGGTGAGGATGTCGGCCTGCTGCAGGAAGGCGATCGCCTGTGCGGCCATGCCGGCGGCCAACAATGCGATCAGGGTGCTGGTGATGCTGAACAGATACCTCATCGGTATGGTGATGAGACCGAGGTAAGTCAGCAGGCACACAAACGCCCCAAGAGCGAGCCCAATAGCGCCGCCGACAAGCATGCCGACGCTGGCGCCGCCTTCCGCGGCAGCTACGCCATAGAGAAACAGCACGACTTCCGAACCCTCGCGCAGCACTGCGATCGTTACAACAAGCGACAGTGCGGCAAGCGACTTCGAGCCGGCCGCCACCGCCTCGCCGGCGGCGCGCATGTCGGCCGCAAGCTCGCGGCCATGCCGCGACATCCAGACATTATGCCAGCCGAGCATCAGCACTGCGAAGCCAAGAATGGCAGCGTTGAACAGTTCTTGTCCGTTGCCGCCGAACAGTTGCGACAATCCACCGGCAAACAGCGCCACCAGACAGGCACCCAGCACTCCGGCCACGACGCCGCCGGCGATCCAACGCCCGCGCCCGGCCACGCCCGAAGTCACCGCCATGACAATGCCGACGATCAGCCCGGCTTCGAAGACCTCACGGAAGACGATTAAGAGCGAAGGAAGCACGGACACCTCACGGCACGGCGACTGTTTGACCACTCACTGGACGACCAGAAACCCTTGCGTCTGGCGATGAAAATCGTCGAAGAAATTATAGCGTCCCGGTTCCAGCGGTCGAACGTGAACGACCGCTTGGCCGCCCGGCGGGATCACCTTTTCGACATGCAGCACGCCGCTTTCGAATTCGGAGGCGATCGCGCCGAGATTCCTGATCGTAAAAACGATCGGCTTTCCGGCCGGAGCATTCACTTCCGCCGGTTCGAACTGATGATCTCTAATCGTGAGCGATAGCATCACCGGCTCATCGGCGCACGCCACGCCCATGCTCAAAACAAATACGCACGCGAGTATTGAGCAAAGCGCTGCAGGTGTGCTTGTTGTCATGACCCGGCACGGGAGCTGTTTGCCGCCCCTAAATAACGCGGACCTACAAGGAATTGGTGAACAGAGCGCCTTTTGTCAATCAGAAAACCCAATATTAGAATTGTTATAATAAAAGAGACGCTCTGCATCGCTGCACAGCAGCGCAAAAGGCATCAGAATGGCCACTCGCCTCGACACACGCGCCGCGGATTTTGGCGAAAAATTCCGCGCCTTTCTCGATACCAAGCGTGAAGTTTCGGCCGACGTTGAGGCGACCGTGCGCGCGATCGTCGCAGACGTGGCCGCGCGTGGCGATCATGCACTGCGCGACTACACCCAACAGTTTGATCGCTTTGATCTCGACACCTCGGCTCTTCGGGTCACGCCGGAAGAGGCGGACGCGGCGTTCAAGAGTTGCAAGCGCGACGTACTCGACGCGCTCAAGTTCGCCCGCGATCGCATCGAGGTTTTCCACCGCCGGCAAATGCCGGAAGACGACCGCTTCACCGACGCGCTGGGCGTCGAGCTTGGCTCGCGGTGGACGGCGATCGAAGCGGTCGGGCTCTACGTCCCGGGCGGGACCGCTGCCTATCCTTCATCGGTGCTGATGAATGCGGTGCCGGCCAAGGTGGCCGGTGTGCCGCGCATCGTCATGGTAGCGCCTGCCCCCGGCGGCACGATTTCGCCGCTCGTCCTTGCGGCCGCGAAACTTGCCGGCGTTGACGAGATTTATCGGGTCGGTGGCGCGCAAGCGATTGCCGCGCTGGCGTACGGCACCGAGACCATCGCTCCGGTCGCCAAGATCATGGGGCCCGGCAACGCTTACGTCGCCGCCGCAAAGCGGATCGTGTTCGGCAAAGTCGGCATCGACATGGTGGCCGGACCGTCGGAGGTACTGATCATCGCCAACTCCGGCGGCAACGCCGAGTGGATTGCGGCCGATTTGCTGGCACAGGCCGAACATGATGAAAGCGCGCAGGCGATCCTCATCACCGACGATGCCGGGCTTGCCGATGCGGTCGAGCGCGCGGTCGAGCGCGCGCTCAATGGGCTTGCCCGCGGCAAAATCGCCGGCGCCTCATGGCGCGATTTCGGGGCGGTCGTCCTGGTGCGCGATCTCAATGAGGCGCTGCCGCTCGTCGATGCTATCGCGCCAGAACATCTGGAAATTGCGGCCACCGATGCCGAAAATCTTGCCCGGCGCATCCGCAATGCCGGTGCGATCTTCGTCGGTCCGCATACGCCGGAGGCGATCGGCGACTATGTTGCCGGGTCGAACCACGTGCTGCCGACGGCGCGTTCAGCGCGTTTTTCTTCAGGCCTGGGCGTTCTCGATTTCATGAAGCGCACCTCGATCCTCAAATGCGGCCCCGAGCAATTGCGGGCGCTTGCCGACGCGGCGATCACCTTGGGCACCGCGGAGGGGCTCGACGCGCACGCCCGCTCGATCGCCATTCGGCTCAACCGCTGATGGCGCGGGCCGGTCGCGACAAGAACGAAACCTACCGGCTGGTTGCGGTGACGCTTGACGAGTCTTCGATCGGGCGGGCGAGCCGCGACGTCGAACACGAGCGCGCCATCGCGATTTACGATCTCATCGAGGAGAACTCGTTTCGGCCGCAGGACCACGACGCCGGACCTTATGCCCTCAATCTCCGCATTGACGGCAACCGTCTCGTTTTCGATATCCGGCTAGCTGACGGTACGCCGATCATCGCGCACCTGCTCTCACTCGCGCCGTTCAGCCGCATCGTGAAGGACTATTTCACGGTGTGCGACAGCTACTACGCCGCGATCCGTGGCGCGACCCCGGACCGTATCGAAGCGCTGGATATGGCGCGGCGCTCGTTGCACGACGAAGGCTCACGCATCCTGATGGAGCGGCTTAAGCGGAAGGTAGAGGTCGACTTCGACACGGCGCGGCGTCTGTTTACGCTGGTCACGGTGCTGCACTGGAAGGGGTAGGCAGCCGCAATGCCGGCGTCCGCAGCACAACCTACCACGCGGCCCCTGGCGGTGCTGTTTGCATGTGGGCGCAATTCGATACGCTCGCCGATTGCCGCCGGGCTGTTTGCGCAGATGTTCGGCCGCACTATCTACGTTGGCTCCGCGGGCGCGCGAAAAGGCGAACTCGACCCGTTTGCCGTTGCCGTCATGGCCGAGATCGGCGTCGATATTTCGCGCCATAGACCGATGACTTTCGAGGAGCTCGACGAGCTGGAGGGGCTCAGTTTCGACCTCATCATTACGCTCGCACCCGAGGCCCACCATCGCGCGCTCGAACTCACCCGCATGAGCGCCGTCGATGTTGAGTATTGGCCGACCGCCGATCCGACCGATGTGGAAGGCAGCCGCGAGCAGCGGCTCGACGCTTATCGCGACGTGCGCGACCAGCTTCTGAAACGGATCAGGGAGCGGTTTGCCGGCCAGCGTCCGGGAAACGAGTGACAGATCGCGGCTCGTTGCAAGGCCTTAAAGACGCTGATTCTGCAGCGCAGCAGATCGTCTGCGCCTGGGGAAAGGCTCGCAAAACTGGCGTTGTAGAACCGTTCATCATCCGCTAATTTTCGCGCAATTTTCGGCCGGGATACGAGCCAAAGGCGCGGTCGATGTCAGCGAGACCGGAATCCGAATGGCGAAGGAAGAACTGCTGGAATTTCCCGGTGTGGTCACGGAATTGCTTCCGAACGCCACCTTTCGCGTCAAGCTCGAGAATGAGCACGAAATCATCGCCCACACTGCAGGCCGCATGCGCAAGAATCGCATCCGCGTACTCGCCGGCGACAAGGTGCTGGTGGAGATGACGCCATATGATTTGGCCAAGGGCCGGATTACCTACCGGTTCAAATGATCGGTCGCTCAAAATTGGTCCTTGCCTCCGGCTCGCCGCGCCGGCTGGCGCTCGTCAATCAGGCCGGCATCGAACCCGATGCGCTGCGCCCGGCCGATATCGACGAAACGCCGAAACGGGGTGAACTGCCGCGCGCCTGCGCCACGCGGCTGGCGCGCAGCAAGGCCGAAGCGGCGCTCGCCATGGTGCGGCATGATGAGGAGCTCAAAGGATCCTTTATCCTTGCCGCCGACACGGTTGTCGCGGTCGGCCGCCGTATCCTGCCGAAGGCGGAGTTGCTCGACGAAGCCGCGCAATGTCTGCGGCTGTTGTCAGGCCGCAATCATCGCGTCCACACTGCGGTGTGCCTGGTGACGCCGAAGGAAACGTTTCGGCAGCGGTACGTGGAGACGCGTGTGCGCTTCAAGCGCCTCTCCGATGAAGACATCGAGGCCTACCTCGCCTCCGGCGAATGGCGCGGTAAGGCCGGCGGCTACGCGGCGCAGGGCATCGCCGGCTCCTTTATCGTGAAACTTGTCGGTTCCTACTCCAGCATTGTCGGGCTGCCGCTCTACGAAACGGTGGCGCTGCTCGGCGGCGAAGGCTATCCGATTCATTTCGGCTGGCTCAACGCGCTGTGAACGGCGATTGGCCCGGCGCCGCGCGCAACCCATATTCCGTTCATGCCCGACTCTCGCCGCCGCAACGCCTGCCCGATCTGCGGTAAACCTGCCGCCGAAGGGTACCGTCCGTTCTGCTCGCCGCGCTGCGCCGACGTCGACCTCAATCGCTGGCTCTCGGGCGTTTATGCCGTGCCGGTCACCGAAGATGAGGAAGAAGACGAACGGCGCGACGAGGGCGGCGAAGCGGCAAGCTGAGTGCCGGTGCCCATTCTGGACAGCCGGGAATCGAGCCTCTATAAAAACGCCGCTCGTGCGTGCCTATGAACGGCGCGTCTGGCGGGCGCCCAGGTAGCTCAGTTGGTAGAGCACTGCACTGAAAATGCAGGTGTCGGTGGTTCAATTCCGCCCCTGGGCACCACAACCTGAAATCATCCAATCATTTATCGGCGTGCCTTCCACTTAGCTGGAACTGTTTGAGAGCAAGATTCCTGCGGGGATGGTCAGGCTCCGCCGACGCGACAGGAGACGCCGTACTCCGGCATGCGGACCAATGTCTTTTCGGTGAGGGCCTTCAGGTCGTTCGTGTAGTCCGGCGCGATCAGGATAATCTCATCGAGTTCGCAGTCTTTGACGACTTGGGCGATACGTTTGGCGAGCGAAGCGTATGAGCCGACAAACGCGCCCGGCGTTAGGGCGCTACGCTCCTGCCTGCCCGCGGCAAGACGCAGCGATACTGAGCCGACATCTTTAATGTTGGGGTTCAGGTTGTATCCCAGCGCGATATCGTCCAGACATTCGATATCGACGCCTTCGTCGAAGTGATCCTTCCGGTCCTGTGCGTCTTTGTCGGTCTCGCCGGGGATCAGCGTGACAAGGCCGTAGACCTTTAAATCTGGCTTCCCCATCGATCGAGCGGTCGCCTTCGCACGTATCGCGGCTTGTTTGTCCTTTGGATCCTCGCTGCCGGAGACAAAAGCGATGTCGCAGTTCTCGACGGCGAATTTGAAGCCCCTCTCCGAGGCACCTGCATTCGCAAGCGGCGGCAAGCGGGATGGCTTCGGCCCTATCGTGGCTTCCGTTAGTTCATAAAACCGCCCTTTGTGCGAAACGAAACCTTCCGTCCAAAGCCTTTTGACAACTCGTATCCACTCGTCCGCCAGATCGTAGCGTTCGTTATGGTTGAGCCCGTCACGCCAAAGGCCGACATGCGAGAGATCAAGGTAGCTCGAGCCGGTGATTAAATTCAGTCCGACACGACCCGGCCCGATCTGATCCAGGGTCGTCATGATCTTGGCGACGACGGCGGGCGGGTAGATGGTCATATGGACCGTACCAAACACCGCTATTCTATCGGTGGCTTGAAGCAATGCGGCTGTCGTCGTCAACGATTCCAGTGAACACATCCAGTGTTCCGATGGACCCTGGCGTCCGCGCCAGATGCCGGGGCTGAGCACGAAGTCGAAACCCAAAGCTTCTGCCCCTTTGGTCACCTCGAGCACACGCTGGAACGAGCCGTCCTCAACTGCCGGCGAGTTTACCGAATGTATCCACCCGTGATTGCCGACCGGAATGAAAACTCCGGCATCGATCGCCCTCGTCATGTTCTTCGAACTCTGCAATGCATAATCGGTTAAGCGCCTACGCAACGCCGTATTGGGATCGTTGGGGCTTTAGTTCTTGGCATTGAGAACCACCGCGCTCGGACTGATCACCGCATTGGGTGCATAGGCAATGGCATCGATCTCGATCAAGAGATCGGGAAGCATCAGCGCGGCTACTCTTACTCCCGTGCTCGCGGGGCGATGCGTTCCGAAGAATTCTCGTCTTACATCCCAGTACTTGTGTATCTGCTCCATGTCGTCGAACGGCACCGTGAGGTAGTTGGTCAGACGAATGACAGAGGTGAGATCGCAGCCGGCAAGACCGAGGACCCTGCGCATATTGGTAAAGACTTGCCTCGCCTGAGCCTGAATATCTTCTGCGCCGACGACTTTTCCGTTTTCGTCTAACGGGACCTGACCGCTGAGCCAAAGGAAATCGCCGGCTTTCACCATATGGCACATCGGCAAATCTTCTCTCCAGCGAAAGTCGTCTCTGAGAAACAATGGATCGTTCATGTAGACTTATCCTGTTGCTGGTATTTGAGAGAGCGCGTTTTTCGCGGCGCGTGGCGCCGCTTCCATCGACACCTGCAAGATTCATGCATCATCAATTACGGCATCGAGGTCCGGGGTCCTCACGCGTCTAATCCCGAAGGCCCGGCGGCTGTTAGCGGAGCCGAAGGCCAGTGTCACGCGGTTTCGCAGTCATGACGCCTCCGAGTCTCGCCGGCAATTCGCAGCGAAGTGCGCAGCTCATGCTTTTCTGTTTGCTGAAATTGGCGGTTCGATTCGACGGATAATCAGGAACGCTTCTCGGCCGCATGAAGTTTCCTCCTTGCCGGAGAGAAACGCGGCAGGTTAACAACCAGGATGACAGCCGATCGCCCAGGCGGTTTGAAAATAGAAATCATGCCGCGACTGCGGCAGCGGAATCCGACATGAAGGACTGCACCGAGCCGATTTCCGTCTGGGAATGACGGGGACCACCAATGACGGCCATCGCCGCGGTCGCTACCCCGATAAGTGCCGACCAGGTCAGGAGCGTCGACGCCGATGACGACCCCTAAGCCACTGCGTGGGCAGGGCAAGCCATTACCCCCAAATTTTGGCTATGACGGCCAATGGATACTTGAAGGACGGATCTTTTTGTACCGACCGGCGACGCAACAAATCCTTGGTGGCCTGGACGTAACCGCAATAGTGGACGGCAGCGGTTCGGATTGGAGCCTCGGCATAAATTCGATGCAGCTGGCGTGGCAGTTGGGTGTCGGAAGCGAGGAAATATTCGAGCATAATCGTTTGGGCACGTTATCGCTGGTCGGATTTGAGGACGTTCCGCCCAGCGTGGATGCAAGCTTCGCCAAACGCTTCACTTTTCAGATCGGCGACAGACAGGGGGGTCTTACGGTTGAAGGCGGCGGACCAAACGGTAATGGATGAATTCCGGTATGCGATCGGCAAAATCGAGCGGCGGAGCCAAAGCCGCATGCTCAAACCGTCATTGAAACGGTGCGCCGATTAGGCCCGAATGTCGTAGACATGCTTTGAACTGGAAGATTGCCGCGGACCGGCTATCAGCCTTAGCGAGCAGTTAGAACTGTCGGCGAGCGGGCGCGCAGGTGCCTTGAAGATCTCCGCCCTTGTCGTCCGGATTGGCAGCTGTCCAAGTCAGCTGGAATTGGCCAGTAACGCGGTCAATAACCAGATTTTGAGCGCCACCAGCGTCTTCCTTGTCGCTCGCGGCAATGACCGTTTCGGTGAAACGCTCGGTTTCTACTTTGCTGCCATACCCGAAGCCCAGGACGGCTCGCTTGGCCGTATCAATCAAGACGGAAAACGCCAGTGACCGGTTGGGGGTATCGCAGCGCAAAACCAACTGGTCGGCGAGGAGTGGAGTTGAACACAGCCAGAGAATCGTGGCGGCGATGACCGCACGCATTGTCTTTCCCCGAGGCGCCCCTGGGTTCGCAAGATTGGGTATTAGCGGGCAATGGTTAATAGACGCCAAAATTCCGGCGTTCGCGGCGACGGAGGCGCGATCGGGTATGTTTTAGCGCGGTCACGAATGAGACTGCTCAATTCCTATTTCCTGAACTGTTCAAGGCCGCGGCTGGGCGCCCCTTGCTATCTTTGACACTCAGTGTTGCTCACACCCCGAACGGATAGGTATCGGGCAATCCCGCAAGTTGTGCCGCGTCGAACGGCGTCACGGCACTGGTTTTGTCAAACCAGATGTAGTCATCGAACTGCCATGGCATGACGGCTTCGAACTGGTGACTGGCACGCTCGGACTCCGGCCGATAAATCACGCCGATTGCTCGCTCAAGATGCGGCTTGCGGTGGTTGCTGTCGCACGAATTGGAGCCGCCGCCGTTTGGTATATGGTTATTAATACGGGAAAGTGTAAAATGGTTCGAAAGTTGGCGGGCCTCGGCACTCGGTTGCCAAAGGGGGCAAGATGTCTTTCATCGGTTACGCCAAGGATTTGCGCTGCAACTCCGCCGTGCGGCGCGTCATTTTCGATATGCATTCATTGAATATGCGCAACGTTGCGCGATTATCCGCTGTCGCCGTGACAACGGCTGCTCTTGCCGCATGCGCACAGTCCCCCGTCGTCGGCAACAAATCCGGATTCCATACCGCCAGTCGGCCTACGACCCTGGCTGCCATTAGGATCGGCCAGCATAATCCGCTCGCCCGCGGCAAACACGCCGCGGAAAAATACGGCCTCGCCAGCTTTTACGGGGAAGGAACTGAGACAGCGAATGGCGAAAAAATCGATCCGCAGGCATTGACCGCGGCACACCGGACCTTGCCATTCGGTACCAGGTTGCGCGTGACAAATTTAGCGACCGGACGCTCGGTGACAGTGCGGGTCAATGACCGCGGCCCGTTCGTACAGGGGCGAGTTGTCGACGTCTCGTATTCAGCGGCAGAAACTTTGGGAATTGTTGATCAGGGCGTCGCCAACGTTCGGCTTGAGGTGCTTCACTAGTTGAAGTCCAGATTGTCGGACACTACGCCTCAACCTGGATGATTTTTCAGGGCCATCGCGGCGCCCGCGAATTCAATTTTCCACCCGATGATTGTTGTCACAGGAGCTGGAGCTGACCGGCAAATGGCACATCTCTGCTTCATCGTCGGGATCGCCGCTGTCGTTATCAGCTTAGCAGAAGCTTCCCGATCGATCTACGCGTGACTGGCATGATCGTGCGTGCATGCGGCCCGGTATCGCTTCATCCCGGCGAACATCGTCATGCGGTCGAGCGGCGCGTTCGATCCCGAGAACTCCCGATATAAGGCCGCGACGTTGATGACCATGCGCTCCGGATCGAGCCAGGAGGTAAAGCGGTCGAGACTTATTTTCTGCGCCGCGATTTCGTAGGGCACATCGTTGTCGAAATGCCGGCGGGCCTCGGTGGCAATATATTCGAAGTAGGCTTTCAGCTCGCGAACGGCCGGCTTCTCCGCGATCGGTCCGTGGCCGGGCACAATGATGTCGACGTCAAGTCCCAGAATGTAATCGCACGCCTTGATCCAGTTTCCGACTGGGCCCGACCAGATCACCGGATGGCCGCCGACGAACAACAAGTCTCCGGCGTAAAGAATCCGGTCGTCCGGCACATGGACCAGGACGTCGCCCCGGGTGTGCGCCGAGCCGAGATGGGTCAGGACCAGGCGCTTGTTGCCTACCGTGACTTCCATGGTCTGGTCGAACAAGGTTGTCGGCGGCGTATTGACCAAGCCGCGCCAGTCGAAACGGCTGCCCATAATTTCATGAAAGAACGCACCGCCCTCACCGGCGAGCTGCCATGCCGCGGCGCGTGCCGCGAACGCTTCGGGTGGCGCTTCGGCATATTCCTCGGCGCAAGCTCGGCAGGCAATGATTTCGGCGCCTTGCACCAGCTGATTTCCGAACGTGTGATCGCCATTGGCGTGTGTATTGATCAGCTTGCGGATATTACCTGCAGCCGGAACTGCGTCACGCATCCTATTCAGCATGTCTGCGGTGAGTGGAAGGTCGAAAAGCGTGTCGACGAGCAGCGTCTGATCGCCGTCGGCGACCAGGCCGGCGTTGCTCCAACCCCAGGAACCGTCGGGCTGCAAATAAGCAAAGCAACCGCGCCCGAGATCATGGAGTCCCTTGGTGTATTGCCACTTACTCATTACAATTCTTCCCGTTTTGCGGATGCGGGTGTCAGGCGGCCCATTGTCATACCCTACGGGCTGCTTCGGCTAACTGAAATCCTGCAGCATCGTCTCGCGCAGGAATTTCGGCAGTTCGGCGAGATCGCGGTCGCCGTAATTGGCGGCGACCGCCGCCGACAGTGAAGCCAGCGTTCCGGCCGCCAATGGCATCGGCACGCCAGCGAGCGCCCCGGTCGCCACCGCCGACATGAGATCCTTTCGAAGCGTGCGAATGTCCAGCGTCATCTCCGCCTTGCCGCCTTTAAAGACATCGAGCTTGCTCTTGAGCCACCCGCTGGCATAGGGCCCGTCCTGAATGACATCGAGCATCTGTTCGAGCGAGAGACCTTGCTTCAAACCGAGCGCGAGCAATTCCGCGAGGGCCTGCACGTAGCTGCCCAGTCCGAGATTGGCGGCAAGCTTCATCGCATAGCCGGCGCCGTTCGGACCCATATAGGCGATCCGTCCGGTCAACTTTTCGAGCACAGGGCGTGCGCGTTCGAGATCCTCAGGCCGTCCGCCGACCATCGCCAAAAGTCTGCCCTCCCGCGCCTGCGGAATTGTCCCAAGCACCGGAGCTTCGAGGAATCGCCCGCCCTGCGCTTCGACCAGCGGCGCCAGTTCGCGGCCGGTCATCGGTTGGAGCGTGCTCATTTCGATAAACAGCTTGCCGTTCACGTCGCCTTCGAGGAAGCCTGCCGGGCCGTTGAAGATTCGGCGCACGCCGTGGTCTTCTGTGATGCTGGAAATCACGATCGCTGCATCGGCCGCGACAGCCCGGGCATTGGCAGCGATCCGCAAACCGTCCGCCGCCAACTTGCGGTTGGTGTCTGCATTATGATCCCAGCCGGTCACGTCGAAACTCTGCTGGCGCAGCCGCTGCGATATCGCCGCACCCATTCGACCCAACCCGACAATTCCAATCTTCATTGACTTCCTCCCCATCGCGGCAACGTTCGCGATACAAGCAATTCATTGCGTCTGGGTGGCTACTATAGTTGAGAAGGAGCATTGCGCCGAGCCGACCCGCGCCGCTAGGCTCGCGGCGGTGGGAGGGGATCAATGGCGAAACAAATGCAGGATAAGGTCTGTGTCGTCACCGGCGGCGCTGGCAGTATCGGTTTGGCGTCGGCAAAGCTTCTTCACGCCGAAGGCGCAAAGGTGATGCTCACCGATCTCGATGCTGCCGCACTTAAGGAGGCCGTGGCGCACATCGGCGGTAATTCCGGCGCCGACAGCATCGCCTGGTGTGCGGCCGACGTCACCAAATCGGACCAGGTCAAAAGTGCAATCGCAACCACGGTAAGCCGGTTCGGCAAGATCGACGTTCTGTTCAGCAACGCCGGAAATTTCGGCACCGTCGCGCCCATCAGCGAATATCCGGAAGAGGTATTTGACTCCGTCCTTGCCGTGCACGTCAAAGGCGCATTTCTTGCCGCCAAGCACGCGGTGCCGCACATGAATGACGGCGGCTCGATCATCATTACGTCCAGCATCGTCGGGGTGAAAGGCGATCCCGGCGTCTACGGCTACATCACCGCGAAGCACGCTCAGGTCGGCCTGATGCGCGTGTTGGCCAAGGAGCTCGCGGGGCGAAACATCCGCGTCAACACCATCCATCCCGGCCCGGTGGACAATGACTTCCAGTTGAACGTCGAAAAGAACCTCAGCGGCGTGATCGGGCGCGACGCTACGCAATTTTTCAACGACATCATTCCGCTGCACCGTCACGTCCGCGCCGAAGAAGTAGCGCGCTCGGTGCTCTTTCTCGCCTCCGACGCCTCGAGCTTCACGACCGGAAGCTTGTTGATGGTGGACGGCGGCTTGAGCGCGTGATGTTGATTAACGAAGCGTAAATGGATGTCGGCTAGCTACTGGGCAGGGAGACAACGACCAAGCATCAGCGACGATGTCCGGTGTCCTCAATCATTTGACGCGATGGGCCAGGGGTCTGGGGCTCGAACATAGGGGCCACCTGCTGGCGCTCGTGCTCGACAACATGACCCAGGGCGTCGTCTTGTTCGACATGGCGGGACGGCTCCTGGTCTGCAACGATCAATACCGCAGCATGTATGGCCTGTCCCCGGACGTTGTGAAGCCCGGCGCTACGCTTTTGGATGTCATCCTTGAGCGTAGCAAAACCGGCAACTTGGGACGCGATCCGGCGAAGTATTGCGCGGAAATTCTTGGAAACATGGCTTCCGGAAAGACTTTGAGCTTCATCGCCGAGGCGCCGGATGGGCGAGCCGTCTCGGTCGTCAACCGGCCGATACCCGGCTCCGATTATTGGGTCGGAACCCACGACGACATCACGGAGCGCCGCTCGGCGGAACGAAAAAATGCTTTGCTCGGCGAGCAGGAGGCGCGTCGCGCCGTGTTGGAGGATGCCATTGCGTGGTTCCGCGAAAGCGTCGAAGGAGTCCTGAAAACCGTCGCCGATAGCGTCGGCGCGATGAAATCGACGGCAACAGCTCTCTCGGCCACGTCGAACGAAACCACCGCGCATACTGCGGGCGCGGTCAAGACCTCAAACGAGGCATTCGGCAGCGTTGAAGTGGCCGCAAGCGCCGCGGATGAATTGGCCAAGTCGATCGGCGAGATCAACCGCCAGCTGTCCCGGGCCTCGGAAGTGGTCAAGGCCGCCGCGACCGAAGCGCAGTCGACCAGCCAGGACATCGCCGGGCTCGCGCAGGCCGCGCAAAAGATCGACGATGTCGTAAAGCTCATTCAAAGCGTTGCCGGCCAGACAAATTTGCTGGCGCTCAATGCGACGATCGAGGCGGCGCGCGCGGGAGCGGCCGGCAAGGGCTTCGCGGTCGTTGCTTCCGAGGTTAAGGCGTTGGCGGTGCAGACCGCCAAGGCGACTGACGACATCGCCGCCCAGATTACGGCGGTGCAATCGTCGACGCAGAGCGTGGTTGGCGCTATCGGCAACATCACCGGCCGCATGCGGGAGATCAGCCAATTCACGGCCGCCATTGCGACATCGGTCGAACAACAAACCGCCGCGACCCAGGAGATCTCCGTAAACGTTGACGCTGCCGCGTCGGGCACGAGATCGATCGTCGCAGTGCTGCAACGCGTTTCGAGCGCAATCGTCGACATGCATTCATCGGCGGATACGGTCTTGGCCGCGTCGCAGGCCGTCGAGAAGGCTGCGGATTCGTTGCGCGGCAACGTCGATGGATTTCTTCGCAAGGTCTCGGTCTAAAAGTGCAGGGCTAGGACAAGCCGCGCGCCGGCTCCATGGCGACGCGGGCGAAGGTCGCGATGATCCGCGATCCGGCCTGAAGCGACCCACGCAAGTTGCCGGCAACTTTGGATTCGCCGCCGCTGCGGCGGCGGTACGGGACCGGCAGTTCGAGGACGCGGAGACCGGCGCGCGCCACGCGCATCTGCATTTCAAGATTCCAGCCATAGGTGAGTTCGCGCATGCCGAGCGCGAGCAACTTATCGCGGCGCATGGCGCGATAGGCGCACATGTCGGTGTAACGCACGCCGTAAAGAACGCCGATCAGCGCACCGGCGGCGAGCCCGGCGAGGATTTGATGGCCGGCCATGCTCCCCGGCTCGCGGTTTCCCCGCGCGCGCGAGCCGATCACGAAGTCGTAGTCTCCGGAGACAATGGCCTGGACCATTTCGCCGAGGGCGATGGGATCGTCGGCGCCATCGCCATCCATGAAGACGACGATGTCGGCGTTGTCTGCTGCCTGCACACCGGCAAGGCAGGCGCGGCCATAGCCCCGGCCGACGATGATGACTTCGGCGCCTGCGCGGCGCGCGACATCGGCTGTCCCATCTGCGCTGCCGCCGTCGGCCACGATTACCCGGCTGGCAACATCGCGCGGGATCGAAGCCACGACGGCTTCGATCAACTCGGCTTCATTGAAGGTCGGAATAATAACGGCTACGCGCGTAACAGCCTCCCGAGCTTCGTCATGGCATGCCTCTGGATGCTTCCCGTCGTTCGCAAGGACGGCTTACAAACTCCAGCGCAAGCCGCAACTTGCGCATGCGGCCGGCGGTTGTTCCGAGGTGAGCGCCTGACGGAAATCGCGGTAGGCTGGTCCGCTCCAGATTTCGCGCAGGGTCTGCTGCGTCGCGTCGCCCAGCGTGTAGTTCTCGTAACCGCGTTGCGAAAACGGCGCGATGCAGCACGGCAGCGCTCGGCCGTTGGCCGTTATGTACATCACCGTCCACGGTCGGCGGCACAGCGACCACGGCGAGCCGCTATCGCGGCGCTTCAAACTCATGCCGGGTTCGGAAGCCGCGCCCGAGGCGCTAAATGTGATCCCGAGCGAAGCGGCGACTGCGGCAGCGCGATCGATATGGATCGCTTCGTCGGCCGATAGTTGCTCGTAGAGCGCCTGGTCAGGCCGCGCCTTGCCGATCGCATTCTCGGTATAGAACACCAGCCGTTGCAGATAGACTTCCCTGACGCCGGTGTCCGCCGCGACGCGCACGAAATCGGGCAACTGCTCGATCGTCTCGCGCATTCCGGTCAGCCACGCCGATACGCGCGGCTTGAGCTTGCCTTCGCGTTCCTGCAGTTCGCGGAAGGCGCGAACGTTTTTGAGGATGCGATGGAAATAGTTCTTGCCGCGAATGGCGCGATACAATTCGGCGTTGGCGGCGTCAAACGACACCCGCAATTCGTCCAGCTCGGCCTCGATCAGTGCCCGCCCGTTCTTTTCGTTGAGCACGGTGCCATTGGTGTTGAACAAAACATACGTGCCCCGGTCCTTCAGATAGCGCACCATGCGCGGCAGATTCTTGACCAGCATCGGTTCGCCGACGCCATGCAATACCGCGCGTTGCAGATTGGGAACCTGATCGACGATCGAACGAAACAGGTCCCAGCTCATATCGGCCGGCGGCTCAAGCTCCTCATAGGTGCGCGGGCAGGTCGTGCACAGCAGGTTGCAGCGGTTTGTCGTCTCCAGATACAGGCAGACCGGCTGGTGCGCGGGAACGTCGCTGTCGGTGCGCACGCTCTCGAAATAGCGCCGCGGGTCGACCGCCGCCTTCGCTAATTCCGCCGTTTCCATTTCGCTCATCAGCCCTCAATCGATATTTCAATCAAAAACAAACAGCTAAGCATTAATTAGATCTTCGCGGCGGCGGGAGAGTTCGCCATCCGGCCAGAGGCTTTGGAACAATTCCGCAGTGGCCGAGGGGTAATTCGGCTCGCGCGAATCGAGCCGGGGCTTTGATCCGCGGAGCCGGCGCAATTCGCTTCCAAGCCGCCGCAGGCCGTCGACATCGTCCACGTCGTACCACACCGGCAGCATGTGAACGTCGAGCTCGATCTCGCGGGCCCGCTCGAGTGTTTGTTGCGCGACGCGTTCCGTGCTCCAGGCGATATCCTCGAACATATGGCCATGCGCGGTTTTGAGGCCCAGCAGATAATAGCCGCCGTCACTCGACGGACCAAGCACGGCGCGGTCGCCCGGTTGCGCTAATACGCCTGCCGTCTCCACCAGAAAGGCCGTCGGCAGCGTCGGGCTGTCGGAATTGAGAACGACCGCCGAACCATGTCCGCGGGCAAGAATTTCTTCGATGGTCCGTAGCAAGCAGTCGCCGAAATTCGGCAGGCAGGCATCGATCAAGCCGATCGCCGGCGGGAGAATGCGTGAAAAAAAGTCTTCGGAACCGGATGGCGCAAACGCGGCGTAACCGGCAATGCCGGCATGGCGTCCGGCCAGCCGGAGATTCCCAGCAATATCCTGGAGGAACGCAGTATTGAGCGCCGCGGCTTCTTCGAAGGTGAGTGGCGGCACCAAACGAGTCTTGGTGCGCCCCGGCGCTGAGGCCTTGGCCATGATGGCGATGCCGCAGGTTTCGCTCGTCGTGGATCCTCCAGCGGACCCCTTCGCGCCGGCCATACGATGACACCCCCGAAAAAAGCTCGACTGAAATCGCAAACCAAACGAAAACTTTACCGTAGTGTTGGGCAAAACTGGTTGAAGCGCCAGTCACTTCCGGCTCAATGCCTTCAAGTCAGCGCGCACCAAAAAGTTATGGACTTCACAAAATTGTGATTCGGCGCGTCGCGCCGACCTAGCGCCGAGCCAGCGCGATCTTGATTGTCGAGTCAGAAGGCAGGATTTGCGCGTTCGCATCGTGCCAGGTCGGGGCCTTTGCATATTCGGCCGGGGGCATGTCAAGCGACGGCAGTTCGCGGCCCTGGATGCCAATAACTTCGATTGGAACCGCGATGGGGCGCGTGTCCCAGCCAAGAAACCCGCCGTACCCAACGATCAATTCGATCTTGCCGCTTTCCGTGCGTACGACTTCGCGGACATGGCCGAGCGTGCTCGAGCTGTCGTCGAGAACGGGCAATCCGATCAGGTCGCCGACGCGCACGTTCTGAGGAAATCGCGCCTGCATCCGCTGCTCGGGCGTCATCGGCTTCTTTTCAGCTTCCATGCCGGTCGGCGGCACCATGGCTTGCGCCAGAACGAGCCGCGAAGCGGCCGTGCCGATCAAGGCAACGACCAATCCAGCTGCTATCAGCTTTATCCGCATTTCACGGCTCTCCGATCAAACGTGCCACGCGGTTTTGTGAAGCCAGTTTATTTGCGAACTGAGACCTGCGATCCTAAAGTCGCGCCCACGCACATCCAATCACCGCGCCGGGAACACTCGTTGATGTCAGCGCCGTCGGTCAAATCACTTGCGCGTCACGAACGCCGTCTTCATCCATTGCCGCTGCGCATTATGCATTGGACCAACGCGGTCGCTATTTTCATCATGATCGGCAGCGGCTGGAAGATTTATAACGACGACGTGATTTTCGGCTGGCTGCATTTTCCGGATGCCCTGGTTATTGGGAAATGGGCACAATATGGCCTGCAATGGCACTTCTTCGGCATGTGGATTTTCGTACTCAACGGGCTTGCCTATCTGGCCTATGGCATCAGTACCGGCCGCTTTCGGCAAAAGCTGTTTCCGATCTCAATGCGCGAGCTCTTGGCGACCGTCCTCGACGCGCTGCGGTTCAAGCTTGGCCATGACGATCTGACCCACTACAACGCGGTGCAGAAGGTTCTATATCTCGGCATCATTCTGATCGGGATTCTGATCGTCATCTCCGGCCTGGCGCTATGGAAGCCGGTGCAATTCTCCGCACTCGCTGCGCTGTTTGGTAGTTTCCAAACCATCCGGCTGGTGCATTTTCTATGCATGTCCGCGATCGTTCTCTTTTTGCTCGTGCACGTGGCGCTGGCGCTCCTGGTGCCACAGAGCCTCGTCGCCATGCTGACCGGCGGCCCGGTGGTGCGGCATGAGCCAAGAACTGTCGCCGACGCGACGCCAACGTCCTCGCGCTGAATTCCATGTCGCTCCGCACCCGCACCCCGTCGGTTTTTCGGCCCAAAAGGCCGATCGACCAACATGTGCTCACGGCGAACCGTGCGCTGATCGAAACCATCAATCGGCGGAACGCGCTGCGCGGCGCCATCAGTCTCGGCGCGCTGACGTTATTGACCGGCTGCGATGTAACCGAAGAAGCGCCCGTGCAAAAGTTGCTGCGCACGGTGTCGTCATGGAATGACCGCGTTCAGGCGACGATCTTCCGGCCCGATCATCTGGCGCCGACGTTCAACGTCAGTCAGGTTGTCAAACCGCCGCGCTTTAACGCCCATTTCGATATCGAGGATGTGAAACCGGTTAACGGCGCGACCTGGAAGCTCGAATTGGCGGGTCTTATCGCCGACAAGCGGCCCTGGACCGCGCAACAGATTTACGACCTGCCGGAGCAGGAAATTATCATCCGGCATATCTGTGTCGAAGGCTGGGATTACATCGGACAATGGTCGGGTCCAAATCTGCGCAGCTTCTTCGAACGCGTCGGTGCCGACTTAAGCGCGAAGTATGTCTACTTTCACTGCGCCGATGACTACACCGAGAGTATCGATATGGCGACGGCGCTGCATCCGCAGACCATCCTCGCGACCCGCTACGCCAATGAGAAAATCACCGATCCGTTCGGTTTTCCGCTACGGCTGCGCACGTCCACCAAGCTCGGCTACAAGAACGCGAAATGGGTGAAGGCAATCGAGGTGACCAACACCTTCACCGAGACGTTCTGGAGCGAGCAGGGCTTTAACTGGTTCGCGGGGATTTGACGCGGCCGAACATCACCGACGGCGCACATAAATCCGCCAGCGATCGTCGCGGCTTTCGGCCAGGCGATAGTCAGGACTCGCGGCGAACGGGTCTTTTTCCCAAGCCCCGTCCTGAGGAACAACAACGACAACTTCGCAATCATATTTGGCCGCCATGTCGCTCACGTCTTGCGGCATGGCGTCGCCTGCGAACACGCGGATGAATTGGGCGTTGATAGTCTCGCGGCGCTCGGGTGACAGCGGTGCGTAGGCGGCGGCCAAATCGTGGCTTGCGAAGCACGAACTGCGGTTGGCGAGCAAGGCCCAGGATATATTCACCGGCCAGGGGGTGACGGCGGCAAGGAACTGCGGATTGTTGGCAACACGAACGCCGGGCGCGGCATAGCGGCGGACCGCCGCCCACAATTCGGGCGCTCGTGCCAGAATTTTGCCCTCGGGTTGTGCCGTGCCGACGACGTTGTCATAAATCATTTCGGCGGTGTCGGGCAGGCTCAGAGCGAGCCCCGCTAATGCCGCAACGAGGGTCGCGCGTCGCGGCATGCTCGTCAGCACGGCGGCCACGACAACGATCAGGACGACCTCGGCCGGGATAATAGCGCGCAAACCGAGATCATTGTTTTCGCCCAGCGTTGAGACCAAAAGCCACGAGACGGACAGTCCGGTGCCGGCCAGACAGGCGAACAACATTATCGCGAGCTTTTCCGGCCCGGGCTTCATGCTGCGTAGTGCGGTCGTCAGCGCGAGCAGGCCGGCGACATAAACTGCCGGCAGTTCGACCGGCAGGATGATGAGCCAATAGCCGGGTATGTCCATAATGCGGCGGAGCCAATTCGGGAACCGCTCACCGAACACCGCGTAATGGCTGACAGCCAATGGGCTGCCGCCGCCGCGCGCCGCCACGGTAGCGAACTGGTCCCGCAAAAACGGCGCGATCAGGCAAATCACGAGCAACGCGGCGATGGCAAGTGCGCCGGTGAGGCGCAGGCGTTGCCCCGGAGATGTTGCGGTGAAAACGATCGGCGCAGCGACAAGACCGGCGATTGCGAACGTCACGCCGCCGACGAACGTCGAGCTTTCAAAGCCGGCGACGACCACCAAAGCGAGCATCAAGCTGAGCGTCAAGTTCGACCGTCGCGCGAACCGGGTCAGTAGCAGCATTGCGGCGACAACGCATGAGGCCGACATCAAATGCTGTGGCACCCAGGTGGCTTGGAACAGCCAGCCCGCCATGCCGATCGGGTCCCATAGCACCGGCTTGAAATCGTCGGTTTGAAATATCCAGTACAGCGTGGTCCAGAGCGAGGCCGCAGTCGCCAGGGCAACGACCAAGATTGCGGCGACAGGTCGTTTGCCGAGCCAAACAGCAAGCCCCATCATCAAACAGAGCGACGCGAAGGCGGTAAACCAGGTCAGCCCGATGTCGGCTTCCCAGCCGCTCACGCCAAGCGTCAGTGCGACCTCGGCTGCGCTCAAATGCCAGAGGTAATAGTAGGCGAGGCGATCCGGCGCGCCGATTTGCCCAAACACCGGATTGACCGGCGGCAGGCCAAGCCGCGTCATCGCGTCGATCAGCGCGGCCTTGGAATGATCAAAGATCGGGTCTGCAAGTTGCACGGCATCGCCGGAAAACTTCGGCAAGATGGCAAAGGCCGGCACGAAGGCCAGCACCGCCGCGGCGGCGAACATCCATGCCGGAATGGCGAGATCGCCTTCGGTCTCACTTAGAGGAGCGGGGAGCGTCAGCGAAAAGCCGGCGGCGAGGAGGCAAATCAGACCGCTTACGACGACCGTGGTCTGGGAAAATCCGATCAGGGTGAAAATAGGCAGCGTCACGGCGCTGTGGGCAGCCCAACCAATTACGGCCGCTGCGCCGATCGCGAGCACGCGTGGAAACAGATGTCGGCCAATGGCGTAGCCCAGAAAAGTCCAGAATGCTGTGGCGATCAGCGCGCAGAGCGCGGCATTGACGGGCGACGCCATGGCGGGTCCGCGCCCAAGCTCATTGAGGCTTGAGCGGTTTTCGATTGCTATTGGACGGAAGCGACAGGAGCAGACACGGTTGGGAGTACCACAACTTTGGTCCCGACCGGCGCGCGGTCGTAAAGATCGGAGATGTCTTCATTGGTCATGCGAATGCACCCGGCGGAGACGTTGTGGCCGATTGTCCAAGGCTCATTGGTACCGTGGATCCTGTACAACGTATCCTTGTTGCCCTGCCAGAGATAGAGCGCCCGGGCGCCGATCGGGTTTTCCGGCCCGCCGTGCATTCCAAGGCCGCTCTGCAGTTGGACCATATGTTCTTTGAGGTCCGGCTTCCGTTCCAGCATTTCCGCCGGTGGATACCAGTCTGGCCATTGCTGCTTGGTGTGGACGGTTGCCACGCCCGACCAGCCAAATCCTTCGCCGCCGACACCGACGCCGTAACGCACGGCTTGTCCGCCCTGCAGGAGGAGATAGAGGTAGTGGCTTCCCGGATCGACGACGATGGTGCCAGGCGCCTCGCGTGAGGCATAAGTGACCAGCCGGCGGGCGAACGCCGGATCGGGCTCCCGGCTCTGTTGCTCCGACGTGGTGACGCAGCCGGCCAGGCCGAATGCAAACCCGACGGCAACGACTGCCGCAGCCAGGATGCGGCGGTGCGACTTGGTCCGGGATTTTGCCTTCATCGATGGAACCCAACTTGCAATGTCAAACCTTCACCGCGCCAGCAAACCAAAAATTAATCCAGAAAAAGTGAATTTTAGGGCGCGGCCCGTCGCAAGCCGCGTGGCGACGCGGCAATTTAGTCTAGGCGCCACCTCTTGAAACGCCCGTTCGATTCGAATGGGCGGCCGGTCCCCGGGCTTCTCGGCGGCCAGCCGCGAGATTATCTTGGTGGCTTAATGGAAACGCGGCAAAGCCGCGGACTGCGAAGAGGAGGCGACCGTGGTCAGATTGCGCTTTTTGGCGCTAGCCACTGTGTGCTTGGTCGGCACTGCCATGAGTGCCCAAGCCGGGCCGTGCACCAAGGAAATTATACAAGTCCAGCACCGAATACGCCGTGCCGCGCCGGGTCCGAACACCGGGCCGACCGGCACCCAGACAATCGGCGCCCAGCTTCATCATCAGCCGACGCCCGGTTCAGTAGAAACCGCCGCAACGAGGGCCAAGGCCGATGGCCGGGCGGCACTTGAACGTGCGCGTCAGGCCGACGCCGCAGGCGATGCCGACGCCTGCGCGAAGGCGCTCGGCGAGGCGAGAGCGCTGTACGGGCTGTAAGCCACGGCCCTCAAACGACGCCGCGGATGAGATCGGCGGCACGTTCGGCGATCATGATCGTTGGTGCATTGGTGTTGCCGCGCACCACGCTCGGCATCACCGAGGCATCGGCCACTCGCAGTCCATCGATGCCATGCACGCGCAATTGGTCATCCACCACGGTCCCGATCGCGCAGCTGCTGGTCGGATGATAAACGGATTGGGCGTGCCGCCGAACGTACTCCCAGACATCGGCTTTGGAGCCCGATGCCGGAACGAGATGCGGCTCCTTGATATGTGCGCGCATCGCAGGCCGCGCCGCGATTTCAAGGCCGATGCGGATGCCGTCGATCATGGTCTGCCGGTCTTCCGGATGCGCAAGATAGTTGTGCATGATCTGCGGTTTGGATGTCGGATCGGCGCTGCGGAGAGAAACTTTGCCGCGACTCTTCGGCTTCAGCACACACGGGCCGAAGGAGACAGCGTGGGCGGTTGGCGGACTCAAACCTTGCTCGTGAAACATCAGCGCCGCGGTTAGGAATTGCACATCGGGCGCTTCCAATCCGGCGCGGGTGCGAAAAAACCCGCCAGTCTCGCCGCCATTCGAGCTTAACGGTCCGCGGCCTTCGCGCTCGAAAAGCGCCGCGTCTTCAGCGGTCGGCGGTGTCAGCAGGCTTTCCGTATCAGTGTACCAGCTCATCATCACCAGCGGATGATCCTGCAGCCCGACACCAACCGGCAAATCGCAACGGACGGCAATCTGCAGTGCCACCAGATCGGTCGCCGGTCCAATCCCGGACAGCAGCAACAATTGCGGGGAATTGTAGGCGCCGGCCGTCAGAATGACTTCGGCGTCAGCGCGAATCTGTTCGAGCTGCCCGTTACGCGCTATCTCAACGCCCGTTGCGCGGTTGCCGTCGAACAGAATCCGTGTGGTGAGCGCGTGGCTCAGCACTTTAAGATTGGGACGGTTCATCGCCGGATGCAGATATGCGATTGCCGTGCTGCAACGCTTACCCTTGCGCTGGGTAACCTGATAAAGCCCGACGCCATCCTGGCTGGCGCCATTGAAATCCGGGTTTACGTGGTATCCGGCCTCAATGGCTGCCTGCATGAACGCATCCGTCAACGGATGGCGCGTCCGCGGATCGCACACCGAAAGCGGCCCGAGCTTGCCGTGAAACTGGTCCTCGCCACGCTCATTGGCCTCGGCCTTGCGAAAGTAGGGCAGAACTTCGTTATAACTCCAGCCGTTCGCGCCGTCGGCAGCCCAGCCGTCATAATCGGCGCGATTGCCGCGAATATAGATCATCGCGTTGATCGAACTTGATCCGCCGAAGGTTTTGCCGCGGGGCAGATAAACAAATCTGCCATCGAGGCCGGGCTCTGGCTGGCTCATATAATCCCAATCGTACTGATTTTTGCGGATCAGGCCCCACGCTAACGGAACATGAATTTCCGCCGCGTCGTCGGGGCCGCCGGCCTCGATCAACGTCACCTGGACCGCCGGGTCTTCCGTGAGCCGCGAGGCCAGGACGCAGCCGGCCGAGCCGGCGCCAACGATGACGTAACTGGTCATGTGCTTTCCCCCTGCGCCGCTTTTGCTTTTTTAGGCCAAACGACTGGCTTGTCGCCATCTTAGCAGTTCAGCTGCAAAAGCACATTTGGGCTCTCAAATACGGCAAGCAATCACGGGGCCGGGAGGAGGCGACTAAGCGTTGTGCCGAGCGCGGCCCTAGTACGCTTCTTCCGCGTAGATCGGATCGACAGTGCCGGCCCAGGGTCCGTGGAATTTTTCCAACAACTCCTGCGCCGGTGTCGTAGCACGGGCAAGCCGATCGTCCAGAATGTCGAGGTACCTTCCTTCGTCTTCGCCGCTGATGTCGAGATGCTTGCGGCGCGCCAGGCCCGCCCGCGCAAGCCGAAGAACGTCGGTCGCAATTTCAAATACGGTGCGGCTACCGACTTTGGCGGCGAGACCCGCCTTTGGCACGGTGTCGCGAAGCTCTTGGCGTTCGTCTGCGGTCCAGTTCTTGACCAGGTCCCAGGCAGCATCGAGGCTGATGTCATCATAGAGAATCCCGACCCAGAACGCCGGCAGCGCGAGCAAATTCGGCAGCGTGCCTGAATCGGCACCGCGCATTTCCAGATAACGCTTGAGCCGCACCTCGGGAAAAATCGTCGAGATGTGGTTCGCCCAGTCGGAAATCGTCGCCCGCGCGCCGGGCATGGTGGGGAGCTTGCCTGCCATCAGGTCGCGGAATGATTGGCCGGCCACGTCGACATACTCATCGCCGTGCTTGACGAAATACATCGGCACGTCGAGCGCGTAATCGACCCATCGCTCGAAACCCATTCCGTCCTCGAACGCCCACGGCAGCATGCCGCTGCGGTCGTTATCGGTGTCGCGCCAGATTTCCGCGCGGAAAGAAAGAAAGCCATTCGGCTTTCCTTCAGTGAACGGCGAGTTGGCAAACAGGGCGGTCGCGATGGGCTGCAGTGCGATCGACACCCGCAGCTTCTTGACCATGTCGGCTTCGGAAGAAAAGTCGAGATTGGTCTGCACCGTGCAGGTGCGATACATCATGTCGAGGCCGAGCTTGCCGACCTTCGGCATGTAGTTGGTCATGATTTTGTAGCGGCCTTTCGGCATTCGCGGCATTTCGGCGCGCGTCCAGCTTGGCGTCATGCCGATGCCGAGAAATCCGATGTGCAGGGGCCTGGCGACCTCGCGGATCTGCGCGAGATGCGCCATCAGCTCGCTAGACGTCTGGTGAACTGTTTCGACCTGGGCGCCGGATAATTCGAACTGGCCACCCGGCTCGAGCGAGATCGCACCGCCGCCGGTCACGTCGAACAGGCCGATGACGTTTTCGCCCTCCATGATGGGTTGCCAGCCCAGAAAAAGATTCATGCCTTCGAGCAGCGCCTTAATTCCGCGCCGGCCCTCGTAGGGCACCGGCCGATGTCCTTCGAGGGTGAAGGCAAATTTTTCGTGCTCGGTGCCGATGCGGAATTGCGGCTTCGGCTTGATGCCTTGCGCAATCCAATCGACGAGCTCGTCGCGCCGCTCGATCGGCGTCAGGTCAACTTGATCACGCGCCATGGGATCCGGGATGAGTGGCGGTGATGATGGTCAAGCAGCTTTGCGCGTTTCCGATGGGAAGCGGTGATAGAAGGTATCGCCTGTCTTCGCCATCTCGCGCAGCAGTTTGCCCGGTTTAAAGCGGGGGCCGTATTTCTTTGCCATCCCGTTACACAGGTCGACGAAGGCCTTCGTGCCCATGCCGTCGATATACGAGATGGTGCCACCGGTGAACGGCGCGTAGCCGAAGCCGAGGATCGAGCCGACGTCGGCTTCGCGCATGTCGGTGACGACGCCTTCCTCGACACAGCGCGCGGACTCAAGCGCCTGAATCGCCAACAGCCTGTGTTTGAGTTCGTCTACGTCGATGGTGTCGGGATCAAGTTTGGCAGGCTGCAATTCGACAAGCCCCGGCCACAGCCGCTTCGGCCCATTCTGCGGGTAGTCGTAAAATCCCTTGCCGTTCTTTCGGCCGTAGCGCCCGCGCTTCTCCACCATGTCTTCGAGCAGCGTTTTTTGCCGCGGGTCGATTGCGTCCGCGCCGAGATCGGCCTCGGTTGCCTTCAAGACTTTCCAGGCAAGATCGACCGCAACTTCGTCGTTGAGCGAAAGCGGCCCGACCGGCATGCCGGCCATGCGTCCAACATTTTCGATCATCGCGGCCGGCACGCCTTCGGTCAGCATCAAGTGACCCTCGCGGATGTAGGTGCCGACGACGCGCGAGGTGTAGAAGCCGCGAGAATCGTTGACCACGATCGGGGTCTTGCGGATCGCGCGCACATAATCGAGCGCCATCGCCAGCGCGGCGTCGCCGGTCTTTTTGCCCATAATGACTTCGACCAGCATCATGCGGTCAACCGGCGAGAAGAAATGAATGCCGATGAAGCGCGGCGTATCTTTGAAGGTTTTCGCCAGCGATGTGATCGGCAGCGTAGAGGTGTTGGAGCCGAAGATTGTCTGGTCGCCGATTGCCGCCTGCGCTTTGGCGATCACTTCTTCCTTGACCTTGCGGTCTTCGAACACCGCTTCAACGACCAGGTCGCAATCCTTCAGCGCCGCGTAGTCCGGCGTCGCGGTGATGTGCCCGAGCAGCGCATCGCGGTCGGCGGCCGTGGCGCGCCCGCGATTGATCTGATCGGTGATCAGCTTTTGCGAATGCGCCTTGCCCTTGTCGGCCGCTTCCTGATCGCGGTCGATGAGGACGACGTCGATGCCGGCCTGGGCGGTCACGTAGGCGACGCCCGCACCCATGAAGCCCGCGCCGAGCACGCCGATTTTTTTGATTGGCTTTGCCGGCACGCCGGGGGGTCGCCGCGCGCCCTTGTTCAGCTCCTGCATCGAGACGAACAGCGAACGGATCATCGCTGCAGCTTCGGGCGAGCGCAGGATCTTGGCGAAATAACGCGACTCCACGCGCAGCGCCTGGTCCATCGGCAGTTGCAGGCCCTCATAGACGACCTGCATGATGGCGCGCGCGGCGGGATAATTGTCGTAGGTTTCGCGCCGATAGAGCGCGTTCGCTGGCGGGAATACCATCATCCCGGCTTTCGAATAGACCGCTCCGCCTGGCAGCCTGAAGCCATCGACGTCCCAAGGCGCGGTTGGCTTGCCGCCCGCTTTAATCCAGTCCTTCGCCTTTTGAACCAGCTCAGCCGGCGGTACGATCTCGTCGACAAGCTTCATCGCCTTGGCGCGATTGAGCCGAAGCTGATCGCCCTTGAGCAGGTATTGCAGCGCATCGGCTGGCGGCATCATGCGGGCGATGCGTTGGGTGCCACCACCACCCGGGAAAAGACCGACTTTGATTTCTGGCAGTCCAAGCCGTGTCTTGTCATTTTCGGAAGCGACGCGGTGATGACAGGCGAGCGCGAGCTCAAAGCCGCCGCCCATAGCGGTGCCGTTCAGTGCTGCAACCCACGGCTTGCCGCAGGTTTCCATACGGCGAGCGATCTGCGACAGCTTGCGGCTTTCCTCGAACAGATGTTTGTTGGCGGCCTCCTCGCCTTGCGACTTGAGCAGTGCGGCGAAGGCGCGGCTTTGCGTTTCCAGCATCGTCAGGTCGGCGCCGGCGCAAAATGCGTCTTTGCTTGAGGTCAGCACCGCGCCCTTGATGGCCGCGTCGGTCGCGACCTTCTCGACGATGGCGGTGAGCTCTTCCATCACTTTCGCGTCGATGACGTTCATCGAGCGCCCCGGCATGTTCCAGCTGACCAGCGCGATGCCGTCGGCGTCGATATCGAAGCTGAAATTCTGGTACGTCATACTGATCTCCCCGTCGCATCTCTGTTCGCCTCGCCCCCGCGGGTGAGGGAGAATTATTTCGGATACGGCTTGCCGTCCTTGTGGGTGTAGCGTCCGCCTTTTTCGTCGCGGATCACGATCAGGTCGACATCGGGATAATCGGCGCGTTCGTACTTCGAGCGCGTGCCGATTTCCAGATAGACCGCGTCCCGTCCCGATTTGTTGACCAGGTGATGGCCGTTGCTGACGCTGGCCTTGAAGCCGGCAGCATCGCCCGCCTTGAGTAGCGTCTCGCTGTCATCCTCGATCAGCGCCACTTTGCCTTCGAGGACATAGACGAGTTCGTCTTCCTTTTCGTGCCAGTGCCGCAATGCCGAGGCGGCGCCAGGCTTGAGGGTCGTGAGGTTCACGCCGAACTGGTCGAGACCGGCGGCGTTGCCCAGGCGCTTGCGCGAACGGCCTTCGACCACGCGCTTGAACGGCGCCGGATAGGTCGAGCGGCTGTCCACCGGCAGTTTGGCGATGTCGATCTTGGGCATGCCGCGCTCTTAAACTCACCTCATCCTGAGGCGGCGTAGCGCCGCCCTCGAAGGATGACGGATCACCCTTACACCCGCTCGATAATTGTAGCGGTCCCCATGCCGGCACCGATGCAAAGCGTGACCAGCGCGGTCGACAAATTGCGGCGCTCGAGTTCGTCGAGCACAGTGCCGAGGATCATCGCGCCGGTGGCGCCCAACGGATGGCCCATGGCGATGGCGCCACCGTTGACGTTGATCTTGTTGGGATCGATGTCGAACGCCTGCATGTAGCGCAGCACGACTGATGCGAAAGCTTCGTTGAGTTCGAACAGGTCGATATCGCCGAGCGTCATGCCAGAGCGTTTGAGCACCTTCTTGGTAACGTCGACCGGCCCAGTCAGCATGATCGCTGGCTCGGAGCCGATATTGGCGAAGGCACGCACGCGTGCCCGCGGCTTCAGCCCGGCTTTCTTTCCGGCGCGGGCGTTGCCGAGGAGAACTGCCGCCGCACCATCGACAATGCCCGACGAGTTGCCGGCGTGATGAACGTGATTCACGGCTTCGATCTCGGGATGCTTTTGAATGGCAACCGAATCGAACCCGCCCATTTCTCCCATCTGCACGAACGAGGGCTTGAGCGCGCCGAGCGACTGCATGGTCGTGTCCGGCCGCATGTGCTCGTCTCTATCGAGAAGGGTGATCCCGTTTACGTCCTTTACCTTCATGACCGAACGGTTGAAGCGGCCTTCACTCCACGCCGTCGCGGCGCGCTTCTGACTCTCGACCGCATAGGCGTCGACGTCGTCGCGCGAGAAGCCGTATTTGGTTGCGATCAGATCGGCGGAAATGCCTTGCGGCACGAAATAGTGTGCGACCGCAATCGTCGGATCGACCGCCCAAGCGCCGCCGGATGCGCCAATGCCGACGCGGCTCATCAATTCAGCGCCGCCGCCGATTGCCATGTCCTGCTGTCCGGACATGATTTGCGCGGAGGCGAAGTTCACGGCGTCGAGGCCGGAGGCGCAGAAACGATTGATCTGCACGCCCGCGACACTGTCGCCATAACCGGCGACGAGCGCCGCCGTGCGCGCGATATCGGCGCCGGCCTCGCCGACCGGATCAACCACGCCCATCACGACGTCATCGACCAAAGCAGGATCGAGATCGTTGCGACTCTTGATAGCGCCAAGCGCCTGGCTGGCGAGATTGAGCGCGGTCACTTCGTGAAGCGAACCATCGACTTTGCCGCGGCCACGGGGAGTGCGCACGTGATCGTAAATGAAGGCGTCCGGCATGGCGTTTCCTCTTGGCGCAGGTGCGTCGCTGTAGGTTCGTGGAAACCGAATCCTCCATATAGGCCAAGTCTCGGAGAATTGCAGTAGCGGCTAGAATGCCTCGGCGGGCAAAGCCATAGTCGAGGCGGCGCCGGCCTTGATGCGTGCAAGATGCGTCGTTGCCGCCGGCAACAGACGCTCGGCGAAAAAGCGGCCGGTGGTGAGCTTCGCTGACATCCGTTCGCCCGAACCGTTGGCGCTCTCTGCTCCCTTGGCTTTCGCTGCCTCGACAATGAGGCACCACATATAACCTAGTGCGACCAGGCCGAAGAGATGCATGTAATCGGTTGAGCCGGCGCCCGCATTGTCGGGATTGCCGGGCGCGTTTTGCATCAGCCACATCGTCGCTTGTTGCAATTCGCCGAGCGCTTGACCGAGTGGCTTCACATAGGGCGCGAGCGTGTCGTCGGCGCCTTTGTCCTTGATGTAACCCGACACCTCGGCGAAGAACGCCTGCAAGGCCCGGCCGCCGTCGCGCGGCAGCTTGCGGCCGACGAGATCGATCGCCTGAATGCCGTTGGCACCTTCGTAGATCATCGCGATGCGTGCGTCGCGCACGAATTGCTCCATGCCGTTCTCGGCGATGTAACCGTGGCCACCGAACACCTGTTGCGCCATCACGGTGTTGGCGAAACCCTGGTCGGTGAGGACGCCTTTGATCACCGGTGTCATCAGTCCCATGTGATCGTCGGCCGCCTGGCGCTCTTTGGCATCACCGGAACGGTGGGCGACATCGCTGCGCAACGCCGTCCATAGCACCAGCGCGCGGGCCGCCTCGTTGAAGGCACGCATGCTCATCAGCATGCGGCGCACATCCGGCTGCACGATGATCGGATCGGCGGGCTTGTCCTTGAACTTCGCGCCGGTCAACGCGCGGCCGGCGAGGCGCTCTTTGGCATAAGCGGCGGCGTTCTGATACGCGACCTCCGAAAGCGCAAGCCCCTGCATGCCAACGCCAAGCCGCGCTTCGTTCATCATCACGAACATCGCGTTCAGGCCCCGGTTCGGCTCCGCCACCAGCCAGCCGGTGGCGTCGTCAAAGTTCATCACGCAGGTCGAATTCCCGTGGATGCCCATTTTCTCTTCGATCGAGCCACAGGAGACCGCGTTGCGCGTACCGACGTTGCCGTCTTTGGTCGGGAGGAACTTGGGGACGATGAAGAGCGAAATGCCTTTGGTGCCTTGCGGCGCGCCTTCGATGCGAGCCAGCACGAGGTGGACGATGTTCTCGGCAAGATCGTGCTCGCCGGCAGATATAAAAATTTTGGTGCCGGTGATCTTGTAGCTGCCATCCGCCTGCGGCACCGCCCGCGTGCGGACCAAACCGAGATCAGTGCCGCATTGCGGCTCCGTCAAGTTCATCGTGCCGGTCCATTGACCGCTGATGAGCTTGGGCAAATAGAGCGCCTTCTGCTCGGGCGTACCGTGGACGGAGATTGCGGCCGCGGCTCCCTGCGTCAGGCCCGGATACATGGCGAAGGCCATGTTCGCCGAGCAAAGGAATTCGCTGATCGACTGGGTGAGCGCCATAGGGAGGCCCTGGCCGCCGAATTCGGCCGGTGCCGACGCGCCGATCCAGCCACCTTCCGTGAGCTGCTTGTAGGCGTCCTTAAATCCGGTTGGCGTCGTGACCGAGCCGTCGCCGTGGCGCTTACAGCCCTCCTTGTCGCCGACGCGATTGAGCGGGGTCAGCACGTCCTCGCTAAACTTCGCAGCTTCGGCGAGGACCGCTTCGACCAGATCGGGAGTAGCGTCGGCAAAGCCGGGCAGGTTGTTGTAGCGCTCGATATGGAAGACGTCGCTCAACAGAAACATCACGTCATCAACAGGAGCCTTATAAGTCGGCATGATGTCTCCCTCCCGTGCCGCGTCCGCCGGTCCCGGCCCAATCAATAGGTATAGGGTAGCGACTTTGCGTCAACGGTAAGACAACGAATCTCGGCGCTTCCCGCCTGACGCCACCCCCGGTGGCTGCAACCGAGGTAGGCGACCGGGTGGTCCTCCGGATGAACAATAGGTGACCGGCCGGACCGACTTTTAACGCCTTATTTACCGTAATCTTGAACATTCGGTCCGAGGACAGAGAACCGCGCCTCCGCGTCGTCTGTTTCGAGCTTTGGCTCAGAACAGGAGGCACATCCTCCTCCTCACGATGCGGCTTGGACGCGAGAATGAAGTCGAGCGGACCGTGGAATCTTAGAGGTCTCCATCCGGAAGCGCGGGAGACCGCGCGCGAGGCTGCGCGTCGCTCCGGTATGTCGGTCGGTGAATGGCTGAACAGCGTCATCCGGCCGGCTGATGAGGACGACGAATGGTCGGCAGATCTCGGTCACGGGCCGGAAGAACGACGGCAGGACCGCCGCCGCCCTGATGAACCGGAACGCGAGCGATATCCCAATGCGGATCGCCGCCGGCGCGAACCGGACGATTATTGGGCGCAAAGCCGTCGGCAAGACGAGGGCGAGGCCGACAGGTACCGCGAAACAACTCGGCGCCACCGCGATCGCAGCCGGGACGACGAGCCGCCGATCCGCCGGGAGGGTGCTCCGCATCGCGAAGACTATCGCGGTTCTGGCCAGCCGTATTACGACGAACCGCGCCCCGAACGCGTGGTCCAGCCGCGTCGCGAACGTGAGCATGTTCGTCGGGACCATGAGGAGAGCCATGCTCGGAGACCGCGTCATGAACCTCCCGTTTTCGAACCGCACTTGGAGTCGCATTTCGAGCAGCCTCATGAACGCCCGATGCCCAAGCCGCGCAACGAGCGTGCCGCCCCGGCGCCGCCGGAAAATGATCGCGATGCGTTCGTCGACGACGCCATAGCTGAGATTACGGCGCGCCAGCGTGCGCTTGAAAGCCGTGTACGTGCTCGGTCAGCACCGCCGCAGCGCACGAGCAAAGCTAACGTCGGTGCCAAGGTCCCGGCGGCACGTCGCGCAGTCGACAAGGCGATCGCTGAGCTGGCGGTTGCACCTCAGCGTGAAACCGGCCTCAACGTTGGTGTCGAAGTTCCGGCGGCCCATCGCGCGCTCAACAACGCGACCGCGGAGCCAGCAGCTGCGCCTCGGCGTGCAGTCGACGTCGACCTTGGTGCTGAGGTCCCGGCGGCCCTTCGCGCGGTCGACGATGCGACCGCGGAGTTGGCGGCTGCGCCTCAGCGTGCAGTCGACGTTGACGTTGGTGCCGAGGTTCCGGCAGCTCGTCGCGCGGTCGACGATGCGACCACGGAATTGGCCGTCGCGCCTCAGCGCGCAATCCACGTCGATGTTGGCGCCAAGCCAAAGGTGCTGCAAGATGCGCTTGACAGCGAGTTGACTGCTCAGATCGCGGCGCGGCAACGGGCGCTCGAGGTCGATACCGCCGCAACCGAAACTTCATTCGGTCAGCGCGAACCGTTGCCGCTGTCGTCGCTACCGCCGGAAGTTCCCGCGGTCCGTGAAAAACATCCGCGATCTGAAGACGCGTCAATCCAAGCGGTCGATCTCAGCGGTCTCGAACAACAATTGCGCCAGATCACGGTCCGGATCGAGGCGCTGCGGCCATCTGCCGAACTCGAAAACGCGATAAACGGTTTGCGTGCCGATCTCGCCGAGATTGGTCGTTCGCTGACCGAGGCGTTGCCGCGGCATGCGGTGGAATCCCTCGAGATCGAGATCAAGGCCCTGGCGCAGCGCATTGATCATAGCCGCCAGTCGGGCGCCGACACGGCTGCCCTCGCTAGCCTCGAACGCGGACTCCTGGAGGTGCGGGAGGAATTACGCACGTTGACGCCCGCCGAAAGCCTGGTCGGCTTCGATGAAGCGGTCAGGGGGCTCAACAGGAAAGTCGATGCCATTGCCGCCAGGGACGATCCGGCCACGCTCCAACAGCTGGAAACGGAAATCGGTGCCTTGCGTGGCATTGTCTCCAACGTTGCCTCGAACGATGCGCTGGTGAAGGTCGCAGAAGAAGTTCGCGCGCTCGCTGCCAAAATCGACAATCTCGCCGCCAGTGCAGCGAGCGCGCCGGCGCTTTCGAACCTCGAGAACCGCATCAACATTCTCACCACCGCGCTTAACGCCTCGACCGAAGCCGGCCACGCGGTGCCGCGCGAACTCGAGAAGTTGCTTTCGGGGCTGATCGAGAAGCTCGAATGGGTGCAGCTGACGCACACCGATCATACCGCCCTCGCCCATCTCGAGGACCGCATCGCGACCCTGGTCAAACGGCTGGACGCTTCCAACTCCCGTGTCGGACTGCTCGAAGGCGTCGAGCGCGGTCTCGCAGATCTGCTGGTCCACATCGAGCATTTGCGCGGCACCAAGGGCGAGGCGGAAGGCCTCGCCGGCAAGCCTGTCGCCGCCGAGGTGATCGAGCAAGAGGTTGCCCGCACCCAGGATTCTCTTGAAGCGGTGCAAGACACGGTCGAGCACGTTGTCGATCGGCTCGCGATGATTGAAAGCGACATGCGTGTCGACCGGGCGAGGACTGCGCTGTCGGATGAGCCGATGCCCGGGGAAGCGGAAGCGCCGCCACCGTTGCCGCTGCCGGTAGCGACGGTGGCCGCAGCTGATGCTTCCGGACTTTCCACCGACTGGTCCGCCGAGCCGCATGTCGAGATGGTAAAGCCCGTGCACGCGGAGTTTGCAACGCGCCGGCTCGCTGTTGCGCGGGCTCCGATTGATCCAAACCTGCCGCCCGATCATCCGCTGGAACCCGGCTTCACAGCCGCGGGTCACGCCCGGAACTTGCCTTCGGCCGCCGCGCGGATCGCGGAATCGGAAGCCGTCATTGAATCGAAGCCCCCTGTGATCCCGGATCCGGGCGGCGGGAAATCCGATTTCATTGCTGCCGCTCGCCGCGCTGCACGTGAGGCGGCCATGGTCGCGCCGAACGGCAAATCGAACGCGGCATTTGCTGGCGTTTCAGCACAGCCTAAGAAGATGTCCGGCCGCTTGCGCACCCTCATGGTAGCGGCGGCCGTTGTCGTTATTGTCGTGGGTGGCTTTCATATTGTTTCGCGCATGCTGGTGGACGGGGGCCCTGGAGCCCCATCGCCAGCGGCTACGAGGCCAGAGCGAACCAAACCCCCCGCGGCGCAAACCGCTCCGCGTGTGCGGCCAGAGCCTGCACCTCCGCAAACTCTGCCGCCACATGCGCAAACGGAGACACCCTCGCCACCCGCGAGCGCGGCGCCTGATGCAAATCCGCAGCCCTCTCCGATACCGCTCCCGGGCGAAGATTCCGGGCAGCGTCCCGGCGCGGCGCTATCGCCAAGCAGCGTGCCGAGCCCGGCGCCAACCGCTGGTCCGGGGAACCAATCTAAGTTGGATTCTGGCGGCTGGCCGTCACCTGTAATGGCCGCTGCGCAGTCGAAGACGCCGTGGTCCGCGGCCGACGTGACCGGTTCGCTGCCACACGCTCCTGCACCACACATCGCGGCGCCGCCCCCGACGACAGGCATGGGCGACAAGCTGCCGGCGGCGATCGGCAGTTCGGCCTTGCGCTCAGCGGCTCTCTCGGGCGACCCATCGGCCGCCTACGAGGTGGCGGTTCGCCTCGCCGAGGGCCGTGTTGTTCGCGAGAACGATGAAGCGGCGGCCCGCTGGTTCGAGCGCGCGGCCAAGAAAGGGCTGGCACCGGCGCAATTCCGGCTTGCGAGCCTTTACGAAAAAGGCATCGGCGTGAAGAAAAACCTTGCGACTGCCCGCGATCTTTACCGCGCGGCGGCTGACAAAGGTCATGGCAAGGCGATGCACAATCTGGCCGTCCTCTATGCCGAAGGCATCGCCGGCCCGGGCGACTATCGGACCGCCGCACAATGGTTCCGCAAGGCCGCCGAGCGCGGTGTCACCGACAGCCAATACAATCTCGCCGTCCTTTATGCGCGCGGCGTTGAAGTCGAGCAGAACTTGGCCGAATCCTACAAGTGGTTCTTCCTCGCGGCCAGGGAAGGCGACAAGGACGCGGCGCAGAAGCGCGATGAGATGGCAGCCCGTCTCGACGAGCAGTCGCTCGCAGCAGCGCGCATTGAGGTCGAAAAATGGGCGCCGCTGCCGCAGCCCGCTGAAGCGATCGCCGTGAAGGGCGGCTGGGAACCGCCCGGCAATCCGACTTCGGTGGCAAAACCCAAAGCGACCTCCAAGGCTTCCGTACCGGACGCTGCCAAGACCGATTGACGGCCCAGCGCGATCAAATTTCCGCGCCGTTCGCGGCGGGATAGTTGTCACCCGGCGTTCCGGGCGTAGAACCGTCCAAACCGCTTAAGCGAGCGTCAGCAGACCAGCCGTGCAGATTTATCTTCCGATCGCCGACATTCCCGTCAACGTCTTTCTGCTGTTAGCGATGGGACTCGCAGTCGGATTCATTTCTGGCATGTTTGGGATCGGCGGCGGCTTCCTGATGACGCCGCTGTTGATCTTCATCGGCATTCAGCCGGCCGTCGCCGTGGCGAGCGTCACGACGCACGTTGCGGCTTCTTCGTTTTCCGGCGCGACCAGCTACTGGCGCCGAAACGCCATCGACATGACGCTGGCACTCACGCTTCTTGTCGGCGGCGTCTTCGGTAGCGCAGGCGGTGTCGCGCTGTTCACCTGGCTGCGGGCGCTCGACCAGATCGACCTCGTCATCGGCCTGTCTTATGTGACGCTGCTAAGCGTCGTCGGGGTGTTGTTGATCGGCGAAAGCGCGCGCGCGATTGTGCGAAGCTTTCAGGGCAGGCGAGCCGAACTGCGGCGGCCGGGCAGTCACACCTGGATCCACGGTCTGCCGTTCAAGCTGCGGTTCAAGCGTTCGAAAATCTACGTTTCCGCAATCCCGGTGCTCGCGATCGGGTTCATCATCGGATTTATCGGCGCCATCATGGGCGTCGGCGGTGGCTTTTTGCTCGTGCCGATGCTGATTTATTTGCTACGGGTGCCGACGGCGACGGTGATCGGGACGTCGATGGTTTTGACGTTCCTCACCATGGTGGCCGCGACCGTATTGCACGCGGCGACCAATCACCTCGTCGACGCTGTACTCGCGTTGATCCTGATGGTGGGCGGCGTGATCGGCGCCCAGTTTGGCGCCCATGCCGGGCAGCGTATCCGCGGCGAGTGGCTGCGGCTTCTGCTCGGCCTGCTCGTTCTAGCGGTCGGCCTGCGCTTTGCGGGTCAACTGGTATTGCCGCCCGACAATCTCTATTCGATCCGGCTGATCGGAAGCGTGCCGTGAGATTGGTGCTTGCCGCAGCGTTTATTTTTGCGAGCCTGATGACCGGCATGGGTTCGGCGGCGGCAGAACGCCTGATCGTCTCTCTGACTAATCAACAAGTGTTGATTACGTCGAATTACACCGGCGTGGAGCTGGTGCTGTTCGGTACTGTTGAGAGCGACGCCACGGCCTCGGTGCTGATCGGGCCTTACGATATCGTCGCCACCGTCACGGGGCCGCGGGAATCGCTGCGCACCCGGCGCAAGCAGCGTGTACTCGGCATTTGGGTGAACACCGCCGCACGTACTTTTGTTGATCCGCCTTCCTACCTCGCGGTTCTGGCTAGCCATCCGCTCGACGCCATAACCAACGCCGAAAACCGGCGGCGGCTGCAACTGGGGATCGCCGATACGCCGCTGCCGGAAGTGATCCACAACGATATCGGCGAGGTGAGCGGCGATCCGTTCCGTGCCGCGCTGATCCGGATCATGCGGCAACGCGACCTCTATAGCGAAGAGCCGAGCGGCGTGACGTTTCTGACGTCGACCTTGTTCCGCGCCACCATCGCACTGCCGGCGCAGGTGCCGACCGGCAACTACACGGTTGACGTCAAGCTGTTTGCAAACGGCAATCTTGTTGCGCAGACCAACTCAGCCTTCAAGATCGCCAAATTCGGCTTCGAGCAATTCGTGGTCAATGCTGCGCGCGATCACGGTCTGCTCTACGGATTTGCGACTGCGCTGATGGCGCTGATGACGGGTTGGATCGCGAGCGTGGCGTTTCGAAGAGACTAAGGCGCTATTCATCGTGTTGGTCAGTGATGCCAGCGGACTGTCGGCTTAACATCGACAGGCACTTCCGCCGAACATCGCGCCATGCCCGGTTAGTTTCCCATGTCGGAAGTCGCAAAATTTACTTGATCACCTCATCGGCAGTCGCGAGTAGTGTTTGCCGGGCGACCGACCTCTTGACAAGATTCAAATTAGTAGGATATCCCTGTACCAAATTACATGGATATGCTACTATTTGGAGGGGCCATGAGCATCGACGCGGTACTTATTGAACGAGGCCGTTGCAATTGCGCGGCGTTGCGCAAGGCGTCGCGCCGCCTGTCGCAAGCCTATGATTCAGCCCTTGCGCCCTCCTGCCTCAAATCGACGCAGTTCGCGATTCTTGCCGAGTTAGAATTTCGAAATGGCGAGCCGCCGACGATGCGCGACCTCGCCGAAGTCCTCGTGATGGACCAATCCACGATTGGCCAAAATCTGCGGCCTTTGGAGCGCGATGGGCTGATTTCCCTTCAGCAGGACGCAGCCGATCGCCGCCGCAGGTGCGTCAAGTTGACCAAGAAGGGCCGACACCGCCTCGCCACTGCTCGACCTCTTTGGGCTGAAGTGCAAGAGCGCTTCGAGAACTTCTTCGGAACCCGAGAAGCGGCGGAGCTGCGCGCGACGTTGCTGAATATCGCCCACAAATCGTCGCTGAACAGCGATGGCGACAGCGGCTAGCTCCCACAATCAGAGAACTGCAATTCACCCGCACCGGGTTTTCCCACGCAATCAGGCGGATACAGGAACATGAACGCCGTCTAACGAAGACAGTTATCTGCTTGGGTAGCGGCCGCAAAGCCAACTGAAAATGTTATGCGAACGCGGCATAACACTGGCGCTCCGCCCACTGCCTCGCCAAATTTGGTGCTGGCCATTGTCTGTGTTGGCATAGTGCTGGCAAATCTCGACCTGTTCATTGTCAACGTCGCGCTGCCGAACATCAGTCGGGATTTCAAGAACTCGACGCTTGAAGACCTGTCGTGGATTCTGAACGGCTATGCAGTCGTTTATGCCGCTCTCTTGGTGTTCTTTGGTCGCTTAGCTGAGAGATACCGGCGCGATCGGAGTTTCCTGTTGGCCGTTGCCCTGTTCACCGCCGCATCGACGGCTTGTTCCGTGGCCAACAGCGTCGAATCGCTGGTTGTGTTCCGGGTCGCGCAAGCAGCTGGAGCGGCTTTGATGACGCCGACATCTCTGGGCCTTCTGCTTTCCGTTTTTCCACCCGAGAAGCGCGGTGGCGCGGTGAGAACCTGGACCGCCATAGGTGGTCTCGGCGCGGCCCTTGGCCCGCTTGTGGGCGGCGTCTTGGTGACGCTGAACTGGCGCTTGATCTTTCTGGTCAATGTTCCAATTGGCGTCGCCGCCTTGCTTATTGGATGGTGGAAGCTACCGAAGGTTCCCGGCCATGACGCTCCCAAGCCGAATCCAGGGGACGCCGCGCTTGTGACAGCGGGCATCGGCGCGGTGGTCTTCGCAATCGTGAAAGTCAACGATTGGGGATGGACTTCGACGGGAATTGGCGTTGCTGTCGCCGCCGCCGTTGTCCTGCTGGCATTGTTTGTCTGGCGGTGCTTCCACTCGGTCAATCCATTCATTGATCCGACGCTCTTCCGCATCCGGCAGTTTACGGGGGCTTCGCTGGTCATGGCTCCCTATTCGGCCGCCTTTGGCGCGATGCTTCTGTCCGTCGCTTTATGGGAGCAGACAGCGTGGGGATGGTCCGCCTTGCAAACCGGATTGGCAATCGCGCCGGGCCCCCTACTGGTTCCGATCACGTCGTTGCTGTTTGCCGGCAGGCTGATCAAGCGCTTCGGCGCGGCGTCGGTCATTTCAGCAGGCATCTTCTCGTTCGCCGCAGGCTTGTTTTGGTACGCCCTTGCAATTGGTTCAGAACCGAGCGCGCTGGCCGTGGTCATCGGCATGATACCGACGGGCATCGGCGTCGGCTTGACCTACCCCACGTTAATGGGTGTGAGTGGCGGCGCCTTGCCCCCGTCAGCGTTTGCGACCGGGTCCGGCGTGATCAACATGATCCGTCAGGCGGCGCTCGCAATCGGCGTGGCTGTTTTCGTCGCCATTCTCGGTTCACCCGCCTCGCTGAACGAGCGAGTCGCCGCTTTCCACTCGGGGTGGTGGGTATTTATCGCGATTGTTATGGCGAGCTTGGTTCCGACGCTCACGCTCATCCGACCGAAGCGGAGCGTGGTGGCTGCCTAGCTGGGCACTGTGTGCGCTATCCGCGAAATACTGCCAGACCAAGGAGAGAATACTGAGATGCAAATTCAAGGCGCGACCGTTTTCGTTACCGGCGCCAACCGGGGCCTCGGCCTCGCCTTCGTCCGCCAAGCGCTGGTCCTCGGCGCGGCCAAGGTCTATGCCGGCGTGCGCAAGATCGAAGGCTTCGATGAGCCCGGCGTGATCCCGGTGAGGATCGACGTGGCAGACCGGACCTCAATCGCCAAGGCGGCCGCGACGTGCAGCGATGTCACGGTCCTGATCAACAATGCCGGCGTCGCGGCCGTCGTCTCCAACGCGCTCGACAATTCCGTCGAGTCTACCTCGCGTGATGTCTTCGAGGTCAACTATTACGGCGTAATCCGGGTTACCCAAGCCTTCGCCCCGGTCCTCGCCAAGAGCAGCAAGTCGGCCGTGATCAACGTTCTATCGAACGCGTCGTGGCTGCCGATCCCATTCCTGACCCCCTATTCGGCGTCGAAGTCGGCAGCCTGGAGCTACACCAACCACGTCCGCTTGGCGCTGAAGGACCAGAACACCTCGGTACTGGGCCTGCACGTCGGCTTCATCGACACCGACCTGACCGCCAGCTTGCAAGTGCCCAAGAGCCTCCCCAAAGACGTAGCGCTGCAGACCTACGAAGCCCTCGAAGCCGGCAAGGACGAGGTGCTGGCCGACGAAAAGACCCGGGGCCTCAAGGGCTCCCTGTCGAACGCCGCCCCCGGCTACGTCGATCCCGCTAAGTTCATTTAATTTAAGTCCAACGCTCCGGCAGGCAGGCCGCCGCGGTCGCCTACGACCACCCTTAGGCTCAAAAGTTTCTTCCTCGGCGAGCCCCTCGGCCGCCGGTTTTACCCCCAAAAGCATACATCGCCGTTCCTCCACGACAGCAATTTGGCTGCTGTGTATGAGTACGCGGCTAGTAGTTAATCCGGCAAGCACCGCTCGGCGGCAATGGCGAACAGCCGCCGCTCGCCGAGCATGTGCGCGGTAAACGAAAGCGTGCCGAACAGACCGAGGATTGCGCGGTGGCGGACGTTGAGGCCGCCCGCATAAGCGCCGAATGCCGGCATGACCAGGCGGCGGCCGTCGCTGGCAAAACAGCGCCGGCTCATCGCGCGTCCGCGCTGCGCCACGCGTGCGACGGGATGCAAATGACCCGCGATTTCGCCATCGCACGGCTGCTCGGACGGCTCGTGGCGGAGCGTCAGCGGACCAAGCGCCAATACATCGGCGTAGCTTCCGCCGATGCCATCAGGAAGATTGGGATCGTGATTGCCCGCGATCCAGATCCAATCGCGGCCGCGCTGGAGCAGCTTGAGCGCCGCGCGATCCGCGCTCGACATGCGCGACGGGCCGTGATCATCGTGGAAGTTGTCGCCTAAGGCGACGACGAGACGCGGCGCGTAGCGTTCGACGAGGCGCGCAAGCCGCGCCAAAGTGGCGGCTGTGTCGTAGGGAGGAAGCAGCACACCGCGCGCGGCGAAGGCTGAGCCCTTTTCCAGATGCAGGTCGGCAACGAGAAGGAGCTGCTGGTCCGGCCAATAAAGCGCCCCGGCGCAATCGGCGAGCAGGGTCACATCACCGAGGACGACCGAGCCGGATTTCGGCGCGCGCTCGTCCTCTGAATGCCCGCTGGTGCGGGGATGAGGGGCAAAAGCGCCAGCGCTCACTGCATCGCCTCCTTGACCAGTTCAGCTTCCGCCTCGGCGAGAAGCGAATCGGCGGCCTCGCCGTAAACCATCTCGCGCCCAATCTCCAGCATTACCGGCACGGCGAGCGGCGACACATGGTCGAGCGCTTTATGAACAATTCGCCCCCTGATGCGCGAGAGCATTTCGGATACCCGACGCACGTCCAGGAGTCCCGTTGCGGCATCGGCACGGGCGGCGCGCAGGAGAATGTGGTCGGGCTGGTGGCTGCGCAGCACGTCATAGACGAGGTCGGTCGAGATTGTGACCTGCCGCCGGGATTTTTCCTGTCCCGGGAAGCGGCGCTCGATCAGCCCGGCGATGATCGCGCAATTGCGAAACATCCGCTTCATCAGCGCCAATTCAGCAAGCCAGGCTTCGAGGTCGTCGCCGAGCATGTCTTCATCGAACAGCGCAGCGAGTGACAAATCCCCGCGCTCGATGCGTTGGCCAACGTTGCCGAGACCCCAAACGGCGAGAGCATATTCGTTGGCGACGAAACCCATGGGCCGCAACCGCGCCCGTTCGAGGCGCCGCGTCAGCAGCATGCCGAGCGTCTGATGCGCCAGCCTGCCTTCAAACGGATAGCAGACGAGATAATGCTTGTTGGCGCGCGGAAACGTTTCGACCAGCAGCTCGTACTGGCCCGGCATCTGCGACCGCCATTGCTGGGTTTCGAGCCATTCGCGGACCTGCGCCGGCAGCTCCCGCCATTCCTGCGGATGCGCGATGATCCCGCGCACGCGTGCGGCAAGATAAGTCGAGAGCGGAAATTTTCCGCCCTCGTAGGCCGGCACCTTCGGATCTTCGGCGGCGGAGCGCGAGACGTAAACCTCGTCCTCGACCAACGCCTCGTATTTGAGAATCTCGCCGGCAAAAACAAAAGTGTCACCCGCCACCATGGTCTCGATGAAATATTCTTCGACCTCACCCAAAAGGCGTCCGCCGCGCGGAATGATCTTCGAAACGCGCGAGCGGACCAGGCGGACTTTCAGCATGTCGGCTTCGACGATGGTGCCGACGTTGAGCCGATAGCGCTGCGCGACGTTGGGGTTGGTGATGCGCCAACGCCCGTCCTTGCCTTCGCGGATGCGGGCAAAACGGTCATAGGCTTTGAGTGCGTAGCCGCCGGTGGCGACGAAATCGACGACGGCATCGAAGTCGGCGCGCGTCAGCGCAGAGTAGGGGGCAGCGGTCCTCACCTCGGCGTAAAGGTCATCGCCGAAGAATGGCTCGCCACAGGCGCAGCCGAGCACGTGCTGTGCCAGCACATCGAGTGCGCCAACGCGTAACGGAGGAGTATCCTGTGCATTCTCGGCGATCGCATCGAGCGCCGCGCGGCATTCGAGCACTTCGAAGCGATTGGCCGGAATGAGCACGCCTTTCGAGGGCTCGTCCATGCGATGATTGGCGCGGCCAATGCGCTGGAGAATGCGCGAGGCGCCTTTTGGCGCGCCGACATTGATGACGAGATCGACGTTGCCCCAGTCGATGCCGAGATCGAGCGAGGACGTGCACACCACCGCGCGCAGGCGCCCGCCCGCCATCGCCGCCTCGACCTTGCGCCGCTGGGCAACGTCGAGCGAACCGTGATGCAGCGCGATCGCGAGATTGTCGTCGTTGATGTGCCAGAGCTGCTGAAAGATCGCCTCGGCTTGGCTGCGGGTATTGACGAAGACCAAAGTGGTCTGGTGCGCATGAATGAGCCGGTAGATTTCATCAAGCGCGTGCCGCGCCGAATGCCCCGCCCACGGCAGCCGCTCGCGGGTGTCGAGCATGATGACATTCGGCGGCGCACCGGCTTCGGCGACAATGAGATCGGCAGTCACTTGTGTCGCCGCGCCGTCGCGTTGTGGCACCATGAAGCGGGCGAGTTCCGCAGGCTCGGCCACGGTCGCCGAGAGACCGACGCTGGTGAGATTTTCCGCCAACCGGAACAGGCGGGCGAGGCCGAGTGAAAGCAGGTCGCCACGCTTCGATGTCACCAGCGCATGCAATTCGTCGAGGATTACGCGCTTAAGCGATCCGAACAGATAGGGCGCATCCGCGGAAGCGAGCAGAAGCGCCACCTGCTCCGGGGTTGTTAATAGGATTTCCGGCGGATCGCGGCGCTGACGCTGACGTTTTGACGTCGGTGTATCACCGGTGCGGGTCTCGATCCGGATCGGTAGTTTCATCTCGGCGACCGGCGCCTCGAGATTGCGCGCAATGTCGACGGCGAGCGCCTTCAGTGGCGAGATGTAGAGCGTGTGTAGTCCGCCCTCGCGGCGGACATCGCGACCAATTGAAATCAGTTTTCGTTTTTCTGCTGCGGTGCCTGCGGGGGCAGGAGATGCAGCGCCGCTCAGTTCCACAAGGCTCGGAAGAAAGCCGGCGAGGGTCTTGCCGCCACCGGTCGGAGCGATCAGAAGGACTGAGCAGTGCGCCTGCGCTCTTGCCAAAAGCTCAAGCTGATGGGCGCGCGGTACCCAGCCACGGCTGGCGAACCAGCGCGCGAAAACATCCGGCAGGACTGCAGCGCGCTCGATAACGGTCACGCATCAGAACTAGCGGGTAGATGCATGGCGGTCGAGGGCCGTGCAACCACGACCAGACTGTCGACGGGCACGCCCTTTTCGCTTCGAACCGCTGCCTTCGCGATTGACGCCGGCGCGAGGCCGGCTTCGGCCAGGACGCGCCGAATGTACGGCTCGCCGTGGGCATAACGCAGCGTCGGCAGGAGCTTTACCCCGTCGCCGGAATGGGTTTCGACCGTGAATGCGAACAAGCCTTCGGCCGAAAGTACGCGCGCAACGCCAACCATGATCGGCGCCAGGTCGCTCACATAGACGAACACATCGGCGGCGAGCACGAGGTTATATTTCGCGGCGGCGGCTGCCTCATCTGCAAGAAACGATGTGAGGTCGTTCGTGACGAGACGATCGTAGAGATTCTTGGCCTCCGCCTGCGCGATCATCGCCGGAGACAGGTCGATGCCGACAAGCCGATCGGCCATAGCGCGAAAAGCTGCGCCACCAAGGCCTGTGCCGCAGCCCAGGTCGAGCATAGAACCGAAATGCAGCGGGCGTTGCGCCCCCCGCATCGCTTCGTCGACTGCTTCGCGGAGCAGTGCCGGTCCCCGATAGGCGAGGCGCTCGGTGAGTGCCGCGTCGTAGCGCGCGGCATATTGATCGAACAGCCGTCGCACGTAGGTTTCGCTCATTGCCGGCGTGGCGTCGCCGGCGCCGAGCCGTGCGAGCTGCAGCTGGGCGCCGTGGTAGTCTTGGGGGTCCGCATCGCAGGCTCGTTCGAATGCGGCGACGGCGCCGCTCCGATCGCCGAGCCGGTCGCGAATGGCGCCGAGCGCGAACCAGGCGGTGGCAAAGCCCGGCGCGAGCGCAACGGTCTGCACCAGAACCTCGGCAGCGCCGGCAAAATCGCCGCGCGCGGCCTGGTCGAGCGCCCATTTGTAGCGCCGGTCGGCGATCAGATCGCCGGAGGAGACGAAAAGCGGGCCGGTGTCGGTCATGGTGTGCTCGCGTCCATAATGACTATCTATGACTCTCCATGCGACCTGAAGACATCCTGGTGCCGACGCCGTCAGGCGTGTGCTGCAAGCTCGGTTCCTTCCATATCGATCCGACACGGCCGGTTGAGCGGGCGCTGATCACGCATGCCCATTCCGATCACGCCCGCGCCGGCCACGGCGCGGTGCTGGCGACGCGGGAAACACTCGATCTGATGCGGATCCGCTACGGCGAGAACTTTGCCGGCACGACCCAGGCGATCGGCTACGGCGAAAGCGTCAGCCTCGGCGGTGTCGAGGTCACGTTCCATCCCGCCGGCCATGTGTTGGGCTCGGCGCAGATCGCGGTCGAGTTGAGTGGTCTGCGCATTGTTGCCTCAGGTGATTACAAGGACGTCGCCGATCCGACCTGCGTGCCGTTTGAACTCATCCCGTGCGATGTCTTCATCACCGAGGCGACATTTGCTCTGCCGGTGTTCCGGCACGGCGACCCCAATGGCGAGATCGCCAAGCTTCTTCATTCGGTCGCGGTATTTCCGGAGCGTGCCCATCTCGTCGGCGCCTATTCGCTTGGCAAGGCGCAACGCGTAATCGCGCTATTGCGACAAGCCGGCCACGCCGCGCCGATCTACTTGCATGGCGCCATGGAAAAAATCACGGCGTACTACGCAGAGCGCGGCATTGCGCTCGGTGAGCTTCGTATCGTGCGTGGTGCCGCGAAAGCTGAACTCGCCGGCACCATTACGCTGTGCCCGCCTTCGGCGCTGAGCGATCTCTGGGCGCGCCGCTTTCCCGATCCGGTCACCGCATTTGCGTCCGGCTGGATGCGCATTCGCGCCCGGGCGCGGCAATATGGTGTCGCCTTGCCACTGGTGATTTCCGATCACGCCGACTGGGGCGGTCTTACCGCGACCATCGCGACAACCGGCGCCGGCGAAATCTGGGTCACTCACGGCCAGGAGGATGCGCTGGTGCATTGGTGCGCGACGCGAGGATTGAAAGCGCGCCCGCTCGATATCGTCGGCTATGGCGACGAGGAAGACGAAACCGTTCCTTCTCCACAAGGCGAAGGGGAAAGTATCGACGGCCCGGAAGCATGAACCGCTTCGCCGAACTTTTAGACCGCCTCACCTATGAGCCGGCCCGGAATGCCAAGCTGCGGCTGCTGACGGATTACTTCCGCTCGACGCCCGATCCCGAACGCGGCTGGGCGCTCGCGGCGTTGACCGGGGCGCTGAGCTTCCCCCATGCCAAGCCGGGCCTTATTCGCCATCTGATCGCCGAGCGTACCGATCCGGTTTTGTTCGAACTGTCCTACGATTACGTTGGCGATCTGTCTGAAACGGTGGCGCTGATGTGGCCGGCGCGGCTTGCTCCGCGAATTCCCTCCCCCCTTGTGGGGGAGGGTTGGGGTGAGGGGTCAGGAGGCGAAGCGAAAGCGTCGACATTAGTGCGCGACCTCTCGACCCCCACCCCTAACCCCTCCCCACAAGGGGGAGGGGAACAACAAGCCCATGAACTTACCCTCACCGCCGTCGTCGAGACCCTCTCCACGCTCGGCAAGATGCAGCTGCCGGCACGGCTGGCAGGCTGGCTCGATGCACTCGACGAGACCGGGCGCTGGGCGCTCATTAAACTCGTGACCGGCGGCTTGCGCATTGGCGTATCGGCGCGGCTCGCCAAGGCCGCCGCGGCGGCGCTTGGCGCTACCGACGCTCAAGACATCGAGCTGCTGTGGCCCGGACTGTCGCCGCCTTACTTCGAGCTGTTCGCCTGGCTCGAGGGGCGCGGTGACAAACCGGCAAGCAGCGATCCGGCCCCGTTCCGGCCACCGATGCTGGCGCATGCGCTCGATGAGCCAGATCTTGCGACGCTCGTGCCGGCCGAGTTCATGGCCGAATGGAAATGGGACGGCATCCGCGTGCAGGCTGTCGCTGCGCCGCACGACGGCGGCAGGATCGCGCGGCTCTATTCGCGGACCGGCGAGAATATCTCCAAAAGCTTTCCTGACCTCACCGATGCGCTGCATTTGCCGGGCGCCATCGATGGCGAGCTCTTGATCATGCGCGATCAGCGCGTGCAAACATTCAATGTTTTGCAGCAGCGGCTCAATCGCAAGAGTGTCACGGCGAAACTAATGGCCGAGTTTCCCGCCCATCTACGCGCCTACGATCTGCTTGCTGACGGCGATGAAGACTTGCGCGAACTTCCATTTGTTACGCGCCGCGCGCGGCTCGAAGCGTTCATCGCGCGGCTCAAGGAACCCCGCGTTGACCTTTCCCCCCTTGTCAGCTTCGCAAGCTGGGACGATCTCACCGCCGCCCGCAATGATCCGGCGGCGGCCGGCGCGGGCGCCGATGCCGATGCGGTCGAAGGCATCATGCTCAAGCGACGCGACGCGCTCTATGTTCCCGGCCGGCCGAAGGGGCCTTGGTGGAAATGGAAGCGCGATCCATTCATCGTCGATGCTGTGCTGATGTACGCCCAGCGCGGCCACGGCAAGCGCTCCTCATATTATTCCGACTATACGTTCGGCGTCTGGACGCGCGGCGACCAGGGCGACGAACTGGTGCCGGTCGGCAAGGCGTATTTCGGCTTCACAGATGAGGAACTGTTGGAGATCGACCGGTTCGTCCGCCGCAATACTGTCGACCGGTTCGGTCCGGTTCGCGAGGTCGTGCACGAGGCGGGCGAGGGGCTGGTGCTTGAAGTGGCTTTCGAAGGGCTGCAACGATCGACCCGGCATAAGTCCGGGCTAGCGATGCGGTTTCCGCGGATCAACCGGCTGCGCTGGGACAAGCCGCCGGGCGAAGCCGACCGGCTCGAGCGGTTGGAGACAATATTGGCAGGTATCGAGGCGGGGCGCCCATCGTGAGCCGATCACCGCGGCGGCGCTCGCTCCCGGCAAAACTTCGCCGCGGCCGCCTCGGCGATCTCGACGATCTGATCGCGCTGGAGAACGCCGTATTCACGGTCGATCTGGTTTCAAAGCGAAGCTTTCGTCATTTCCTCGCCTCGCGAAACGCGGCCGTCATCGTCGCTGAGGAAAGTGGAAAACTCGCGGGTTATGCGCTGGTGCTCTATCGGTCGCGCTCGCGCATGGCCCGGCTGTACTCCATCGCGGTCGCGCCCCGTATCGGCAGACGCGGTGTCGGGCCGCTGCTCTTGGCGGCTGCCGAGGATGATGCGCGGCGGCATGGGCGCCGATCGATGCGGCTCGAAGTCCATCAGCACAACACCCGGGCGATCGCGCGCTACGAGAAATCGGGCTACCGCCTGTTTGGCCGGCATCCCGACTATTATGACGATCATGCGACGGCGTTGCGTTTTGAGAAGCCTTTCGCCGTCAGAACCCGGCGGGGTCGAGCTGGTCCGGCGAAAAAATCTGGCTCCAGCGCGCGAATCGGTTTTGATGGTGGACAGCGCGGACGGAACGGTCGCCACTCGGCTCGCTTTTAGCTATGACACCTTGTGCCTTGCCTGACCCCGTACGCATGATCGGCTCAAATCCGCGCGGCGCTTTCTTCCCGGAAGGGACCCATCCATGACCGGCTGGGTCATTCTTGTCGACCAGCCGCGCGACCTGCCGAATGCGGAGACCCCGCACAAGGTCATCACCACGACCGAGTACCTGGCGCGGCCGCGCCTGTTTGAGATGGCACGGCCGAAACTCGTCAACCTCGCCCGCTCCTACGCTTATCAGTCCAAAGGCTACTACGCCTCGCTGCTCGCCGAGGCGCGCGGCCATCGCGTCGTGCCGACCGTCGAGACCATGTTGGAACTGCGCGAGCAGAAGCTCTACGAGTACGCGCTGCCTGATCTGGAAGATGAGCTTAATCGCTGCGCCCGGCGGGCTGATTTCCAGCCCGATAACGAGATGCGGCTGCTGGTTTGCTTCGGCATTGCCCGCGATCAACGTTTTGAGTCGTTCGGCCGGCTGTTGTTCGACATGTTCCGTTGCCCGGCGCTGGAAGTCACCGTCGAACCGGGCGACTGGCTGTCAATTGACCGCATTCGTCCGCGTAACATCACCCGGCTTGCCAATGGCGAAGGCGAGTTTTTCCGCCAGTCGCTGCACAATCACACCAAACGCGAGTGGCGCGATCCTAAAGCGCGGTCGATCTCCAAATACGATCTCGCGGTGCTCTACGATCCGAACGAAAAGACCGCGCCGTCGTCGGCCGCCTCGATCAAACATTTTGCCCGCATTGCCGACAAGATGTCGGTCGACGTCGAGCCGATCACCAAACGCCAGCTCGCTGAGCTTGCCGAATTCGACGGCCTGTTCATTCGCGAAACCACCTCGATCGACAATCACACTTATCGCTTCGCCCGCCGCGCCTGGCAGGAAGGCATGCCGGTGATTGACGATCCGATCTCGATGATCCGCTGCACCAACAAAGTGTTTCTGATGGAGCTGCTGCAGCAGAACCAGGTGCCGACGCCGCCGACCGTGATCCTCGCCGAGGACACCGACCTCGAAAAAGCGATCGATGAACTCGGCCTGCCGATGGTGGTGAAAATTCCGGACGGCTCGTTCTCGCGCGGCGTGCACAAGATTAAATCTGCTGCCGAGTTTGCGCGCGTTGCCGATGAACTGTTCGAGGAAACCGACCTGGTGTTGGCGCAGAAGTTCCTGCCGACCGAGTTTGACTGGCGGGTAGGCATTCTCGCCGGCGAGCCGCTGTTCGTGTGCCAATACCGCATGGCGCGCGGACACTGGCAGGTGGTGAAATACCGTCCCGACGGCTCGTCGCGCGAGGGCGGGTTCCGCGCCTTTGGTCTCGATCAGGCGCCGCGCGAGGTGATCGATCTCGCGGTTCGGGCCGCGCGGCCGATCGGTGACGGTTTCTACGGCGTTGACCTCAAGCAGACCGACCACGGCATCATTGTCATGGAGGTCAACGACAACCCCAGCCTTGAACACGGCATCGAGGACGCCGTCGGCAAGGACGAGGTCTGGATGCGCGTCCTGCGCTGGTTCATCGACCGCTTCGAGCAGTAGTGACGGTGCTACTGCGCGGCGGCTTTGGTGGAAGCTTTCGTCACTTCCTCCAGGGGCCACCGGGCCCGCGGTGCGGTATCGAGCCGATCGGTCAGTCCTAGCGCGAGCCGCTCAGCGCCGGCCCAGGCGATCATGGCGCCGTTGTCGGTGCACAAAGCCGGCGGTGGTGCCACCAGCGCGACACCGACTTCGAACGCCACGCGATGCAAGACTTTGCGAATCGCCTGGTTCGCCGCGACGCCGCCGGCGCAGACGAGCGCCATAGGCGTGCCAACCCGCTCGCGGAATATCCGCAATCCGATCCGCAGCCGGTCCATGATCACGTCGCTCACTGCCTGCTGAAACGATGCACACAGGTCGGCGACGTCCTGGTCGCTCAGAGGCGCGATTTTTTGCGCTTCCAGGCGGAGCGCAGTCTTGAGGCCTGACAGTGAGAAATTGGCATTGTCGCGCCCGGCCATCGGCCGCGGCAGGGCAAAGCGCTTCGGGTCGCCGTTCGCGGCCTCTTTTTCGACCAGCGGCCCGCCCGGAAAGCCCAGACCGAGCAGTTTGGCAGTCTTGTCAAAGGCTTCGCCGATCGCATCATCGACCGTGCCACCGAGCCGCACGTAATCGCCAACGCCAAGCACGCCGAGGATTTGGGTGTGGCCGCCGGACGCGAGGAACAAGCAGTAAGGGAACGGCGTCGCGTCGGTGAGCCGCGCCGTGAGCGCGTGCGCTTCCAGGTGGTTGACCGCGATCAGCGGCGTGTCGTTGACCAGCGCAATCGCTTTGGCGGTCGTCAGGCCGACGATGACGCCGCCGATCAAGCCCGGTCCTGCCGCTGCGGCGACGCCGTCCAGTGAGGGGAAAGAGACCTGCGCTTCGCGCATCGCCGCGGCGATGATCGAATCCAGCGCCTCGACATGGGCGCGGGCAGCGATTTCCGGCACGACGCCGCCGAAGGCGGCATGTTCGGTGATCTGTGAGAGCACAACATTGGACAGGATGCGGCCGCGCGCGTCCCCAGTCCGCTCGACCAGGGCAGCAGCGGTTTCGTCGCAAGTAGTTTCGATGCCGAGAACGATCATCGGTGTACTATGACATGACCTTGCGCCACTGAGCGCGGCGTAGCACCTGAAGGTCCGATGACACAATCCGCCAGCCAGCAATCAGCCCTGCGCATCGGCTCGCGCGGCTCGCCGCTGGCGCTGGTGCAGGCGCGCGAGGTGAAGAGCCGCCTATCCGCGGCGGCGGGACTGGAAGCCGAGCGGGTAACGATCGAAATCATCCGCACCACCGGCGATATCGTGCAGGATCGGCCATTGGCCGACGCCGGCGGCAAGGGGCTCTTCGCCAAGGAAATCGAGGAGGCGCTGCTCGCCGGCAAAATCGACCTTGCCGTGCATTCGGCCAAGGATCTGCCAACTGAACTGCCGGCGGGGCTCATGCTGGCCGGTTTTTTGCCGCGCGAGGACCCGCGCGATGCGTTTATCAGCCGCAAGGCCAAGACGCTCGGCGAGTTGTGGGCGGGTGCCGTCGTCGGGACTGCTTCGCCGCGGCGGCAGGCCTTTGTCAGGCGGCTGCGGCCAGACGTCGGCATCGCAATGTTGCGCGGCAATGTCGAAACCCGGTTGCGCAAGCTCGAGGCTGGCGAAGTCGACGCGACACTGCTTGCGGTCGCGGGCCTCAAGCGGCTCGGGCTGCTTTCGGCCGCCACTGCGATTCTCGATCCTGAGGAGTTTCTGCCGGCGGTCGGGCAGGGCGCGATTGCCATCGAGACGCGAGCCGATGATGTCCGGACCCGTGCGCTCGTCGCTATCATCGATGATGCCGACACGGCGACCGCTCTCGCCGCCGAGCGCGCTTTTCTCGCTGTGCTGGACGGCTCTTGCCGCACGCCGATCGGCGGTCACGCGGGACTACGCGAAGGATTGCTTTACTTCCGCGGTATGATCGTCAAACCGGACGGCAGTGAGGCGTTTGAAGCAGTGCGCGAGGGCCGCCGCGAAGACGCGGCCAAGCTCGGCGCCGATGCGGGCCGCGAGTTACGTGAACTCGCCAGCGCCGACTTCTTTGTTCGGACCTGACGATGCGGTTGCTTGTAACGCGGCCCGAACCCGACGCGGAACGCACCGCGATCGCCCTGCGCGTACAGGGGCACGCCGTCACCATCGCGCCGCTTTTGCAGCTCGAGACATTGGCGGATGCGGAATTGGGCGCGGGGCCGTGGGCGGCAATCCTCGTAACCAGCGCTAACGCCGCGCGCGCGATCGCCGCCCACAAACGCGTCGCGGAACTCCGGCCACTGCCGGTGCTAGCGGTCGGCGGGCGTAGCGCCGACGCCATGCGCTCCGCAGGCTTTGCCGATGTCAGCTCCGCGGAAGGTGCTGCCAACGATCTCACGAGACTTGTCAGCGAGCGGCTGAAACACGGTGAGCCACTCCTTTATCTTGCCGGCGCCGATCGCTCCTCGGACATTGCTGCCGACCTTGCCGCGCAAAACTTTGTTGTCCGTACCGCGGTGGTCTATCGCGCGGTCCAGGCGGATGCGTTGCCCGCCGCAGCGGCTGAAGTCTTGAGAGGCGGCATCGACGGCGTGCTGCATTTCTCGCCCCGCAGCGCGGAGGCCTACGTGAATGCCACTCGCGCCGCCGGTTTATCCGAAGCCGTCATCAAAAACCTGGTTCACTTTTGTTTATCCCTCGGGGTAGCGCAGCCGCTCACCGAAGCTGGCGCCGCGGATATTCGCATCGCCAGGGCTCCGTCCGAGGCGGCGTTGCTCGACCTCATTCCGGCGGCTTGAACGCGCAATTACGCGTCTTGCCAGTATCCGGCTGACGTGTTGCCGCCATCGCATCTGCGTACTATGCCGTGGCGAGTGAGCGGCCGATGGGTCGAATCGGTTGGTTCCGGCTTGGAGAATGCATGACGAGCGAGCCCGACAGCACACCGCGCCGACGGCCACCGACCATTGATCTGACGGCGAAGGAAGTCGAAACGGCGCCAGGGACTCCAGCGCAGGATTCTGGCGGAGCGGAGTTCGACGACGGCCGGCGCCTCGCGCGTCGGCCGGAATTCTAGCGGCGGTGCCATCCCTTATGTGATCGGCGCTATTGTTGGCGCGGTTCTTGTGGCAGCGATCATTGCCGGGATTTGGTTTGGCGGGTTGGTTCCGGTGCGTGAGGCTCCGCGCGAGGCGGCGGCTGCCCGCACACAAGCGGCAAATGCGGCTGGCAGCACGGACGAGATTTCCTCCCGTCTTGAGAAAATCCAGGAAACGTTGAAGACGCCGCATGTCGACGAGGCGGTAGTCAATCGTATCGCGGCGGCGGAAGCCCAAACCAGGGCGCTCGGCGATCAGCTCTCTGCACTCGCGCGCCGCGTCGATGATGTCGCAGCGACTTCGCAGGCTGCTTTGGCGCAAGCCAAAGCTGCTGCGTCTGCCGCGGAGGGAGCAAAGAATGCCGCGCAAGCGGCCGCGCAGCACGGCGATCTCGATGCGCTTGCCCAGCGCATTGCGTCGCTTGAAAGCGAGATCAAATCACTCGGCTCGGAGCTGACGCAACGGACGTCCAGAGCCGACGACCGCGCCACGCGCGTAACTGTCGCCGCCGAGGCGCTGCGCGCGACGGTCGAACGCGGGGCGCCCTATCAAGCGGAGTTGGCCGCGGTGAAGTCGCTCGGCGTGGAAGAGACAGCGTTGGCGCCGCTCGTTCCGTTCGCCGCCGAAGGGGTGCCGAGCGCCGCAGCGCTCGGCCGCGAATTCACGGCGCTGATGCCGTCCCTGTTGCAAGCATCCGCGACGCCGTCGCACGGTGGCTCTCTCCTGGGAAAGCTGGAGGCGCGCGCGCAAAATCTGGTCCGCATCACGCCGGTCGATGCCTCGGCGGGCGATGACGCGTCCGCGATCGTCGCCCGTATCAACAACGACGTCGCGCGCGGCGATTTTTCTGCCGCCCTCGCCGGTATCGCTTCGTTGCCGGAGCGGGCACGATCGGCGGCGCAAAGCTGGGTCAAGAAAGTTGAGGCGCGTGAATCGGCGCTCGCGGCGAGCCGGCGCATTGCCGCCGGTGCGCTCGCCGCTCTCGGCAAGCCGGTATCGCAATGATCCGCGTCGTCTTTTTTCTGCTTGTGGTCGGCGCGCTCGCCCTTGGCACGGCTTGGCTCGCCGATCGTCCCGGCGACGTGATCGTCACCTGGCAGGGTATGCGGATCGAAACCTCGCTCATGGTGCTGGCCGCGGCGATCCTGGCTGCCATGGCGGTGCTTGCGGTCATCTGGACCCTTCTTCGCGCGATTTTCAGCTCGCCGTTTATCTTTCGCCGGCATCTTCATCGTCGCCGTGGTGAGCGCGCTTATGAGGCGATTTCGCGCGGTCTGATCGCCGTCGGCTCCGGCGACCTCGTTGCCGCGCGCCAGCACGCCGCCGAAGCCAAACGCATCGCGCCGGCTGAACCGTTGGCGCTGTTTCTCAGCGCACAATCGGCGCAGCTTGCCGGTGATCGTGAAGCGGCCGACGCGGCCTTTCGCGCCATGGCAAGCCGCGCCGATACCAAGGCGCTCGGCCTGCATGGACTTTTCGTCGAGGCCCGGCGCCGCAATGATCTCATCAGTGCGCACGCGTTTGCCGAGGAGGCGGCGCGAGCCAATCCATCGCTCGGTTGGGCCGGCAGAGCGGTGCTGGAATTTCGTTGCACGACCGGTGATTGGGCCGGCGCGCTGGCGCTGCTGGAAGGCAACAAGCGTGCGCTCGACAAGGACAGCTATCGCCGCCAGCGGGCGGTGATGCTGACGGCGCGCGCGCTGGCCACCGAGGAAACCGACCGCGATAATGCCAAGGCCTTTGCGCTCGAAGCGGCAAAGCTCGCGCCAACGTTCGTGCCGGCAGCAACGATCGCCGGCCGCATGCTCGCCGAGGGTGGCGAACTGCGCAGGGCAACGCGGGTACTGGAAAAAGCCTGGCGGGCGAATCCGCATCCCGATCTCGCCCGGGTTTTCTCCGATCTGCGGTTCGGTGACGCCGCGCGCGACCGGCTCCAGCGTATCGAAGGGCTGGTGAAAAAAATGCCCGGCCACATCGAGGGCGCGTTGGCAATGGCGCGCGCCGCGATCGATGCGCAGGAGTTCGGCAAGGCTCGCGCCACGCTCGCTTCCTATCTCGCCGCACCGACCAAGCGGGTCGCCCTGCTGATGGCTGAACTGGAGCGGGCCGAGCGCAACGACGAGGGACGTGCCCGCGAATGGCTCTCGCGCGCGCTGCACGCCGCGCCCGATCCGGCATGGACGGCCGAAGGTCACGTGTCCGATCGCTGGCTGCCGGCGTCACCGAGCGGTCGCCTCGATGCCTTCGAATGGCGCGTGCCCGTGACCGGTATTACGAGTACTGCGCCGGTGATCGAACCCGAAGTCCCCGCGTCCACGGCAGCATCAGTTGCTACCGAGAGCGAGCTCGCCGCCGGCAGCGTGCCCATGCTCGAGGAGAAGGTAGCAACTTCACCTGCCGCGCCGACGCCCGCGGCTGCCGCGCCGGCTCGGCGTCGCGTCGACGCGGCACAGCCGAAGCCGGAAGCGGTGATCCCGCTTGTTCACGCGCCGGACGATCCGGGCCCTGAGGCCGACGTAGTCGAAGACGTCGAACCGCAGCGGGATCCGCAGAGCAGCGGTTGGCGGAAGATGTTCGAGCGGAAAATGTTCGAATAAGCTTCGGCGCAAGCGAAGCAATCCGATTTCACAACTGGGCCCGCCGCAGTTCGTTGGGTGTTGCAAATTCGCAGTTTTGCATGCACTATAATTCATGTGTTATGCTGCATTAAGGCGATAGTCGGTGGCCAATCCGACGCCAATAGCCGCGCCCGCTCAAGCAGCTGGCCGCGTTCCAACCGGCGATCTTGCGCAAACGACTGCCTTCCTTGCCGCCATCGGGCGCGAGCTGCGAAAGAACCGCGCCAAGCGCGGCATGACCCGCCGCCAGCTAGCTCAGGCCTCCGGCACTTCGGAGCGGTATTTGGCGCAAATCGAGAGCGGCGCCGGTAATCCCTCGGTCAGCGTGTTGCGGGCGATCGCGCAAGCGCTCGATCTTCCGGCTTCGGCGCTGCTGCCGGAGACGGGTGCCCGTTCCGCAGAACTCGGCTCGATCCTCGATCTTGTGGCGCAGCTGCCGGAAAAGGAATTGCCGGCGTTGGTCAAAGAGCTTGCCGTGCGCGTCGCGCGCGCCGGCGGCGCTGATCGCGGTCAGCGCATTGCGCTTGTCGGGTTGCGCGGGGCTGGCAAATCGACGCTCGGCCGAATGCTCGCGCAGCATCTCGGCTGGCCGTTCGTTGAACTCGATCGCCGCGTCGCGGAGGATTATGGCGCCAGCGTTCCGGACCTGATCGAGATGGCCGGCATGGCGACGTTCCGCCGTCACGAGCGCGATGCGCTCGATCGCGTTATCGCAGGCCACGAGTTAGCCATCATCACGACGGCCGGCGGTATTGTTTCGAACCCGGAGACCTACGCGCTCCTTCTGCGCCGGACCCATACGGTGTGGATCAAAGCGCGGCCCGACGAGCACATGAGCCGCGTGATGGCGCAGGGCGATTTTCGCCCCATGGCGCAAAACCGTGCCGCCATGGCCGACCTGGTGGCGATCCTCGAAGCGCGCCGCGCCGACTATGCCCGCGCGGAGGCCGAACTCGACACCTCGGGCGACGCGGTCGAGCAGAGCTTTACCAGGCTTCTCCGGATCATGACGCCATTCTTGCCCGGGCAGCTGCCGTGACGTTGGCCGCGCCTCTTCGAGATACGGGCTTCCTAGAGCTGCCACCGATGCGGCTCGAATATCGCATGATCGGGCCCCGGCCGGACGCAGCGCCGACGATCGTGATGCTGCATGAGGGGCTCGGTTCCGTCGGACTATGGCGCGCATTTCCCGAACAGTTGGCGGCGGCGACTGGCGCAGGCGTCTTCCTCTACTCGCGCGCGGGCTACGGCAAATCCAGCCCGGCAAGTCAGCCGCGCTCGATCAACTTCATGGACGAAGAAGCCCTCGATGTGCTGCCGCGCGTGCTTGAGGCGATTGGCTTCCAGCGCGGCATCCTATTCGGTCACAGCGACGGCGCCTCGATCGTGACGATCTACGCCGGCGGTATCCAGGATCATCGGGTGCGCGGTCTCGTGCTTGTGGCGCCGCATTTCTTCACCGAGCCAACGGGTCTTGCCGCGATCCGCCGCACCCGCGACGAATTCGCCGCCGGCGTTTTGCGTGAAAAACTCACGCGCTGGCATGCCGACGTCGATGGCGCGTTCCGCTCCTGGGTTGGGCCGTGGCTCGATCCGGAATTTGAGAAGTGGGACATCACCGAAGCGCTCGGCTACATCCGCGTTCCGATCCTGGTCGTGCAGGGCGCCGACGACGAATACGGCACGCTCCGGCAGGTCGAGGCGGTGCGAGAGGAGTGCTACTGCCCGGTCGAGACGATCGTCGTCCCGGGAGCTCGCCACTCGCCACATCGGGACGCGCCCGAGGCGACGCTCGAAGCCACCGCCGGCTTCATCAATCGGTTGCTGCGCGACCACCACGAAAGCGATCGGCCGACCGATTCCGGGGTTGCAGCCTGATGCATTATAGTGCATATAAGCGCTGGAAACGTTCATGCATTATAATACAGCCGAGAGTGCTCTTTGATGGGCGATGCGCCGCACGCAGTCGAGCGCCCGCTGGCCGACGGCCGGACCCGGATCGATTTCCAGACTGAGCCTTCGCGCTACCGGCACTGGAAGCTCAACATCGACGGCGATGTCGCCACGATGCTGCTCGATGTCGACGAGAAAAGCGGGCTGTTCGAAGGCTACGAGCTCAAGCTCAACTCCTACGATCTTGGCGTCGATATCGAACTTGCCGATGCGATCGAGCGGCTGCGCTTCGAGCACCCGCAGGTGCGTGTGGTGGTGTTGCGATCGGGCAAGCCGCGGGTGTTCTGCGCTGGCGCCAATATCCGCATGCTCGCCAGCGCGAGCCATGCGCACAAAGTCAACTTTTGCAAATTCACCAACGAGACGCGCAACGGCATCGAGGATTTGAGCGAGAATTCCGGCCTGCAAACCATTTGCGCGATCAACGGCACGGCTGCCGGCGGCGGCTATGAGCTTGCACTCGCCGCTGACTACATCATGCTGGTGGATGACGGCTCTTCCGCCGTCTCCTTGCCGGAACTGCCGCTGCTCGCTGTGTTGCCGGGCACCGGCGGGCTGACGCGCGTCTCCGACAAGCGAAAAGTGCGGCGTGATCACGCCGACTTTTTCTGCACGACCGAGGAGGGGGTAAAAGGAAAACGCGCGGTCGATTGGCGGCTGGTCGATGAAGTCGTGCCGGGCTCGAAATTCGAAGACGCCGTTACTGCGCGCGCGCGCGAGTTCGCTGCCCGGTCTCGCCGCGGTAACGGCACGCAAGGCGTCAAGCAAGGCATCAAGCTAAATCCGCTTAACCGCACCTTCACGCCGGACGGTGTCGACTACGGCAACGTTTCTGTTGACTTCGATCGTCGAGGGAGGATTGCCACGGTTATGTTGCGCGGGCCTGAGGCTCCGCCGCCCGCATCTGCCGACGCCATGGTGGCGCTTGGCGTGGAATTCTGGCCGCTCAAGCTTGCGCGCGAACTCGACGACGCGATCCTGAATATTCGCCTCAATGAGTTCGACGTCGCTGCGATCGTCTTCAAGTCATCGGGCCATGCGGCCGAGGTCATGGCCTACGAGCATTTCCTCGACGCGAACAAAGATCACTGGCTGGTGCGCGAAATTCGTCACTTCTGGAAGCGCGCGCTGAAGCGCGTCGATCTGACGTCGCGGTCGCTGGTGACGTTAATCGAGCCCGGCTCGTGCTTTGCCGGCACGCTCGCCGAGCTGCCGTTTGCGAGCGACCGCTCGTACATGCTGGCCCCCACCCTTCCCTCCCCCGCAAGCGGGGGAGGGTTAGGGAGGGGGCACGAAGGCGACAACAAGCCGCCGGCGGCGATCGCGCTGACCGCGGCGAATTTCGGCGCCTATCCGATGTCGAATGGGCTGACGCGCCTCGCCAGCCGGTTTCTTGCCAATCCGGCCGATGTCGAAGCCGCAAAATCCGCGAGCGAGAAGATGCTCGACGCCGAGACTGCGCAGCGGCTCGGGCTGATTACCTTCGCCCTCGACGATATCGACTGGGACGACGAAGTGCGTGTCTTCCTTGAAGAGCGCGCGAGCTTCTCGCCCGACGGTCTCACCGGCCTTGAAGCCAATCTGCGCTTCGCCGGACCAGAGACCATGGAATTGAAAATCTTCGCCCGGCTGACCGCGTGGCAGAACTGGATTTTCCAGAGGCCCAACGCGGTCGGCGAGGACGGGGCGCTCAAGCGCTACGGCACCGGCCAGCAGCCGGTGTTCGATACCCGCAGAGTCTAGGCCCGAGAGGAGCCAGCCATGATCATCGAGAACGTCGACTACTCGACCAAGATCCCGAACAACGTCAATCTCGTCGAGGACCGGCAGGTGTTGCGCGCGCTCGAGAGTTGGCACCCGGGCTACATCGACTGGTGGATGGACATGGGGCCGGCAGGCTTTCAGCAGGCGCTGGTCTATCTGCGCACCGCCGTCTCGGTCGATCCGAAGGGCTGGGCGAAATTCGACTATGTGAAAATGCCTGAGTACCGCTGGGGGATTTTGCTCGCCCCCAAAGAGGAAGACCGCAAAATTCCGTTCGGCCACCATTACGGCGAGCCGGCTTGGCAGGACGTGCCCGGCGAATACCGCGCCATGCTGCGCCGTCTGGTCGTCATCCAGGGCGACACCGAACCAGCGTCGGTCGAGCAGCAGCGCTATCTCGGCAAGACCGCGCCCTCGCTCTACGACCTGCGCAACGTCTTCCAGGTCAACGTCGAGGAAGGCCGCCACCTGTGGGCTATGGTCTACATCCTGCAAAAGTATTTCGGCCGCGACGGCCGCGAGGAAGCGGCCGAGCTTCTCCAGCGCCGTTCCGGCAGCGCCGACAAGCCGCGTATGCTCGGTGCCTTCAACGAAGCGACGCCCGACTGGCTGTCGTTCTTCATGTTCACGTTCTTCACCGATCGTGACGGCAAAATGCAGCTCGAAAGCCTGGCGCAATCGGGCTTCGATCCGCTGTCGCGCACCTGCCGCTTTATGCTGACGGAAGAAGCGCATCACATGTTCGTCGGCGAGACCGGCGTCGGGCGTACCGTCCAGCGGACTTGCGAGGCGATGCTGGCGGCCGGCATCGAGGATCCGAACGAAATCGACAAGGTGCGGGCGCTCGGCGTCATCGATCTGCCGACCATTCAGAAGAAGCTTAATCTGCACTATTCGCTGTCGCTCGATCTGTTCGGTTCGGAGGTTTCAACCAACGCCGCCAATGCCTTCAACGCCGGCCTCAAGGGCCGCTTCCAGGAGACCAAGATCGAGGACGATCATCGGCTCGAGCACGCGACCTATCCGGTGCTCAAACTGGTCGACGGCGAGATCAAGCGCGTCGACGAGCCGGCGCTGACCGCGGTCAACATGCGGCTGCGTGACGATTACACCGCCGACTGCCAGCGCGGCCTCGACCGCTGGAACAAGATCATCGCCAAGACCGGCGTCAACTTCAAACTTGAACTGCCGCATGTCGGCTTCCATCGCCAGATCGGCGAATTCAGCGACGTGAAAATCTCCCCGGCCGGCGTGATTGTCGACGCCGCGACCTGGAGCCAGAATTGCGACAACTGGCTGCCGTCACGCAATGACGGCGATTACATCGTCAGCCTGATGAAGCCGGTGTCCGAGCCCGGCCAATTCGCCAACTGGATTTCGCCGCCGCGGTTGGGCATCGACAACAAGCCCGGCGATTTCGAATACGTAAAGATCGCCGCGTAGCGGGCTCGCGCCGCGCAGGCCCGCGCTGGTCTTAAAGGCATTTCGAGAGCGAGGTTACTCGCCTCGCGAACGCGTTGCTTCGAACAGGAACCAGGTCCGCCGCTCGGCCTCATCGATCCAGACCTCGATCAAACTCGCGGTCGCGACATCGCGATGCTCGTCGCAGAGGTCATGGGTTTCGCGCATGTTTGCCACCAGCTGCTTGTTGTCGTCGCGTAGCTCGGCCAGCATATCCATCGGCGTCACGAAATCCGCGTCATTATCCTGGATACGCTGCAGCCGTCCAATGTGCCCGATCGAGCGCAGCGTGGTGCCGCCGATCTTGCGCACGCGCTCGGCGATGGCGTCGGTGGTGGCAAAAATCTGGTCGGCTTGCTCGTCCAGCATAAGGTGGTAGTCGCGGAAGTGCGGGCCCGAAATATGCCAATGAAAATTCTTCGCCTTCAGGTACAGCCCAAACATATCCGCAAGCAGCATGTTAAGCGCGCCGGCGAGGTCGCGGACGGCATTTGATTTCAGGTCCGTAGGCGTTGCCAGTGCAGCCGTTTGTAACGACTTGGCATCTTGAGCTTTCATTTCAGTCTCCTTCGTTATCCGCCAATTATGCGATCGCGGCATGAACCTGACATTCAGCCGGCCAACGGTCCCTCGCGCAACCTCGCGAGATCGAAGCGGTCCACCTCCCGCAGCAATTCCACGAAGGCTTGCGCACCGTGCGCCAATGCCGCTTCGCCCTTAGCCGCGGTTGCCAGTGTCGCATCGCCAATCGCGCCGGTCTCGTTGAGGTCCTGGGTCATCCAGGCGAAACCGGCGGGGCGATAAGCGCCAAGCCACTTGAATTCTTGCGCCATGGCCACCGTTGCCGGCGTCGCATTGGGTGCCTTATCCATGCGCACTCTTTCCGGTACCGCGGCGAGCATCAGCGAAGTTTCGATATCGCCGCCGTGAATGCCGTGCTTTTTTTCTTCAGCCGAGAATACGCCGTCCGGATAGCCGAAGCGATGCCAGCCTACGGTGATCACGAGCATACCCAGCCTCGCGCGTAGCTCGCGCGCAACCAATTCCATGGCGGCGACATTGCCGCCGTGGCTGGTGACGAGAACAAGCTTGCGCAACCCGCAACGCGCCAGGCTCTCACCGAGTTCCGTCCAGACCGCAATCGCGGTCTCGGCCGACAGGGTGAGCGTGCCTGGATAAGCGAGATGTTCGACGGAAACGCCGATGCGCTGCACCGGAAGAAACGTAACCGGAAGCTCATCGGGGAAGGTTTTGCACACCCGTGCCACATAGGCTTCGGCGATGAAGCTGTCGACGCCGAGCGGCAAATGCGGCCCGTGCTGCTCCACCGCGGCAAGCGGCAGCACGGCGATCCAGCGCGCCGTCATTGCGCCGGCTCCGGCAATCTCTTGCCAGGTCATTTCCGTCCAGTCGCGTCTCGGTAAATTCATCGGGGTGCTTGTTTCGAGATCATTTTGGCTTTGAGAGCATGATCTTATCCGAAAACCGGTGACCACTTTTTCGGTATCATGCTGTATTGTCGCCGCGCCGGCCGAAAGGAGCAACCTATGCGGTTCGCCACGACATTCCGGATAGCTCTCGCGGTTTCTGGCTTATGGGCAGCGGCCTTGTTAGGTCCGGCGCACGCCCAAACGCTCGACAAGGTCACCTTCGGCACCAACTGGGTGGCGGAGGGCGAGCATGGCGGCTTCTACCAGGCGCTCGCCGACGGCACCTATCGGAAATACGGCCTCGACGTGGCCATCGTCCCGGGCGGGCCGAATGCCAACAATCGCATGCTGCTTGTGGTCGGCAAGATCGATTTTTTCATGAGCGCAAACACGCTGCAAGGCTTCGACGCCGTGGAGCGGGACGTGCCGACCATCGAGGTCGCCGCGATGTTTCAGAAGGACCCCCAGGTCTTGCTCGCGCACCCTGACCAGGGGATCAACAAGTTCACCGATCTGAAAAACCTGACGCTGTTTGTTTCCAGCGAAGGTGTAGCGACCTATTTCCAATGGCTCAAAGCCGATTTCGGCTTCAAGGACGATAAGGTTAAGCCCTACACCTTCAATCCGCAGCCTTTTCTCGTCGATAAGGCGAGCGCGATGCAAGGCTATGTGACCTCCGAACCATTCGCCGTCGAAAAGGAAGGAAAGTTCAAACCGAAAATCTTCCTGCTCGCCGATGAAGGGTTTTCCGCGTACTCGACCTTGATCGAGACGCGTCGAGAGCTGGTCGAGAAGAAACCCAATCTGGTGCAGCGGTTTGTCGATGCGTCAATCATCGGATGGTACAACTATCTCTACGGCAACAACGCTCCGGCCAATGCGCTGATCAAGGCGCAGAACCCGGAGATGACGGACGAACTGCTGGCCTATTCGATCGCCAAGATGAAGCAATATGGCATTGTGGATTCCGGCGACGCCGCCACGCTCAGCATCGGTGCCATGACCGACGCGCGTATGAAGGATTTTTTCGAGAAGATGGTGCGCGCCGGCGTGGTCAAAGCCGGTCTCGATTATCGCAAATCCTACACGCTGCAATTCGTGAACAAGAAGGTCGGGCTCGACCTGCGGCCGAAGCCATAACGATCCTGATGCCGCCGGCGACCGCATCGCGTCCCGCGCCGCTCGTTGCGCTGCGCGACGTCGGCAAGGATTTTCCGAATGGCACGCGCGCGCTCGCCGGGTTCAATCTCGAAGTCCGGCCGGGTGAATTTGTTTCGCTGCTTGGCCCATCGGGCTGCGGGAAGTCGACTGTGCTACGCATTATCGCCGGCTTAAGCGAGCCTACCGAGGGCGTCATCGAATGGTCGCAGCCCGGCAATGCGGCTGGCGGCGGCGGCAGGATCGGCTTCGTGTTTCAGGAGCCGACGCTGATGCCCTGGGCCACAGTGTTCGATAACGTGCTGCTGCCACTCAAGCTGAACGGCGCGACCGGAGACGAAGCGACGAAGCGCGTTGCGGCGGTCCTCGATCGCGTGGGTCTGCAAGCATTTGCCGCCTCCTATCCGCGGGAATTGTCCGGCGGCATGCGCATGCGCGTCTCGATCGCGCGGGCGCTCATCACCGAACCGCAGCTTTTGCTGATGGACGAGCCGTTCGCCGCGCTCGACGAGATCACGCGGTTTTCGCTCAACGACGATTTGCTGCAGATGTGGCAGGCGCTGCGCACCACCATCATCTTCGTCACGCACTCGGTGTTCGAGTCGGTCTATTTGTCGAGCCGCATCGCAGTGATGGCGCCGCGCCCGGGCCGGATATTCACCGAGCTTGCGATCGACGCCCCATATCCTCGCGACGGAAATTTTCGCATGTTGGCCGAATACGCGGTCTTCTGTCGCCGCACGTCGGAGGCGCTGATTGAGGCAACCGCGGCCGGAGGCGCCCCGTGAAGCCGCGCCCTATCGGCGCGCGCCGCGATCACCGCGACCGGCGGGAGCGGACGTTGCGCATAGCCTTGCCGATCATCGTACTGGCGATCGGTCTTACCATCTGGGAACTGGCGGTGCGGATCGGCGGCATTCCGCCTTATGTGCTGCCCTCGCCCGATCTTATCGTGCAGACGCTCATCTCCGATTGGGGACTGCTGTCGCAATCGCTGCTGGTTACGCTCACGACCACCATCGAGGGCTTCCTGCTCGCTGCAGCCGGCGGCGTCGGTCTGGCGGTGCTGTTCAACCAATCGCGGCTGGTCGAATATTCGCTTTATCCGTATGCGGTGATCCTGCAAGTGACGCCGGTTGTCGCCATTGCGCCGCTGCTGTTGGTCTATCTTCCGCAGTATGCAGCGGTATTGGTGTGCGCCTGGATCGTGGCGTTCTTTCCGGTGCTGGCCAATACGACGCTTGGACTGAATTCGGTCGATCGCAATCTCGCCGACTTGTTTTCGTTGTACGGTGCGTCGCGCGGGCAAGTGCTGCGGCATCTCAACCTGCCTTCCGCGCTGCCTTACATTCTCGGGGGCTTGCGTATCGCCGGCGGTTTGTCGCTGATCGGCGCGGTGGTCGCTGAAATAGCGGCAGGCTCGGCGGGAGCCGGTTCAGGCCTTGCCTACCGGATCGTTGAATCGGGCTATCGGCTTAATATTCCGCGGATGTTTGCGGCTCTGCTTTTGCTCTCGTTCGCCGGCATCGTGATCTTCTATTTTCTGTCGCTTGTCAGCCACCTTGCGCTGCGCCGCTGGCATGAGAGCGCACTCGCGGCGGAACGCTGAAGCTTCACGGTGCGGCGGTGCGCACCAGGCGCTGGTCGGCGGTCAGGTGGAGGCCGCATTCCTTCTTGTCGTCTTCTTCCCACCACCAGCGTCCGGCGCGCTCTGACTCGCCTGCGGCGACCGCTCGCGTGCACGGCGCGCATCCGATCGAGACGAAGCCTTTGGCGTGCAGCGGATTGATCGGAACGTTATTGGCAACCGCGAACGCATAAACCTGATCGCGGGTCCAATCGAAAAGCGGACTGAGCTTCAGCAGCTTGCGCTCGTCAACGCTGACGAGTTCGGTGCTCTCTCGGTGAGTTGATTGGTCGGCCCGCAGCCCGACGATCCAGCCGGTGGCTCCGGCAAGCGCGCGATTGAGCGGTTCGACTTTGCGGGCGTGGCAACAGGCAAGACGGGCTTCGCGCGAATTATAGAAGCCATTTACGCCGTCTTTCCTCACCAAGGCTTCGAGATTGGCATGCTGCGGGTAGATCGCTTCGATGCGACGTCCGTAGCGCTGCTCGGTCTCCGCCCAAAGCGCGTAGGTCTCGGGAAACAGCCTGCCGGTATCGAGTGTCGCAATGTCCACGTCGATGTCACGCTCGGCAATAAGGTGGAGAATGACCTGACCCTCCACGCCGAAACTAGTCGTGAGCACCACTCTTCCGGTGATCTCGTCACGAAAGCGGGCGAGGCGCTCCCACGGCGTAAGCTCGATCAGTGAGCCGCTCAGTCGCGAAGCTTGCCCGGCCAATGTGACAGAGCGGGAATGGCTCAACATTCCGTGGCCGTTCGCAACGGGTCGCGAATTATTTGGCCCCGCGCCGTCGGCGGTTACCGGCTGGAGGTCGTTGTCATCGTCTGGAAGAACAAACGACGCTTCTCTCGCCAAAATTCCCACCTTTTCTTCCAACTCCACCTTACGCCAAAGAAAGAATTTTCTTCTCTTTTCGTCGCCGCGGCCTGTTTTATATGGAAGATAATTCCTGTCAAACAAGATTTCGGCGATGATCACTTTCGCGCATTCGAATGTTGATTTTCCGTGGCGAGATGCCGCGATGCGCTTGCCCGATCTTATTGTGGCGAGACTTGACCCACGGCGCGCATTCGGGGAACAAGGCGACGCCGCGGCGCACTCGGACCAGGCGCGGCCGGGATCAAAATGCGTCCGCAGGAGTTCGAAGAAATGCCGCAGAATGCATCGCGTCTTCCCGGACGCCATTTTTTACAAATTCCCGGGCCGACGCCGCTGCCCGACCGCATCATGCGCGCAATCGATATGCCGCTGATCGATCAGCGCGGGCCGGAATTCGCCAAGCTCGCCAAGCGCGTGTTGGAAGGCATCAAGACGATTTTCAAGACCACGCAGCCGGTGATCATCTACACCGCGACCGGCACTGGCGCCTGGGAGGCGGCCCTGGTCAACACGCTATCGCCCGGCGACCGCGTGCTGATGGTTGAGACCGGCCAGTTCGCGACTTTGTGGAAAGTCATGGCTGAGCGGCTTGGGCTCAAGCCCGAATTCATCAAAACCGACTGGCGCGTCGGTGCCGATCCGAAGGTCATCGAGGACCATCTGCGCAAAGACAAGGCGCACGAGATCAAAGCGGTTTGCGTGCTGCACAACGAGACCGCGACCGGCTGCCTGTCGCCGATCGACCAGATCCGCAAAGCCATCGACGCCGCGGCCCATCCGGCGCTGTTTTTGGTCGACACCATCTCGTCGCTCGCCTCGACCGACTACCGGCACGACGAGTGGGGCGTCGACGTCAGCGTCGGCGGTGCGCAGAAGGGCCTGATGATGCCGCCCGGCATGTCGTTCAATGCGGTAAGCGAAAAGGCCTTGCGCGCATCGAAGACGGCAAAGCTGCCGCGCTCGTTCTTTCAGTGGGACGACATGCTGACGATGTACAAGCAGGGTTTCTTTCCCTACACGCCGGCGACGCAGATGCTCTATGGCCTCGATACCGCAATTGAAATGCTGCACGAGGAAGGGCTCGACAATGTGTTTGCTCGCCACGACCGTCTCGGCGAAGCGACGCGCCGCGCCGTGCATGCGTGGGGACTGGAAGTGCTTTGCCGTGACGCGAAGTACTATTCGCCGACGGTGACCGCGGTGCTGTTGCCGGACGGCTATGATGCTGATCAATTCCGCGACGTCGCGCTCAACACGTTTAACATTGCCTACGGCGCGAGCTTCGGTCCGTACGCCAAGAAGTATTTCCGCATCGGCCATATGGGCGATATCAACGACGCGACGCTGATCGGGGCGCTGGCGGCTACCGAAATGGCGCTTGCGGTCGCCGGCGTGCCGCACAAGAAGGGCGGCGTCCAGGCGGCAATGGATTATATCGTGTCGGCGCGGTCCGGCGCCGCGCGGGTGGCGGCCGAATAGCGCCTACGTCAGCGGCACTGCTGCGACCTGGTCCTTGAACGCCTGACGCGACGATATAGCCGCATACCACCGCTCGAAATTGCGCAGCGGCGGTCGCTCTGGCACAAGCTGCCGATAACGATTGGCCATCACCGCGGCAGGAATGTCGCCGTAGGAGAAAGCATCGCCGGCGACGTAAGCGGTCTTGGCCAGCTGTTCGTCGAGAATGGTGATTGCTGCCGTCGTTCTCCTTTTTGAGTCTTCGATCGCCGCGTGATCGCGCTTTTCCGGTGGTGTGCGGATCAAGCCGACGAAGCCGGGAGTGATGGCCGGAGCAAACACGCTGAGCTGCCAATCCATCCAGGCGCTGGCCCGCGCACGCGTATGCAGATCGACTGGTTCGAGCGCCGTGACGCGATGCTTGGCGGCGAGATAACGCACGATCGAGTTTGATTCCCAGAGCAGAAAGCCGTCTTCTTCTTCCAGCGTCGGCACCAGTCCGTTCGGATTCATGGCGAGATAGGCCGCCTCGCGGTTTTTGCCGAACGGGCCGCCGATATCGATGCGTTCATGCGGCAACCCGATTTCGCCGATCGCCCACATCACTTTCTGCACATTGGACGACGTGTTGCGGCCCCAGATTTTGATCACTTACTTTGCTCCTGAGATTCCTGTTGTTCGTCGTTGCCGGATTTGATCCGGCGATCCATGCGGTGGCGAGGTGGGCTCGGCAGGTCGGCATGGACCCGCGGGTCAAGCCCGCGGATGACGAGTGAAGGCAGACGCATGTGGCGGATTCACTCAATCCGTCGGGCTTCCTCCGGCAGCATGATCGGGATGCCATCACGGATCGGATAAGCAAGCTTGGCCGCGCGCGAGATCAACTCCTGCCTCTCCGCGTCGTATTCGAGCGGCGTCTTGGTCAGCGGACAGACCAAGATTTCCAGAAGTTTCGGATCGATCGTATCGCCGGGGTGGTCGGATGACATTGGCAAGCTCCAAATGCAGGTCACTTACCACAAATCGGAGAGGCAATCTCGTCCGCCGCGACAGCGTCACGTCACTGAAGCATGGTCTCGCCGGTTCCGCCCTTGGCGAGTTCGATCTCGGTCACGGCAACCAGGATCTCGGCGCGTGTTTTCAGGTCCGGTGCTTCCAGCAGAGCTTGCTTTTCCGCGCTACCGTAAGGCGACATCATCGCCAGGGCATTGACCAGCGCTTCGTTGGGCGCGTTCTCAATGCCGTCCCAGTCGGCCTTGAGATTGTTGGACTTGAGGAAATCCGCGAGCGCCCGCAGCAGCGCTTTACGGTCAACCTCGTCTTCGCCCTTGCGCGCCGTGAAGTCGGCAATGAACGGGCGATAACTCACGCGGCATTGCCGGTAGGGCGTGGTCACGGCAAGCTCTTCCTCGATGCGGAAGCGGGCGATGCCGGTAAGCTCAAGCAGGTAGCGGCCATCGCCGCTCTCCGCGAACTGGGTCATGCGTCCGACGCAGCCGATACGAAACAGTTGCGGCTTCGACTGATCCGGCCCCGGATGGGCCGGGTCGGGCTGGATCATACCGATGAGACGGGATCCGGAGCGGAGCGTGTCGTCGATCATCGCCAGGTAGCGCGGCTCGAAAATATTAAGCGGCATTTGCCCGCGCGGCAGCAGTAACGCTCCCGGCAACGGAAACACCGTGATCACGCCGGGCAGATCTTCAGGCCCCTTATAGGTGGCATTAATCGGCATGTCGTACTCCGTACGCGTGCGCGTCACCTCCGCTGTGGAGGCGCAATCTTACGCGAACAGGATCGACGAAAGCCGCTTGCGGCCCTCAATCGTGGCTTCGTCGGTCGGACCCCACGCATCGAAGAACTGGACAAGCTGTTTGCGGGCGCCATCGTCATTCCATTTGCGATCGCGCTTGACGATACTGACGAGGTGTTCCAGCGCCTCCATCCGGCTGCTCTTGCCATTGAGCGCCAGTGCGAGATCGAAACGGGCCTGATGGTCGAGCGGATTGGCGGCGACTTTCTGCTCCAGCTCGGCGACGGGCCCGAGCGTTTTGGCCTGTTCGGCCAATTCCAGCGCAGCGCGCGCCGCGACAACGGAAGTTTCGTTGCGTTTGGCTTCCGGTACCATCGCCAGCGTCTGCTTGGCCTGCTCGATCGCGCCAGTTTCAACGTAACAGCGCGCCAGTCCGGCCAGTGCCTGGATATTGGTGTTGTCCTCCGCGAGCAGCTCGGCATACAGCGTCGCCGCGTTCGCGGCGTCACCCTCGGCCAATGCTGCATCCGCAGCCTTGAGCAAATCTTTCGCCTCACCGCCGATGCTGCCCTTGGTCAGTCGTTCGAGAAAGGCCATCACCTGGCTTTCCGGCAATGCTCCCATAAAGCCGTCGGCAGGTTGCCCGTTGACGAAGGCGATCACGGCGGGGATGGACTGGATGCCCATCTGACCGGGAATCGCCGGGTGCTCGTCGATGTTCATCTTGGCGAGCTTCACCTTGCCCTTGGCGGAGCGCACCACCTTCTCGAGGATTGGCGTGAGCTGCTTGCAGGGGCCGCACCAAGGCGCCCAGAAATCGACCAGAACCGGCTGCCGCTTCGATTCCTCGATAACGTCCTTGACGAAAGCTTGGGTCGTCGTGTCCTTGACGAACCCGTCCGCGCCGGTGGTTTGGGCTTCCTGCAACATCTCCTTGAAACGCCTTCCGTTTTGGCCCCAGCGGGGCGCCAACTTCCCTCTTCTCTCGATTAAATGGGAAGAAGGCGGCCGAATGCAATCGGAAGCTTCACGGGGCGGCGGCCGAAATCGCCTCGATCCGGGGATGGTGCCCGGTGGCTTCGAGAAATTTAAGCAATCCCTCGCGCGAAATCGTGGTGGTGCCGGTGTTCACCAGCGGATGAAAGTTGAGGACGTCGTGGGCCATCATCGCGGCGTCGAGAATGACCGTCACGCGGCCCGCTTTGTCATTGATGACGGCAAACGGCGTGACCGAGCCGGGCTCGACGCCAAGCAGTTCACGCATCAGCTCGGCCGAGCCGAACGAGAAGCGGCCGGAGGCGCCAAGCAGCCGATGCAGCGATTTCAGCTCGATCGCCGCATCTTCCGGCGCCACCACCAGATACAGCGCCCCTTTCTTGTCGCGCAGGAACAAATTCTTGGTATGACCGCCGACCGCGTCGCCGCGCAACGCGCGCGCTTCCTCGACAGTGAACACCGGCAGATGCGTCACCGTCTGGTACGCAATCCCAAGGGCATCCAAATATGCAAATAGTTCGTCAGGCGAGGCGGGCGGCATGCCGTCACACCTATAAGCCATGAGTTTGAATGTAAAAGCCTGGCTCGGACTGATTTTTCTCGCAGTGGTGATGGGCCTTTGTGTTTTCATCCCCGCAGGAACGGTGCGCTACTGGCAAGCGTGGGTTTTCTTGGCGGCGTTTTTCGCTCCGGGGGCGACCTGCCGCGATACATCGAATACCAGGGGAGAGTGCGGTCGCGATTGATACCGGGCATTTACTAGCAGGGCACGCGGTCGGCCCCGTGGTTGCAAAACACCGCGCTCTTTGGCATAGCTTTGCGGCGCGGTGCACCTTGCACTGTCGCCCTACCCATACGGATGCGGGTGTAGCTCAGGGGTAGAGCACAACCTTGCCAAGGTTGGGGTCGAGGGTTCGAATCCCTTCGCCCGCTCCAAATTTTCAAGTGTCCGGCCCGGAGACATGGGTAACGGGACGTACCTGAGACAAAGGTGACAACCTCGGGCCGAACGGGTCGTTTAGGGGCTGCAGAGTTTTCTGCTCCAGATCGATAAGCCAGTCGCAGTGCATGAAGCTGACGAGCCAGATGCCGTCATCGAGTTCTTTGATTCCGAAGTGCTAACCTGCCAGTAGGGTGGAGATTTTGATCTTCTGGCGATGCAGGCTGATGTGGCCGCAAGCTGTCACGAGGATGCCGTATCGCACCACCACAACAAGGAAGAACGGTCGACGGAGTGAGCTTATCCGGGCGGGAGCCCGAAGGGCGTGGTCGGAGCGGTGTTCAAATCGCCCCCAGCGAGCACCGCGTCCTGACTGAACACGGCGGATGGCAGGTCCAGCGCCCTTTCCCGGCCATCGCGTTTTGGCGCAACGACGGGATGTGCCTTCAAATATTCCCCCAGGGCGCCATGGACGGACATTGGCAGAACTTGCGCATCATGCGTGCCGCGATGCCGGCAGATCACATCCAATGGCTCGCCTTCGCGTTCGCATCCGGCGATAGTGTAACGACCATTCTCTTCAGCTTCGCGGCCGTTGATCCTCATGGACACGACCCTTTGTCCATAATCGGCCGCCGCATTGAAGATGATCGCCATTCCAGAAGCGCGCGGTCCCCATCCGCCGTTGAGCTTGAATGGGGATTTTGAGTAGACCATCTCCAGCTCCGTTTCCAAATATGCTCTGAGTTCTTTGCCGGTTACCCAGCCGCGCTTCATCCTTGCGTCCATCGGCAGCAGGTTCCAAAGATCGGCCTCGGTGATTGCTTGCGGCGGAACAGGCACGCCGAAGCGAAACCCGTTGGTGAAGCCGATGTCGGCGTTCGCGGTTTCGCGCACTGCGTCCGCGATGAAATCGTCGGCTGTGGTTTCCAACAGGTCATAGCGCATCAGCACAGTTTCGGTCCTTCCAGCCTGTCTGGCCATCCGCGCCCGATGCGGGGCCAATGACTTGTCGACAAGCGCCTTGACCTCAGCGTCTTCGTCATAACGGCTCGCCAAGATCGGGATGAGCCGGAAATCATGTCTGGCGATACCGCCACCGCGTTTGATGACGAGATCGAGCCTGCCCAGGAACGACCCGAAGCAGCCCGGCTCGACGACGATGACACTGCCCTCAAGGATTGGCCGGGCGGTGCGCTCATGGGTATGGCCGGAGAGAACGACGTCAAGTTCCGGCGTTTCGCGGGCGATTTCGCGGGCGATCGATAGCCCGGTATGGGTGAGCGCGATCACGACATCCGGCTGCTCGCGAGCGCGCAACTCTTTGACGAAATCGCGCAGGCCCTCGATGCGCGTTGTGTCCATGCCGCGGAATTCCGCGGGCGGTTGTCGTTTGCTGGCTCCAATATCGGTAACGCCGACGACCGCTATTTTTACGCCGTGCCGTTCAAGCGTGACCGACGCCGGGAACAGGCGGCTGCCGGTGGCGGTGTCGTGAAAGTTATAACAAACAACAGGACGGTCGAGCCGCGCCATGGTTTCCTTGAAACGTTCGGGGCCGTATGCCGGCTCCCAATTCCCAGGCGTAAAAACGTCGATCCCGATCGCCTTAAGAGGTGCAAGGATCGCTTCGCCCTCAGACCAGGCGGCCGGTCCCGAACCTTGGAACTCATCGCCTCCGTCAAGCAGGAAGCAGGCCCCTTCACAGTGCGCTCGCTCACGTTCGATCGCAGTCTTCAGACGCGCATAGCCGCCCATCATCTGAATTTCTGGTGTCGTGCCCGGCAGATATTCAGGATGCGTTTCGAGTTGCGCGTGCGTGTCAGTGAAGTGCAACAGCGTCAGGGCCTTGCCTTCTGTAATCTGATCTGCCGTTGCGGGCGCCGTCACGAGAGCGCCGGCCGAAATACTTGAGCCGATGGCCGACAGACTTACAGATGCGATGAGCTGTCTGCGCGTCAAATTTTTGCTCATGAGCTTTCCATTCTTTGTCTAAAGAGGCTGAGCAGCGTTTTGCCAAAATCGGCGACGGGCATCTTGAGATGCAAGCGCGCTCGATCATTTCGTTACCGGTACTGCCTGGGTCGCGAACAATCAGTACCGCGCGTCCTTCGGCTTGCCGCCATTCGGCCAGTCCTTGACCTTTCCGGGAAAATCGGGGCGAGGCTGATGGCTGAAATATTCCGCCACATCCACCGCGTCCTGATCCGACAGAGCACCGCCCTGGCCGAGCGGCGCGTTCAGGCCGTATGCGATCGGCATGTTGTTCTTGATGAAGGCGGCGGCGGTGTAGGTTCTCGCCATTCCGGCGCCGATATTGAATGACGCGTCCCCCCAGAGCGGCGGAAAGACGAACTCGTTACGAGCGTTCTTGAGTCCTTCGCCGTTGGTTCCGTGGCATTCGGCGCATTTTGCTTCGTAGAGTTCCTTGCCGTGAACCGGGTCGGGCACAAGATTATGGTCGACTTTGCCGATGCCCGCCCCGTCGACTTTGGCGTTTTTCGGCAGTCCGGCGGACAGCCAGTTGAAGTAGGCGATCATGGCTTTCATTTCGGGCGAATCCATCGGCAATGCGCTGCCGTTCATCGACCGCAAAAAGCAGCCGTTGAGGCGCTCCTCCAACGTCACCGGCCGTCCGGCGCGCGGATTGTCCCGTGGGTATTTGACCGACATGCCGAGGTAAGGCGAGGCGAACGCGACGTTGCCGCCGTTCAGATGACAACTGTCGCAGCTCAGCGCAGCGCCGACATTGTTGGGCAGCAGCTTTTTGGTGTCGGCCAACAGGCGCCGGCCCAGCAAGATTTGTTTGCCATGGGCGTCATCCGGAATATCGGCAATGTGCGGCGGAGCCAGTTTGACCGTTCCGGCCGGTTGCGGCTGCCGTTGCGTAGCCGGCGCTTCTTGCCCCTCGGAAAGGGTAGCCCGGAGTTCGGCCACCTGTTTGGTGGCAACGAGGCCGGCCGTGTTCCCCCAAGCTGTTCGAATGTAAGTGATGACCGCCGCGACTTCGTGATCGTCCAATGTTTTGAAAGCCGGCATGGCGAATGCATTGGGACGAGCGGCCGTGCGCGGCCTGCGTCCACCGCTCAGAACAACGTGAACCAGCGAAGTGGCGTCGGCGGTGTCGACCACGTCGTTACCAGCCAAAGCCGGAAATATGCGCGCCACCCCGCTTCCGTCGGTTCGATGACAGGTCACGCAGTATTCTTCGTAGGTGGCGCTTGCATCGCGGCTTTTGTCCGGCGCCGAAGACGAGCCCGATGAGGCTCCGGCAGCGGCGACCAGTTCGGCGGCGCGCGCCGGAAGCGACTTCAGGTAGCTGGCGATGGCGTTCAGATCGCCGTCGGTCAAATATTGGGTGCCATGCTCCACAACGTCGGCCATGTTGCCGAAAGCGGCGGTGCGATCGGTGCTGCCGGTGCGCAGGAAGGTGGCGATGTCGGTTTCGCTCCACTGCCCGAGGCCGTCTTTGTCGCCGCGCAGGCTCTTGGCATACCAGCCCTCGATAACGGCACCGGCCAAAAAATCCGTTCCGTCACGCTCACTCAACGCCTTTTCCTGCAGGGTGAGAGCGCGCGGCGAGTGGCAGGCTCCGCAATGTCCGATAGCCTGCACGAGGTAGGCGCCGCGGTTCCATTGTGCGTCATGGGCGGGATCGTTCTGGAACGTTCCCCAGTGCAGGAACATGGCGTTCCAAACAACCAGCGGGAAACGGAAATTCAGCGGAAAAGGAATGTCAGCGGGACGATTCGCCTGTCTGACTGCGGCGACCCCATGCAGGAAATAGTTGTACAGTATTGCAATGTCGGCATCGCTGATCTTGGCGTAGGACGGAAACGGCATGGCTGGATAAAGACGACGCCCATCCTTGGCGACACCTCGACGCACCGCTCGGGAAAAATCTTCGATGCTGTAAGAACCGATGCCGGTTTCCCGGTCCGGCGTAATGTTGGTGGTATAAATCCGCCCCACGGGAGTCATCAGCGGGCGACCCCCGGCGAACCTCTCGCCGCCGGCAGCCGTGTGGCAGGCAGCACAGCCCGCGGCCCGGGCCAGATAGAGGCCTGGCTCCACGGCAGCATCGGCCGTAGACGCCGTTTCAGCCCGCGCAACCGTCGCCGTCAGGATGAGAAAGGCGCAGCACCAAAGCTTGGCCGTCAAGAATTTTTCCCTTCGCATCCGACGTCTGATCATTGCGTGTAGGGCTTGAAACCGTAGCCCTCGAATATCTTCAGCGCCTCGGGCGCGTGAATGAAATCAAGCCATGCGTGCGCCGCTTCCGGATGCGGGGCCCCTTTCACCTGCGCGCCGGCATAGGTCGCCGTGACATTGATATTGTCGGGGATGGCAACATGTCCGATTGGATTGCCTATCTGTTCTTGGAACGCCGCCTCAGACTGCCATGTCACGCCCGAATCGACGCAGCCCTGCATGATGGCCAGCGGAGTTTGACGATGGTGAATGAGCGTCAAATAAGTGCTGCCATCCTTGACCTTGGTGTCGTAAACCCTCGTCACCAAGGCATCGCCGCCCGCCTTGGCTAACGCCACCTTGATCTGACGCCCAATGCCTTCATATGCAGGGTTCGGCATCGCCAAGCGAATGTCCGGTTTGCCCAGGTCGGCCAAGCCGGTGATGTGCCTGGGATTGCCCTTGGGCACCATAATGGTGAGGTTGTTGGTGACGTAGGGCAGTGGCGGTCCGACCAGAAGTCCCTTCTCGATGTTTTCCTGCACTTTCTTCATACCGCCGAAATAAACGTCGGCCTTGGCCGTCCACGTCATGTTACCGACGGTGATGCGCCCGCCTTTCTCAATTTGTTCAATCAAACGCCCCGGCGGGATCGTCTCCCAAAAGATGCGGCCCTTGAATTCCGGGTGAGACGCCTCGAAAGCCAGCACCAGAAACTTCGTCGCAAAGAAGTAGTTGCCGCCGAAAAAGAGAACCAGTTTGGGATCGGTCAGATCGCCGTGGAAATCGGCGAGAACGTCAATCTCCGGAATGGTGAACAGCAGGCCGCGCTCGGTCGCGTCGTTGTTGGTTCCCCCTTGCCACGGCGGCAATGTGTGTTCTTCGAAGTGCGGCGGTTGTTTGCACATCGACGGCAAAGCCTTGCCGGCTTGCTCTTCGGCCAGGGCAGGGCCGGCCAACAGCATACAGCCAATACAACCGGAGAAAAAACGGCGTACTGCAGACCGCATCCCATCACTCCTGACGATTGAGCGCAGTGATTTTATTTTGCGTAGTGGAAGCCTGCCTGCTGCAACAAAGGCAGAGTGGCGACCACGCCGGGCGTGAGAACAACCTCCGGGATCAGATGATTGGTCAGCTCGGCCGTCAGTTGTTCAAATGAGAGCTTGTCGGGATTGATGCCCTTCTTGATCAGCCGGTCCGCCAATTCCGCGATGGCGTTATGGCAGGCGAGGAACACCATCCCACGCCGCATCAGCGTCGGGATGGCATTGTCCGCTGACGAAAACACGCCTTCCGGATCTTCGAACTTTGCGGGATCGGCGGAACCAAGCTTCGGCTGCTCGATCAGCGTATTGGACTTGAACTTGTCGCCGGTCATGCTCGCAAGCTGATATTTGTCCCAGGTGGCCTGATCGTACAGCGCGAGATGCGCCGAACCGTGGGTACCTGAAACACAGAGAAAGTCCGGATTCTTGTAGGACCAAATTTGCGCGTTGAGCGAATTGCGCGCCAGATTGAGCCAAGGGCCGGCGATGTCGGTGTTGTCCCACACCTGCTTCGGCTCGCCGCGATAGGTCAACACCTCCGATAGTGCTTCGTGGTCCCACTGGTCGGGGCTGGTCAGGATCATCGGGACGGATTTGAAATCCCGGCGGCGCTGGGCTTTGCTCAGTCGTTCTGCCAACGCCTTTAGCTTACCGGCTCCGGACGGGGCGAGATCCGGGGTCGCAGCCGCGAACACCGTTCCAGCCTGACTCGATGCTATTGCGAGTCCACCGCCCGCAACCATTGTGCGACGACTGATCATCAGTTCCTCCCTTTATATGCAGAATCTAAAATGTGATGCCGTACTCCGCAAGCGCGAGGGAATGCCTGCGGCATTTTCAGCTCGCAGCCGCGGTAACGTTGCGATCGTGCAGTGCCATCTCGATAACCTGTCGAAAATCGCCGGCGCCCAGACTCAGGAAGTCGGTCGAAGTGCGAGCAAAGAAGCTTTCGATCGCCTGCCCGGCATCAGCAATGTTCAAGCCGCGAAGCGATGCTTCGAGATCGAATACGACGCGCGGCGGCGTGATGAAGAAGTCGCCGGTGAAAAGCGCTTCGCGGATGCGGTCACGGTGCGGTCCCTCAAGGCGAATGTCGGCACGTACGGTTCCGCCTCGGCCGGTCAGCGATGCACTGACCAGCGCGTCGTCGGATGGCGGCGCATCGAGCATGGTAACGAAAGCGTCGGTGCCGATCTCCTCGCGAAAAGCGCGCTCCGCCAGTTCCTCTTCATAAGGCGTAATCGGTCCCCATTGCGGAGCGACGCCTAACCCGTCAGCAAAGCCGTCGACCAGACCGGCATAAATGGCCTCAAGAGAGGGCAGGGCGTCGCCCAGGATTTCGCGCATGGTGACGACGCGTTGAGCTGCCGAATCGATGCCGCGCTTGGCGAGCTTTTCGGCCGGCACGTTGAGGCAAGCAAGCATCTTGGCGGGATCGAAGTCGATCAGCAATGTGCCCTGGTAGAAGATGAGATTGCCGTCGAAGAACCCGCCGGTGCCGCTGATCTTGCGCCCCTCGACTTCGATGTCGTTGCGCGGCCGATATCGCGCCGGCACTCCCAGCTTTTGCAGCCCGAGCGCGGCCGCTTCGCAGATGCGCCGGGTCGCCTCGGCAAGATCCGTCACTCCAAGGCTGGCGCGATCGAAGACCAGCTCCCAGCCGATCTGGCCCTCATCGAAATACAGGCCGCCACCGCCGGTGATCCGCCGCACGGTCTCGATGCCCTGCGCAGCGCAATAGTCGAGCTTGATTTCGTGGCGCAGATATTGATGGATGCCAATCAGTGCGGAGGGCCGAAAGCGCAGAAAGCGAATCGTGTCGGGAATCCTTTCTTCCCGGCGTGCATCAATCAGCGCCTGATCGAAGGCGATATTGGCGCGCCCGCCACGCAATCCGGTTGAGATGACGCGGAACGGCTTACCCGGCAATTCGGCCATGTTCGTGCCTTCTGTCTGATCGTCCTACCGTTCTGCGCCACGCGCCGAACCATTGGGACTCATGCCGATGTCGATTTGCCGACGGACCTTGCGGACGTCATTGCGGTTCAGCTTGAATGGATAGGAGGCAATGTCGCGCGGCGGAGAATCCCCGTAGGGCCGATCGCACGCGGAAATATCGTCGGCTTCCTTGCCGGGGCAGCCCGAGGTACGAAAAGCCGTGCCAGCTTTAATCACGGTTTCGATTTCGTCCTTCGGCAGCCCGAAGTCGATAAGCCTGCCGGTGGTATCGAAGCGCATCTGTTCGAGACGATGGTTGCGATAATCAATGAGGTAGCGGGCAAGCTGGATGCGCCGCCATTGCGGCCGTGGTGCCGGCGGCAGATGGTCCATCAGCGAGCCGCGCTCCGGAAAGAACGCGAACATATGGCTATGACCGCCGAGGTCGCGGATCTTCTGCACTTGCGTCAGAACATCGTGATCGCTTTCGCCCATCCCGACGATCAGGTGAGCGCCAAAGCGCTCCGGTCCAAATATTTCCGCAGCGGCGTGGAGAATTTCCCAATATTTGTCCCAGCTGTGCGGCGATTGCACGCCCGATCCGCGGGTCCGGTCGAAAACGTCGCGGTTGCAGGCATCGAGCGCGACGGTGAAGATGTCGGCGCCGATGTCCTTTAGCTCCTGCACGTCCTGCCGGCTCATCGTCGTCGGATTCGACAGAATGGAAACCGGCACGTGTTTGATACGCTCGACCCACTTTTGTAGCACGACCCGGGTGTCAGCGTCGGAACGCGGATGGGTAATCATGCTGATGCACATGCGGTGGAAGCGCCCGCCGTCACCGCCCGCGGCGACGATGTCGATTACCTGGTCGTAGGGCACCGCAGGCCAGTCGACGCGAATGAAATTGCGGTCGGCGTAGTTGCGTTCCGCTTCGCGATGACGCGCCAGCCCGCAATAGGCGCAGTTGGCGCGGCAGCCTTCGGGATAAGTGAGCAGCAAATTCAGGCAACGGGTGCAGCTGGTGCGATGCATGTAGCCGCCCATTACGCCGAGCGTGATTGCCGCGGCCGTCGACATTTGCACGTAGTCGGGCGAGCGCATGTTGGGCGTGAGGAAATTATAGTTGGGCCGATAGACGCCTTCCGGCTGAACATCCTGCGACTTCACGCGTGCGCCGTTGCGCGCGTCAGCCGGCACTGCACCAGGCGTGCGCGGCTGCATGGCCCCGGCGTCATTGAACTCGCGCTCCGGCCCACCGAGGAAATCCGGGATCGGGCCGCGGGGCATTTCGAGGCAGCTCATCACGCCTCCTTCATCATGGTTTGGTGTTCACGCGGCCCAATAACGCGATGAGGCGATCCAACCGTTGCTCAGCGCGTGCGCGTCCGGGCGGCCGCCATTCGCATAGCAAGCCAGCACGTCGCGCCGCCGCCGCAATGCGCGATTGAGTGCCGCGTCGAAAATGTCGCCGAGTTCTTGTTCGTAATCTTCAATCGCCCCGGCGCAGTTACCCAGAAAATCCGCCGCCGCCCGGCCAGCAAGCGCGCCGGATTGCACGGCCGAAGCGATGCCGGCGCCGGTCACCGGATTGGTCAGACCGGCGGCATCGCCTGCCAGAAGGACTGCGGTGCGTCCAAGAAATCCGACTGATTGCAAACGCCCGCCAACCGGGATGGCGCCGCCGGTCAGAGCAAATGCCCTGGTCCCGATGCGGCGCTCGTTCGCGAGCGTCTCACAAAGCGCGGCGAGCATTGGCTTGAGCAAGCTGCGCGCTTCGACTGCGACGCCGAGACCGATATTGGCGACGGCCCCCTTGGGAAACAACCACCCATAGCCGCCGCGATAATCGGGGTTCAGGAAAATGTCAGTCGCGTCATGCGGCAGCACGAGGGGTACGGTGACTTGCCGCGTCTCGACGAGGTCGCGATTGATTTGCCGGATTGCCGTACCGACCGGCGAGCGCGGACCGTCGGCGCCGATCAGCACCTGGGGACGCAAGCGGGCGCCGGCCGATGTTTGTACAGTACCAGAAGCGTCGATCGACCAAACGGTTTCGCCGTAGCGGCACTCGGCTCCGTTTCGCGCCGCTTCCTGCACCAGCATACGGTCGAATCTGGCGCGATCGATCATGAGACCCTGAAAGTGCTCGGTCACCTCCGGCGGCCGCCGCCCGACAAGGGTCAGCATGCGAGTGACTTTTTGCTCGGTTACCGCATGCACCCCGGGAATATCGTGCTCGATCAAGGCCGGCACGAATTCCGCGCATTGTACCGGCGTGCCCGCGGCCCGCCGCCGCTCCAGCGCGATGACGTTGAGCCCAGCGGCGGCTGCCGTCGCCGCGGCGCGGCTTCCTGCGGGCCCGAGCCCGACCACAACAACGTCCGGCGTTTCGATTTGCATACGGCTCTCTTATGCGGCGCAAGCGCGCCGGCCGGCGAGACCGTCCAGCGCGATCGAACAGCAGGCGTGGTCTTGCTCGATTGGCCGACCGATCGCGGTGGCAAGTGCCACGATGCCCTCAGCCGGATAGGCGATACCATCGAATCCGGCCATCACCGCATAGGCATCAGTGATCAGTTTGTGGCGGCCGGGCGGACGAATGCAGCCGAGTTGGACAGGCGCGTGCGCGATGCGGTTGCGCGCGGCAACGAACACTTTGGCCACATCGTCCGTGGAGACCGTAGCAAACGGTTTCTCCGGCGGCGCATAGATCGGCGTGACCACGACCAGCACAAGTCCGGCAACCGGATGCCGCGCTACGATATCGAGGGCGTTTTCCTCGCCTACCAGGCGCCCGTAATGCAGCCCGATCACGATATGTGGCACGACCTCCATCGATGTCGCCGTTAGAGCGGCAAGCGTTGCCTCAAAGTCGGCGACCGGCCGGTCGAGGTGATAGACGTCGCGGATGGTCTCCTGCGCCCCGATCACGTCCGTCATGGCGACGTCGATGCCCGCCGCCTCCATCTGCTTAGCACGCCGCTCGTCCAGCAGGGCGGAATGGGCGGCGATGCGCAGGTAGGGGAACTCGCGCTTAAGCTTTTCGATCGTCGGATAATAACGCTCGTACGGCACTTCGTTGCGCCGATTGGACCCTCCGGAGAGGAGGAAGCCGCGCAGGTCCTTGAGGAAAACCAGATCGCGCACCTTGCGCTCGAGCTCCGCCGGGCTCGTCGCCGCGATCATCGGTTCGAGGATTTTCGCCTGGCAATGGTCGCAATTGAGCGCGCAGGCGCCGCCGGTAATCGAGAAGGCCGGAAAGCTCGCCTTGCCGCAGCCTTTCAATTCGTCGCTTGCATAAGAACGGAAGGTCGGGGTGAAAAACCGCAATACGCCAAGCGGGCGCTGTTGCGCCGTATCCTCCAGTGCTTCAACGAGCGCCCGGTCGAATGGCAACTCGTCAAACGGTTCGATCTCCTGCAGCAACTCGAACCAGGCCATTGTCTCCCCGTCTGAATCTTCTTCGTCAGCTTTTCATATTCAGAAACTCATATATGTTTTCCCGATGCGGCGCTAGTGTCTTGGCGCTGGTGTCTTGGCGCCGCCTATGCAACGGATCGAAGTCGAAGCATGAAAACGCTGTGCGTCCTCCAGCACGTGGAAGCGGAGTATCTTGGGCTGATCGAGGATCATTTTGAGGGCCGCAATATCCGCTTCCGTTATTGCCGGCCGTTTACGCCAGGCGCTTCGGTTCCGTCGAATGCCGACGATAGCGATGGTCTCGTTCTGCTCGGCGCCGGTCCCAAAGGCATCGTCAGTGGCGATTTGGTTCCAAGCCTCGCCGCGGAACTGCGTCTGACTCGGGATTATCTCAATCGTGGTTTGCCGATCATTGGCCTCGGCATCGGGGCTTGCATACTCAGCGCCGCAGCCGATGGCGGTGTAGAGGAGGGGCCGTTGCGCTTCGCGCTCGACCAGGCCCGGCGCATCGTCCCCGACGCGCTCAATGGGCATTTGCCGCCAAGCTTTCCGGTCGCGATCTATATGCGGGATGGTCCGGTTTTGCCCAGCGATGCCAGGGTGCTGGCAGTCGGCACCGGCGATGAGCCGATGCTTTTTCAACTGCGCGACAATTGCTTCGGCTTTGTCGGCCATCCCGGCATCAAGTCGGCGATGGTCGAAGATCTGATTATGGAATTTGACGAGGTGCCCGAAAATACGGCGGAAACGCTTGCCGAATTGCGCGCCGCGCAGGGCGAGATCGCGGCGGCCTTGGGCGCGATCATGATCGGCTTGGTCGACGCAACCGGTCTGATGAAGCCCCGTCGCTAACGCATAGCACTGCGGCCGGAAAACACATTCAAATTTTTCTATTCTAGCTATGGCATTCATTCAAATTTTGGAATATGTAATCAACTAGTCAGGCCGTATGCTGATTAGACTGATGGCCGGCAACATTGACGTAGATCAATGAGGCCGATTTGCATCGCGCGATATTGAGGAGGGACGCCTGAGAAAATGGCAAAAAAGCTCATCATCATCATGGTGAATACTGATCCTCGCAATGGCGAGGAGCTGGGCGCCCCATTTTTTCAGGCGACCGTCGCCGCGGCGATGGACTACGAAGTCGAGGTCGTGTGCACGGCGACTGCCGGGCAGCTTATGAAAAAGGGCGTCGCCGAGAAGCTGTTCGTCAAGCCGGGCTCGCCGAAATCTGTTTACGACTTCATCAAGGATGCGCACGGCGCCGGCGTGAAATTCTACTGCTGTTCGCCCAACCTCGACCTTTTCGACATGACCGAAGCTGACCTCATCCCCGAATGCGAAGGCATCGTAGGTGGCGCCAAAGTGATCGAAGACGTCATGGAAGACGATGATGCGAGAGTACTGACCTACTGATGGCTGCGAATCTGGTTCACACTGCCGAGCACAGCGACCTCATTGGCGATCCGGTGTCGCCGATGCCGGTGGTGCCATACGAGAAGCTTGAGGAAGTCTTCGACGATATCCGGTCGCATGTTCTATACGACCACGAGTTGCACGGCTGCCTCAATTGCGGCATCTGCACCGCAACCTGCCCGTCGGCGCACTACTACGATTATTCGCCGCGCGAGATCGTACAGCTCCTTTGGACAGAAAATCTCGAAGGCATCTACGACGCGATGCAGGAGAAGATCTGGTCCTGCGCCCAATGTTACACCTGCGCCGCGCGCTGCCCGTTCAGCAACTCGCCCGGTGGCCTCGTCATGATCATGCGCGAGGTCGCGATCAAGCACGGAATGCAATCGGCCAAGGACGTGCTGCGGCCGTTCTCGCGGGTGCTGCTCAAAGTGATCTCCACCGGCAATCAGCTCGCGCCCAACATGATCACGCGCGACGCCTTCCCGGATTGGGGTCCGAACGTCACCAAGGTCGACGCCCCGCTCAACATCCTGCGCAAGGCCATCCCGGTGCCGACAATGCACACCATGGACACGGCGTGGGAGGTCAATCTGAAGACATCAGTGGAGCTTTACACGATCTGGGAAGCCACCGGGGTGCTCGATCAGCTCGAGATGGTGGACGAGAATCTGTTCGACGTTGTCAACGACGTGATGGACGAAAAGCGCGAAGAGTACAACGAGTGGCTCGAGGAACAGGAAGAAGAAAACGACGCAGCAGAGTGAGATGAGGCGCTCTTGCGCGTCGATCGGCGGAGGAAGCAATGGACGACAAACGTAACGACAGCGAGCCGGCCTTTACCGGCTTCGGCGCAGAATGGCGCCCGTCCAATCTGACGCCGAGCGAGGCGCGCGCCGCCACCTCGTGGGTGGAAGCGAAGATCGATCGCCGTTCGATGCTCACCAACAAGGATCGTGTCGCCGACGTGCGCGATGCGATGTGGCAGCTCGAGAAGGAGGGCGAGATTCTTGTTCACCGGCTCGACGAGCGACACGAGCCAGTCACGGCACGCACGCTTTACGGCTGGGAAAAACGCATTCCGACGACGAACTTCTGGCACCATAAGTCGTGCGGCCAATGCGGCAACATCCCCGGCTATCCGTCGAGCGTGATGTGGCTGATGAACAAGCTCGACGTTCGCTATATTGATGAGACCGATCAGACTTCGTGCACGGCCTGGAACTACCACGGCTCCGGCATCGGCAACGTGGTCAGCCTCGCAGCCGTGTTTCTGCGCAACTTCCACCAGGCCTATATGTCGGCAAAGGCCCAGGGCCTGCCGGTCGGCACCTATTATCCGCTGGTCCACTGCGGAACCTCGTTCGGTAATTACAAGGAGATGCGCATCTTTTTGATGCACTCGGCCGAATTGCGCGAGCAGGTGAAGAAGATCCTCGGCAAGCTCGGCCGCCTGGTTGACGGCAAGCTGCTGATCCCCGAGGAGGTGGTCCACTACTCGGAATGGCTTCACGTGATGCGCGACCGCATCAAACAACACCAGGTGGTCGACGTCAGCAAAATCCGCGCCACCATTCACCCGGCGTGCCACGTCTACAAGATGGTACCGGAGGATGTGATCTACGACGACACAGTGATGGACGGCAATCGCGTCGCAGTCTCTACGGGCCTGATGCAGACGCTGGGTGCGCAGGTGATTGACTATTCCACGTGGTACGATTGCTGCGGCTTCGGCTTCCGTCACATCATCGGTGAGCGCGAGTTCACACGCTCCTTCGCCATCGATCGCAAGATCAAAGTGGCGGTGGAAGAAGCCAAAGCCGACGTGATGGTCGGTCATGACACCGGCTGCATCACCACGCTCGACAAGAACCAGTGGATCGGCAAGGCGGTCGACAAGGTTTATGCGCTGCCGATCCTGGCCGACTGCCAGTTCGCCGCGCTCGCGCTTGGCGCCCATCCCTATAAGCTGGCGCAGTTGCACTGGCACGCCTCGCCATTCGAAGGCCTGCTCGAGAAACTCGGCATCGACTGGCAGAAGGCGAAGATCGAATTCGAGCAATACCTCGACGAGGTTAAAGCCGGCCGCATCGAGACACTTTACGATCCCAAGCGCGCCATCACCTCGGGCCCGGGATACGTCAAGCCTAAGCCGGCTGCCGCGCTTCCGGGAGTTGCGCAATGAGGGGGCCAGCTCTCATCGTCGGCGGCGGTCCCGCTGGCCTATCGGCGGCGCATGCACTGGCTGCGGCCGGTCAGCGTGTGGTGCTGGTGGACAAGGCCGACCGGCTCGGCGGTGCGCCGATCATTTCCGGCTACGCCAAACTGGTGCCCTCCGGCGAGTGGGCAAAGGACGCCATCGGCGGCATGGTCAGACGCGTGGAAAGCGACAAGCTGATCGACGTACGTCGTAACGTTACAGTGAAAAGCTTTGTCGGCGCGCCGGGCGATTTCCGCGCTACGCTATCCGATGGGAGCAGTGTCGGCGCGAGCGCTGCCATCCTGTGCACCGGTTTCACTCATTTCGATTCCATCAACAAGCCGGAATGGGGCTTCGGCACCTATCCCGACGTGGTCACCACTACGCAGGTCGAGCAAATGTTCTCGTCGGGCAAGGGTGTGCGTTGTCCTTCGGACGGTCGCGAGCCCGACCGGGTCGCCATTCTGCTGTGCGTCGGCTCGCGCGATCGGCAGATCGGTCGCGAGTGGTGCTCGAAAATCTGCTGCACGGTGTCCTCCAACTTGGCGATGGAAATCCGCGAAGCGCTGCCGAAGTGCAGCGTCTACATCTATTACATGGATATCCGCACCTTCGGGCTCTACGAGGATCTCTATTACTGGGAGAGCCAGGAGAAGCATAAGGTCAAATACATCAAGGCGCGCATCGCGGAGGTGACGTCCGACGGCAAGCGGCTGATCGTGAAGGGCGAAGACACGCTGGTGAAGCGGCCGATCACCATTCCCTTCGACATGGTGGTGCACGCAATCGGCATGGATCCTAACGTCGACAACATGACGCTCGCCGCAGTGTTCGACGTCAAGCTTGAGAAGCACGGCCATATCCAGAAGGCGTCGACCTACTCGAACATGTCGGCGACCTCGCGGCTGGGAGTCTTCGTTGCCGGCGCTGCAACCGGGCCGGAGACGATCGATGATTCCATTGCACAGGGACAGTCGGCCGCAATGGCGGCGTTGACTCTGGCGCAGGGCATGATGATCGAGGCGGCGGAGTGATGTGGGCGATCAGAGCCCATAAGGCCAAAGCGCCTGCGGCAGCACTGCCGGTTCTTGATCTTTCCGGTCCAAAGCTGCGCAGCGCGTTGGAAGGCTTGGTGGAAGCCGCCGAGAACACCGGCGGCGTCGAACGTTACGTCGGTGCGCTGGCGCTCAAGGCGTCGTTGTTCGAGGAGTTGCTCGGCAAGGGCCGGGTCGACGAACTAACCGAGACCGAGTTCTATGATCTCGCCGCCTTTGTTACGCCGGTTCGCCGCCGCATTAGCGCTTGGCTTGACCGCAACGGCTTTGCCACCATGCGCGGCCATCTCGTCGCGCTGCTCGACGGCTGGTCCGACTTAGGTACAGCTGACCGACGGCTCGCTGCCTTTGTGACGAACTTTCCCGCCGATCGCGAGCATCGTTGGTCGCGCGATCTGGCTGCCGAGGTCCTGCACTTCACCGCGCCCGAGCGCTATCCGCTGATGACGCGCTGGATGTGGGACGCCCGCGTTAATACCGGCGTGCTGCGCGAGATCTGGCATGGTGACGGCAGTGACGAAGGGAACATCCCGGCCGGAGACGGCTTCGTGACGTTCGTGACATTGCGCGAAGAGCTGGAAGGATTTCTGCAGGACAACGGCGTGTTCCGCGACCTGCCACTCTATGTCGATCTTCTCTGCGCCCATGTCTACGCCGCCTACATCAACGACAAAGGCGGCCAGTACCTGCGCGCCGATTTCTGCGGCGGCGGCCGGGAAGATTCAATGGCGCATACGCGTCGCCTGCTCGGTCTCGATGCGGTTGATACCGAGTCCGGTCGCACGCGGCTCAAGTTGATCGACGGCGAAGCCTATGTGCTCGGCGAGCCGCGCCGCTTGACCTCGTAAGGGAACGCGATGCCGATCCATGAAAAATCCCTGATCCGTCCCGAGAATCTCGTCACCCACGAGCATCTGGAGATCGAAGGCGTCGACGTCTCCGGGCACTGGAGCACATTCATCAACTCGCGCGTCGTCACCGATTACAACGAGCGGATGGAGGAGGAGATCGCGGCGCTGCCTGGCGGCGAGTTCATCCACCGCTGTTGGCAATGCGGTTCGTGCACCAACGCCTGCACAGTCAATGCGCTCAATTCGGATTTCAACCCGCGCTACTGGATCTACCTGATCCGCATCGGTTTCGAAGACGAGCTGCTGCGCGACAAGGACATCATCTGGCAGTGCGTCTCTTGCAACAAGTGCACCTACGCTTGTCCGCGTGACGTCAACCCCGAAGGCGTGATGAAGGCGACCGCACACTGGCTCGAACTCAAGGGCCACACCGAGCAGAAGCCGTCGATGACCTTCGATGAGATTTTCTCCGATCAGGTGTTCGCCACCGGCAAGATAGAGGACGGCTTGGTGCTGCGCCAATTTTTCGCGCGCACCAAGCAATCTCTCCTGCAGGACTGGCTCATTGCGCTGGTGCGCGGGCTGGCGATGCGCTTGCCCATTGGTTTGTTGATGAAGCTCGGCCTTGCCACGCTGTTTCATCCGCGCACGCGCGGCTGGCGCCGGGCGAGCGCAGCGATTTCGGAATATGTCGATCAACGCAAAGCTGCCGACCGCCACGCGCTGGGTCTCGACGCACAAGGAGCGGAGTGATGAGCGGCAAGTACCAAAAAGTCGCCTACTACCCCGGCTGCGCGTTGGAAGGGACCGGCCACGCTTATAATCGCTCGACCAAGGAGCTCGGTAAGGCGCTCGGCCTCGAAATCACCGAGCTCAAGAACTGGAATTGCTGCGGCGCGATGGAAGTCAAGAACGTCGATCCGAAGCTGCAGACCTATCTCTCGGCCCGCAATCTCTCGATTGCCGAAAAGATGGGCTTCGACACGGTGATGGCGCCGTGCAACGGCTGCTATCACAATCTGAAAAAGGCGGAATACGACCTCGCTAACGATCCAGGCTCACGCGAAGTCACCGACCGGCTGTCGCGCAAAGCCGGGCATGAGACCTATGAGGCCGGCAAGGTCGAGACCATTCACGCGCTCGACTGGATCAAGCAGGCGATTGGCGAAGAGGGCCTGAAGGCGCGTGTGAAGAACTCGCTCAACGGCCTCAAGGTGGCCAATTATTACGGCTGCATGTACACGCGTCCGCGCCACATTTTTCCGGAAAAAGATAAGGGCCCGGGTTCGGAATCAACATCGAAGCCGCACTTCATGGATGATCTCCTGGCGGCAGCCGGTGCCGAGAATGTCGAATATCCGCTTAAGACTGCATGCTGCGGCGGCGCCCACACGCTCTCGGACAGTGACACCTCGACCAAACTGGTGCTCAATCTGTTGACGACGGCGGAAGCCTGCGGCGCCGATGTCATCGCCACCGAATGTCCAACTTGCCACACTGGTCTCGAGATGCATCAGGTCCGCGCCGAAAAAGTGTTCGGCCGCAAGACCTCGGTGAAAATTCTTTACTTCACTCAGCTGCTCGGCATGGCGCTTGGGTTATCGGCGCGCAGGGTTGGCGTACACGAAAACTTTTCGGAATCCTCAGCGTTCCTGCGGGCAAAAGGGTTGGGCTGATGATCGACGCGCCCGCCAAACCGCTAGACGATATTGCCGCGCGTCTCGAAGCAATTATTGCTTCATCGGACAGCGCTCTTGTGGCGTCAGCACCGTCGCTTGCCGACGAACTCCTGGCGCTGGGGGAAATGATCCTGGAGCACTGGCTCTCGGCCCGAGGCGTGACGCCGACGACCGGCGCGGTCGAGGGCTTTCGCTTGCTGGCACTCCACCGCCAGGGCGCCCGTGGCGATGCAAGTTTCAACGCCTGCCGCGAGACCTGCCGTGAACTCGTCTACCACCGCAATCTCGTTGGCCTCGATCCCGCGCACATGGACGCCGCACGCCGGCTTCGCCTGGGCGCCATGGTGGCAAAACATTTGCTGCTCTTTATCGGCGGCAAGCTTGAGGTGGCGGAAGTCGGTGAGTTCTGCTGCTCGGCGCGGCCGCTTCGTCAGCACGAAACAAATACGCAGTCTGCTGAAATCGCGTGATCTTGTAGGAGGGCGAGATGCCTACCGTTCGTGGTTGCCAACTTCCCGATGAGCTCCTCTACGACGTCGAGAACAACATTTGGTATCGTGAAAATGCCGACGGCACCGTGACGCTCGGAATGACCGCGGTGGCCGCGGCGATGGCCGGTCAGCTTGTTGCCTTCACCGCGAAAAAAGCGGGTCGTGCGGTGCAGGCCGGAAAGTCTTGCGCCACCATTGAATCCGGCAAATGGGTCGGGCCGGCGAAAATGGCATTCGACGCCGAAGTGGCGGAAGTCAACGAAGCGCTGACCGGAACGCCAAAACTCGCCAACGCCGATCCCTACGGCCAAGGCTGGATGGTCAAGGTCCGGCCTAAGGACTGGGCCGCAGCTAAAGCGGGTCTCGTTCCCGGCACTGCGGTTGCCGAACCATACGAGGCGAAGATGACCGCCGACAATTTTGTCGGGTGCGCGTGAACAGACGGACGGATCGGCAGTGAGTGAACTCGTAGAAGCCAAGCCGACATTGATAAGCCGCGGCGCCGGCGCGCTCGCCGGTGTGCAAACCTATTTCCCGGGCGTGCTGGTGAGCCTGATCGTTGCCGTGGCCGCCACCTTCCTGTCCGAGCACTATGGCGGGCCGGTGATGCTGTTCGCACTCCTGCTTGGCATGGCCTTCTATTTTCTTTCGCAGGAAGGGCCGTGCGTCGCCGGCATTGAATTCGCGTCAAAACGCATTCTTCGCGTCGCTGTCGGGCTCCTCGGTGCGCAAATAACGATTTCCGAGATCATGAAGCTCGGGCCGACCCCGGTGATCATGGTCATCGGCGCAGTCACGGCTACTATCCTGTTCGGCGTACTCGGCGCTCGCATCGCTGGACTGAGCCGACCGTTTGGCATTTTGACTGCGGGCGCGGTGGCGATCTGCGGCGCGTCCGCGGCGCTCGCGATCTCTTCGGTCCTGCCGAAAGGCGAGAATCACGAGCGCGATACGGTTTTCACCGTGATCGGCGTCACGGCGCTGAGCACGATCGCGATGATCGTCTATCCGGTGATCATCGCCTTTTTCCATCTCGATCACGCTGCGATCGGGGTGTTCCTCGGCGGCACAATTCACGACGTGGCCCAGGTGGTCGGCGCCGGTTTCAGCGTCTCCGAGGAGACGGGCACCGTCGCGACATTTACGAAGCTGCTGCGTGTGGCGATGCTGTTACCGGTGGTGGTGACGCTTTCGTTTCTGTTTCACGCCCACAACACCGCCAAAGCCGGCCGGCAATTGCCCGGCTTCCTCGTGGTCTTTGCGGTCCTCGTGGTGATCAACAGCCTGGGCGTGATTCCTGCGCCGGTGCTTGTCGCGGTGAAAGATGTCTCGCGCTGGTGCTTGGTGACGGCGATTGCCGCGCTCGGGATGAAGACGTCGCTCAAGGCGATGGCCGACCTGGGCGGGCGAGCGATCGCTCTGATCGTCGCCGAGACCGTGTTTCTGGCGCTCCTCGTATTGGTGATCGTGGTTTGGAGATTTTAAACGGAAAGTCGCGGCTGCGGCCGCGAAACGAGAGAAAGATCGTGCGATGAACAAAGACAGCAATACCAAAAGCATGTCGATGATCGTGACCAAGGGCACGCTGGACTGGGCCTATCCGCCCTTCATCCTCGCGACGACAGCGGCGGCCATGGGCCTCGACGTCACGATGTTCTTTACCTTCTACGGTCTCACGCTGTTGAAGAAGAAGTTGAACCTGAAAGTCTCGCCGCTCGGCAATGCAGCGATGGAGATGCCCATGTTCGGCATGCATCTTGGCATGCCCAATCTTGTGTCCGCCATTCCGGGCGTCGACGCCGCGGCGACCGCAATGATGAAAAACCTGATCAAAAAGAAAGGCGTCGCCTCTATCGAAGAGTTGCGCACTGCGGCCGTGGAGTCCGACGTCAAGATGATCGCATGCCAGATGACCATGGATCTCTTCGAATATCGGCTTGACGAGATGATCGAGGGGCCAGTCCTCGGCGGCGCCGCCACCTACATCGAGAACGCGACGAAGTGCGACATCAACCTGTTCATCTAAGGGACGAAAAAGCACATGGCCGACCAGCTCGTGGACGCAAAAGGACTGAATTGCCCGCTGCCTATTCTGCGCGCCAAAAAGGCGCTTAAGGACGTGGCGGTCGGGGGTACGCTGCAAGTGCTCGCGACCGATCCCGGCGCGGTCAAGGACTTTGAAGCCTTCTGCCGCGCAACCGGCAACGACCTTGTGGAGTCGAAGGTGGACGGCAAAATCTTCAGTTTCGTGATCAAGCGAACTTCTTAAGGCGCGGAGCGTTCGATGGCGGCGAACCCGTTGCATACTATGCCTTGCTCGCGACCGGCGAGACGCTGCAGCGGCGTGTAGCCGGTGATGGAGGTATCGTCCACGCATCGAGCGCCGGCGCGCCGACCTTGGCTGTGCCGGGTGCGCCGCCGGCCACTTCAATTAACGCCTAGTTCAATAAACACCATGATGCGATTGCACTTGTGCCCGCCGGATGGTTTATACGCTGCGACTTAAATTCCCGATGAGGCAATATCTATGAAGCCGCGGAACATGGTTGACGGTAGCGAACATGACCTTGATATCGACGCACTGATTTCGAGCGCGCAGGAGGCGAGTGGATTTTTGAAGGCTTTGGCCCATGAAGCGCGGCTGTTGATTCTTTGCCTGCTGATCGAAGAGGAAAAATCAGTCACGGCGATTGAGGAGGTACTGAGTTTGCGCCAGCCGGCGATTTCGCAACAGCTTGCGCGGTTGCGCGCCGACGGCTTGGTCGAGGCACGGCGCGAGGGCAAGAATATTTTCTATTCGCTGGCGCGGCCCGAGGTCCGCGAGATTGTCGGTGTGCTACACCGGGTTTTCTGCCGGCAACTTCGATCGCGCTCGCTGACGGCAAGGAAACCCACGATCGCTCGCGCCGCGGCGCGTGCAAAAGTGGCACAGCGCCGCCGCCTCCGCTCCGCCCCTGTGAAGAAGCGGGCCTCGCGTAGCCGTCGATAAGTCCCTGCCGGGACGTGTTCCATACCTGTCATTTCGCCAAGAGGCCCGAGAGGCGTACCAGGTTCGGCCTCTGGCAGTCGGTACGTGGGAAGGTGACAGAAGCAGCCCTTGTCGTTCTTACTTAAAGGACAGCCAAGGGGGAAGTCCGGTGCGCGCCAGCATGTAGATGGCGACGGCAAAGATGACACCCGCGAACACGATCGTAAGCATGTGCCGGCTCTTCGCCAGCCGCATCGCGGAACGCATGCCGAGCAAGCCGCCAGCCAAACCGCCGATAATGAAGAGAAACGCGATCGTCCAATCGATCAAGCCGGAGAGAGCATAATTGATCGCGGTGGTCAGGCCGAAACTGCCGACCGAGAACAGCGATGACCCTATAGCGTTGAGGATCGGCATGCCGCTGCCGAGCATTAATCCGGGAACGATCAAAAAGCCGCCGCCGATGCCGAAGAAGCCTGAGATCGCGCCGGTTACGAGCCCGATCGCGATAAGGCGAGTTGCGATCCATGGCGTAATACGGACGTCTGGATTGCCGGCAGTGGCGCGCGGACGCAGCATCGCTACGCCGACCGCAATCATTACCAGAGCGAAGAAGAACAACAGTTGCTGGCCGTCAACAAGCTTCCCGAGCGAGGAGCCGATCGCGGCGCCGATAATACCGGCAACCGCGAAAGTCGCAGCGCAGGGCCATTTTACGTTGCCGGCTCGCCAATGGCCGAGCAGATTACCAAACGCATTGACAGCGACGGCCAGCGCGCTGGTACCAATGGCCAAGTGAGCGTCGCCGATCCCGACGACATAGAGCAGAAGCGGCACGGCGAGAATCGAGCCGCCACCGCCGATCAGTCCGAGCGAGAACCCAACCGCGCTTCCCGAAAGCACTGCCAACACGTCCTGCAGCCACGAATGAACCATGTTGTGCCTTCCAGGGATCGCGAGCGCTTCGATTGGGTCGGCAGCCTAGCGGCCTTCCAGGCCATGATACCGCCGCGCAAGTGATAAGCATCGCGCAAACCCTTTGACATCAAAACCCCCCGTCGAGGCGCTTCTTCGCCGTCAGCTCCTTCGCGTCGTTGATCCGTAGGGCCAAGATGACCCTTCGTCAGGCCGCTAGCGCCTCGGCGTTCTTGAACTTCACCGGGATGGTGAGATAGCGCACGCCGTTGGCGTGGGCAGGGGGGAATTTCCCGGCCCGCATATTGACCTGGATTGACGGCAACAGCAGCCGCGGGGCGGCGAGCGTCGCGTCGCGAGCGTTGCGCATGGCGACGAAAGCGTCTTCGCTTACGCCGTCTTTGACGTGCACATTCCTTTCGCGCTGTTCCTGAACCGTGGTCTGCCATGCATACACGTCGCGGCCCGGCGCCTTATAATCGTGGCACATGAACAGCCGCGTCTCAGGCGGGAGCGTCATCAACCTCCTGATCGAGCGATAGAGCTGGTGGGCGTCGCCGCCCGGGAAATCGGCGCGCGCCGTGCCGTAATCGGGCATGAACAACGTATCGCCGACAAAGGCAGCGTCAGCGATTTTGTAAGTGATGTCCGCCGGCGTATGGCCCGGCGTGAAGATCACTTCGGCATCCAGTTCGCCGATCTTGAAGTGTTCGCCATCCTTGAACAAATGGTCGAAATCGCTGCCGTCGGTCTTTAGATCGGTAGCGTCGAAGACGGGCCGGAAGATCCGCTGTACGTCCTTGATATGCTCGCCGACGGCAATCTTAGCGCCGGTCTTGGCCTTAATATAAGGCGAGCCGGACAGATGATCGGCGTGAGCGTGGGTCTCGAGCGTCCACACGATCGTGTATCCCTGCTCCTCGGCGACGCGAAGCATCGCGTCCACCGAGCGGGTATCGACCTGGCCTGTGGTTGGGTCATAATCGAGCACGGGGTCAATCACCGCCGCCTGTTTGGTGGCGGGATCGGCGACGATATAGCTGACGGTGTTAGTCGGTTCGTCAAAGAACGGGCGGATGATGGGTCGGCGGAGCATGACGTCCTCCTGCATTGGCTACCATGGTCTATATATTAGTATATGCTAATTTAACAAGACCTCACAAATGACGACGACAGATAGAATTGAGTTTAGTATCCCGCTGAGAAAGTGAAGCAGCGATATCGTTGGGCGTCGGGCGAGGCGCGGCGACCCCTATTCGAGTCCGGTGCCGCGCCGATGTGTCAGCGCGCGTAGGGCCAGAACGCCAATGACAAAGAGTCCGCCGAACCATACGAGATCCGGGACGCCGGTCAGCTCCGGTAAGCGAACCGCGCCGGCGGCTGCGATCGGCAGAACGACAGCCTTGATCCAGTCGAAGGAAAAGGCAAAGGCGACTGCCCCTCCCAGCATGCCAACCGCGCCTGCCAACGCATGCCAACTGCCGGTACCGATAGCGGCAAGACCGGTGCCGGGACAATAGCCGTAAATCGCCATACCGATGCCGAACAGCACCGCGCCGACCGCGACCGCCAACAGATTTGCCGGCTTGATATGGTAGGCGGCCAACCCACCAGAATGGAGAAAAAACACGCCAATGCCGCCGACGATAATGGCAGTCAGCATCACTTTGAACAGCGTGTAATCGCGAAGGCGCAGTTGGGCAATGATGACGTTGGTATCGGTGAGACGAGCCCGTTGCAGGAGCCAGCCGAAAATGAAGCCGAACAAGATGCCGAGGGGCAACAAAGCGGGCCCGGTGACGGGAATATTCATGGTCGGCTCTCGCTTCCGCCAAAAAGATACCGGCCAAACAGGACGGCCGTGGTGAACATCAGGATAGTGAATACCCAACTCGATAGCGCCAATTGCAAGGTGCCACTAATGCCGTGACCGCTGGCGCAGCCGCCGGCCAGCCGCGCGCCGTACATCTCGATGGCGCCGCCGATGAACGCGGCAGTAAAGCGGAGTGTTGGCGACGGGCCGAAGCGACGTCGCCACGCTGCCGGTATCGTTTCGAAACGAAACTGTCGTGCGCTCATCGCCGCGGCGAATGCCCCGAGCATCACCCCGAGCAAAAAAAGCGAGCCGTACGAAAGGCTCGGCATATTCTGCGCCCAATAGCTGTTGTGCCAAACCATTTCGGCGCCGGCGAAAGGCATGACAGCAAAACCGGCAATAGCGGAGAGCGCTGTCGTAATGCCGAGCGGATCGTCGGCGATGGCGAAGGCCGCCCAGCTAAGGACGCCGATCCCGGCGCCGGTCAGATAGGGCGTCCAATCGATGCCCGTTCTCTGGCCCGCTGCAACTCGCGCCATCTCGGCAGTCGTCATCACTTCCTCGCGCAAATTTTAACAATATACGCCGCTTGGCTGGTAGCATTGACTTAGATCAACGGCATCAGCTTGCTGCTGGTGGCTGATCCCTTGTTACTGGGCCGCCGGGGCGCGTTAGCCGATCAAGATTTCGAATCTCTGTATCTTTGCCGGCGACACGACAGCTTTAGAACCGAAGCTTCAAGAACCCAATGATGAGTGCTGCAGCTTTTCACCAAAGCTTAAAAGAAAGGCCAGACTACGCTGCGCTTCGGGCTTCGACAGCATCGTGATTGTCGCGAGCAGCCCGCCGCGCGGGGCGGTTTGCGCTGTTTCAACGGCAGCCTCGTCGAGCGCCTGTCTGGCGTTGCTCGCCAGTGCTGCCATCGCCTCATTGCCAACCGTATTGATCATCTGTTCGACGAAGCCGAATAGACGCTCAATAATATTGTCCGTCGATGCGTCACGCGCGGCATGCAGCAGCACAATTATGTCGAACAGCGTGTTAAGTGCGCCGGCACTGTGAAGTTCGGTCACCCGATCGATCACGACGTTGAACGCATCGCTGGTACGCTCGTCGTTGAGCCGGTCGAGCAGTTGGAGCGCGTTAGCACCGGTTATGGCGAGACGCTCCACCATCGAATCGATGAGCGCTTCGCGTGCTGCCTTTTGTAACTGCCCGAGCTCATCGATCGGCGCGTTGGAAAGAGAACGGTCATTCATGATCGCGCCCCCCTTAAAGCAGGCCGCTGGTCGACAACCAGTACATCCGGTTATAAGCCAGCTTGAACCAGTGAATCATTTGCGAGGGCGGGCCGGGATTCGGCGGCGTCGTATAGTTGAACCAGACATAAGTGCCGGAATGGAGACCGGTCTCCATGAAGCAAAAGACCTTGCCGTCATAGTTGCGTGCCCAACGGTCCTCCTTGATCAGCGACGACAGATTGTCGACGATCGTGTCCGCCTCGAAATGGGCGGTCGAACCGGCTTTCGAAATTGGCAAATTGGTAGTGTCGCCGACGATGAATACGTCGCTCGATCCCTCGCGCGATAGCGTGTCGCGCTGGGTCGGGACCCAGCCGCCTTTGCCGAGGTTGGAATCTGTGATGACCTGCTGGCCGGTATGTGGTGGAATCGCGACCAGAAGATCATAGCTCAGAGTCGACCCCTCTTCAGAGGTAATGGTCTTTGCCTTGGGATCGATCGATTTAGTATTAAAGAACGTCTCTGACTTAATACCGCAGCGCTCGAACTCGGGCACCGCCCATTGCGCTACCGGCTCGAGACCATGCAACCGTCCGATCGGATATGTGTAGGTGATCTCGCTCTTGTCGAGGACGCCCTTGGCGGCCAGAAAATCGCGCAGCATGAATGTGATTTCGAGCGGCGCCACTGGACACTTATGCGGCGCGTTGACATTGACGACGATCTTGCCGCCTTGGAAATCGCGCAGCGCGTCGCGCATTTTTCGGGCGCCGCCGAGGTCATAGAACCAATGCGCGCCCTCGGCCATGCCGGGTATGGTGTCCGGGCGAATTCGCGAACCGGTCGCGATCACCAGAAAATCATAACCGTGGCTCTTGCCGGATTCGGTCAGGACCGTCTTCTTTTCAGTGTCGACGTGCTTGGCGGGATCCACGAAATAGGGCACGCGGCGATCCAGCACCTTGCGCTGATCGCGAAACAGCTCCAATTCGCGCATTCGGCCGAATGGCACGTAAAGCAATCCCGGCTGATACATGTGTTTGGGCGATGCGCCCAGCATGGAGATCGCAACTGCGCTCGAAGCCAGTTCGTCTTTAAGTTGGCGGCACAAGCCGTTTGCGACGATCGTTCCGGCGAGACCGCCGCCAACAATCAAGATTTTCTTCGGCATGTCGTTCCTCCCTCGTTGTCGGTGCGGTGTTGCCGTCTCTGCGGATGGCTTCGCCGCCGGTCACTTTCACTTCGCTTTTCGGATCACAATGCTCCAATGGCCTTCGGCTTCGTTGATCGATACGAGATCGTGATGGACCTTTTTTATCCATGCAGGGATGTCCGCGGCCGAGCCCTTGTCGGTGGACCAGACCTCCAGCTCGTCGCCGATTGCCGCATGCCGGAGTGCGGCAATCAACTCCATTAACGGCCCGGAACAAAAGGCGCCGCGCGCATCGACCACATGTCTTTCAGCCATCCTCGCTCCCGCCCTTACTCAGCCATCCTCGTTGCCGCCCCTACAAAGTCACCAATTAGCCGGCTTCGGCGTCGGACAGAAATTTCGTCAGCCCGAGGGGGCCGTCGAACAATCCCTCGACAAGATGGTCCATTTCCACGCCCGCGACGTCGAGAGCCATCGAGCAGGCCCAGATCTTCAAATCGCCGAACTCCTTGCCCTGGCGCAGCAACATCAGCAAATCGGGGGCGCGCTTTTCCTTCATGAGCTGCGAAAACGCACCGCCGGGATAGCGCTGATCCGGCGACGTGTTTTTGGTGAAGGCGAGAATGGCGTTCATGCTGACAAATAATTCGACTGGACGCTCGGAGACCGCGCCAACTGACGCAAGCATCGCGGCCATCTGAAGCTTTTCGTGCTCGCCTGAACAGACAAGAATGTAGAGCGGAGCGCCTGCCATCATGCGTACCTTCGATATGACCGGTCAGGCGGTTCTTTTGCTGTTGACGAGCTTTTTTGCCATGCAGCGGGCCTTCCTCTCCCTGTAGGTGCAGTAGGGGCTGTTCTTATTGATCCTACTAACGCCGCCGACCGTCAACTACATATTCAAAAATCTGAATAGATGCTATAGGCGCGATACGAAAAAAATGCATGCCGACATACCCGAAGCCGTTCTTGGCAGTGCTCCGACGAATTCCCTCAGCCCGAGCACCCGCGAGACCGCGGTGCCGGCGCAGCGTTACCGCGGCTGCAAACTGAAAACGGCTGGCTCAAAGGATTGAGTGAGGTAGGTGCAAAGTGAAAAACGAGATGCTTTTGCTTATGGCCGTGCTCGCGATGGTGTGGGGCGGGATGGGTCTGAGCAACTCTCTCGCGCAGACTGCGTCAGAAAAGCCTATGGGAAACGAGGATATGGGCGGTCATCTTGGCCATCAAATCGGTGGTCCATCCGACGGTGCGTTCCATCGTAAATTCGATGATGCGGATAAGTGGGCCAAAGAGTTCGACAACCCGGAACGTGACGCCTGGCAAAAGCCCGAAGAGATTGTGGATGCCCTGCATCTGAAACGTACTTCCAGCGTCGCCGACATCGGCGCGGGTACCGGATATTTCAGCGTCAGGATCGCCAAGCGCATTCCCGAAGGCAAAATATTCGCCGCCGATGTCGAGCCGGACATGGTGCGTTACCTTGGTGAGCGGGCGCGAAGAGAGCATCTGAGCAACCTCGTGCCGGTGCAGGCCAGCCCGGACGCCGCCAACCTCCCCGAGTCCGTCGACGTTGTTCTGGTGGTGGACACCTATCACCACATCGGGAATCGGATCCAATATTTCGCCAAGCTGAAATCGTCGCTGCGTCCGAGAGGGCGGCTTGTGATCGTCGACTTCAAGGCAAATTCGCCAAGCGGCCCGCCCGTTCAATATCGCATTTCGCCCGAAAGGGTTGCGGAAGAACTCAACGCGGCCGGCTATTCGCTCCTGGAGACGCGCCAATTCTTGCCGAGGCAGTACTATGTCGTCTTCGGAAAACGTGGTCCTTGAGTGTGCTCTGACTACGTCTACCGGGGCGGCAGTCGCTCGTAGGTTGGCAAGCCCTCGGGAATTTGATGGAAAGCCTGCTGGTCGATGGTAAAGATCGCCATCTGCGGTTTGCCAAAAAGGCTCGGGTCGTCGAGCGTGCCGACCTTCAAAATGACCGCAGGCAAACCCGGTCGCCGCGTAGCCAGATGCGTACCGCATTCGGCGCAGAATTCCCGTGTCACGGCATTTTCAAGGTCGCTGCGCGAGAACTGCCTGGGCGTCCCCTTGGTATAATCGAAACCGGCGGGCGGCATCAGAATGAACATATTCGGTGCGCCGCCGCTGATATACTGGCATTCGCGGCAATGGCATTGCGCTTTCAGCATCGGCTCACCCTCGGCCACGTAGCGCACCTGACCGCAATAGCACCCGCCTTCCAGTTTCGTGGCAACCTCCCGATGTTGTCGCTTGAAGTCCCATCAGCAAGTAGCTCGGATTGAGTGTCAGCGAAATCCGAAATCAATCGAAAGATTGCTCTAAATTCGCTTCTTAAATGGGGCAGCGCTAATAGTCTCTGGCTAGTCGAGACTAGGCCGCGCTCTTGCGGACCCGCGGCCGGGGCAAATCAATCGCCAGCTCGGCGTTCATTTTTCCGAGCGCTTCGTCGATCACCCACATGTGCGAGCTGTGACGCAAGTCAAGTAGCCGGCGCACGGAGTTCTCGGGCATGCCGAGCTCTTTCGCGAGCCTGAGTTTCGACCATCCGCGAGTCCGCATTGTTTCGTAAACTGCCAACTTCGCCGTGACGAGAGAGGGCAACACGGCACGGTCAGGGCCCGAATGTCCTGCAGCTTGTCTCGGCAGCGGTCTGCCGGACTTCATATAGCCTTCGAGCGCCGTGGTGACGCAATCAACAGCGTTCCGGCGCGCCGCTGCTTCCGTCTCACCTTCGGTCAATGCTTCTGGAATTCCAGGAAAGCGCACAAGCCACCAGCCATTCTCTTGGCGCGCCAGCTTATATCGATATCCAAACGCCATTATCCGTTCTCCAAATCGCTTTTCGTCAGGCCAAGTTGATCGAGCATGGCCTTGAGGAGACCAGGTCCGATTTCCTTTCTGCGGTCCTTCAAGGTCGTGAACCGGTCGCCGTAGTAAAGGCGCCCGTGGCTGCCCTTGCCCTGACTACCGTCGAACAAAACCGACGTGCCACGCCTACGGCCAATTCTCTTAAGTCGTCTTTCAAATTCATGGCCGTTCATATTCACATATCGCACAGATATGTGCAAATCGCAATGGCGGGTCTTGGTCTCACGATGTGCTGCGGCAACAGCGCTTTGTGCGGAGGCCACGGTTTCGAACGCCATTGACTCGGTGCAAGCATTCTGCCGCTTATTTTAATCTTACGAGGATACCATGCCTGCACCGAAACCGCCGGCGTTCGAAACCTTAAGCCTCCATGCCGGACAGCACCCCGATCCGGTCACGCGTTCGCGCGCGGTGCCGATCTATCAGACCACGTCCTATGTCTTCGATGACGCGGATCATGCCGCTGGTCTGTTCAATCTGGAGCGTGCGGGCCACATTTACACCCGCATTTCCAATCCGACGACGGCGGTGCTGGAGGAGCGGCTGGCGGCGCTCGAAGACGGCGTCGGCGCAGTGTGCACTGCAAGCGGGATGGCGGCGATGCATCTTGCCATCGCGACGCTGCTCGGCGCCGGCGACCATGTCGTCGCGTCAGCTTCGCTCTACGGCGGCAGCATCAATCTCCTCACCCACACGCTGCCGCGCTTTGGCATCACCACCACCTTCGTTAAGCCGCGCGATCACGACGGCCTGCGCACCGCCATTCGACCGAACACACGGCTGGTGGTCGCCGAGACCATCGGCAATCCCGGCCTGGAAGTTCTCGATATCCCGACGGTGGCGTCGATTGCGCACGCCGCCGGCATTCCGCTCCTCATCGACAACACGTTTGCGACGCCTTATCTGAGCCGCCCGCTCGCGCTCGGCGCCGACGTCGTCATGCATTCCATCACCAAATGGATCGGCGGGCATGGCATTGCCATTGGCGGCGCGATCATCGACGGTGGCCGCTTCGATTGGCAGGCTTCAGACAAATTCCCGACATTGACCGAACCGTATGCCGGTTATCACGGCATTGTCTTCGCCGACGAGTTTGGCCCGTCCGCTTTCATCATGCGGGCCCGCGCCGAAGGCTTGCGCGATTTCGGCGCCTGCCTGTCGCCGACCAACGCGTTTCATTTGCTGCAGGGTGTCGAGACGCTGGCGCTCCGCATGGAGCGCCACATCGAAAACACCGCGACCGTGCTCGACTTTTTGGGCAAGCATCCGGCGGTCGACTGGGTCCTGCATCCGTCGCTGGAGACGCATCCGGATTACGCGCTGGCACAGAAGCTGTTGCCGAAGGGCGCGGGTTCGATCGTCAGCTTTGGGATCAAGGGCGGCCGCGCTGCTGGCCGCAAATTCATCGAGGCGGTGCGGCTCGCAAGCCATCTCGCCAATGTCGGCGACGCCAAGACACTGGTGATCCACCCGGCGAGCACGACACATCAGCAGATGGATGCAGCCGCGCTCGCGGCTGCCGGGGTCGGCGAGGAGCTGATCCGCATTTCTGTTGGTCTGGAGGCCGTCGGCGACATTATCGAGGATTTCGGACAGGCGTTGCGCGCCTCGCAGAAGGCTTGAAGCGATGCGGCTGGTTGTCGGAGGAAAAGAAGTTTTCGCCGGGACCGGGGGCCGCGATTTTGATCCCGGCCTCCCGGCGATGATTTTTCTGCACGGCGCTGGTTTTGATCACACCGCCTGGGCGCTGCTGGCGCGAGCGTTTGCGTATCACGGCTTTGGCGTGCTCACGCCCGATCTTCCCGGACATGGGCGCTCGGCGGGCCCGGCGCTGTCATCAATTGTCGCGCTTGCCGACTGGACCGCGGCGCTGATCGATGCCGCGGGCGTCCGCGCCGCGCGCCTTGTCGGTCACTCCATGGGATCGCTGGTGGCCTTGGAGACGGCGGCGCGTCATCCCGAAAAAGTCAGCGCGCTCGCGCTTATCGCGACTGCAGCGCCGATGCGGGTGTCGGACGAGCTCTTGAATGCGGCGAAAGCGAACGATCACGCGGCGATCGACATGATTTCGCTCTGGGGCGAGGGCTACCGCGCCACGCTCGGCGGCTCGGAAGCACCAGGCCTGTGGATGCTCGGCGGCGCCGAGCGGCAGCTTGAGCGCGCCCGGCCCGGCGTGCTGTTTGCCGATCTGTCCGCTTGCAACGATTATCAACATGCGCTCGCTGCCGCGGCGAAGGTGGTTGCTCCATCGATTGTGATCCAGGGCGGCCAGGACCTGATGACGCCCGCCAAAGGCAGCAAAGCCGTTGCCGCCGCCATTCCGGGCTGCCGCATGACGATCCTTGAAGGCGCCGGCCATATGCTGATGAGCGAGCGGCCTGACGAAGTGCTCGCCGCGCTGCGCAACGCCGCTCGCGCCCCGGCATCGGCATAACCTTGATTGCCGATTGCTTCCGCGCGTCTGGAAGGAAGCACGAAAATCCTCGCAGCTCCGATCTCGACATCACCAATGTTAGATCGCACGCCGTCTTGGGTACGAACGCCTGCGCAGCTATTGGCCACAACGATCCGGCGGGCGAGTTTCTTCGGGGCCATAGAAATTTGATTAGCGTTTGATTTCGCTATGGTTCGGGCGTTCTCGGAAGTCTGCGAAAAAACAATCCGGGATAGCACTGCACCATCGCCGCGGGCCGGAGCATGCGCTAAATAAGTCGATCAACGACCGATTGCCGGGCGGAACGGCGCAGCGCAGAATTGTTATCGAGTGCTGGCTTGACAACAGTACGAATCCCAACCGCGAGAAATACGGCGCTGGAATGATCGCATGAGAACCACAAGCCGACTGATGCGGATCGCTCCTCTTCGTGCCGGAAGTCGATCCAGCTTCGTACTTTGTGTCGGCTTCGCTCTGGCCGCCGCACCGCTCGACCAGGCGACGGCTGACAATTGCGGCCTGCGGTGTGTTCTCGTTGAAGTTACGCTCGTCAAATCCCAACCATACGCGCCGAAGGTTGCGCTGACCGGCTCGATCGAACCTCGATTCTCGAGCAACATCGCTTTCCGGATCAGCGGCAAGATCGAGCAGCGTCTGGTCGAGGTCGGCGACCATATCTCCTCGGACCAAGTTTTGGCGCGGCTGGATGCTCAGGTCCAGCGTGCCAATCTCGATGCTGCCAAGGCCGTGCTTGTTTCCGCACAGGCGCTGCTGACACAGGCGGCCGCGACGTTCGAGCGGCAGACTGAACTCTTGAAGAGCGGCTTCACCACGCGGCAAAGTTATGATCAGGCCCAGCGGCAATTACGAACCCAGCAGGCGGCGGTCGAAATCGGCGAAAGCTGCCGTCAGTACCGCCGAAGAACAGCTCGGCTATGCCGACCTGAAAGCCGGCGTGACTGGAATCATTACCGCGCGTAACGCCGAGACCGGCCAGGTCGTGCAGGCCGGGCAAACCGTTTTTACTGTCGCGCAGGACGGCCCGCGTGACGCCGTGTTCGACGTCTACGAAGCGCTGTTGGCCGATCCGCCGGACCGCGTCGTGCAAATCCTGCTGCAGGCCGATCCGAACGTCGCGGTGACGGGAACCGTGCGCGAGATCTCGCCAACGGTCGATGCCGCGTCCGACACAGTAAAGCTGAAAGTAGGTCTGGACAGCGTGCCGGAGGCAATGTCGCTCGGAGCCATTGTCGTTGGCGTCGGCACCTTCAAGCCGCGTCCCGCAGTCGTGTTGCCGCGCAGCGCCCTGTTCCGCTGGCAAAATTCGCCGGCTGTTTGGCTGTTTGATCCGAAGTCACGGACCGTAACGCCGAAGGTCGTCGGCCTCGAGCGTTACGCCGGCGATCAGCTTGTGCTGTCGGACGGTGTAGCGCCGGGCGATGAGGTCGTGACCGCCGGGATCCAGTTTTTGCGTCCCGGGCAAATCGTCGGCATCGCGAAAAAAGAACCGTCGCCATGACGCAGATGCGCTCTGGATCGTTCCTCTTTTTCTTCCTGGCTGCGGCCAGTCTCGCCGGCTGTAACGACGACGCCGCGCCGCCGCCGGCGCCGCGGCCGGTTCTGACGATAACCATCACGCCGATCACGACCGAAACCTTCGGGCCCTTCACCGGAACCGTCCAGGCCCGTTATCAGACGCAGCTCGGTTTCCAGACCTCAGGCCGCATGACGGCGCGCGATGTTTATGTCGGTGATCTCGTCAGAAAAGGACAACGGCTCGCCGCACTCGATCCGACCATTTCGCAGTTCGCGCTGACACGCGCCAAGGCCGACGTGGTTGATGCTGAAGCGCGGCTAACCTACGCCCAGGGCATCGCCGCGCGGCAGGTTGCTCTCACCGCGAGCGGCGCAGCCTCGCAAGCAGCGTTGGATGAAGCCGTCGCCGGCCGCGACACCGCCAAAGCCCGACTTGACCCGGCCAATGCGGCGCTGCTCCTGGCGGAGCAACAGATCGAATACACCCAGCTTGATGCCAGTTTCGACGGCGTTGTGACCTCCTGGTCGGCCGAAGTCGGACAATTCGTCGGCGATGGCCAAGCGGTTGTGACGATTGCCCGTCCGGACATCCGCGAAGCCGCCGTCGATATCCCGGACAATCTGATACATCGGGTCGTGCCGGGACAGGAATTCAGTGTAAGGCTGCAATCGTCGCCGCGATTCGTCGCCAGAGCGCGCGTCCGCGAGATCGACCCGCTCGCTGATCCTGTCACCCGGTCACACCGCGTACTGCTGTCCCTGCAAGACCCGGTCCCGGCATTTCGGCTCGGTACCACAATCACCGTGACGGTCGAACGCGACATCGCGCCGAAAATCCTCGTACCCACAACTGCAGTGCTCGACGGCAACGACGGGCGGTACGTCTGGGTGCTGGCCGCGAACGGCGCCAGCGTCGCGCGCCGAACGATCATTGTCGCCGGAACCGATAACGAAATGACCATCGTCGGCTCGGGACTTTCGGCCGGCGACAAGGTGGTGGTTGTCGGGGTGC
>CAVWLX010000003.1:0-455739 GCA_963755885.1 uncultured Alphaproteobacteria bacterium
AAAAGCGGACTAAAGGGATGGCTGCAGCCCGTGCCGGGCTGTTAGTTGCGACCATGACATCTTGAAAGGTGCAAGGGTCGCATGACGCGCGAATGTCAGACGCCGAGTTACGCACGCTAACGACCCACCATCGGCTCATACGGCCACCCGATATGCGCGTCCGCGCCGACCGTCGCAACACGGTCCGCTTTGGCACATTGTTGTTGTGCCACCCTGTCACTGACTTACGTCCCGCGGAATGTCTAGCGTTGGGGGTTGAACGGAAGTCGCGCGACCTCGTCGACCAGAGCAACGACTGGCTACCGAACCGTGATCCCGATCACTGTAGCGATCTAGAGATTGACTTTAAGCGTTCTAAATTAGTGGCCAATTCCTAGACTAGTGCTCCTCTGACAAAGTTTCCTTGCTTTCCCGTGGCTCAGAAAATCGATATTGTCCCATTCTGTGGGAGTCCAGATTGATGCTCCCGGTTAAAACAGGGAGGAGCTTTAAATGGCGATTATGTTTGTCAGACACACGGTCTCGAACTATCAAACTTGGCGTAAGGTCTACGACGACCTTGCTTCGGTCCAGAAGGCGAAGGGCGTAACGGCTCAGGCCGTGTACCAGGCGGCTGAATAACCCCAACGACATCACGGTGACCCATGAGTTCGCCACCGTCGAGGCCGCACAAACCTTTGCCAAAAGCGACGAGTTGAAAAAGGCTATGCAGAATGCTGGCGTAGTAGGCGCTCCAACAATCTGGTTCACCAACAAAAAATAAGGCTCCGCGCGGCAATGCAGTGATGGTGCGTGAGTTTGAAGATGGCCCGCCTTAGCTGCGCTGGTCGTGTGACTGCGGGGCAGCTTTCGAGGGTCTTTCTGCCGCGCCTCCCGCTTGTTGGCGAGGCAGAAGATAACCCAAGACGTCACTTCAGCGCCATTAATTGGTGCGCTGCGAAAGGTTTATTCGATCAGATCGTCTGCAAGCGTGAGTAGTTGCGGCGGCGTAGTTGATGGATGGTCGCCGTACGGCGTCCCGGCTCAGGGGTTAAGGGCATGAGTTCATCGAGCAGGTCGTGACACAATGCGTGCCTGCGGCGCGAACCGACAAAATGACCGTCGAGATAGATGTCATAGCGGATGATGCTATTGACTGCGCCATCCGGCGTGCGGTCGAAAACGGGATCGAGGCGGTATCGAGTCATGGCACTCTCAAAGTCCGTTACAGGCAGCGCTGTCGGAATCGTGTGTGACTGACCCGCCTATCTTTGAACGAAATCTAGCGGTCTGGCTTTACGCGGGCCTTGCTATTTCCTTACGAAACGCTTGTTTTTCCCGCTCAGGTACTTGGGCTATGATGCGCACGCACAGCGCGATCCAGCTTCGGCGGGTCAGAAATGCTTTATTGCTTTGAAGATTTTGTGCTCGACCCGGATCGCCGCGAGCTCCGCCAAGCCGGCGCCGTGATCGACGTCCAGCCTCAGGCCTTTGACTTACTGCAATACCTTATCGCCAATCGCGACCGCGTCGTCAGCAAGGACGATATTCTTGCGGCAATCTGGGGCGGGCGCATTGTATCGGAATTTGCGCTGACCACCCGCATCAATGCGACGCGGGCCGCAGTCGGGGACAATGGCGACCAGCAGCGGTTGATCCGGACGCTGCCGCGCAAGGGCATCCGCTTTGTCGGGGAGGTGCGGGAACGACCATGGCCGTTAGATGAAGCCGCTGCGGTTCCGGCGGCCGTTGCAAAGGGCACGCCAGAACGCCGAGGAGCATATTGCAATCTGGCAGCGCCACCGGAGCGCCGCCAGCTCACCGTCGCATCCTGTGAGCTATTGCTCGGCGCGGCGGCCGTGGGAATGGACCCGGAAGATTTACGCAAGGTTATCCACGGCTATCACAACTGTGTCGTTGAGACGATCCGGCGGCACAGTGGACTAGTCGCCAACACGCACGGCAACACGGCCGTCATTTACTTTGGTTATCCTTACGCGCACGAGGACGACCCCGAGCGTGCGGTTCGAGCGGCGCTTGAATTGGTCGCGGCGGTGGCTGCACTGAGAAACCGCGCGCCACTGCAAACGCGCGTCGGGATTGCAACCGGCCTCGTGGTCGTGGGCGATATGAGCGATGCGGGCGGTATGCAACAGCACGGCATCGTCGGCGAAACCCCGAGCCTCGCTGCGCGACTCCAGGCTATCGCCGAGCCTGGCACCGTTGTTATTGCCGAGAGCACGCGAAAGCTTCTCGGCAATCTGTTTGAACTTGAGGATCTGGGGACGAAGGGTCTCCAGGGAATTGCAGCTCCGGTGCGCGCTTGGGCGGCCTTGCGACCAAGCGAGGCGGTAAGCCGTTTTGAGGCGTTGCGCGGGATCGGCCTGACGGCCCTCGTCGGCCGCGAGGAAGAACTCGAATTACTGCTGCGGCGCTGGTCGAGGGCAAAAGCCGGCGAAGGTCAGGTGGTATTGCTCTCCGGCGAGGCCGGCATTGGCAAGTCGCGGCTGACTGCGGCGCTGCTCGAAGCCATCACCTCCGAGCCGCAAACGCGATTGCGAAATTTCTGCTCGCCGCAGCACACCGACAGCGCCCTTTATCCGACCATCGGCCAAATCGAGCGCGCCGCCGGCTTTGCCCGCGAGGATGGCTTGCGGGCAAAGCTCGACAAGCTCGATGCGCTGCTCGCGCAAAGTTCAACGTCGCCTCAAGACGCCGCACTCTTTGCTGAGATGGTGTCACTGCCGAACGACGGACGCTATCCCACGCTCGAACTGAGCCCCCAGCGACGCCGTCAGAAAACGCTGGAGGCGCTCGTCGCTCAAGTGGAGAAGCTGTCCCGGCTAAATCCGGTGCTCATGATTCTTCGAGGACGCGCAATGGATCGACCCTACCAGTCTGGAACTTTTCAGTCGTATCGTGGACAGGATACCGGTGCTACGCGTGTTGCTGATCGTGACGTTCAGGCCGGAGTTTGAGCCGCCCTGGATCGGACGGTCATACGTCACCGCCCTGATCATCAATCGGCTTATGGAGCGCCAAGTCGGCGCGTTGATTGATCGCGTCGTCGGGAACGAGTTACTTCCAACCGATCTCCGGCAGGAAATCATCGAGCGCACCGACGGCATTCCGCTGTTCGTGGAGGAAATGACCAAGGCGATGCTGGAAGCGGAGAGCGAAGGCGAAGCGCGGCAGACTGCCGCCGGCGTTCCATCCTCGGCCCTGGCGGTGCCGGCGAGCCTGCACGCCTCGCTGATGGCGCGGCTTGATCGGCTCGGCTCGGCCCGCGAGGTGGCGCAGATCGGGGCCGCGATCGGGCGTGAGTTCTCGCATACGCTGTTGACTGCGGTGGCGCATAAGCCAGAGGCGGAGCTGAGATCGGCGCTGGAGCGTCTTATCATGGCCGGTTTGTTGTTTCGGCAGGGCGTGCCGCCGCAAGCGACCTATCTCTTCAAGCACGCTCTGGTGCAGGATGCCGCCTATGGCACGCTGTTGCGGGAGCCGCGTCGCGCGCTACACGCCCGCATCGCGGATATTCTGGAAAGCCAGTTTCCCGATATTGCCGAGAACCAGCCAGAACTACTGGCGCGGCAATGCACTGATGCTGGGCTTATCGAAAAGGCCTCGAGCCTGTGGGGCAAAGCTGGACAGCGATCATTGGAGCGCTCCGCGCTGGTCGAAGCGGTCGCCCTGTTCACGCGCGCGCTCGCTCAAGTTGCGACGTTGCCTGCAACGCCCGCGCTGCGCCGCGAACAGATCAAGATTGAAATAGGGCTTGCAAACGCTCTGTATCATGCAAAGGGAGTTGCCGCGACCGAAACAATAGCGGCGTTCAACCAAGCCCGAGTGATAATCGAGCGCGCGGAGGCACTAGGCGAACACATCGAAGATCCGCTCCTTCTTTACTCCGTCCTCTACGGTTTCTTCATACCGAAGTTTATCAACTTTGACGGCGATGCTGCATCTGCTTTGGCGCAACAATTCCTTGCGCTTGCAGAGCGGCAGAAGGCGACGGCCTCTATCATGATTGGACATCGTCTTCTGGGCAATACTTTGCTGTGCATGGGCGACGCTGCCGAAGCGCTCTCACATCTCGATAGCGCGTGGGCGCTTTACGACCCGGCCGTGCATCGCCCGCTGGCGACGCGATTTGGCCATGATGTGGGAGCCGCTACCCTTATCTTTCGAGCATTGGCACTGTGGATGCTCGGTTATCCCAAGACAGCCTTGATGGAAACCGACCGAGCGATCGCCGCGGCGCGCGAGACCGATCACATGCCAACGCTGCTGTTTGCGTTGAGCTGCACTGCGTTCACCCATATCTGCTGCAGAGATCATGCAGCAGCGGCCATGCATCTCGATGAGTGCATTGCTTTGGCGCAGGAAAAGGTGCCGTTTTACAAGATGCTCGCCACCGGCCAGCGGGGTTGCGTCTTGGCTCAAACCGGCAAAACAGCTGACGCGATCCAAGTGATCAGTGCCGAGATCGCCGGGCTGCGCGTATTCGGGGCAACGACATGGGGTACCGAGTGGTTGGTGCATCTAGCTTTGGCCTATGCAGCGCTTGGGAAACCCGATGACGCTTGGCGTTCCGTTGGCGAAGCAATGACAACGGTCGAAACAACCAAGGAACGATGGTACCTAGCCGAGATTAATAGGGTTGCCGGAGAAATCGCGCTTAAGTCGCCCGAGCCGAATGCGACGAAAGCGCAAGAATACTTCCAGCGCGCACTCGCAGTCGCGCGGAAGCAGCAAGCAAAGTCCTGGGAACTGCGCGCGGCAATGAGCATGGCACGCCTCTGGCGCGACCAGGGCAAACGACAGCAGGCCCGCGAACTGCTCGCCCCGATATACGGCTGGTTCACCGAAGGCTTCGACACGCTCGATCTGAAAGAGGCCAAGGCGCTACTCGACGAGCTTGCGAAGCTGCATTGAGCAAAAAAAGTGAACACCTGAGACGGTCGGTCCGCTCGGCTCACGCGGAGCAGCGCGTCATGGGCGAGAAGATAAGAGCTTCTGCTCGCTCGCGCGCGTAGTCAGGTGCGACCCCATCGGATCATTACGCGTGAATGCGTAAACCGCACTTCCGCTTTACCCCAAAGAACAAAACCGCTCTCGCGGTAGCGCGCTGCGCGCGAGCAGGTACCTTGGGCTGACGTAAACGCGGTAACGGGACGGGATCGTCCTGTCTGAAGATCGTGGGGTTCACAACCTCGGTTCAGACAGGAGTATCCCATGACCGATGCGAGCATCAGCCCGTTGCGCCGGCGCATGATCGAAGACATGACGGTTCGCAATTTCGCGCCGAAGACCCAAAGCGATTACATCCGTGTGGTTCGGAACCTCGCCGGCTTTCTCGGGCAATCCCCTGACACAGCTTCTCATGAGGACCTGCGTCTGTTTCAGCTGCACCTGACCGAGGACCGCGTCGGCGCGCCGACCATCAACTCGACGGTCTCGGCGCTGCGGTTCTTCTTCGGCGTAACGCTCGATCGGGCCGATGCGGCGCGACACCTGACGTTTGTGCACGAGCCGCGCAAGCTGCCGCTGGTGTTGAGCCCCGAGGAGGTTGCGCAGCTTCTGGCGGCCGCCCCCGGCATCAAGTACAAGGCCGCGCTCAGCGCCGCCTATGGTGCGGGCCTGCGGGTATCCGAGGTCGTCGCGCTGAAGGTGTCCGACATCGACAGCAAGCGCATGATGCTGCGGGTCGAGCAGGGCAAGGGCCGCAGGGATCGCCACGCGATGCTCTCCCCGCTGCTGCTCGAGCTTCTGCGCGACTGGTGGCGCGTGGCGCGGCCAAAGGCTTGGCTGTTCCCCGGACAGAACCCGGTCAATCCCATGACGACGCGCCAGCTCAACCGGGCCTGTCATACCGCAGCCGACCTGGCGAAAATCGGCAAGCGCGTCTCTCCGCACACGCTGCGGCACAGCTTCGCCACCCATCTTCTGGAACAGAACATCGATATCCGGGTGATCCAGGTTCTGCTCGGACATGCCAAGCTCGAGACCACGGCGCTCTACACGCGCGTCGCCACCAAGACGATCCGCGAGGTGATAAGTCCGCTGGAGCGCCTCACCCGCAAGCCCAGGAAGAACGAGCCGCCAACGTAACGCGCGGCTTGCGTGCCGCGTCCATCGCTTGAGGTCGCGGATATCTTCCGCGACCACGGACCGGCTTGGCGGAAGCTCAACGCCGGTCACGTGAGCCTCGGCCAAATGAAGGTCATGTCAGCCATTGAGAGCTGCCGCACGGCGGCTCTCGGCGGCCACGTTGCGCGTTGCGAGGGCTGCGCGCACACGATCATCGCATACAACTCCTGCCGCAACCGGCACTGCCCAAAGTGCCAGGGCGCGGCCGCACGGCAGTGGCTCGCCGAGCGCGAGGCCGAGCTGTTGCCCGTGCCGTACTTCCATGTGGTGTTCACGCTGCCGGCCAAGATCGCCGACATCGCCTATCAGAACAAGGCCGTGATCTACGACCTGCTGTTCAAGGCATCCGCCGAGACGCTGATCACGATTGCGGCCGACCCCAAGTATCTGGGTGCCCGCATCGGTATCACCACTGTGTTGCACACCTGGGGCTCGGCCATGACGCATCACCCGCACGTGCACATGATCGTGCCGGGCGGCGGAATATCGCTCGACGGTGAGCGGTGGGTCTCGTGCCGGCCGAGCTACCTTCTGCCGGTGCCGGTGCTCTCGCGGCTGTTCCGGCGATTGTTTCTGGAGAAGCTCATCGCCGCCCACCACGCCGGTCGCCTGAGATTCTTTGGCCAGCATGTCGCGCTCGCCCAGCGCAAAGCATTCGCTACGTATCTGGCGCCGTTGCGTAAGGTTGAGTGGTATCTCTACACCAAGCGGCCTTTCGGCGGACCCGAGGCGGTGCTCGCTTATCTGTCGCGCTATACCCACCGCATCGCCATCTCCAACAGCCGGCTGATCGCGTTCGACGGCGCTGGCGTCGCGTTCAAATACAAAGACTATCGCGTCGAAGGCCGCGAGCGGAACAAGGTCATGACGCTCGCCACAACCGAGTTCATCCGCCGCTTCCTCGTCCACGTGCTGCCACGCGGCTTCCACCGCATCCGTAGCTACGGCCTGTTCGCCAACGGTTCCCGTGCCGAGAACATCGCAAAAGCCCGCGATCTGCTCGCCGCGCCAAAGGCCAAGACAAAGCCAGATGATGCAGCCGGTGCCGACACCACCGAGCCGCCGACTCTCGCGCATCCATGTCCGTGCTGCGGCGGCCGCATGATCATCATCGAGACCTTCGAACGCGGCTCCACCCCACGATATCGGCCGACAGCCCCAATCGTCACGATCAGCATCGACACATCATGAGCACGATCACCAAATCACAACGCAGCAAAGCCGCTCTTCCATGTCGCTGGTCCTCGACCGGCCACCATGATGCTCGCCCCAATGCAGGTGTCGGATCTCAGATCGAGCCCCAATCGTCATCGTCGGATCTCACCGTGGACCACCAAAGCGACCAGATCAGGCACATCAACACCGACGATCACCAGGCTTGGGCGCAGCCGCTCCCCTCTGGCGCACCGGCCGCGGCGGTCAAATCGCCATAGAGCGCGCCGCACCGCCTCTCGTATCCATTCCCGCGGTTTCTTTCCTTGGAGGCTTTCGGACGCCGGCCACCGCTATGCATGGCACTGTCCGTGAGCGGCCGGCATCCGAAACCCTTCACAACAGCCGACGTCAGATCCTAATGCGAGATCGGTCGCGAATGGGATGGACCGGCCGCGCTCCCGCCCCGAACGGCTCTCAGAGTGCGCCGGGGGCTTGTCAGAAGAAGGAGCGCCGTCATGCCTCGCACGTCCAGCGTTCACGCAGTGACTACTATCGGAATAGATATGGGCAAGAACACGCTTCACATGATTGGCCTTGATACCCGCGGCGGCATCGTGTTGCGAGAGAAGGTCTCACGTGGGCGCATTACATTAAGGCTCGCGAACTTGCCGCCCTGTCTTATCGGTATCGAAGCTGGGATGGCGACGCACTACGTTGCTCGCGAACTTGTCGCGCTCGGCCACGATGTGAAGCAGGTGCCACCCGCGTACGCAAAGCCCTTTCGGCAAGGGCACAAGAATGACTTCCGAGATGCCCATAGCGTAGCCGAGGCGGTGCAGCGGCCGACGACACGCTTTGTTCCAGCCAAGACCGATGAGCAACTGGATCTGCAAGCGTTGCACCGGGTCCGGTCTCGCCTGGTCAGCGAGCGGACCGCCGTGATCAATCAGATACGCGGCTTTCTGTTGGAGCACGGCATCATTGTCCGACAAGGGCTGCGCCCCTGCGGCGTGTGCTCGCTCTGATTTTCGGGCGCGACTTTATCCATTGGCGGCGGTGCGGTAAATCGTAGCCGAGCGCCTGGCCGCGCCGGCTTTGGTTGTTTTTTGCAGAATGCGTCGGCGGCCTTGGCCGCGGAGCTACGGCGTCGCGGCGGCTCGAGCGGGCTCGCGACAGCGCGCGTAGCCCTGCGGCGTGTGCTCGCTCTGATTTTCGGGCGCGACTTTATCCATTGGCGGCGGTGCGGTAAATCGTAGCCGAGCGCCTGGCCGCGCCGGCTTTGGTTGTTTTTTTGCAGAATGCGTCGGCGGCCTTGGCCGCGGAGCTACGGGGTCGCGGCGGCTCGAGCGGGCTCGCGACAGCGCGCGTAGGGATACGCATCTTCGACCGCTATGTCGTGCCGGAGTGGCAGGACCGCAACATCGAGGAAATAGAGAAAGGCGATGTCACCGCCCTCTTGAACAAGATCGGCGACGGGAGGATCAAATACCAAGGCAAATCCATCGGAACGCCGTTCGTTGCTCGGTCGACGCGGGCGCAGCTCAGCACGTTCTTCAACTGGTATATTGAACAGTACAGTAGCGACAAGTTTCGCTCCCCGATCGTGAAAAGCCGTCAATGGGGGACGCCGCGCCCTCGCGATCGGCATCTCCAAGATGACGAAATCCGGGCGCTATGGAAAGTCGCTGCTCGGATGGGAACTTACGGCGCAGTCGTCAAAACGGCGCTGCTGACTGCACAACGTTTCCATACCGTCAGTGCCATGCAGCGGCTGGACGTAAAGGAGCGCATCCTTATTCCGGGTCGCGAGGTCGATGGCGAATGGGTCCCGGATAGCTGGATCGAACACGTCTGGGATCCGACACGGGACGACGACCCGAAGAATAAGCAAGTGTCGGTGGTGCCGCTGTCGGCGATGGCTCGGCGGGTGATCAACGAAGTGCCCATCCTCGACGCTGCGGACCAAGGCGATTGGGTGTTCAGCCTTAATGGACAGGAACCAATTAAGGGGTGGAGCAAACTCAAGGACCGTCTCAACTCAGCGATGCTCTCCGCACTACGGCAACAAGCTTTGGAGCGTGGCGGCAATCCTGATCAGATCGAACTGAGGCCATGGCAGCACCGGGACCTGCGGCGCACCGCCAAAACCCTGATGATGCGCGCCGGCGTTAGCCGTGACATCTCCGAACACTGCCTCGCCCATGCAATCGGCGGAGTAGAAGGTGTTTATGATCGCTACGACTATCTAGCGGAGAAGCGCGAAGCATTTACCCGGCTAGCGGCGCTCGTGGAACGGATTGTCCATGCGCCGGAAGGCAATGTGGTCCCGATGCGGTCGGTAGATCGGAGCGGTGGTCGCTCCGCTCCCGCGCAGTGGCGGGGTCATTGACCGCGGCGTATCCCACGGGCACTTGGCCCCCCCTCGGGGGCGTCCGCCCTCCCTCGGCCCTTTGACCTTCGGACCAATCCCCTAGGCGGCCCCCGCGTTTATTCCCACAAGCATGCGCGAGGGCGCGGTTTCGACTGCGGGGCGGAGCGACCGTTGCCGCGGCAGGGGATCGAATGCCTTGCGCAGCCCGGCCGTTTTTAAGCCCTTGAACCCTTACGCGACAGCGCCGTCCGATGTCGCGGTAAGCGCGAATAAAAAACCACCTGCCACCGGGGCAAGGCGGGGCACAAGTTTTCGGCCAAGTTCAAGAAGCTGACGGTGAAGCAAGCCGTCGACATCTACATCGATTACAAGCGCAAGCGCCTGCTCAATGCCTGCGATGCCGAGTTTCGACCCTTGGTCCAGGCGGCGCTGGAAGAAACTGGCTGTCGCTACGGTGAACTGTGCCGATTACCCGGATGGTCGAGAAGCACTACGGCCATCTGGCGCCGGACTTCATCGCCGAGACGAATGCCGCTATTACGAGAGCTATGAATTGGAGGTAAGTCATGGATTTGCCCTCAAAGGTTTACTGGGCCACCGAGGTTCGTATTTGGACGCTGGCACTTGCGGCTGTGCTTGCTGCTTTGAGTTTTGCTTCAACATGGGCGCAAACCCGATGGCAAAGCGAATTGTCAGATCAAAAAGATCAAGCCGCTCGTGAACGAGAACGACAATCGAATGAAAGAATTGCCCTGGCTCAGAGAGACGCAGCGACCGCGAAGGAAAGAACCGCGGCGCTTGAGGTGCAAGCTGAGGAGTTGAAAAAGGAAAATGCTGAACTCACGCAGCGACTTGCGTGGCGGACTATACCCGCACAAAATCAGCAGGGTCAGACTGGCCAGTTTCCGCCGAATAGCATGTTGATAATTACGATTGGAGAGATGGAAGCGGCTAGCTTCGGCGAGCAAATCGTGACTGCGCTCAGGTCTAATGGCGTGAACGTTCTGAGAGTTACCATCGGTTCTATGTCGCCCCCACAATATGGAGTTCAGTACTTTGAGCCTGGCTGGACACCGGAAGCCGCCAGCACATTGCGGCAAGCGGGGATTACGGCTTCCAAATCTCCGATGCCGGCCTTGCCAATCCCACTCAGCATCGCCGACAGATACGCGGGTGTTCCAACAATACTAGTAGGACTGCGCCCCCCACCATAACCATGATGGCCCTTTGCTGGGGCAAGTTTTCGGACGATATTCCTGGAATTTCGAGAAACTGGTCGCGCCGTTGCCACAGCCGCTCGTTATCCCGAGGTCATGACGCTTCGGACACTCGCCGACGTGCGGAAGTTGATGCGACATTTACCGGAAGATCGTCGCTCACGGCCGACGTGGCACCAAGGTGACGGCCGACATTGAAGCTACGGCCGGCGGTCGCGTGGACGCCCACGGCGACCGAAACATAGATGCCCCCGACGCCAACTGCGTCGAGCAGTAGGCAAGATACAGCGGCGCTCAGCCACGCCGGTTTTTTGCGACGGTCTTAGCGGCTAGCGTTCACCCGGGGGGTGATTTTGGCCACGCCTTCTTCCGCGCAGGCCTCGTCCCTATCGCCGCCTGGCGCTCCGCCGACGCCGAGCCCAGCTACGATCTCGTTGCCGTGCTTGATCGCGACACCGCCAGCAACGGCTATAATGTCGGGCAGGTTAAAAAGCGACGAATTAGCGCCGGCCGGATTTTTGCTGACTGTCTCGGCAAAAGCGCTTGTCCGGTCGAAACCGAAAATCGGCCCCATTGTCACCACCGTATAGGCTTTGCGGAAAGCGGAGTCCTTTGTGTGGATGGTGCTGTGGTCGCCCTTGAGATCCACCCTAACGACCCCGGAAGTATCCACTACGAACGCCGAAACCGGCCATCCCTTGGCAGCACAGGCATCAATAGCCGTGGTCGCCGCTTCCACCGCGAGCGCCAGCGGCAGCGAATATCCGGATTGCGCGACTTGCGCTCCAGCAAAGTGTGGAGGGACCATAGAAGCGCACGCGCCTAGAGTAAGTGCCACCGCTGCAGATTTCATCATGCTCGTCTCCTCTGCCCCCCGGTGCCCCGGGTGCACGCGAGCCGCGCGTGATCTGCTCAGTTCAAATTTTTTTCTTCTTATTGTTCATCGCCCAACGCCCGCTTTTCTTTTTCGTTCCTCTCGAAAACCAAATAAATCCGCGATAGGGGCTAAGCCTTTGTACCTATTATTGCCGTGATGACAATCGGCTGCTGATTAGATTGAACCGCAAGCTAGAGTTAGGCCGAATTAAGCCGCCCCACGAGGAAGGGGAGCGGACCGTCATGAAATATGCACGCATGTGTCCGCTCATTAATGTCGGCTGAAGACTTCGCCCCATGATCGCGCCCCTTCCGCTCTTGTGAAGGGTTTCGGATGCCGGCCGCTCACGGACAGTGCCATGCATAGCGGTGGCCGGCGTCCGAAAGCCTCCAAGGAAAGAAACCGCGGGAATGGATACGAGAGGCGGTGCGGCGCGCTCTATGGCGATTTGACCGCCGCGGCCGGTGCGCCAGAGGGGAGCGGCTGCGCCCAAGCCTGGTGATCGTCGGTGTTGATGTGCCTGATCTGGTCGCTTTGGTGGTCCACGGTGAGATCCGACGATGACGATTGGGGCTCGATCTGAGATCCGACACCTGCATTGGGGCGAGCATCATGGTGGCCGGTCGAGGACCAGCGACATGGAAGAGCGGCTTTGCTGCGTTGTGATTTGGTGATCGTGCTCATGATGTGTCGATGCTGATCGTGACGATTGGGGCTGTCGGCCGATATCGTGGGGTGGAGCCGCGTTCGAAGGTCTCGATGATGATCATGCGGCCGCCGCAGCACGGACATGGATGCGCGAGAGTCGGCGGCTCGGTGGTGTCGGCACCGGCTGCATCATCTGGCTTTGTCTTGGCCTTTGGCGCGGCGAGCAGATCGCGGGCTTTTGCGATGTTCTCGGCACGGGAACCGTTGGCGAACAGGCCGTAGCTACGGATGCGGTGGAAGCCGCGTGGCAGCACGTGGACGAGGAAGCGGCGGATGAACTCGGTTGTGGCGAGCGTCATGACCTTGTTCCGCTCGCGGCCTTCGACGCGATAGTCTTTGTATTTGAACGCGACGCCAGCGCCGTCGAACGCGATCAGCCGGCTGTTGGAGATGGCGATGCGGTGGGTATAGCGCGACAGATAAGCGAGCACCGCCTCGGGTCCGCCGAAAGGCCGCTTGGTGTAGAGATACCACTCAACCTTACGCAACGGCGCCAGATACGTAGCGAATGCTTTGCGCTGGGCGAGCGCGACATGCTGGCCAAAGAATCTCAGGCGACCGGCGTGGTGGGCGGCGATGAGCTTCTCCAGAAACAATCGCCGGAACAGCCGCGAGAGCACCGGCACCGGCAGAAGGTAGCTCGGCCGGCACGAGACCCACCGCTCACCGTCGAGCGATATTCCGCCGCCCGGCACGATCATGTGCACGTGCGGGTGATGCGTCATGGCCGAGCCCCAGGTGTGCAACACAGTGGTGATACCGATGCGGGCACCCAGATACTTGGGGTCGGCCGCAATCGTGATCAGCGTCTCGGCGGATGCCTTGAACAGCAGGTCGTAGATCACGGCCTTGTTCTGATAGGCGATGTCGGCGATCTTGGCCGGCAGCGTGAACACCACATGGAAGTACGGCACGGGCAACAGCTCGGCCTCGCGCTCGGCGAGCCACTGCCGTGCGGCCGCGCCCTGGCACTTTGGGCAGTGCCGGTTGCGGCAGGAGTTGTATGCGATGATCGTGTGCGCGCAGCCCTCGCAACGCGCAACGTGGCCGCCGAGAGCCGCCGTGCGGCAGCTCTCAATGGCTGACATGACCTTCATTTGGCCGAGGCTCACGTGACCGGCGTTGAGCTTCCGCCAAGCCGGTCCGTGGTCGCGGAAGATATCCGCGACCTCAAGCGATGGACGCGGCACGCAAGCCGCGCGTTACGTTGGCGGCTCGTTCTTCCTGGGCTTGCGGGTGAGGCGCTCCAGCGGACTTATCACCTCGCGGATCGTCTTGGTGGCGACGCGCGTGTAGAGCGCCGTGGTCTCGAGCTTGGCATGTCCGAGCAGAACCTGGATCACCCGGATATCGATGTTCTGTTCCAGAAGATGGGTGGCGAAGCTGTGCCGCAGCGTGTGCGGAGAGACGCGCTTGCCGATTTTCGCCAGGTCGGCTGCGGTATGACAGGCCCGGTTGAGCTGGCGCGTCGTCATGGGATTGACCGGGTTCTGTCCGGGGAACAGCCAAGCCTTTGGCCGCGCCACGCGCCACCAGTCGCGCAGAAGCTCGAGCAGCAGCGGGGAGAGCATCGCGTGGCGATCCCTGCGGCCCTTGCCCTGCTCGACCCGCAGCATCATGCGCTTGCTGTCGATGTCGGACACCTTCAGCGCGACGACCTCGGATACCCGCAGGCCCGCACCATAGGCGGCGCTGAGCGCGGCCTTGTACTTGATGCCGGGGGCGGCCGCCAGAAGCTGCGCAACCTCCTCGGGGCTCAACACCAGCGGCAGCTTGCGCGGCTCGTGCACAAACGTCAGGTGTCGCGCCGCATCGGCCCGATCGAGCGTTACGCCGAAGAAGAACCGCAGCGCCGAGACCGTCGAGTTGATGGTCGGCGCGCCGACGCGGTCCTCGGTCAGGTGCAGCTGAAACAGACGCAGGTCCTCATGAGAAGCTGTGTCAGGGGATTGCCCGAGAAAGCCGGCGAGGTTCCGAACCACACGGATGTAATCGCTTTGGGTCTTCGGCGCGAAATTGCGAACCGTCATGTCTTCGATCATGCGCCGGCGCAACGGGCTGATGCTCGCATCGGTCATGGGATACTCCTGTCTGAACCGAGGTTGTGAACCCCACGATCTTCAGACAGGACGATCCCGTCCCGTTACCGCGTTTACGTCAGCCCAAGGTACCTGCTCGCGCGCAGCGCGCTACCGCGAGAGCGGTTTTGTTCTTTGGCCCGAAAGCGAATCTGATTTCCCCCAAAGGGGCATGTCAGATTTGCGGTGGAGAAACCGCCGAATTTGGCACGAACTCGGTACAAGTGACTGAAATCAGTTGAGCCAGCTACCCTTCACACCGGCACCGCCGTGGCGTCGTAGACGAACAGCCAGTCGTAGCGTTCGCTGATGCGGTCCGCCTGCCATTCGCGCGCGATGTGAGCTTGCGCTCCTTCGGCGTCGGCCAAGTCGTGGCTATGCAGGCGCGGAATCATATCCGCTGACGCTGTGACCACCTTGTTGGCGCGAGGGACGCGCGCCGCCTCGTAGCGCGCAAACGCCGTGACGTGATCGTTCGGATATTTTTCCAGGCAGCGTGCAAGGACGAGCGCGTCTTCTAGCGCCATCACGGCGCCTTGGGCCAGAAAGGGGACCATCGGATGACAAGCGTCGCCAAGAAGTGTGCAGCGGCCCTTGCTCCAGCTATCCATTATCGGCCGCAGCGCCAGCGCCCATTTGTATGGCACGTCGACACTGCGGATGATTGCGTGGATGTCGGCGTGCCAGCCGCGAAAGTCGTTGGCAAATTCTTCCGTCGTGCCGCGCACGTTCCAACCCTCAACCGTCCAATCGCTGCGCTCGACGATGCCGACGAAGTTGAGAAGCGTTCCCGCGCGCAGCGGATACTGCACGGCGTGCCCGCCTGGCCCGGCCCATTGTGTTGCGACCGTGCGCGAGACCGTGGCCGGAAGTTTTTCCATCGGCACCACGCCGCGCCAGACGGTGATGCCGCAGAATTGCGGTTGCGGCGTGCCGAAGAGGATGCCGCGCAACACTGAATGCACACCGTCGGCACCGATCACGAGCTTCGCCGTCACCGGGGGGCGGGCTTCGAAACGAAGCTCAACGTGGTCGGCGGTTTGCGTAAGCCCGGTGCACTTGTGGCCGAGATGAATGGCGTCCGGCTTTTCGCCCAGCAACGCCTGCGCGATGGTGTTGTGCAGATCGCTTCTATGCAGCGTGAGGTAGGGCGAACCATAACGCTCGACCGATTCCAGACCGAGATCGAACATCTTCCAGGTCTGCCCGGTATCCCACAGCCTGACCGCTTTGCCGGCGGGTTCGACCTGTACCTTTTCCAGTGCCGCCGCGAGCCCGAGCGTATGGAGTACGCGGGAGCCGTTGGCGCTGATCTGCACGCCGGCGCCGAGTTCGCGGAGTTCAGCCGCCTGCTCGTAAACATCGACGTCGATGCCGCGGCGGATCAGTGCGAGCGCCGCGGCCAGGCCGCCGATGCCGCCGCCGACGATTGCGATGTTGCTGGACATTTCCGCTTGCCGGCTGCCGGTCAACCAGGTTCGCCCGCGGCATTGCGGTCAAGATCGACGAAAATATCGTTATCCTTTGGCACGACCTGGTACGTCCGAAGCGGAATTTCGCATGGCGCCTGCACCACCTTGCCAGTTGGCACATGGAAGGAGCCGAAATGCATGCAGCATTCGATTACATCCCCGTCGAGCATGCCGTCGGCCAGGCTCGCCGCAGCATGCGTGCATTCATCGTCGGTGACGTAGAAGGCGCCGTCGATGTTGTAGACCGCGAGCGTGCTGGGGCCGACCGCAAACGCTTTGACGGAGCCCGGCGCCACATCGGCCTTGGCACAGACCCGCACGACATTCCCGGCATTTTCCGCCATCAGAGATACCTCCATCGCGAATTGCGCTTACAATAATCCCAACAGGAACGGAAGCCATGCAGGTTCTCGTGGTCGGCGCGGGTGTAGTGGGGTTGGCGATTGCCCGTGCCGCGGCGCTGCGCGGCCATGATGTGGTCGTTGCCGAGGCGACCGGCGGTATCGGCAACGGCGTCTCCTCGCGCAACAGCGAGGTGGTGCATGCCGGCATCTATTATCCGACCGGCTCGCTACGCGCCCGGCATTCGACCCGCGGGCGGCGCATGCTTTATGAATTCTGCGCGTCGCACGGTGTCGCGCACAACAAATGCGGCAAGCTCATTGTGGCAACCAACGCCGAGGAACTTGCGAAGGTTAAATCGCTGAGGACGCAGGGTGAGACTAACGGTGTCGAAGGCCTCGAACTGATCGGCGGCAATGCTGCGCGCGCGTATGAAACGGAGCTGTTCTGTATCGGCGCCCTGTCGTCGCCGGAATCGGGCATCGTCGACAGCCACGGCTACATGCTGGCGCTGTGGGGGGAACTGGGCGATCGCGGCGGCGCAATCGCGTTCGAGACGCCGGTGGTGCGCATGTCTTTTGTGAGTCCCCAGTGGCAGGTGCAATTTGGCGGCCGCGACGCGGGCACGATGACCTTCGATGCGGTGGTGAATTCGGCCGGCCTTGGTGCGCAGGGGCTGGCGCGCCGCATTGAGGGTTACCCGGTTGCAAAGGTGCCGCCGCTCGTTCTCGCCAAGGGCAACTATTTCGGCTTTGCCGGAAAGCCGGCGTTTTCGCGCCTGATCTATCCGACGCCAGTCGACGGCGGGCTTGGCGTACATGTCACGCTGGACCTCTCCGGCCGCATGCGCTTTGGCCCGGACGTCGAATGGGTCGACCACGAAAGCTACACCGTCGATCCGCACCGCGCCGATTCCTTCTACGATCGTATTCGTGCGTATTGGCCGGGTGTGCCGGCGGGATTGCTCGTTCCCGATTATTGCGGCATCCGGCCAAAGCTCACGGGGCCGGGCGAAAAGGTGGCCGATTTCATGATCGCCGGCGAGGAAGCCCACGGTATGCCTCGGCTGGTGAACCTGTTCGGCATCGAATCGCCGGGGCTCACGTCGTCGCTGTCGCTCGCGGAAGCAGTCGTCGACCAATTCGACGGGTAAATGCGTCGCGCTGATCAAAAATAGCGCAGCCACAGATAGATCTGGCAGATAACGATCGACGCCAGCGTCATCGGCACCGCGTAGACGAGATATTGAACAAAGCCGAAGCGGATGCCGTTGCGCTCGGCGATGCCGGCGATCGTGAGGTTCGCCGAAGCGCCGGTGAGCGTGCCGTTCCCGCCAAGACAGGCGCCAAGCGACAGGCACCACCACAACGGCTCGATCTCCCGCGGTCCGCCATAGGCGCCCGCCATCCCCTTGATCAGAGGGATCATGGTGGCGACGAAGGGAATGTTGTCGAACACCGCGGAGAAAAGCGCCGACGCCCAAAGGACGATTGCGCCGGCGACGGCGATGCGGCCGCCGGTCAAGATCACAAGCTTGTCGGCCGCGATACGCAGAACGCCCGATACCTCTACGGCGTGGACGACGACGAACAGGCCGATGAAAAAGAAGATCGTAGCCCAGTCGACTTCGGCGAACGTGCTGCGCACGTTGTCCGCCTGCTTGACGCCACGATGCTTCCAATTGTCGAGCAGCATCAGTACCGCCGCGCCGGCAAGCGCAATGGTCGCCGGCTGAAGGTGCAGCGGACCGGCAAAGACGAATGCGATCAAAACCGCGATCATGACGACGGCAGACCGGCGCAGCAGCACCCAGTCGTTGATCAACCCGGGCGCATTCATGCCCATCACCAGAACGCGGCTCTCCGGGCTTGCGCGCAGGCCGCGGCCCCAGAGCAACTGCACCATCGCCGCCTGCACGGCCATAATCACCACCGCGACCGGCGCGACGTTGACCAGGAAATCGTTGAAATCGAGGCCGGTTGCCGTGCCGATCAGAATGTTGGGCGGATCGCCGATCAGCGTCGCGGTGCCGCCGATATTCGCGGCAAACACTTCGGCAAACAAAAACGGAAATGGCGGCACTTCCAGCTCTTCCGCGATCGCAAGCGTTACCGGCACGATCAAAAGCACCGTGCTGACATTGTTGAGAACGGCGGACACGAGCGCGGTGGCAATCTGCAGCATGATCAAAATACCCGCCGGGTTGGCCTTGACCCTTTGGGCCGACCAGACCGCGAGATATTGGAACAGGCCGGAACGGCGCGAGATCGCCACCAGAATCATCAGGCCGGTGATCAGGCCGATCGTGTCCCAATCGATGCCGCGCAAAGCCGCGGGTTGATCAAGGGCGCCGATAATGATGACCAAGACCGCGCCAACCATCGCCACGACCGCACGATTGAAGCGGCCGGCCATGATGAACCCATAGGTCACCGCGAGCACCGCCAGCGAGACCCACATCGGGTCAAGGCCGAACGGAATGTGCGGCTTAAATGTTTCGGTCATGTCGGCAGCACGTTAGGCGATCACAATCGATCCGCAAGCAAAACCGGCGGGCGCCTCGGCCCGCGGATCACACCTAACGTCGGGAGAGAAAAATAAGAATTACGCCAACAACTGCTATTCCGGCACCGTAATAGATCCATCTCGTCTGACTGATCATGAAGCTCGATGCCGGATAGGGGAAGTACCCAGAGCCCTGGCCCATAAAGACCAGACCCATCAGCAACAGAATGATTCCGACGATCGTCAGCAGTGTCCGCATTTTTCCATCGTCTTGTTGCCGGCGATGCGACGTGCTGGCCGCTCAGCGGACGGAGCGCCTTCAGGCGGCCTTTAACAAGGCCTGAACCTTCGGCCACGGGTCTGGCGCGAGATTTTTGAACGGCGCCCAGTCTTCGTCTCGCATGCGATCGAAGATGGCGGCTTTGACCGAAGGCCGTTCGCGCACACGGGCCCACCAATCGGCGACCGCGGCGTGTTGCTGCCAGATCGCCCCGAGCTTGAGGAGTTCAAGGCGCAGGATATAGGGAATGACCGCACAATCGGCGTTCGTGAAGGTATCGCCGGCGAGGTAGGGACCGCGCTTGAGGTCGTCGACCATCCACGAAATCATCTTCTGGTGTTGACCGAGCGCGTCGATCACAAACTCCGAATCAAGCCCGTGCTCGATCACGCTGCGCTTGTACTCCACGCGCCGCTTCAGCGGCGCCTTGTTGATCTCGTCGAGCCATTGCTCGCGTGGCACCTTGAGGAACCGCGGCCGGAATGCGGTAGCGAAAGTCATGATCGTGCATGAATTGTGCACGTACTCATCGATCAGCTTGTTGTAGAGACGAACCCGGTGGCGCGCCACTGGCGATTTCGGCATCAGCGGTGGATCGGGGAACGCATCGTCAATGTAATAGAGGATCAACGAAGACTCCAGGATTACGTTGCCATCGTGAACCAGCGTCGGCACCACGCCATTGGGATTGAGCTTTAAATAATCCGGATCGTTTTGATCGCCGCGCAGTGTGAGCAGATGCTCACTGACCTTCTGGCCCTTTTCCTTGAGCGCGATACGTACCTTCTGAGCGCAGACCGAATTGGTATTGTCGTAAAGTTCCAGCACGTTCTTCCTCCACAACTTCGCTTAATGTGCGGCGTCCCAATTGTCCGCCGCGTGCGCTTCGACCTGTAACGGGACCGAGAGTAACACGGCCGGGTGCGGCGCGTCTTCCATCACCGCCTTGATCACCGGCAGCGAACGTTCCACTTCCACCTCCGGAACTTCGAAGACCAGCTCATCGTGCACCTGCAGCAGCATTTGCGCCGACAGCTTCTTTTTCGCCAGCGCGCCTTCCATGCGGATCATGGCCCGGCGGATGATGTCAGCGGCGGTGCCCTGTAGCCGCGCGTTGACGGCGGCGCGCTCGTTGAAGGAACGGACCGACGCATTGGACGCGCGTATCTCCGGGTAATGGCATTTGCGGTCGAACAGCGTGAGCACGTAGCCATTCTGCTTGGCGTAGGTCTTCGATTCTTCGATGTAGTCGCGGATGCCGGGAAAACGCTCGAAATATTTTTTGATGTAGGCGCCCGCTTCTTCGCGGCCGATGCCGAGCTGGTTGGCGAGCCCGAAGGCGGAGATACCGTAGACGATGCCGAAATTGATCGCTTTGGCGCGACGGCGTATTTCGGGCGGCATGCCTTTGATTGGCACGCCGAACATTTCGCTCGCCGTCATGGCGTGGATGTCGAGGCCTTCGCGAAACGCCTTTTGCAGCGGCTCGATGCCGGCGATTTCGGCGAGCAGCCGCAGCTCAATCTGCGAATAATCGGCGGAGACAAGCTTGGTCCCGGGCACAGCGATAAAGGCGCGGCGGATTTTTCGGCCGTCCTCCGTCCGAACCGGAATGTTCTGCAGATTCGGATCGGACGACGACAACCGGCCGGTCGTGGTCGACGCCAGCGCATAATTGGTGTGCACCCGATGCGTCGTCGGATTGACAAATCCCGGAAGTGCATCGGTGTAGGTCGACTTCAGTTTTGAGACTTGCCGCCAATTCAGAATCATTTGCGGCAGTTTGTGGCCCTGTTCGGCAAGTTCTTCGAGCGCGCGTGCGCCCGTCGCCCATTGGCCGGTTTTGGTCTTGGTACCGCCCGGCAGTCCCAGTTTGCCAAATAAAATATCCCCGAGCTGCTTTGGGCTGCCTGCATTGACTGTTTCGCCAACCTCACGATTGATTTCGTCTTCGAGTCCGGCGGCTTCCTGCGCGAATTCGCCGGACAGCCGCGACAGCACGTCACGGTCGATAGAAATACCGCGCCGCTCCATGCGCGCGAGCACGGCAAGGAGCGGTCGCTCCAGCGTCTCGTAGACCGTCAGCACACGTTCAGCGGTAAGGCGCGGCTTCAGCACGCGGTGAAGCCGCAGTACGATATCGGCTTTCTCGGCGGCGAACTCGGTGGCACGGTCGATGCCGACGGCGTCGAAAGTGATCCTGGTCTTGCCGGCCTTGATCAGCTCGTTGATGTCGAGCGCGGCATGATTGAAGGTGCGCTCCGCCACAGAATCCAGCGCGTGGCTGGCACGGCCGGCGTCGAGCGCATACGACATCAGTATGGTGTCGTCGTAGGCCGCGATCTCGACGCCGCGCAGCGCAAACATCTGCCAGGCGAATTTCAGATCGTGACCGATTTTTAGCACGCCCATGTCTTCGAACAGCGGCTTCAACGCATCAAGCGCCACGTTTTCCGAAATCTGGTCGGGCGCCACATCGCCGCGGAAGAGGCCGGCGCCTTCGCCGCCCTGACGGTGACCGAGCGGCACATAGCAGGCTTCGTTCGGGGCAACCGCGAGCGCCACGCCGCACAGTTCCGCCTGCATCGGATCAAGGCTCGCGGCCGCGACGTCAATCGCGACGAGGCCGATCTCGCGGGCGCGCGCGATCCAGGCGTTGAGTCGCTCCGCGCTGCGAATCGTCTCATATTTTGAGCGATCAAACTTCGCGGTGCGCGCAGCCTCCATGCGCGCGGCGGCGAGTGCCTGCGGCGCCGCGGAGAAATTCGCGGGCCCGTCGCTGCCTCGCTTCCGCGCAAGATCGGCCGGCTGCGCCGGCCGGCCGAGCGGAAGCTGCGGCGCCGCGCTTGTCCCCTGCCCCGGTGCACTGGTTTCGCTCGGAATTTCCGCCGCGGGCACGGAAGGACCAGAAGGAATGTGACCGGCGAACCGCGCCTCGGCCTCGATCTCGCCAGCCTCGGCGCCCGAATACTCCGCTACGCGCCGCATCAGCGAGTTGAACTCCATCGCCTTCAGGAAGGCGATGAGCCGTTTGTAATCGGGTTCGTGCACGGCAAGGTCAACGATCGGCACGTTGAGCTTGACCTGATCGTCGAGCGTCACGAGCTTTTTCGACAGCCGCGCCTGTTCCGCATTGTCGATCAGCGATTGCCGGCGCTTGTCCTGCTTTACCTCGGGAGCGCGCTGAAGCAGCGTTTCGAGATCGCCGTATTCCCCAATGAGCTGCGCTGCGGTCTTCACCCCGATGCCGGGCACGCCCGGCACGTTGTCGGTCGAAATCGCCGATCAGCGCCTGCACCTCGATAACCTTGTCCGGCGGCACGCCGAACTTTTCCATGACCTCGGCGCGGCCGATTTTCTTGTCCTTCATGGTGTCGAACATGATGACGCCGTCGGTGACGAGCTGCATCAAGTCCTTGTCCGATGACACGATGGTCGAGGTGGCGCCGGCCTCGCTCGCCTCGCGCACATAGGTCGCGATCAGGTCGTCGGCCTCAAAGCCATCCTGTTCGAGGCAAGGCAGGTCAAAGGCGTGCACCGCCTCGCGGATGAACTTGAACTGCGGTCGGAGATCGTCGGGCGGATCGGGCCGGTGCGCCTTGTAGTCGGGGTACATGGTGGTGCGGAACGTCTTTTCCGATTTGTCGAACACCACCGCGAGATGGGTCGGCTTGTCGTCCTTCATGTCGCGCAGGAGCTTCCATAGCATGTTGCAGAAGCCAAACACCGCGTTGAGCTGCAACCCGTCTGATTTGCGATTGATCGGCGGCAGCGCATGATAGGCGCGGAAAATGTAGCCCGAACCGTCGACCAGAAAGACGTGATCCCCCTTCTTGAGGGGTCTGGGGGCGGGCGCAGCGGCTTTCGCGGCTGCGACCTGCGACTTTTGTGCGGCTGGCATGATGACGAGTAATATATGGGATCGGCGGCATTCCGGAAGCTGCAAAGGAGCTAGCCGGAACCTCGTCCACAGTATCGCCGCGGAGAAGCTTATGCGCCGGTCCCTGCTCGCAGCCTTATTCGCCGTGGTTGCCGTACCCGCGATCGCCGCAGAAAGGTGGGAAACGTTACCGCCGACGCCAGCGCCGCTGGCTACTAGCCGGAGCGGCCAGATGCGTGTCAACGGCATCGACATTCACTACGCGATCTATGGTCACGGCTCGCCGGTGATCTTCCTGCATGGGGGGCTCGCCAATACCGATTATTGGGGCAAGCAAGTGCCCGCGGTCGCGCTACATCACACTGTCATTCTGATGGACAGCCGCGGCCATGGCCGCAGCACCCGCGACGCCCGGCCCTACGGCTACGATCTGATGGCCGACGACGTCGTGGCGCTGATGGACCACTTGAAAATCCCCAAAGCCGACATCGTCGGCTGGAGCGACGGCGGCATCATCGGCCTCGACCTCGCCATGCGTCACAAAGACAGGGTCGGCAAGGTATTCGCGTTTGCCGCCAATACGGTCACGTCAGGCGTGATCGAGGGCGTGGAGAAGAACCCGACCTTCGCCCGCTACATCGAGCGCGCCGGACACGAATACGCGGCGCATTCGGCGACGCCCAAGGAGTACGAGGCGTTTGTCGATCAGATCAGCAAGATGTGGGCCGACGAGCCGAACTGGAGCGACGCCCAGCTCAAGACGATCGACACGCCCGTCCTTGTCGTCGACGGCGACCATGACGAAGCGATCAAACGCAAGCACACCGAATATATCGCGGCGACAATCCCGCACGCCGGACTTTTGATCCTGCCGAACGTAAGTCACTTCGCGTTCCTGCAGGACCCAAAGCAATTCAATTTCGCCATCCTGCATTTCCTGGGTGACGAATAATTCGAGACGACAAGCAAATACGCACTATGGAATTTTCGCCGCTTCCAATTGACGCCGCGCTGCCGGAACTGACCGCCGCGTTGCGTAACCGCAACGCCGCTGTTCTGGTTGCCCCGCCCGGCGCCGGTAAGACGACGCGGGTGCCGCTTGTCCTCGCCGACGAACCGTGGGCGGGAGGCCGCCGCATCCTGGTGCTGGAGCCGCGCCGGCTCGCCGCTCGCGCCGCGGCAGAACGGATGGCGAAAACGCTCGGCGAACGCGTCGGCGAAACGGTCGGCTTGCGGGTGCGTTTCGGCTCGAAAGTTTCGCGCAAAACGCGGATCGAAATCATCACCGAGGGTATTTTCACGCGGCTCGTGCTCGACGACCCAATGCTGGACAGCGTCGGCGCGGTGTTGTTCGACGAATTTCACGAGCGCTCGCTTGACGCCGACCTTGGGTTGGCGCTCGCCCGCGACGTGCAACAGGGTTTGCGTGAAGACCTCAGACTCCTCGTCATGTCGGCGACGATCGACGGTGCGCGAGTAGCAAAGCTTCTTGGCGAAGCGCCGGTGATCGCGTCGGAAGGCCGCGCTTTTCCGGTCGAGACCCGCTATCTGCCGCGCGATCGGCGGCCGATCGAGCCGCAAATGGCCGATGCCATCGTCCGAGCCATGCGCGCAAATCCGGGTTCGCTGCTGGCGTTCCTCCCCGGAGCCGCCGAAATCCGCCGCACGCAGACGTTGCTGGGCGGCCGGCTCGATTCCGATGTCGAGGTCGTCGCGCTTTACGGCGCGCTGGCCGGCGACGAGCAGGACCGCGCCATCGCCCCCGCCCCGCCAGGCCGGCGAAAAATCGTGCTCGCCACCTCGATCGCGGAAACCTCGATCACCATCCAGGGCGTGCGCATGGTCGTCGATAGCGGGCTTGCCCGCGTGCCGCGCTACGAGCCCGACGTTGGGGTGACGCGGCTCGAAACGGTGCGAGTCTCGCGCGCCGCGGCCGATCAGCGCCGGGGACGCGCCGGCCGGACCGAGCCCGGCATTTGCTACCGGCTGTGGGACGAGCCACAGACCGCTTCGCTCGAAGCTTTTTCCCGGCCGGAAATCCTCTCCGCCGACCTGTCTTCCTTCGTGCTCGATCTGGCGGCGTGGGGCTCGGGCGCGGAGCAACTCGCGTTCCTCGATCCGCCGCCGCGTCCCGCGCTCACCGAAGCGAATGCGCTGCTCGCCGAGCTTGGCGCTATCGATGGCGACGGCCGCATTACCGACGAGGGACGAAAGCTGCGGCAACTGCCGCTGCCACCGCGGCTCGCGCGCATGGTCGTCGACGCCACCGACGAAGGCGCGGCCCTGCCGGCCGCTGAAATCGCGGTCCTGATCGGCGAGCGCGGCCTTGCCGGCGACGACGTGGACCTGACACATCGGCTCGATGCTCTTCGTCGCGACCGGTCGCCCCGCGGCCGCGAAGCTCGCGCCATGGCAGAGCGTTGGGCGCAGACATTGAACCACACTCTGAACCGGTCCCCACCGGATGGCGGGGAAATAAGCGCCGGGGCGCTTCTGGCCCTCGCCTATCCGGGGCGCATCGCCAAAAACCGAGGCGGTGCCACTGGCGCATTCTTGTTGGCAAACGGTCGCGGCGCGCAAATCGACGCCAAGTCGGCGCTCGTACGCGAATCATTCCTCGCGGTGGCCGAGCTGACGGGAAGCGCGGCGTCGGGCCGCATTTTGCTGGCGGCGCCGATCACGCTTGCCGAAATCGAGGCACGGTTTGCCAACCGTATCGTCGCAAGCGAGGACATCACCTTCGATCAAGCAAGCGCCAGCCTGCGGGTTCGCCGGCTGCAGCGCCTCGGCGCCATCACGCTCAGCGAGCAACCGCTGCCGGCCGCGGCAACTGACGACGCCGCGCGCATTCTCTCCGAAGGCATCGCTCGCCTCGGCGTTTACCGACTGCCGTGGACCAACGCGCTTCGCCAATGGCGCGACCGCGTGCTGTTTCTCCGGCAGGCGGAGGCAAGCGATTGGCCAGATCTGTCGGACACCGCGCTTGCCGCCGACGTGGACTGGCTGGCCGCGATCTTCGCCGGCAAGACTTCGCTTGCCGAGCTTTCGGCCGATGAATTCGCCGCGGCGCTGACCGCGCGCCTGCCCTACCCGCTGCAGCGCCGGCTCGACGCTGAGGCGCCCACGTATTTCGAAGCGCCGACCGGCTCGCGTGTGCCGATCGACTACGAAGCCGAGGGCGGCCCGAAGATCGCGATCCGCGTGCAGGAACTTTTCGGCCTTGACCGCCATCCGGCGATAGCAGGCGGAAAAATCCCACTGTTGATTGAACTCCTTTCCCCAGCGCATCGCCCGGTACAGCTAACGCGCGACCTGCCGGGTTTTTGGCGTGGCAGCTATGCAGCGGTGAGAGCGGAGATGCGCGGGCGTTATCCGAAGCATCCCTGGCCCGACGATCCGCTCACCGCGCCGCCGACGCGACGGGCCAAGCGGCGGATTGGCCAATAACCAAAACACCATTCGCCACTCGCAATTCATCATCCGCTCTTATATTGAAACTCCATTCCCGAGGAGCCAATGTTCCCCAAACCGAAACCGCTGCTTAAGCCCAACACCTATGCGTATGAATCCGAGCCGATGGTGAAAGCCACCGGCTTTCGCGAATATGACGCGCGCTGGCTGTTTGGCAGCGAGATCAACCTGATGGGCGTAGAAGCGCTGGGCCTGGGACTTGGCACGCTGATCCATGAACTCGGCCGAGGTTCCAAGATCGTCACCGGCCACGATTTCCGCTCCTATTCGGCGTCGATCAAGATGGCGCTGACGAATGGTCTGATTGCGTCGGGCTGCCAGGTGCACGACATCGGGCTCGCCGTCACGCCGATGGCCTATTTCGCGCAATTTGAGCTCGACGCGCCTTGCGTCGCCATGGTCACGGCCTCGCACAACGACAACGGCTGGACCGGCGTGAAGATGGGCGCCAACCGCCCGCTGACCTTCGGCCCCGACGAAATGAGCCGCCTGAAGGATATCGTGCTCGGCGGCCGCTTCGAGATGCGCAGCGGCGGCGCTTACACGTTCGTCGAGAACTTTCCGGCGCGCTACATCGCTGACCTCACCAACCGGCCAAAGCTCAAGCGCCACCTCAAAGTCATCTGCGCCTGCGGCAACGGCACCGCTGGCGCCTTCGCGCCGCAGGTGCTGGAAGCGATCGGCTGCGAAGTCGTTCCGCTCGATTGCGAGCTTGACCACACCTTCCCCAACTACAATCCAAACACCGAAGACATGAAAATGCTGCACGCCATGCGCGATGCTGTGCTGGCGAATAAGGCGGACGTGGCGCTCGGCTTTGACGGCGATGGCGACCGCTGCGGCGTCGTGGATAATGAGGGCGATGAAATCTTTGCCGATAAAGTCGGCGTCATGCTGGCGCGCGATATTTCGGCGCAACACAAGAATGCGCTGTTCGTCGCCGACGTGAAATCGACTGGGCTGTTTGCCACCGATCCGGTGCTGATCAAAAACGGCGCCAAGACCGACTACTGGAAGACCGGCCATTCCTACATGAAACGCCGCGTCAACGAGATCGGCGCCATCGCCGGCTTCGAGAAATCCGGTCACTTCTTCTTCAACAAGCCGTTCGGCCGCGGCTACGACGACGGGCTTATCTTTGCGCTGGCCGTCTGCGACATGCTCGACCGCAATCCGGGAAAGAGCATGGCCGATCTGAAAAACGCGCTGCCGAAAACCTGGGGCTCACCGACTATGTCGCCCCACTGCGCCGACGAGGAGAAGTACAGTGTGGTCGACGCGGTCGTGAAACATTTTGAAGCCGAGCAGAAGAACGGCGGGAAAGTCGCGGGTCAGCCGATCCGCGACCTGGTGACCGTCAACGGCGTGCGCGTGACGGTCGAAGACGGCACCTGGGGTCTGGTGCGCGCCTCATCGAACAAACCCGAACTGGTCGTAGTCGTCGAAAGCCCCGCCTCGCAGGCACGGATGCGCGAGATGTTCGAGGCGGTCGATGCGGTGCTGCGCACCCACAAGGAAGTCGGCGAATACAATCAGACGATCTAGCGCGCGGACTCGTCAACGCGCAGCCATAGCCGTGTTGGCGCAGCCTGGATGCATGATTCGAGGCGCGGTCCGAGAGCCTGAATCAGCAAGTCGGCCGGATCGGCGCCTGCGTGATCCACTTCTGCATCACAACTCTCCGAGCGCCGATTCAAGGATAGCCACGTCCTGCTCTACGGTGCCACCGCTTACGCCGACGCCTGCAACCATTTGGCCCTCGCTTTTGAGTGGCGCTCCGCCGCCCATCGAACAATACCTTCCGTCCGACAGCCCCATCAGAGAGAACAGCGGCTGCCCAGGCTGCACGAGCGGAGACAGATCAGCCGTTCGAAGTCCCACCAGCGCCGACGTATAAGCTTTTCGCTCCGAAATATCGATCGAGAAGACCGGCGCCCCGCTCATGCGATGCTTTAGAATTACGTTGCCGTGAATATCGATCACACAAACGGCAACGGGTACCTTGGCCCGCGCTGACTGCGCTTCAACGCGGTCTGCGATATTCTTCGCGAAGGCGAGCAAATCCATGGCCGGTATCCTTTCTGACGAGCGTTGCGGAGAATGGAAAACTGAGGCTTGCGCCGTCGGCGCGTCCGGTTCAGTGGCCCAGCCGCCCCAAATAGGAGCCCAGGTGATCCTCCGCGTCTCCGGGCCGATGGAACCCTTGTTCAGACAAAGTCTTGATTTTCTCCTGTGAAGCCGGCCGGGAGATCGCGGTCATGCAGGCATCCCAGCCAGCAGCGATCTCAACGTCTGGCGGTAGGCTGGCATTCACGAGGCGCTTCGTATTCGCTATCGCCCATTTATCAAACGACGCGATGCGGGTCGCCAGCGCATCGACGAAGCCATCGAGTTCAACGTCCGGCAGCGACCTGTTCACGTAGCCATAAGCTTCGGCGAGGTCGCCTCCGATGTCATCGGACCCGAGCAGCACCTCCAGGGCTCTTCCTCTGCCCATGAGCCGTGGCAGGCGCGCCATCGGTCCGCCGCCAGCAACCAAGCCGACACCCACTTCCCACTGCGATAGGATCGCCTTCTCGCGGCTCGCAAAACTCATGTCGCAGGCCAAGGCGATCTCGCTCCCATTCCCTGTCGCGCGGCCGCGGATCAACGCGATCGATACAATGGGCATGCGGCTTATCCGGACGAGTATGTCCGGCCACGCTTCCAATCCGGTCGGCCCTTGGGGGATGCTGGTCAGATCCTTCAGATCGGCCAGGAAATCACTGTGATTCAGGAAAAATCCTTTAACCGCACTTTCGAAGACGACGACTTTGACCGCTTCGTCCGCCTCGATGGCCGCAATGATTTCCCCAAATTCGCGAACGAACTGCGGCCCCATCAAATTCAATTGAGGATTGTCGAACGTAACCCGCCGACAGACGGCCGATGAGTGGGCGACCCGAATCCGAGCCTTGTCAGCCGTTGCGTTCATCATGGCCTCCTTGTTGTATCGCCCGGCTACAGATCAATCGGCGAAGATGCGCGCGTCTGACCTTTCAAATAGAAGCCGCAGTTCGGACGAGTGTGAAGCAAAAGGTATTGTACGATAGTGTCGGCGATACCTTTGGATAGGTCGGCGCTCAAGCCGTCTTCTGTCGATCCGGCTCGAAGCGGCCGGCCCGACGACGAACTCCACGAAATCGGGGAATCGGCGTTCGAGCGCGCGATCGCTCCCGCTACAGGTGCTGATCCAAAGGTATCGACAACACCATCGTCCAATAGAACTACATTCGCGCCCATCCGTAGACTCGGGATCGGTTGATGGCGGGTGAACCAGAGGACTCTGTTCACAAGAATGATTCGCACGAGATCAAACAGGCGAAATCATCCGCCGGTCTTCAGTCGATCAGACAGGCGAGGCCGTCCTGGATTTGCGGGGAGACCTGGCTCAGAAAGTGGAAGAAGGAGGAGTTCGTAATGCAGACGACCTGGAAGCCTTACGAGAAACACGGCGCGCTTACGGCGCGAAGCGACTTGCCGGACACCGTCTACGCCTTTCCGAAGCAGCGCAAAGAGCCGCTGACCGATGCACAGCACGTTCGCAACGCCGTCGCGCGGTTTGATCAGGTCATTGGCGTTTCCGATGCTGACCGTGCTTTGGCCTTCGCCAACATCGAGGAGGCTGCGAAGTACTATAATGTCGACCTTTCGGAGACGTCGTGGCACGATCTCGGCGTTCATCCGCAACACGACCGGAAAGAGGCCGCCGCCAAAGCCGTTGAGACCAAACGCCGGCGCGGGGAACTGTAAGAGGCTGCCGCGAAAGCGGCCGCGACGCGCGAGCGTGAGAAACGAGACTATTAGCATCAGCCCTCGCTACGATCTTTGCTATTCCGTTCAATTGAGTGAGCCGCCTCGGCGAGCAATTTGAAAATCTGAAAGGGTCAGCCATGAAGCGCAAAAGCAGGCTCGCGATTGTGATAACCACGGCAGCGCTCGCCGTCCTGGGCGGCGCGGCCGTTAACGCGCAGGACAAGTATTCGCTGGTAACGACGAGCGGAATCGCGTTCTCCGGTTTCAGGGGATACGAGGACTGGGCGACGGTCTCTTCCGCCCGGGCCGACGATATCCTGAAGGTGATCGTCGCCAACCCAATCATGATCGCGGCTCTCAAGGCCGGCGTTCCGGGCAACGGCCAGCCTTTCCCGGATGGCTCCAGGATAGCGAAGCTCCAGTGGAAGCAGAAGAAGGACACTGAGGCCCAATTCGACGTGGATGTGCCGGCCGTGTTCACACAGGCTTTCGTCATGGAAAAGGACAGCAGGAGATTTCTGAACAGCGGCGGCTGGGGATACGCGCTGTTCAACTACGCCGCCGGATCCGACACGTTCACGGCCGATCCCAGCCCCGCAGATTGTGGATACGCGTGCCATACGGTTGTGAAGGCGAAGGACTACATTTTCCACCCGTACGAGAAGCGTTGAAGGTCTTGATGGAAAAGACATTCAAAGTTGGCGATCACGTGAGCTGGAACTCCGAGGCCGGCCGGGTCAGCGGAACCATCGTGAAGGTGCACACCAAAGACGTAAACTACAAAGGCTATGTCCATCATGCTGACAAGCATGATCCCCAGTACGAAATCGCGAGCGACAAAACCGATCACGTTGCCATGCACAAGGGCGGTGCGTTGCAGCGTCTTTGACGTCGGGGGGTCTGTACCTGTGGAAGGAAGATGGCGAACCCGTTCTTTACGATTGGGCATTCGACTCGGCCGCTTGCGGTGTTCGTGGATCTGCTGAAAGGCGCCGACGTCCGACTGGTTGTCGACGTAAGGACCGTTCCGCGTTCACGCACCAATTCGCAATACAACGGCGATACGCTCCCGGCATCGCTGTCGGCGTTTCAGATCGGATATGAACACATGGCTACGCTCGGAGGCTTGCGCGGCAGGCAGCAGGACGTATCGCCAACCACCAATAGCTACTGGCAGAACCAGAGCTTTCATAACTACGCTGACTACGCGATGGGCGACGACTTTCACGCGGGTTTCCGCCGGCTGCGCGAATTGGGACGAGCCACGCGGTGCGCGACCATGTGCGCGGAGGCCCTGTGGTGGCGATGTCATCGGCGGATCATCTCCGACTATCTGATCGCCGCGGGCGAGACGGTGTTTCACATTCTTGGGCCCGGCCGCGTCGAACAGGCGCAGGTGACGGCTGCGGCTAAACTTGGGCCAGCCGGAGTACTCACCTATCCAGCCGACGTCTGAGCTTTATGTCTGTCTTCGATCGTCACGAACGCTCCCATCAGCTCGGATAAGACGCCGCTCCACACTCGCGATAAAACGAAAGCCGCTTCGGTGGTCACGGGCGTTCCGCCGGGCCGGCCGTCAGGGCCTTTCTGGCGTATGCGATGATTTCCGGTTCCGTCATGGCCGACGTATTGACGTCTGCCTGCCGGACGATCCTCGCGTAGACGCCGGGATGATGCTGTTTCAGTCGTTCGCTCAGGATCAACGATGCGTTGCTCACGCCCGTGCCGTGGGAAAGAAGCACGACACGGTTGGCCTCGCGCAGCGCCTCGGCGATTTTGTCGTAGAACGTCAGGTCTTCCGGAGGGCGCTGGCCATGTTCGCGCAGTTCGTCGCGATGGTGCAGGTGATGCAGGAAATGATGCGGATCGTAGGGGCTGACCGCTTCGCCATGCTGATTTGAAGCCAGATCGACCCGGTACAGCTTCGCGCCGTGATGATCCATCAGCACGACCACATCTATCGAATCCGCCACGGCCGCCGCCACTGCCCCGTAGGGATGTTCGGGAGAAATTCCCGCCGACGCCAAATAGTGGCGAAGCTCGGTGACCTCACGCGCGTCAAGATGCTTGCTGTGCGGCTTATGAAAGATGAGATGCTTGTCCTTTATCGTCAGCGAATACTTGCCATCCGCCTTTTTCTCCGCTGATCCAAGATGCGTCAGCAGGCGCAGCGTATCCATCCAGCCGAGATTGTGCGGCGCCGGATGATGAAAAATGGCGTCGAGTGTCGAGCGATCGGCGATCGCCATATGCGGTCCGCCGCCGGCCGATTCCTTGTTTTGATCCGTCATTGGCATCTCACTTGGTTGCTGTCGCGATCAGCCTTAAGGCTGCATTGTTGGCTGTCCGAAGGCGAAGCCGACAAGCGACGCCGAGGACGGCTCTGCTGCCGCACCGCGATAGACATGGTATCGAATGTTGCCGATCAGAAGACCCCATATGCACGGAGCGAGCAATGCCGCCTTTTCGCCCGTCAAAAATAAAACTCCAATCGATACGTCAAATGCGCGCCGCCGCGCGGCAGGGTTTACGACGAAACGCCAGAGGGGCATCACGTCATCTGGCACCCTGCGACATCGATACCTCAGTACAATAGAGTTCCCTTCGTTCCGGCACTAGTCGTCGGCGACAACACAAGGTCGTTCGGGCATGGCGCAACACTCCCCGCGCTAGTGGCAATGTCGTCGACGATCGCCGGTGCAAGAGTCCGTGGGTTTGAAGTTGCCGATTTAAGCGTTTGACGGATAGGAAAATCTATTCATGTCACACCACTATGCCGGACCTGACTTTGGTTTTCCCCACGGCGATGCACGGCGCAACCTGACCGATCTGTATGCCTTCCCCAAACCGGGCAGTGATCGCAAGTCGATCCTGATCTTCAACATGCATCCGTCCCACACCTTCGATCCGCAGGTCCCGACCACGCCGGTGCCGTTCGCACCTGAAGCGTTGTACGAGCTCAAGATTGACACAAACGGCGATGCTGTCGCCGATGTTGCGTACCGCGTGCGCTTCTCGCCGTTTACAGGCGGCGCACAGACCGCGACGCTGCGCCACGTCGAAGGTGCGCAAGCCGCCGGAACGGGTGATGGCGGCCAGGTTATCGTCGCGGGTGCACCGGTCTCCCTGGATCGGGAGGCGCGGGTTGCGGAAGCTGGCGACTACCGCTTCTTCGCAGGCTGGCGCAGTGATCCCTTTTTCTTCAACCCGCTGGGCGCCGTGAATAACCTCCACTTCACCGGCAAGGATTTCTTCACCGAGAAAAACGTGTGCAGCATTGTCCTGGAAATTCCAAACCCGGCGCTTGGGCCCGAAGAGGTTGGACTTTGGATGCGGACCCTCGACGGTGCGGGCGGCAGCTGGGTTCAAGCTGACCGCGGCGCGCTGCCCTCACAAGGTGTCTTTCTTGTGGGCGAGGAAAGAGATGCTTACCTCGCCGCAGAGCCCGCGGACGATGCACGTTTCATCACCGTGTTCGCGCACTCGTTGGAGCACTCTGGCGGGTACACGCCTGAGGAAGCGCAGCGGGTCGCAAAGACACTGCTGCCGGACATTCTACGCTTTGATCACACGCGCCCGGCATCATATCCGAACAATGGTCGGACACTCACTGATGACGCCCTCGATCATTTCCTCACTATCCTCACAAATGGGAAAATAACAACGGACGGCGTCGGAGCACACAGCGACCTTCTCGCAGAGTTTCCATACCTGGGCCCGCCACACAAATAAGCCAACCGACGTCCAAGGCTGGCACTTCTGCGAAGTCGGGCCAGGTCTGAGTTTGATCCGAAATACGCGCTACTCAACGGACATCCGCGCCCGGCGGACTTAATGAATGCCGTCCTATTCGTTCTTCTCGGTGACTTCCTGATAAACATCGACCTCAAGCGCACCCGGCAGCATGGCGCGCCAGCCTTGGATGTAGGTCTGGAAGCGCAGATCGCTCGCCAGCGACTGCCGGTTGATCTCGAATGCTTCGTGGGTCTCGTATTCGATGACCTGAATGTACTTGGTCGGGTCGTCGGCGTTGCGCAATAAACGAAAGTTCGTGTTGCCGAACAGCTGATAGAATGGCGCCGCCGCCTTCATCATCGCCAGGAGATGCTCCGGTTCCGCGCCCGGAAGCGTGAACTTCAAATGCAACGTCCGCCGAACTTTCGCATCCTCGTCACTCATCGCGTACATCCCTCAGCCGCCGAGCACGCTCGGCGGACGCGCGTCTGCTGGTTCCCTGTCGGCATGAGCGTTTCGAAAACCAGCGGCCCCTACGGCATTATGCTCTATTTCAAAGTGTCACGGAATGCGTGGGCTGGATAAACACCGAGAATCTTCAGCGACTTCGGCTGCGACACGAACTCGAGCTCTTCCAGGGCCAGTTCCAATCCGCGGTGCTGGGGATGACCTTGCACGTCGGCATAGAACTGCGTCGCGGCAAAGCTGCCGTTCACCATGTAGCTTTCGAGCTTCGTCATATTCACGCCGTTGGTAGCGAACCCGCCCAGTGCCTTATAGAGCGCTGCCGGGATATTGCGCACCGCAAATACGAAGGTGGTCATCACCCGCGGCTCCTTGCGGCTTGCCCATTTGGGCTCACGTGCGAGCACGACAAAGCGCGTGGTGTTGTGCTTGGCGTCGGCGACGTCCTTTTTCAGGATTCGCAACCCGTAAATAGTTGCGGCGAGCTTGGTCGCCAGCGCAGCGCGCGTCATGTCGCCGGCCTCCGCCACTTCCCGCGCCGCGCCAGCCGTGTCGGCAGCGACCACCGCTTTCACGCGCAGCTTGCGGATGATGTTGCGGCACTGGCCGAGCGCGTGGACGTGGCTTTCGACCGTCTTGATGGTTCGCAGCGTAGCGCCCTTCGGCGCCATGAGCTGGTGCTGCACCGGCAAAAACCATTCGCCGACGATGTGCAGTCCCGATCGCGGCATCAGGTGATGGATGTCCGCTACCCGCCCGGCGACCGAATTGTCGATCGGGATCATGCCGAGCTTGGCTCTGCCGGTGCGCACAGCCGCGAAGGCATCCTCGAAGGTCGGACAAGGCAGCGGTTCGTAGCCCGGATAGGCCTCCTCGCAAGCGATGTGCGAATTGGCGCCGGCCTCACCCTGGAACGCGATTCTTTTTCGTTGCTTCATGAGCGACCCGATAGCACGACACGCGCGCGCGCCAAATCCTCCGGGGTATCGACCCCGAGCGGGGCCGCATCAACGATCGCGACATCAATGCGCATGCCGGCCTCGAGCGCACGCAACTGCTCGAGCTTTTCCCGCTGTTCTAACGGCGATGGCGGCAGCGTCACAAAACGCTCCAGCGCGGCGCGGCGGAAGGCATAAAGACCGATATGGTGATAGAGTGGCCCGTCGCCGTAAGGCGCGGTGGCGCGGGTGAAATAAAGCGCCCGCAACCTTCCCGGCGCGACCGGCGAACCCACGACTTTGACCACTGCGGGGTCGCGGCGTTCTTCTGCCCGCGTGATTTCAGCAGCCGGCGTTCCGATGTCGACCGCCTGATCCGCCAGCAAGTCCACGGCAGCGGTGACGGTAGAGGGCTCGAGCATCGGCAGATCGCCTTGCACATTGACAACGATCGCTGCCTCGCGGCCAGGATCGATCTTGCCAAGCGCCTCGAAAATGCGATCGGAGCCCGAAGCATGGTCTGCGCCGGTCATAACGGCGCGCCCGCCCGCCTTTTTCACAGCGGCTTCGATTTGCGGCGAATCAGTCGCAACCACCACCGGCCCGACGGCTGCCGCCTCGGCCCGGCGCAGCACATGGACGATCATCGGCAGGCCGGCAATATCGGCCAGCGGCTTGCCCGGAAGCCGGGTAGCGGCCATGCGCGCGGGAATAAGGACGAGAACGTCAGCCATCGTCGCGCCGGTTATACGGGTTGCAAAACGCGCGGCAAACCGGCTATCTCTGCGCCGCCCGTCCACTACCGCCGCGGAGCCATTGCCCGATGAATTCGTTCGAAATCAACAAAATTCTGGGCGCGCTGCTTGGGACTTGTCTGGTCCTGCTGGCGGTGCATATCGCCTCCGGGGCGATCTTCACCCCGCCCGTACCGGCGAAGCCCGGCTACGAGATCGCGGTGAAGGCAGAGCAACCGGGCCAAGGCAAGGGCGAAGCCGCGCCGGTCGCGCAACCCATTGAAAACCTCCTGGCCAGCGCGTCGGTCGAGCACGGCGCGCAACTCTCCAAGCAGTGCCAGATTTGCCACAACGTGAAGGAAGGCCAAGGCCCAAAAGTCGGTCCCGATCTATACGGTGTTGTCGGGCGACCGGTCGCATCGGTTGCAAGCTTCCACTACACCGAAGCGTTGAAAAAGCTGGGCGGCAATTGGACGATCGATGCGCTGAACAAATGGCTGACCGATCCCCGCGCCGACGCGCCGGGCACGGCCATGACCTTCGCCGGCATGCCGAATGAGAAGCAGCGCGCGGATATCATCGCCTACCTCAATACGCTCTCGAAAAATCCGCAACCGCTGCCGACCGCGCAAAACAAGCCGGCGCCGGCCGAGCCCAAGAAGTAACCATTCATCTTGTCTTCCCCGTTGGCGCACGGGGATGTGAAGTCCATTGTGTCGCGGCCCGCGCCCGTACGCTGGCGCCGCCATTGAAAAGTACATAATGAGCCCGATTGCTCGCGTTATTTGCGCAGCGCGAATTGTATTGGAGCATTTAAGTGAACCGCAGATCGCTTCTGACGTCGGCCCTGGCGGCCCTCGCCGTGCCGCGGCTCACCTTCCCGTTTGGAACCGATTCCGCACAGGCGCAGGAAAAAGTCTGGCGGCATGGCCTGTCACTGTTCGGCGACCTTAAATATCCGCCCGGCTTCAAACAGTTCGACTACGTTAACGCCGCGGCGCCCAAAGGCGGCGCCGTGCGGCAGATTGCGATCGGTACCTACGACAATTTCAACGTCGCAGTCGCCGGGGTCAAAGGCGCGCTGGCGATCGGGATCGACTACATCTACGACACGCTTCTGACGCCGGCGCTCGACGAGGTGTCAACCGAATACGGCTTGATAGCCGAAGCCGTCAGTTATCCGGACGACTTCTCCGCGGCGTCCTATCGGTTGCACGCCGAAGCGAAATGGCACGATGGCAAGCCGATAACGCCCGATGACGTGATCTTTTCGTTCAACGCGTTCAAAAAATACAGCCCGCAGCTCGCCGCCTACTATCGGCACGTGGTCAAGGCGGAAAAGACAGGCGATCGCGAGATCACGTTTACGTTCGACTCGCCCGGCAATCGCGAACTGCCGCAGATCGTCGGGCAGCTTACGGTCCTGCCGCAGCATTGGTGGGAAGGCACCGACAAGAATGGCAAGAAACGCGACATCGGCTTAACCACGCTTGAGCCGCCGCTTGGCAGCAGCCGCTATCGTATCAAGGACTTTTCGCCCGGACGTAACATCATCTACGAGCGTGTGAAGGACCATTGGGCCGGCAAACTCAGCGTCAGCACCGGTCGCGACAACTTCGACGAGTTGCGTTACGAATACTTTCGCGACACGACGGTCGCGCTCGAGGCATTCAAGGCAGACACCATCGATTGGCGCACCGAGAACAGCGCCAAGAACTGGGCTACCGCATACGACTTTCCCGCTGTCAATGACAAGCGCGTCGTCCTCGAAGAATTTCCCATCAACAGTTTCGGGGTGATGCAGGCGTTCGCCTTCAACATCCGTCGCGCAAAATTTCAGGATCCGCGCGTGCGGCTCGCATTCAATTACGCGTTCGACTTTGAGGAGATGAACAAGCAGATCTTTTTTGGCCAGTACAAGCGCATCACAAGCTACTTCGAAGGCACCGAGCTTGCGTCAACCGGACTGCCGGCAGGCCGCGAACTCGAGATTCTGGAAACAGTACGCGACAAGGTCCCGCCTGAGGTATTCACCACTCCCTATTCCAATCCGGTCGGCGGCAATCCGCAGGCGGTACGCGGCAATCTGCGCGAGGCGGTGCGGCTGTTCAAAGAGGCCGGCTACGAAATCCGCAACGAAAGGCTGGTCAACAGCAAGACCGGCGCGCCTTATGTCGTGGAATTCCTGGCCGAGGACCCAAGCTTTGAGCGCGTCTTTCTATTTTACAAACCCTCGCTCGACCGGCTGGGTGTCACCGTAGCCGTCCGCGTTGTCGATGCCTCACAATACGAGAACCGACTGCGCAACTGGGACTTCGATATCGTCACCAACTCCTGGGGTGAGTCGCTGTCGCCTGGCAACGAGCAGCGCGGCTATTGGGGTTCTCAGGCCGCCGACCAGCCCGGCTCGCTCAATCTCATCGGCATCAAAAACCCGGCCGTGGATGCGATGATCGATCAGATTATTTTTGCCAAGAACCGGCCCGATCTGGTCGCCGCCACCCACGCGCTCGACCGCGTGCTGCTGTGGAACCATTACGTGGTGCCGCAATGGTTTTATGGCAAAGTGCGCAGCGCACGCTGGGACCGCTTCGGCCATCCGGATACTTTGCCGAAGTACGCCGCATCGGCATTTCCGACCATCTGGTGGTGGGACGCCGCCAAAGCGGCAAAGACCGGAGGGAGGTCGTGAGACTTCCAAAATCCGGCGCCCAGCGGCGGGCGCAACGACTACCCCCTGTCATCTTATGACTTACCCGACACGCCGGCGTGTTCTTGCGCTCACGGCCGGTGTTGCCGCCGCGGCGGCCGGCGTTGGGGTACCTGCCCGCGCCGGGGAAGACATTGAGTCTCACGGCATGTCGGCGTTCGGCGACCTCGCCTATCCACCCGATTTCGACCATTTCCGCTACGTCGATCCGAACGCGCCTAAAGGCGGCATGTTCTCGCAGATCGGACCGGACCGGCAGTTCAATCAAAACTTCCTGACCTTCAACTCGCTGAACAGCTACATCCTCAAAGGCGACGCGGCCCAGGGCATGGAGCTGACCTTCGCTACGCTGATGGCGCGCTCCGGTGATGAACCGGACGCAATGTACGGTCTCGCCGCAGCCAGGGTGCGGCGCTCGGGCGACGGGCTCAGCTACGCGTTTTTCGTCCGGCCGGAGGCAAAGTTTCACGACGGCTCGCGGCTCACCGCCCACGATGTCGCCTTCTCGCTCAATCTCCTCAAGGCGAAAGGCCATCCGCTCATTACCCAGTTGTTGCGCGATTTCACCAGCGCCACCGCAAACGACGAGGTGACCGTTGTGGCGACCTTCGCGCCAAAACGCGCCCGCGACGTCCCGCTGTTCGTCGCCGGTCTGCCGATTTTTTCGCGGGCCTATTACAGCGCGAAAGCGTTCGACCAATCGACACTCGACGTTCCGCTCGGCTCCGGCGCCTACAAGGTTGGCCGCTTCGAGCCGGGCCGCTTTATCGAATACGAGCGCGTCAAGGACTGGTGGGGCGCCGCACTGCCGGTGGCACATGGCCTCAACAATTTCGACGTCGTGCGCTTCGAATATTATCGCGACCGTACCGTTGGTTTCGAAGGCTTTACTGCGGAGAACTATCTGTTTCGCGAGGAGTTCACCTCGCGCACCTGGGCGACGCGTTATGATTTCCCTGCCGTGAAAGACGGCCGCGTTAAAAAAGATGTGCTGCCCGACGACACGCCTTCGGGCGCACAGGGCTGGTTCATCAATACGCGGCGCGCGAAGTTCGCCGACCCGCGGCTGCGCGAGGCGCTCTGCAACGCCTTCGATTTCGAGTGGACCAACAAAACGATCATGTACGGGTCCTACGATCGCACCGTGTCGGTATTCCAGAATTCGGACATGATGGCCAAGGGCAAGCCGAGCCCTGAAGAACTCACGCTGCTTGATCCGTTTCGCGGCCGCATACCCGACGAGGTGTTCGGCGAGCCGTACATACCCCCGGTCTCGGACGGCTCGGGTGCGGACCGCATGCTGCTCCGCAAAGCTTCCCAACTCCTCAAAGACGCCGGGTGCAACGTTGTGGACGGCAAACGCGTGCTGCCGAATGGCGAGCGGATTACGATCGAATTCTTGATCGACGAACCGACCTTCGAGCCGCACCATATGCCGTTTATCAAAAATCTCGGCGTGCTGGGCATCGACGCTTCACTGCGTATCGTCGACCCGGTGCAATACCGCGCGCGTCGTGACGGCTTCGATTTCGACATCACCGTCGACCGCTTCGGCTTTTCAGCCACGCCCGGCGATTCGCTGCGTTCGTTCTTTTCTTCGCAAGCGGCCGCACTGAAGGGTTCAAACAACCTCGCCGGCATTGCCGATCCGGCGATCGACGCACTGACCGACGCCGTCATCGCTGCGCCGACGCGGCCCGCGCTGACGACCGCCTGCCGCGCGCTCGACCGCGTCATCCGGGCCGGCCGATACTGGATTCCCCATTGGTACAAGCCGTCACACTGGATTGCTTACTGGGACGTGTTCGGGCGGCCGGCGTCGCAACCCCGCTATTTCCGCGGCATTCCCGAAACCTGGTGGTATGACCCGGCCAAGGCAGCAAAAATCCGGCGCGCGGGGTAGTCAGGCCGTCCGGCCGGCCTTGTTCCCGCCACCCGCGTCTTTATGTTGGCGCCGAAATAAAGCGTGGTATCCCGGCACGTAAGCGAGCGAAGCGACGCCGTCCTTTGGATGGCTATGACCGGGCATGACGGATTAAGAACCAAAACAGCACCATGACCGCCTATATCGTCCGTCGCCTCCTCTTTATGATCCCGACCATCTTCGGGATCATGCTGGTGTCGTTCGTCGTGGTGCAGTTCGCGCCGGGTGGTCCGGTGGAACGCGTCATCGCCCAGCTCTCGGGCAACGACACCGGGGCGACCTCGCGCATTTCCGGCTCCGCCGGCGGCGACTTCGGCGCGCGCGGGACACTGCAGCCGGGCGCCCAGCTCGACGTCAACGCCAAGTATCGCGGCGCGCAGGGACTTGACCCCGAATTCATCAAGAGCCTGGAAAAGCAGTTCGGCTTCGACAAGCCGGCCTACGAGCGCTTCTTTCTTATGCTCTGGAACTATGTGCGTTTCGACTTCGGCAAGAGTTATTTTCGCGACGTGAGCGTGCTGCAACTGATCAAGGAGAAGTTGCCGGTCTCGATTTCGCTCGGCATCTGGATGACGCTGATAAGCTATTTGATCTCGATCCCGCTCGGCATCCGCAAGGCGGTGCGCGACGGCTCGCAGTTCGACGTGTGGACATCTGGCGTCATCATCGTCGGCTACGCTATTCCAGGATTTCTGTTCGCGATCCTGTTGATTATCCTGTTCGCCGGCGGCTCGTTCTTGGACATTTTTCCGTTGCGCGGCCTCACCTCCGATGGCTGGTCGCAGTTTCCATGGTGGAAAAAAATTCTCGATTACTTCTGGCACCTGACGCTGCCGATCATCTCCATGGGGCTTGCGGCATTTGCCACCATGACACTCCTCACCAAGAACTCCTTCCTGGAGGAATTACGCAAGCAATACGTGCTCACCGCGCGCGCCAAGGGCTGCTCCGAGCGGCAAGTGCTGTATGGACACATTTTTCGCAATGCCATGCTGCTCGTCATCGCCGGCTTTCCGAGCGCATTCGTCAGCGCCTTCTTTGCCGGCGCGCTGTTGATCGAGACCATTTTCTCGCTTGATGGCCTTGGGCTTCTGAGTTTCGAAAGCGTGCTTAACCGCGACTATCCGGTGGTGTTCGCCAATCTCTATATCTTCGCGCTGGTTGGCCTCGTCGTGAATCTGATTTCCGACCTGACCTACACCTGGATCGATCCACGCATCGATTTCGAGACGCGAGAGGTGTGAGGTGGACGACAAGACCCGCACCGACCCTCTCGCCGAAACACCCGACGTCCGGCAACTCGAAGCGCCGGGCCTCATGCCTGTCGTTGAGCCGACCGGACCTTTGGCGCCCACGCCTCTGCCGCGGCGCTATGGACTCTCGCCGATCAACAAACGGCGCTGGCAGAATTTCAAGACCAATCGGCGCGGCTATTGGTCATTGTGGGTTTTCCTTTTCTTCTTTGTCATCACGCTATTTGCGGAATTCATCTCTAACGACAAACCGCTGTATATCAGTTACGCGGGCAAGTCGTATTTTCCTGTTGTTTTTACTTATCCGGAGACAACCTTCGGCGGCGACTTCGAGACTGCGGCGGACTATCGCGATCCATTTGTACGGAAGCTGATTGCGGCGAAGCATGGCACCATGATCTGGCCGCCGATCCGCTACTCTTACGATACCCACAACCTCGATCTGCCAACGCCCGCGCCATCGCCGCCGACGTGGCTTCTTACCGAAGCCCAGTGCAAATCTGTGGTGCAGCGCAAAGGCCTCAGGAGCTGCCGTGATCTCGAATACAACTGGTTGGGCACCGATGACGAGGGTCGCGATGTGCTGGCGCGGCTTATCTACGGCTTTCGCATCTCGGTGCTGTTCGGCCTCATTCTGACAATCGTCTCCTCCATCATCGGCGTCGCCGCCGGCGCCGTACAAGGTTATTTCGGTGGTTGGACCGATCTTCTGTTTCAACGCTTCATCGAAATCTGGACCTCGGTGCCGGAACTTTATCTGCTTCTCATCATCTCTTCGGTGCTCGTGCCCGGCTTCTTTGTGCTGCTGGGTATCCTTCTGCTGTTCTCGTGGGTGCGGCTGGTCGGCCTCGTGCGCGCCGAATTCCTGCGCGGCCGCAACTTTGAATACATCATGGCGGCGCGCGCGCTCGGCGTGTCAAACGCCGTCATCATGTTCCGCCATTTGCTGCCGAACGCCATGGTGGCAACGATGACGTTCTTGCCGTTCATCATGTCGGGATCCGTGATGACGCTCACCGCGCTCGACTTCCTTGGCTTCGGCCTGCCGCCAGGCTCGCCTTCGCTGGGCGAGCTCTTGTCCCAGGGCAAAGCCAACGTGCAGGCGCCGTGGCTCGGACTCGCCGGCTTCTTCACCGTCGCGCTGATGTTGTCGCTGCTCATCTTCATCGGCGAAGCGGTGCGCGGCGCCTTCGACCCGCGCAAGACCTTCAGATGAGCGAGGCCCCCCTCCTCTCCATTCACGACCTTTCCGTCGCCTTCCGTGCCGGCGGAAGCGAGACGCTGGCCGTTGATCGCGTTTCCTTTGATATCGGCCAGGGCGAGACTATGGCGCTGGTTGGTGAATCCGGCTCGGGCAAGTCAGTGACGGCGTTGTCCATCCTCAAACTCTTGCCGTATCCGGCCGCGTCGCATCCGTCGGGCAGCATTACTTTCAAAGGCCGCGATTTGCTGCCGCTCTCCGAGCGCGACATTCGCCGCGTGCGCGGCGACGACATTACCATCGTCTTCCAGGAGCCGATGACCTCGCTTAATCCGCTGCACACCATCGAAAAACAGATCAGCGAAATCCTGCTCCTCCACCAGGGGCTCACTGGCGCCGCCGCCCGCGCGCGGACGATCGAGGTCCTCACTCAGGTCGGCATTCCCGACCCGCAAAGCCGGCTCGGCAGTTATCCGCATCAGCTTTCGGGGGGCCAGCGCCAGCGCGTCATGATCGCCATGGCGCTCGCCAATGAGCCCGAGCTGCTGATTGCCGACGAGCCTACCACTGCGCTCGACGTCACCGTGCAGGCGCAGATCATCGAACTGCTGAAGGACATCCAGCGCCGCCTCGGCATGTCGCTTTTGTTCATTACCCATGATCTCGGCATCGTCCGCAAGATCGCCCAACGTGTCTGCGTCATGAAGGAAGGCAAAATTGTCGAGCAGGGCACCGTCGAACGCGTCTTCGCCGCCCCGGCGCATCCTTATACCCGTGCGCTGCTCGCCGCCGAGCCCAAGCCCGACCCGGCCCCGCCGCAGCCCGACGCGCCGCTGGTTTTGCAGGCAACCGACCTCAAAGTCTGGTTCCCGATCAAGCGCGGCGTGCTGCGCAAAGTCGTCGGTCACATCAAGGCCGTCGACGGCGTCAGTATCGATCTGCGCAAGGGCGAAACCCTCGGTGTCGTCGGCGAATCGGGCTCCGGCAAGACAACGCTCGGGCTTGCCATCCTGCGGCTGATTTCCTCCGATGGTCCGATCGTTTTCATGGGCAATCAGCTGCAGGGGCTGCGGTTCAAGCAAATGCGGCCGTTCCGCCGCGACATGCAGATCGTGTTCCAGGACCCCTACGGCTCGCTTTCGCCGCGGCTGTCGGTCGCTGACATCATTAAGGAGGGGCTTCAGGTTCATCATCCGCAGATGCCGGAACGCGAGCGCGACGCGCGGGTCGTGCAGGCGCTCGGCGACGTTGGTCTCGATCCCGCCACACGCTTTCGCTTTCCGCACGAGTTCTCCGGCGGCCAGCGTCAGCGCATTGCGGTGGCGCGCGCGATCGTGCTGGAGCCGACCTTCGTCGTGCTGGACGAGCCGACCAGCGCTCTCGATATGCTGATCCAGTCGCAGATGGTCGATCTTTTGCGCGAGCTGCAGAAGCGGCGCAATCTTACCTATCTTTTCATTTCACACGACCTGCGCGTGGTGGCCGCGCTGGCGAGCCGCCTGTTGGTCATGCGGCAGGGCAAGGTCGTTGAGGCCGGCGCCGCCGCCGACCTGTTCAAAAATCCCAAGACCGATTATACACGCGCGCTATTCGCAGCCGCGTTCAATCTGGAAACCGCGCCGACTGGCGTCGTGGCGCAGTAGAAATTCCGCTCGTTCCCGCGTGCGCGGGAATGAGCGGCTATCGGGAATTTATTTCGGCGCTTGAGCAGCCGTCTGGCCAGGCGGCTCGATTCGGAATGTGAAGATCGATACCTTCTCCCCCGGTTTGAACGGCCCGGGCACCTTGTTGTGGACCGCCGGTATGCTTCGAAGATAGGCAACCACCGCCGCCACGTCCTCTTTTGTCAGATGCGTAAATGCAGCGTAGTTCATGATCGGCGCCAATTGGCGGCCATCGGGACGTTTTCCGGTGGTAATCGCCGCCGCTATTTGCTCGTCGGTCCAGGCGCCAAGCCCGGTTTCTTTGTCCGGCGTGATATTCCTGCCGTTGAACACGCCGAGACCCGGAATTTCGAAGCCCACATCCGACCCGCCGAGAAATTTGTCTTTGTCGGGCTTGCCAAAGAAGAAGCCCGGTGTATGGCAGTCGTTGCAGCCGGCAATGACGACCAGGTACGCACCGCGCTCGACCGGCAACTCGGCGTGAGCCCGCGGCAGCATAGTTACCGCCCCGGCAACAGCGGCCACCGCCACGACGGCGACAGACAATATTTTTCTCATGATCTCCCCTCCCCTTTGCTTTTTTATTTTGACCGCCGTGTAGGCGACCGAGATTAGCGACGACAGGTTATACCGGCGCTCCCGGAAGGCAAGCACACAACGCGACACACGGCTGCCCAACTTTTGATTGGGTCGCTGCCGTTGAGATTCACCCCACGCCGGGAAACCCGCAAATAGTCATGCAGGGCGTAAGCGTCTTTCCCGGAAATGCCACCAAAGCACCGCGCCAATTCCGATCACCGCCCCGACAATCAATACGACAAGCAAGGCCGAGTTTTCGATCCAGGCGATCGCCGGCACACCAAGCGCCATGATCACGCCGAGGAGACAAACTTGCCACGACAGCACCTGAATACCGGCAGTAAAAGTGCCAAGCGCCAGCAACGTGAAAATCGCCAGCGCCGTCGTCTGCGCGGTGAAAATCTTCTGCACGCTGGTCAGCAACAGCATATTCATCACCAACAGGAACGCGAGCCAGTGCAACACCTGAGTTACAACAAGTCGTAACCGCCCGGTTTTATCGACTGCTTCCTGCCAACCGGAACCGATGCAGACCAGCGCAATAATCGGGGCCAGAATTTCCCACAGGCCGACGATCGGTTGCTTCGAAAAGCTCGTGTAGGCGACGCCTGCAATGGTGAGGACCAGAACTATGGTGAAGGGAAGTTCCCTGATCCAGAAGCTTAACCGTGCCGCGGGGCGCGGCGGGTCGACGTGCGGAACGCTTATTGGTTGGGTATGGGGATCTTGCTCTGCGTTCATCATTACCTCTGCTCCTGATCGACCAGAGTAATCGTCTCAATGCGGCGGCGCCACAGCTACCTTGATCCGCCGCATGCCGGTGACCGCACCGCCGGTAATACCGATGCTGGCGGCGGCCTTGGCGATCCGCTCAGTGGCCATCGCGGATTGGCGGCCCGCGCGAACCTCTTACACCCAGCGCCCGGCCGATTGAGCGCTGCGGCTGCGCATGATTTATTCCGGCTGGGCACGCCTTTTCGGATTGCAATTCAACAAATCTGAGGCGCCCTAGCAGAATGGGTGCCGGCGTGATCGAAACCGGTCCGGACGAGAAAATCTATCCGGTTGCCAAGCTCGCGACGGTCGTGGACGCGCTCGGGACCGAGGGCGTGCCGTCCGCGGCTGCGCTCGAGCGTAGTCAGCTGACCGTGGACGAGATTTCTTCTCCGCGAACACGCGTTTCGTTGAACCAGATTATCCAATGCTGCCGCAACGCAATTGCGCTTTCCCGCGATCCCTTCTTTGCCTACCGCGCGGGCTTGAGGTTTCATGCCTCCACCCAAGGCATGTACGGCTTCGCGATCCTCAGCAGCACCGACCATCGAAGGACAATCCAAATCGCGACCAAGTACCATCGCCTGGCGACGCCGTTGGCGGACATCTCGTTTCGCGAAGAGAGCTCTTGCGGCGTCTGGATTATCAGTCCGGCACCGTATCCTTCGGTCGACGCCTCACTATACAGATTCCTGGTCGAACTGCAGTTTGGCATTCATGTTTCACTGCATCGCGACGTGATGGGCGCGTCGTTCGAGCTGCAGGAAATTCATGTGACGTACGAGCCACCGCCAGAGCTGCGCGACGACAGCGGCGGCGTGTTTGGATGCCCGATACTCTTCGGACGCCCTGATAATCGACTTGTTTTCGACGCGGCGTGGCTGAGCGGCACCGCCGAGCTCGGCAACGCGATAACCCACGCCGCGGTCCTGAGCCTCTGCGACGAACTTTTGGCTGAGTTCCAGCTTCGCACCGGCATCGCCGGACAGGTACGCGACGCGCTTCTCGTCGATTTATCCCGCCCGGCAAGCGTTGAGGGCGTTGCAAAGTATTTGAAGATAGCGCCGCGCACGCTGCGGCGACGGTTGCAGCAAAACAAATTGTCTTACCGCAAGCTGGCGGACGAACTGCGTATGTACATCGCCATCAAATATCTGCGCGACACCACGCTGACAATCGAAGACGTCGCGGACGCTCTAGGATTCAGCGAAACCACCGGCTTTCGTCGCGCATTTCACCGTTGGACCGGCACTTCGCCGCACAAGTTCCGAAGCGGCTCGAAGCGCTGAAGACCTGATGGCGGCAACCGCGACCAATCCCGCGCAATCCGGTGGCGATAACATTTCGGCCAAAAGCGCCGGCACTTTGGCCGCTCCGGCCCTTTAAGAAGTTTATCGTAAAGCGCAACAATGCACGGTCACGCGTCGTTCACCCGGCGTCGGTAACATTCGCCGGACTTACCGCCGTCAACTCCGCGCGTTCTATTCCCCAATTTCCGCGACAAGAAGGGCCGTCACCAATGTCCGAAACCATCAACGTAGCCGACTATATCGTGAAGCGGCTCGCCGAAGAGGGTATCGCGCACTGCTTCGGGGTTGCCGGCGATTATCTTTTTCCGATCTGCGACGCGGTCGAGCGCAGTTCCAAGGTCAAGTGGACCGGTTGCGCCAACGAATTGAACGCGGCCTACGCCGCAGACGGTTATGCGCGCGTCCGCGGCGCGGCGATGCTGGCGACCACTTACGGGGTCGGCGAACTGTCGGCGCTCAACGGCGTGATGGGCGCAAAGGCCGAGCATTCGCTGGTTTTCCACGTCGTCGGCATGCCCTCCTATCAACATCAGCGTCTGGGCAAGATCGCTCATCATACGCTCGGTGACGGGATCTTCGGCAATTTCATCAAAATATCGGCCGAGGCAGCTTGCTGCCACGCCGTCATCAACCCCGAAAATTGCATACTCGAAATGGAGCGTGTGATTGCGGAGGCCCGCCGGAACAATCAACCTGCTTATGTGATCGTTCCCTCGGATTATGCGCTCTCGCCGGTTGTGCCTGCCGATGTGCATCCCCTCAAACCCAGTTCCAGCGACGCTGCTCTTAAGAAAGCTGTTGCCGCTGTCGCCGCGCGATTGAAAGCAGCGAAGTCCGTTGTCGCCTTGCCGGCCTTCACGATATCGCGCCTTGGGCTGCAGAAAGAGGCGCGAAAGGCGATCGAAGCGCTCGGATGCGCCTTCGCGACTACCTCGATGGAAAAGTGCATCATCGACGAAAGCCATCCGCAATTTGCCGGCTTTTACGCGGGCGCGGTTTCCGCAAAGGAGACGCAACAGGCCGTCGAGGGCGCCGATCTGGTGCTCGATCTCGGCGGCGTCAATCTTAACGACATCAACACCGCCTCGTATTCCACGCAGCTTGATCCCGCGCGGTTCATCACGCTCGGGCTGAACGATGTTCGTATCGGAGATGAAGTCATCGGCGGCGTTCGGCTGGCCGACATGCTCGCTGCGCTGGCGAAGCTTCCGCGGCTGGCGGCGCCATATCGGAGAACTCCGCCGCAAGCGCCGCCGCTCACCGGAGATCCGTCGGACAAGATCACGATGGCTGCGCTCTACCCCCGTTACGCCGGTTTCGTTCGCAACGGCAACTCTGTCGTCCTGGAAACCGGCAGTTCCAGCGCGGGATTTTCGCCGATGATGGTCGCCGACGGCGTACGGGTGGAAGCGCAGGTTTTGTGGGGGTCGATCGGCTGGGCGACACCAGCGGCGCTGGGTGTCGCGCTGGCCGATCCCAGCCGCCGGACGATCCTCATCACCGGCGAAGGCTCGCACCAACTGACCGCAAACGAGATCGGAAACCTTGGCCGGTTCGGCGCCAATGTCACCGTGTTCGTTCTCAACAACCAGGGCTATCTCATCGAGCGGGCGTTGGAGGAGAATCCCAATTGGACCTACAACGATCTGCCACCGTGGCGTTATGCGGAATTGCCGCGGGCGCTCGGATGCGCCGACTGGTTCACAGCGCGCGTCGAGACACTTGGTCAACTCGACGCGGCGATGAAAGCCGCCCGCGAAAGCAAAACCGGCGCTTATATCGAGATCATCGGCGGCCGAATGGACATGCCGCCCGCACTAGCCTTCGCTCACGGTCGCTTGAGTGCCATGTACGGCGAGGCGCCGTAGCGGTACGGCCGCGCGCACTTCTGCCGCCTACCGCCCAATTCGCCGCACGCTGGTCATTTCGCATCCCGTAGCGCGGATACGAGCGATAGCCTCGCCGATCGGTTCGATCGCGACCGACATGTGGAAGGCGTTGGCGTGAAGAAGGTTTACGCGGTCGCGCGCGATGGCGACGTGACCCTTCCAAAATACGAGATCGCCGCGTTGCAGATCGGAAAGGTCGGTAGCTGCGAACGGTGTGCCGAGCGCTGCCTCCTGCATGTCGCTGTCGCGCGGGCAGAAAATACCACACGCCGTCAGCGCGATCTGCACCAGCCCGGAGCAGTCGAGGCCGAGAACCGTTTTACCGCCCCACAAATAAGGCGCGCCAAGAAAGCGCTCGGCGACGGCGACGAAATCCGGCTCGTAACTTTCGATCGACACAAGATGCAAGGCCGGCACGTAAGCGCCCGATGCTGTTACCGCCATGCGATCCGCAACGCGAGCTATGGCAAGCCGCGCGCCGAGCGGCAGCGCTTCGACTGGCAGCAGCTTTATCGAGGGACCCGGAAAAGCGAACGTCCGTAACGCCGCGACCTTGTGGGTCGGCGGCGCGCTGGGCGGCGATAGCGCGTTGGCCGGTAGCCAGCCCACATAGCCATCGGCAGCAAGCTGCCCCCACGCCCAACCCTCGGCGTTCATATCGTAGATCGTTACCCGCTCACCCTTGAGCGCTTCGGTCGCGAGCGGCGTGTCGGGCCTTGGCTCACTCCGCAGCGGCGCCTGCGCTTCGATGACTTCATAGACCCGGCCTTCGACATAACGCGCGGCTGCAACTTTCCCCTCGAGGTTCTTCGCCGCGAGATCGGGACGGGCCGGCGTGAGGCGAGGATCCAGGCCGCGCAGCATTTTGTCGGCTCAGCCGTAGCGCTCAGCGAGCAAAGCATAAAGAGCGCGCGCAGCCTGACATTCGCCGCCCTCCGGCCGACCGGGCTTCGCTGTCGGCGTCCAGGCGCAAAGATCGAAATGCAGCCACGACTTCACGGCCACAAACCGCCGCATGAACAAAGCCGCAGTGATGGCGCCGGCCTGACCGCCGCTGCCGACGTTATTGACGTCGGCAACCTTGAACTCGAGCATGGCATCGTAGGGGCGCCAGAGCGGCAACCGCCACAGCGGATCATTCTCGCCCGCGGCGTGACCCATGAGACTGTTGGCGAGTTCATCGTCATCGGTGAAGAACGCCGGGAGTTCGGGACCGAGCGCGACCCGAGCCGCGCCGGTCAGGGTGGCGAAATCGGCGATCAGTTCGGGCTTGTCCTCATCGGCGAGCGCCAGCGCGTCGGCGAGGACCAAGCGACCTTCGGCGTCGGTATTGCCGATTTCGACTGTGACGCCTTTGCGCGAGGTATAGATGTCGCGCGGCCGGAAGGCGGCGCCGGAGATCGCGTTCTCGACCGCCGGAATCAGCACGGCCAGCCTAACTTTCAGCTTGCGCGACATGACCATGTGCGCCAGCGCCAACGCCGTCGCCGCACCGCCCATGTCCTTTTTCATGTTGAGCATGGACGAGTCGGGCTTGATATCGAGACCACCGGTGTCGAAGCAAACGCCCTTGCCGATGAGCGAAACGCGCGGATGACCCGCATCGCCCCATTTCAGTTCGATCAACCGCGGCGCCCGCTCTGACGCCCGACCGACCGCATGAATAAGCGGAAAATTCGCGGTCAACAGATCGTCGCCGACGGTTGACTTGATGTCAGCTCCGTGGCGCGCAGCGAGCGTTCGTGCGGCTGCTTCAAGCTCTGCCGGTCCCATATCGTTCGCCGGTGTGTTGATGAGATCGCGGGCCAGTGCCACAGCCTCGACGACGCGATCGAGTTCTCCGCGATCGATACTCTGCGGTGGGTCGAGCTTGACCTGCCGCGTTTCGGCCTTTCGGTAGCGCGTGAACCGATACGCGCCCAGCGCCAAGGCGAGCGCGGCAAGCCTCGCATCGTGAGGTTCGTTGGCGAACCGGTAAACTCCGTCCGGCAGCTGGTTCGCCAGAGTTCCGGGGAGAAACGGATCCTTCGTTTCGCCCCCAGCTTCAATCCCAAACAGAACCCCGCCAAGCCCATCCGCTCCCGGCAGCACGAGATGGCGGCCGGATTTTGGCTCGAAATTCGCCGCGTCGGCAAACGCACGCGCCGGCGCATCGAGCCGTTCGCGCACTTCCGGATAGGTCGCGGCATTGACAAACCAGATCGGGATCGCCGTCGCTGTCCCGGCTGTGGTGAAGATCGAATTCATCGCTGCCTGCGCATTTTAAGCGAAGCCCTGCTAGCACGTTGCCCATCGGCCGGAAAGCCGGCGGAGTTATGCTGGCGTTGGCATTTGGTTGCGACTGTGCCTGATGCCGTAGAGGAAATAGATCAGGAGTCCGACGACAAGCCAGCCACCGAAGCGCAGCCAGGTGTCGAGCGGCAATCCGGACATCAGGAACAAGGATGACGCCGCGCCCAACGGCGCGACGACATACACCGCCGGCGTCCTGAAAGGACGCGCGAGGGCCGGCTCCCTTATACGAAGCACCAGAACCCCAACGCAGACGATGGCAAAAGCGAACAGCGTGCCGATGCTGACGAGTTCGCCGACGAGACCGATTGGCAACAGGCCAGCGAGCACCATCACGATCGCTCCGGTGACGATCGTGGTGATATAGGGCGTGCGAAATCGCCTGTGCACCTTCGCCGCCGCACGCGGCAGCAGGCCGTCGCGCGCCATCGAATAAAAGATCCGCGGCTGTCCCAGCAGCATGACCAAAATGACCGACGTCAGGCCGAAGATAATGCCGAGCTTGAGAATCGGTGAGAGCACCGCCAGCCCGACCGCATCGATGCCGATAGCGATTGGGTCGGGTACGTTGAGCTGGTCGTAGGGCACGATGCCGGTCAACACGAAGCCCACCGCGACGTAGAGCACCGTGCACAACGCCAAAGATCCGAGAATGCCGATCGGCATGTCGCGCTTGGGATTCTTGGCTTCCTGCGCTGCTGTGGAAACGGCGTCGAAGCCGATATAGGCGAAGAACACGACGGCGGCGCCGCGGACTACGCCGCTGAAGCCGAATTGGCCGGGACCCAGGTTCGGCGGGATGAAATTTCCGTCTGGATTGCTTGCAGTCACCCAGTGCGCGAAACTCACGAATGGCGCAGCGGCGATGATGAACACCACGATGATCACGAGCTTGATCGCGACGATGACACCGTTGGCGCGTGCGGTTTCGTGAACGCCAACGACCAACAAAGCCGAAATTCCAGCGATCACGACCATTGCCGGGAAATTTATCAGCGCACCGGTGGTTTGCCACGTGCGCTCAGCGGCATCGTACGCAAACGGCGATCCGGAAAACGCCGGTGGAATCACAATGCCGATATTCTTGAGAAAGCTCACGACATAGCCCGACCAGCCGATGGCAACCGTGACGGCGCCGAGCGCGTATTCGAGGATCAAGTCCCAGCCGATGATCCAGGCGATGAGCTCGCCCATGGTGGCGTAGGCGTAGGTGTAGGCGCTCCCGGCAATCGGCACCGTCGAGGCCATTTCCGCGTAGCACAGCCCTGCGAACGCGCAGGCAAATGCGCCCAGAACAAAAGACAAGGTGATGGCCGGTCCGGCGTTGGCCGCCGCGGCGTGTCCGGTCAACACGAATATGCCGGCGCCAATAATGGCGCCAACGCCGAGCGCCGCGAGGTTGAGGGCCGACAAGGTGCGCTTGAGCGGCACACCGTTGTGGGTCGTCAGCGCCTGCACCTCAGGCTCTTCGGCTTCCGCTTCCAGCGCGGCAATCGATTTGCGCGCCCAAATTCCTTGCATTGCGAGGGTCCTGCCAGGTACGAATAACGGAAATAATGGCGGTGCGCAGCTTGCCGTGCAACCGCTCGCGATCGGTATGACAACGAGCTCGGACCATCCAAGTTTCTGCAACCGGCTGGCCTGTTCGCTTGGACTTCTTACGAACCCGCCCTAGCGCGCAGCTTGCCGACGCATGGCGTCGCTATCCCTCAAGGGGAGTTCCGATTCGCCTCGTTGAGCAGCAGAAAAAGATCGAGTTCAGCAGGATTGCAGGGGAGCCGCGACCCCATCATTGGCCGGCGGCATAACAAGGCGAAGAGCCTTGACGAGGCTCACGACGAACGCGTCGACGCCGACGCGCTAAGCTTCGAGGATCAACCGCAGCCGACGATACAGGCGATGAGTTGTTCCGTCGTGCCGCGGGCAAACGTGTCGGCGCTCCGCGATGGGCACCATCGAGGCTATTTTTCGCACTGCAGGAGACCGGCAAGGCGGACGAAAATGCGCCACGGATTACGAGGATAAGGTGATTGGCGGTCCGGGCAATCCCGACCATTCAAAGCGGACAGAGAGAGGTTGCGCGTCAGATAAACCTGTGGTTGAATTTCGGTGTTGCCCGCCCTTGGGTGGATGAAAGTTTGGAGGTGTTTCATGGCAAAGCACGTCAAACGTATCGCGCTCGCAAGCAGTGCCCGGCGGCTACCAAAAGGCAGCAAAGTCGTAGGCGCGGCCGATCCTAAGCAACAAATCGAAATCAGCGTTCGTATCCGGGCTAAGCGGGGGGCAGGACTCGACGACGGTGCACTCTTAGCGCTCGGCGCAGAGCAGCCGAGCAAACGCCAATACCTGTCGCGCGAGGAGTTTGCGGAGAAAGCGGGCGCGGACCCTGCCGACGTCGGCAAGATCGAGACCTTCGCGCATCAGCATGGCCTGAACGTCAAGAGCGTCCATCTCGCCTCCCGCACGGTCAAACTCACAGGGACAATTGGCGCATTCAGTGCCGCATTTGGTGTGAAGCTCAGCAAAGTTAAGCACCAGGGTGCTGCCTATCGGATGCGCAAAGGCAGTATCCTTATCCCCGCGGAACTCAAGGATATCATCGTGGGAGTGCACGGCCTCGATAACAGGCCGGTCGCCCAGCCGCATTTTCGGTTGAAGCGGGGCGGTCGCCGCGGCGCAGCCGCTGCTCGTGCTGCGGCGAAAGGAAGCTTCTCGGTCAGCGACATCACGAAACTCTATAACTTCCCCACCGGCGAAACTGGGGCAGGACAGTGTATCGCGATCATCGAGCTCAACGACATTGACTCCGGAGGACGCGCGGTCGGGGCCGGATACAAAACCATCGACCTCGCAGCATTCTTCAAACGAGCCGACATCCAAGAGCCGAGCATCGTGTCGGTCAGCGTCGACGGCGGCGCAAACAAACCGGGGCACTCGCAGGCGGACGGCGAGGTTGTATTGGATATCGAAGTGGCCGGAGCGGTCGCCCCTGGCGCGAAGATCGCAGTTTACTTTACGCCCAACACCACCAACGGATTCATTGATGGGGTCAAGGCGGCCGCACATGACGCCGTGCGCAAGCCGTCGGTGATTTCTATCAGTTGGGGCGGCCCGGAAGACCCGGACGGCTCAAAGCAATTTCTTGACGGGTTGAACGAGGCTGTTCGTGACGCCACAGCGATGGGCGTCACCGTGTGCATAGCGTCCGGTGACAGCGGCTCGGCCGACATGGCGCAAAATTGGGATGGCAAACCGCACACCGATTTCCCCGCATCGAGCCCGTTTGCGTTAGCCTGTGGCGGGACCAGGCTCACGGCGTCCAATGGACGGATTGCGCAAGAGGTCGTGTGGAACGAAGGTCCACAGGGCGGTGCGGGCGGCGGCGGAGTCAGTGTCTATTTCGCGCTGCCCCCTTACCAGAGCGGCTCAAAGGTACCGAAGTCTCCGAGCCAATCCGCCGGCCGTGGCGTACCCGACATGGCGGCAGACGCTGACCCGGAGAGCGGCTATCAGATCGTGCTGAACGGCAGAGGAACGACGATCGGTGGTACGAGTGCGGTCGCCCCGCTGATGGCAGGGCTGCTCGCGCTGATCAACGAAGCGACGACAAAAAAAATCGGCAAGACCGTCGGGCTCATCAACCCTCTGATATACGCGGCGGGCGCCCGTAATGTGTTTCGGGACGTCACCGACGGTGACAACGACGTATATGGAAAGCTGCACGGGCTCTATCGCGCCGTTGTTGGCTGGGATGCGTGCTCGGGACTCGGTGTTCCGAATGGGGCAAGCCTATTGCAATTGCTCGATAAGTGATCGTTCTTGTCGAACACTTGACGCACAGAAAGAATTTTCTCGCTGCCAGTACCGCTGGCGGCGAGCATCGCCAACATGACACGGGGGGCTGGATCTCGTACCGCCCCCCGGCAAGCACCAATGACATTTTGTTGCTTTTTGGCTGCGGTCCTTCGCTATCCCGCGACGATGGTGGCCCAACACGTAATCGCGCTGCATACCGTGCTCCACCGGCCGAACCCCTTGTAAATCTGGGCCGCGATTTGAGCCTGTTGCTTAAGGGAGCCTTCGGCCTTGATCTGCGGGTCAGACACGTTCCGGATGGCAAGCCAGCGCGGCGCGCTCTCACCCATCTCCTTGGAGACCAGTCCGAGCACCCCATCTCCCATTTCAGAGACGTCGCCAAGTCCTTGCAGTTCGTAATGGTTGTTCGATGTATCAAAGCCGAAAAAGTCCGTGGTTACGACGGATGAATTCAGTGCTTTCGATCCAACGCGAACGATTTTTGGAAGGCGCTTATTGTCTTTTGGCAGTTGAGCGGCGTTTGTCTTAAAGAGCGAGCGCGCAGTAGCGAAGCGAGTTGTCTTTGCCGGGCTACTGCTATAGTGCGCCTTAGCGAACGGCTCCGTCTTGAACTTCGAGATGCAGTCGAAACGGACAATCGGACTGACGATTACGTCGCCCACTTCGAATTGCTTGCCGATGCCGCCTGCTGTCCCGGTCGTGATAACAAGCTTGGGGCGCACTTCTTGGATGATCTGACGCCATACATCGATATTCGGCAGTTGCGGACCGTCTTGCGACATGTGGGAATCCGACTTGAAGACCACGACTGACTTTTTTCCAATCGTCGTCGTCCAATACGCACCAAGACGCCTCGCTTCGATTGCCGGGCAACCCTTGCGCATCTTCTTGGCGATTGCAGCGAAGTTATGCGCGTAGGAAATGTAGTCGTTGCGCGAATCCTTGCCTGGAGTCAGCACACGGCTCAGCGCGTGGCCTTCATCCACGGTCCACGTCACCACCAATACATCGGCGCGAGGGAGCGGGCTGTTGCGGCCCCCTCTGGGCTTGGATCCGGTCTTGGGCGCAAGTCCCTTAGGCCACGGGATGTCGGTGAATCGCGACAGCCCGGTAGCCGTGCTGTAGGACATGAATTGCAGGCCGGCCGAGGATTCTGAGTCAAAGTCGATGATCTCGCGCTGGAAATCTTCGGGCTTTGAAACCTTCGCTGCGGCTCGCTTAAAAGCGAAAGTTGTAGCCGGTGGAGGCTCTGAAATCGGATCAAAGCCGAGGTTTCTCGCCACCCACTTGCGGCCGACTGCCATGCGTCCCTCCCACGCTGGTCCAACGTTGCAGGTGGCAACAATACCGCCAAAGCGAGCTGCGCACAACTTTTGCTTGAATGTGGTGCGAACTACATCAGAGCATCGGGCGCCAGAATTTGACAGGCGGTTTGAGAACCGGCCGTTTCAGGATTATTTGGCTATGCGGCCAGCCGCTTAGTGGAACGCCTACAACCCCGCCGCCGTCAGCGCCGCCTGCTGCCGTTTGGCGACGCGATCCATCGAGAAGTTCTCAATGGCTTCGTTAAACAGCCGATAAAAATTTAGCTCAGCACGCAGGTGCAGAAACACCGCACCAAGTCCAATCGCCGCGCGGTCCATAAAGACGAATTCACGCGGCACCATCACCGGCCCTTTGCGCTTGAGCGCCTGGTGCACGCGGAACGCTTCGCGGCGGCCGTACTCGCCTGGAGCAACGCCATCGGCAATGCTGCGCACGCGGTCATCGAGCAGGGGCGAGTAGATGAAACGCGCCCAGATATTGAGCGCCTCAATGAGGTCACGCGAGAGCTTGCGGAAACCCCAGGTTTCGTAGGCGCCCACGATCAGATCGTCGTCGCCGTGCAGGAGACCATTGTAGAGATCGACGACGCCGCGGACGAATTTCGGCGGGAAAATGCGGATACAGCCATAATCGAGGAGATTGATGCCCGAAGCCTTCCCGCCGCGCGAAAAGACTGTGTAGTTGCCAAGATGCGGGTCGCCATGGATGACGCCGAAACGGCTGAACGGAAACCACCACGCCGTGAACATCGCGGTCGCGAGCGCATTACGCGCGGCGAGCGGATCGTTGGTGTGACTGAGCATGCGGGTGCCATCGAGCCAGTCGAGTGTCAGCAACCGCCCCGTCGACAAATCGGGCCAGGCGTTCGGCACGCGCACGATGTCAATGCCGTCGAGCATCGCGCGATAAAGCGCGACATGCTTGGCCTCGCGCCGGTAATCTAATTCCTCGCGAACGCGTTCGCCGATTTCCTTGCCGATCTCGCTGGTGTCGATCGCGGTATCGAGGCGCCGACGAATGGCAAGCAGCCAATGCAGTTGCTGCAGGTCGGCCTCCACCGCCGACTGCATGTCGGGATATTGCAGCTTGCAGGCCAGGGCGGCGCCATCGAGCGAGCGCGCGCGATGCACCTGACCAAGCGAAGCGGCCGCGGCCGGATGGTGCTCGAAGCTTGCAAACTTTGACTGCCAGTCCGGACCGAGTTCCGCAATCATGCGCCGCTTGACGAAAGCCCAGCCCATGGGCGGGGCTTCGCTTTGGAGCTTCTGCAGCTCGGTGGCGTATTCGGGCGGCAACAGATCGGGAATGGTCGCCAGCAACTGGGCGACCTTCATGAGCGGACCCTTCAGATTGCCAAGCGCCGAAGCGAGCGCCGAGGCTTCGCTGGCGCGGTTGCGGCCGCCGCCAACAAGACGTCGCCCGGCATAGCGCGCCGCTACGCCGCCGACGTTGGCGCCGACGCGGGCATAGCGTGCCGCGCGGGCGGAGAGACGGTTCTTTTCGGGGTCGGAGGGTGGCATTGATCAGTGCCTGGTTGAAGAAGAGATGAGAGAAGAGATAAGCACGTCAGGGCACAATCCCAGGCGCATCGAGCGGCCTTATGTGATCGCTGATCCAATGGGCCAATGCTTCCTCGCTGATCTCTCCCGCAGCGAGGCCAAGGATAATCGCTGTGGCCTGTTCCGGCGGTGCATCAAGATCGATGCGATTGAGCCCAAGAAATACGATCATAGAGGCGAGCGCCGTCCGTTTGTTGCCGTCGACGAAAGCGTGATTGCGCGCAATGCCAAATCCATAGGCGGCGGCAAGGACAGCGAGATCGGATTCGCCGTAGGCGAATTTATTGATCGGTCTCGCAAGTGCTGATTCGAGAAGCCCGATGTCACGGATCCCGTCGGCGCCGCCGAAAAGAGCGAGTTGCTCGGCGTGAAAATCAAGAACGATGTCAATGTCGAGCCATGCCGGCTCGTTCACTTCGCCAATGCCTTGTAGGTGTCGGCATATTTGCGAAAGGATCGCCGTGCGATCTCCATCGCTTTTGTATGCTTCGGATCGTAAGGGCTCAACTTGATGCCGCGTTCGGTCTGTTCGACGACATGGAGCTTGTCGCCTTCGGCAAGCTTGAGACGCGCCAGCAATTCCTTAGGCAGAATCAGGCCCGTTGAATTGCCGATTTTCTTAATTTGAAGGACATAACCCTCAGTTTCGGTCGCGCGCGGCCGCTCGTTCATGGCATGCCTCCTATGTAGTACAAATTGTATAACATAGGCGATGGGCGCGTCCAAATTCCAGCTGGATTCAAGTTTTTCAGCTCAATTCAAGCGTTCCAGCTCCTCAATCGTCCGCTCGATGACGCCGAGGCCGCCCAGCCGGGCGGGCAATAAAACAGGCAATTGTATTGCTCTTGCCAGTGTCCGTCGGTGCAAAGAGACACTCGCTAGCGCGTGAGACCTCGTTCAGACACGAATTTGCGCCGAGCCGTTGGCGTGCGTGAACGGTGTAAGCCGGCAGGCTTTCGAACCCTCTCTTCGTAGTCGGTGAAGTTCGGCTCGGGTCCCTTCTCGCCGCGGTCAACCCACGCCACCTTGGCGAGGATGTAGCTCATCATGGCGTTGATGTGGGCCGCCTTCTGTTCAAGCCGGGCGAGTTGAGCGCGGAGGATTTCAGCGCCGCGGGAAGCCGTCATACGCCTGGTCTGATATTCGATATTCAGGGCCTCGATCTCACGGAGCGAAAAACCCAGCGATTGACCCATATGAATCATGCGCGCCATTTGGACGTGCTCATTGGTGAAAATTTGATACGGATTTGATCCGCCTTTGCTGCCGGCCGACGGTTTGAGCAAGCCGCGCCGGACGTAAAAGCGTACCGTATCGGTCGACAGCCCTGTGGCGCGGGCAAACTCGGAAATCAGCATCGCCGCCGCCTCGATTTAAAGTCTTGACCATGGACCTTGGTCCAAGGTTAGAAGCTATGCTCCATCGGATTTGGAGATCGGTCAATGGACAAGATCGCATTTGTCACCGGCGCCTCCTCGGGCATCGGCGAAGCAACAGTGCACCGGCTGTTGGCGGGCGGCTATAAGGTTTTTGCCGGCGCGAGGCGGCTCGACCGGATGGCAAGTCTTAGCAGCGCCGGTGCCACGCTGGTGCCCCTCGATCTCACCGATGACGGCTCCATCGTCCGCGCCGTCAACTCCATCAAATCGCAAGCGGGCCGGATCGACGTGCTGGTCAACAACGCCGGCTACGGCTCTTACGGTGCGCTTGAAGACGTGCCGCTCGAAGAAGCCCGGCGGCAATTCGAAGTTAACGTGTTCGGCCTCGCCCGGCTGTGTCAGTTGGTCCTGCCAATGATGCGCGCGCAAAAGTCCGGCAAGATCGTCAACGTCACCTCGATCGGCGGAAAAATCTGGGAGCCGCTCGGCTCGTGGTATCACGCCACCAAATTTGCGGTGGAAGGACTAAGCGACTGCCTGCGCGTGGAGGTCGGACGTCTTGGCATCGACGTCATCATCATCGAGCCTGGCGCCATTCGCACCGAATGGGCCGGCATTGCCCGCGAAGGGTTGCTGCAAGTGTCGGGGAATGGCCCATATGCCGCGCAAGCGGAACGGCACGCCGCAATGCTCAAGACAGCGGACACAACGAAGCTCGCCTCAACGCCTGACATCGTTGCTAAAACCATCCTGCGCGCCGTTCGAGCCTCACGGCCCAGAACGCGATACGCCACCGGAGGCGGCGCACACCTTATTCTGTTCCTGCACAGAATTTTGCCGGATCGGATGTTCGACCGATTGATACGGACCATAACGCAGGGGGGCGCTCTGAGCGGCGCCAACCGCGCTAGCCCAGCCGTTCCAGCTCCTCAATCATCCGCTCGATGACACCGAGACCGCCCTGCCAGAAAGCGGGGTCGCGGGCGTCGAGGCCGAACGGGGCCAACAGCTCCGAGTAGCTCTTGGTGCCGCCCGCGGCGAGCATAGCCAGGTACCGCTCGGCGAAACCTTCGGCCGCATTCTCGTAGACCGCATAGAGAGAATTCACCAGGCAATCGCCGAACGCGTAGGCATAGACGTAGAACGGCGAGTGGATGAAGTGCGGAATGTAGGCCCAGAAATTCTCGTAGCCCGGTTTTAGCTCGATCGCCGGGCCGAGGCTTTCGCGCTGGATGGAGAGCCACAATTCGCCAATGCGCTCGGCGGTTAACTCGCCGCTCTTGCGTTCGGTGTGAACCGCGCGCTCGAAAGTGTAGAACGCGATCTGCCGCGCCACGGTGTTGATCATGTCCTCGACTTTGGCCGCGAGCATTGCCTTGTGCTCTTTGTCGTCGCGCGTCGCGGCCAGAAGCTTCCTGAAGGTCAGCATCTCGCCGAACACGCTCGCGGTCTCGGCCAGAGTGAGCGGCGTCGGCGCCATGAGCGCGCCGTTGGGCGCGGCCAGCACCTGATGCACGCCGTGGCCAAGCTCGTGCGCGAGCGTCATCACGTCGCGCGGCTTGCCCTGATAGTTGAGCAGCACGTAGGGATGAGCCGACGGCACCGTCGGATGAGCGAAAGCGCCCGGCGATTTGCCCGGCCGCACCGGCGCGTCGATCCAGCGCTCGGCAAAAAAGCGCTCGGCGATTTCCGCCATCTTTGGCGAGAACGCGCCATAGGCCGTCAGCACGGTATTGCGCGCCTCGGTCCAGCCGACAGTGCGCTGCGTCACCTGCGGTAGCGGTGCGTTGCGATCCCAGTGCGGCAGCCGCTTTTTGCCGAACCACTTTGCCTTAAGCGCGTAGTAGCGATGCGAAAGCCGTGGATAGGCGGCGCGCACCGCCGCAACCAGCGCATCGATGACCTCGCGCTCGACCCGGTTCGACAAATGCCGGTCGTCGGCAATGTCGGCGAAACCGCGCCAGCGGTCAGAGATTTCCTTGTCTTTCGCCAGCGTATTGGTGATCAGCGCGAAGTGCTGGATATCGCCTTTAAGCGTGTGAGCCAGCGCCTGCGCGGCGGCTTTGCGCTTTTCGCCCGCGCGGTCTTGCAACAAGTTTAGCGTCGGCTCGATGGCGAGCGTCTTGCCCAGCACCTTGAAGCGCAGATTGGCGATCGTTGCGTCAAATTCCCGGTTCCACGCCGAATAGGCCGTCATCGATTTTTCGTGGAACAGCTGCTCGACGCGATCTTCCAGCTGATAGGGCCGGTAGCGCCGCACGTCTTCGAGCCACGGCCGATAATGGCCCAGCAACGGATCAGCCGTCGCCACTTCCATGAGCGCGTCGTCGATGCGATTGAGCTCGAGCGAAAAGAACAGCAGATGCGTTGAGGCGGCCGTCAGCCGCTCCTGCACGTCGCCGTAGAATTTGGTCCGCGCCGGATCGACGGTGTTGCCGGCATGGATAAGCCCGGCATAAGAGGCGAGCCGTCCCATAAGATCGTCGATCGCTTCATAACGGCGCACCGCCTCGGCGAGCGCGGCGCCAGCCTCTGGCGAAAGCGCCAGATCGCCAAGCTTGCCCTGGTAGGCATTTTCAAACGCAACACACTCCACATCGGCGCGCTCGAGATCCCGCTTGATCGCCGGATCGTCGAGACCGGAATAGAGGTCGGCGAGATTCCATTCGGGTAATGCGCCGAGTGCGGTTTTCGCGGTCGCCGGCCGTTTAGCGGCCGGCCGTCTAACAGTTGTTTTTGAAGGCATGCTGCTTCGGAGATAGAATTTGTGGCTTTACCGCTCCTTCATGTGGCGCAGCAGTAAGGCAGGCGCAAGGCCGCAGCCGATCGTCCGCGAGCCAACCGGAGATTGAAGGTGGCGAAGGTCCTCATTCCCATCCCGAGCCGGGATTTCGACCCGACCGAGGTCGCCGTCAGCTGGAGCGTGCTCAAGCGCCTTGGTCACGCGGTGAGTTTCACAACGCCCGATGGTCTGCGCGGGCAAGCCGACGACTTGATGCTCACGGGCGAAGGTTTGGATCTTTGGGGCTTCCTGCCCGGTCTCAAGCACATCACCGCTGTTGGCCGCCTGATGCGGGCCAATGCGGACGCGCGGCGGGACTACGCCGCGATGGTTGACGATCCGGCCTGCAAAACACCGGTCGTGTGGGCGCGTGCGCGTCGCGAAGATTTTGACGGCCTTCTTCTTCCTGGCGGTCATCGCGCGCGTGGCATGCGTGAATATTTGGAGAGCCGCGAACTGCAGAGTCTTGTGGTCGAATTCTTTGCTGCGGGCTTACCGGTTGCCGCGATCTGCCACGGTGTACTCCTCGCCGCGCGAAGCCGCAATGCGGGCGGCAGCCACTCGGTGCTGTTTGGACGGAAGACCACGGCACTCACCTGGGCGCTGGAGCAAGCCGGCTGGCGGGTCGGGCGGATCGTGCGTTTTTGGGATCCGAACTACTACCGCACTTACGCAGACGAACCGGGCAAGCCAAAGGGGTACATGTCGGTACAAAAGGAGGTCACGCGGGCGCTCGCTCGCCCTGAAGATTTCGTCGACGTTCCCGACAACGATCCCAACTATCGGCAAAAGACCAGTGGCATGGTCCGCGACACCTTCGATGATGATCGACCCGCTTTTGTGGTCCGCGACGGCAACTACGTTTCGGCGCGCTGGCCCGGCGACGCGCATACGTTCGCGCGGACGTTTGCGGCCGTTCTGGCCGAGCGCGGCGGCCGCGTTGCGAAGTAGCGGCTCGAGCCGGCATTTCTCAAAGGTGGTCGCGCATGAACGCACCGGCCTTGTCGATTGCGCGGCGACCGTCCTCCAGGTGGGCGTTCCAAAGAGGCCACGCGTAAATCATGCGAGGCCAAATCTCCAGCGTCACCGCCACGTCGGCGGCGCCGGCGGCCTCCGCAAAACGCGTTGCATCGCTGAGCAAGGTCTCGTCCGATCCCACCTGGATGAGCGTCGGTGGGAATCCTCTCAAATCGGCGTGGAGCGGCGAGACCCGCGGGTCCTTCCGGTCAAGCTGCGTGGGCAGGTATGCGTCAGCCAATTCGCCGAGATAGCCCTTGTGAATGAGCGGATCCGCAGCATCTTTGCTGCTAAGTGTCGACCCTGACATCGTCAGGTCGGTCCAAGGCGACGCGAGCCACGCGCACGCCGGCTGCTCGCCGCCGCCTTCGCGCAACTTGTTGATGAGCGCGATCGTGAGACCGCCGCCGGCGCTGTCGCCGCCCACGGCAATATGCGCCGCCGCGATGTCCTCTTTCTGCAAAAAACGCCACGCGGTCAGCGCGTCGTCGAACGCCGCTGGAAACGGATGTTCCGGGGCGAGCCGATAGCCGACGGCAAGAGTACGCGCGCCGGCCGGCCTCGGTCACCATGCGGCGATGACTTAGAATGGAGCCGGAGCAGTAGCCGCCGCCGTGGAAAAACAACAGCACGCGGCCGGCATCGCTTCCGGGAGCGATCGACCATTCGCCGGGCACACCTCCAAGATCGACCGCAGTGCATCTTATATCGTTAGCGACCGGCCAAACCGATCCGACTTCGTCGAGACGCCGGCGGCGTTCCGCCCATCCAACCGGTCGCGGCTTTGAAGTCAGCAATTTCCGAATTGCGTCAATTTCACTCTCAGCCATCGGCCTCACCTTTCGTCGTACCGCGCAAGCCCGACAGGAGGTGCTTCTGCGCAAGCTTGCACTGGTCTTTGCTTTCAAAAAGGGCTGCAACGCCCCGTCCGCGGAACCCAAATATTTTATTTAATGGCCCGTTAAGTCTCCTCGGCGAGAGTGCCCCGAAACGGCACAACAAAACATGCGCCGCAAGCAAAACAACCCGAGGGCCTAATGGCAATCCTCATCGTCGATGACGATCCGGTGCAGTGCCGGCTTCTTGAGGGCATGCTGCAAAAATTCGGCTACGAGGTGATGGTGCGCGACAATGGCGACGCCGCTTTGGCGTTGCTCGCCTCCCCCGACAGTAACCACATCGACTGCGTCATCCTCGATCTGGTCATGCCGAACCTCGACGGCCTCGGCGTCCTCGCCGGCCTGCGCCAGGCGGCAATCAACGTGCCGGTGATCGTCCAGACTGCCCATGGCGGCATCGACAATGTGGTCTCGGCGATGCGCGCCGGCGCCGTCGACTTCGTCGTCAAACCCGTTGGGGCTGAGCGTATGCAGGTGAGCCTGCGCAACGCGCTCAACACCAGTGCGCTCGAGGGCGAACTCGCCCGGATCCGTCACAGGCGCTCCGGCACGCTCGGCTTTGCTGACATCATCACCAAGAGCCCGGCTATGCACGCCGTGCTTCGTATGGCCGAAAAAGCCGCCAGCTCTACCATCCCGGTTCTCATTTCCGGCGAATCTGGTGTCGGCAAGGAGCTGATCGCGCGCGCGATCCACGGTTCCGGCGAACGGCGCGCGAAACCTTTCATCGCGGTCAATTGCGGCGCTATGCCGGAGCACCTGGTCGAGTCGATCCTATTCGGACATGAAAAGGGATCGTTCACCGGCGCGACCGAACGCCACGTCGGCAAGTTTGTCGAAGCATCGGGCGGTACGCTGTTTCTTGATGAGGTCGGCGAATTGCCGCCAGCCGCGCAGGTCAAGCTGTTGCGCGCCATTCAGGAAGGCGAGGTCGAGCCAGTCGGCGCGCGCAAACCAGTCAAGGTCGACGTGCGGCTCGTTTCAGCGACCAATCGGGATCTGGTCGCCGATGTCACGCACGGCCGCTTTCGCGAGGACCTTTTCTATCGGCTGCACGTGTTTCCGGTCACGGTGCCGCCACTGCGCGAACGGCCTGCGGATGTTCCGGCGCTCGCCCGGCATTTTCTGGCACTCTTTGCGGCGGAGGAAGGCAAGCGTATCCGCCTGATCACGCCTGACGCGTTACAGCTCCTTTGCGGGTTTCGCTGGCCCGGCAATATCCGTCAGCTTGAGAATGCGGTGTTCCGCGCCGTCGTGCTTGCCGAAGGCGACAATCTCGGCGTTGCCGAATTTCCGCAGATCACCGCGCAGGTATCAGGCTTAAGCGCAGCCGCTGCGACAGACCGAACTCCGACGGAAGAAATCTTGTCCGGCGCTGTTGCGGGCTTGGCATTCGTAGACGACAGCGCGATGACATCCCTGGTCGCTCCGGCTCCGAGCCTTGTCGATGCACTGCCGCTGCTGGACGACGCCGGTGAAGTACGGCCCCTCGAACAGCTGGAGGCGGAGCTCATTCGCTACGCCGTAACGCATTACCGGGGACAGATGTCGGAAGTGGCACGACGCCTGCAAATCGGGCGTTCGACGCTCTATCGCAAGCTGGAAGCATTGGGACTTCACGGTAACGATTGCGGCGACGGGAAGGCGGAAGGTGAAAGCGTGGCCGCAGAGAGACAGCCGCGCAAAATTGCGTGATTGCGGGCCACCTTGAGGCTTGCGCCGCGACAAGTTGCGCCGCATCACGTATTCTGGTTTTGAGGATTTTGGTTCGCAAAAAAGTCAACGGGTGACGATCACTTCTGATCCCGGTCAGAGTCTTGGCGATGGGCTGATCGTAGGCTCCACAGGAGAAATTGCAATGCCGGCCGTTCGTCTCAATCGGTTTCTTGCATCAACTGCCCTTGTAGCCTTGCTTTCCGCAGGCGGCGCGCTGGCGGAACCCAAGGCCGGCATGAGCATGGATACCGCGCCTGCCGCCACGGCCCCGGACCAACCGGCAGCAAAGCCTGACGATTCGGGCGCCCAATCGGCAGCACCTGCAGAAGCCACGCCACCTGGTCAGACTTCGGCGGCCGCTGAAGCTCCGGCGTCAAAGCCGCAGGGCGCGTCCGAAGGGGACGAAGTGCCGACGACCGCCGCGGTCAATAATCCGCCCGCCGCCGCATCGACCGAGTCCGGCCCGGCGTCTGCGCCGGCGACCGCCGTTCCCGCCGCGGCGTCGACCGAGCCTAGCCCGGTGCCCGCCCCGGCACCCGCTCTCCCCGCCGCAGCGTCAACCGAATCCAGCCCAGCGCCAGCCCCGGCAGCCGCCCTTCCCGCCGCAGTACCTGATACCGACACGGCAATGAGCAACCAGCTGCACGAGCTCGCCAACGGCAAGTTCGATCGCATCATCGGTGGCAAGAAAGAAAGGGCGACCTTCGACGCGTTCTATGCCGGCCGCAATTATGCGCCGCTCTGGGTCACCGATGGCAAGGCCAACGCGCTCGCCAAGGCCGCCGTCGCTTATCTCGGCCAGGTCGACGCCGACGGCCTCGATCCTGCCGATTATCCGACGCCCGATTTTGCGTCGCTCACGGATCCGGCTGCGCTTGCGGAGGCGGAGCTCAGGTTGAGCATGTCGGTCGCTACTTACGCGCATCACGCACAAATAGGTCGGGTCCACTGGAGCCGCGTCAGCGGCGACATCTACTACGATCAGAAGCCACCAAACCCCGCCGATGTTCTTGCCAAAATAGTCCAGGCTAAAGATATCGGCGAAGCGCTCGCAGGCTACGAGCCGCACGCACCGGGCTACGTTGCGCTCAAGGCCAAGCTTGCCGAGCTTCGTGCCGGCAAGGAGGTCAGCGGTGAGGCTTCGATCCCAAATGGGGCGGTGCTCAAGATCGGTATGCAGGACGACCGGGTGCCATTGATACGCGAGCGGCTGCACCTGTCCGGCGACGGTACGACTTACGACAAGACGGTCGCCCAGGCGGTCGCAAAGTATCAGCGGGAACACGAACAAAAAGCGACCGGCATGCTGACGACTGCGACGGTCGAAGCGCTCAACGGCCGGACGCCCGATCGACCCATCGATACCATCATCGCCAATCTGGAGCGGTGGCGGTGGATGCCGCATGAACTCGGCAAGACCTACGTGATGGTCAATCTTCCCGATTTCACGTTACGCGTCGTGCATGACGGCCATCAGCTGTGGATGACCAAGATCGTTGACGGCAAGCCCAATCTGCCAACGCCGATCATGACCGCGGAAATGAAATACATCACGGTCAATCCGACCTGGAATGTGCCGCCCTCGATTGTCGCCAGGGAATACATGCCGGTCCTGCAGCAGGATTCCACGGCGCTGGAGCGGATGGGACTTAAAGTCACCACCAATCCGGACGGCACCGTGCACATTGCCCAACCGCCTGGCGATCGAAACGCGCTCGGTCGGCTCCGCTTCAATTTCCCCAACAAGTTTTTGGTGTATCAACACGATACGCCGGAGAAGCATTTGTTTGCTTATGACAAACGGGCATTCAGCCATGGCTGCATGCGCGTACAGGATCCGGTGAAATATGCCGAGGTGTTGTTGTCGATCGTGCGCCCGCACGACGGCTACACACAAGACCGTATCCGATCGATGTTCGGCAACAATGAGCAGGACATTCAGTTCCCGACGCTCATCCCCGTACACCTGACCTACCAGACCGCTTTCGTTGACGGTGACGGCAAACTCCAATTCCGCGACGACGTTTACGGCCGCGACAAAGCGCTGCTGGCCATCCTCAAGAGCGACGAGCGCAAGGTTGCCGATATTCCGATTGAGCGGAAAGAAAACGTGGTGCGCCGCGAGCTTTTGGCAATGCCCGAGCAATCGTCGTTCTTCGGCGGACGCGGCGGCTTCAACGGCGGTGGCGGCGATTTCTTCTCGCGGCTATTTGGCGGCCCACCCGTCCAACCCCCGCCGGTGAGGACAAGCGCGCGCAGACGCGCGGCTTCAGCTCAGTAAAAAAGCCTCGTTGGCGCTGGCGTCCCGTTTAAGTGAACGGAACGCCAGTGCGGCCTTCACCTTCGTTTGCGCCGAACCGATTTGCGTGCCGTCGGCTTCGCGTTTTTGCTACGCTTTGCGGCAGCAGCCGGCCGCTTCGTTGCTTTGGCCTTGATTTTCTTTTTTGCCGTTTTTGTTCGTGGCGCCGCGCGCTTTGACTTTGTCTTCGCGACCACTTTCGCCGCACGTTTAGGCGGAACTTTGGCGGGGCTTTGTCGCGTGGGCTGTTCGGGCGGCTCAGAAGTTGCATCTCCCCGAAGTCGGGCAAAATACGCAACCATCGGTTCGAAATAATGCGACTGCCAGCCGCTTTCTTCGTAACTGCGCTGGTCGTCCGGCACGTTGCTGTGCTCTAGCGTCAATAGCGTGCCGTCGTCGACTTCGGCGAGAACAATCGAGATCACCGAATCTTCGTGCTCATCGGTGAACTCGCTCGTGCGCCAAGTCTGGACGATGCGCTCGCCGGGGATCAGCTCAAGATTGCGCCCGCTAATATAATCATCCCACGCAGATACCTCGGCGCCGATCTCTTCAGACATTCTCGCCTCGCCGCCCGTCATCTCGGAATGTGCAAGACTGTCGAGCCATGCTTCGTAGATTTCCTGCGGTGAAGCGGGGATCGTGGCAGTCAGTGTAAATGTGTAGGGCATTGTTCCCTCCTGCTGTGCGAGTGATAGCGATGCGTCATGTCGCGCAAACCTCGGCGGCGGCCTTTGATGCCTGCCCACCTATAAGTCACGCGGATCGCGCGCACATGACCCGAAACCGACGACCGTCGCCGTACGTACCATAAGTCAACGGCGAACCCTCGCTCCAGTTGCGATGGCATCGGCGCCCTGCTGTCGCCCGAACAGCACAGACGCCGACGAAACGATTGCCTGTGCACAGCGACATGGCCGTGATGTTGTAATTCGCCAGGTCGTCGGGCATGCTCATGATCATCGCGATCGCTTGGGGCCGGGGGTCGCAACGACAGCACCCAAATTATCGCAGTAACGCGGGGCGGGCGCTACCGTGAGACTTGGCGTGCACAGCTCTGTTTCGTGGTTTGCAGCGACGGGTTTGCGGCAGGTGGTTGCGTTAGCCCATGCTGGTTTTGCTCTACGCGAGTGGGCGCGATGCGGACCGCTTTGGCGCGCGCACGCGCGGTTTGGCTTATTGATACTGACCTGCGCACTCGCGGCTTGTGCCGTTGGCCCGGACTATGTGCCTCCGGCGGCCCCTACGCCCACAGTCTACAAAGAGCTTAAGGGTTGGAAAACCGCCACGCCGAGCGACGGGATCGGTCGCGGCGAATGGTGGTCGTTCTATCGCGACCCAAAGCTTGCGTTCCTGATCAAGCAGGTCGAGATCTCCAACCAAACGGTGGCCGCCGCGGCGGCGAGTTATGAAGAAGCGCGCGCCGTCATTCGCCAGGCGCAAGCGGCTCTGCTCCCGACCCTGACGGGGAGCTACACTTTCACCCGCACGATGACCGGACCGAAATCGCTAAGTAACCAGACCGGCAGCACAGCCGCCCTGGTCACCGGCACCCCGATCTACACAACGACGTACAACCCGCAGCTCTCTGCCAGCTGGGACATCGATGTTTGGGGCAAAGTGCGCCGGCAAATCGAGAGCAATGCCGCCGCCACACAAGCCACGGCCGCCGACCTCGACAATGCCAAGCTTTCACAGCAGGCGCTGCTGGCCACCGCCTACTTCAATCTGCGCGCGACCAACTCGCTGCTCGATCTCCTCGAACGCACGGCAGTGCAGTACCGGAAGACGCTTGATGTCGTGCGCAATCAATTCACCGCCGGTTACGGTCCCGCCGGTTCCACTTGCTGTACGGCTGCGGACGTAGCGACGGCGGAGGCCCAAGTTTTTACTACTGAGGCGCAGGCCAAGAGCACAGCCGCTACACGGGCGCAATATGAGCACGCAATCGCAATACTGATCGGCCGGCCGCCCGCCGAGCTCTCGATCGGTCCACGTTTGCTTGCCGGCAATATTCCAAAAATTCCGCTTACGGTTCCCTCGACACTTCTTGAGCGGCGTCCTGACATTGCCGCGGCCGAACGAACCATGCAGGAGCAAAACGCGCTGATCGGCGTCGCGGTAGCGGCCTTTTTCCCGGACATCAGCCTTTCCGGCGCTTTGGGATGGTTTGGCAGTCATCCCCTGCCCTTCAACGTCGCCAATGAGGTGTGGTCGCTCGGCGCGGCGGGCACGCAAACGCTATTCAATGGCGGACTTACCGCTGCGCAGGTCGATGCCGCGCGCGCAGCGTACTGGCAGAGCGTCGCCAATTATCGGCAGACTGTGCTTACCGCATTCCAGGGAGTGGAGGACGAGCTTGTCGCAATCCGCCGGCTGACTCAAGCGCTCGCCATCCAGCAGAAAGCCGTCAAGGACGCGCAGCAGGCCGTCGATGTCTATCTCAATCAGTTCGTTGCGGGGACGGCGGCCTTTACCACCGTGGTGACGGCGGAGATTACGCTCCTGGCGGACCAGGAGACCGAGTTAACCTACCGGCAGGACCTGTTCCTCGCGAGTGTCGCTTTGATCGAGAACTTGGGCGGCGGCTGGGACGCTACGTTGCTACCAACGAGAAAAGAGCTGGAGAAAGATTTCTCATTGCTGCCACAGCTTCCGCCCAACGAAGCCGGGCCTAGACTTGAACTACCGTTGAGCCAGGCAACGCATTGATCCGCCTCGATATTCAGGCTTCCGGTGTAAAGCTGCGCCGAAACTAAGCCGAAACCCAAGCAACTCGTTTTCATCGTCGCGTACGGTGGCGTCTGCCCATTTCGCAGTCAGCGCGCATTAGCGAATATTCATTAGGCGGGGCTAACGGACACCCGCTATAAACTGCCGCATTCGGATGCTCTGAAGCGAATATGGACGAGCGAACCCGCAGACCTGATGATGAGGCGAGGCTGGAGCTTCGCCCGGTGGCCCCCACACCCACCGTTAGCCCGACGGCGCCCACGCCGATCGTTAAAAGTCCGCGCGGCGGATCAATTCGTATTGTCATCGGTCTCATCGTTCTGATCGCGGTCATTGTTGGCGCCTACGGTCTGCTGCGATGGATTTATTCGGGCCAGCCTTCGGCCACGGCGCGCAATCAATTTTCCGCAGCTCAGTCGGTCGGCGCCGCAACCATCGGAAAAGGCGACATTCGCGTCGTCGTAAATGCTCTCGGCACCGTCACGCCGATCGCGACGGTTACCGTGCAGACGCAGATCAATGGTCAATTGATGGAAGTTGGCTTCACCGAGGGCCAGCTTGTCCATAAAGGCGACTTCCTGGCGCAGATCGACCCCCGGCCCTACCAGCTGCAGCAGGCCCAGTTCGAAGGTCAGCTTGCGCATGACCAGGGCCTGCTCGCTCAGGCACAGGTCGATTTCGTGCGCTATCAGAAGCTGGCCGAACAGAATTCGATCGCGCGGCAACAATACGAGGACCAGATCTACATCGTGCAGCAATTCCAAGGCACGGTGAAACTCGATCAGGCGCAGGTCGATCAGCAAAAGCTGAACGTCATCTATTGCCGCATTGTCTCTCCGGTCACCGGCCGCGTCGGGCTTCGTTTGGTCGATCCGGGAAACTACGTGCAAACCTCCAACAGCACCGGTCTTGCGGTTGTCACCCAGCTGCAGCCGATCACTGTGATCTTCCCAGTTCCCGAAGACGATCTTCCGGACATCGTGCCGCAACTCAACGCTGGCGCGATTTTCCAGGTGGCCGCGTACGACCGGGCCAATGTCACGCTGCTCGCGACTGGACACGTGATCGCGCTCGACAGTCAGATCGACACTACGACCGGGACAGTCAAAGTCCGCGCCCAGTTCGACAACCCCGACGACGCCCTGTTCCCAAACCAATTCGTCAACGCGCAATTGCTGATAAAAACCCTACATGACGTCGTCGTCGTGCCAACTGCGGCGATCCAGCGCGGCGCACCCGGTACTTATGTTTACGTGATCAACGCCAACAACACTGTTTCCGTCCGCCCGATCAAAGTCGGTCCGACCGATGGTCCGACGGCGGCGGTCACTTCCGGGCTTTCCGCGGGTGAACGGGTCGTCGTCGATGGCACCGATCGCTTGCGCGACGGCGCGCGCGTCACGGTACCCGGCGCTCCCGGCGGCAATAATCGGCCGTCGGCACAAGGCAATCGTTCGCCCGGTGCTCAGCCCCAAGGATCAGAAAATTCGAAAGATCGGCATAGTAGCGGCAAACAATAGAGCCTGTTCTAGCGCGATGCGGGGCGGCGAGCGCAATTCCCCCACCCTCGTCTCTCCCAAATGTGGAAGTGACAAAGGTCGGGGCCGCAACGTTGAAACGATGCGATGAACGTCTCCGAACCCTTCATTTTGCGCCCGGTAGCGACGACGCTGTTGATGGCAGCGATCATGCTGTCCGGCATCGTCGCCTATACCTTCCTGCCGCTCTCGACCTTGCCTGAGGTCGACTACCCGACCATCCAGGTGCAGACGTTTTATCCCGGCGCCAGTCCCGAAGTGATGACGTCGTCGATTACCGCTCCGTTGGAGCGTCAGCTCGGGCAGATGCCGGGACTAAACCAGATGACGTCGGCGAGCTCCGCTGGCGCCTCGGTGATCACCCTCCAGTTCAGCCTCGATTTGAGCCTCGACGTCGCCGAGCAGGAAGTCCAGGCGGCGATCAATGCCGCCAACAATCTCTTGCCCAGCGATCTGCCGATCCCGCCGGTTTACGCCAAGATCAACCCCGCCGACGCGCCGATCTTGACGCTCGCGGTGACGTCGAAAACCCTCTCGCTCATCCAGCTGGAAGATTTGAGCGAAACCCGGCTGGCGCAGAAGATCTCGCAGCTGACCGGCGTCGGACTCGTCAGCATCAGCGGCGGACACCGGCCGGCGGTGCGGGTGCAGTTCAATCCGCAGTCGCTCGCCGCCTACGGCCTGAATATCGATGACGTCCGCACCACCATCGGTAACTTCAACGTCAACATACCGAAGGGAAACTTCGACGGGCCGGCCCAAGCCACGACGATCAATGCCAACGACCAGCTGGAGACTGCCGCGCAATACGCCGACACGATTATAGCCTACCGCAACGGCGGACCGGTCAGACTCTCGGACGTCGCGAACGTCGTCAGCGGCGCGGAGAACGCCAAGCTCGGTGCTTGGGCGAATACAACGCCGGCGATCCTGCTCAACGTGCAGCGGCAACCCGGCGCCAACATTATTCAGGTGGTCGACCGCATCAAGGCGCTATTGCCGCAGATCGTGTCCACCCTGCCGTCGGCTGTCGATGTCGGCGTTCTGAGCGATCGCACCGTGACAATCCGCGCGTCGGTCTCCGACGTCGAGTTCGAACTCGCCCTTGCCGTTGTTCTCGTCGTCGTGGTGATTTTTGTTTTCCTGCGAACGCTGCCCGGCACCATCATCCCCAGCCTTTCGGTGCCGTTGTCGCTCGTTGGCACGCTCGGGGTGATGTACCTTTTGAACTTCAGCCTCGATAACCTGTCGCTGATGGCGCTTACCATAGCCACGGGATTCGTGGTCGACGACGCCATCGTGATGATCGAGAATATTGCGCGATACGTCGAAGACGGCATGCATCCGGTCGAGGCCGCGCTGCGCGGCTCGGCACAAATCGGCTTCACCATCATCTCGCTGACCATCTCGCTGATCGCGGTGCTGATACCGCTGCTGTTCATGGGCGATGTCGTCGGCCGACTGTTCCATGAATTCGCCATCACGCTTGCGGTCACGATCGTCATTTCCGCTGTGGTGTCGTTGACGCTGGTGCCGATGATGTGCGCCAAGCTGATCAGGCACCACAGCCAGGCGGAACGCTCGAGTTTCGATATCCACGCCGAGCGCGCATTCGATGCCGTCATTGCGCTCTACGGCCGTGCGCTCAATTGGGTGCTGGACCGTCAGCCGCTGACGCTCGCGGTCGCCGTTCTCACGCTCGGGGTCACGGTGCTCCTCTACGTCATGATCCCGAAGGGCTTCTTCCCGGTACAGGATACCGGGATGATCCAGGGCATCTCGGAGGCTTCGCAAAGCATTTCCTATCAAGCCATGGCCAATCTGCAGAACCGGGTCGCCGAGGAGATCCTCAAGGATCCTGATGTCGACGGCTTAAGTTCATTCGTCGGCGTCGACGGCACCAATCAGACGCAGAACACCGGTCGTTTCCTGATCAATCTGAAGCCACACGACGAGCGCAAGCTCACGGCTACTCAGATCATGCGGCGCATCCAGCGGGAAATCTCGGGCATCGTCGGCATTTCGCTTTACATGCAGCCGGTGCAGGATCTGACCATCGACGCCACCGTCAGCCGCGCGCCGTATCACTTCGTGCTCGAGGACGCCAACCCCACCGAATTTAAGACCTGGGTTCCGCGCCTGGTCGACCAGCTCAGTCAGTTGCCGCAAATCACCGACGTCGCCAGCGACCTGCAACAACAAGGGCTGGCGCTCGACATCGTCATCGACCGCGCCACCGCTGCCCGGTTCGGGATCACGCCCGCGACCGTCGATAACGCGCTTTATGACGCCTTCGGTCAGCGCATCATCTCGACAATTTATACCCAGTCGAACCAGTACCGCGTGATCCTCGAGGTCGACCCCTCGCTGCAGCTGTCGATCGAGGGCCTGTCGATGATCTACCTGCCGTCGTCGTCCTCGGCGACCAACGGGCAAGTGCCGCTTTCCGCAATCGTGCACATCGAGCAACGCAACGGCCCCTTGCTGGTCACCCATTTCGGGCAGTTACCCGCGACCACCATCTCATTCAACACCGCGCCGGGTGTTTCGCTGGGCCAGGCAGTCGACGCCATTGAACAAACCGAGCATGATCTCGGCCTGCCGATCAGTTTCACCACCGCGTTCCAAGGCACTGCGGCGGCCTTTCAATCCTCGTTGCTCAACGAAGTCTTTCTGATCATCGCCGCCGTTGTAGCGATGTATATCGTCCTCGGGGTTCTTTATGAGAGCTTTGTCCACCCGATCACGATCCTCTCCACCTTGCCGTCGGCCGGCGTCGGCGCACTGCTGTCGTTGATGCTGCTGCACTACGATCTCGATATCATCGCCATCATCGGCATCATTCTTCTGATCGGCATCGTCAAGAAGAACGCCATCATGATGATCGACTTCGCGCTGGAGGCCGAGCGCGTCGAGGGCCTGCCGCCGCGGGACGCCATCTATCAGGCCTGTCTGCTGCGCTTCCGGCCGATCATGATGACGACGATGGCTGCGATTCTCGGCGCGCTGCCGCTGATGGTTGGATCCGGCACGGGCTCCGAGCTGCGCCAGCCGCTGGGCATAGCCATTATCGGCGGCTTGGTCTTCAGCCAGCTGCTGACACTGTTCACCACACCGGTGATCTATCTGTACTTCGATCGCCTGGCAGTGCGACTGACCGGGAGCCGGCCGGCGAACCCGCTGGCGCCACGCGACGAGCCGGCCGAATGAACATTTCCGCTCCGTTCATTGCCCGTCGTGTAGCAACGACATTGCTGACGCTCGGCATCGCAATCGGGGGCTTTCTCGGATTTTCCAAGCTGCCGGTATCGCCGCTGCCGCAAGTCGATTTTCCGACGATTTCAGTCACCGCGACGCTGCCTGGCGCCAGCCCAAATACGGTGGCAACCAGCGTCGCCGAGCCGCTTGAGCGCCATCTCGGGCAGATCGCGGACGTCAGCGAAATGACGTCGCAAAGTGGAATCGGACAGGCCCGCATTACGCTGCAATTCGACATCACCCGCGACATAGACGGCGCCGCACGTGACGTCGAGGCGGCGATCAACGCCGCGCGCGCCGATCTGCCATCGAACCTTCCAAACAATCCGACCTATCGCAAAGTCAATCCGGCCGACGCGCCCATCCTGATCCTTGCGCTGACCTCGAAAACGCTGACCCGAGGCCAGATGTATGATGCCGCGAGCAATATCCTGGCGCAGCGGCTTTCGCAGCTCGGCGGCATTGGCAACGTTGTCATCGGCGGATCGACATTGCCGGCGGTTCGCGTCGAACTGAACTCGCAGGCGCTCTACAAGTACGGCATCGGCCTCGAAGACGTGCGCGCGGCGCTGGCTTCCGCCAATGCCAACAGTCCAAAGGGCACCATCGACGACGGCAATCGCCGTTTTCAGATCTATACCAACGACCAGGCCAACGTTGCGGCCGACTATGCGCCCCTGGTGATCGCCTATCGCAACGGCGCGGCGGTTCGCCTTTCGGATATCGCCGACGTGCAGGACTCCGTTCAGGATGTGCGCAATCTCGGCATGTCGAACGGCCAGCCCTCGGTGCTCGTCATCCTGTTCCGCCAGCCGAACGCCAACATCATCGAGACAGTTGACAACGTAAAAGCCGAGTTACCGCGTTTGGAAGCCGCCATGCCGGCCGATATGAACGTGACCGTCGCTATCGACCGCAGCACCACGATCCGGGCTTCGCTGCACGATACCGAGTTGACCCTGGTGATGGCGATCTTGCTGGTGACACTTGTTGTCTATCTGTTTTTGCGCAACATCCGTGCGACGATCATACCCAGCGTTGCGGTGCCGGTCTCGATCGTCGGCACCTTTGGCGTGATGTACCTGTTCGGCTACAGCCTCGACTTGCTGTCGCTGATGGCGCTCACGATATCCACCGGATTCGTCGTCGATGACGCGATCGTCGTTCTAGAAAACATATCCCGGCACATCGAAGAGGGAATGCCGCCCATGGAAGCCGCCTTTCGCGGCGCCCGCGAGGTCGGCTTTACCGTCATGTCGATCAGCTTTTCGCTGATCGCGGTATTCACTCCGATCCTGCTGATGGGCGGCATCCTCGGGCGCCTGTTTCGCGAATTTACCGTCACGCTGTCGGTTGCAATTCTCATATCGCTGGCGATTTCGCTGACCACCACGCCGATGATGTGCGGACTGCTGCTGCGGCCGCGGCCACCGCGAGAGCGCGAGAGCGAACAGCGCACCGGCATCTTCGCGCGCGTACGCAATTTCTATGCCTGGTCGCTCGGTTGGGCGCTGCGCCACCGCGCTCTGGTGCTGCTGATTTTCGTTGGCACCATTTGCCTGAACGTGGAACTCTACATTTTCGTACCCAAGGGGTTTTTCCCGCAGCAGGACACCGGACGAATGGTCGGCTCGCTGCAAGCCGATCAAAGCATCTCGTTTCAGAGGATGAGCCAGAAGCTGCGGCAAATGATGACGATCGTGCGGCAGGATCCTGCGGTACAAAATGTCGTCGGCTATACCGGGGTCGGCAGCGGCGGCGGCTATGCGCAGATCAACACCGGCAATGTCTACGTTTCGCTGAAGCCGCTTTCAGAGCGCAAAGTGGCGGTCGATCAGGTCATCGCACGGCTGCGGCCGAAGCTCGCCCAGGTTTCCGGCGGACGCCTGTATCTTGCCGCCATCCAGGATTTGCGTGCCGGCGGCAGGCAAAGCAATGCTCAATATCAATACACACTCCAATCCGAAGACGTGCAGGAACTTTATGAGTGGACGCCGAAGCTTGTGGCGGCCCTCGCGCACAATTCCGTTCTGACCGACGTTAGTTCCGATCAGCAACAGCGCGGGCTGGAGACATATCTCGATATCGACCGTGACACTACCGCGAGACTCGGGATCACTCCCCTGCAGATCGACAACACGCTCTACGATGCCTTCGGGCAGCGCCAGGTCTCCGTGATCTACAGCGCCATCAACCAGTATCACGTGGTCATGGAAATCGACCCGCGCGATACACAGTATCCGAATTCGTTGCGCGATGTTTACGTGTCCATCTCCGGATCGACGCCCCCGGGCACTTCGACGACCAATGCACCCGGTGGAACGGTCACCCCGGCAACAACGAACGGCACCGTTCCCACCTCGCTTGCGGTGCCATCAGCGCCGGGCGCGTCACCGTCGACGGCACCATCGAGTTCAACAGCCGCAACATCCGCGAACGCCGCTGCGGCGCGCAATGCCGCCATCAATGCCCTCGCCAATACTGGTCATGGCTCCACGTCCGCCGGAGCCGCGGTGTCCACGACACAGGAGACTATGATCCCGCTGGCGGCCGTCACCCATTACCGGCCGAGCCACACGCCGTTGTCGGTCAATCACCAGGGATTGTTCGTCGCCTCGACCATGTCGTTCAATCTGCGACCCGGCAAATCGCTGGGTGAAGCAGCAGAGGAGATCGATGCCGCTATCGCGCGCATTCACATGCCGCGTTCGGTCCGCGGCACGCTTGCCGGTACAGCGCAGCTTTTCCAGCAGTCGCTGTCGAAGGAGCCCATTCTGATCCTCACGGCCATCGCTGCAGTCTACATCCTCCTCGGTGTACTCTATGAGAGTTACGTTCATCCGATCACAATTCTCTCGACTTTGCCGTCAGCCGGCGTGGGTGCGCTCGCGACGTTGATGGTGTTCCGCACCGAATTCGACATTATCGGACTGATCGCCGTCATCCTCTTGATCGGCATCGTCAAAAAGAACGCAATCATGATGATCGACTTCGCCATCGAAGCAAAGCGGGTGCGCAACTTGAGCTCTTACGATGCGATTTTCGAAGCCTGTCTGCTTCGGCTTCGTCCGATCTTGATGACGACCTCGGCGGCGATTCTTGGCGCGATACCGCTGGCTCTGAGCTTCGGCAATGGCGGCGAGATACGGCGGCCGCTCGGCATCGCGATCGTCGGCGGGCTCGTTATCAGTCAAATCCTGACGCTTTACACGACGCCGGTGCTGTATCTTTATCTCGACCGCCTCAGCGAATGGTGGTCGCGCGTTCGGCCGGTATTGCCGCGACCGCAACTACCGGCTCCCGACGCTCAGCCAGCGGAGTGAATCTTTGCGGAGTACCAAGCCCTTCGGGCCTTGGCGGGTGGGGCCCTCACCGAATGTAAATTGGCCTTCGGCTGTAGCAGCAGAGAGACGTCCAGCGCCAACGCGCCGAGGGAAGTGCAGCGTGTAGGCGCCTGACCTCAGCGCCTTCGTGGGCAATGACAGGCGCCTTGTAGCCGTCATCGACTGCGGGGTCGGCTTCCAGAAGCGCGACATCGTGCTCCAGTTCGTAAAGGGCCTCGTGGGTCGCCTCCCAATGGCCGTGACCCCGATGCCAACGCTCCCCCGCCTCCGCAGGCAATGCGGAGCCGGTCAGCCAAACCACCGCACATGCGAGAATCGCAAGCCTGATCGCCATGCCGTCCGTCCCAAAGGTCTGGTGATGATAAACGCAGCGCGGTACGAAAGAAAAGCCTTTGCCAGTCTTGCCACCAACTGGCTCGCCAACAGATTTCTCGGCCAGGCGACCGGCGGAGGGCGCTGTAGACGGGCCGCCGGACACCCGGGTTCTCAGCCAGAGCCAAACGCATATGAGCGAGCGGTATTTCGAGGACTTCGCAGTCGGACAGGTTTTCAAACCAGTTGGCCGGCTGCGGGTCGAAAAAGACGAGATTATCGCCTTTGCCACGAAATTCGATCCGCAGTTCTTTCATCTCGATGAGGAAGCAGCGCGTAAATCGATTTTCGGCCGGCTGGTGGCGAGCGGCTGGCATACGGCTGCCATGACCATGAGCCTTGTCGCACGCAGCGAATATCGATCGGCGGGCGGCACCGTGGGCCTTGGCTTCGAAGAAATGCGCTGGCCTATCCCGGTTTTTCCCGGCGACGAGTTGCGAATCGAAACTGAAGTTCTTGAGATGCGACCATCGAAGTCACACCCCGATCGCGGGCTGATGAAGTTGCGGACGCGAACGCTCAACCAAAATGGCGAAGCGGTGCAAGAGCTGATCGCCAACGCTATGGTGCCGCGACGGTCAAAGAGCGAAAAAGTATAGGGCGAGCGTCAGTGTTCGGGATCGGACAAAACTGACGGACGCGAGGGAAAAAAAATAATGCGCATCGCGGCACTTTCCGGCTGGACCAGCGAACAGAAACATGTGGTTGCAGCCAGCTTTCTCGGATGGACGCTCGATGCCTTCGACTTCTTGCTCATGGTGTATTGCAAGTCCAGTGCGTTCATCAGGCTAACGACGCAAGCATCACGCAGATGACCGCTCCATTGCCGAGAATCATCGAAACCGCGCTCAGCGGCTACGAGCTTTTGAACGATCCGCTGCTGAACAAAGGCACGGCGTTCACCGATTCTGAGCGCGACCTTTTTGACCTGCACGGTCTGTTGCCACCCTACGTGACCACGCTCGATCTGCAGGTCGAACGCCGGCTCGATGCGTTTCGCGGACCCGGCACCGACTTGCAAAAATACATCTTCCTGCGTGGCACGCAGGACACCAATGAAACGCTGTTCTACGCGCTCCTCACCCGACACATCGAAGAGCTGATGCCGACGGTCTATACGCCGACCGTGGGCCTCGGTTGTGCGCAGTTCAGCCGCATCTTTCGGAAACCGCGCGGCTTGTTCCTGAGTTTTCCGCTTAAGGACCGCATCGGCCGCATCCTCGCCAATCCGCGCTTCGATAAGGTAGACGCCATCGTGGTAAGCGACGGCGAGCGTATACTCGGCCTTGGCGATCAAGGCGCCGGCGGGATGGGCATTCCCATCGGAAAGCTCGCGCTTTACATCGCCTGCGCCGGGCTTCATCCCTCAACGACACTGCCGGTCCTGCTCGACGTTGGCACCGACAATCGCGCGCTCCTCGCCGATCCACTTTATATCGGCTGGCGGCATGAACGCGTCCGCGGTGGTGACTACGACGAATTCGTCGCGGCGTTCGTGGACGCGGTGCGCGCACGTTGGCCGCACGTGCTGTTGCACTGGGAGGATTTTGCCTTCGGCAATGCCAACCGCTTGCTCGCGCAGTATCGCGACCGGCTGTGCAGCTATAATGACGACATTCAGGGCACGGCCGCCATCGCTGTCGGCACGATTCTGAGCGCCATCAACGTGACAGGCGTGCCGCTTACTGATCAGCGTATTGCTGTGCTCGGCGCAGGCTCGGCAGGCACTGGAATTTGCGCGCTTCTGCTGCGCGCCATGATCGAGGCAGGCGTAGCGGAGAACGATGCCCGCAGCCGCTTTTATCTGGTTGATCGGCAAGGCCTGCTGATTGAAGGCATGAACGGCTTGCAACCGTTTCAGGCGCGGTTCGCTCAAAGCCGCGATCGAATTGCCAAGTGGAAGCTAAAATCGACGGATCGGGTCGGCCTTGCCGAAGTCGCCGCCAACGCGCATCCGACGGTGCTTATCGGCACATCAGGCCAGGCGCACTCCTTTTCAGAGGCAGTGGTGCGCACGATGGCTGCCCACGTGCAGCGGCCGGTGATCTTTCCGCTCTCCAACCCAACAGAACGAAGCGAAGCAACTCCTGAGGACCTTCTCGCCTGGACAGAAGGGCGAGCGGTTATTGGCACCGGCAGCCCCTTTCCGCCGATTACGCGCGACGGCCGTTCGTTCCGGATCGACCAAACAAATAACGCCTACGTCTATCCCGGCGTCGGCCTGGGGGCTATCGCCGTGCAAGCGCGCCGGATTTCCGACGGCATGTTTCTCGCCGCCGCGCACACGATCGCCGGCCTGTCTCCGGCTAAAAACGATCTGCGCGCCAACCTTCTGCCGCCGCTCGCCGAAATACGGAAAGTCTCGCTTGCCGTGGCGATCGCGGTCGCCGGGCAGGCCGTAAAAGAGGGACTTGACCACCCCATGCCCGATCAGGATCTCACCGATGCAGTAACGGCGCTGATGTGGGAGCCGGTATATGCGACATACCGGCGGCTTTCCTCGCCGGTACTGTAGTAGCTGAAAGTAGCGCGACGATACGCGATCACCGCTCGCATGGGCGCACGCACCAAGCGGGCTCTAAAGCAGAGCATCCACGATGCCTGAGCGCCCGCCGCGGTTAACGCAATGACGGGCCGCAAGCCGCAGCGTAGCGCGCATCAATCGCCAGCGGAGCTGTTATCAGCAAACCCAGACGTAGCCGATGGGCGACGCCCGCCAGCATGAGCCGACGCCATACGCATACCAGCGGCCATTCCAATAGTGTCTCCCGGCGCCGTACCATACGCCACCGTGATAGCGGCCACCGTAGCGCCATCGGCCGCAACGGTAGCAGTAGACCTGCTGGACGTCGGACGCGTCAGCGGCGGCACCGACGATCGGTTGCGGGCTCGCCGGAGTTGCCTTCGCCAGATTGTAGCCGCCGAAGCCGATGACCGCAGCAATCGCAAGCGAAAGCCAAAAAATTCTGCGCATGGATGATCCCTGTATTTGTGTCCTTACCACTTCGGCACTTTGGCTGGCCGCCATGACAATTGCAAGAAGCCGGCAGTAGAGTTTTCAAGGCTGCCAATAGCAACTCTTCGCGGCTCACGCAGGCTGTCGCCCGTGGACAGCAGGCAGGAATCGCCGCCCGGCGGCTGGAGCCGATTGGCTACGTCCAGGTATGCGGGTAAGGCACTTAGCTGGGATAACGCGGCTGAGGCGGGTTTTCGTGGTTGCCTAATGCCCGGCCATGTGACGGCCGATCTCGGTCAGGTTCGCCTCACTGGCACGGGCTTCGTAGACAATTTGGCCGTGGAAGATCACGACCAGTCGGTCGGCGAGTTCTAAAAGCTCGTCGAGGTCCTCGCTCACCAGGAGCACGGCGGCCCCGCGGTTGCGCGCCGCCATGATCTCGGCGTGGATTTGCGCCACAGCGGCGAAGTCGAGGCCAAAGCAGGGATTGGCCGCGACCAGAATATCGACTTCGCCGGCGAGTTCGCGCGCCAGCACCGTGCGCTGCACGTTGCCGCCGGATAACTCGCCGATCGCAGTATCGTCGGAGCGCGTCTTGATTTTGTAGCGCTCAATCTTGCGTAACGCATTTTCATGGAATTTTGCGCGATTGAGCCACCACCCGCCGGACGCAAACGGCGCGCGATCGAACTCGCGGAAAGCGAGATTGTCGGCCACGCTCATGCGCGCGACGCACGCGTTCTTCAGCGGCTCTTCGGGAAGGACCGACAGGTGGTTATGGCGCATCTCTTGCCGGCTGGCGTGATAAAGCTCGCCCTGCAGATAGACTTTGCCACCCTCGGCCTCGCGCTGGCCGGCAAGGACCTCGATAAGCTGGCGCTGCCCGTTGCCGGACACACCCGCGACGCCGACAATTTCGCCGCCGCGGATCGAAAGCGATACGTCGCGCACCGCCGGCTGGCCGCCGTCGTCGAGTGCGTTCAATTGCTGTATGTCGAGCCGCGGCGGGCCGAACTCGCCGGTCCGCGGTGGCTGCACCGTCAACTCCTCGGCGCCGATCATCGTGCGCGCCATCGCATCGGGGCTTAAATCCTTGACCAATCCGTGCCCGGCCAGCTTGCCGCGGCGCAGAATGGTGACTTCATCCGCAAAGGCCATCACCTCGCGGAACTTATGCGTGATCATGAGAATGGTGAGCGTGCCGCCCGCGACCATGTCGCGCAGCATGCCGAGCACCTCGTCGGCCTCGCCGGGAGTAAGCACCGAGGTCGGTTCGTCGAGGATGAGAAAGCGCCGCTGCAGATAAATCTGCTTCAGGATTTCGCACTTTTGCCGCTCGCCGGCGGAAATCGCCGAAACTTTGGCGTTCAGCGGCACGCGAAACGGCATGCGCGACAAAAATTCTTCCAGAGCGTTACGCTCGCGTTTCCAATCCACGACGGCGGGGACATGGTCGCGCGCCAGCACGAAATTCTCCGCCACCGTCATCGCCGGCACCGACGTGAAGTGCTGATAGACCATGCCGAGGCCGAGCGCATGCGCGGCGCGCGGGTTGCCGATGATTTCCTGCCGCTCGTCGATGATCAGCTCACCGGCATCGGCCTGGTAGTAGCCCATGATGCACTTGACCAGCGTCGATTTTCCGGCGCCGTTTTCGCCAAGGAGCGCGTGGAATGTGCCGGGCCTGACTTTCAGCGAAACCTGGTCAAGCGCGGCGAACTCACCGAAGCGCTTGGTCATGTTGATTGCTTCGATCCCGAAGGTCTTTTTGCCCGCAGTATGTGACGGAAGCCCGCCGGGCGGGATCAGCGTAGCCAGTTCACTCACGCAATAACCTCGATGAACTTGGCCGAGTCCGATACCGCGCCGAACACGCCGCCCTGCATCTTGATCATCTTGAGGGCGTGCTCGTGGTTGCTTCGGTCGGTAGCCCCGCAGCAATCCTCCAACAGCAGACATTCAAAACCGCGATCGTTGGCCTCGCGCATGGTGGTGTGCACGCACACGTCCGTAGTGATTCCGGTCAGAACGATGTTCTCGATACCGGATAGCCGCAACATCAGCTCGAGATCGGTGGCGCAGAACGAGCCCTTGCCCGGCTTGTCGATGATCGGCTCGCCGTCACGCGGCGCCAATTCGGCGATGATTTCCCAACCGGGCTCACCGCGCACCAGAATACGGCCGCAGGGTCCCGGATCGCCGATGCCGGCGCCGATCTGGCGCGAGCGCCAGCGCTTGTTCGCCGGCAAATCGGCGAGATCAGGTCGATGGCCTTCGCGGGTGTGGATGACATGAAAGCCGTTGGCGCGCGCGGCGGCGAGCGTGCGCTTGATCGGTTCGATCGGCGCACGGGTCAGCGACAGATCGTAGCCCATCTTGTCGACGTAGCCGCCAACACCACAGAAGTCGGTCTGCATGTCGATGATGACCAGCGCGGTGTTTTCCGGCCGCAGATCGCCGTTGTAAGGCCAAAGGTATGGATCGGCGGTCACGTAACGCTCCGCCGTATTGCTCTCTTTGCGCGCCACTTGTTGCATGCCTTTACCTCGTAATCGACAGCTCCGCCGGCGCGCCGACCAACGTGCGCTTCGGCGAACAGGTTGCGATCATGATCAGCAGGGTGAGGATGTAAGGTGCAGCATTGAACAAATGATAGCCGTGGCTATAGCCGACTGATTGCAGCGCCGGCCCGAGCGCGGCGGCGCCACCGAACAGAATCGAGGCGCCGAGGCAAAGCATCGGATTCCAGCGGGCGAAAATGACGAGCGCGACCGCGGTGATGCCCTGACCGCTGGACAATCCCTCATTCCAGCTGCCCGGATAATAGAGCGACAGGAACGAACCGCCGATACCGCCAAGAAAGCCGCCGAACATGGTGGCGCGCAGTCGAATGAAATTGACCGAGTAGCCCATCGCCAACGCCGCATCGGCGCTTTCACCGGCGGTGCGGATAATAAGGCCCCATCGCGTCGTGCGCAGTGCCCAGACCAGGACCGGCGCCAGCACAACGCCGACGATAAACAATACGTTGATGCGCAAGGCCGCGCGAAGCTGCGGAATATCGGTCCACCAGCCGAGATCGATCGACGGCAGCCGCGGCGCCGTCGGCTCGATCAGCGGTTTGCCGAAATAAAACGCGAGCCCGACACCGAACAGCATCAGCGCAATGCCGACCGCAATATCGTTGACGCGCGGCAGCCCGCAGATACCGGCGTGGATCGCGCCCATGCCCGCACCTGTGATGCCCGCGGCAAGCACGCCGAGCCACGGCGAACCGGTGAGATACGACACGCCATAGCCGGCCATCGCGCCCATGACGAGCGTACCCTCGAGGCCGAGATTGATGCGGCCGCTGCGCTCGGTAATGCATTCGCCGAGGCTGACGAAAATAAACGGCGTCGAGACTCGTACCGCGCCGCCAAGTACAGCAACCGGTACCGTCCACAATCCGATATCGCCCGGACCGGCCATGGTCAGTTGGCCTTTCCTTTGAACAGGTTCCAGCGCCCATAAAGCGTGTCGCTCGCCAGCACCATCATGAAAATCAACCCCTGCAGCACCAGAACCGACGCGTCCGGCAATCCCAGCCGCCGCTGCAGCAAACCGCCGCTGGCGCCGATGCCGCCGAGCAGGATAGCCACGGGAATGATCGCCAGCGGGTTCTGCCGGGCGAGAAACGCGACCAGGATTCCGGCGAAACCGTAACCGGCCGCCAGATTGGCATTGGCGCGTCCCTGCACGGCGGCGACTTCCATCATTCCGGCAAGGCCCGCGGCGGCGCCGGCGAGAAAGCAAATGATGAGAATGAGTTTGCCGACACTGAGGCCAACGACCCTGGCGGCGCGGATATTGCCGCCGGCGACACGCGCCGCGAAGCCGAACACAGTGTGATAGATCAGGATGTAGGAGAGAATGGCCGCAATGATGCCAAAGACCAAACCCCAATGCACCTCCATGCCGGGGATGCTGCCGATCATGTTGGCGGCACCGATTTCGCGCGTTGAGGGCTTGTTGAGGCTGGCCGGGTCGCGCATCGACCCTTCGACCAGAAAGTTGAGGATCGCGAGCGCGATATAGACGAGCAACAGGCTCGAAATCGTTTCATTGACGCCGCGATACTGCCGGAGCGCACCGGCGAGCATGATCCATAGTCCGCCGCCAATCATGCCGGCGCATGCCATGCCGACGTCGACGACCAGTGGTGGCGCGCCTTGCAAAGCCAGCGCCGCGCTGGTGGCCGTCAGCGCGCCGATCAATAGCGCTCCCTCCCCGCCGATGATCACCATGCCGAGCTGTGCCGGCAGCGCCGTGCATAAAGCAGTCAGAATGAGCGGAGCGGCGCGCGTCAGGGTGTTCTGCCAGGAGAACCAGGTGCCGAACGCCCCTTGATACATATAGAAATAGAGGTCGAGCGGGTTCTTCCCGAACAGCGCGACAAAGATGCCGAACAGAACGAGCGAACCCGCCAAGGCCAGCGTGGGGATGACGACATACTCCGCCGCGCCGCCGATTTTCGGGCTGAAGGCCGGTAGGCGTAGAAGCGCGCCTAGCCCCGATGGGACAATAGGCGCGCCAACGTCTGCTTTCACGAAGTGGCTCCGATCACCCCGGCGACCAGATAATCCATCTTCTCCAGTTCCGGATCGGTCTGGCCGCGGGAGACGCCGGAAGCGACGACGGTCTTGCCTTTGTTGTCGGCGATCGGCCCTTTGAAGATGACGTAGGTGCCGGCGGTCAGTCCCGCCTTGACCTCGTCGGCTTGTTTACGGGCGGCTTCCGACACCATCGGGCCATACGGCGACACTTTCACCAGCTGTTCCTTGAGGCCGCCGCGATAGAAGTTCGGGATGGTTTCGCCTGATGTGAACATCTTGGCAAAGCGAGGGTAGAGCACTTCCCAGTTCCATTCGGCGCCGGTGAGGTAGGCTTTCGGCGCAAGCACCGCTTGATTGACGTGATATCCGCCCACCATGGCGCCACGGCGCGCCGCGTTCTCAACCACGGTCTTGGGGCCGTCGACATGGCAGGTGACGACGTCAACACCTTGGTCGATGAGGCTATTGGTGGCTTCGGCTTCTTTGACCGGCATCGACCAGTCGCCGGTGAAGATCACCTGCAAGGTGACTTTCGGATTGGCGAGCTTGGCGCCCATCGTAAACGCATTGATATTGCGCAGCACTTGCGGGATCGGCTTGGCAGCGACGAAGCCGAGCTTGCCGGTTTTCGTCATGTGACCGGCGACGATGCCGCTGACGTGCTGGGCCTCGTCGATATAGCCGAAATAGCTGCCGGCGTTCTTTGGATCCTTTTCAGACCACAGGCCGCCGCAATGCTCGAAGCGCAGCTTCGGATACTTCGCCGCCATCTTCAGCATGTGCGGATTGTAGTAGCCGAACGAGGTCGGGAATAAGAGCGTCGCACCGTCGAGATTGATCATCAACTCCATGGTCTTTTCGACGGCGTCGGTCTCCGGCACCTTCTCTTCTTCGACGACCTTGATGCCCGGCACCTTTTTCAAAGCGGCAGCGCCGGCAGCATGGGCCTGGTTATAGCCGTAGTCGTCGCGCGATCCGACGTAGATGAAACCGATGGTGGTGTCTTTCGCCAACGCTTGGCGCAGCGGCAACGCCGTGCCGACGGCTAACGCAGCGGTGCCTTGCAGGACGTGACGGCGCGAAAGTTTGTCGAAATTCATTACATGCTCCCTGGGTACGCAGGCGAGCGCCGGCGGCGCCGCTGCTTGGCTAGCCATCAGGACTGATGGGCGTTCTTCGATTGCCGATCAGCGGCTTCGCAAGGCTTGTGCCAGCCTCGAGCATGCAACGTCGCGTAGCCGATCACTCTGAAATAACAGTACAATTCAAAACGGCTATGATTTGGGCACGAAGCCCGTGGTAAATCGATACGAGCTTTGATTAAAAAATAGGCAGAAGCTCGCGCAGCGTGCGCGTGCAATAATTAAACGGCATCGCAGGAGGCCGCGGCGATCCGTTACACACGAATTCTGAGATCGACAGCCCGCGACCGCCCCCGCAGCATCGAGCGAATTGCGGCGAAGACGTTGTCGAACGCGGGCCGCCGGTAACCCCACTTGGGGTCATTTGTCAGCGGCACCATCACCATGGTGGCGTTGGCCTCGAACAACAAAATGTCACCGTCCGTGTTGATCGCAAAATCGATCCCGCAATAGTCGAGATCAAGCGCGGCGTTGATGCGCTGCAGCCCCGCCATGCCGCGCGCGCCGACAAAATTGTCGATGTCGGTGAGAAATGCCGCGTCCTTGGCGCGGTGCTCGGCAGATTGAGCCATATCGGCGCGGAAATAGTGCACCTTCCAGTTGCGCGAGATTGCCAGATGCAGTGGATAGATCTTGCGGTCGATGATCATGACGCGGCACTTGCGAAAATAACCATCGCTGTCGCGCGCATCGAGCTGTTCGATGAGGCACAAATCATCGCCAGGAAATTTCGCGGCGGCAGATTTCAAGTCTTGCAGATTTTCGACGCGTTCGAAAAAAATGCCGGTATGAAAGCCCAGCGCGCGGACGAGGAACGGAAAAGAAAATTCCGCGCCGGCAACCACCGCCGCCACTTCGGAGGAAGCAAGCACTCGCCGGGGCAAGGTTGCCATTCGCGGAACGACAACACCGGGCGAGCCACGCAGACGTTCCACATTCGCGGCACGTCCAGTCTTGAGCACCGCGTGCGGATGATTGATCACCGGCTGCTCGGTTCGCGCCAGCACTGCAGAAGCGGCTTCCAGACCCTCCCGACATAAATCGGCATCGCCGATACTGTTGAAGACCAGATCGTGCTGCGGCAGCGGCACCTTCGGATCGTCATACTCCGTAACCAGAACGGTGGTCTGAAAGTGTCGATCGTCGAGAATGGAAGTCGTCGGTATGTTGCCGCCAGCGGCTGAAACCAGTAGCAGCACCGCGATGCCGGGGCAGTCGCCGCGATAAGGCAATGCAGTCAAGGAGTGCCCCTTGAAGCCCTTGTCCCGATGCCTGCGGGCGCCCGCATTGTCCCCGGTCTCCGCCAGCAGATTGCCCATGCCGCGGTTTGCATGGATATGATCCGGATCGAGCCGTAGCGCGCTTTCAAAATGCAGCCTGGCCTGTTGTTGTTCGCCCAGCAGAAACAACAAATTGCCGAGATTGACGTGCCCGGCGGGATTATCCGGATGGTGCCGAACGGCCTCACTGAACAGCGAGCGGGCGGCTTCCTTGTATCCAGCGTTAAGAACCAGCGTCCCGAAATCGTTGAGTGCGCCGAAATCAGTAGGCGATCGCCGAAGCAATTCGAGATAGTCGGCTTTAGCTTCTTCGAATTGGCCTTGTTCACGGAACAGACTTGCGCGTTCGAAGCGGGCGTGAAGCGCATCCGGATTTCCCTCGAGTTCGAAGTCGAGCTCCCGCATCCGCAAAATGCGAACGGCCGGTCGCGGATTCTTGGTGATCTGGCCCAGGTGGAACCCCGAAATGCCGAATCGGACGGCGAGATATTAGAACAAAATTTACCATGACGGCGAACAATGCGGCGCGCGGCGGCGTTGCAAGCGAAGGCGCCTTCAATGGAAAAATGCGAAGCCGGCCCCTGCAAGATTGTCTTGGGCGATCCGGTTCCCTGGTTCACGGCGCCCGTGATGTCCGGAGGCTCGTTCAGCCTTTCAGTCGCGGCCGGTCGCTGGATCGTCCTCAGCTTTCTGGGCTCACCGGCCGATCCGCGTGCCGAGCGCGAACTGGCCGAAATGCTTCAAGTGCTCCCGCTGTTTCACGAAGACCGTCTGGTTTTTTACGGCGTACTCACCGCGCTTCCGCAGAACCCTGCGCCTTACCTCAAACTCAGCACAGCGGCGATGTCGTTTCTTGCCGACTATGACAGCGAGATCAGTCGCTCGTTCGACGCCGCCGTTATGCCGCGCACGATCATCCTCGATCCGATGTTGCGCGCGGTGGCTGATATCCCATGGGATTATGCCGCCGGGCATGCGCAGACCGTACGCGATGTCCTCAGGAGCCTGCCAGCCGTTGAGGATTTCGCCGGCGTGCCGCTGAGCGCCCCGGTGCTGATCATGCCGCGCGTTTTTGACTTCCAGCTCTGCGATGTCCTGATCCAGTTTTATGAAAAAATTGGCGGCGAGGATTCCGGTTTTCTGCTCGACGTCGACGGCAAAACGTCAAAGGTCGTCGACTATCGGTTCAAGCGTCGCAACGATCTGATGGTTGCGCACCCGCAGTTGCGCGAAGCGATCCGCAGTCAGATCGTTCGCCGCCTGCTGCCGGCAGTCGAGCGATTTTTCCAGTTCCAAGCTACCCGGATGGACCGCTACATCGTCGCTTGTTACGACAGCGGCGTCGGCGGGCACTTCTATCGGCACCGCGATAATGTCAATTTCGGCGCCCAGCATCGCCGCTTTGCCGTCACCATCAACCTCAACAAAGATTACGAAGGCTGCGACCTCGTACTTCCCGAATTTGGCGGACGTTCCTATCGTGCTCCTGCCGCCGGTGCGGTGGTGTTTTCGTGCGGCGCGCTGCATCAAGTCACGCCGATCACCAGCGGGCGGCGCTATGCGTTCCTGGCCTTTCTGTACGGCGAGGCCGATGCCGCGCTGCGCGAAGCTAATAACTCCAGGCTGAACGACAGCGCCGCGCAATATGTCGTCGAGTCGGACCGGCTGTTTCCGGACCAAGCGCCGGCGCCCGTGCGCCACGCCGTTTGACAGCGGCACGAACCAGGAGCCGAGCTAAAATAAGAAGCCGCCTTTTTAAGGCGGCTTCTTATGACCTTGGCTGCGATGTCAGGGTAGCTACTTCGTCAGATTACGGGCCGCGTCTTTGACGTTGCCCAGCGCCTCGAGTGCGGCGCCTTTTGCCTTGTCGAGCTTGCCTTCCGATTGCAGCTCCTTGTCGCCGGTCATCTTGCCGGCGGTATCCTTGATGGCGCCCTTTGCTTTGTCCGCCGCGCCCTTGATGTGCTCGCGATCCATATAAACTCCATCTTTGTTTCCTCGGTGATTGGATAACGCGACAAGCTGCACACAGTTCCGTCGCGGGGACATTGGAACTGAAATCAGCATCAGATTTATTCGGCATTTTGCGGCGCTGCGCCTGACCGCGCGCGAGCCTGCTTGCCATTATTGTTTAGCCAGTTAGAATTTCGCTGGGTTCGGGGATGGAGTCCCTCATTAACCGCCGTCCTGGCTGATGACTCCTACCAACCACTTTGGCGTCGGTAGGAGTCACCGACTGGAGGGCTGCGATGGGATTTCTTATTGTCTTTCTTGGCGGCGGAATCGGCGCCGCTTCGCGGCACGGCATCAATCTGCTTGCGGCGCGAATGCTCGGCATGGGATTTCCCTACGGAACCATTCTCATCAATGTCGTCGGCTCGCTGGCGATGGGGCTGATAGCGGAGTTTTTCGCGCTCAAGGGCGGCCTGCCGCAACACTGGCGGCTGTTCCTGACCACCGGTATCCTCGGCGGTTTCACGACGTTTTCAGCGTTCTCGCTGGAAGCGGCCCTGCTTTACGAGCGCGGCGAACTCATCGGCGCAGCGGCTTACGTGGTGGCATCGGTGGTCCTGGCCATTGGTGCGCTGTTTGCGGGACTTGCAATCGTCCGCTTGATTGTTTGATCGGGCTTTACGCCGCGCGCGTCAGCCGAAGTTGCAAAGGCGAAGCATCCGGCTTGGCGTGAGCCCGCTGGATGCTTCGTAGCTTGGCCTCCCGCGACGGCTAGGCCGCTTTCGCGAGCTTCCCGGCGGCCGACAGGCCACGCTCAATGTCGGCAATGATGTCGTCGATGTGCTCGATGCCCACCGACAGCCGCACATAGCCGTCGGTAACGCCGGTCGCCTCTAGTTCGTGCGGATCGAGCTGCGAGTGCGTGGTGGTGGCAGGATGGATCGCCAGACTGCGCGTGTCGCCGATATTGGCGACGTGATAGAGCATCTCCAGCGCATCGATGAAGCGGCGGCCGGCTTCCTTGCCGCCGGCGAGTTCGAAACCGACAAGACCGCCCAGGCCGCCTTTGAGATAGCGCTCGGCCCGCTGGCGATGCACGCCGGTCTGCACCGAGGGATGAATAACGCGGGTAACTTCGGGCCGCTTGCGCAGAAAGTCCGTTACCGCCTGCGTGTTCTCGCAGTGCTTGGCCATGCGCAGCGTCACCGTCTCGACGCCCTGCAGGATCAGAAACGCGTTGAACGGCGACATCGCCGAACCGATGTCGCGCAGCAAAGTAACGCGGGCCTTGATGATATAGGCGATCGGCCCGAGCGGCTTCACCGCTTCGGTCCATACCGCGCCGTGATAGCTCGGGTCGGGAGTATTGAGCGCCGGTTGGCGCTTGGCATGCGCGGCCCAGTCGAAATTGCCGCCATCGACAATGAGGCCGCCGATCGAATTGCCATGCCCGCCGAGATATTTGGTGGTCGAATAGACGATCACTGCGGCGCCGTGCTCGAACGGCCGGGTCAGAATCGGCGCCGCGGTATTGTCCATAATCAGCGGAATACCGAAGGAGCGCCCGATCGCGGCGACGTCGGCAATGGGAAACACTGTCAGCTTCGGGTTAGGCAAGGTTTCGGCATAATAGGCGCGGGTGCGATCGTCGGTCGCGCGGCGGAAGTTTTCAGGATCGACCGGATCGACGAAGCGGACCTCGATGCCTTGGTCCTTAAGCGTGTTGGCAAACAGATTCCAGGTCCCGCCATAGAGATCGGTCGAGCTGACGACGTTATCGCCGACCCGCGCAAGGTTCTGCAGGGCAACCGCCGAGGCAGCCTGACCCGAAGCGAGCGCCAAGGCGGCAACACCGCCCTCCATCGCCGCCACGCGCTTCTCCAGCACGTCGTTGGTCGGGTTCATGATGCGCGTGTAGATATTGCCGAGTTCCTTGAGTGCGAACAGGTTCGCGGCGTGCTCGGTGTCGCGGAACTGGTACGACGTGGTCTGATAGATCGGTACGGCGACGGCGCCGGTCGCGGGATCGGCGCGCCAACCGGCATGAAGCGCTAGGGTTTCCGGATGTTTGGATTGTGGAGTTGAAGACATCGGCGCGATCTCCTGGTTGAACGCGAGTGTGACGCCATGAGCCAAAGCCAGGCGGCTCACACGGGATGATAGCTGACTAATCCAGTCAAGTATTTTGGCCCGACAAAAGCAAATCTTTGCAGTTTGGCCGACACGAAGGAAGGGAAATTCTTCAATTGGCCCGGTTTGGAGACCGTTCCGCTTCAGCCGTTTCAGTTAGCTCGATTGCGGCGAAACTTCTGTGGCGGTGCGAGAATTCCGGCTGCGCCGCGCCGCGACAATTTCCGCAACAATCGAAATTGCGATCTCGTCCGGCGTTATCGCACCAAGATCGAGCCCCGCCGGAGCCTTCAGCTTAGCCAGGCGCGCTGCGGCAACGCCGCGCCGGGCGAGCGTCGATTTCAGCGCATCGGCTTTTTTGCGGCTGCCGACGAAGGCGACGTAGTCGACGTCGACCGCGAGCGCAGCCGAGAGCGCTGCTTCGTCGCCACGACCTTGCGTCGAGACTACAACATAGCGCGCGCTCGTTTCCACGACTGGCAGCGCATAGCCTTCAATGCGGCGGTCCGCGTCTGCGAACGCCGATTGCTCCGCCGCAGGCGCGCAGACAGTAACGGCAAAGCCGGTGCGCTTGGCGAGATCGGCAACAGCGACCGCCACTGGGCTCGATCCGCAGACGACGACCTGAGGGCGTGGCAGAACCGGCTCGACAAAAATGTCCATGGTGCCTTCGCTTGGGCACGTGTTCTTGGCGAAGCGCACGCCTTCCTGTTCGTCGCCGGCTTCAACGCCATGATCGGCAAGAAGGTCAGGCGGCTGCACCGAGACAAGCCGTGAGTGGCCATCGCCGAGCGCATCTTTGGCCGCCTTGAGGACTGCTGCGCGCGCACAGCCACCGCCGATCCAGCCTTCGGAAATGGTACCGTCGGGCAGAATAACCGCCTTCGCGCCGGCTTTTGCCGCGGTCGCCGCGACCGTGCGCACCACGGTTGCCAGCGCGAACGGCTCGCCAGCCGATTTTCGGGTCGCAATGATCTCAAGAATGTCGGTGGCGCGGTCCACGGCTCAGATCCTTGCGAGATAAGGTTCAAGCGCGGCAAGGCTTTCGAGATTGTGTGCGGGAGCAAAGAGGTCGACATAGGGCAACGCCGCCTGCATGCCGCGCGCCTGCGGAGAATAGTCACGCCAGCCGATCAGTGGATTGAGCCAAATGATTCTGCGGCAACGGCGCGCGAGCCGCCGCATCTCTTCGCCGAGCCGCTCCGGCGCGCCGGTGTCATAGCCGTCCGAGACGATCATCAAGGCAGTGCGCGAGTTGATGACACGCCGCGCGTGCCACCTGTTGAAAGTCGCAAGACTTTCACCGATCCGGGTACCGCCGCCGATGCCCTGGGCCATCAGCGCCAGCTTGTCGACCGCGCGGGTCACGTCGCGATCGCGCAGCGACGGCGAGACGTGGGCGAGCCGGGTGTGGAAGACGAAGGCCTCGGCTTCGCGAAAGCTATCGACGACGCCGTGCAGGAAGCGGACGAAGAACGCGGTGTAGAGACTCATGGAGCCGGAGGCGTCGAGCAACACGACCAGCCGCAGCGGCTTGATCTTTCGCCGGCGCCAGGCAAGCTCGATCAGTGTTCCGCCATGCGACACGTTGCGATGAATAGTGCGTCGCAAGTCGAGGCGGTGGCCGTGGCGGCGGACTTGTTCGCGGCGAACCAGCCGCGCCCGCATGGTGCGAGCAAGACGCGCCGCCAGCGCGTGCGTGGCCGCAATCTCGTCAGGATCGACGATGTGGCGCAGGTCAGTCGCCGCCAGCAATTCAACGCGCGAGGCACCTTCGCGGCGGCCACGGCCATCGGCGGCGGTGTCGCCGCCGGTATCGTTGTGCCGCTCAACGCGATCGGGAAGCCCGAGCGCATCCTTGGGCACATGAGCCTCGGCAAGCCGCCGCGGCGTCGACGCCGGGTTTTGGCCCGGCGATCCCTTAAGCACTTGACGCTGCCGCATGTCGCGGCCCTGCCAAAACGCATCAAAAATCTCGTCGAAGCGTTGCCAGTCGGAATGCGTCGCGCAAAACAGCGCGCGTAGTGCGGGCTTCAGCGATGAAGCGCGCACAGCAACGGGCGATGTCAGGATGGCGAGTGCGTCGCTCGTTTCGGCAAGACCGACCTTAAAGCCGTTGTCGCGCAAAGTGCGCGCAAATCCGGCGAGCCGGCGGCGGCTACCCGACATTTCCCCTCCAAGGCGGGGACCCAGCGCTGGAGTCCCGCTTTCGCGGGAATGAGCGGATGTTTGTCTGCCGCTGCTCATCACGCCACCTTACCAAGCAAGCGCTCACTGACCTCGCGTGTCACCCGCGAGCGATCCTCGTGAGTTTTGAGCAAACAAATCATCGTCTCGTAGACGGCCTCAGGTTCCTGCCGCAGATCATGCACCTCGAGGCCGCCGAGCGTCGCCGCCCAGTCGAGCGTCTCCGCTACGCCGGGTACCTTGCGCAAATCCTCCTTGCGCACCGCCGCCACCATGCGCGCGATTTGGAGCGCCAAGGCCGTCTCGATGCCGGGCGTCCGCATCAGAATAATTTTCGCCTCGCGATCGACCTCTGGGAAATCGATGTAATGATAAAGACAGCGGCGGCGCAGTGCGTCGGACAATTCGCGGGTGCCATTGGACGTCAGCACCACGCGTGGGATCGAGGTTGCTTTGATCGTGCCAAGCTCGGGAATGCTGACCTGAAAGTCCGACAGGAGTTCGAGCAGGAACGCCTCGAACTCTTCGTCCGCGCGATCCACCTCATCGATGAGAAGCACCGGCGGCTTCTCGCGGCGTATGGCCGCGAGCAACGGCCGTTCGAGCAGATACCGCTCGGAAAAAATATGCTCCTCGATCGCATCCGCATTTTCGCCGATGCCTTCACGGGTTTTGATGGCCAGGAGCTGACGCTGATAATTCCATTCGTAGAGCGCGGCGTTCTGATCGAGACCCTCATAGCATTGCAGGCGAATTAGCTCGGCGCCGTGGACTGCGGCGAGCGCCTTGCCCACCTCAGTCTTGCCGACGCCGGCCTCGCCTTCCAGCAGTAGCGGGCGCTTGAGGAATTCCATCAGCCACAGCGCGGTCGCGATATCGTGGTCGGCGACGTAGCCGACGGCGGCAAGGCGGTCGGATATTTCTTCGCGCTTGAGGGTCATGCGAGCAGTCCGTACCACCCGTTACCGTCATCCTGAGGTGCGAGCCAACGGGTCCAGCCCGAAGTGGCCGGCCCGATGATAAACTCCGAGAGCCTCGAACGATGCACGGCCCGGGCCGTCGCCCTTCGAGGCTCGGCGCTGCGCGCCGAGCACCTCAGGATGACGGTAACGAGCATATGGCGTTGCACCCGTTCTTATTCACCCATGCAGGCCGAGCTTTTCCGCGGCCGTCCAGGTGCGCCAATTGTCGTGGGGCATCTGAATGTGGGTCGAGCCCAAGAACGCAAACGCATCGTTCACCGCGTTCGAGAAGCACGGCACACCGCCGACGTTCGGGCTCTCGCCGACGCCCTTGGCGCCGATCGGATGATGCGGCGACGGCGTCGTGGTCCAGTCGGTCTCCCAGTGCGGGGTTTCGACCGCCGTCGGCAGGAAATAATCCATGAACGAGGCCGTGGTGACGTTGCCGTCCTCGTCGTAATGGATCTCCTGACCCATCGCGATGCCGAAGGCCTCCGTCAGACCGCCGTGGATCTGGCCCTCGATGATCATCGGATTGATGCGCGTGCCGCAATCGTCGAGCGCGTAGAAGCGCCGGACCTTGACCGTACCCGTATCCACATCGACGTCGAGGACGCAAATGTAGGCGCCGAACGGGAAGGTGAAATTCGGCGGATCGTAATAGTTGATCGCCTCGAGCCCGGGCTCCATGCCGGGCGGCACTTCATGGTAAGCGGCCCAGGCCAACTCGGTCATGGTCTTGAAACGCTCGGGATTGCCCCTCACCCGGAAGCGATCGACGTCCCATTCGAGATCGTCGTCGTGCACTTCGAGCATGTAGGCGGCGATCATTTGCGCCTTGGCCTTGATCTTGCGGCAGGCCATGGCGGTGGCGGCGCCCGACACCGGCGTCGAGCGCGAGCCGTAAGTACCGAGACCGTAAGGCGCCGTATCGGTGTTGCCCTCCTCGACCATGATGTTGTCGGCGGCGATCCCAAGCTCGGTGGCGATGATCTGGGCGTAGGTCGTCTCGTGACCCTGGCCCTGCGACTTGGTGCCAAGCCGGCAAATGCCGCTGCCGGTCGGATGGATACGGATTTCCGCGGAGTCGAACATGGCAATGCCGAGAATGTCGCAGGCCCGCGACGGGCCGGCGCCGACAATCTCCGTGAAAAAGGCCACGCCGATGCCCATCAGTTCGCGGGTTTCGCCGCGCTTGAAGGCTTCGCGCTTGGTTTTCTGCTCCTCGCGCAGTTTCTTGTAGTTGACCAACTCCATCGCCTTGTTCATGGCGGTTTGATAATCGCCGGAATCGTATTGCCAGCCGAACGCGGAGGTGTAGGGAAACTGCTCGCGCCGGATCAGATTCTTGACGCGGAACTCGGCCGGATCCATGCCGAGCTTTTGCGCCATGATGTCCATGGCGCGCTCGATGCAGTAAGCCGCTTCGGTGACACGGAACGAGCAGCGATACGCGACACCGCCCGGCGCCTTGTTGGTGTAGACGCCGTCGACCAAAACGTGAGCGGCCGGGAAATCGTACGAACCGCTGATGATGCTGAACAGGCCGGCCGGCCACTTTGTGGCGTTGGCGCAAGCGTCGAACGCGCCGTGGTCGGCGATGGTGTAGCAGCGCATCGCCGTCACCTTGCCGTCCTTGGTCGCGGCGATTTCCATGTCCATGTAGAAGTCGCGCGCAAACGCAGTGGTCGACAGATTCTCGATGCGGTCCTCGACCCACTTCACCGGAACGCCGGTGACGATCGAAGCCACGATGGAGCAGATATAGCCCGGATAAGCGCCGACCTTATTGCCAAAACCGCCGCCGATGTCGGGGGCAATCACGTGGATCTTGTGCTCGGGAATCTTTGAGATCAGCGAGCCCACCGTGCGAATGACGTGCGGGGCCTGGAACGTCCCCCACAGTGTCAACTCGCCCTTGATCTTGTCGAAGGAGGCGACGCACTGACAGGTCTCGAGCGGACACGGATGCACGCGGGGATAAACGATCATCTCCCTGATCTTGACGTCGGCCTTGTCGAAGGCCGCATCGGTCGCCACCTTGTCGCCGGCCTGCCAGGAGAAGATGTGGTTATAGTGCTTGCGTTTGCCGTGCGAGCCGTCGGTCTTGTCTTTGAGATCCTCGCGGATCATCGGCGCATTCGGCGCCATCGCCTTGAGCGGATCGACGTTGACCGGAAGCGCCTCATATTCAACCTCGACCAGATCGGCGGCATCGGCTGCGATATAGCGATCCTCCGCGATCACGAAGGCAACTTCCTGATTCTGGAACAGCACTTTGCCGTCGGCCAGCACCATCTGCACGTCGCCGGCAAGTGTCGGCATCCAGGCGAGGTTCACAGTTTTGAGCGTCTCGGCGGTAATCACCGCGACGACGCCGGGCACCGCGGCGGCCTTCGTTGTATCGATCTTCTTGATGCGGGCGTGAGCATACGGCGAGCGGTTGAAGTCGCCGTAAAGCATCCCCGGCAGCTTCATATCGTCGACGTAACTGCCCTTGCCTTGAACAAAACGGATGTCTTCGACGCGCTTTCTTTTGCAACCCATGCCTTCGAGCTTGACGGCGCGTTCGGCCGAGGTGGGGGTCATGTCGTTCATTCTGCGGCCTCCTGGAACGGCACGCCGTTGATCTTGGCGGCGGCGAATTGAATGGCTTTGACGATGTTCTGATAGCCGGTGCAGCGGCAGAGATTGCCCGAGATGCCGTAGCGGATTTCCTCTTCGGTCGGATTGGCGTTTTCCTGCAGCAGGCGATACGCCCGCACGATCATTCCCGGCGTACAGAAGCCGCATTGCAGTCCGTGCATCTCACGGAAGCCTTCCTGCAGCGCGTGCAGCGTGCCGTCGGCATTCGCCATGCCTTCGATGGTCCGGATGTCCGCACCATTGGCTTGCACCGCAAACACGGTGCAGGACTTGACCGATTTGCCGTCGAGATCGACGGTGCAGGCGCCGCAATGGCTGGTTTCGCAGCCGATGTGCGGGCCGGTGATGTTTTGCTGATCACGCAAGAAGTGGATGAGCAGCGTGCGCGGCTCGACCAACGCTTCGATGGTTTTGCCGTTCACCTTCATGGCGACTTGAGATTTGGCCATTAGTTTTGCTCCTTCCTCTCAGCCGCGGGCGCGCGATTTGGCGCGGGCAAGCGCGCGGATCAGCATGACGCCCGCCATCTTGGTGCGGTATTGCGCCGGTCCGCGGGCGTCAGTAGCGGGTGCGGTGATCGCTTCCGCAGCGGCCACCGCCTTCTTGACCGTTGCGGCATCGAGCGCGGAGCCGATCAGAATTTTGGCCGCCTCTTCCGCCCACAGTGGTGTCTCGGCGACGTTGGTGAGACCGATCGAGCAGGTGCCGACTTTGCCGCCGGTGGTGGTGAGAACGACAGCAGCAGCGGCAGTCGCGTAGTCGCCGATCTTGCGTTTGAGTTTTTCGTACGCGTAGCCGTGTCCTCCGGCCGGCACCGCAATGCGTATCGCGGTGAGCACATCGCCCGGCTCGAGCGCGGTGAAATAAGCGCCCTGATAGAACTGACGCGCCGCGATACGCCGCTCCCCATTTTTGCCCATGACTTGATAAGTGGCATTCAGGCACATCATCACCGCCGGCATATCGTTGCCGGGATCACCATTGGCGACATTACCGCCAAGCGTGCCGAGGTAGCGCACTTGCGGATCGGCGATCTGATCCGAAGCCTCGCGCAGAAGCGGGATTTTGGTGCCCAGCAGCTCCGAGCCGATGAGATCGTGCTGCGTCGTCATCGCGCCGATGACAATGTCATCACCGTCGGCGCGCACGCCTTTAAGCTCAGCGATGCCGGCAAGGTCGACGAGGTTCGCCGGTGTTGCCAGACGCAGCTTCATCATGGGGATGAGGCTGTGACCGCCGGCGAGCGCGCGGCCGTCGTCGCCCAACTGGGCAAGCAATCCGACCGCTTCTTTGACGGATGTCGGGCGATGATAGGCGAAAGCGCCGGGTATCATGGGCATCCTCCCTGGCGCAGCCCGCGTAACCAAGGTCATCACCAAGGCACGTCCGCGACTGCGCAATACCGCTTCTGTGTCGAATTGTGGCTAGTTGTGCGTTGCAGCAGCAAGAATTGGTGCACCAGCTCGGGAGCGAAAGCACCAAACCGGTCGATCGCGCACGAATGACATCACCCTTGCACGAATTGCGTCAGAGGTACTGACGCAATCGCGCGAGAAAGCCAGGGATTATTGCGATGCGAAATTATGCCGCCGGCGTAACGTAACGGCGGGATCGATGCCGGTCAGTGCGGCGACCCGCGATTTGAGCGACCCGATTCGGCTTCTGCTGACCGGCACCACGTAATGATGCGACGCGGCCATCTCGACCAATTCATTGTCGCCGGAGCGCCGATAACCGACGACGCGATCGATGTTCACAATGTGGCTGCGATGAACACGCACGAAGCGACTTCTGTCGAGCCGCAACTCGACATCGCCAATGGCGAGTGGACAGAACAGCTTGTCGGCACCGTCGAAGAGATAGGTGTAATGCGCGTTGGCATGAACGGCGACGACATCATCCACGGCGAGGAAATGGGTGCAGCCGTCACGCTCAATCGGAAGATGACGGGCAAAGCGCCGCGGCGGCGTGCCGGCACCGCCGAGCGGTGCATAGGTGCCACGTCCGAATTCGAGATTGTCGCCGGCGCGTTCGCCTGCCGCCGGAATCGCCGATAGCGTCGCAACGACTTCCGCAACGGTGCCCCTCGTGGGATCGCCACCTTCAACTATGCCGGACCGCGACACCGAGCGGGTCGCGTCCGGCAAGAGCAGGAGGAGAAATATTCCCGAGATGCAAAATGCGACGATCGCGACGACGATGGCAAGCAGGTCGGTCGACAGCGCCGGCGCCCCCGAGACACTCGTGGTGAACGGATAAAGCGTCTCGCCCGCCATCGCCGTGTAATGCATCCCCGAGACGGCGATGCCGAAGGCTGTGGCCGACAGGATCAGCGGCGGCCGCCCGCCCTGTCCGGTGGCAAGCCAGAGCGCCAGTCCCGATGCGGCAACCGCAATCGCCATGCTGGCGGCGACGTAGAACCGATTATGGATCATGTACGCACTGGCATCGAGCGCGCTCATGCCGATGTAGTGCATCGTGAAGATGCCGCCTCCCATCAGGCATGCGGAAAGCGTCAACCGAAGCAGCGTCAGCGGTCCTGAACTGGTGGCGTAGACGGCGGCCCCGACCACGATCGCGCAGATCAGGAACGAGAGCAGCGTCGGCAGCACCAAATAGTCGACCTGGAAAGGCAGCCGCACTGCCAGCATCCCGACGAAGTGCATGGTCCAGATTGCGACCGCGAGCGAGGCCGTAGCCCCGGCAAGCAGCAGACGCCGCCGCACGCCCGAGGCGTCCGCGATCTGCACCGCAAGACTCAAGCCCACATAGGCGCCTTGGATCGCCACGACGATCGAAAGCAGGACGAGCCACGTCTCGTAGGTCACCGGCATGCCGTCATCCCTTCGCTGTACGGGACGGCTTACTTCACCCCATCGGGCATAGAACCATTATAAAGGAACTTCGCGACGCCGCCGAGACCCTTCGTCGCGTCCCTAATTGACCCGTCGCGTATAACCCGCCCAATGGGGCTCGCGGAGCGTGCGCTTGAGCAGCTTGCCGCTGGCGTTGCGCGGCAGCGTCTCGATAAAGTCGACCGAGCGGGGGCGCTTAAAGCCGGCGAGCTTGTCGCGGCTCCATTCGATCAACGAAGCTTCGGTGAGTCCGGTGCCCGCGCGCCGCACCACCACGGCTTTGACCGTCTCGCCCCACCTTGGATCAGGCACGCCGATTACGGCGCACTCGAGAATCTCCAGATGGCCCATCAGGATGGCCTCGATCTCAGCCGGATAGACATTCTCGCCACCGGACACGATCATGTCTCTGAGCCGATCCTTCAGGAAGATGAAGCCGTCCTCGTCCACGTAGGCGGCGTCGCCGGTATGCAGCCAACCGTCCCGTATGGCTTGCGCCGTTTCCTTTTCGCGCTGCCAATATCCCGCCATCAGGTTCTCGCCCTGATACAGGAGCTCGCCCACTTCATGCGGCGGCAGGTCGTTGCCATCGGAATCAATGATGCGGGCGCGGCCGCCGAACATCGGCCGGCCGCAGGAGAGCAATTTTTCGCCGACGTGATGTTCGTGCGGCAACGCGGTAATAGGGCCGGTTGTTTCGGTCAGCCCATAGAGCTGCGAGAAGCGGCATTTGAACGTCTCGATCGAGCGGCGCAGCAAATCCGGCGAGATCGGCGCGGTGCCGTAGGTGATGTGCTTGAGCGCCGAGAAGTCGGCGGTGCGCGACGCCGGCAGTTCGGTCAGGAACAACATCAGTGTCGGCGCCAACAGCGCCGTCTCGACCTTCTGCTCCACCATAGTCTTGAGAAGTTGCTCGGGCACGGTCTCGCGCACGATGATCGCCGTCGAGCCCGCCTGCATCGCCCAGATCGCCCAGCCTGCGCCGCCGATATGAAACAGTGGCAAGCAAACAAGATGGCGCCCGCCTTCGTGCAGCTCCGGAATTTCCATTGCAAGGCACAGCCCGACATTGAGCACGTTCCACCCGGTCAGCATCGCGCCTTTGGGCAATCCCGTCGTCCCCGAAGTGCAGAACTGACTGCTCACCGCACCATCGAGGTCGCGCATCGGGTCCGCGCCGCCGCGCGGCAACTCGGCGAAGGTCATCACTGGGACGCTTGAACCGGCGCTCTGCGGCTTGAACTCCGGCCCGACCACGATCAGCTTCGGCTTGATGTCGTCGATGATGGCGTTGATCTCGTGCGGCGTCAGCCGCCAGTTGAGCGGCGCGATCACCAGTCCGGCCTTATCGAGCGCAAAAAACAATTCGAGATAAGCGGCGCAATTCTTGTCGATCACGGCGACGCGGTCGCCAGGTTTCAGTCCAAGCTGGTCGACGAACCCGGCGGCGAGTTGCGAACTTGACTGATCAAGTTCGGCGAAGGTTTGGGTCTTGCCTTCGAACCAGATCGCCTCCAGCGAAGGATGGCGGTGGGCACGCCAACGGAGCATCTCTGCGATCGTTCGCATGCCTTCCCCTTTAAGACGCGGCCGGCGTCCTAGCCCATGATCCAATTCGATCGAACTGGATCATGGGCCAGTTTCTTTGCTGGTCGCACGATCTTTTCCGAAAACCGGCTTCCACTTCTCGGGATCATGCTCTAGCCCAACGCGCTCATGAGTTTTTGCAGCGAGACGGCGGCACGCTCGTGCTCGACGACCGCGACCGTGCGGTCGCCATCCTCAATACGGACCGCGAACTTGAGCCGGTTCTTCTCGCGTTCGAGGAATGTGGCCTTGATCACCAACTCGGCGCCGACCTTGCTTGGGCCAAGATGATCGATGACGACCCGGCTGCCGACTGTGATCTGGCCCGGCTCGAGCAGGTCCTTGACCAGCCGATTGCACGCGCCCTCGGCGACGGCCACAAGGTAGGGCGTCGCTGCCACAAACGGCATGCCCGGCACCATCGCTCCAACAGTGTCCTTCTCGCCGACCACGACGCGTGTGACCGAACTCAATTCCGGTGGCGAAGCGGCTATAGTCTCCGGAGAACTCATCGTTGGTCCTTGCTGATCCGATCCGATGCGAGTCATCACATGTGTCGACTGGTGGGCTTCCAGCTGTGTTTCAGATTGTCGATCAGCTTCGGATCGTAGAGGCAAAAGCTCTGCTGACGGGCATAGGTCGCGTAATAGCGGCGAAAAACCGACAGCGGCTCCTGGCCGACGCGGAGCGCCTTGCGGTTTGCCACTGCGCTGGTCATACCGGCCCGGACGAGTTGAAGCGCGTTCTTCTCAATCGCCGCATCCATCTCTCCCGTGGCTACGATCTCATCGCAAATGAGCCGTCCCTCCGGCGTCTCAGCGTGGAAAACTCGCTCGAAAAAGATGCCTTCGCGCGCCAGCTTGATTCCGACGAGCCGCGGAAAGCGGAGATTGGCCGCACCGGGAATAAAGCCTTCCTTGCTGGCCGGGAGGCTGAAGTAGGCACCCTGCTCTGCGAGCACGCGATCCATGATGCAAAGCAGCTGACAGCCCCCGCCGATAGCGAAAGCCTCGACCGCCGCCACCCATGGCTTCTCGACGTAATCCTCAAACTGCTCGTCGTAGGACTCCGACCGCCAGTGGCCGCGAAACATCTTGTGAAGCAGGCCCAGCTCACGCTCGATAAAGAATTCGACGAGCGAAATCTGGCCATAATAAAGATGCGTCAGGTTGATGCCGGCGTTGAAGATGCGACGGCCGGCATACTTCGGATGCTCCACGGTGCCGCCGCGCAGGACGCCGACCTCGATGCTGTCGTCGAGGAGCACGAGATCGACCGCCGTCTCCAGCGCCGCCGTAGCGCGATCATCCTCGGCGTTGAGGAATTTGATGTTGGTCAGCGTCACGTGACCGATTTTGCCTTTACGCTCGACCTTCGCGCCGCCGAGATCGGCAAACCCGGTGTGGCGAAATTCGGCGATCCGCTCCAGCGCCTCGCGCCTCGGCTTGAGCATCGAATGGATGAGATGCATGCCGCAGCGTTCGTCGGCGAGGACGTGAGCGATAAACAGCCCCTGATCGACTTCCAGACCTTCCTTGGCGCTCTGCTCCATCAGGGCGCGCTCAGCGTCGATCTGCTCACGCGTCGGCAGCAGCGCTGGATAACGATCCGACGCGGCAGCGACCAGCTCCGAGACTCGCAGCGTTCGCGCGCCGTTATCGGTCACCTCATCATAGATGGCGACGGCATGCCGGCGGAAAAATTGCTCCTTTACGGTGCGGCTGCGGGTTTTGAGCGCCTCCGCTTCCCCATGCTGCTGCTCGGCCTTCTGAGCATGCAGAACCGTTTCCACGACCGTGAAGTATTCGGCGGCGGCTTTTGCATCGCGCGCCAGCGAAGCGCCGAATACCGGCTCGACCGGGGCTGACGGGGCCGGACGGACTGCAAGCTTCTGCACAACGACCTCCCTGATAGGCACCCACTACGACGGTGCTTTCTCGATGGCGGCGATTTACGGCTTTTGCCGCCTCGCCATTCAACACAACGACCTGCCTACACCTGCCATCAGCAAAAATATAGGCTCCCCGGGCACGGCGCCCGCCAAATTCCGGCGACGGAAAGATCGGCATTAAACATGCAAATAAGTGAGAATTTTGCCGCGATCGATCTCCGCCGACGAGCCGTTTAACATCGCGCGGCCCTGGTCCATGACCAAATACCGATCGGCGATCCGTTCAGCGAACGCGAGGTTCTGCTCGACGATGATAAAGGCGGTACCGGAGCGCCTTTTCTCGGAAATGCACGCTTCCATGTGCAGAATGTTTTCCCATTGCACGCCTTCGCTCGGCTCATCGAGCAGCACGACTGGCTGATCTTCGGCCAGTCCCCGCACGAACGAGAGCATCTTCTTCTCGCCGCCGGATAGGGTTCCGGCATGCTGTGTCAGGCGACGCTCGAGGATCGGAAAGCGATCGAAATACCCCCGAAAGGGCGCAAGCTGCCGGTTGGCGCGCATCAGCGTCAAATTATCGCGCACCGATAGATCGTCAAACACCGGACGCTCCTGCGGACAATAAGTCATGCCGATACGGCGACGGGCGGATGGATCGAGCCCTTGAATGGGCTTGCCGTCGAGCAGCACTTCTCCGCCGAGACACGGCAAGTACCCGAACAACAACTTCATCAGGGTACTTTTACCGACGCCGTTTCGGCCAAGCACGCACAGAACATCGCCCGGTTCGGCAGTGCCGCTGAGATCACGCACGATGGTGGTGCTGCCGTAGCCGCCCGTCAGGCCTTCAAATGCCAGGCGCGCGGCGTTCATTTCTCACCCCCCACGTAGACGGCCCGGACTTTCGGGTCGGCCTGGATCGCGGCAACACTGCCCTTGGCGAGGAGCGTGCCGTTGTGGAGCACATAGACGACCTCGGCCAGCTCCTTCACCAGGCTCATGTCGTGTTCGATGATGATGATGGCGCCGCCGAGCCGCTGCGCGGCCCAGCGCACGATCTCCATCACCGCCGCCGTTTCCGCCGGAGAAAGACCTGCACAGGGCTCGTCAAGCAGCAATACCCGCGGCTCGGTCAGGAGCGCCATCGCGAGTTCGAGGATTTGTTGCTCACCGTGCGAAAGCTCCGCCGCCTTGCGGGAGCCCGAGGCGAGAAACGGATAACGCGATTGCAGCTCTCGCAGCATCGGGCTGATCCAGCGCCGAAGCCTTGGATCAAGAAATTGGAGTTTCGCCGCACGGCCGCTCCACAACGCGATGGCCAGATTGTCGGCGATCGAGAGCTCGGGAAATACGCTGGGGATTTGCAGCTTGCGCGCCACGCCCAGACTGCTGACGCGGTGTGAAGCAAGGCCAATGATGTCCGAACCACCCAAACCGATGCGGCCGGACGCGGCCGCAAGTTCGCCGCTGACGACGTTGAACATTGATGTTTTGCCGGCGCCGTTCGGGCCGATCACGCAAAAGATTCCGGCCTGCTCGAAATCGAGCGAGAGCTGGTCGAGAATGGTGACTTCACCAACATGGACGCCGACAGCTTCGAGGGTAAGTCGAGCCGGAGGCCTGTCCGCCGGACTTTTCGGTGCCGAAAGTGCCGGGCGATTGGTTCGCGCCTTTAAGAAGCGGGCGAACGGATCTGCCAAGCCGGCAATGCCCTTTGGGAATACCAAAATGATGGCGATAAAGAACAAGGCCATCAACACTTCCCAGAACGGCACGGTGTCGCGGAGTTGCGCCGTCAACGATCCAACCACAAGCGCGCCGATAACCGGGCCGAGCAGGCTGCCCCTGCCCCCGACCGCGGCCCAGATGACGAGATCGGCCGAGAGACCAAATCCGACGACCTGCGGCGTAACAAGCCCCTGCTGCGGCGCGTAGATCGCGCCACCTGCCCCGGCCATCAGGCCGCTCACCCCAAAGGCGACGGATTTGAGCTGATTGGTATTGAAGCCGAAAAGCTGGAGCCGGCGTTCATTCTGCGCAACTGCGCGCCACAACACGCCGATCGGTGCCATGTAGAGCCAGCCCCCCAACGCCAGCACGGCCAGCAAAATGGCGGCCGACACATAATAGACGTCGGAAAAATCATCCAAGCCCGGAATGCCTGGAATTCCCTTGAGGCCGTTAAAGCCGCCGGTGACCGAATTCCAGCTGGTCGCGATCTGAAACGCGAGCAGACAAAGCGCGAGCGTGATCATCGAGAAATAAGCGCCGCTCTGGTCGGGACGCCGAAACACCACGAGGCCGATCAGATACGCCAGCGCGCCGGCGACAAGCACCGCCACCGGCAACGCAAGAACGGCAATGAGCAGATGATCCTGAAAGGCAATGAACGCGAGGCCTGAGAGATACGCCGCAAGACCGAAGAACAGCCCTTGTCCGAGCGGCAGGAATCCGGCCTGGCCCCAACAGAGACCGACCCCGACCGCCGCGACCGCATAGAGGCCATAGAGGCCGAGCTGATAGGCCCAGAACTGGCTGAGAACCAGCGGCAGCACAATCGTGACAAGAACAACGAGGCTAGCCGCGCGCAACTATCCCTCGGGGCCTCAGCCAAAGAAACAAAATCGAGAGCACCAGCACGGCGAAGTAGCCGTTGGTGGCGTTCGTGGCGGCGGAGACGATGCTGTCAAAGCCGCCGATGACCGCCGCTCCAGACAGCAACCCCGGCACGCTGCCAAGTCCGCCGACAATGAGAACGAAGAAAGTGCGCAAAACGTAATCGAGGCCCATGAACGGCTGCACCGGCACAAGCGGCGCCACCATCACGCCGCCGAGACCGGCAAGGCAGGTGCCGGTGATGAAGGTGCCCGCCGCAAGCCGCCGCACGGAAATGCCGTGGGCCTGCGCAAGCTCGGGATTGCTCACCATGGCGCGGATCTGGCTGCCGGTGCGGCTCTTACCGTACCAGATCACCAGTCCGGCTACGACCGCACAGGACAGCGCAATCAGCACCAGACGGTAGATCGGATATTCCGTGCCCAGAAATTGGACCGTTCCCGGAAGCGGAATCGCCAAGCTGCGAAATCCGAGGCCGAAGATTGCCTCGGCGATCTTACGGAGCAACAAACTCAAGCCCCAGGTCACAACCAGCGTGTCGAACGGGCGGCGGTAAAGCGGACGGATCATCGTCCACTCCACCACCGCGCCGAGCACGCCGCAAACAATCAGCGTCAACGGCAAGGCGGCGAGGTATGGCCAGCCGTTGGACTGGGTAATGTAGGCGCAATAAGCGCCGATCATGATGAACTCGCCATGCGCGATGTTGAGCACCCCGAGCAGGCCGAAGATCACGGCGAGGCCAAGAGCGAGGACGGCAAGCGTTGAGACGGCGTAGAGGACGTTGATCGCCTGGGTGACGATCAGTGGATCCATTTCTAAACCCTCTCACTTCCCAAGCAGCCTCGCGCGAGGCGCTTGATCAGGCCTTGCACTCGTCACCGCTCTTAACGTTCGCGAACGTTTTGATGATCTCGAATTCGGTGCCCTTGCACGTGGCAAGATATTCCGTTTTGTCGACGTGCCGGCCGCGCATGATCCACGGCCCTGCCGCCGATTCGAACGTGATCCCTTCGGACGCCGACATGCATTTCTGCGCGTTGGTGCCGCCCGCCTTGGTCACGAGGGCCTTGGCGCAATTGACGCCGCCGTAACAGTCGGCGCCGATCAGGCCGAGTTGCGGCGCCTTGGCGCCGAACTTGGCAAAATACGCCGCCTTGAACTTCTTGTTCGCCTCACCCGGCGCGTTGGCATAGTAGGACATCGACGAGAACAGATTGTTGCTGCTCTCGGCGCCGATACCAAGGAGCGTGTTTTCTTCCAGCAAGAGCGACAGTCGCGAAATCTCCTTGTCGAGTCCGAAGCCGGCGAAGGTGCGGTTGAAATTGACGTTGTCAGCACCGACGAGAGTGATGAGGACGGTATCGGGCTTGGCCGATTTGATCCGGGTTACGATCTCCTCGAACTTGTTGGGCGCGCCGAACGGTACGTATTCCTCGGCGACAACCTTACCGCCGTTCTCAGATATCACCTTCTTGGCGTATTCATTACATTTGCGCGGCCATACGTAATCGTCGCCGATCATATAAACCGACTTTGCGCCCTTCTCCTTCATCATCCAGGTCAGGGACGGCCGGATCTGCTGCTCCGGCGTGTCGGCGATGACATAGGTGTTGAAGGCGCACTCACCGCCTTCGTAGGTCGGCGTGTAGATGTAGGGCACCTTGCCTTTAATGGTTGCGACCAGCGCCTCACGTGTGGCGCTGTCATGCGAGCCGATAAACAGATCGACTTTATCCTCGAGCATGAGCCGAATGGCCGACTTTGTTGATTCCGCCGGCGGACCGCCTGCGTCGGTAGGTATAAGTTTAATCTGACGTCCGAGAATGCCGCCGGCCTTGTTGACTTCTTCGGTGGCGAGCTCGGCGCAGGCGCGCTGGGTCGGTCCGAACAGCGACGCCGGGCCGCTCAGCGCGATGAACAGCCCGATCTTGAATTCGTTCGCTGCTGCCGCCGGACGGATCAGCCCCGGCAACGTACCGAATGCGGCACCAGCTGCGGCCGCAGCAAGCAGCGTACGCCGTGTGGGTCCCTGTTTCTGCATAGACATGTGAGTCTCCTTCGTGTTTCGCTTCATTACCTCGAGGTCAAGCTCGTGTCGGCGGCGCCGCTAGCTTCGGCAACAGCGGCTCGATCGCCGCTGCAATTGCCAGAATTTGTTGGTCGCTTCCGGCCGGTCCGGACAACTCCATGCCGATCGGCAGGCCGGCCGCCGTTATTCCAACCGGCAAACTGATTCCCGGAATACCCCCAACGCTGCCGGGACCGGTGTTGCGGATAAACGTGGGAAACGTCGGCACCGCTTTGCCGTTGAGCATGCATGTCTCGTCTTCGCCGATTTTCGCCGCCGGAGCCGGCGTCGTCGGGAAAAAGATGGCGGCAATACCATGCTCGAGGAAATGACGGCTGTAGGTCTCCTGGAGCATCGAACGCTGCTGCAACGCTTTGCGGTAGGCAGCCTCCGGTACAGCCCCCGCGCCGGTCAGGCTCTGAAGGATTCCTTTGACGTCAGGACTGGCTACTTTGGCGACGAGACTGGCGAAATCTAGGCCGGTTTGATGCTCGGCCAGGTAACTGTTGAGATCGGTGACAGTCTCGTAGAGCGCGATCGGAAAACCAGCTTCGGCGTCGAGCGAAGCCTCTTCGCTCATGTCGACGTCGACGAAGACGACGCCCGCATCGGTCAGCTGCCGCAGCGTGCTTTCGCAGATTTTTTCGAGCTCGGTATCGAGGTCCTCCCAGAAGTGCTTGCGCGGCACGCCGATGCGCAGACCCTTCAGTTCAGCAGGCGCGGCCTCGGTTGGACCTCCGGTCACAACACCATCGAGCAGCGCACAATCGGCAACGCTGCGGGTCATCGGGCCGGCGGTGTCGCGGGTATGCGAGATCGGCACAATGCCGGCTTGCGACCATCGGCCTGTTGTCGGGCGAAGGCCGACAATCCCGCACAGCGCCGCGGGAACGCGGACCGAACCGCCGGTATCCGATCCGATCCCGCCGGGCGCGATCCGCGCCGCCACCGCAACGCCCGTGCCGCCGCTCGAGGCGCCCGGGATGCGATCGGGCGCGTAAGGATTGCGCGCCGGGCCAAAGGCGGCGTTGTTGTTGGTAACACCGTAAGCGAGTTCGTGCAGGTTCATTTTGCCGAGCGCGATCGCGCCGGCGGCGAACAATTTGTCGACGATCGCCGCGTTGCGTTTTGGCCGGTTGCCGGCAAGACCTGGCGTGCCGCCGCTCGTCGGCAGGTCGGCGGTGTCGAGGTTATCCTTTAACGCCAACGGCACACCGTGAAGCGGGCCGAGCGAAGCCCCAGCTGCGCGCTGCTGGTCGGCCTTCCGCGCGGCCTCGCGTACGCGGTCGGGCTCCAGCGTTATGAATGCCCCGAGATCTTTGTTGGCCGCGGCACGCGCCAGCAGGGCGTCTGCGAGTTTCTCGGCTGTGATCTCGCCGGTGCGAATAGCCTTGGCGGCTTCGCCAACTCCAAGGTCATGAAGCACTGGCATCACTCACTCTCTCAATGGCGACAGTAGCCAATCGCTGTCATACGCTGTTTTGTATATCCCCGCCCACCCCGCATGGGCATCGGCATAAATGCGGAGAACGTCAAACCAGGCTTTGCCGCGAAATCGCTACCGCCAGTTCCGCCCGGTTCGCGCAACCGCTTTTGTGCATCGCATTGGTCAGGTGGGTGCGGACCGTGCCGAAGCCGATGCCGAGGATACGGGCGATGTCGCGGTCGGTACAACCGCGCGCGACAAGCCCGGCCACCTCCTGCTCGCGCGGGGTCAGTCCGGCACAGCGCGCGCACCGCACTAGAGCGCGGCGCAGGTGCGGCTCCAGCGCATCAAGGAGTCCGGTGTCGCGTTCGGCGAAATCGGGACGCCCTCGCGCCCGCCAGATACGCAAGTCGCCGAGATCGCGCTCCTGGTCAAAAATGAAGAGGTTGACGCCATGGTGCAGTCCGTCGCGGGCCAGGAAGTCGTTATAGAACTCGGTGCGTCGCAATTTCTCGCGGGAAATGACTTCGTCGACCAAGGTTGCGCGACGGCGCGCACGGAGCTGAAACGTCATCGGATCGCGGAACTGATACCAATCCTCATAGCGGCGAAGATTGCCCGGCTCCATGTTGAAACTGACCGCCTCGTCGAACCGGTTCTTGCGCGGGTCCCAAATGTAGGAAGCGCCAAAATCGCTGCGTAACAGCCGCAGCACATCGTTGAAGATGACGGCACGCGCATCGAGTTCGGGGCCGAGACGCTCGAGGCGCGCGACGATGTCGCCAAACAGGCGCAACTCGCCGCCGCTGATGTCGCGAATACCGGTCCCCATGCCGTCCGTCCTGCCGCTTGCCAATCCTGAAACGGTGGCGCGGCGACCTGAAATTGTCCCTTCGCACTGGCGTAGCGTCAAGGCCAGGAATTAGCCATTTGAGCCGGGTTTTGGAGCAGCTTGGGGGCGCGCGGACTGGCGATCTGAGAACCTTGCGAGGGCCTACCCCCTGTTCTACCGCCGGTTGCTCGAGCACCGCTGCTCGCCCATGGTCTATGATGTGGCGATAGGGACCATCTTCACTGTGCGATAATCAGCCTGACCTGAGCCAACGTTTGTCTGAAACCGAGGACTACCGATGATTGATCGGCTCGAATTCATCATTGCGCTCGCGCGTGAAAGTCACTTCGGGCGAGCGGCGGAGGCTTGCCGCGTCAGCCAACCGACATTGTCAGGCGGAATAAAATATCTGGAGGATATGTTTGGCGTCTTGCTCGTGCAGCGCGGCTCGCGATTCCATGGCTTCACACCCGAGGGCGAACGGGTGCTGGAATGGGCACGTCGGATTGTTGGCGATGCGAGAGCTATGCGCCAGGATATCGACGCCCTCAAACGGGGCTTGGTCGGGCACGTCAAGATCGCCGCAATTCCGACAGCGCTCGCCATGACGGCGATGCTCACGACACCTTATCGCGCCAAGCACCCCAACGTCCGATTCAGCATCGTGTCGAAGACATCAATCGATGTGCTAAGGTTGCTTGACGATCTCGATGTCGATGCCGGCCTCACATACCTCGACAATGAGCCGGTTGGCCGGGTGAATACGGTACCGCTCTACTATGAGGAGTACCGGCTGCTGACATCGCCTGCCGCTGCATTGGGCGATCGCGACAGCGTGACATGGGCGGAGGTCGGTCAAGTGCCGCTCTGCCTGCTCACACCCGACATGCAGAACCGGCGGATCATCGACGCCTTGTTGCGCTCGGCCGGACAAGAGCCATCACCCACCCTCGAATCCAATTCGATGATCGTGTTGTTCGCGCATGTACGTACGGGCAAATGGGCAAGCATTATGCCGGCGAAACTCGCCGAAACGCTCGGCCTGACCGACAACGTCCGCTCGATCCCGATCGTCGAGCCAGCGGCGACGCACGCGGTGGGGCTTATTGTCCCGCATCGCGAGCCGATGACGCCGCTGCTAGCGGCGCTGGTCACCGAAGCCCGCGCGCTCGCAAAGGTCTTGGGCCAGTCCGTAGCGGCGGTTAAAAATCCAAGCGAAAACAGGCCGATAGCCAGAAAACGGGGAAGCGGTAGCGCCAAGGCGGCCGGTTCCAGGCGACGGCCCTGAAGACCGTTCGATCAGGAATCCTGATCGAACCACTGAACAGCTTTATTGATCCGGCCGGTTTAGTGCATATTTTATAATAGTTCCAATATCTTGAGTGCGATCAACCGGCGGGGCGGTTGCACGGAGCTGGTACTGACGTGCCACGTTACGAACCATGGAGCGCGGAACGAGCCGCGCAAATCATGAGGAAGCATCAGGGCGTCGAAGGCCCGCTGCTGCCGATCCTGCACGCGTTGCAGGAGGAGTTTGGCTATATCGACGGCGCCGCCGAGCCGGTGATCGCCGAGGAGCTGAACATCAGTCGCGCCGAGGTCCACGGCGTCATCACTTTCTATCATGATTTCCGCCGTGAGCCGGCCGGGCGTCATGTCCTCAAGCTATGCCGGGCGGAGGCTTGCCAAGCTGCCGGCGGCGACGCGCTTGTCGCGCATGCCGAAGCGCGCCTGGGTGTCGCGCTTGGCAACACGACGGCGGACGGGCGCGTGACGGTAGAGCCGGTCTACTGCCTGGGCCTGTGCTCGGTGTCGCCTTCGGCCATGATCGACGGCAGGATCGTGGCCCGCCTCGATGCGAAGAAACTCGACGCACTGCTTGCGGAGGCGGATCGATGACCGCGCTTCGCATTTACGTTCCGGGAGATGCGGCGGCGGTCGCCTGCGACGCCGACGAGATTGCGGCCGCGCTCGCGACGAGCGTAGCCAAGCGCGGACTTGAGATCGAGATTGTGCGCAACGGATCGCGCGGGATGCATTGGCTCGAGCCGATGCTCGAAGTCGTCACCGGCAAAGGCCGGATCGCTTACGGCCCGGTCGAACTCGGCGATGTCGAGAGCGTGCTTGATGCGATGGCCGCGGGCGGCGGCGAGCACAAATTGCGTGTCGGCGTGCCGGAAGATCATCCCTTTATGAAACGGCAAACGCGTCTGACATTTGCACGTTGCGGCATCGTCGATCCGCGTTCGCTTGAGGATTACAGAGCGCACGACGGCTACAAGGGGCTCACGAAAGCGCTCGCCAACCCTGCCGGAATCGTCGAGGAGATCACGCAATCGGGGCTACGCGGGCGCGGCGGTGCCGGCTTCCCGACCGGCATCAAGTGGAAGACCGTTGCTGACACCAAAGCCGACCGGAAATACATCGTCTGCAACGCTGACGAAGGCGACAGCGGCACCTTCGCCGACCGGATGATTATGGAAGGTGATCCGTTCGTCCTGATCGAAGGCATGACGATCGCCGGCATTGCCGTCGGCGCCACCAAAGGCTTCATCTACATTCGTTCCGAATATCCGCACGCGATCGCGGTGATGAATGATGCGGTCGATATCGCGCGGCGGGCAGGAATGCTGGGCAAGAAAGTCGCTGGCTCGGATTTCGAGTTCAATCTCGAAGTGCGCGAAGGCGCGGGAGCCTATGTCTGCGGCGAGGAGACCTCGCTGCTGGAAAGTCTGGAAGGCAAACGAGGCATTGTGCGGGCGAAACCTCCCCTTCCCGCGCACAAGGGCCTGTTTGGCAAGCCGACAGTCATCAACAACGTGCTGTCGCTGGCGACCGTGCCGGTCATCATGGACAGGGGCGCCGCCTTTTATAAGAACTTCGGCGTTGGCCGCTCGCGCGGCACCATGCCGATCCAGCTCGCCGGCAATCTCAATTACGGCGGACTTTTCGAAACACCGTTCGGCATCACGCTCGGCGAACTGGTCAACGACATCGGCGGCGGCTGCTTCACCGGCCGGCCGGTGAAAGCCGTGCAGGTCGGCGGACCGCTCGGCGCGTATTTCCCGCCGTCGCTGTTCGACACGCCATTCGACTACGAGGCGTTCGCCAAGCGCGACGGCCTTATCGGTCATGCCGGAATCGTGGTGTTCGACGACACTGTGGACATGGCCAAACAAGCGCGCTTTGCCATGGAATTCTGCGCCATTGAATCCTGCGGCAAGTGCACGCCGTGCCGTATCGGCTCGACGCGCGGCGTCGAAACCGTCGACAAGATCGTTGCCGGTATCGAGCCTGAGAAGAATCTCGAAGTGCTTGCCGACCTTTGCAACACCATGAAGTTCGGATCGCTCTGTGCGCTGGGCGGCTTCACGCCATATCCGGTGGTCAGCGCCATGACGCACTTTCGCGATGACTTTAAGCCCGCGCCGCGGCTTCAGGCAGCGGAATAGGAGACCAAGCTATGTCGCTCGTTCACGAGGTCGACTACGGCACGCCAAAGTCAAAGGCGCAAAAAATGGTCACGCTGACCATCGACGGCCAGCCGGTGACCGTGCCCGAAGGCACTTCGATCATGCGCGCCGCGATGGAAATGGGCACGCAGATTCCGAAGCTGTGCGCGACCGACATGGTCGACGCCTTCGGCTCCTGCCGCCTGTGCCTGGTCGAAATCGAAGGCCGCGCCGGCACGCCGGCGTCCTGCACGACGCCGGTCGCTCCCGGCATCGTGGTCAAGACGCAGACCGATCGGCTTAAGACCATCCGCAAGGGCGTGATGGAGCTCTACATCTCCGATCACCCGCTCGACTGCCTGACGTGTTCGGCCAACGGCGATTGCGAGCTTCAGGACATGGCCGGCGCGGTCGGCTTGCGCGACGTGCGCTACGGCTATAGCGGCGACAATCACGTTTTCGCCAAGACGTCTGAAGGCGCCGCCAACGATAAATGGCTGCCGAAGGATGAGTCCAACCCCTACTTCACATACGATCCCTCGAAATGCATTGTTTGTTCGCGGTGCGTGCGCGCCTGTGAAGAGACCCAAGGCACCTTTGCCCTCACCATCGCCGGCCGTGGTTTCGGCAGCCGCGTATCGCCCGGCATGGAAGAGCCGTTCATGTCGTCGGAGTGCGTCTCCTGCGGCGCCTGCATCCAGGCCTGTCCGACGGCGACGCTGAACGAGAAAAAAGTCATCGAGATCGGCAAGCCCGAGCATTCGGTAGTGACAACATGCGCCTATTGCGGCGTCGGTTGCGCGTTCAAGGCGGAAATGCGCGGCGAGGAACTCGTGCGCATGGTGCCCTACAAGGATGGCGAGGCCAATCGCGGCCACTCCTGCGTCAAAGGCCGGTTCGCCTGGGGCTACGCGACCCACAAGGAGCGCATTCTCAAGCCGATGATCCGCGCCAAAGTCACTGATGAATGGCGAGAAGTCAGCTGGGAGGAAGCGATCAATCACGCCGCCTCCGAATTCAAGCGCATTCAAGCCAAATACGGCAAAGATTCGGTTGGCGGTATCACGTCGTCGCGCTGCACTAACGAAGAAACGTTCCTGGTGCAGAAATTGATCCGCGCCGGGTTCGGCAATAACAACGTGGATACCTGCGCCCGCGTCTGCCACTCGCCGACCGGTTACGGCCTTGGCCAGACCTATGGCACATCGGCCGGCACGCAGAATTTCGATTCCGTCGAGGATACCGACGTTGTCATCGTTATCGGCGCAAATCCTGCCGCAGCCCATCCGGTTTTCGCTTCGCGCATGAAGAAGCGGCTGCGTCAGAGTGCGAAACTCATCGTCATCGATCCGCGCCGCACCGAAATGGTCCACAGCGCGCATATCAATGCGGATTTTCACCTGGCGCTCAAACCGGGCACCAATGTCGCGGTCGTGACCTCGCTGGCGCACGTCATCGTCACCGAGAAACTCTACAATGAGAAATTCATCCGCGAGCGCTGCGACTGGGACGAATTCCAGCACTGGGCGGATTTCGTCTCGTTGCCGCGCCACAGCCCGGAGGAGGTCGCGAAGATTTCCGGCGTGCCCGCGCAGACGATCCGCGGCGCCGCGCGGCTCTACGCCACCGGCGGCAACGGTTCGATCTACTACGGTCTCGGCGTCACCGAGCACAGCCAAGGCTCGACCACCGTCATGGCGATCGCCAACCTCGCGATGGCGACCGGCAACATCGGCCGGCCGGGCGTCGGCGTAAATCCGCTGCGCGGCCAGAACAACGTGCAGGGCGCCTGCGACATGGGTTCGTTCCCGCACGAGCTGTCCGGGTACCGGCACATTTCGATCGACGCGTCGCGTCAGTTGTTCGAGAAGGATTGGGGCGTGTCGCTCGACAAGGAGCCGGGCCTGCGCATTCCCAACATGCTCGATGCCGCAGTCGACGGCAGTTTCAAAGGCATCTACATCCAGGGCGAGGACATTCTTCAATCCGATCCGGATACCCACCACGTCTCCGCGGGCCTCGAGGCGATGGAATGCGTCGTCGTGCAAGACCTGTTCCTGAACGAAACCGCGCGCTTCGCTCACGTGTTCCTGCCGGGTTCGACGTTCCTTGAAAAGAACGGCACGTTCACCAATGCCGAGCGCCGCATTCAGCTCGTCCGCAAAGTCATGGCGCCGAAGAACGGCTACGAGGACTGGGAGATCACCGTGCTGCTCTCCAAGGCGCTCGGCTATGACATGCATTACGACCATCCGTCGCAGATTATGGACGAGATCGCCCGGCTCACGCCCGGCTTTGCCAACGTCTCCTACGACATGCTGGACAAACGCGGTTCGGTGCAGTGGCCGTGTAACGATAAGGCGCCGGACGGCTCGCCGATCATGCACGTGAACGGTTTCGTCCGCGGCAAGGGTAAGTTCATCGTTACAGAATATGTCGCGACCGACGAAAAGACCGGACCGCGTTTCCCGCTGCTGCTCACCACGGGCCGCATCCTGTCGCAATACAATGTCGGCGCGCAAACGCGGCGAACCGACAATTCGCTGTGGCACGAAGAAGATCTGCTCGAAATGCATCCGCACGACGCCGAGCAGCGCGGCATCCGCAACCGCGATTGGGTCAAGCTCGCAAGCCGCGCCGGCGAAACGACGCTTCGCGTCGACGTTACCGATCGCGTATCGCCCGGCGTCGTCTACACGACGTTCCATCACCCCGACACCCAGGCGAACGTGATAACAACCGAATATTCGGATTGGGCCACCAACTGTCCCGAATACAAGGTGACCGCGGTGCAGATCACACAATCGAACGGCCCCTCGCCCTGGCAGGCGGAGTACGAAAGATTCTCGCGCGAAAGCCGGCGCATAGCCGCGGCGGTCGAGGCCGCGGAGTAACGGATGCGCGAACCGACGGTTACTGTCGCGTCTACGACCTGGCGCCATCAGGGCGCGACCGACGGTAAGCGCATCATTCCCGAAGAGGCCGCAATCGCTTTTGCCTACGACGGCGGCACCTATGCGGTGATGATGGCGACGCCGCAAAATCTGGAAGACTTTGCCCTCGGCTTCAGCTTCACCGAACGCCTCATTTCCTCGCCTGCCGACATCCGGCAGCTCGATATCGTCGAGCACGATGCGGGCATCGAATTGCGGATGTGGCTCAGCGAACCGCTCGCCGCCGCCCTGACCGCGCGGCGGCGGCATCTGGCTGGTCCGACCGGGTGCGGACTTTGCGGCATCGAAAGTCTGGACGAGGCGGTGCGGCCGGTATCGCGCGTGATAGCGGAGCAATCCTTCACCGCGGGTGAGACCATGCGCGCGCTGGAATCGCTTCCGGCGCGGCAGGAGCTGAACCGGCTAACGCGCGCGGTTCACGCTGCGGCATTTTGGCGCCCGGATGCCGGGCTCCACGCTCTGCGCGAGGACGTCGGCCGGCACAACGCACTGGATAAGCTTGCTGGAGCTCTGCTTCGCGACCGCGTACCGACCCATACCGGCATGGTGCTGTTGACCAGCCGGGTATCGGTGGAAATGGTTCAAAAAACTGCGATGATCGGCGCGCCGATGATCGTTGCCGTCTCGGCGCCTACAGCGCTCGCGGTGCGCACCGCGGAAAGTGCCGGCATTACGCTTGTGGCAATCGCCCGCGGCGACGGTTTTGAGGTCTTCACCCACCCGCAGCGCGTTAAGGAAACGAGCAAAGAAACCGCCACCCATGTCGCTTGACAAGTTAGTCTACATGGCCAATCAAATCGGCAAGTTCTTTGCAAGCCAGGGACCGGACAAGGCCGTTGTGGGGACGGCGGATCATATCAGGAAATTCTGGGATCCGCGCATGCGCGCACAAATCGTCGCGCATCTGAAGGCGGGCGGCGCTGGATTGGATCCTGCGGTACGCGCTGCAATCGGAAGTCTCGCGGAAGCGCAGTTGGAAGGGCAAGAAACGCAGAAACGATAAGCTAACAAAAAAGCGGCGCAGCAATCAAAACAGAGCGCCACGGGAGGAACTAAATGAGCTTTCTTGAGCGCAGCCGGACCATTGCAAAGCCGGGATTCAATCGCTGGATGGTGCCGCCGGCTGCACTGTGCATTCATCTTTGCATCGGGCAGGCATACGCGTTCAGCGTGTTCAACCTGCCGATGACCAAGCTGATCGGCGTCACCCAATCCGCACCCGGCGACTGGAAGCTCACCGAACTCGGGTGGATTTTCTCGATCGCGATCTTCTTTCTTGGAGTCTCGGCGGCCGTGTTCGGTCGCTGGGTCGAGGAAGGCGGGCCGCGCCGCGCGATGTTCACTGCAGGCCTATGCTGGGCCATCGGCTTCTTTATCTCCGCGATCGGCATTTACGCCCACAATCTCTGGATCGTTTATGTGGGCTACGGATTCTTCGGCGGGCTCGGGCTCGGTCTTGGCTACATCTCGCCGGTATCAACGCTGATCAAATGGTTCCCGGACCGGCCGGGCATGGCGACCGGCATGGCGATCATGGGATTCGGCGGCGGCGCTTTCATCGCCTCACCGCTGTCTGTTTGGCTGATGCACAGATTTTCGACGCCAAGTCATGTCGGCGTCGCCGAAGCTTTCGTCGGCCTCGGTGTGATCTATCTCATCTTCATGTGGGTCGGTGCGGCGATCGTCCGAATTCCAGCCGCAGGCTGGAAACCGGAAGGGTACACACCGCCGGTCCAGGCTTCGAAGCTGATTACGACGAAAGACGTCTTCGTCTATGACGCGATCAAGACGCCGCAGTTCTGGCTGATCTGGTGGGTGCTTTGCCTCAACGTGACCGCCGGTATCGGGGTGCTCGGGCAAGCCTCCGCCATGAGCCAGGAAATGTTCCCTGGCAAGGTGACGGCGATCGCAGCAGCGGGCTTCGTCGGACTGCTCAGCCTGTTCAATATGCTGGGCCGTTTCTTCTGGGCCTCGACCTCCGACTTTATCGGGCGCAAGAACACCTACTTCTGCTTTTTCGTGATCGGGACCGTGCTCTATGCGCTGGTGCCGTGGACCGGCAAAATCAACAGCGTGTCGCTGTTTGTGCTCGCCTTCCTGGTTATTATCAGCATGTACGGCGGCGGTTTCGCCACCGTGCCGGCCTACCTCAAGGACATGTTCGGTACGCGCTATGTCGGCGCTATCCACGGCTGGTTGATCACCGCGTGGTCGGCGGCCGGCGTGTTTGGTCCGGTTCTGGTGAATTACATCCGCCAATATCAGATCGGCCACGGCGTGCCGAAAGCACAGGCCTATAACGTGACCATGTACATCATGGCAGGGCTGCTGATCATCGGCTTCATATGCAACCTGTTCATCAAGGCGGTGCACCAGCGCTACCATATGCAGGCCGACGGTGAAACGGCACTAGCTGCGGCGGCCGAAGCCGGCAGGGCGGCGGCGGCCCGCCTCACCGGCAAGCCGGCCAGCGCATAAGGGAGACCATACGATCATGACCGATCAAAATCATGCGGCCACCACCACGCTCCATCTTGTGCTGGCGTGGGGATTCGTCGGCATTCCGCTGGCATGGGGCGTGGCGGAGACGATCACCAACGCGCTTAAGCTGTTCCATTAGCGAACACGCCTCGATGAGCTGGCGCGGCGCCTTCGGCGCCGCGACCTTGGCGTTTGCGGCTGAAAAATATTTTGACGCGCTGAGCCGCAAACATATCCCCCGACGAAGGGCTCGCTGTTAAGGTGACTTCTCCGGGGGACTCCTGGGAACGAACCGTGGCCGGCACACACCTCTCGATCCGCATCGATCTGGCCTCCGGCGACCGTATCGGTCCGGGCAAGATCGCGCTGCTGGAGGCGATCCGTTCGACCGGTTCGATCTCGGCCGCGGCACGGTCGATCGGGATGTCCTATCGCCGGGCCTGGCTTCTGGTCGAAGAGATCAATCAGACGCTGCGTGAACCCGCGGTCAAGGCGGAGACCGGCGGCTCCGGTGGTGGCGGCGCCGTGATTACTCCCGTTGGCGAGCGGGTCGTCGGACTTTATCGCGCTATCGAGTCTCAGGCGCGGATCGCTGCGGGAGGCGAATTTCGCGCCATCGGCAAACTCATTCGCAACGACAAGGGCGCCGATTAGCTCAACCCATTATTCATCGCCCCGTTCCGCCAATTCATTCTGGCGCGCCAGCGCATAATCAATAATATTCCCGCCTGAGGAAGCGTCCAGTTCGGCATCTCGACCATGCGCGCGATGTCCGCGACGGCCTTCGGAGCGAAGGAGAAGCAAATGGGCGGTGCTGTCGTCGTGACGGATGATGCCGCCGTCCGCACCATCCGGCTCAATCGCCCCGAGAAAAAGAACGCGCTGACACTCGCGATGTACGCCGAGATGACGGCGGCGTTGCGTGAAGCCAATCAAACCGATGCGATCCGCTGCGTCATGTTCGCCGGCTCACCCGGCGCGTTCTGCGCCGGCAATGACATCAACGATTTTCTCGGCGCAGCGCTTGGCGGCGGGCTAGAGACGCGGACAATCGACTTCTTGCACGAACTGGGACGAAATCAGAAGCCGGTCGTTGCCGCGGTCGGCGGCGTTGCCGTCGGCGTCGGCACGACCATGCTGTTTCATTGCGATCACGTCGTTGCCGCAGCCGATGCCACATTCTCGACCCCATTTCTCAAGCTCGGGCTCGCTCCCGAATTAGCGTCAACGCTGCTGGCGCCGATGCGCATGGGTCACGCGCGTGCTTTTTCGCTCCTGGTCATGGGCCGCCCTCTCTCCGCAGCAGAAGCCAAAGATGCGGGTATCGTCAACACTGTGGCTGAAGCAGCCGCCGTCGACGCGGCGGCACTCAAAGCGGCGCAGGAGATCGCGGCGCTACCGCCCGGTGCGCTCACCGCATCTCGCCGGCTGATGCGCGGCCATACCGACGAAGTGATGCAACGGATCGATGCCGAAGCGGAGCTTTTCAAAAAGCTTTTGCAATCCGACGAAGCACGCGCCGCATTCCAGGCGTTTCTCAGCCGCAAAAAGTGAGTTCAAAAATGTCGCTCCAGGGAAAGACGCTTTTCATCACCGGCGCTTCGCGCGGCATCGGGCTGGCGATCGGATTGCGCGCCGCCCGCGATGGCGCCAACGTCGTGATCGCCGCGAAGACCGCCGAGCCGCACCCGAAGCTTCCGGGCACCATTTACACCGCGGCTGAGGACATCGAGCGCGCCGGCGGCAAAGCTTTGCCGCTCGTCGTCGACGTCCGCGACGAATTGACGGTGAAAGAGGCCATCGACAAGGCGGCGGCGCATTTCGGCGGCATCGATATCGTCGTCAACAATGCCAGCGCCATTTCGCTCACCCCGTCGGTCGCAACCGACATGAAGCGTTACGATCTCATGCAGCAGATCAACACCCGCGGCACGTTTGTGGTGTCAAAATGGGCAATTCCACATCTGCAAAAGGCAGCCAATCCGCACATCCTGATGATTTCGCCACCGCTCGACATCAAGGAAAAATGGTTCGCGCCCCACACCGCCTACACCATTGCCAAGTTCGGTATGAGTTTGGTGGTACTCGGACTTGCCGGCGAGTTGCGATCCAAGGGCATTGCCGCCAACGCGCTCTGGCCGCGCACGGTAATCGCGACCGCCGCGGTTCAGAACCTGCTTGGCGGCGACGCCTTGATGTGCCAATCGCGCAAGCCGGACATCATGGCGGATGCGGCCTACGCCATATTCGCGCGCCCGGCGCGTGAGTTCACCGGCCATTTTTTGATCGACGATACGTTTCTGGCCGAGAACGGCGTGACCGACTTCGACAAGTACCGCGTCGACCCGACGCAAAAGCTGGCCCAGGACTTCTTTGTTCCCGATGATATTTCGGCGCCGAAGGGCGTCCTCCTCGAGGCGGGCTTCCATTAAGCTTGTAAGGAGCGGGGCGAAGCGTTCCGATCGCCCAGAAGATGCGAATTGCTTGGCGGCCGCGCTTCTCGCAGTGACGAGCGCGCTAGATTAAGCCAGCCACCGTTTACGGCGCTTATAGTGCTTGCCGTCGCGGAAAGACTTCCGCTTGCCTTCGGCGACACCGAGGTAGAATTCCTTGACGTCCTCGTTCTCTGACAGCGCCGTCGCCGCCCCGTCCAGCACCACGCGTCCATTTTCGAGGATATAACCGTAGCCGGAATATTTCAGCGCCAAATTGGCGTTCTGCTCCGCCAACAGGAACGAGACGCCCTCGCTCTCGTTGAGGCTCTTCATAATGGTGAAAATCTCTTCCACGATCTGCGGCGCCAAACCCATGGACGGCTCGTCGAGCAGGATCATCTTCGGACTGGACATCAGCGCGCGCCCGATCGCGCACATCTGCTGTTCGCCGCCGGAGGTGTACCCTGCCAGCGATTGCCGCCGCTCGCGGAGCCGGGGAAAATAAACGTAGACCTTTTCGAGACTGGCACGGATCGCCGCCGACCCATCGCGGCGGGTGAAGGCGCCGGTCAGGAGATTCTCCTCGATCGTCAGGTGGCCGAAACAGAACCGGCCCTGCATCACCTGGATGCAGCCGCGCTTAACCACCTCGTTGGGCGAAAGCGCATGCAACTCGGCACCGTCGAACTCGATCGCTCCCTTGGTCACTTCGCCGCGCTCGGAATGCAGAAGATTGGAGATCGCCTTCAGCGTCGTCGTCTTGCCGGCGCCGTTGGCTCCGAGAAGCGCGACGATGCCGCCGCTCGGCACCGCAAGCGACACGCCCTTGAGCACGAGAATGACCCGGTCGTAGACCACCTCGATATTGTTGAGCGAAAGGATTGACACCGCAGTAGCCGCGGCCGATTCGGACTTTGTTGCTGCAACGGCGGTCATGGCCATGTGTCGCTCCCCTCTCCCGTCCGCGACTTACACGGGTTTCCTGGCTGTTATGAGGCCCCGCGCTAGCAGAGGTCCTGGATCAGCGGTGCGGCGTTTTCACACGCCGCACCGCATCGGGAAACCTAGGCTTGCGTTTTGCTCACGAGGACTTTTCGCAAGGCTCGGTCCGCTTCGGCCAACCGGCGTTAGCCTTCACGTAAGCCTCGGCTGCGCTGTTGATCAACGGCAGCACCTTGTCCTTGATTGGCTGAATCGAAGGCACCGTCGTGTTCCACTTGGTGCCATCCCACTGGACCAGCGAGATGCCGCTGTGCCCATTATGATCGGCGCAGCTCAGGTGGATCGGCGAAGCAAAGTTCGGAAAGCCCATTTCTTTCCATCTCGCCTCGGTGATGTTGAGCAATTCGAAGCCACGGCGCACGTCGTCGCCATTGACTTGCTTCTTGCCAGTCAGCCGCTGCGCCGTGCGGATCGCTTCGGCGATCATCGCCGAGTTCATAACCGCGCGGTTGTAGAGGTTCTCGCCAACCCTGTCTTTCGAGACAACCTGGCTCTTACCCTTATCGACCACGTACTTGAGAATGTCCTGGATGGCCGGATAGTTCGTGCCGACGCCATTGAGGTCGAGCGAACTATAACCCTTGGCTTCCGGACCTGCGGGACGCGCATCGTCGTCGCCGCCCGACCACCACACCCCGACCAGCCGATCCATCGGGAAGCCGATCTTGGTTGCTTCCTTGACAGCCGTCGGGTTCATAGCGCCCCAGCCCTGGATATAAATCCAATCGGGCTTGTCGCGGCGCACTTCGAGCCAGAGTGAAGTCTGGTTCTGCATCTGCGCGCCGGCAACGGGATACAGCTTAAGCGTGAAGCCGTAGTCTTTCGCCAACGCCTCAAGCAGGGGGATCGGCTCCTTGCCGTAGGGCGCATCGAGATGAACGAGGCCGATCGTCTTGCCCTTGAGTTTGTCAAAGCCGCCTTCGACGTCGGCGGCATGACGGACGAACGCCGACGCGCCGTCCCAATAGGTCGCGGGTGCGTTGAAGATCCATGGGAACAGGTTGCCATCGGCAGAAGCCGATAGCCCATAAGCGAACGAGAAGACCGGTATCTTGTCGACCGAGGCTTTAGGGATCACTTGCAGCGTTATTCCGGTCGAAAACGGGGTAATGACGACCGGGTGTTTCCCCTTCACGCTGTCGTAGCACTCGACGCCCTTCTTGGTGTCGTAGCCGGTCTCGCACTCCTCGATGATGAGCTTGACGCCGCCAATGCCGCCGTCACGCTCGTTAAGCATTTTCATATAATCCGACAGGCCGTTGGCGACCGGTATCCCCGAGCCTGAATACGGGCCGGTTCGATAGGTGAAGAACGGGACGTATATTCCGTCCTCCGCCTGCGCCGTCGCGACCATGGCGGGTACCGCCGTCGCCACCGCCAGGCCCAGAGCAAGATGCTTCAGACGCATAGCCGTTTCTCCCTTATTCGGCGTCGGCTCTTGGCCGCGCCTGCGAATGACCCTCGCCCTCCGCAACGGGAACGAGGGATCCCGGACCGGCCACGGGCCGAGGCGGGAATTGCGGCGGAGTGTGCCCTATCAATAAGGAAAGGGCCACACCCTCAACTTCTGTTTACCGATCTGCCAGAGCCTCGCGAGGCCGTTTGGCTCAATCACCAGAAACGCAATAATCAACGCGCCGACGATCACGAAAGTCAGTTGCTCCGCTGCCGCCGGCCGAATTGGCAAGCCGAACGCCGCGGGGATTAGCCGCAGCGCGATCGGCAAAATGTAGATCAGCGCCGCGCCGAAAAACGATCCGATCAGGGTCCCAAGTCCACCGATGATCACCATGAACAGAACCAGGAAACTCTGGTCGATAGCGAACACATCGGCTTCGGCGCCGCCGTACCACAGGAACACCATCATCGCGCCGGCGACCCCGCAATAGAACGACGACACGGCGAAGGCGAGCAGCTTCGCTCGCAACAGCCTGATTCCGATCAGTTCGGCAGCGAGGTCCATGTCGCGGACCGACATCCACATCCGGCCGATACGGCCGTGGACCAAATTCGAAGCGATCCAGGTCAGGAAAACGACAATGCTCAACACGACCAGATAACGGGTCACCGACGAAGCGGTCGGGCCGGTCACCGGGACGCCCATGAACGTGCGCAAGGGAACTTCAATCGCGCCGGAGACGCTGTTGTTGTAGAGCCAGGGGATGCGGATGAAGCACCATTCCAGAAAGAATTGCGCGGCCAGCGTCGCCACCGCGAGATAGAAGCCCTTGATGCGCAATGACGGCAGCCCGAACAGCACGCCGACAGCCGCGGAGAAAAACCCGGACGCCAAGATCCAAACGATGATGTCGACCCGGGGGAAGTAGGTCGTAAGCTTCAGACACGCGTAGGCGCCGACCCCCATGAACGCACCGGTGCCTAGTGACAGGAGCCCGGTGTAGCCGGTCAGCAAATTGAGCCCGATCGCCGCCAGGGCAAAGATCAGAAACGGAATCAAGATTGTGTTGAGCACGAAGTCGCTGCCCGAAAGCGGGAAGACAACGAAGGCGATGAAGAGAATAACCGCGATCCCGATCCGGTCCTGCAGGATCGGGAACACGGCCATATCGGCGGCGTAACTGGATTTATATTGGCCGGCCTCGCGATAGAGCATCGTTTAAATCCGCTCGATGATCTTTTCGCCGAACAGGCCCTGCGGCCGAAACACCAGAAATCCGAGTGCTATCACGTAGGCGAGCCAGGTTTCGATGCCGCCGCCAAGAAGCGGCCCCCAGTAAAACTCGCCGAGTTTCTCGCCGATCCCGATGATCAGGCCGCCGACAATTGCGCCCGGGATCGAGGTCAACCCGCCGAGGATCAGCACCGGAAGCGCCTTCAATGCAATGACTTGCAAGGCGAACGAGACCTCCGAGCGCGCCCCCCACATAATGCCGGTGGTCAGCGCAACGATGCCCGCGGCGAACCACACGATGATCCAAATCTGCTCGAGAGAGATACCGACCGACAATGCCGCCTGATGGCTGTCAGCGACCGCACGGAGCGCCCGGCCAATGCGGGTGCGTTGAAAGAAGACCGCGAGAGCTGCAACCATAATAGAAGCGATAATGACGGCGGCGATGTCGATCTTCTGCAGCGATACGAAACCGCCTAGTCCGTTAAATCGCAGCGCGCCGCTGGGCAGGTAGAGTTCCTGCGCAATCATCACTTTTGGATTGCCGCCGAAAACGAGCTGGCCCATCCCGATCAGGAAATAGGTGATGCCGAACGTCGCCATGAACAGGATGACGTCCGACTGATTGACCAGCGGCCGCAGCACCAGACGCTCGACCCCGAACGCCAGCACGAACATCACGCCGACGGTGAGGGCGAGCGCAACAAACGCCGGAACGCCGTGTTCGTGCAGCCCGACCAGCGTCAGCGCGGCGAACACGACCATGATGCCTTGGGCGAAATTGAAAACGCCGGACGCCTTGAAAATCAGAACAAAGCCGAGTGCGATCAATGCATAGAGCACGCCAGCCACGAGTTCGTCCCACAGTGTCTGGACCAACAAATCCGGTGCGGCACCCATTTGCACAAATGGATCGACGAAGATTTGATAAAGGATGTGCATGGGCGTCTTACTGCGGTTCGCCGAGATAGGCGCGGATCACCTTCTCATCGCGCTTGACTTCTTCGGGCGGAGCGTCGGCAATCTTGCGGCCGTAATCCAGCACGACGATGCGATCTGAAAGATCCATGACGACGCCCATGTCGTGCTCGATCAGAGCAATGGTGGTGCCGTATTGCTGGTTTACGTCGATGATGAAGCGCGACATGTCCTCTTTCTCTTCGAGGTTCATGCCGGCCATCGGCTCGTCGAGCAGCAGGAGATCGGGCTCCATGGCGAGCGCGCGGCCAAGCTCGACGCGCTTCTGCAATCCGTAGGCCAGACGTCCGACCGGAATCTTACGGATCGCGGCGATTTCCAAGAAATCGATGATCTCCTCCACGCGGCGGCGATGCTCGACCTCTTCTTGAAGCGCTGGACCAAAACGGATCAGCTGCCAGAAAAATCCGCGATGCATCTTCAGAGCGCGGCCTGCCAAGATGTTATCGAGCGTGGTCATCCCTCGAAACAGCGCGAGATTTTGGAACGTGCGCGCGATGCCGCCTTGAGCCGCGGCATAGGGCCGCATGCTGTTCCGTACCTTGCCCTTGAACGTGATGCGGCCGGATTGCGGCTGGTAGAAGCCGTTGACGACGTTGAGCATGGACGTCTTGCCGGCGCCGTTCGGTCCGATGATCGCAAGAATCTCACCTTTGCGGATGTCGAACGACACGCCGCTTAAAGCGCGCACGCCGCCGAAAGAGAGCGAAACATCCTCGACCGCGAGCAGGACCTCGCCGACCGCCGCCTCACGCGAGGACGGCGCTCTCATGCCGCGCGCTCCATTCGCGCGGCGCGCGCCACCGGATGAGGCTTTACGTCACGGATCGTTACCCGTGCCGCAAGCACGCCCTTGTGTCCGTCCTCGAAGGTGACTTCGGTTGCGATTTGCGCGTCGGTTGAGCCATCGTAGAAAGCCTCCACCAGCGGCGCGTAGCGATCGATAATGTGGCCGCGACGAAGTTTTTGCGTGCGCGTGAGTTCGCCGTCGTCCGGATCGAGCTCCTTGTGGAGGATGAGGAAGCGGCGGATTTGCGCGCCGGCCATTAATTCCTCTTCCGAAAGCGATCGGTTCACTTCGTCGATGTGCCGCGCAATTATGTCATAGACCTGCGGATTGCCGGCGAGTTCCTGATAAGAGCCGTAGACAACGTTGTTGCGCTCCGCCCAGCTGCCGACCGCGGTAAGATCGATGTTAATCATGGCGCAGACAAAATCGCGCCCGGCGCCGACCGCCACGGCCTCGCGGATGTTCGGATAGAACTTGAGCTTGTTCTCGACGTACTTCGGCGCGAACACCGTGCCGTCTTTCAGGTGGCCGAGATCTTTGGCACGGTCGATGATTTTTAGCTGGTTGGTCTTCGGATCGAAAAAGCCGGCGTCGCCGGTATGCACCCAGCCGTCCGGCGTCAGTACTTCTGCAGTCTTCTCCGGGTCTTTGTAATATCCGGCGAACACGCCGGGAGAACGGAACAGAACTTCGCCGGCGTCCGAAATCTTGATCTCGACATCTGGCGAAGCCCTACCCACGGTATCGGAATGGATTTCGCCGTCCGACTGGGCCGTGATGTAGACCGACGCCTCGGTCTGCCCGTAAAGCTGCTTTAAGTTGAGGCCTACCCCGCGCCAGAACCGAAAAATCTCCGGACCGATTGCTTCACCGGCGGTATAAGCGACGCGCACGCGCGACAGCCCGAACTGGTTCATCAGCGGCCCGTAGACCAGAAAATTGCCGATGGCATAGAGAAGGCGCGCCGTCAGCGGCACTTTCTCGCCATCAAGAATTTTCTCGCCCCAGCGACCCGCAACGCCGATGAAGAAATCGAACACTTTGCGCTTGATCGCTCCCGCATCCGCCATGCGCACCGTCGTCAGCGTCAGGACGTTTTCATAAACTCGCGGCGGCGCGAATGCGTAGGTCGTGCCGATCTCACGGCGATCCTGCACCACCGTGTCGGCTGCTTCCGGACAATTGACACAGTAGCCCGCGACGTAAGCCTGCACGTATGAGAAAACATAATCGCCGACCCACGCCAGCGGCAGATAGGCGATCACTTCTTCATTTTGATCGAGATGATCGAAGGCATTGGCGTTGCGCGCAGAGATAATCGTGTTCTCGTAGGTGAGCATGACGCCCTTGGAGCGTCCCGTCGTTCCTGAAGTGTAGAGGATGACACTGAGATCGCTGCCCTTGCCCTCGGCGACACCCGCTTCCCACTGCCTCAGACACTCGGCATCGCTCGCAAGCTTGTTGCGGCCGATGCTCTGTACGTCCTCAAATGAGTTCAACCGGTCTTGGACGTAATCCTTTAGTCCGCGCGGCTCGTCATAGATGACTTTGCCCAGCCGCGGCAGCCGATCAGATACCGCGATGATCTTGTCGACCTGCTCCTGGTCTTCGACCACCGCAAGTGTCACCTCGGCATGCGCCAGCACGAAAGACATTTCGTCAGCCACAGCGTCGGAATAAACGGGCACCGGTACGGCGCCGAGCGCCTGTCCGGCGCACATAGCCCAGTAAAGACGCGGGCGGTTGCTTCCGACGATGGTAAATTTGTCGCCGCGTTTGAGGCCGAGTTCAGATAGCCCGACCGAGAAAGCGCGAATCTCCTCGAGCATCTGCGCCCAGGTCCATGTCTGCCAGATACCGAGGTCCTTGTGGCGCATGGCCGGCCGCGCGCCGATCGCGGCGGCATTATGTATTAAGATCTTTGGCAGCGTGTCCAAGCTGCGATCAATAGCCTTCACGGCGTTCCTCCGCCCCGCATTTTGAACCACGCTTCGCTAATGAAGCGCGCCGCTCGCAACCAGGGGACTATGCCGCTTCTGCGGTTCTTGAACGCCGCTAAATCGTCCGGGACCAAAAGTCCAAACGGACAGCGACGCGGAGACCCCAGATCCCCCAATCCGCGGTCACCGGCGTACGTTATCAGTACGTTTAGCACGAATTCTCGCATTGCTGGACGAAAACGACAATGCTATTTCGACTTCTAAGCCTAGGCATTTTGACGCAAAAACCGCTGCGATCCTGACTGAATAAGCCGCCGGGCCGGGAAACGTCCTCATGCTCGATAAATCCCCGGGCGCTGCGCCTCAGTTCTCGCTGGGAGAGGACCAAATCGCAGTTCGCGACATGGCGCAGGCGTTCGCCGCCGAGGTCTTTGCGCCGCACGCGTTGGCCTGGGATGAAACCAAACACTTTCCGGTTGCCGAGATGCGCAAAGCCGCGGCACTTGGCATGGGCGGGGTCTATATCGCCGCAGATGTCGGTGGGTCGGCGCTCTCGCGTTTCGATGCGGCTTTGATCTTCGAGGCGCTCGCCACCGGTTGCCCCACAGTCGCGGCTTATATGTCGATCCACAACATGGCCGCGTGGATGATCGATGCCTACGGATCGGAAGCGCAGCGCCGGAAGTGGCTGCCGAAACTGTGCACGATGGAGCTTCTGGCCAGTTATTGTTTGACTGAGCCCGGCGCGGGTTCGGATGCAGCAGCGCTTGCGACGCGGGCCGTGCGCGACGGCGACCATTATGTGCTCAACGGCCAAAAGCAATTCATCTCCGGTGCCGGCGCCGGAGACCTTTACGTGGTGATGGCCCGAACCGGCGGCTTAGGACCGTCCGGGATTTCGACGCTAGTCGTACCGGGTGACACCGCCGGCATCTCGCTTGGTGCGAATGAACGCAAAATGGGCTGGAACGCGCAGCCGACGCGCGCCGTCGTTTTCCAGGACGCGCGCGTGCCAGTCGAGAACCGGCTTGGCGAGGAAGGTATCGGTTTTAAGATCGCCATGGCCGGGCTCGATGGTGGGCGTCTGAATATCGCGGCATGTTCGCTCGGCGGCGCCCAGAGCGCGCTCGACAAGGCGCTGGCCTACATGAAAGAGCGTAAGGCCTTCGGCAAGCGCCTCGACGAATTTCAGGCGCTGCAATTCCGTCTCGCCGATATGGCGACGGCGCTTGAAGCGTCGCGCACGCTGTTATGGCGCGCCGCCGCAGCTCTCGACCGGCACGATGCCGATGCAACGCAGCTTTGCGCCATGGCCAAACGTTTCGTCACTGACGCCTGCTTCGAGGTCGCCAACCAGGCGCTGCAACTGCACGGCGGATACGGCTATCTCTCGGAGTTCGGCATCGAGAAGATCGTGCGCGATTTGCGCGTGCATCAGATTCTCGAAGGCACCAACGAGATCATGCGCCTTATCATTGCAAGAAGCTTGGTCGGACGATAAGCGCAATGGTTCTTCATGAGGGTGATGTCATCGTTCGCTCCGAGCGGGCGTTGCGGCGGATTACGCTCAATCGGCCGAAAGCGCTCAACGCGCTGACGCTCGACATGGCCGTCACCATGACGGAATACTTGCGTTCCTGGGCAACCGATCCCGCGGTCGGCGTAGTCCTCCTCGATGGCGCGGGCGAGCGCGGCTTGTGCGCCGGCGGCGACATCCGTGCGCTGTACGACGCGGCGAAATCGAAAAGCGCCCTCCCCCAGCAGTTCTGGTCGACCGAATACCACCTGAACGTCCTGATCGCGCGCTATCCGAAACCGGTGATCGCGGTTATGGACGGCGTGGTGATGGGCGGTGGCGTCGGCATTTCGGCGCATGCGTCACACCGCGTCGTCACCAAGCGATCGGCGGTGGCGATGCCCGAAGTCGGAATTGGATTCTTTCCTGACGTCGGTGCGTCCTTTCTGTTGGCGCGAGCCCCCGGTTACGTCGGTACCTATTTGGCGCTGACCGGCGATCGGATGAACGCGGTTGACGCGATTTTTTGCGGTTTCGCCGACGTGCACGTCGCCGCTGAAAAGCTTGCCGAGCTTTCTTCCGCTCTCGCCGATTGCCGCGCCGCGGACGACCTGCGAGCCCGGCTTGGCGGGATGTCCGTTGCGCCAATTCCGGGCAAGCTACAAGCGGCGCAACGATGGATCGATAGCTGCTTCGATACCAACGATATCGAGACAATTTTCGAGCGCCTGCAATCCACCAATCTCGATGAGGCTCGCTCTGCGCTCGCCGCGATGGGGAAAGCCTCCCCCACTTCGCTGAAGGTCACGTTGCGCAATGTCCGCGCCGCGCTATCCTTCGCAAGAGTAGAGGAAAGCTTTCGGCAAGACTATCGGATCGCGCTGGCGTGCATCGCGGGACATGATTTCATCGAAGGCGTCCGTGCGACGATCGTCGACAAAGACCGAAATCCGAAGTGGCATCCGGACAAGATCGAAGACGTCACTGCTGAAATCGTTGATCGGCATTTTAAGTCGGTCGGTCCCCTGGAGCTAACTTTCGCAGATTGAAAAAAGGCTAACGCACATGCCGCACGTCGGATTTATCGGCCTCGGAAACATGGGCGGCCCCATGGCCGCCAATCTCGTGACGTCCGGTGAACACGTCTTGGGCTTCGATGTTGTACCGGCGTCGCGCGAAGCATCCGCCCGGGACGGCGTGCAGATCGTCGCCAATGCGAAAGCGTGCGTCGAAAACGCCGACGTGGTCATCAGCATGCTTCCTGCCGGCGAGCACGTGTTGTCGGTGTGGAACGACGTGGTGCCCCACGCCCGGCAAGGCACATTATTCATCGATTGTTCGACGATTGACGTCAGCAGCGCCCGCAAGGCGCATGCGCTTGCAGCCGCGCGCGGCATTGCCACGCTCGATGCCCCGGTCTCTGGCGGCGTCGGCGGCGCCAAAGCGGCAACACTCACCTTCATGGTTGGCGGATCGGCAGCCGCGTTCGCACGCGGCAAGCCGGTGCTCGAGCGCATGGGCAAGCGCATTGTGCATTGCGGCGAGGCCGGCAACGGTCAGGCGGCGAAAATCTGCAACAACATGATTCTCGGCGTGTCGATGATCGCGGTGAGCGAGGCATTCGTGCTGGGCGAAAAGCTTGGCCTCTCGCACCAGGCTCTCTTCGACGTTGCTTCGGCTTCATCGGGGCAATGCTGGTCACTGACCAGTTATTGCCCGGTGCCGGGGCCGGTACCCGCGAGTCCGGCGAATAATGGCTACAAACCCGGCTTCGCCGCCACGTTGATGCTGAAGGATCTCAAGCTGGCGAAAGAGGCCGCGGGATCGGTCAAGGCGGACACAGCGCTCGGCGCGCAGGCCGCGGAGATCTACGAGCATTTCGGCCAACAAGGCCACAGCGGCGCCGATTTCTCCGCGATCATCAACTTCGTCCGCGAGCGATCCGCGCGCGGGTAACGCGGCCGAAAACGAGACGCCAACCTCAACGAGGGCTCCGGCGGGTCCCTCTCGAAACTTCGGCGATCAAGTCGTCAATTCGCGAAAGGAATATTCGCAGGATCGGCGACGTATTCGCCTTATGATATCCGACCACTAAGCCGATTGTCGGCGTCTCGCCCTTAAGCGGACGGCTGACGACAGACCACGGCAGGAAATTCTCTGCCGAGGCCGGCAACAGAGCCACGCCGCGCGTCGATGCGACCAGAGAAATAGCCATTGCAAAATTATCGATTTCGAGATGCGGCGTGAGCTCAATTCCAGTTCGCTTCAGATAATCACTGACAACAGCACGCAGCGCGCACGGGATTTCCGATATGCCGATAAATGTTTCACTAACGAGATCGTGTGGATCGATGGCCTTGCGCCCGGCGAGCGGATGATCACTCGGCAGAAATACGACAAGCGGCTCCTCTGCTACCAATTCGTATTCGAGATTAGTCTTCTGTTCCCGGCGGAGGAAAGCGATATCAAGCTTGCCACGCTCGAGGTCGTCGGCCAGCGTTGTCGAGTGGTCGCTCGAAACCCTGATTTCGATACTGAGCAACTGGTCCCGCAGGACGCTGGTGGCACGCGGCAGCCAATGGATCTCCTGCCCGGTTTGGAAGCCCATGGCAAAAGTCGGATTGCTCGGTTGCGCGGCGCGCCGCGCCGCTTCTGCGGCTGCCGCCGCCTGAGTAAGCGCCAACCGCGCATGATCGAGAAACGCGCGCCCGGCGGCGGTTAGTTCGATGCCGTGCACGCTGCGGTTCATCAGCGGGACGCCAACCTCGTATTCGAGATCGCGGATTTGGCGGCTCAGCGAAGGCTGTGCCGTGTGCAACCGTTTTTCGGCGGCGACGGTGAGACTGCCTTCCTCGGCGACGGCAACGAAATAGCGAAGATGCCTCAGCTCCATCGTCCGCTCGCTTCATATCTTTCAGGCATGGAAGGCAGCCTACTAAGTATTTTTCAAAGTCGCTAGCCCAAGCCTAATTGCGTCACGGAGATACTAGGCAACGCCAGCCCATACCCTGTTGGCAGAGCCGGTGGATTTTGCGGACACCAAAATGAGCACTCCCGTCGTCCTTATCACCGGCGCGCTGACCGGCATCGGCCGCGCGACCGCGCTCGCCTTTGCGAAGGACGGCGCAATCGTCGTCGCGGCCGGGCGCCGCGAAGTCGAGGGCAAGGCGCTCGAATCCGAACTACGCGCGCTCGGCGCGCAAGCGGCATTCATTTCGGCCAACGTGCGGCATGAGGACGAGGTGCGCAATCTTGTCGACCAGACTGTCGCGCGCTTTGGCCGGCTCGACGTCGCGGTCAACAATGCCGGCACCGAGGGCAAGCCCGGTCCGGTGACGGCGCAGACGCCGGAGAGCTACGCGGCGATGTTCGACACCAATGTGCTCGGTACGCTGTTGAGCCTCAAACACGAACTGCGTGTCATGCAGCCGCAAGGCGGCGGCAGCATCATCAATATTTCCTCGACCATGGGCGAGCGCGGTGCGGCAAATTTCTCGCTCTACACCGCGAGCAAGCACGCAGTCGAAGGCTTGACGAAGTCTACCGCCCTCGAAGCCGCTGCATCCGGCGTGCGCGTCAATGCCGTCGCGCCAGGTCCGACCGAGACAGCGATGCTCGATCGTCTGACCGGCACCCCGGACAAAAAGGCTCAATTTTACGCCGCCGTGCCCTTCAAGCGCGGCGCGAAGCCAGAAGAGATCGCCGACGCGATCGTGTTTCTCGCCTCCGACAAAGCGTCGTTCATCACCGGACAGATCTTGCGCATCAACGGCGGCAAAACCGCAAGCTGAGCCCGCTACTGCATTTCCAGGACTGGCATTCAGGAGACACGCCATGACCCAGCACACCCACCAGACTGCGCCGACACAATATGTCGAGGCGAACGGCATCCGCTTCGCCTATCGCCGCTTCGGCAAACCGAATGGTCAGCCGGTCGTCTTCAACCAGCACTACACCGGCACCATGGACCATTGGGATCCGGCGGTGACCGACGGCTTCGCCCAAGAACGAGAAGTCATCCTGTTCGACAATGCTGGCGTCTCCAGCAGTTCAGGCGAGGTGCCGACCACATTCCGGGAAATGGGCGCCAACGCTGTCGCGTTCATCAAAGCGCTCGGGCTGACGAAAGTCGACGTGCTCGGCTTCTCGATCGGCGGCCTTGTCGCGCAGGAGATCACGCTTCAAGCGCCAGTTCTTGTCCGCCGCCTGATTTTGACCGGCACCGGACCGCGTAGCGCCGAAGGCATGGACGGCGGTACGCCGGAAAGCAACCGGATTTTCGCATCGGCTTATGACGACCCGGATCACCTTTGGCTTAGCGTTTTCTTCACGCCGTCCGAAGCCAGTCAGGCCGCCGGCCGCGAATTTCTAAAGCGCTTTCGGCTTCGTTCGAAGGATCGCGATCCTGAGGTCAATGCCAAGGTGCCGCTAGCGCAACGCGCAGCCATCGCCGAGTGGTTTGCGCCGCGCGAGCATCCTTACGACTATCTGAAATCCATCCTACAGCCGACGCTGGTCGTGAACGGCAGCACTGACTTGATCATTTACACGGTGAACTCCTTCATCCTGCAGCAGAACCTCCCGAACGCGGAACTGATCGTCTATCCGGATTCCGGGCACGGCGGGCACCACCAATATCCTGAACTCTTCGTTCGCCATGCCTCGATGTTCCTGTCCGCAACTGACGTTTGGGCCGCGTAAACATCGAAGGTGATAACCCGCACCAACCCGCGAAAGGAACAACCATGGCTAATCTCTCCGGTAAAACCGCACTCGTCACCGGCGCTTCCCGCGGAATCGGCCGTGCCAGCGCGCTGGCACTCGCTGCGGCCGGTGCGCAAGTTCTCGTGCATTACGGCCGCGGCGCCGATGAAGCCGACGGCGTCGTCGCTCAAATACGAAAGGCGGGCGGCCGAGCCGACACAGTGGCGGCCGATATGGCAGCGGCCGACGGACCCCATAAACTCGTGAAACTCGTCCGCGGCATCGCCGGCGATCGCCTCGATATCCTTGTCGCTAATGCGGGGATCTCGAAATCCGCCACCATCGAAGATACTACCGTCGAGGATTTCGATAAGCTGTTCGCCGTCAACGTTCGCGCCGCCTTCTTTCTCGTCCAGCAACTGCTTCCGATCCTGTCGAAAGGAAGTAGTATCGTTCTCGTCTCGTCGCTCGCGGCACGTGGCGTTGTCGGTGCGATCCCGGCATACGCGGCAACCAAGGGCGCCGTCGATACTCTGGTGAAGCATTTCGCCTCGTTGCTCGGCGAACGCGGCATTCGTGTCAACGCCGTAGCACCCGGCGTCGTCGAAACCGACATGTCGGATTTTACCAAGACTGGCGCGGGTCGCGACTTTGCACTTGGCATGCAGGCCCTCAAACGTCTCGCGCAGCCGGACGATATCGGTGGCGTCGTCGCCTTCCTCGCTTCCGACGACGCCCGCTGGATTACCGGCGACACCGTTCATGTCGACGGCGGCTCGAAACTTTGAGTTTTCTGCGGCGCAATGAGCGGAATGCCGCGAAGCATCGGAGTGCCCCAGATGGAGAAGACACCGGAAGAAGCAAACAAGGCTCTGGTCCTCGAAGCGTTCGACACACTTTTCAACAAACGTGATTACCAGGCGGCCGAGCGCTATTGGTCACCGAACTACATTCAACACAGCGCGCACATCCCGCCCGGGCGCCGCGGCCTGTTCGATCTGATACGAAATTCACCGGCGACGCTGACATACGAGTCCGGCACCCTCATTGCCGAAGGCAATTATGTGATCGTGCATGGCCGATTTTCGAACACGGGCCGGCCGAGGAATTGGATTGCGGCCGATGTGGTTCGGGTGGCGGACGGCGTGCTGGCGGAACATTGGGATGTTCTGCAGGACGAAGCGACCGAAGCCGAGTCGCAAAGCGGCCTGCCGATGTTCGGGACCAAATTTCCCTAATGCGCTGGCGCCGGCGACGATCAACACCAACCAAGGCAAAGCCGCAGCACGGTAGGTTCGATTAACTACCAAACATTCGTCATGGCCGGGAGAACCCGGCCATGACGACATCACGCGAGCGGATCACTTCGCCGGGTCTTTTGGCGACCACAGGGTGACCGGCGACGATTTCTCGTAGGCCATACCCTTAGGATAGCTGATCGCCTCCAGTTGCAGCCCCCAGGGCGCGAGGAAATAGAAGATGCTTTGTCCCGCGGCCGGTCCCTGGTCCACCGAGAGATTAAAGAAGGTCTTCACGCCTTTGCCATCGAGGTATGCCTTCGCTGCCTTGATGTCGTCAACGTAGAAGGCGATGTGATAGCCGCCGATGTCGCTGTTTTTCGGCGTCATGTTTTTCTGGTCAGGCGACGTATACTGAAACAGCTCGATGTTGGAGCCGTAACCGCAGCGCACCAGCGTGATATTTTTGATAACCGCTCGCGGATTGACATTGACGAGTTGTTTCATGAAGTCGCCTTTGTCGTCGGCGAACGGGCCAAACGACATCGCCTCTTTGCAGCCGAGCACGTTGATAAAGAAATCGGTCGCCTGCTTCATATCCGGCACCGTGATGCCGGTGTGATCGTGTCCGCGCAGACCGGGCATGCCGTCGGCGCGGGCAGAGGCTATGCCGGCGAGCATCGCAGCGCCGACCGCTGCGATGGCGAGATGGCGGGTTAATTGAAACACGATTACCTCCTGGGTTGGGGTCGGGTGTAAGGATCGCACCGGGCAGCCCCGTTGCCGGCGGCGCGATTTTGGCTTCAGGCGGTTGCAGCAATTTCCACGGCGGCCCCACGGTTGAGCCAACCGGGATCGACTGTCGGAAGCGGAATGGCATCGATCAACATGCGGGTGTAGTCGGCGCGCGGCGCGGCGAAAACCTGCTCGCAAGGACCTTCTTCAACAACGCGGCCCTCACGCATGACGACGACGCGCTGGCAGATCGAGCGGACGACCGAAAGGTCATGACTGATGAAGGCCAGCGCGAGATGCATTTCGCTCGTCAGCTCTTTGAGCAGGCGCAGCACCTGCGCCTGCGTCGATACGTCTAGTCCGGACACGATCTCGTCGGCCAGAACGAAGTCCGGTTGCAGAACAACCGCACGCGCGATACCGACGCGTTGCCGCTGTCCGCCGGAAAGCTCGAACGAGTAGCGGTCGACCGTGCCTCGCGACAGTCCAACGCGATCAAGAACGCCGTATACCAGCGCCAGGGCCGTGGCGTGATCCGTCGCCAGTCCGTGCAGCAGAATCGGCTCGATCAGAATTCGGCCGATGGTGTGCCGCGGATTGAGCGAAGACATCGGATCCTGAAAGATCATCTGCATACGGCGGCGAAACGGCTGCCGGGCGGGTTGGTCGAGGCCGGTGATGTAGGCCCCGTCAAACAAGACCGTGCCGGCGGAAGGCGCAACCAGACCAAACAGGGCGCGTCCGAGCGTGGTCTTGCCGGAGCCTGACTCGCCAACAATGCCGACGGTCTCACCCTTGCCGACGCGAATGTCGACGCCGTGCAGCACCGTGGCGGCTGGCCGCGCTTGCGACAGAAATCCGCGCGTCTGATGGTAAGAGACCACAAGGCCCTTGGCGACAAGGAGATCAGCCATGAGGCGCTCCCCGATTGCTCGCGTCGAAAGCGGCGATCTCGGCGCGGAGTGCCGCAATAACCTCAGGCGGCGTCGGTTCAAGGCCGATATCCGGCCGATCGTACCGGGGATTGGCTGCTAGCAACGCCTTGGTATAGGCATGACCGGGAGACGTCAGAACGTCGGCTGTACTCCCCTGCTCTACGACTTTGCCCATGTACAGCACCGTCACCCGATCGCAAATCTTTGCCACCACCCCGAGATCGTGCGAGACAAACAGGACGCTGGTCCCGTGACGTTCTTGCAGCGAACGGATCAGCCGCAGGATTTGTTTTTGCACGGTGACGTCGAGCGCGGTCGTCGGCTCGTCGGCAATAACGAGCTTGGGCTCCAGTCCGAAAGCCGCAGCAATGAGCACACGCTGGCGCATGCCGCCGGAAAGCTGGTGCGGATAAGAGTTGAGCACGCGCTCCGGATCGCGAATCTGAACCTCGTCGAGCAAAGCAAGGGCGCGCTGGCGAGCCGTTTTCGCCGACAGCCCGCGCTTCAACCGCAGCCCGTCGGTCATTTGCACATCGATCCTCCGGGCGGGATTGAGCGCGGTGGAAGGGTCTTGCGGAACGAGCGCGATATCGCGGCCGAGCACTGCGCGTAGCTCACGCGGTGACAGCGCCAGCAGATCGCGGCCTTCAAATCCGATTTGTCCGCCCGTCACTTTCACCTGCGATGGAATGATGCCGAGGATCGCCTTGGCGATCGTCGACTTTCCCGCGCCACTCTCGCCCACAAGTCCGTGCACTTCGCCGGTGCCGACAGCGAGCGAGACGCGGCGCAAGATCGGCTTGCCGCCATCGCGCAACGAAATCGCGCTGAGAGATTCGATGAACAGCCTGGGTTCGCTCATCGGCGGAGCACCGGATCGAGGCTGCGGGCCAATCCATCGCCGAGCTGATTGAAAGCGATCACGGTGGCGAACAGCGCCACCAGCGGCACCGCCAGCACCCACCAAGCTTCGTGCACGATCTGGCGGCCCTCCGCGATCATGCCGCCCCAGGTCGGCGTGTCCGAAGACACCGAGAGACCAACAAACGACAGGATCGCCTCGACCACAACCGCAATACCCATTTCGAGGGTCAATAACGCAATGAGGACTGGCATCACATTTGGGAGAATTTCCCGAAACAGAATCGCCCGTTTCGAGAAACCGATGGTCCGGGCCGCGACCACATAGTCCATCTGCGCCTGCCCCATGGTTTCGGTGCGGACCACGCGGCAGAACCGTGTCCAGTCGATAGCCACGATGGCGATGATCACTGAATGCAGGCCGGTACCAAGGACCGCGACCAGCAGGATGGAAAGCAGCACCGGCGGAAACGCCATCCAGATATCCACCAGCCGCGAAATCAGCGCATCAACAAATGCGCCGAGAAAGCCGGCAAAAAGGCCGAGCAGCGACCCGATCAGGCAAGCAAGCCCGGCCGCAACGAAAGCGACCGTGAGCGAGACGCGCGTACCGAAGATCACCCGCGAAAGTACATCGCGTCCAAGCCCGTCGGTGCCGAGCAAATATCCCGGCTCGGCATCGGCAAAGCCGATGGGCGGTACAGTCGCAATCAGCAGGTTCTGGGCCAACGGATCCTGGGGGGCCACCCACGGCGCCGCAATAGCGAGAATGATCAACAAAACAATGAAGCCGCCCGCGCAAACGACTTTTGGGTCCCGCGCCAGGCGCGCGACAACGGAGGGCGGCTGCGGGCCGCTATCCTGAGTTACTGTCGCAGTTGTTGGTGCCCAGCGTTCCACTTTTGTGCCGGTTCCGGCTCAGCCATGCCGCAGTCGTGGATTGAGCGTCGCAGCCGTAAGATCGACCCCGATATTGATCAGGATGAAGATCAATCCGAACAACAGGACCAGTCCCTGGATCAGCGGAAAGTCGCGATTGATCACCGCATCGATCGCAAGATTGCCGATCCCGGGGTAGGAAAAAATGCGCTCGACGATCACGGTGCCGCCGATCAGGAAAGTAAATTGAACGCCGGTCAGCGCCAGCGTCGGGCCGACCGCATTGCGCAATGCTTCCTGCAGAACCAGGCGAAGCTCACGGAAGCCTTTGATCCGGGCCAGCAGTACGTAGTCCTGCGTCATGGCTTCCTTCAGTGACTGTTTGAGTAGCCGCACGATGACCGCAGCGAGCGGCAGTGCGAGCGCAATCGTCGGCATCGCCATGTGGCTGACGATATTGCCGGCAACCGCAAACCGGCCCGTCAGAATACTTTCGACCAGATAAAATCTGGTCGCAAAACCCTCCGCCAATTCAGGATCGATGCGTCCGGTGAGCGGCAAGACCGGAATGGCGACTGCAAACAGCAGCACCAACGCCAGCGCCCAGATGAAGTCGGGCACGGCCAGCAGAATAGAGTTCAAACCATCGATGACAGCCTCGCCGGCGGTGCGCCGCATCAGCGTGCCGGCGATCGCGACGCAGCCGCCCAAAATCACGGCGACGATTAGCGCCGCGATTGCGAGTTCAAGCGTGGCGGGCAATCGGGAAGCCAGCACCTCCGTCACATAGCGGTGAAGCGTGATCGAAGTCCCGAAATCGCCGGTCACCGCGCCCTTGATCCAGATCCAAAACTGAGTGAGCAGCGGCGCATCCAATCCATAATGCGCCTTCAGCGCGGCAATATCGGCCGCGCTCGCGCCCGGCGAAATCATCATGGAAACAGGATCGCCGGGAACAACGCGCAGCAGCACGAATACGACCACCGCGACGCCCGCAAGCGTGAACAGGGCCATGGCCATGCGATTGACGACAACGGCAAGAAGCATCAACGGTCCTTGAAGCTAACTGCGAAGATGCCCGCCGCGCCCCGGCGCGGCGGCGGACCGCATCGACGCGTGATCTCAGGCCTTCGTAACCAAAGTTGGTTGCAAGGCGCCCGAAACATTCGGGGTCACCTTGAGAGAGGACTTGTAGAGGACCGGCTGGGCGTACTGCAGCAGCGGCAGCACATAACCCTGCTCGGCGACGTAGCGATCGACGGCTTTCCAGCCCTCGATGCGCTTCTTTTCGTCCTTCTCGCCCCAGAGCGGGCCGATCTTGGCGTCGAGATCCGCGGCGTGAAATGCACAGTGCGGCGATTTCGAGAACATCGCGAAACCAGTCGACGTGGTCGGATCGCCGATCGCATTGCCCCAATTATAGAACGCCGCCGGGGCGAGCTTGTGCGACATCCGCAGCTCGAAATGCTTGGCGATTTCGTAGATCTCGATGTTGGCGTCGATACCGACATCGCGCCACATCCCGACGATAGCCTGGATCATCTCGTAATCCTTCGGCTTGAAGCCACGCGTCGTCTGGATGGTGAACTTGGCCGGCTTCTCTTTCGAGTACCCGCTGGCAGCAAGGAGCTTCTTCGCCAAAGCCGGATCGTGCGTGACTTTGATCGAAGCATCGAAGGCTGCGTATGGCGGCGCCTCGAGCGTGGCGATCGGCACGCCGTAACCGCGCAGCAGCCGCTTGACGATCGCCTCTTTGTCAACGGCATGGCACATGGCGAGACGGACGTTCTTGTCGTCCATTATCCCGCCGTTGGTGATGAAGATCATACCGATATCCGAAATCGGCGTGACCTCGCCTTTCAAGCCGGCCTTTTTCTTGAGCCGATCGTACTCCTCATACGGCACCTCGAGAGTGACGTCCGATGAGCCGCTTTCGATCTCGGCGACGCGGCTGGTGGCATCGGGAACAAACTTGAAGACGACGGTCTCGAAGGCGGGCTTGCCGCCCCAGTATTTCGGGTTGGCCTTGAGACGCAGATAAGCGTTGCCTTCGTAGGCATCGACCATATACGGGCCGGTGCCGATTGGAGCTTTCTCAAAGCCTTGCGGACCGACCTTCTCGAAGTAGGCCTTGGGGAGCACATAGCCGGTCAGGAACGCCATCCACTTGAAGATGACCGGATCGTATTGCTTCACGTCCGCAGTGATGCGCTTGCCGTCGACTTTGAAGTTGGCGAGGCCGCCCCAGATGAAAGCAACCGGGTTGCCGCCATCCGCCTTGCCTTCGCGCTGGATCGACCAAATGACGTCATCGGGTGTGAACGGAGTGCCGTCGTGCCAGACGACATTCTCTCTCACATCCATCCAGACTTTGCTCTTGTCGTCATTCCAGCCCCAGGCTGTAATCAGGCCCGGCTCGAATGAAAGATTGGGCTTCTGGCCGACGTATTGATCGAAGACCGAACGATAGATCGCCTGGATGGTCGGATTGACCGACGAAGGGCCGGTTTGGGGATCGAAGGACGGCAGGTTGACGTTGAAAGCGATGTTGAGCGTGCCGCTGGAAGCAGCAATGGCAAAGCGTTGCGGCGCAAGCAATGTTGTCAGAAGGCCGCCGCTGGCCGCGAGAGCTTGACGTCGCGTGACGTTGAACATGGTTCGACACTCCCCGTTAGACCGCCGCAGGCGGACTTTGTGCTCGACCTATACGCAGCGTGCCGGATCTATACGCAGCGCGCGTAGTCCGCGGATGCATGCAAACAATTATACTTTAAACCTAAAGCAACACCGGGACAAGCTGACGCATTGGGCTTTTTTCCGCAATTTTAAGCACCATTTTCTAGGCTGCATCGGCGCCCGGCATCATCACCCGACGAACGCGCGGCTAGCACGATTATCGCATGCACGGTCCGCTGTCGCGGCCGTTGCAAGACCAATTAGAAGGTTTCATAAGTACATCACTGGATTGGCCGGCCTCGGTTTATTGACGATTCGGCCCAGGAGGCTTTCATGGCGGAACGATCGTTTGCACGCGAAGTGCAGGACCTCAAACTGGGCGAAGGCGAGGAATTCCGCGGCGAAGGCATTCTCGCGATCACCAAGGCGCTGCTGCAATCCGGCGTATCGTATGTCGGCGGCTATCAGGGTGCGCCGATCTCGCATTTGATGGATGTGCTCGCCGACGCCAAGGACGTGCTCGACGAACTCGGCGTGCATTTCGAGAACTCGGCTTCGGAAGCAGCAGCAGCGGCAACGCTGGCGGCGTCAGTGCATTATCCGATCCGCGGTGCGGTCACGTTCAAAGCTCCGGTCGGCATCAACGTCGCTTCCGATGCCATCGCCAACCTGGCGTCAGGCGGCGTCACCGGCGGAGCGCTGATCATCATCGGTGAAGATTACGGCGAAGGCTCCTCGATCATGCAGGAGCGCTCGCATCCTTTCGCCATGAAATCGCAGGTATGGCTCCTCGATCCGCGGCCGAACCTGCCGACCATCGTCAAGGCAGTGGAAGATGGTTTTGAACTTTCTGAAGTCTCGAACACGCCGGTGATGCTGGAAGTCCGCATCCGCGCCTGTCACGTCCACGGCCGTTTCACCACCAAGGCCAACAAGAAGCCGAGCTTCACTTTGCGCGAGGCGCTGGAAAATCCGCGCCGTGATACCAACCGCGTGGTGCTGCCGCCGGCGTCGTACATGCACGAGCGGGAAAAGGTCGAGCAGCGCTGGCCGGCCGCGGTGAAATTCATCAAAGAGCGCAAGCTCAACGAGTTTTTCGGCCCGGAGACCGCCGACGTCGGCATTATCGTCCAAGGCGGCATGTACAACTCGGTGCTGCGCTCCTTGCAACAGCTCGGCCTCGCCGATGTCTACGGCGAAACGGCGGTGCCGATTTATTGCCTCAACGTCACCTACCCGCTGATCGACGACGAGGTCGCTGCTTTCGCCTCCAGCAAAAAGGCGATCCTCATGGTTGAGGAGGGTCAGCCCGAATTCATCGAACAGGCGTTGAACACCATTCTCCGCCGCCGCGACATCCAGACTAAGATTTCCGGCAAGGACGTGCTGCCGATGGCGGGCGAGTACACGCCCCAGGTTGTCACCAAAGGCGTCAAAGCGTTTCTCGAACTGCACGGACGAAATTTGCTCGGCAATTCGCCCCCGCCTCCCGATGCATCCAGTGTCCTTGCCGACCCCAAGGTGAAAGAGCTTGCGAAGTCATTGCCACCACGGCCGCCGAGCTTCTGCATCGGCTGCCCGGAGCGGCCGATCTTCGCCGCGATGAAGCTCGTTCAGGAGGAGCTTGGCGAGCATCAGATCGCCGGCGACATCGGCTGCCATTTGTTTGCGAGCCTGCCGCCCTTCAACATCGGCGCGACCACCATGGGCTATGGACTGGGCCCGGCGTCGTCCTCCGCCTTCAACGTCAAAGCCGACAAGAAACCGATCTCGGTGATCGGCGACGGCGGCTTTTGGCACAACGGCCTCTCCACCAGTATCGCCAACGCCGTCTACAACAAACAGGACGGCGTGATCATGGTGGTCGACAATTTCTACTCGGCAGCGACCGGCGGCCAGGATATTCCCTCCTCACGCGCGCTCAACCCAGCGCGCGCCACCAACAACACCATCGTCCACGCGGTGAAGGGTGTCGGCGTCAAATGGGTGCGGCATACCGACCGCACTTATAATGTCGCATGGATGCGGGACACGTTGCGCGAGGCGCTCACCTCAAAAGAGAGCGGCCCGAAAGTGATCGTCGCGTCGTCTGAGTGCATGCTCAACAAGCAGCGCCGGGTAAAGCCGCTGTTCCAGAAATCGGTGCGCGACGGACAACGCATGATCCGCGAGCGCTTCGGCGTCGATGAGGATGTCTGCACCGGCGATCACGCCTGCATCCGGCTCTCGGGCTGCCCGTCGCTTTCGGTCAAACACACCGACAATCCGCTCAAGGACGACCCCGTCGCCGCGATCGACAACAATTGCGTGGGATGCGGCAATTGCGGCGAGGTATCGGAGGCAGCGGTGCTGTGCCCGTCGTTCTACCGCGCCGACATCATTCACAATCCGACCTGGTTCGATCGCTTCATGTCCGGGCTGCGTCGCACCGCGATCGGCTTCCTGCAAAACCGCCGCGAAGCCCGTCGCGTTGTCTTTGCGGATTGATGTGGGCGTTCGGCCGATGAACGATCTCTCAGGAACGCCAGCAACAACGACGCCGATGCGGTTCACGGCGGAGCGGCCGGTTTGCATCGCCGTTATGGCGATGGGCGGCCAGGGCGGCGGCGTGGTCGCCGACTGGATCGTGGAACTCGCCGAGTCGCAAGGCTGGCACGCCCAATCCACTTCCGTTCCCGGCGTCGCGCAGCGCACCGGCGCTACGATCTACTACGTCGAGATGCTGCCGCCGAAGGCGGGCCGCGCGCCGATCCTCTCGCTGATGCCGGCGCAGGGGGAAGTCGATATCGTTCTTGCCGCCGAATTGATGGAGGCCGGCCGCTCCATCCTCCGCGGACTGGTGACGCCCGACCGCACGACTTTGATAGCCTCCACTCACCGTTTGTATTCAACCGCCGAGAAGGAAAAGCCCGGCGACGCCACTGCCGATCCGAACGTCGTCGTGGAAGCAGCAGGCGTTGCAGCGAAGCGCATGATCGCCTTCGACATGGAAAGCCTGGCAACCAAAAACAACAGCATGATCTCCGCTTGCCTGTTCGGCACTCTGGCGGCATCCGCCACGCTGCCGTTCGGCCGCGAAGCCTTTGAAGCCATCATCAAATCCGGCGGCCGCGGCGCCGAGACGAGCCTCAAGGCTTTCGGCGCTGCTTACGACCAGGCCGCGCAACCGCCGGCCGCGGCGCAGCCTGTGGTCAAAAAGCCGACCAAGCGCTTTGTGCCGTTGCCGGCCTCAACCGGACGCGCTGACCTCGACAAGCTGTTGGCGCGGATCCGCGAATTCCCGGAGCCGTTACAGAACATGCTGTTCGCCGGCGCCAAGCAGCTCACCGACTTTCAGGATCCGGGTTACGCGAACGAATACCTCGATCGCGTCGCTAGGATTTACGAGCTCGACCGCAACAACGCCGGTGCCGCCAAGTCGTTTGCACTGACTGCCGCAGCGGCCAAATATGTTGCGATTGCGATGACGTATGACGACGTGATCCGTATCGCCGATCTCAAGACTCGCCGGACCCGCTATGACCGCGTGCTGCGCGAAAACTCGGTCGGCGAAGGGCAGATTGTTTACACCACCGAATACATGCACCCGCGGCTGGAGGAAGTGGCCGGCACCATGCCGGCGGCGCTCGGCCGTTTCATCGAGGGAAATCCGGCGTTGTTTGGTTGGGCGTTCCGCAAAGGCCGCCGCGTGCGCTCCGGAACGCTGCACTGGTTCCTGATGCTCTACGTGCTTTCAGCGCTCAAGCCGATCCGCCGCACGACGCTGCGCCACAAACGCGAAATGGCTCACCTGGAGAAATGGCTCGGCGTCGCCCGCGCCCACGTTGCCGGCAATTACGATCTCGCCGTCGAGGTCATCAACACACGCCGCCTGATCAAAGGCTATTCCGATACCCATGCCCGCGGTGAATCAAAGTTCGAGCGCGTGATCGGCGCCGTGCCGCTCCTCGCCACCCGCTCCGACGCCGCCGACTGGATGCGCCGCCTGCGCGACGCCGCGCTGATGGACGAAAACGGCATTGCGCTCGACGGCGCACTTAAGACCGTCGCGACGCTTTAAGCGCGCAACATTGTCTATTTGTCGGGAAAAATGCATTTGAGACCGCAAACGGCAAGCTGCCTTCTGCGGCGCATGGTTGGCGCCGCTGCCGTGCTGCTGGCCGGCTTCACCCAGACCGCTGCGGCGGATGAGATCAAGATGCTGGCATCTAACGCTGTCCGCGAGGCTTACACGGAACTGCTGCCTGTCTTTGAGAAGGCAACTGGGCATCACGTTCTGGTCGAGTGGGGCGGAACATCCGATATCGTCAGGCGTGCAATGACCGGAGAAGCGGTTGATGTCGTGGTGGTACCTGCAAAGCGGGTCGACGCGTTGGTCGCGCATGGCAACGCGGTTGAGCGAACCGACCTGGCGAGGTCATTTATCGGTATAGCTGCCAAGCCTGGCTCCCGCCCGCCAGTCGTCGCGACGACCGACGATCTCAGGCGCGCCCTGTTGGCTGTTCGGACCATCGTCCTTTCGTCGGGGCCGAGCGGTGAATACATGCGCGCGCTATTCGAGCGATTGGGTGTTTCCGGCGACATCAAGGACAAGATCGTGCAGCTGGCCCCCGGATTGTCGGTTGGAGAAGCTATTGCCCAAGGTCGCGGCGATCTTGGCTTCACCCAGATCAGCGAGTTGTTGGCCATCAAAGGGATCGCCTATCTCGGGCCGCTGCCGGCGGATGTCCAATCTGTCACGGTGTTTTCGGCCGGCCTTTTGGCGCCGCGCGCATCCTCAGGGGCCGCCCGGACGTTGATCCGCTTTCTCGCCGGGCCGGACGCGGCATCCGTTCTCCGGAAGCGTGGATTGGAGCCGGTCGGCGAATAGCCGTTGTATCTAGCCGTAAAGTTTCCGCGTCGTCGTGCTGCGAGTCACGTCGCGCGCGGCCTTGTGGGTTCGGCCGACGAAATCCATTGATGGATTGGAAACGCCAAACCAGAACTTCTCGCTGATGAAGTGGTGGCGCAGGTGATATTGCTTCAGCCAGCGTCCGGCACGTGTGCGCGGCTGATACGGCACGTGAGCGACGTAGTGCACCCACTCGTACTGAAAGATTGCGAGCGTCACCCCGAAAATCGCGGAAGCAACCGTGACCCAACCAAAAATCAGAGCATAGCCGAGCGCCGTCAAGACAAGATTGGGGATCAGAAACCAGACTGGGAGGAACAGGAGATCAAGCCGTTCGGGTTCGGTGTGATGATCGTAATGCAGCCGATGCTGCAATTTGCGCACGAACGGAAAGCGCGAAGGCTCGGCGTGAAAGGCAAAACGGTGAAAACCGTATTCGCTTATGTAAAACGTCAACGCCCCGATCACGACCCACACTATTGAAAATGCGAAGAAGCCCGCGGCGAATCCTACGACCAGCGCCACAAGCAAAAGCGCGAGCCAGATGTTGGAGCCGTGCCGCAAAAACGTCAGGACCATCGGGCGCCCCACGTAGCCGCTTCAGCCCGTACTCTATCACGCCGATTGGCGGCGCGGAAATCCGATGCAGCTCAGCCTAAAGCTTTGGCCAACAGAAATCCTGAGCCGCCTGCGAGTCCAGGACCGGGATGGGTCGAGGCGCCGATGTGGTAGAGCCGCGCGACCGGCGTGTGGTGGTTGACGGATGAGTGAAACGGCCGCCATAGGAAAAACTGGTCGATGCCGCAAAAGCCGCCGTAAGGGTCGCCACCGACAAGATTGATGTTGAGTGCTTCAAGATCGCCCGGCGAATACGCCTTCCGGGCAATGACGGTGTCGCGAAAGCCATCAATGTGCGCGGCGAGAATGGCCTCGACCCGATCGGCGTATTGCTCTCGAACCGCTTCGGTCCAGCGTCCATCCGCCGGCACAGCGATCTCACCCGCAGCATCGCCCTTCAGAACGCGCGGCGCTTCGGGCAATTGCAGCCACAGGATCGACGCGCCCGGCGGACAGCGCGACGGATCAAATGAAGCGGGCTGTCCGACGCAGATGGTCGGCGCTTCCGGGAGCATTCCTCGTTCGGCCTCGTTGACGGCCTTGGACACCCCATCGAGACCCGGGGTCAGGTGGGTGAGCGCGACTGTGCCCAATTCCGACGCCTTCCACTTTAGCGGCGATTTGAGCGCGTAATGGATCTGCATGTTGCCTTTGCCGTAGCGATATTGCGCGACGGCTTCCGTCACTTCGGCAGGTAGCGCGGCGCCTTCGAGCAGGCGTCCGTAAAGCTGATTGGGAGTTACCGAACAGATCACGCCCTTGGCGGCCGCGATCTCCCGGCCGCCGGCAAGCCGCACGCCGCGCGCACTGCCGTTGGCATCGAGCAGCACACGTTCAACGTCCGCGCCAACGAGGATGTCGCCGCCTTGATCGCGGATCAGCCGCTCGAACGCCGTCAGCGCGTTCTTCGCGCCGCCCTTGACGATAGGCGAGCCCGCGACCTCGATCGCAAAAGCGATGACCTTTGCCATTTGCCCCGAATAAGCGCTTTCAGGACCGAGGCCGGTGTGCAGCACCCACGGCGCGAACAAGGCGCGGACGACGTCGGAGTGGAAACGCGTCTCCAGCCAGGCGCGCGCGGTGCCGAGCAATTCACCGAAGAAATTGGCGAGCCCACGCAATCCCCGGCGCCAGGCTTCTCGCGCCACGATTTTGAGCATCGCGCGCGACCATAGCGAGCCGCCGAGAAGTGCGAAGATGAAAGGAGCGTCGGCGCCGACGCGGCTGATATCGGCGTCAAAGCGTGCGCCGTCGCCGACCGCGAGTTTTTCGAACGCAGCAACATTCGCCTTGCGGTCCATCTGCAGGATCAAATGCCGGCCGTCCGGCAGCAGCACGGCAGTCGCGGCTGACGTATGCGCAAACTCAAGCCCGCGCTTTTCGAGTTCGGGTCCCAACTCGGCATAGGCCGGCGAGGTGAGAAACAGGACGAATGTCGTCGCCATCACGTCGTGGATGAAACCCGGCGCCGTTATCTCCTCAGTCAGAACGCAGCCGCCGATCCGGTCATTGCGCTCGAGCAGTAGAACCTTGTGGCCCCTGCGCCCAAGCATGGCCGCCGCGACGAGCGCATTGATCCCGCTTCCGACAATGACATAGTCGGCGTCGGCCATTGATCTTTGCTCGCCTTACTTCTTCGGCACGAGCGCAAGCACGCGCAGCGGGCTGCCGGTGCCTTTGACGATTTTCAGCGGCGCCGCGATCAGGATCGCGCCCTTCGGCGGCAACTTGTCGAGCTGACACAGGCTGGCAAGCCCATAACGGTTGGACTTGTGCATGAACGTGTGCGCCGGAAACGGCGGATCCATTCCGCCCGCCGATCCGGCATCGGTGCCGACGCACTCGGAGCCCCAGCCGAGAACCCCCTTGCCGACCAGATAATGAATCGTCTCGGCGGTCGGGCCGGGCGAATGGGGTCCCTTATCGTCGGCATTGAGAAATTTTGATTCGCTGTCGTTGCGTTTGTACCAGTCGGTGCGCATCAGCACCCAACACCCGGCCGGAATGTCGCCGTGGGTCTTCTCCCAGGCTTTCACACCATCGACGGTGAGGAGGAAGTCCGGATTCTTGGCGGTTTCTGCCGAGCAGTCGATAACGCAGACCGGCGCCACGAAATTTTTCACCGGGATGGTGTCGGTGCTGCCGTCTTTGTAATCGCGGCCACTGATCCAATGCACCGGGGCGTCAAAATGGGTGCCGGAGTGCTCACCGATCTTCAGCCAGTTCCAGGCCCAGTACGGCCCGGTTTTGTCGTAGTTCGAGATCGCATGAATTTCGATCGGCGGCGTATTGGCGCCGATCTGCGGCGGCAGCTTGATCAGCGGCGTTTCCGGGCCAAGCGGCGCCGTCAGGTCCACCACTTCGACGGCGCCGGAAGCGAGCGCCGAGGCAAAATCACTGAGAACTTGTGTGCTGGTCATGCGGTCTCTCCGTGGCGCTCATTGCGGAAGCTGAACGGGATTATGCGGTCGGCTGGAAGCCTAGCGCAAACATTTTAGATATGAAATATCAGCGCTGGCAAGCGACCGGATGCGGCGCGGATCAGGAGCGTGCGAATGCCTTATGACGCGGTCGTGGTTGGCGCCGGCATTAATGGTCTGGCCGCTGCGCTCCATCTCGCCGTCAAGGGCTGGAAGGTTGTCGTCGTCGAACGCGCTGCAACGGCCGGCGGCGCGGTCAAGACCGCCGAAGTTACCAGGCCGGGTTTTCGCCACGACCTCTACGCCATGAATTTGGGCCTGTTCGCAAACTCACCCTTCTTCGCCGCCCACAAGAACCGCCTGATCGCGCATGGCGTCGAGTTCGTTGGCGCAGAACGCTGTTTTGCGACGGCGTTTCCCGATGGCAGCTGGCTCGGGGTTGAAAAAAATCTTGAAGCGAATGCCGGCCGCATCGCAGCGTTGAACCCGGCCGACGCCGAGCGCTGGCGCGCCATGACGGCGGCATTCGGTGAGGATGCGCCGCATATTTTTGGCTTGCTCGGCGCGCCGATGCCATCCTGGCAGGCGCTTCGCGTCGCTTTTGGAGCGTGGCGGGGCCGCGGCACCGCATGGGTCGCCGAAACGGCGCGGCTTCTCGTTGCGTCGCCGCGCGAGTGGCTCGATGAGAATTTCGAAAACACCAAACTCAAGACCATGATGGCGGTCTGGGGCATGCATCTCGATTTCTCTCCTGACTCTGCTGGCGGTGCGCTGTTTCCGTATCTGGAGTGCATGGCCGATCAGGCCTTCGGCATGGCGCTCGGACGCGGCGGCGCCGACGTCATCGTAACCGGATTAACGCGCGCCATCACCGCCGCCGGCGGTGAAATCCGGCTCGGCGCGCCGGTGCAAAGTATCGTGACCGAGAACGGCGCCGCCAAAGGCGTCGTACTCGCGGGCGGCGAGCGGATCGAAGCGACGCGCGCGGTGATCGCCAATCTTCATCCGCGGGTTTTGTTCGGCGGTCTAGTGCCGGAATCGTCGGCCGCAACGCAGCGTCTCGCGAAATTCCGGCTTGGGCCGGCAACGATGATGATCCATTTCGCGCTCAGCGATCTGCCGGCATGGAGCGCCGGCGCCGAGCTGCGCCAGTTCGCCTATGTCCATCTCGCGCCTTCAATGGCTGCCATGGCCAAAACCTACACCGAGGCGCTGGATGGTCTGTTACCCGCCGAGCCCGCCCTTGTGGTCGGACAACCGACCGCCATCGATCCATCACGCGCGCCGGGCGGCCAGCACATTCTCTGGGTGCAGGTGCGCGTGTTGCCGTCGCAAATTCGCGGCGACGCCGCCGGCAGCATCACCGGCACGCAATGGGACGACATCAAAGAAAGCTACGCCGACCGGATCGCCGGAATCATCGAGCGCTATGCGCCCGGATTTGCCGCAACAATCCTTGGCCGCACCGTGCACTCTCCCGCCGATCTCGAGCGCGACAATCCTAATCTGGTCGGCGGCGACAGCATCGGCGGCAGTCATCATCTCGATCAGAATTTTTTCTTTCGTCCCGCCTTCGGCTGGTCGCGCTACCGCACACCGGTCGACCGATTGTTCATGGTCGGGGCGTCGACCTGGCCGGGCGGCGGCGCCGGCGCCGGTTCCGGCTTCATGCTGGCGAAAATGCTTGCGGGGGCGTGAGTATCCTCCACTCGTCCCCGCGCAAGCGGCACCCAGAAAGCCGGGACAACTCGATCACCTATCTGGATTCCCGCTTGCGCGGGAATGAGCGGAGCATCTGCTAGTTACGCGCCTTAAGCAGATCGCGGCCGATGATGAGCTTTTGTACCTCGGTCGCGCCCTCGTAGATGCGCAGCGGACGGATTTCCCGGTAGAGCCGCTCGACTACGGAGCCGACGCTAACACCGAGGCCGCCGAACATTTGCACAGCCCGATCGATCACGCGTTGTGCCCCTTCGGTGGCAGCCATCTTGGCCATCGCCGCTTCCCGCGTGGTCGATACACCCTCAGCGTCGCGCAACCACGCGGCGCGATAGGTCAGCAGCGCCGCCGCATCGATCTCGGTCGCCATGTCGGCGAGCCCGGCTTGAGTCAACTGAAAGTCCGCCAGCATTTGGCCAAACATTTTCCGCGTCGTCACGCGCGCCAGCGCCTCGTCAAGCGCGCGGCGGGCAAAGCCGAGCGCCGCGGCGGCGACGCCGGCGCGGAAGATATCGAGGCTGCGCATCGCGATCTTGAACCCCTCCCCCGGCGTGCCGACAAGACGCGAGAGCGGAATACGACAGGATTGAAATCGCAGCCGCGCCAGCGGATGCGGCGCAGTGACGTCGATCCGCTCGGCGATCTCAAGGCCGGGCGTTCCGGCATCGACAACGAACGCCGAAATGCCGCGCGCGCCCGGTGCTTCGCCGCTACGGGCAAAGACCACGTAAAAATCGGCAATGCCGCCGTTCGAAATAAAAGTCTTCTCGCCATCCAACACATAATGGTCGCCGATCTGGCGCGCCGACAATGCCATGGCGGCAACGTCGGAGCCGGCGTCGGGCTCGGTCAGCGCGAAAGCGGCGATGGCTTCGCCCTTCGCGACGCGCGGCAGATAGTTGTTCTTGAGTTCGGCCGAACCGGCGAGCGTGATCGGTGCGCTGCCGAGGCCCTGCATCGTAAAGGCAAAATCCGCGAGCCCGCTATGACGCGCAAGGGTCTCGCGGGCGATCACCAGATACAAGGACCGGAGCAGATCGTGCGCCCCGCCATAGCCTGCCGGAACGCAATGCTGAAGCCACCCGGCGGTGCCAAGTGCGCGCACCCAATGCCTGCACGTCGCGTCAACGTCGTCATGGCCGCCGTCGCCGCCTTCGACATCGGCCACAGCCTGAAAAGCCCATTGGTCGAGTTCCTCGGCAAAGGCGCGGTGCTGCGCGTCAAAAAACGGAATGCGCAGATGCGCGGTTCGGTTCATGCTTATTCTCCCGGTCGGTCGTAAGCTCTTAACTTTGCATGCAAGCAAGGCCATAACCATCCCGACGGCAAATGATTGCATTTTTTACCGTTCGCGGCAGACTGACTGGCCGGTTAACGGGCGTAGTTGCGGGGAGTAGCGATATGAAGGTGATCATCGCCGGTGGCGGCGTGGGCGGCCTGGTAACGGCGCTGATGCTGCACGCGCGCGGGATCGACTGCGAAGTCTTCGAGCAGGCCGACGTCATTCGGGAGCTCGGCGTCGGCATCAACACGCTGCCGCACGCCATCAAGGAGCTGGCCGAGCTCGGCTTGCTCGACCGCCTGGACGCCGTTGCCATCCGCACCTACGAGTTGTTCTACACCAACCGGTTCGGGCAGGAGATCTGGCGCGAGCCGCGTGGGCTCGATGCCGGCTACGACGTTCCGCAATTTTCCATCCATCGCGGTCGGCTGCAGGGCGTCATTTTTCAGGCGGTCCGCGCGCGGCTTGGCGAGTCGCGCATCCATATGAATTGCCGCCTCGGCTCGTTTACGCAGGACGACGGTGGAGTCACGGCCTACTTCTTCGACCGCAACGGCACGCACCAGCACACCGCTCGCGGCGACGTGCTGATCGGCGCCGACGGCATCCATTCGGTGGTGCGCGAAAAGCTGTTTCCGAACGAAGGCGCGCCGCGCTGGAACGGCGTCATCCTGTGGCGCGGCGCAATCGACTGGCCGGCCTTCCTGACCGGGCGCTCGATGGTCATCGCCGGAGGGCTGACCGCGAAGATGGTCATCTATCCGATCGCCGAAGGTTCGCGGCCCGACAAAAGGCTGACCAACTGGGCGGTCTCAGGGCGCGTCGGCGATCCGTCGATGCCGACGCCGCACAAGCAGGATTGGTCGCGGCCCGGCCGCTACGAAGATCTGATGCCGCACGTGCAGCGTTTCCGCATCCCCTATCTCGATGCCAGGGCTCTGATCGAGGCCACCACCGAGTTCTGGGAATATCCGATGTGCGACCGCGATCCGCTGCCGCGCTGGAGTCACGGCCGCGTCACGCTGCTTGGCGATGCCGCACACCCGATGTATCCGGTCGGCTCGAACGGCGCTTCGCAGGCGATCCTTGACGCAAGATTCCTGGCCGACCGGCTCAAGGACGCCGACAACCCGGTGCACGCGCTGTGGCTCTACGAGCAGACCCGGCTGCCGATGACGTCCGACGTCGTCCGCATGAACCGTACCGGCGGTCCGGAAGGCGTCATCGACGCGGTCGAAGCCCGCGCCCCGGAAGGCTTCAGCAATATTGACGACGTGCTGACGTTCGAGCAGCGCAAGGCAATCGTGCGCGGCTACGCCTCCGCAGCAGGCTTTGCCCGCGAACAGGTCAACAAAGCGGCGTGATAATCTCCGCACAATAAGCGGAGAATATAGCGGCTAAACTCCGCGCAATCTCTCCTTGTCGGAGAGGCGGATGCGCGGGCGGCAATCGCGCCTTCACGCATGGGAACCTCGCCATTGCCCGAAGTGGCCGGCCCGATGACAGGCTCCGCGCGCCGGGTGCGGTGTCCGCGGAGCGCGGCGAAGGCGTGTCTTTTCAACTTCAGGCTGCTGTATACCTAGTGTCAATGACGTCGCCGCCGGACAAATCTTCAGGGCAAGCAGAGATCTTTATTGCTCGCTGGCAGGGCCAGGAGGGCGGACAGGAACGCGCCAACTACACACTATTTCTCACCGAGCTTTGCGACGTGCTCGATCTGCCGCATCCCGATCCGGCCGGCGCCACCCGTGAACGCAACGATTACGTATTCGAGCGGGTCGTGACCCGCCATCGCGATAATGGGGATGCCATCGGCCGGATTGATCTGTATCGCAGGAACTCTTTCGTCCTCGAAGCTAAGCAAAGCCGCTGGAAGGGCGGCGACAAAGGCGATCGCCGGGCAGAGCGATCTTTTTTCTCCCGAGAGCGATATGCCGGATCGCGGCAAGCCCGGTGCCCGGCGCGCTTGGGACGTGCTTATGCTCAACGCCAAGCGACAGGCGGAAGAATACGCCCGCGCCCTGCCGCCATCGCACGGCTGGCCGCCTTTCATCGTCATCTGCGACGTCGGTCACTGTATCGAGGTCTATGCCGACTTTACCGGGCAGGGCAAAAATTACACGCAGTTCCCCGATCGCCAGAGCTTTCGAATCTACCTCGAAGATTTGCGCAAGCCCGAGGTGCGCGACCGCCTGAAGGCGATCTGGCTCGATCCGCAATCGCTTGATCCGACGCGCACCGCGGCCAAGGCGACACGCGACATCGCTGGGCGACTCGCGGAAGTGTCGAAGGCGTTGGAAGCGAAGAAGTTTCCGGCGGAAGAGGTCGCGCAATTCCTGATGCGTTGCCTGTTCACTGTTCGCCGCCAGCGTCAATCTTCTGCCGGAAGAATCCTTCCGCGGCCTGCTCGACGATTGCCGCAAGGACCCGACGAAGTTCGTTCCTCTGCTGACCGATCTTTGGAGGTCCATGAACGATGGCGAGTTTGCCGCATCGATCCGCGCCAAAGTGCTCAAGTTCAACGGCAACCTGTTCGCCGAAGCCAAGGTCCTCCCGCTCGGCCGTGAGGAAATTGGCGAACTTTACGAGGCGGCACAGAAGAATTGGCGCGAGGTCGAACCGGCGATATTCGGCACGCTACTCGAGCAGGCGCTTGATCCAGCCGAGCGGCGGCGGCTCGGCGCACACTACACACCGCGCGCCTATGTCGAGCGGCTGGTCCTCGCCACGATTATCGAGCCGTTGCGCGAAGACTGGCGCAACGTGCAGGCCACGGCGGAAACGAAACGCGCGGCCGGCGACAAGGACGGTGCGGCAGACGCGGTGAAGAAATTTCACGACACATTGTGTGAGACGCGCGTGCTCGATCCGGCCTGCGGCACCGGCAACTTCCTCTATGTGTCAATGGAATTGATGAAACGCCTTGAGGGTGAAGTCTTAGAGGCGCAACTCGACCTTGGCGGGCAAGAGGCGTTACGAGGGCTTGCCGGTCACACGGTCGATCCGCACCAGTTCCTCGGGCTTGAGATCAATCCGCGTGCTGCGGCCATCGCCGAGCTTGTCCTGTGGATCGGTTATCTCCAATGGCATTTCCGCACCAGGGGCGGCATTCCCGAACCACCGATCTTGCGCAAATTCAAGAACATCGAAGTCAAGAATGCGGTGCTGACGTGGGACGGCTATCCGCTTCCCCAGGTAATCGACGGCAAGGAGGCTTATCCGAATTCGCGCAGGCCGACTTGGCCATCGGCCGAGTTCATTATCGGCAACCCGCCGTTTCTCGGAAAAGGCGTCTTTATGCCGGGAGGCTTTTGGCGACGCGTACGTCAAAGCGCTGTGGAAGGCGCACTCACACATGAATGAGTCTGCCGACTTCGTGATGTATTGGTGGGACCGCGCGGCGGAACTGCTGACTTTGAAAGAATCTGCACTTCGACAATTCGGACTGGTTACTACAAACTCGATTACTCAAGTCTTTTCCAGGCGAGTGATTAAGGCGCACATGGAAGGTTCAGATCCCATCTCTATCATTTTCGCTATTCCAGATCATCACTGGACTAAGACCACGTCGGATGCAGCAATGGTCCGAATTGCGATGACGGTGGCAATAAAAGGCGATGTGGTCGGCCAGCTGCGCGAAGTGATTAAAGAAGAGCATCTCGATACCGATCAGCCAACAATCGATTTTCGAACATCCAATGGGAAGATCAATTCCGATCTGACCATAGGAGCCGACGCATCATCAACAGCCGAGTTGCTGGCGAATCGCGGAATGGCAAACAACGGAATGCTGTTGGCCGGTCGCGGCTTTGTTCTAAGCGAATCGGAAGCCAAGCACCTTTGGTCAGACGATAGTGCGACGTCTAAGGTTATTCGCCCTTACCTTAATGGGCGTGACCTTATGATTGCGCGGAAAACATCACGGTATGTTATCGACCTTTTCGGATTTGATGCCGATGAGACCAGGGCGAAGTTCCCTGCGATCTATCAACACTTGCTAAGCACCGTGAAGCCAGAGCGGGACAAGAACAATCGCGCATCTTATAGGACTCGATGGTGGCAATTTGCCGAACCGCGTCGCGAATTTAGGCCAGCGCTTGCTGACTTGCGACGATACATTGCGACTACTGAAACTACGAAGCATCGAATTTTCCAATTTCTGGATATAAGCATCGTTCCAGATCACATGATCATTGGTTTCGCATCTGAGGACGCTTATGTGCTTGGCCTTCTGTCGTCGTACATTCATGGACTGTGGGCCTTGCGTGCTGGCGGGTGGCTCGGAATGGGCAACGATCCGCGTTATTCCAAGTCAAAGATTTTCGATCCCTTCCCTCTTTCCTCTGCGGGCGACTTGTTGAAAGCGCAAATCCGCTGCGTTGCTGAAGAGCTCGATGCATTTCGCAAGCAGCGACAGAAGGAGCATCCGTCGCTCACGTTGACGCAGATGTACAACGTCCTTGAGAAGTTGCGGGCCAAAGACGTGGATGGCCGGGACAAGCCCACGGCTGTCCGGTTTAATTTTTGTGGACGTGGTGCATGGCATGGATTCTTCTGTGTTCTGACGTTTTGCCGACGATCAAGACACGAGAAGGAGCCACACCATGCCCCATCACAATACAGTATTCCATGCGGTTCTGAAGCTGGTGCCCTGGCCGGTATTGGATCGGCTTGTGGATGAATTCGGAGCAAACAAGAAGGTGCGCCGGTTGACGACGCAGCATCAGTTTATTGCCTTGCTGTACGCGCAGTTGGCCGGCAGCGAAAGCCTGCGGGCGATCGAGGCTGGCTTTGAGAGCCACGCCAGCAAGCTCTACCACCTTGGCGCTTGCGAAGTGTCGCGCTCGACGCTGTCGGATGCCAATGCGCAGCGGCCGTGCGCGGTGTTTACCGGCCTTTTGGCCGAACTGATGGGCCGCTGTGAGCGCGCGCTTGGCCGCCGGATCGCGGAGGCGGCTTATCTGATCGACGCCACCGGCTTTCGGCTGAGTTCGCTGAGCGCCGATTGGGCGCAGTTCTCGGCCGGGGTGTTTGGGGCCAAGCTGCACCTTGTCTATAATCCTGATACCGGTTGCCCAAGCTTTGCCGAAGTGACACCCGCCAATGTCAACGACATTACAGTCGCCAAGGCGATGCCGATCAAGCCGGGGGCCACTTACGTGTTCGATCTGGGCTATTACGACTATGGCTGGTGGGCCAAACTCGATGCCGCCGGCTGCCGGATCGTGACCCGTTTGAAGGTCAACACCCCACTTGCCGTGGTGGCCGACAATCCTGTGCCAGAGCATTCTCTGGTACTCTCCGACCAGATCGGCCGTCTGCCGGCACGCCAGGCACGGTCGCGCAAGAACCCGTTCCAGGATCCGATCCGCGAACTGCGCGTGCGAACCGAGACCGGCAAAATGCTACGCATCGTGACCAACGATCTCGATGCGCCGGCCGACCAGATCGCCGAACTCTACAAGCGCCGCTGGCAGATCGAACTGTTCTTCCGTTGGGTCAAGCACAGCCTCAAAATTCGGCACTTCTTCGGGACATCGGAGAATGCCGTGCGCATTCAGATCGCCATCGCGCTGATCGCGTTCCTGCTCCTGCGCATGGCCCATGCCCTGCAGAACGCCGTGCAAAGCCTGCTCACCTTCACCAGGCTCGTCGCTACCAATCTGATGCAGCGACGGTCGATCCAGCACCTGCTCGATCCACCGCCGCCGTACTTCACAGATCGGCGCCAGTTGAACCTCCAACTATGCCAAACTTAAACCGGACAGCCGTGGGACAAGCCCGGCCATGACGAAATGAGGAATGCGCTCACCCCCGAGGACGAGCGGATCAAGGACGAGGGCTTAATCCTGATTCTGAAAGAATTGCATGAGAAGCTCGATCGTTTGGTGTTCGAAGCCTATGGCTGGCCGCAAACGTTGAGCGACGAAGAAATTCTTTCGAAGCTCGTCGCCCTCAATCATGAGCGCGCGGCTGAAGAGCGGCGCGGCCATGTGCGCTGGCTGCGGCCAGATTACCAGATACCGCGTTTCGGCAAGGACGTTGATAAGCAGGCCGCAAAGGAGGAAGGCGCCCAGATCACCGCCGACCTTGGACTCGCCGAACCGTCAGCGCGCAAACCGTCGTTTCCGTCCGACCCTGTGGCACAGACCGCCGCCGTCTTCGCGGCCCTCGCTGCGGCCCGCGGTCCTGTGAGTGCGGATGCACTGGCAGGCAACTTCCGGCGAACCAAGGCTCTCGAAGCTACAATTTTCGATGTTCTTGCCTCTCTTGCCCGCCTCGGCCACGCCATGACCCGGGACGGGAAGAGCTTCGAAATTCGGCGGGTTGCCTAGGTCTGCGGCTCCAACAACGCCGCGCTTTTCTGCATTGAACGCTCGTCTCTCTTACGGAGACATTCATCTTGACGCGCGTCCCCATTTCCGGTATAGGAAAAGAATCCTAATTATGGACTTGACTCCACAAGATACAAAGGCTAGTATTCCCTTAGATTTGAAGGAAATACGGCCATGTCGAACGCCCTGACCGCCCCCCAGTTCCAGAGCCACGAAGCCGCTAGGGATTGGCTCGAAAACCTCCGCTGGCCGGAAGGCCCGATTTGCTCGCACTGCGGCACCATCAACCACGCCTATAAGACCAAGAAGCTCGGCTGGTATCGATGCGCCGAAAAGGAATGCCGCAAGGATTTCACAGTCACTACCGGGACCGTCATGGAGCGCAGCCATATCGCCCTAAATAAGTGGCTGATGGCCTTCTATCTGCTCAATGCCTCCAAGAAGGGTATGAGCGCCCACCAGCTCCACCGCGCCCTAAAGCTCGATTACAAGTCGGCTTGGTTCATGTGCCACCGTATCCGCGAGGCAATGCGGTCCGGCAATCTGGCTCCGATGGGCGGCGGCGGCATGATCGTTGAAGCGGACGAAACCTATTATGGCAACGTCGAAAAGCCGCGCACCAAGAAAACTGATGGCACTCCCTACGTCAAAAAGGGCAAAGCCGCCAATAAGCGCCCTATCGTCGCGCTGGTGGAACGCGGCGGCAACGTGCGAACATTCCATGTCCCGGTTGCCGATGGCGAAACGGTTTCAAAAATCGTGCGCGACAATATCGACCGCGAGTCACGGCTGCATACGGACGAAAGCCGCCTTTACACGGAGATCGGCGAGACTTTTCAGCGCCACGATACCGTGAAACACACTGCTGGCGAATATGTGCGGTACGATTGGCATGGCGTCGTTCACACCAATTCAGCGGAAGGCTACTTTTCAATCTTCAAGCGCGGAATGCGCGGCATTTACCAGCATTGCAAAGAGAAGCACCTTCACCGTTATCTCGCCGAGTTCGACCATCGCTACAATCATCGCATGGCGCTCGGCTACAGCGACATCGACCGTACCCTCGCCGCCATCCGTGGCGTTGCTGGCAAGCGGCTAATGTACCGGCAACCTGACTAAGCCGGTTTTCAGATTTAGAGCCGCACGAGCAATCCGCCGCTTCAATAAGCTGCGTGCGGTTCGGCTTCCTATCCAGCTTGAATTGCCGTTTAGGAGCGGGGATGACCAATGACGGCCATCCCCGCCGTCGCTATCCTAGAACCCGTTCCTGCAGCCTTAGGAGAATGTGACATGACAAACCCAGGATTTCGGCTCGCCAAAGACCATTTCGAGCAAAATCTAAAAACTCTCACGCGGCCAGAGAATGATCCCGCGATATGGAATATGAGCAGCGGTCTAGCCCAACTTGCAGCAGCGATTGAGGAAGAGTTGGAAGCGATTCACGTGAGATTGCGGAATGTCGAAAGTGCCGTAAGAGATAGCCGATAGCGTAAGATTCCGCAGCAGATAAGCCCAAAGCAATTGCCATATTTAATACGGCAGCGTCGATTTTTTGATTGTGTGGTGGAAATTCTGACATGACAAGCGCCTCCATTCGCGCTAGTGTTAAGCGCGGTCGGAAGCCGCTGTCGATTCGGATGGAAGCGGGGTGCCAGCCCCGCCCATCAATTCCCAAAATCTAATGCTTTGATCGAGTCGAAGCAATCATCGCCTGAACGGCGGCGCTTATTCGGTCGTCCAGATGTGCTCGACAATAATTATCGATCCACAGATAAAATTTGTCGCCCGTAGGTGTTTCATGCGGTGCGACTCGCAGCTCATAAACATTTGCAGCACTTAAATAGCCGAGCATCCACATCTCGGCGGCAGAGGTTAATTGGAAAACTTCAGGGCTTGGTGAAGCTTGTTCACGTCCATAGAGCCATCCGGCGCACGGCATATTGCCGGGGCCATATACAGCAAGACTGTCAGCGCGCACCGACGTTTGCCACGCAAGTGCGCCGATAAAAACGGTTATCCAAAAGCGCATTAAGTTGCCATTTTTGCGCGCTTCCGCCGTTTCTTCGATTGTGCGGCTACACCCTTTGGCGCGATACTTTTAAGGGGTTTGGGCCTGGTATTCAGGCCAGCTTTGACCGCAGCTAGGAAGCGTCGTTGCGCCTCTTCCTCACTATAAGCCTCATCTTGTTTTGGCTTCATGAACGGCCTCCACAATGAAAAAGGAAAAAATCGAGAAGGCCACAGAAGAGATTGACGATACGTTCCAGAGCCATTGGCATCCTCTGATGGCAGGCATCGGACGTGTTGCTGCAGTATGGGCCAAACTCGAATTCACCATTAACGAGATGATATGGGACCTGGCGAATTTGGACATCAATTGCGGGGCCTGCATCACTGCTCAGCTTACTACGCCAGTCAGTCGAATGCGGGCGCTGATTGCACTTGTGCGTCTCCTTGGGGGTAAGGATAGGCTGATTGCCGATCTAAACAAGTTTAGCGGACGGCTAGATGGTCTTGCACGAAGGCGCAATAGGATCATTCACGACCCATGGGGGTATAACGCAGACAAGAAGAAGTACGTCCGTCTTGAAATTACTGCTGATCGAAAACTGGTGTTTGAGGATAAGGAAGCTGAACTGGAGGAAATCAAAAGAGTATTTGACGACATCATTCACGCAACTGACGATTTTCTGAAGATGGAACATCGGATAATGGCCGAGCTGCCTCCATGGCCTCGTATACAATACTGGCAATCTTGGGAAAGGAGGGGAGATGAGGTTCTATCAACTCCAAGTAGTGAGCCAAAAGTGCCTCCTTCCCCGCCTCGGCCATCGCCGGTGTCACCTGCGTATGAGGCTCAGCTGAAAAGAAAGGATTCTTTTCCGCTTTGGTTTTGGGCGCGCCAGACATAGCAAAAACCTAGGTATTTCAGCCGTTGTCGGCAATACCCCTATCCACAGCGTCCTGTGGAGTCAAGTCCATAATTGGGAAAAGAATCTCGCTCACGTGAAGGACGCTAGCCGGTGACTCCGGCTGGCGGAGCGAGAGCGGTTCCCGCGGGCGGCGGTTCGTCACCGCCGCTCCCGGGCGGCTCCGGGACCATACGCCCGGCCGGCACCATGACCGGTCTGCGAGAAGCTCGCTGGACTCGGACAGGTCGAATGCGGGTAATACCCGAGGACGCCGAGTCCCAGGAAGCGCGTAGGAGTTGAGCTGTGGCGTTCGGTCGCTGCAGCGAGCGCCGTCCTATCCCTGTGCTTCGCTGCCGCCGCGGGCAACACCTGTCCAAGGGATTTGAGCAAGGGTTCATCATCCTCCCGCGCAGTTTCTTTTAGTCCGAGGATGGCCTCGGGAACACAAAGCTAGCACGCCGCGGATGGACGGTCTGTAACCTCGTCCACTCCCGAAGGCGCGTAAAGGCTTCGGCCAATGCCTGCGGTCGCAACGATGCTGACTTCCGCCTCGGGTCAAAAGACAAGCTATGATCAGCCGTCCGACGTCCGCTCTTACCTCACAATCAGACATGCCATGGCGCCGATCAGTTCGCTGCGACGTGCCAAGGCACAAAGTCGCTGCGCTCCAGCCCGCTGCGCGGGGTCATGAGCCGAGAGGCCGGTAGCCGGCCGAGAGAACGCCAATAGCAGGTGGAGAGCCGCGTCCTGAGAATCGAGGTGTTGTCAACCTCACTCAGGATGGAGCTCCCCATGGACGAGACCAACTCTGTCAGTCCGCTGCGTCGGCGTATGATCGAAGATATGGCTGCGCGCAAACTCAACCCGCACACGCAGCGCAGCCACGTCTACAGTTGCAAGCGGTTCGCCGCCTGGCTCAAGCGCTCGCCCGATACGGCAACGCCCGACGAGGTGCGGCGATTTCAGCTGTATCTCATCGAGAGCGGTGCGAGCATCTGTAACCGCAATCGGATCATGACCGGCGTGCGCTTTCTGTTCCGCGTCACGCTGCGTCGGCACGATCTGGCGGCCGAGGTCTGGCACATCAAGGAGCCGCAGAAGCTGCCGCCGGTGCTGAGCCCTGAGGAGGTCAAGCGCATTCTTGCCATGGCGACGAGCCTGACGGCGCGAGCGATGCTGACGCTTGCCTATGGTTGCGGGCTGCGGGCCGGCGAGGTGGTGCGGCTGCGGGCGGGCGACATCGACAGCGAGCAGAGGATCATCCGCATCGTGCAGTCGAAGGGCCGCAAGGATCGGCACGTGATGCTGCCGGCGGAGGTCCTCGAGCTGTTGCGGCAATGGTGGAAGGCGCGCCCGACCGAGCAAGACGCCGGCATTGCGCCGGAACAACGCTGGCTGTTTCCCGGTCGCGATGAGCATCGGGCTCTGACCACGCGCCAATTCAGCCGGCTGTTCAAGGAGGCGGCGAAAGCGGCGGGGCTGCGCAAAACGCTCTCTCTTCATTCGCTTCGCCATTCCTTCGCAACCCATCTGCTCGAGAACGGCGAAGACATTCGGGTGATTCAGGCGTTGCTTGGACACGACAAGCTTGAGACGACGGCTCGCTACACCCGCGTGGCGACCGGAATAATCGCCAAGATCGAGAGCCCGCTCGCGCGCCTGAGCGCGCGGCATCACAGACGCGCAAAGCGAGACACTGAGGAGCCGCCGGCGCAATAGCGCCGTCGGTTGTGGTTCGACCAGCTCTGGAGGTCGCGGACATCTTCCGCGACCACGGCTCCGCTTGGCGTTTGGCTAACGCGGGGCATGTGAGCCTCGACCAGATGAAGGTGATGAGTGCGATCGAGCGCTGCCGCACGGCAGCACTCGGAGGTCATGTCGCGCGTTGCGAGAACGGTGCGTGTGCTTACACCGTCGTCAGCTACAATAGTTGCCGCAATCGCCACTGCCCCAAGTGCCAGGGCGCGGCGGCACAGAAATGGCTCGCCGCGCGCGAAGCCGAGTTGCTGCCCGTCAGCTACTTCCACGTTGTCTACACGCTGCCCAGTCAACTGCGCGATGTCGCTTATCAGAACAAGCGCGTCATCTATCACCTGCTCATGAAGGCGGCAGCCGAAACCACGCTCGCCATCGCGGCCGATCCAAAGCGCCTCGGTGCCAGGATCGGCATCACCGCCGTGCTGCACACCTGGGGCTCGGCGCTGACGCATCATCCCCACGTGCATATGATCGTGCCCGGCGGCGGTCTCGCGCCGATTGCAGATGGGCAACCGAGGGCGCAGCAAGAGGTCGATTGCAGCAGATGGATCTCGTCCCGCTCCAACTTCCTCGTCCACGTCAACGTGCTCGCGCGTTTGTTCCGAGGCAAGTTCCTCACCATGGTTATGGACGCGCACGCCGACGGCCAATTGAAGTTCTTCAACACCCACGCTGGACTCGCCGACAAACGAACCTTCAAGCGCTTCCTGGCACCGCTGCGCCGGATCAAGTGGGTCGTCTACTGCAAGCAGCCGTTCGCGGGACCCAAGCAGGTGCTGCGCTATCTGTCGCGCTACACCCATCGCGTTGCCATCTCGAACCGTCGGCTGGTCGCTGCTGATGATGGCGGCGTGTCATTCCGCTGGAAGGACTATCGCATCGAAGGTCCTGGCCGCTGGAAAACCATGACGCTCGCACCGCACGAGTTTATCCGCCGGTTCCTGATGCACGTGTTACCGAAGGGCTTCCATCGCATCCGCCACTACGGGCTGTTCGCCAACGGTAACCGAGCCGAGAGCATCGCCAAGGCGCGTGAACTACTCGCCGTGGCGACACCGCAGACTGAACCCGAGGCCGCTTCAACGCAGCAGTCCGATCAGCCCCGCGTGCTGCCACGCCCATGCCCCTGCTGCGGTGGCCGCATGATCGTCATCGAGGTCTTTGCACGCGGCGGGGCGCCCAGGCACAAGCCATCAATCGACACGTCATGAACTCGCGGCTGATGCCAGATCAGACCGACGCACATCCGCATCGCTGGCCCTCCGCCGGCATCGCCGCCGCTCGTGCCGCAGACACAAATTCGCGTCTGTCGCATCTGCTCGACCCATCGCTCTGCGCCGCAAACCGTCGCCGCCTCATGCCAAGTGGCCACAAATACCCCGGCGCGCCAGGTTCCGATCTCACCCGCGCCGCACAATCACCGCGCCGCACCGGCCGCGCACGGCCTCAATCCCCATAGCGCACGCCGCACCACCTGCGATCACCTCCCGCGACTTCGTGCCTTGGCGCTTCTCGGACGCCGGGCGCACACACCCGCGGATAGACCTGCACTCCGGCGTCCGAGAAACCTGCACAAATGCGGAAGTCGCGTAAGATGGCGCGACAAGTCGCGCTACCCCATGCCGGACGGACGTGATCCGAATGACAGAACATGACCCAAGTAACGGCCTTCACGAGCGAAGGCCGCGTGGCGAACGCGTTCGAAAACAACGGGTCGATCAAGTAGTCGGCGGCACGTCCGGTGGCGGCGATTGGCGACCTCGATGCCTTTTGAAAAATTCGCGGGCTTCGGCAGGTCCGATGGCAGCAATGCCTTCTTGGACATATCCTGCCTCTTCGAGAGATGACGCATCATCGGCGATCCCCCGACCGAAAATGCAAGCTCCGTTCCAGCCGGCCAGCGCCGCACGAAAGATCGCCTGGCCAGCGAAATCAGTGCGACGGAATGACCAGCGCTGCCTGCGAATTCCAGGTAGTGATGCTATGACACTTTCTCCGAACGGCATACGACTGCGCCGGTGGCTTGGCACGGCTGTTGCTCCTCACTGCGGCAAGAGCGGGTCGCATGCGGCTCTGTGCGAGGTGTCCCTATGGAACTCGGTATCTTCATTCCGATCGGCAACAACGGCTGGATCATCTCTACGAACTCGCCGCAATACATGCCGAGCTTCGAGCTCAATCGCTCGGTGACGCTGCGCGCGGAGGCCTACGGCTTCGATTTCGCGCTGTCGATGATCAAGCTACATGGCTTCGGCGGTAAGACGCAGTTCTGGGACCACAATCTCGAATCCTTCACGCTGATGGCGGCGCTTGCCCCTCTGACAAAGCGCATCGGCATCTATGCGACGGCGGCGACGCTGACGCTGCCGCCGGCCATCGTGGCGCGCATGGCGGCGACCATCGACGATATTTCGGGCGGCCGCTTCGGCATCAACCTCGTGACCGGCTGGCAAAAGGCGGAGTACAGCCAGATGGGGCTATGGCCGGGCGAGGCACATTTTCATAATCGATACGAATATCTGGCCGAATATACGCAAATCCTGCGCGAACTGTGGGCCACCGGGCATTGTGACTTCAAGGGCAAATTCTTCCAGATGGACCATTGCGTGCTGAGCCCGCGGCCGAAGGCGCAGGTCAAGCTCATTTGCGCGGGACAGAGCGACGCCGGCATGGATTTCTCCACGCGCCACGCCGATATGAATTTTTCTATCGCCAAGGGGATCAATACGCCAGGCGCGGTTGCGCCGACTATCGAGCGGCTGCTCGCCGCGGGCGCGCGCAACGGCCGCGAGGTCGGAGCCTATCTCCTTCTCACCTGCATCGTCGATCAGACCGACGCGGCGGCGATGGCGAAATGGCGGCACTATGTGGCGGGCGCCGACGAGGAGGCGCTCGCCTATGTCGCGGCGCAATCGGCGATGGACAGCACGCCTACGGCCAATGTCAAGCAGATCGTCGGCGGCGATGGCGCCATCAACCTCAACTTCGGCACTTTCATCGGCTCGCCGGCTACGGTCGCGCATATGCTCGACGAGCTGGCGGCGGTTCCCGGCGTCAAAGGCATACTGCTGACGCTCGACGATTTCCGTGAGGGCCTCGACCGCTTTGGCCAGGAGGTCGTGCCGCGCCTACGCTGCCGCTCGGCAAAGTCGGCGGTGGCTTAGGGCGATGCATCGCCATCATCGACCAGGCAATCGATTAGTGCGTAGCCAGCCGCACCGTGGCGGCCGAGTAACAGGAGGGGAGCACCGACGATGACCGACGACAGCAGGCTTCAGGTTTTGCCACAGCAATTGCCACGGCCGCGCGATGCGCGAACGCTCAGCGCGCGGCCCGAGGAGTTTCCGTTGGTGCCGCGCGAGACCGCCCTCATCGTCGTCGACATGCAGAACGCCTATGCCTCGCCGGGCGGCTATATCGACATTCAGGGCTTCGACGTGTCCGGCGCTAAGCGTGTTATCGAACGGATCTTGCGGGTGATTACGACGGCACGGGCGCTTGGTTCCCCGATCATCTTCTTCCAGAACGGCTGGGAGCCGGCCCGTCACGAAGCGGGCACGCCCAACTCGCCCAATTGGTGGAAATCGAACGCGCTGAAATTAATGCGTGGCGACCCGAAACTCGACGGCACGCTCATCACCCGCGGCACTTGGGATTACGAACTGGTGGCGGAGCTCAAGCCCGCGCCCGAGGACATCGTACTCAACAAGACCCGCTACAGCGGCTTCTGGGGAACGCCGCTCGACGCGATGCTGCGGGCGCGGCGCATCCGCAACCTGCTGTTCGTAGGCATCGCCACCAATGTCTGCCTCGAGTCGACCCTGCGCGACGCCTATTTCCTCGAATATTTCCCGATCCTCATTGAGGATGCGGCGCTCCATGCCGGGCCGCCGGAGATGCAGGCGGCGACGGTCTTCAATGTCGAGAAATTCTTCGGCTGGGTGACGACGACGAGCGATTTCTGCGCACTGAGCAACCAGTAACCCCGACGTTGCTCGCTACGCGACAGTTTTGCGCTGTTGCCGGACCGTCACCTAGTTACCGAAGGCAGCGATGCTGGCCGCTGTATCGATCATCGGCTGTTGACTGACCTCAATAAATCCAGCGTTTGGTCGGTCAAGGTCGACAATCAAAAGTATGACGGCGGAGACTAAGAATCCCGCGACGTAGACGGGTAACCTGTTCGACTGGGCAGCGAAACCGCCGGCGTAACCGGCGAAGGCGTGGGCAATAGCGGCAACGCCGAAAAGGGCCAGGAAGACGATGTTCGGTACTCGATTGCGAAACCGCGCCAGGCGTTTCCCCTGATTATCGATCATCTCATTCAGCGTCTGAATAAAGATTCCGGTGGGCACCATATTGTTATTCTTCGCAGCCACAGCCTGGGCTTGTTGCCAAAGTGCCTCTTGAAGGGTGTTAGACCGATCAATCGCAGCCGTTAGCTCCGCTGGGGACGCAAGACGTTGGGTAATGTCGAGGCGAATCTTAACATATTCCTTGAGCAATTTCAGTGCTTCCGTCCTTTGTGGCTCGGGCAACAGGCGCGCGCGCAATGCCGTCGTGCCAATCGCGTTTGCCTCGTCCAAAATCGCGTCGCGTCGAGCCTCGAAGCGCGACAGGGCCATCGCAAAGGTAAAGGCAATCATCAGCGCCAATAAGCCAAGCACAGCGCCCTCAAGCGTGGAAAGGTCATCCTCCAGCATCGATGCGGTGTCGCCGCTTCGACCGGCGGCGTGTACGCCAAGCATACGCCCGATCTCGATAGCCGCCAGGATTGCGGCAAGACCGATGAGAAACACTTTCAGAAGTGAATAGTTGTATAAATCAAACATTGTGGGAAGGGCGCGCGGCCTTATCAGTCAATACACTTCGGCAGCGAAGGTGCGGCCGCGCAGCGAACGCCGATCGTCGTATTTGCCCTTGGTCGAGCGCTGCGGCAGCTTGACCTTCGATTTCTTCACTTTCTTGTACGGAATGAGGTCGAGAATCTTGGCGATGCAGTTGAGCCGTGCCCGCTTTTTGTCGTCGGAATTGACGAGATACCACGGCGCGTTTTTGTTGTCGGTGGCCGCAAGCATGGCGTCGCGCGCGCGCGAATATTCGTACCAGCGCCGGTACAATTCGACGTCCATGGGGCTTAATTTCCACTGCCGGAGCGGGTCGTTGATGCGCGCCGTGAACCGCTTCTGCTGCTCTTCCTGGCCGACTTCAAGCCAGAACTTGATCAGAATGATCCCGGCGTCGGTGATGTATTGTTCCACTTGCGGGCAGATCTTCAGGAACTTTGCGACCTCCGCCTTGCCGACAAATCCCATCACATTTTCGACGCCGGCGCGATTGTACCAGCTGCGATCGAAAATGACGATTTCACCGCCGGACGGAAAATGCTCGATGTAGCGCTGCACGAACATCTGCGTTTTCTCGCGATCGGACGGCGCCGGCAATGCGACGACACGAAACGCGCGCGGGCTCACCCGCTCGGTGATGGCCTTGATGGTTCCGCCCTTGCCCGCGGCGTCGCGGCCTTCGAATAGAATAATAGCGCGCGCGCCTGTCGCCTTGATCCAGTCCTGCACGTGGCACAGTTCGACCTGAAGCTTCCGGAGCTCCTTCTCGTAGAGCTTGCCCTTCATTTTGCCGTTGCTGTTCGTCTTAGCCTGGGCCATGGCCGATCAACTCCCGAAGATGACGCGGCGGAATCTGCTCATGGCGAACGCAAAATAAACCGAGCCGATGATGAGCATGGCCAGCAGCGGCCGCCAGACCAGCGTGATGTCGGCGCCGCGGAACAGGACCGCCTGGCCGAAGGAGACGAAATGCGGTGTCGGGCTGATGATCTTCATCGTGTATTGCAGCCAGATTGGCATGCTCTCCATCGGAGTGCTGCTGCCGGAGAGAAGCTGCGTGACCATCAACACCGGCATCGCCAGCAGGCCGAACTGTCCCATCGTCGTTGCAATCGTGCCCAGGAGGATGCCGAGCGCTGCAACGACGAGCGCGTAAAGCGCGGCACCGATGAGAAAGAGGAAAATCGACCCCGCAATGGGCGCGCCGATCCACCAATGGACCACGAACTGCAGCGACAGCATCGCCGCCACAAGAATGACGAGGCCGTTGGCGAACATTTTCGCCAGCATGATTTCTGCGGGCACGACCGGCATAACGAGGAGGTGCTCGACTGTCCCCTGCTCGCGCTCGCGAATGAGCGCCGCGCCGGTCAGAATCACAGTGAGCAGCGTGATCTGATTGATGACTTGCGTCATCGCCGAAAACCACGCGGTTTTCAGGTTCGGATTAAAGCGGGCGCGCACGACGAGATTGATCGGGTCGGGCGGCACACCGCCGCGCTGCGTGATGAAGTTCTGCACCTCGTTGAAAATCGCCGAGCGGAGGTAACTTGAGCCGTTGCCGGCCTGGGCGACGGCCGTGGCGTCAACATTGATCTGCACCGACGTTTTGCGCTGTGCAAGAATATCGGCCTGGAACTTGGGCGGTATCTCGACGACCAGCAGCAAGTCGCCGGCATCCATTTTCGGATCGATCTCGGACGCCTTGATCTGCACCGCAGGCTGGAAGGTCGGACGCACCAGCGCGGCGGCAATTTCCCGCGACAATTCGGAATCGTCCTCGTCGACGATGCCGACGGAGAGGTTGGTGGCCTCGGTAACAGCGCCGGTCGCGACCGTGTTGACGGAAATGCTGAAGGCGTAGGCGACCAGAATCAGCATGGTCGGGTCCGCACGGATGCTGCGCAGTTCCTTGATCACCAAGCGGAAAATGTTGACGATGTGACCGCCGAGCGTCGTTTTTCTCGCCTCAGCCAGTTTCACAGGCGGCGCCATTCGCGGCGAAAGCGTGCTGGGCGATGGTGTGCTTGGCGACGACATGATCACGTCTCCTGTTTGCGCAGCAAGAGGAGCGATAGCGCCAGGAAGGCGAGTTCGATGAGGAGGATGGCGACAACATTGCGCCAGAGATCGGACATGCCGAGCCCCTTGGCGAAAACGCCGACCGTGATCGGCTGGTACCAGGCCGAGGGGAAGCTCAGTCCGATGATTTTGGCGGTGCCGGAGAGCGACGAGACCGGCGCGAACAGCCCGGAGAAATTTACCGCAGGCACGATGGAAAGAATCGCGGTGGCAAAAACCGCCGCAACTTGCGTGCGGGTAAACGAGGAGATCAGCTGGCCGAATCCGGTCGTCGCCACGACGTAGATGATGGTGCCGATCAGCAGCGTCAGAAATGGTCCCCTGAGCGGCACCTGGAACAAGAAGATCGCCATCAGGAACAGAAACACGAAATTCACCATGGCGACCGCGATGTACGGCAGCTGCTTGCCGAGCAGAAACTCGAACCGCGTGATCGGGGTCGAGCGGAAGTTGGCGATAGAGCCGGTTTCCTTTTCGCGCACCACCGCGATCGCCGACATGATGGCCGGGATCAGGCACAACATCAGCATAAAGACGCTCGGCACCATGGCGTTGACGCTGAGAAAGGCCTGATTGTAGCGAAAGCGCGTCTGGATATCGCCGTCGGTCCAGCCGCTCGGGCTTCCCGCTCGCCGCGCCTGGCGCTGCAGCTCCTCGCCCTCCCTTCGGACAACGCCGTTGACGTAGCCTCGCGCGGTTTCGCCGCGAAACGTCATGGCGCCGTCGACCGAGGCGTCGACTTCAGGCCGGCTGCCGTTGAGCAGATCACGGCCAAAGCCGCTCGGGATTTCGACGATGATTTGCGTGTTGCCGCTGCGGAGCCGCCGGTCCGCCTCGGTCGCGGATGTGATCGGCGGCTGCATCGAGAAGTATCGCGAACCGGAAAAGCCATCGAGCAGCTGCCGGCTTTGCGGCGTTTCGTCCTGATCGAACGCCGCCGTTTGCAAATTTTCGATGTCGAAAGAGATGCCGTAGCCGAAGGCGAGCATGAGCAGGATCGGACCGAACACGGCAAAGCCGATGCGGATCGGATCGCGCAGCAGTTCGACAGCTTCGCGCCGGGCATAGGCCCATAGCCGCGCCAGTTCGAACCGTTTCGGCACGCGTATGGACTCTACTTCGACGACCGTCTCGGTAAGGACGGAAGCTTCGACCTTCTTGGTGCGATCGATGCCGGCGGCGTCCGCGAGGTAGCCGACGAAGGTGTCTTCGAGCAAATCGCTGCCGCGCTCCTTGACGAGATCGAGCGGCGCGCCGACCGCCAGCACCTTGCCCGCGTGCATGAGCGAGATGCGGTCACAGCGCTCGGCCTCGTTCATGAAATGCGTCGAGAGAAAGATGGTGACGCCGTCGTCGCGGGAGAGATCGATCAGCGTGCGCCAGAACGCGTCGCGCGCGATCGGATCGACGCCGGAAGTCGGTTCGTCGAGAATGAGGATAGCGGGCTCGTGCAGCACCGCCACGGCAAGCTGCAGCCGTTGTTTGATGCCGAGCGGGAGGCTTTCAGGCTTGGCGTTGGCGACGGTTTCCAGATCGTAGCGGTTCAACAGCTCCTTGATGCGTCCTTCGATCTTGGCGGGCGGCAAGTGATAGAGCTGCGCGTGGAGCAGAAGATTTTGCCGAACCGTCAGTTCGCCGTAGAGCGAGAACGCCTGCGTCATGTAGCCGACGTTGCGGCGCATCTCCATGTCGTTTGAACCCATCGGGCTGCCGAACAACTTGGCCCAGCCGGCGGTCGCCGGGAGAAATCCGGTCAGCATCTTCATCGTCGTCGACTTGCCGCAGCCATTCGATCCGAGGAAGCCGAAAATTTCACCGCGGCCGATGCGAAAACTGACGTTATCCACGGCGACGAAAGCGCCGAACCGCCGCGTCAATCCTTCAGCTTCTATCGCCGGCACCTCGTCGGCCGAAGCCACGCGCGGGCGCACGATCACCTTCTGATGTAGCGCGCGCTTTTCTTCCGGCATCAGCGCGATGAAGGCCTCGTCCAGCGTCGGCTCGCCGGTTTTGTCGAGCAGCTCTTGCAGAGTGCCGTCGGCAATGATCTTGCCGTCGTCCATCGCCATCAGCCAGTCGAAGCGCTGCGCTTCGTCCATGTAGGCCGTCGCCACCAGCACGCTCATCTGCGGCCGCCGCGCCCGGATGGTGTTGATCAGATCCCAGAACTGGCCGCGCGACAGCGGATCGACGCCGGTGGTCGGCTCGTCGAGAATAAGCAGATCCGGATCGTTGATCAGCGCGCAGCACAGGCTGAGCTTCTGCTTCATGCCGCCGGAGAGTTTGCCGGCCGGGCGGTCCTCGAACGGATCGAGGGCGGTGGCGGTTAGAAGTTCGGTGATCCGCGTCCGTCGCTCGGATGCGCCCTGCCCGAAAAGCCGGCCGAAGAAGTCGATGTTCTCGAAAACACTGAGCGTCGGATAAAGATTGCGGCCGAGGCCCTGCGGCATGTAAGCGACGCGGCCCCGAATGCTCTTGAGATGGGCTCTGTTGGCCACATCTTCATCGAACACGATGACCTTTCCGCTCTGGATTGTGCGCACGCCCGATATCAGCGCCAACAATGTCGATTTGCCTACACCATCGGGCCCGATCACGCCCACCATGATGCGCGCTGGTATCTCGATCGAGACATCGTCAAGCGCCGTCGTCGCGCCATATCGGTGCGAGACGTTCTCGACCCGAGCGATGACACCCTGCGTCATTGCGGCAGCTTAACTTGCAGGTCGTCCGGCCACGCCATTGCGGCGTTTGTTCGCACGATACCGAGACCGCGTACGCCTGTTTTTACCCGTCGCGAATATTGCTTAAGCACTTCCGCGTCCAGTTTGAGCTTGACGCGAAACATCAGCTTTTCGCGTTCCTCGGCGGTCTCGACGGTCTTGGGCGTAAATTGCGCGTCCGCCGCCACGAAACTTACCGAGGCGGGAACAACATATTGAGGAGCTGGATCCAGAATGATGCGAGCTTCGCCGCCGATTTCCAATTTGGCCGCGCTCGCGGCGGGAAGAAAAATAGTCATGTACACATCGTGCAGGTCGAGAATCGTGAGCACCTTGCCGCCGGCGGCGATAACCTCTCCGTTTCGCGCGAGCTGGTACTGGACCCGTCCGGTCCGCGGCGACACAAGAACAAGGTCGTGCAACACCGACTCGATCCGCTCGACTTCGGCCTGCGCACTCTTGATTTCGGCATCGGCTTGATCGCGCTGTGCAGTCGCTCCCACTACGCTGGCCTGCGCGCCTTCGAAGTTGCGGCGACGCTGATCAAAAGTCTGTTGCGTAATAATCTGTTTGTCGATCAGTTGCTGGCCGCGTTCGAAATCGGATTTGGCCGCCTCCAGGGCGGCATTGCGCTGGTCGATCAGAGACGCCGCTTCGGCCATCTTCTGTTTGGCACGCTCCACGTCGGATTGCGCCGCCCTGAGCTTGGCTTCATATTCCGGCGACGAGATGCGGCCTACAACCTGTCCCGCCTTGACTTCGCTGCCTTCCTCCACGGTGATGTCGACCAGCCGGCCAGGATATTTCGCCGCGACGTCGACTTGCGTGGCTTCGATGCGGCCGTTGGTCTTGACGATGCCGTCCGGCATTTTCTTGCCAAGCACCCGGTCGAGCAGGCTGCGCACTCTCGACTTCGCCTGCGCGGTGGAAGACAACAGACTTCCGGCGGGAGAATGGACGTAAGCCGTCGGTAGCGGTGCGCTGCCGGCGATCAAGAGGAGCGCCAACGGAAGTCCAAAAAGCAGCCGAATACCCATCGCCAATCTCCTCCCCGAGTATTTCAAAACACCTTACGCGATCTGACGGACAACCCCAATAGTAACAAGGTCAAAATAGCCGTTGACTTGGCTCTAAGTGGGGCTGCCGCTAATTGAACATCACGCGGTCAGCAGCGACACAGTGTGCCGTGCGATCATAAGTTCTTCGTCGGTCGGGACGACATAGAGACCGACTCTGCTTTCTGGCCGCGATATCAGAAGTTTTCGCGCCACGTTGGCTGCCGGATCGAGGACGCCGCCGAGCCACGACAGTCGTTCTGCCACGCGGGCGCGTATAGTGACCGAGTTCTCGCCGACACCAGCGGTGAAGATAAATGCGTCGAGTTCCCCGAGCGCGGCAGCCAGCAACCCCGCGCTCAATGCAATGCGATGGACGAAATAATCGATCGCAAGCGCCGCGCCCGGACTGTCGCTCGCCTCAAGCTCGCGCATGTCGTTGCTGACGCCGGAAAGTCCCTTTAGTCCGCTTTCGTGGTAGAGCAGATGTTCGATGGCCGCCGGAGCCATCGCCTTTTCGGTCATCAGATACAGCAACACCCCGGGATCGATCTGTCCCGGCCGCGTCCCCATCGGCAATCCGTCGAGCGCGGTAAAGCCCATCGTGCTTTCAATGCTTTTCCCGCCGGCCAGCGCGCACATCGAAGCGCCGCTGCCAAGGTGTGCGACGATAACACGCCCGTTTGCAATAGCCGGGGCGACTTCGCGCAGCCGGCCGGCGATATACTCGTACGAGAGACCATGAAATCCGTATCGTCTGACACCTTCATGGTAGAAGCTTTCCGGTATCGCGTAATGGTCCGCGACAGCGCTATGGCCCCGATGGAACGCGGTGTCGAAGCAGGCCACCTGCAGTAGATCCGGCCGGCGCGTCAGCAAAGAGCGTATCGGCGCCAGATTGTTCGGTTGGTGCAGGGGCGCAAGCGGACTGTATCGCTCCAAATGCGCCAAAACGTTCGCATCGATGACAATCGGTCGATCGTAGTCGGGGCCGCCGTGAACGACGCGGTGGCCTACGGCGACGAGTTTCACCGTCTGTGTTTCCTGCAGCCAATCGCCGGCGGCCGCCATCGCGGCCGGGACGTCGGCGACTTGTTCCGGCGCATAGGATTTATCGATCAATTCGGCGCCGTTGCTTGCTTCGACGCGCAACCGAGGCAGCGTGCCGATGCCGTCAAGCTGACCCTTGACGAGCCGCTGCGGCTCCCGACCGGACTCAACGTCGAATGTTTGAAATTTGACGCTTGAAGAGCCCGCGTTGACAACCAGAACCGCTTCCATTGTGCGTCAAGCCGCGGGAACGGTGGCCTTGACTCGTCGCGCGGCAGCGTAGAGCACCGCAACGGCGCACGATGCCATGCGGCTCCGTACGGAATTTGCCCGGGAAGTCAGCACAATCGGCACGCGCGCGCCAAGCACCAGCCCTGCCGAGTTCGCCTTCGCGAGGTAAATGAGATTTTTTGCCAGCATGTTGCCGGCCTCAAGATCAGGCACCACCAGGATCTGCGCCTGGCCGGCCACCGGGGAATGAATTCCCTTGATCCGCGCCGCCTCAAGATCAATCGCGTTGTCAAAGGCGAGCGGCCCGTCCAGGACTCCGCCGGTGATTTGGCCGCGATCGGCCATCTTGCAGAGCGCCGCCGCATCGATGGTCGACGGTATTTTTGACGTGACGGTTTCGACGGCGGAGAGAATAGCGACGCGCGGCTTGCCGAGACCGACCGCAGTGAACAGGTCGATCGCGTTCTGAACAATGTCGTGCTTGACGTCGAGGTCGGGAAAAATGTTGATCGCGGCGTCGGTGATGAACAACGTCTCGGTATGCGTCGGCACATCCATGATGAACACATGGCTGATGCGCCGAGCGGTACGCAAACCAGTGCTCGCGGCGGTAACGGCGCGCATCAGTTCATCGGTGTGCAGGCTGCCTTTCATCAGCATTTCGCCCTGACCGCCGCGGATCAACTCTACGGCTTTGGCGGCCGCCGCATCGCTGTGCGGGACGTCGACAAGTTCAAACTTGCCGATGTCGATCTTGTGCTCGTGGGCGACATGTTGGATCTTGGCCGCGGGTCCGACCAAAACCGGGACGATAAGCCCGGCTTCGGCTGCATCTATCGCGCCGCGAAGCGATGTCTCGTCGCAAGGATGCACGACGATCGTCTTTGCCGGCGGCACTTTCTTGGCTTCGGCGATCAGCCGATCATATTTTGATTGACCGCCGGGAGCGGGACCGCTGGTCTGTGGCAAGCCCAATTCCCTCATAATGCTTTGGCCTGAAGGTCGTCCGGATTGCCGGAGGCAATGGCGCGATTTCCACGGCCGTTCAATCTGGCATCGACGCCAAACAATTGACCTACCCGCTCGATGCGGCGCTGGTCTTCGGTCGAGTATTCGCCGCGCGCGCCCAGCACCCCCGAAACTATATCGAAAGCCTTGTTCCGTGTTTCGATATCGTCCGGCAGCATGGACGGGATCGCGGCCAGCGCAGCGTCTGCGTCGATCACGAGTATCGAAAATTGCTCGCGCACCGCTGATTTGAACGCCGGCAATGAGAGATCGCCAAACGCCTGGCGGATGCGACGCACCATTTCAAAGCCGCGTTCGTCCACGGCGGCGCGCCCCAGACCGGCAAAAATGAGGGCGCGAATGACGGCTTCACGCGGGCCGCCAAGCGGTATGTGCGATTTGAGTTCAGCTATCCGTCTCTCGATAAGCTCGCGATGCAGCTCGCTTTTTGCTGCCCGGCGTAGCGGCGTTGTGGAGCGGGCGTCGACGCCGACGCCGGCCTGGAGCGTCGGGGAATTGTACACCGCCATGAAAGTCCGCTCGGAGAACGCCTCGGTTGCGTCACGCCACGCGTCCAGCGCTGCAACGATCTGCCGAGAAACATTCTCCTGCAAGGCTGTGAACGGGTTGTCAGCGGTTACCGGCTTTCGATTACTGCGAACCTGTTCGGCCAGCGTTGCGACCGGCGCCATAAACGGATTGGCGTTGGAGAACGCTTCATATTGCAGTCGCAGCGGGTGCAGCTGACGCATCAAGTCCGCGGCAGAAGGGCTCGTACAGGCACGAACGACGGGCTGCAAAAACGTGCGGTAGAGCGCCAGATTGACCTGCGATACATGGTCGACGGTCTCAAAACAGCGCTCATCGGCCGCGTCGTTGCCGCCAAGGGCGCGAATATCGTCCAGCGTTCTCAACTCGCACCGCATCACCCAGTCGCCGCTGGTGAGATCGGGATTGGCGGTCGCATCCGTCTTGGCCTCAAACACGGCCTCGTAAAGACCAGGGGGCAATGTGTCGATCAGGTCGATATTGCTGGAGAACTCTTCATGCTGCTTGCGCGCTACGCCGCCCGAGACGAAGATCCCGAGGTGACCGACGCTTTCGTGAATTGTGTACACAACTGTTTGCCCGTAGGCGCGAATTTCGTCGGCGTTCTGATAAAGATCGAGAATCCAGCCCAGCGCCTGCTGTGGCGGCGTTACGTTGTCGCCTTTTGAGCAGAACACGACGATCGGCGAACGGATTCGGCGCAGGTCGATGGCCGTTCCGTCCCTCGTCTCAATTTTTCCAGCAGCCAGATTATTGCCGACGAACAATTCATCGACGATGAATTGGATCTCCTGCGGGTTGAGGTTGACGTGGCCGCCCCACCAGCGCTCAAAGCCAAGATATCGCGGCGCTTCCGTATCGATCTTGGAATAAAGATTGTATTGTTTGCTCCACAACGTGTTCGCAGGATTTTGATTCTCAAAATTCTGCACCAGCCACGCGCCGTCGAATTTGCCGCAACCGAGATCGCTGGTTAGCGCGGTCAGCCAGCTGCCGCCCAGCAACCCGCCGCTGTAACGCATGGGATATTTGCCGTGCACGCCCTGCCAATAAGATAGCGGCGAGCCGGCGATGATGATCGGGCCGAACAGATCCGGGCGTACGGCGGCGAGCATCATGATCGCCCAGCCCGCCTGGCAATTGCCGATCACGCACGGCTTGCCCTCCGCCTGTGGGTGCAGCGCGATCACCTTTTCGAGAAACACCGCCTCGGCGCGCGCGATATCCTCGATGGTCTGGCCCGGCATCGGTTCGGGAAGGAAACCAACAAAATAGCAGGTGTGACCCGCCTTCATGGCGACGCCGATCTCGCTGTCGGCCTTAAAGCCGCCAATACCAGGACCGTGGCCCGCGCGAGGATCGACGACGACAAACGGCCTTCGCGCCGGATCGATCTCGACGCCCGCGGGCGGCACAATCCGCACCAGGGCGTAGTTGACCGGCCGATCAAGCCCGCGGCCGTCGACGACAAGCTCGGCTTTGTAGTCGAGGACGTGAGGAACAGCCTCCGCCTGGTGTTCGCGATATTGATTGCCGCGCTGCCGCATCACGTCCAAAAACAGCACGCTTCGTTGCGCGGCATCGACGAAATAGTCTATCGCCGGACCGAACAAACCAAACGACGGCAGGACTGGACTACCCGACGCCGGCGCAGAGACGGCTGGAAGTTTCGCCACTATCGATTTCCTTCCTTGGGCGTCGGAACTGGTCAGAAGACAGCTACTTCAAGAAGGCAATAGCCGCATGACCTACGTCAAAAAAACCACCAAGGCTGCTAACGCCGCCCCATACGCTCTTCGGCGGGTTGTTCAATTTACCGGATCGGTTACTTCGACCGCGCGCCATGTATGGTCGGGATTGAATGCCGTCATGGCTTCGGCAATTTTGGCGGTATCGGGACCGAGGTCCTTCTGAAACACCTTGCCCGCGTAGTCGACGATGAAAGTCATCACGCCTGAGTTACGATACTCGGCAGGATAAGCCACGAGCGCAAAGCCGCCAATCATCTTGCCGTTAACGACGTAGTCCGTGGCACCGCCCGGAGCCGCGGGACCCTGCCTGGTGAGGATCTTGTAGTAATAGCCGTGATACGGTGATTGGCCTTGATCGGTACGGTAGCCTTCGCGCGAAGCATCGGCGAACAGCGCGCCGAGCGGGCTATCCTCCTCGCCCTGGGCCGAGGGCCAATAGAGGCCATCCTTCTTGCCTGGTTCGCTGATGAAGCGCTGGGCATAAACGCCGACGCCTGCACCGGTTCGATCCTTTTCAGCATAGTCGTTTTGCGCGTCGACATATGCGAGAGACGTTTGTATCGCGTCGAGCTCGTTCCGGCCGATGCGCCGGTAGAGAATTTCGTTGCGACCTTCGTCCGTGTCGAACGACCACATGCCGCTTTTGACGCGCTCCAGCGGAATTGGGAAGGGATAATCGCTGTCACCAACAATCAGTATGGCCTTGTGCTCGCCCTTCATCGCGATCGCGTGTTTGGCGTCATAGGACTCGACGAAATGCTTGCGAGTCGTTTCGTCGGCGACTTTATCGCCCGACGAGACGATATCTTCGCCGCCGCGGCCAAGAACGTCGAGCAGCGCTTTTTGATCGCCGCTTCGCGCCGCGGTGACAAGAGCATCGACCGCGTCCTGCGGAGTCTTGTAGTCCTGCTGGGCGAAGGCTACGGACGCCATCGCGAAAAAGACAACCAACGCAGCCAGTGAAACCATCACCGCGGCTGATAGCGCACGCGGAAACCCACGGAAACCGAAGTTTGTCATCGCAACGTTCCTTCGAAACCTGTCCGGCCTGTTCGATCCTGTCGCATCGCTTTTGCCGCGGATCAGTACAAGACCCGCGATGTGACCGGCACCCGCGCGCCTGACGCCATCCACGCGTCGTAGGCTTGGAACTTCACACCGAGCTTGTCGTAGAAGACGCGCAGATAGCCATCGCGTCCGCGCGTCACCGCCTCGGGCATGACCGCCCGGACCTCCTGCGCCATTACCCCGACATAGGCGACGTGGCCGCCGTTATAGACAAAGCGGTAGAAGCCGATGCCGCTATCAAGGCGGCCAAGTAATGCGATGTCGTGCTTAAGATTGATGTCGGACCGGCGTCCACCACCACCGCGACCACCGCCGCCGCCGCCACCGCGACCACCACCGCCGCTGAAACCTCCGCCGCCACCGCGACCACCACCGCCGCTGAACCCTCCGCCGCCACCGCGACCACCACCGCCGCTGAACCCTCCGCCGCCGCTGCGACCACCGCCGCTGAAACCTCCGCCACCGCCCATGCTGGAGCGTCCGCGACTCGACGAGAGATTGGCCGCCCGACCGGAACCCGCGCCGCTGAATGCATTGCCGCCACCGCCGCCTAGTCCGGCGCGATTGCCGCCACCGCCACCGACTCCCGCCCGATTGCCGCCACCGCCACCGACTCCCGCCCGATTGCCGCCACCGCCACCGACTCCCGCCCGATTGCCAGCGCCCCCCCGATTGCCGGCGCCCGTTCGCCCGCCGCCGAGATTGCCCCTGTCACCGCCGCCTTTGCCGCGAAAATCCGCGCGGTTTTGCGCACCACCGCGGTTGCCGCCGCCGAATTTTTGCGCGACGCTGCTGTTGTTGTAGCGCACGCCGCCACGATGCGCCGAGTTATGGCTCCAATTCCCGCCGCCGACTCTGTTGCCGACATTGACGTTACCATTGCGATTGATGTTGATGTTGTTGTTGCCCCAACCCATTCCGCCGCCCCAGCAACAACCGCCGCCGCCGGCCCAGCGGCCAAGCGCAACGCCGGCGCCGAATGCAAGCCCGCCAGCAATGAGTCCGCCCGCGATATAGCCGGGCGCGCCGAAATAATAAGGCGGATACGAGGGATAGGGCCAAGATCCGTAGGCTACTCCCGGATCGTAATACGGCACATAGACGGTATTGGGCTCCGTCGGCTGGATGACGATCACCTCCTTGCCGCCCTGATCCTCCGTCGACACCGTCTGTTGTTTGTTCGACGTGAGCTTCTTGTTCGCCTGCGCCTTGCCGCGGAGCCGCTGCACCGCGTCCATGACGTCGGCCTGCTGCGCCAAAACCGCGTCTCCGAGTTGCTTCGTCCAGCTGAGTTGCTTGCTCATCATTTCGAGCACTTCCGGCGTAGCAGCAAGCGACTTGACGCTATTTTCCCATGTCTGCTCGTCTACAGCCGCTTTGAGCTGATCGCCCTTGAGACTCTTGTTTTCTTTAACCCAGCGTTCCGCCTCGACAATCTCCAGCGGATAGGTCGAGGCCATCAGCACTTCGGCAAGCAGATTGTCGGGATAGAGTGCGATCGGCGAGACCAGAGCGTCGAGCTGTTCAGGCTTGAGCAACTGATCATTTGACGCCGTCGAACTCGGCGTCTGCCCGAACGCCGCGACTGGCGCCATAAGCAAAACCGCAAGTATGACCGCCCTCATCATCGTCTTCATGATCCCAGCTTCCCTAATCTCGCCGAGCCTGTTGGCGACCTGCGTTTCTCACTTGCGTATTTGCAACCCTTCGCCTCTGGAACCTCGGTATCGCAATACCAGGCGTCGTTGGCGAACTCCTCGCGCGTCATGCGGACCGCACGGACACAGGGTTTTGCAAAAAAATACCGCAGCGGAGCGGAAAGCCGCAGTGCAACATCTATGCTTGCCGAATTGGTCGCCCCGTTTGGGGGCGGAGCATCATAAGCAAACTCATAATATACGCCCATGCGCATCCAACTCATCGGATACGAGAAGCGACCGAGTCGCCTGCGCGACCGTGAATTGACGGCCGCACTGCACAAGCCCGACGTCGTCGCCCGGAACTCATCGCGCTTGTTGCGTAGCTACAAGAAAATGCGTCGAAGCACAAGGTGCGCTGACATCAATCAAGGCTTTGGAACTCAGATGAAAACGAAGCTGAAAATTGAATTTGCTTCCGCCTGCGCTGGTTCGGCAGAGCGTGTGTCGCCGAATGTCTAAAAATCCCGGTGATCACGTCTTCTTGTTTCCCAAATTCGAGCAGCGCTGCCCGCAAGGCAAATGGCTTTGGCCTTTGAGCCGACGACCTCTCTGCTTTCAAGCAAACGACTGTCTTGCAAAGTGAGGATTTCCCACCGCCATACATTACGACGCACGGGCAGTATCCAATACTCAACTCACCGCATATGTGATTTTAGGTCAAAAAACATCGGATTTTATACCTGCAAACACACTTCGTTAGTTCAGACTATTGATGGTGCATTCAAAGAACCCGCTTTTTTTGAAAAACGATGGAATCAGTGATGAGTGATCTGTTGGTGGCTGCATTTCCGAATGAAGAAAAGGCCAAGCAAGGCTACAGCTGTTGGCGATGGAAAAGCTAGCTCTGACCACGATGGAAGACGCGGTTTTGGTCGTGAAAAAGACTGATGGGGCCATCATACTGAATCAACTCGCACAACCAGACGCGTTGTGGGAAATTAGAGCCGCGGCAAGTGGCTACCCCGCTCCTCCTGGCGCGGGCGCATTGACCGATTTCGGCACGAGTGACAAATTCGTGAAAGAAATCGCCGAGGCAATACCGCGCGGCGGTGCAGGAGTGTTCGCGCTAGTATAGAAGATAACCTCAGACGCGGTTCTCGAAACCTTGAGAAACGCCGGCGGAAAGACTCTGCTTACATCTTTCGACAAGTCTGCGGCCAAAGCCATTCGAGCAGCGGTGGCTGCCGCTACGTAGCGAGCGCTGGGCTCAGACGACGATGCAAACGATGTCTCTCGAACAGTCGGTCGCCATGATTCCCGATGGCGCGAGCCTAATGGTCGGCGGTTTTATGGGTGTTGGCACGCCCGAGCGGGTGATCGACGAGATCGTCCGCCAGAACAAGCGAAGCCTCACCATCATCGCCAATGACACCGCGGCGCCTGGCCGGGGGATCGGAAAGCTCATTGGGGCCAAGCTGGCGCGCAAGGCCATCGTCAGCCATATCGGGCTCAATCCGGAAACTCAGCGGCAAATGATGGCGGGCGAGCTCGAAGTCGAGCTCGTCCCGCAAGGTACTCTTATCGAACGCATCCGCGCCGGCGGTCACGGCCTGGGCGGCGTCCTGACGCCAACCGGCCTCGGCACGTCGGTCGAAACCGGCAAACAGCGCATCGAAGTCGATGGAAAACCCTATTTGCTGGAAGTCGCACTGCGCGCCGACTTTGCTTTGGTGCAAGCCTTTCTTGCAGATTACTTGGGTAATCTCAGTTACGCTCTGACAGCTCGTAACTTCAATCCGATTATTGCGATGGCGGGCAATACGGTCATCGCAAGTGCCGACAACATCGTTCCGGTCGGTGTGATTTCTCCGGATCACATCGTGACCCCGGCGCCGATCGTCGACTTCCTCGTCACCAATTCGTGAGGCCGAGATGGAGCCGCAGGCCATCATTGCGCGCAGGATCGCCCAAGAACTCGCACCAGGCATGCTGGTGAATTTAGGCATTGGCATTCCGACGCTGGTCGCAAACTACGTCCCCAAGGACGTGCATGTTTTCTTCCAGTCGGAGAACGGCCTGATTGGTACCGGCAGCCCTCCCGAAGAGGGCATGGCGCATCCTACTCTGACCGACGCCGGCGGTCGCCCGGTCACGGCGCTCCCGGGCGCCAGCACGTTCGACAGCGCAATGTCGTTTGGTCTTATTCGCGGCGGTCACGTTGATCTGACCGTTCTCGGCGGACTCCAGGTCGATCAGACCGGACAGCTGGCGAACTGGATGATCCCGGGAAAGATGGTTCCTGGGATGGGCGGGGCGATGGACCTGGTAACCGGCGCCAAGCGCGTCATCGTAGCGATGCAGCACAGCGCTAAGGGTGCGTCCAAGATCGTCAGGAAATGCACTCTCCCTCTTACGTCGCTTCGTTCAGTAGATTTGGTCGTCACCGAACTGGCAGTGATCGCGTTTGCCAATGGCCGAGCAGTTCTGCGTGAGACAACGCCCGGAATATCGGTGGCGCAAGTCCTCGCGGCCACCGAGGCAGAGCTTGTGGTGCCGAGCGATGTGGCGGAAATGACATTATAAAACTTCGAAAGGCCGAATAAAACTTCGAAAGACCGATCGCGGTCCACCGGGCACGCCAGCAAGAAGGACTCTGCAATGATACCCGCTGTGAAAGCCGAACTTCTTGAAGGCAAAAGAGGGCTTATTGTCGGCATTGCCAATGAGAACTCGATCGCCTGGGGCTGCGCCAAGGCGTTCCGCGCGTTCGGCGCCGAGCTTGCCGTGACTTATCTCAACGACAAAGCCAAGAAATATGTTGAGCCGCTCGCCCGCGAACTTGAAGCACCCATTGTGATGCCGCTCGACGTCAATGCGCCGGGCCAGATGGAAGCAGTTTTTGAACGCATGGCTGAAAAGTGGGGCAAACTCGATTTCGTCGTCCACTCCATCGCCTTTTCGCCGAAGGATGCGCTGCAGGGGCGTGTCGTCGATGTGTCGCGCGAAGGCTTTCTCGCCACGATGGACGTATCGTGCTGGACGTTCATTCGCATGGCGCATCTGGCGGAGCCGCTCATGCGCAAGGGCGGCACGCTTTTCACGATGACCTATTACGGCAGCCAGATGGTCGTGAAGAACTACAACATCATGGGCGTCGCCAAGGCAGCGCTCGAGAGCGCGGTGCGTTATCTCGCCGCCGAGCTGGGGCCGAAAGGAATCCGGGTGCACGCCATCTCTCCGGGACCGCTCGCGACGCGCGCCGCATCTGGAATTCCGGAGTTCGATGCGTTGCTCGAAAAGGCAAAGACGAAAACGCCGGCGCATCGCCTTGTCAGCATCGACGACGTCGGCGCCGCCGTTGCATTTCTCGCTCACGACGCTGCGCGGCTTATCACCGGCGAAACGCTCTACGTCGACGGCGGCTATCACATTATCGACTAGCGCGGTCGCGGCGATGGTCAGGGTCTCGGCTGCGAAGCAACTGGCGCTCATGGTTGATTTCAATCGATTGAATTCTTGAAAAAGCCCAGCAAACGACCTGAATTTGGATCATCTGCAGGGGTGCGAGTTGCAATCGCGGTGAGCTCCAGTCAGATTTGTTTACCTGAGCCTGGAAGGCAGCAAACGTGGGCGACATTTTTGGAGGCGCGACGCGCGCGGCCGGTCGAACCGCGATTGTGGATTTGGTGGTCCAAATCGCCTGCCTCGCCCTCTTGCTCTATTGGTCGTTCCTTCTGGTCAAGCCGTTTATCACGATCATCATCTGGAGCGTCATCCTCGCCGATTTGTTGTATCCGAGCTTTTCCCGGCTGATCCGCAGACTTCGCCTGCACCGCGTAATAGCGGCACTCCTCGTCACTGCATTTTGCCTGGCCATTCTGCTCGGGCCCGTGGCCTGGCTGGGCGTCAGCCTTGTCGGAACGCTTCGAGCGCTCGCCGAACGCCTCAGTTCCGGCGACATCGCAGTGCCACCACCCCCTGATACGATCAAACACTGGCCGGTGATTGGCGAAGGCCTCTATGATTCATGGACTCTCGCCTCAACCAATCTGAAGGCGGCCTTGGCGCAAATCAAACCGCAACTGCGGCCGATCGGCACCTATCTGCTCGGGTTTGCCGGAACGGCCGGCATCGGCATGATCAAATTTGTGATCGCCATTGTGATATCCGGCTTTTTGCTTCTACAGGGACCGGCGCTCGCTGACGGCGTGAGGTCACTGTTTCGGCGCGTCGCAGAACGGCGTGGTGATGAGTTCGTCGATCTGATCGGTGCGACCATTCGCAATCTCGCACGCGGGGTGATCGGCGTTTCGCTCGTCCAGGCATTGCTGGCCGGTCTTGGGTTCATTGTCGCGGGCATTCCGGCCGCGGGACTGTTCAGTTTTTTGATCCTGATTCTGGGAATTGTTCAGATCAGCGCGGCGATCCTCACAGTTCCGCTCATCGCCTACGGCTGGATTAAACTCGATCCGACAACGGCGCTGATCTTTAGCGTCTACATGGTTCCGGTGACGCTGTTGGACAACTTTTTACGGCCGTTTGTCATAGCGCGCGGACTAAAAACGCCGATGGCGGTAATTTTGATCGGCGTCATGGGCGGCATTCTGGCCCACGGCGTGATCGGTCTGTTCGTTGGCCCTCTCGCGCTTGCCATTGCGTGGGAGTTACTGAAGGCTTGGACGCTTCAGACCGGCGAAGCGCAAGAGCCCGATGCCTCCAACCCAGGGTCTTCATAATGCTCCACCAGCTGAGGAAACTGCCCCGGCCCAAAGTCCCCGAATGCCCCAGAGTTCAGGCAGCAACCACCAACTCTCAAAAGTTTCTCGCGGCACCGGCATCGTTGGCCTGGAATCGTGGATGAAGCTGTTTCTTTACCTTGTCCATTTACCGCGCGGTTCAGTTTTCAGCCCATGATATACCAACAAGTATAGGTACAGACCCTAGCAATCATGAGGTCGCTATGAAAAAGATCTTGGCGGCAATCACCGCTGCGACGCTGATCACGGCAGTATTGTCGGATACCGCGAATGCGCAGTGGCGCCACGGAGGTTTCGGCTACCGCGGCGTGGGTTTGGGTTACCGCGGCGTGGGTTTGGGCTATCGCGGCGTGGGTTTGGGTTACCGCGGCGTGGGTTTGGGCTACCGCGGCTTGGGTTTGGGTTACCGCGGCGTGGGTTTGGGCTACCGCGGCTTGGGCTGGGGTTATGGCGGCTATGGCAACGGCGCCTATGGCTATGGCTATGGCTACGGCGGCTATGGCAACGGCGCCTTCGGATATGGCGGCTATGGGAACGTTGGATACGGATATGGCGGCTATGGGAATGCTGGATACGGATATGGCGGCTGCGGCAACTGCGGCGGAGTTGCTATCGCCCCTGTCATTTATGTTCCCGTCGTCAACTATGGGTGCGGCTGCTAGTCAAACGCCGTCGACGACGCCCGAGCAGACGGTGCACGCAACGCGCGCCTGAAATAAGCGGGCCATAGACTACAAGTGCGGCTCGCGCTGACATGCATTTTAGTCCGCGCATTCGTTAAAGCCGCTGTTTCCCCGGGGTCTTGAGGTCTTCAGAGACGACGGTGAAGTTCGGCCCCGACCGCGTCGCCGGACCGGCCGGGTAATCGGTGATGAGCATCGTCGATCCTGGATGCAACGCATTCTCCATGCGGGTGATGGCCGTACTGTCGAGATATTCGATCCGAGCCAACGTCGCGTTCGACCAGACGTCAACAGGCACGCCGGCATCAGGGGAACCATCCAAGTCAAACGCAGTCCACTGCAAAAAATGGCGATCCGGAGAAGAGCCAAGCAGAGAGAAAAGATGAGTCCCCAGCGGTTTTGCGGACTCTACGATGTCAATCTTCGTTTCAAATGCAATCTCACCGTCGATCATCAGAAACGCCTTACGGTCTCGCCCGGACACGACGATGGACGAAGCGGCACTCTCAGCAACCGGCTTCGCTTTCGCTGCCACGGCAGCGCTCTGCTTTCCGGCTTTGGCATCATCGGCGACGTGTTGCGGCAACACGAAGCCCGGCTCCAACGCGGCGTGGTGCGGCGACACGTGGTCGGCGATAATGACGGGCGTTCCATGTTTGGTCACTGTAAAAACTAACTCGGAAAAGCGGACCGGCAGCCGAACGCAGCCATGAGATGCCGGGTAGCCGGGGAGATGTCCGGCATGGAGCGCGATTCCTTTCCAGGTCAACCGCTGCATATTGGGCATCGGGGCATTGTTGTAGGTGCTTGAATAATGTTCCTTTCGTTTCTGCAAAATCGTGAAGACTCCGGTCGGAGTTCTGTGACCATGCGCTCCAGTCGAGCAGGTGGATACCGCGATCGTGAGGCCGTTCCTGAACACATAAACAAGCTGGTGCGGCAGTGAGACGAGGATGACCACTGGCCCGCGCGGGGAGATCTCTGGCCGCCAGATAAATTCGCCAGCCTTGAGCACCTGAATTTCCGCAAGGTCCATGGCCCATGCCTCTCCCGCGCGCACAAGCAACGGTGCAGCAAGAATTCCCTGCAGAAATTGGCGTCGCAGCATGATGGCCCCCTGTGAGGGCTGTTCTACCACATCGGATGGGAGCGGCTGCGCATTTCAGCAAATAGGTCTGTTAAATCTCTTGCCGTTTCGTGCCAAACCTATGACATTGGATGGGTAACTCTTGAAACCCGCGAAACACCGGCACTGAGTGCGCAACGCAAAATGGCAACGATTTGAGGCAGTCCCATGGAGGATGACAGGATCATCTACATCGTGTGGGGAATCCTCCTGCTGGGGATCCTCATAACAACCCTTCTGGCATATCGAAGCCGTCGGCTCCGCGCCAAACGATTGTCGTTGATGGAGCTGTTCAACGGTTATTTCCGAGGTGACATGCCCGCCGATCAGATCGGTCAGCGAGTGCGCCAAATCGCCAGTCGCCACTTTATGGGCGGTGCGGAATTCTTTTCGTTGACGATCGCTGCCTTTCAAAATGCAGTCGATGCCAGACTCTCGCATCAGCCGCACTCTGAGGAACGACAGAAGAAATTAATGGGATTGTTGGCGGCTTTAAAGAACGAGTTTGGCCTGACCGATCGTTATCAGATCGAAGGGTGGCGCGTTGGGCGGGAATAATGTTGCCAGCCGTGCTCGATCTATTAGCGATCCTTCTAGTGCTGCTTGGTCGGTAAAGTTGGGCACCTGCAGCGATCACTCGTTCGGCGCGAAAGTGCGGTCGTGACAGAAGCGGCGAAATACTCGGCTTTGGAACGTCTGCGCGATGGCCGCGAGATCGAAATTCGCGCGCTAACGCCGGCGGACGAGAACGACATGCTCGCGGCGGTCGACCGGACAAGTGCTCAATCGCTGTATCGCCGGTTCTTCGGCGCCAAGCTGCATTTTTCAGAAAGCGAAAAGACGTTCTTCCTCAACGTCGATTTCATCAATCACGTGGCGCTGGTCGCTGTTGCGGAAGATGCCGGCCGACGCATCATCGTCGGCGGTGGACGCTACATCGTAGTTCGGCCAGGAACTGCCGAGCTTGCTTTCGCAGTGGTCGACGAACATCAGGGACGAGGCATCGGCGCGGCACTGATGCGTCAGCTCGTGCGGCTCGCCCGCGATGCAGGGATCAAGGAACTGATTGCGGAAGTCCTGCCCGAAAATCTGCCGATGCTGAAGGTGTTCCAAAAGACTGGCCTCGGCATGCTGACCAAACACCGCACGGGCGTCGTTGACGTGACGCTCAATCTTACAAATGACGTCGCAGGGCGGCGCTGATTTCCGCAATTGGCCACTTAGTGGTCATTAGAGCGCGGGCGTGAGCGTCCGCTTTTGACGCCCCCAATCTAGCGTCCGCCGTCGCGGCCAGCGAGATATTGAAGTTGAGCCGCTCCCCATCCTTGGACCACCTCACTGGCTTTTTTCCAAGGCGGTTGGATCAGAGCGGGCCGAGTGCCGCTGGGTCCCCGCTTCCGCGGGGACGAACGGGGATTGAAATCGCTGGAATTTTACGCCGGCGGCGGCAGGAACATGACTTCGTGCTTCGCCGAGAGCGCCACCACGTCGGGCGGATTCTGTTCTTTCATGCTGTGGATCGCCCAGAACAGGTCGTAGAGCTTGCGGGTCGGGGTTACCCAGAAGAAACACTTTATGGTCTGGTCGGACTTGTTGAACAGACCGTGTGGAATGTTCATCGGCAGCCGGATCACGTCGCCGGCGGTAGCGACGTATTCGTGGCCTTCGAGCACGAGGTCCATCTTGCCCTCGAGCATGTAGATGAATTCGTCCTGAGTCGGATGAATGTGCGGCGGGACGAACGTGCCGGGTGGAAAGGTCGCGTGCCAGGAGAACGAGTTCTCCGAAAGCTGCTTCGGCACATAGGTTTGGCCGAGAATATTCCAAGCGATGCCGTCGATGCCGGTCCCGGCCTTCGTGACGCCCCCTGTCATTGCACTCATCGCACCCTCACTCGCTTTTCATTGTCCAATCGCGGTATTCAAGCATGCGCCTCTTTGAACTGCCAACGTTTGCACGCGTAATCGATCAAAAGCGCAAATCTGCCTCAAGCCGCGGCATTATTATTCGGCGGAAGGCGCTTCACAAGCCTGGTCGTTTAAACTTAAAATATCTCACCGGACCCGCTCGAGGGCGAAACTGCCCCGGACGCGGCCTCACAATTGCATGCCAGACTTTGTCAGGAGACTGAAATGATCAAGTCCAATGCGTTCGTTCTAAAGTCGTTCGCCTTTGCTGCCGCGCTCGGACTGTCGATGTCCGCAGCCCAAGCCGACGAAAAGCTTAAAATCGGCGTCATAGCGACCCTCTCGGGCCCGGCGGCGGTGATCGGCCAGCAAGTCCGCAACGGCTTTGCGCTCGGGGTCAAGAACTTGGGCGGCAAACTCGGCGGCCGCGAGGTCGAAGTCATTGTCGCCGACTCCGAGGGCAAGCCCGATGTCGCCGTCGGCAAGGTCAAGGCGTTGGTCGACCGCGACAAGGTCGATTTCGTGGTCGGACCGGTATTCTCGAACGTGCTCGGCGCGATCATGAAGCCCGTTACCGAAGCCAACGTCATTCTCATCAGTCCGAATGCCGGTTCGTCCGCCTTCGCCGGCAAGAACTGCAACCCGAACTTCTTCGTCACCTCCTATGAGAACGATCAGGTCCACGAGGTCTCGGGTCAGTATGCACAGGACTCCGGCATCAAGACGGTGATCATCATCGTGGCGAACTATCGGGCCGGCAAAGACGCCGCACAGGGCTTCAAGGACAAATACCACGGCAAAGTCCTCGACGAAATCTATGTGCCGCTCGGCCAGCTCGACTACTCGGCCGAGATCGCCAAGATCGGCGCGGCAAGTCCCCAAGCGATTTACGCCTTCGTGCCGGGCGGCATGGGCGTGAACTTCGTCAAGCAATTCCGGCAAGCTGGTCTTGCCGACAAGATCACGTTCCTGTCGGCGTTCACGGTCGACGAGGCGGTGCTTACAGCAGAAAAAGACGCCGCGCTTGGCATGTATGGGGCCGCCAATTGGGCGCCGAACCTGGACAATCCGCAGAACAAGGCGTTCGTCGACGCATATTTGAAAGAATACAATACCATCCCGGGAACTTACGGGTTCCAAGCTTACGACACCGCGTTGCTGATCGATAGTGCGGTGCGCGAACTAAAAGGCAATCTTACCGACAAGGACGCGCTGCGTGCCGCGCTTAAGAAGGCGGATTTTCAGTCGCTGCGCGGCAGTTTCAAGTTCAACAACAACCACTACCCGATCGAGGACTTTTACCTGGTCAAGGTTGCCAAACGGCCAGACGGCAAATTCCAGACCGAGATCGCAAAGAAGGTATTCTCAAACTATCCCGATCCGTTTGCGAAAGACTGCCCGATGAAGTGAACATCAGCCGCGCTGCATGCACTTTCACTGCGGCGCGGCCGATCGGGCTGACGGAAGACGCCGCCGCTGCTCGACGCAGCGGCGCAACCGCGGGATTTGTCCCGATAGCATTCCGGTTCCATGTCAGGCACGCTCTTCCTCATCCAGACCCTGAACGGATTGCAGCTCGGGGTCCTGTTGTTCCTTGTCGCTGCCGGCCTGACGCTGGTCTTCGGCGTCATGGATTTCATCAATCTTGCGCACGGCGTCCAATACATGCTTGGCGCTTATCTCGCGGTGACGTTTTACGGCGTCATCGGCAACTTTTTGGCTGCGCTCGTGCTGGCGCTGCTTGGTTCTCTCGGGTTCGGCCTGTTGCTCGAATTTCTGGTCTTCCGCCATCTCTACGATCGCGACCACCTCGATCAGGTTATTGCCACCTTTGGCATCATTCTGTTTCTCAATCATGCTGTGAAACAGATCTGGGGCGCTGCTCCATTGACGCTGCCGGTGCCGGAATACTTCACCGGATCGGTCGTCCTGATGGGCGGTTTGCTTTATCCCGTCTGGCGTCTTGTCATTATTGGCTCCGGACTTGCGGTCGCGGCGATCCTCTATGTGCTGGTGACCTTTACCCGCACCGGCATGCTGGTGCGGGCCGGTGCTACGAATGCACGAATGGTGTCGGCGCTCGGCGTCAACATCGAACGGCTGTTCATGATCGTGTTTGGCTTCGGCACGATGCTTGCGGGTTTTGCCGGCATCATGATTGCCCCGATCATTTCGGTCGAACCGGGCATGGGAACCAACATCCTGATCCTCGCTCTGGTGGTGATCGTCATTGGCGGCATCGGCTCGATCCGCGGCGCCTTCCTTGCAGCCTTGCTGATCGGCCTTGTCGATACGCTTGGCCGTTCGTTCTCCGTCGATGTGCTCCGTCTGATAATGGGCCCCTCGCCTGCCCGCGTGGTCGGGCCGGCGCTAGCCTCGATGCTGATCTATTTGCTCATGGCGGTCGTGCTGTATCTGCGGCCCACCGGCCTATTTCCGACGAGGGGCCGCTGAAATGACAGGCGCCGCGGTCGCCACTTCAAACAGTGCGCGCCCGCTTCGTCTGACGCACAACGTGGTGCGTCCGGCCGTGATTTTCTCTGCTTTCGCGCTGCTTCCGCTGATTGCGTGGCTTGGCGCCGAAAAGTATCTGCTCGATGTCGGCGCCCGCATCATGGTTTTCGCCATTGCCGCGGTCGCGCTCGATCTTTTGGTCGGATACGGCGGGCTGATTTCGTTCGGCCACGCCGCGTTCGTCGGGCTTGGCGCCTATGCCGTTGGCATTCTGTCGGCTCATGGCATCGCCGAAGGGCTGATAGCTCTGCCGGTCGCGATTGCGGTTTCGGCCCTGTTCGCCTGGCTTACCGGCATCGTGTGCCTGCGAACCAAGGGCGCCTATTTCATCATGATCACGCTCGCATTCGGGCAAATGGTGTATTTCATTGCAACGTCGCTCGCGCCTTATGGCGGTGACGATGGCCTGACGATCGCGGCGCGCAACGCCATCGCCGGGCTGCCGCTCCTGACCAGCGACCGTGCCTTCTACTACTTCACCTTTGTCTGCCTGCTTGCGACCTATGTGTTGTGCCGCAGGCTGGTCGCGTCGCGCTTCGGGCGCGTGCTGCGCGGCGCCAAAGAAAATGCCACCCGTACCGCAACAATCGGATTCAACGTTCGTCAGTTTCAGCTCGTCGCCTATGTCATCGCCGGCGCTCTGGGCGGGTTCTCCGGGTTTTTGCTGGCGAACCTCACCGAATTCGTGGCCCCGACCTATATGTCGTGGCAGCAATCCGGCGAGTTGCTGGTCATGGTGATCCTCGGCGGAGCCGGATCTTTGGACGGCGCGATTATCGGCAGCGTCGTCTATCTGGTCGCCGACGAATGGCTGTCCGGCGTGATTGAGAACTGGCAGGTGATTTTCGGGCCCATTCTCGTTCTGGTCGTTTTATTCGCGCGCGGTGGTCTTCTTGGCGTGAGCTCGCGACTTTGGCGGCTCGGCCATGACTGAGCCGGTGCTTCACCTGGAAGGCCTGCGCAAGAACTTCGGCAGCCTCGTTGTGACCGACGATGTGACGCTCGATATCCTTCCCGGCGAGATGCACGCCATCATCGGACCAAACGGCGCAGGAAAGACCACGCTGATCAATCAGATCTCGGGCCTCATCCCGCCGGACGAAGGCAAGGTTCTATTCGCCGGAGCCGACGTGACCACGCTACCGCCGGAAACGCGGGCGATGCGCGGGCTGTCGCGAAGCTTTCAGATCACCTCGATCCTGCCTGGCTTTCCGGTGCTGGAGAACGTCGCGCTCGCCGTCCAGGCGCGCGACGGCTCGAGCTTGCGCTTTTTCGGGCACGCGGCCGACGAGGCGGCGCTCAACATTCCGGCGATGGCCGCGCTCGAACAGACCGGCATTGCCGATCGGGCGCATCTGCCGGCCGGCGAACTTTCCCATGGTGAAAAACGCGCGCTGGAACTTGCGATTGCGCTCGCCATGAAGCCGACGCTGCTCCTGCTCGATGAGCCGATGGCCGGGATCGGACGCGAAGAAACCGAGCGGCTGGTGGCGTTGCTGCTTAGTCTCAAGGGACAATTCACCATGATCCTCGTGGAGCACGACATGGCGGCAGTGTTCGCGCTCGCCGATCGGATCTCGGTGCTGATCCGCGGCCGCCTCCTGACCACCGGATTGCCCCAGGAAGTCCGCACCGATCCACAGGTCATCGCCGCCTATCTCGGCGAACAAATGGAGTGATCGTGCTTCAGGTCGAAACGCTTCAGGCCGCCTACGGCGCCGCCCAGGTGTTGTTCGATGTGAGCTTCACCGTCGGCACGGGCGAAATGGTGACGCTCCTTGGCCGCAACGGCATGGGCAAGACCACGACGATCTCGACCATCATGGGGCTTTTACCAGCCGCCGGCGGACGGATCATGTTCGAAGACGTGCAGCTCGATGGCCTGCCGCCGTACCGCATAGCCCAGGCCGGCCTCGGCCTCGTGCCGGAAGGCCGTCAGATATTTCCGACGCTCAGCGTCGAGGAGAACCTGATTGCGACCGCAGCCTCGCGCCGCGGCCCGCCGCGCTGGCAACTTGACGACGTCTATCAGATGTTTCCGGTTCTCGCCGAACGACGCCGCAACATGGGCAATGAACTATCCGGCGGCGAGCAACAAATGCTGGCGATCGGACGCGGCCTGATGACGAACCCAAAACTGCTCATCCTCGACGAAGCGACCGAGGGGCTGGCCCCGCTCATCCGCAACGAGATCTGGGCAAGCCTCAAGCAACTCAAGGCCGAAGGTCAGGCCATTCTTCTGGTCGACAAGCACATCGACGCTCTGCTCAAACTCGCGGACCGCCATGTCGTGATCGAAAGAGGCCACGTCGTCTGGGCCGGCTCTTCGGCGGCTCTGGCAAGTGACCCGACCGTGCGCCAGCGCTACTTGCAGGTCTGATCAATCCGGGACCACCGCTGTGGTCTCGATTTCGACCCGCGCTTCCGGCTCGGTCAATCGTGTCACGGCAACCAGCGCCATAGCCGGATAGTGATCACCCATCATTTCCCGATAGACTTCGCCGAGCGCCGGCCGTGCTTTCAAATACTCATCCATGTCGCGGACGTACCAGGTCATGCGCACGACATGCTGCGGCGCCGCGCCGCCCTCGGCCAGCACCGCAATAACGTTCGCAAGAAGCTGCCGCGTCTGTCCGACAAAATCGGACGGGAAATGGCCATGCTCGTCAGAGCCCACCAGCCCGCCGACAAAAACCAGGTCGCCGCGGGCCTTGACGCCATTGGCATAGCCTCTCGGCCGCGGCCACCCGGCTGGATGCAGCACAACATTCGACCGCGCGCGCAGCGGCAAGGTGTCGGTCGGGCCATGTTCCAATTTCAATCTCCCTCAAGACGCGAGCTTGCTGGCGGCTTTTTCCGCCGCCTGGCGTCGCAATTCGAAGCGCTGCAATTTGCCGGTTTCGGTGCGCGGCAAACTCGTCACGAATTCGATCGCACGCGGATATTTGAACGGCGCGACCGTCGCTTTGACATACTCCTGAAGCGCGTGAGTCATCGCCGCGTCGGCGGCAAAACCCTGCCGCAGGATTACATAGGCCTTCACGATCTGGCCGCGCTCGTCGTCCGGCTGACCGACAACGCCGCATTCGGCGACCGCCGGATGCGCAAGCAGCACGGTTTCCACTTCCGGACCCGCGATGTTGTAGCCCGCCGATATGATCATGTCGTCGGACCGCGCCTGATAGCGGAAATAGCCCTCGGCGTCCTTGATGTAGGTGTCGCCGGTGATATTCCAGCCGTGTTGTACGTACTCCGCCTGCCGCTTGTCACCAAGATAGCGGCATCCGGTTGGACCGCGCACGGCCAAACGTCCTGGAGTGCCGGACGGCGCTTCAAGTCCGTTTTCATCGACGACACGGGCTTCGTATCCGGGCACCGGCTTACCGGTCGCACCCGCTCGCATTTCCTCTTCTCGCGAACCGACGAACACGTGCAGCATTTCGGTCGAACCAAGGCCGTCAATGGTCCGGATACCGGTCGCCGCGAGCCACGCCTCAAATGTGGCAGCAGGCAAGGTCTCGCCGGCCGAGACGCATTTCCGGAGCGACGAGAGATCATGCCCCGACAACTTGCCGAGCATGTAGCGATAAGCGGTCGGCGCGGTGAAGCAGACGGTGGCGCGAAATTTCGCAAATGCCGGAAGAAGATCGTCGGGCGAGGCTCTCTCCAACAGGACAGCAGCCGCGCCGACGCGCAACGGAAACAGCACGAGGCCACCCAGTCCGAAGGTGAAGGCAATCGGCGGCGAACCGATAAACCGATCGTCGTTGTTGGCGCGCAGCACGTATTTGCCGAAGGTGTCGCAAATCGCCAGCATGTCGCGGTGGAAATGCATGGTTCCCTTGGGCACACCGGTCGTGCCCGAGGTGAACGCGATCAGGCATACGTCGTCGCTCGCCGTATCGCATGCCTCAAATCGCTCGTAACCCGGCTTCGTCATCAAAGCTTCGAGGCTGTCAGCTTTGCCGCTGCCCCAATACACAATGCGCTCAAGCGCCGGTGCGAGCGGCCGCGTCTTTTCCATTTCGTCGGCGAGGCGCACGTCGCAGAGAGCGAGCTTGATTTCGGCTTTGGTGATGGGGAACGCAATCTCCTTGGCGCGCAGAAGCGGCATGGTCGCCACCACGACGCCGCCCGCTTTGATGACCGCGAAATATGCCGCCACCATCATCGGACTGTTCGGCCCGCGTAGCAGCACCCGATTTCCGGGTACGACGCCGAGGTCGCGCGTCAACACATTGGCGATGCGGTTCAGACGTTCGGCAAGGCCTGCATAAGACACCGTTTCCGCCGGCGAAATCAGGCACTCGCGATCGCCGCGGCCCGCGGTGATCCAGTCATCGACGAAAGCGCTGACGCAATTCAGGCGGTCCGGATAGTGCACCTCGGGTACGTTGAACAAAAAGTCGGGCCACTGTTCAGGCGCAGGCAGATGATCGCGCGCGAAGGTGTCGACATGTGCCGAGCGGATCATGGTGCATCATCCCCGTTCTGCGTCATCAAGACGAGTGACCCGGCAAAATTCAGTTCCCTTCAAACACCGGCTTGCGCTTATCCGCGAACGCGCGGTAGGCGCGGACGAAGTCCCCGGTCTCCATGCACAAAGCCTGGGCCACGGCCTCGGCTTCAATCGCGGTCTCAACCGACATGGCCCATTCCATTTCCAGCATGCGCTTGGTCATGGCATTGCCGAAGGTCGGTCCGGCGGCAAGTTCGGCCGCGAGCGCATGCGCCTCGGCGAGGACGTTAGCGGAGCCGGCAAGCCGGTTAAAGAAGCCCCACCGTTCGGCTTCCTCGCCGCCGAGCGCGCGACCGGTGAACAACAGTTCTGCCGCGCGGCCTTGGCCGATGATGCGCGGCAGGATGGCGCAAGCTCCCATATCGCAGCCGCCAAGACCAACGCGGTTGAACAGGAACGCGACTTTGGCGCTCGCCGTTCCGATGCGAATGTCGGAGGCCATGGCGACGATCGCGCCGGCGCCGGCGCACACTCCGTCGATCGCGGCGATAATCGGCTGTGGAGCGGCACGCATCGCTTTGACCAGTTCGCCGGTCATGCGGGTGAAATCGAGCAAGCCGCTCGTATCCATCTCGGTCAGCGGTTTGATAATCTCAAACACATCACCGCCGGAACAGAAATTGCCGCCGGCGCCAGTGATAACGATCGCCTTGATTGCTTTGTCCCGGGCTGCTGCACGAAAGATGTTCGCGAGCTCCGCGTAGCTCTCGAACGTCAGCGGATTTTTGCGTTCCGGACGATTGAGCGTGAGCGTCGCGACCGCGCTGGAGACAACGAGCTGCACCTGCTGCGCGGCGTAGCTATTCAGCGGAAGAGTTACGGGATTGGCGGCAATCATTGCCGCGGCTCTCCGGCAATCGCCGCGCGGGCGGACGTTTTCGTTCTGGCCAGAAGCCGCATCAACGTCTCGATATCGGCCGGCGCCAGATCGGCGAATATTTCGGCGATCCAACCCTCATGGGCGCGCGCCATGGCGCGAAACACGCGGCGGCCTTCGGCGGTGAGACTCACGATCTGTGCTCTGCGGTCACTGCGGGACTGGCGGCGATCAAGCAAGCCGAGCGCTACCAGCCGTTCCGAAAGGCCGGTGACGTTGCCATTGGAAACCATCATACGCTGTGACAATTCCCCAAGCGTCATGCCACCGGGCGCTTTGTCGAGTTGCGCCATCAGATCGAACCTCGGCAAGGTCACGTCGAATTCCTGCCGCAGCCGGCGGCGAACCTCGCCTTCGATCAATGTTGTGCAGGTCAACAGTCGCAACCAGAGGCGTAATTCGCTCTCATGGTCGCCGGGTCGCTCGGTGACTTTGGTTTCAGCGTCCAACGGGACGCTAGTCGTTTCTTGCACCCGTTGCCTCTTTGTGTCAGTTGGATAGCATTGCGCGTTTGCGTCGCAACCTTTTCCCGGTGGAAATCATTTTAAGGTTCAAATTTATAGGCTTCAAGTAGCCCGATGCATGGATGCCATCCACTAAAGTTGGAGCAATTGCGGTCTAGCCGACCATGACCTCACCGCCCGCGATCGCGATCGCTTGACCGTTGATGGAACTTGCTGAGTTTGAGGCGAGCCAGAGCACGGCGTTCGCCACTTCGTCCGGCGTCACCAGACGACCCTGCGGGTTCGATGACGCGAGCATCGCGCGCGTATCCTCGCGGCCGCGCTTGGTCTTCGCGACGATATTGTCCACGGCGCGCTCGAGCAGCGGCGTGTCGACATACCCCGGACACACCGCATTAACGGTGATGCCCGCGCGGGCGAATTCAAGCGCGAGGCTGCGCGTGAGCCCTACCACACCGTGTTTGGCAGACACGTAGGCCGATACATAAGCGTAGCCGACAAGTCCGGCAGTCGAAGCGATGTTGATCACCCGCCCGGCGCGCTTGGCGATCATGTCGGGCACAACTTCTCTGGTCACGAGGAAGGTGCCGGTGAGGTTTACGGCGAGCACGCTGTTCCAGGTCGCCAAGTCGGTCTTCGTCAATGGTGCGCTCGACGCCTCGCCGGCATTGTTGACCAGAATATCGACCGGTCCGAACGCGGCACGCGCGGCCGCGACGCCGGTGCGAATTTTTTCCTCGTCGGTCACGTCGAAATCGGCAACGGCGTGAGCACGATCGCCAAGTCTGGCCTGCAACGTCAGGAGCGGATCACGACGCCGGCCGGCAAGAGTGACGCGCGCCCCGGCCCCGGCACAAGCGGTCCCGATGGCCGCGCCGATGCCGGTGCCAGCGCCGGTGACAAGCACGTGCCGATTGTTGAGCGAATTCTCCGTCACGTTCGCGCTGGCCTCTCAACTGGGCCGTGGACCGGCAGCGGCACGGGCAAGATTGGTCTCGTATTGCAGCTTGGCTGCAAGATATTGCTTCGGCCATCCGATCGATTTCAGGCCGATCTTGGCCGCCTCGTGCAGTGTCCAGGCGGTATCGGCGAGATGCGGCCGCGCGATGGCGCAAAGGTCAGCGCGGCCCGCCGCGATGATTGAATTCGCGTGATCGGCTTCCGAGATCGCACCGACCGCGACGGTCGCGATGCCAACCTCGTTGCGGAGCTTGTCCGCAAACGGGGTCTGGAAGAGGCGCCCATAAACCGGCTTCTCCTCCTTGGAAACCTGCCCGGAAGAGCAATCGACGAGATCAGCGCCGGCGTCCTTGAACATTTTGGCGTAGATCGCGGCATCGGCGGGCGTGTTGCCGCCTTCGGTCCAATCATGACACGACAGCCGAACAGAAATCGGCTTGTCTTGTGGCCATATCTCGCGGACAGCGCGGAAAACGTCCAGCGGATATCGGGCATTATTTTCGTGCGATCGGCCGTACTCATCCGTCCGGCGGTTCGTCAGCGGCGACAGAAAACACGACAGCAGATAGCCGTGAGCGCAGTGCAGTTCGATGATATCGAAGCCAGCCTCGATTGCGCGTTTGGTGGCCGCGACGAAATCGGCCTTTACCCGGTCCATGTCGGCCTTCGTCATGGCGCGCGGCATTTGGCTATTCGCCATATAAGGTAGCGCGGAGGCGGAAATCAGCGGCCAGTTGCCCTCATCGAGCGGCTGGTCGATCCCCTCCCAGGCGAGCCGCGTCGAACCCTTGCGGCCGGCATGGCCGAGCTGCAGGCCGAATTTTGCGGACGTTGTCGTGTGGACGAAATCCACGATGCGTTTCCATGCCGCCGTCTGTTCGTCGTTCCACAAGCCGAGGCAGCCGGGCGTAATGCGCGCGTCCGGCGAAACGCAAGTCATCTCACCGAACAGCAAGCCGGCCCCACCGAGGGCGCGACTGCCGAAATGCACGAGATGAAAGTCGTTTGGGACACCGTCCTGGGCCGAATACATGGCCATCGGCGACATCACGATGCGGTTTGCCAGAGTGAGCCCACGTACGCGATACGGCGTGAACATCGGCGGCACCGGCGGTCCGTCGGGATCGATATTGATGCCAGCGCGCGCGGCAAACCAGCGCTCGTAATCTTCCAGCCACTTCTTGTCGCGAAGCCGCAGGTTTTCGTGACTGATGCGCTGCGAGCGCGTCAACAGCGAGTACATGAACTGTTCGGGCTCGAGCGTATCGGCATAGCGGCTGCCGACTACCTCGAACCATTCCATGGCGTTGCGCGCCGCGTTCTGAATGCGTGCCACGTCGACGGCGCGGACCTCTTCGTACGCATCGAGGACCGCGGGAATTTTGTCCGGCGTATCGCCGAGCGCCCGGAATTGCTTGGTGAGCTCGATGGCGTCCTCGAGTGCGAGCTTGGTCCCCGAGCCGATGGCGAAATGCGCGGTATGCGCGGCATCACCCATAAGCACGACGTGACTCTGCCCATTAAAGTGGCTCCACTTGCCGCAGGTCAGTCGGCCGAAATTGAGCCACGCCGAGCCGCGCAAGTGGCGGGCGTTGCTCATCAGCTTGCCGCCATCGAGCACTTCACTGAACAACTCTTCGCAAAAGTCGACAGAACGCGTCTCATCGGCCTGATCGAGGCCGTGCGCCTTGAAGATGTCCTCCGTCGTTTCAACGATGAACGTCGAAGTGGTGTCGTCGAACCGGTAGATATGGGCCTGGAACCAGCCGTGCTCGGTGCGGCGAAAGTCAAAAGTGAATGCATCATAAAGCTTGTTGGTGCCAAGCCAGACGAAGCGGTTCGGCCGCATCACCATGTCGGGCTTGAACGCGGCCTGGTAGCGGCTGCGAATCTTGGAATTGATGCCGTCCGAGGCGATGATCAGGTCGGCGTCCGGAAATTCGAGATCGGAATCGACCTCCCGCTCGAAGACAAGCTCGACGCCAAGTTCCTCACAACGCGCTTGCAGGATATTGAGGAGCTTCTTGCGGCCGATACCGACGAAGCCGTGGCCGGTGGTCCGCATCCGCCGGCCTTTGATCAGTACCTCGATGTCGTCCCAATGATTGAAGGCGCTTTCGATGGAGTTTGCCGACGCAGCGTCCCACGCACGCATGTTTTCCATCGTCGCGTCAGAGAACACCACGCCCCAGCCGAACGTGTCGTAGGGCTGGTTGCGCTCCACAACCGTGACCTGATGCGCCGCATTCTCCTTTTTCATCAGGAGACCAAAATAAAGCCCCGCCGGGCCGCCGCCGATGCAGACAATGCGCATAGTATTCTCCGTCCATTTCGGCGGGGGCCGAGGATTAAGCTTCGAGGTTACTCTATCCCCAGCCCAGAATTGGCTGAAGTCCAAAGAGCCGGGGATGATGTCCCAGCCTGCGTAGCCTTAGATATGCGAACGCGCTGCAATTGTCGCCAGTGACGGCTTGGCTAATAGCGCTGCAAAGGGCTATGAAAAATCCGGTCGAAATCGAGGAGCGGCATGACCGGGATCATTGACGCACATCACCACATTTGGCGCCGGCGCGACCTTCCCTGGCTCGACGGCCCGACGCAGCCGCGTATCTTCGGGCCTTACGAAGCGATCCGGCGTGACTATCCGATCAGTGAATTCCTCTCCGACCTCGCCGGGACTGGTGTGACCCAATCTGTCTATGTTCAGGCCAATTGGGCAAAGGACCGCTTCGAGGATGAGGTCGCCTACGTGCAACAGGCGGCCGACGAGACCGGCTTCCCGCAGGGGATCGTCGGTTACGCCGATTTTCTCGCCGATGACGTGCGTCCGCAGCTCGACCGCCTTACCAAATATAGCGGCATGCGCGGCGTGCGGATGCAGCTGCAATGGCATGAGAACCCGCAGTACCGTTTTGCCGCCGGTCCGGACCTTGCCCGCGATCCGAAGTTGCAGACAAACGTCGGGCATCTTGCCGATTACGGCTGGTCCTTCGACCTTCAGGTTTTCGCCGGTCAGATGGAAGGTGCGGCAGAGCTTGCGGCCAGTGCTCCCAAAGTTACCTTCATCCTCCAGCATGCCGGTATGCTGGAGGATCTTTCGCCGGAGGGATGGGCACGATGGCGGAGTGGAATGTGGCTCCTTGCGTCACGGCCGAACGTGGTTTCCAAGCTGTCCGCCCTCGGCACCTTCATCCACAAGAACGATCCCAGTCATATCGCCGCGATCGTAAAGGCAACGATCGAGATATTCGGCGCCGATCGCTGTTTGTTCGGATCAAACTTTCCAGTTGAAAAGTTGTGGACACAATATTCCGATCTGATCGCGGCTTATCGAGCCGCGCTCGAACCGCTCGGAGAAGCGGCGTATCGCGCCGTGCTCCACGATACCGCGGCAAGAGTTTATCGGCTCAATTGACATCCGTTGCATCGACCGCCGCAACGGCGAGAGCTAGACCGGTTTTCGTCACTGGCAGGTCAACATGGCGGTAAGCCCAATTCTCATGGGATTTGATCGATCGGTCGGCGAAGCGGCCGAGCGGCTGGAGCTATTTCTTCGTCGGCCTGGCGCCCTCCCTGTTCTGATTATTCTCCTCTGGGCTTGCGCGGTATTGCCCAATCTGACGGTGCGGTCGTTTATTTATGAAGAAGGCACCAACGCTGAAATTGCCCGGGATGCGCTTTCGAACGGACATTTTCTCCAGCCGTTCGTCTACGGAATTCGCTGGCACGAAAAGCCGTCGTTGCTGGGCTGGCTTATCGCCGGCTTTGCGCTCGTCACCGGTGGGGTGAACGAATGGTCGGCACGATTGCCGGCGATGGTGTCGGTCCTGGTCACGGCGCTCCTGGTGCAGCGGGTCACGCAACGTTACGCAAGTCTGACTGCATCTTTGTTCGCAGCGCTCTGTTTCCTGTTTTGTCCGTTGCTGCTGCAAAAGTTGACAATCGCCGAACCCGATACCCTGATAACGGCGCTGTCGTTTGCTGCGTTCGTTCTGTGGTGGGAGGGTGAAGCCTCAGGCCACGTCACGATCCCGCGCTGGTTCGGCTGCGGCCTTCTTTTGGCTGCGCTGGCGATGGCTAAGGGACCACAGCCGGCGGCATTTTTTGCCTTGGGTGTATCCGCCTATTTGCTGATCGGGCGGCGGTGGCGCGAGCTGCCGGGCTTCGTCCTTTGCATGATAATCCCGGCTGCCGCCACCCTCGCGTGGGGCGCCGCGATCTATCAGCCCGGCGACGAAGGGATATGGCTCGCCTACACGCGATTGCTGGACCGTCCGACGTTCTTCAACTACATCGCAAGAAGTACCCGCAACATCGGTAGCCTGTTTTTGGAATTGTTGCCCGCTTCCCTGATGTTGCCGTTTGTTCCTTGGCCCTGGCGACGAGTCCGAAATGCGGCTGATGTCCCGGCCGTGGTCGCACCGATGATACTTTATTCCGGTCTCTGCACAGTGATCCTTATGCTCTGGCCCGGCGTCAACACCCGCTATGCCATGCCGATCGCGCCGTCAGTTGCGGTTCTCGCCGGCATGGCCTGGGATGCGCTGGACAGATCCCGTTATGCGATCGTCAAGCGCGTCACCGGCACGATGGTGTGCCTGCTCGTGATCTATCAAATCGTTCTGGCCGTCGTGATCATGCCGCTGTTTGCCGACCGTTTCGGCGAAACCCGGCTCGCCGCCAAGGCGATCGAGGAAGTCATAAGGGCGGCCCCGGCGCCAGCGTACTGCTTGCGCCTCGACACCAACGTATTCTTCTATTTGCACGTACCGTTGCGATGTCTCGATCTGCGCGGCATGGCTACACTTAGCCCGCCAGCCTGGCTGCTGATGCCCCATAGCGCGGTATCGGAATTCGCCCGGCTGCGCCCCGATCTCGACGTGCGGATTGCGGTCGACGGTCTGCTGGAATTCCAACTGACCGCTGCCCGTATCGACAAGAAATGAAAGCCGCAAGGCCGTCCGTGCGAGATGGTCGTATTCGGGCTTCCAGTCAGTTCTGAAACTGCCTACCATTCCACGATAACAGCGGCCCAAAGTGTCGCGGCAAAAAAGACGGAAAAAGTGGGGAGGTTGCCATGCTGCAGATCGATAGCGGTGCCCATATTCAAACCGTCGCCGATATCACGCGTCATCACGCCAACGACCGACCGGACCGCGCAGCCATTCATTTTGAAGGGCGGCGCATCACTTTTGGTGAACTCGATCTCCGGGCCAATCAGGTCGCTAACGGCTTGATCGCCGAAGGCGTGGGACCGCAGGCGCGGATTGCGATTTTATCCAAAAACGTACCGGCCTTTTTCGAACTCTGGTTCGGCGCCGCCAAGGCCGATGTCGTTTTAGTCCCGGTCAACTTCCGGCTGGCACCGCCCGAAGTGGCTTACGTCGTAGCAGACGCCAGCGCCGAGGTGCTGTTCGTCGGCATCGACTTTTATCCGCTCGTCGAGAAGGTGGCGCATGAAATGAAATCGGTTCGCTGCATCATTGCGCTCGACGGCGGACACAGGTCCTGGCCCAATTACGCGACTTGGCTCGCGGAGCAGTCAACGCGCGACCCTGCCCTGCCGATCGCGCAGCAGCATTGCGCAATTCAGATGTATACCAGCGGCACAACCGGCCATCCAAAGGGAGCGCAGCTCAGCCACGCCAACCTTCTGCCATTGGCGCAGGCAGGCCTCCGCCACTTGGGCGACTGGCACGAAAAAGATGTCAACCTTGTCTGCATGCCATTGTTTCACATCGGCGGCAGCGGCTGGGCTTTGATCGGCTTCTATCGGGGCGTCGACACCGTGGTGATGCGGGACGCCGATCCGGCCACTATTCTGCGCTTGATCCCGGAATGTCGCATCACCAAGACTTTCATTGTGCCGGCCCTTCTGCTCTTCTTGCTGCAGCATCCGCAATGCCGGAACACGGATTTCTCGTCGCTCGAATTGATCGTCTATGGCGCCTCGCCGGCGCCGGTCGATCTGGTGCGCAACGCGCTCAAAGTGTTCGGCTGCGGCTTGACGCAGGTCTACGGATTGACCGAGACAACCGGCGCCATCACCTACCTACCGCCCGAAGATCACGACGAGAGAGTGCCAGACCGGCTCAAGTCATGCGGCAAGGCAATGAACGGCATCGAAATACGTGTGGTTGACGCCACCGGCAAAGAAGTCGCCACGGGCGACGTCGGCGAGATCATCACCCGTTCGCCGCAAAACATGCTTGGCTACTGGAATCAGCCCGAAGCGACGCGCCGCGCGATGCGTGGTGACTGGTTCTACACGGGCGACGCTGGATACCTCGACAAAGACGGCTATATCTACATCTATGACCGCGTGAAGGACATGATCATCTCCGGCGGCGAGAATATTTACCCCGCCGAGGTCGAAAGCGCCCTGTTCGGCCACCCGGGGATCGCCGACGTAGCGGTGATCGGCGTTCCCGACAACAAATGGGGTGAAGCGGTCAAGGCGATCGTCGTCAAAAAGCCGGCCACTCAGGTCACGCCTGAAGAATTGATCGCTTTCGCTCGCGAGCGCATCGCCGGCTACAAGGTGCCACGCTCGATCGACTTCGTCGACACGCTGCCGCGCACCCCGACCGGCAAGATTCTCAAACGCGAACTGCGTAAACCGTTCTGGGTCGGCCAGGAGCGGCAAGTGCATTAGCCCACAGACAAATCGGGTGTGCGCGGCGCGGTCAACAAAAACCGTAGTTCCTGGGAGGCTGCTTTGAAACTGCAATTCGGCATCTTCGATCATCTCGACGACAACGGCATACCGCTTGCGGATTTGTTTGAGACTCGCCTGAAACTCATTGAGCAATACGACCGCGCGGGGTTTCGCTCCTATCACATTGCCGAACATCACTCGACGCCGCTCGGCATGGCGCCATCGCCGAGTGTGTTCCTCGCCGCGGCAGCACAACGCAGCGAGCGGCTGCGCTTCGGCCCGTTGCTGTACGTCACGCCGATGTACCATCCGCTGCGCGTAGCCGAAGAAGTCGTGATGCTCGATCACATGAGCCGCGGGCGGCTGGAATTGGGTCTCGGGCGCGGCGCCTCACCGATCGAAATCGCCATGTTCGATGTTGATCCGGAGTCCGCGCCGGCAATGAATCGCGAGGCCACCGAAGTTATTCTCAAGGCGCTCACGTCGGATATTCTCGACCACGAAGGAAAATTCTATCGCTTTAAGAATGTCCGCATCGCTGCGCGGCCCTTGCAGCAGCCGATTCCTCCGCTCTGGTTTGCGCCGATTGAGCCCAGCCGTGCCGCCGACGCTGCCCGGCTAAAGGGCAACATGGTGACACTGATCCCGAACGCCGGGGTCAAGGCGCTCACCGAGGCTTATCGTGCCGCCTGGCAGGCGCAAGGTAATAGTGCCGCCGACATACCGCTGCTCGGCGTCTTCCGCCATGTCGTGGTGGCGGAGAGTGACGCCAAAGCGCGCGATCTTATTCGCAGCGCCTATCGCCAGTGGCGGCACCACATGGCCTTTCTCTGGGAATGGGGCGGCATCCCCTTCCCCATCGGCATGGTCTATCCGGACGAATTCGAGGCCCTTGAAGGCATGCACATGGGCGTGGCCGGATCGCCCGAAACGGTGCGCCGCTACATCACTGATACGGTTGAACAGACCGGCATCAACTATTTCGTCAGCGACTTGATCTTCGGATCGTTGTCCTACGAAGCGGCGTCGCGTTCGGTCGACTTGTTCGCAAAAGAGGTGATGCCCGCATTCCAGTGAGCGCGTCGGTTGCTCAGGCACTGGCAGCGGAAGCGGGATCACGCCGGCCGTTATGAGGTTGCCGCAAGCCCCATGAAGCTGCGGGCCTCAGCCGGGCTTGCGATGGCGCGGCCTGCCTCGCGCGCATAGCGCGCCAGCATTTCCACCAACGTTCCGTTCGACCCGACCTTGCTTCCATCAGGCAAGTAGAAGGTGTCTTCGAGGCCGGTGCGCAAATGACCGCCAAGCTCGGCGGCGCGTCGATGCAGCGCCCAGATATTCTCACGGCCGACCGCGGTGACCTGCCACGGCGCATCGACCACGATAAGCTTCTTGAGGATCGGCAACAGGTCCGGGTCGGCCGGCATGCCGGATTCCACGCCCATGACGAAATTATATTTGGGGCGACCGTTGAACATGCCGTTCTTCGCATACATCCCGACGCAGCGGACTATGCCGACGTCGAAACATTCGAATTCCGGTTGGGTGCCGGTTTCTTTCATGACATCGAGATAGGCTTTGATCTTTTCGACCGGATTGTCGAACAGGTGCGGCGGCCACGCCCATGAGCCGTCCGAACGTACTTTCAGATAATTCAACGAACCCGCGTTGCACGCAGCTATCTCGGGCTTGACGGCACGCAGGCAAGCGAGCGGGCCGGAAATATCCGGCCCGATCGTGCCGGTCGATTCGTTGAGGATCACGCCCGGGCAGGCGTCGCGGATCGCCTGCATGATGGTCGCCGCCAGCGCCGGCTCCCAGGATGGAAGGTGACCCTTCCCGAGCGTCTGCTGGCGAAAGTGTACGTGCATGACGGCAGCGCCGGCGTCGAACGCCGCTCGCGCCTCGCGCGCCATTTCTGCGGGGGTGACAGGGACAGGGTGCTGCTTCGGGTCGGTGAGCACACCGGTCAGCGCACATGTGATCACGGCCTTGTCGTTCACGACCTCGCCTCCGTCCGATCCTTCGTCGCGGATACCGCGGGCGTCAGCTCGGCAAGAAGCTGGCGCGTTGCGACTTGGTCACCGGGCTTGACCAAGACCTTCTCGACCGTACCGTCACGTTCTGCGCAAATCTCGTGCTGCATCTTCATCGCTTCGAGCACGATAATGCGCTGTCCCCTCGTGACGCGATCGCCCGGTTCGGCGTGGACACCGACAATAACGCCATTCATCGGTGCGACGAGGCGCGAAGAACCATTTCCGCGCTCGGTCCGGCCCGCCTCAAGGGCGGTCTCCCGCACGGTCACGGTGACGCCATTGAGATCGAGATAGAGCGCGCCTTCGCGCGAGGCAAAACGTGCGATCTGTTGCAAGCCCATCGCAATAAAGGAGACCTCACCCTCCCGGCGTTCCTTGATCGAAACTTCGACCATATCCTTGCCGAGAGCTACCAAATAGCGATTGGCTCCGAAGGCCGTGATGTTAGCCGGGTGATGGGTGTCGCCTAGCGTGAGCCGCAGCGGCCAAGCAGCGATCCCTGTCGACGACCAGTTCTGAGCGTCTGGAGCATTTTCACCGCCGATAGCGCGCGCCTCGAACAACAGCACCGCCGCTAGTGCCAGTGTGCGCAGGTCCGGCCACGGACGCCGCATAGCGTCGCTGTTCGCGCAAAAATGCTGGTCGATAAAACCCGTGGTAGCCTCGCCGGCTATAAACGCAGGGTGCCGTAACACGGCGGCAAGGAAAGTGCGGTTGGTGGTTAGGCCGAGCGCAACCGTGTCTTCGAGCGCCAAGATGAGCCGGCGCCGCGCTTCATCCCGCGTCGCGCCATGCGCGATCACCTTTCCCAGCATGGGATCATAGAACGGCGTTACCGTTTGACCCGCGACGACGCCATGATCGATGCGCACACCTGCTCGCGACGCCGGACGCCAGTCAACAAGGGTCCCACTCTGCGGCAGGAAATTTTCGTAGGGGTCTTCGGCGTAAAGACGCGCCTCGATGGCGTGGCCGTTGAACGCAATTTGGTGCTGCTGAAGCGGCAACCGCTCGCCGGCCGCAACGCGCAGCTGCCATTCGACCAGGTCAAGTCCCGTAACCGCTTCGGTCACAGGATGCTCGACCTGCAGCCGCGTGTTCATTTCGAGGAAGTAGAATTTTCCCACCGGATCGAGCAGAAACTCGACGGTGCCTGCATTGACGTAGCTCACAGCGCGGGCGGCGGCGATTGCGGCTTCGCCCATCCTTGCTCGGAGTTCGGCCGAAACTACCGGCGACGGCGCCTCCTCAATCACTTTTTGATGACGGCGTTGGATCGAGCAATCGCGCTCGCCAAGATGAATGACGTTGCCGTGCTGATCGGCAAAGACCTGAATTTCGACGTGCCGCGCATCCGCTATTGCCCGTTCGACGATCAATTCGTCGGATCCGAACGCACGCGCGGCTTCAGAACGCGCGCGCGCAAGCGCATTGCCGAGTTCCTCGGGAGCAGTCACAAGCCGCATCCCGCGGCCGCCGCCGCCTGCCGCAGCCTTGACCATGAGCGGATAACCGATGCGCCCGGCTTCTGCCGTGAGCTTCTCATCGGACTGATCGGAGCCCCGGTATCCAGGCACGCAAGTAACGCCGGCAGCTTCCATCAAAGTTTTGGCGCGCGCCTTGTTGCCCATGGCGTCGATTGCCGCAGCAGGCGGACCGATGAAGACGAGACCTGCTTGCGCGCAGCCCTTCGCAAACGCGGCGTTCTCAGAAAGAAGCCCATAGCCGGGATGAATTGCGTCAGCATCCGCTACTTTCGCGGCGCTTAGAATCGCCTCGATGTTCAGATAGCTGTCCTGCACCGGCGGCAGCCCGATCCGGACCGCTTCATCGGCGTGCCGCACATGCAGTGCATCGGCGTCCGCATCGCTGAAGACTGCAGCGGTGCGGTAACCCAGAGCCTTAGCCGTGCGCATGACACGGCAGGCGATCTCGCCGCGATTGGCGATCAGGATTTTGCTGAACGCGGTCATCATCGAAAGCTAACGAGCGACCCGACGGGTGCTTGGAGGATGCTCATCGCTTACTCCGACTGTACGACCCAGGACGGCTTCCGCTTCTCGACGAACGCCTTCGTGCCTTCACGGCCCTCATGACCGCGAACTGCCGCTGCGAAAGCATCGGCGGCCTCGGCAAGCAATTCCGGCATCGCGCTTGGTCCGGCCGCGCGCAGCATCAGTCGTTTGCTGACGGCAATCGCGGCAGGACCGCATTTAAGCACCTGATTGCAGGCGTCGCGCACCGCTTCGTCGAGGGCCGCGGCATCGGCGACCGCGAGATGCGCGATGCCGATTTCTACGGCCTTCGCTCCGTCGATGCGCAACCCGGTCACAGCCAAGCGCCGGGCGGCAGTAAGCCCGATACGCTGGACCACGAACGGCGAGATTGCGGCCGCGACCACACCGATCATCACTTCACTCATCGCGAATCGTGCATCGGTCGTGGCGATGGTGATGTCGGCGACGCAGGCCAAGCCGAAACCACCGCCCAGCGCGTAGCCTTCGACGGCAGCAATCACCACCTGCGGTGCGGCATTAACCGCTTCGAGCATGGCGCCGAAGCGCTTGTTGTTTTCCTTGAGTTCGTCAGATGCGCCGGCTGGTGGCGCCTCGTGCGCAGCCGACATGCTTTTGATATCGCCGCCGGCACAAAATGTTCCGCCTGAGCCGCGCAGCACGACGACACGCACTGAGCGATCCTCGGCAATCGCGGCGAACGCTGTTGCGATCTCGCGCACCATCTGCGAGCCGATGGCATTGCGCATTCCCGGCCGATCGAGCCACAAATGCAGCACCGGGCCGCGCCGATCGAGCCGGATATGCGAGGTGTGCGGCGGATCAGGCATGACCGGCCTTTTGCTCCGGCGCATTGGACGTTCCCGGCAGCGTTCCCATCAGTTTGCAAATGATTGTCAGCATGATCTCGTCGGCGCCGCCGCCGATCGACCCGAGACGTCCATCGCGGTACGCCCGACTGACAGATGACTCGTTCATGAAACCCATGCCGCCCCAATATTGCAGACAGGAATCGGCAACCTCACGGCGCAGCCGTCCGGCCTTGAGCTTGGTCATGGAGGCGAGCCGCGTGACGTCGATGCCGGCGAGATAGAGTTCGCAGGCGCGATAGACGAGCGCGCGCAGGAGCTCGATTTCGGTCGCGAGTTCGGCCATCCGGAAATGCACCACCTGATTGTCCAGGATCGACTTGCCGAACGCCTTTCGGTTGCGCGTGTAGTCGATCGTTTCCTGGATCAGCCGCTCCATCGATTTCAGATTGGCCGCGGCGGCCCACAGCCGCTCTTCCTGGAATTGCATCATCTGATAGGTAAAGCCCTTGCCCTCTTCGCCGATCAGATAGCGCTGCGGCACCCGCACATCATCGAAGAAAATCTGTGCGGTGTCGGAGGAACGCATGCCGAGCTTGTCGAGCTTGCGGGCAATCTGAACGCCTTTGGTCTTCATCGGCAGGCAGATCAGTGATTTGTTCTTATGCGCCGCGCCGTCTGACGTATTGGCAAGAAGGCACATCCAGTCGGCCTGGGTGCCGTTCGTGGTCCACATCTTGCCGCCGTTGATGACGTAATCACCGCCGTCCTTGCGCGCCGTGGTCTTGATCGACGCGACGTCCGATCCCGCTCCGACTTCCGATACGCCGAGGCAGGCGACAAAATCACCCGAAATCGAGGGCGCCAGAAACTCGCGCTTTATTTCATCGGAGCCGAACCGGGCGAGCGCGGGTGTTGCCATGTTGGTCTGCACACCAATCGCCATCGGCACGCTGCCGCAGGCAATGTTGCCAAGCTCTTCGGCCATCACCATGGCGTAGGAATAATCGAGCCCCTGCCCGCCGTAAGCCTCCGGCTTGTTGAGGCCGAGAAAACCGAGGTCGCCCATTTTTTTGAACAAATCATGGGCAGGAAATATGCCGGCCTCCTCCCATTCATCGACGTGCGGGTTGACCTCCGCGGCGATGAATTTCTGCAGACTCCGCCGTAACTCCTCGTGCTCGGGCGTGAACAGCATGACGTCTCCTTCCCGTTACATGCGCCCGACGCCGAATGTGTTGGTCTTGAGCGCGCGGACTTCTGCTTCGCGGCAGATCGACAGGCAGAAGCCTAGCACTTTGCGGGTGTCGCGGGGATCGATCAAACCGTCGTCCCACAGCCGTGCCGTGGCGTACAGCGCCGTCGACTCGTCTTCCATGCGATTGATAATGGCTTTCTCCATCGCCTCAAGTTTGCCTTTGTCGACCGGCTTTCCCTCGCGCTTGAGTTTCTCCTCGGTGACGATGGACATCACCTTGGCGGCCTGCTCGCCGCCCATCACCGCGATCCGGTTGCTCGGCCATGCGAAAATAAAACGTGGATCGTAGGCGCGGCCGCACATGCCGTAATTACCGGCGCCGAACGAAGCGCCGACATGAACGGTCAGCTGCGGCACCGTCGCGTTGGCAACCGCCTGAATCATTTTAGAGCCATGCTTGATAATGCCGGCCTGCTCGGCCTCGCGCCCGACCATGTAGCCGGTGGTGTTTTGCAGATAGACAATCGGCATGTTTGCCTGGCAGCATAGCTGAATGAACTGCGCCGCCTTGCTGGCGCCGTCAGCGTCGATCGGCCCGTTGTTGCCGATGAGTCCGATGGCGATGCCTTCGATTTCGGCATGGCCGCATACGGTATGAACGCCATACAGCGCCTTGAAATCGAGGAAATCTGAATCGTCAGCGACGCGCGCGATGATCTCTCGTACATCATAGGGCTTCCGGTAGTCAGTCGACACAACACCGGCGAGCTCCTTCGCCGCATAGCGCGGCTCCTTGAAGGGCTTTTGCTGCCTCAGCGGGAGTTGCTCATTCCAGGGCAACTTGGCCATGACCTCGCGCGCAATCCGGATGCCCTCGGCGTCGTCTTCGGCCAGATATTCGCCGAGACCCGAGACGGTGGCGTGCATCTCAGCGCCACCCAACTCCTCGTCAGTTGCGATTTCCCCGGTTGCCGCGCGCAACAACGGCGGTCCAGCGAGGAATACCTTCGCCCTGCCGCGCACCAGGATCACATAATCTGATAGACCCGGCAGATAGGCGCCGCCGGCCGTGGATGAGCCGTGAACAACGGTGACCTGCGGTATGCCGGCCGCCGACATGCGCGCCTGATTGGCGAAGCTGCGACCGCCTTCGACAAACATCTCCGCCTGATAGAGAAGATTAGCGCCGCCGGATTCGACAAGGCGCACCATCGGCAGCTTGTTTTCCAATGCGATCTGCTGGATGCGAAGATTTTTCTTCACGCCCATCGGCGTCGAAGTACCGCCCTTGATCGCGCTGTCGTTGGCGGAAACGATGCAGCGGATGCCCGACACATAGCCGACACCGGAAATTCCTCCGCCGCCCTGGATACCCTCGGCGCCGTCATCGTCGTGCATACGAAAGCCGGCGAGCGTCGACAGTTCGAGCCACGGCGCGCCGGGGTCAATCAGGAGCGCAACGCGCTCCCGCGGCAACAATTGCTTGCGCGCACGAAACCGCTCGCGCCTGGAATTGGAGAAATCTCGCACCTTTTGTTCGAGAGCGCGGAATTCGCCGATCAGCGCCAACATCTGTTCACGGTTGGCGCGAAAGCCTTCAGAGCTCGGATCTATACGGCTCTCGATGATCGGCATAGCGCTCGCCTTACCGCGCGATTTCCCGTCCGCCGGTCGCCCCGCCATCGATCGTAAGAATTGCGCCGGTCGTATAGGCGGAAAGCGGCGAGGCGAGAAAAGCCACGGCCGCCGCAATCTCGTCGGGCGATGCGGCGCGGCCGAACGGCAGCGTAGCCATACCCTCGCGCCAGCGCTCGGGATCGCCATATCGCTCCTGCGCTTTGGCGCGTGCAAGCTTCTCAAAGCGTTCGGTGGCGCACGGTCCCGGATTGACGCCAACGACGCGCACACCAAACTTGTGGCTGGTCGAGCCGAGCGCCTTGGTAAAGGCGGCCATCGCCGCATTGCCGACGCTGCCGGCGATATAGCTCGCATCCAAAAGGTCGCCGGCGATGCCGGTCACATTGACGATCACACCGGCGCCGAGCGCCTTCATGCGGCGAAAGTATTCCCGGCTGAGATTGATGTAGTTGAAGACTTTTAAATCCCAGCCTGCCCGCCATCGCTCGTCATCTACTGTTTCCAGTGAGCCGGACGGAACATCGCCCGCATTGTTGACGAGAATATCAACGTCTCCGCACGCCTCGGCGACACGGCCCGCAAAACCAGATTTCGCAAGATCGATGGCAAGCACGTCGACCTTCACCGAGTGCTGTCGCCGGATAGCATCAGCGGCTTCGTCGAGGGCGGCCTTGGTGCGCGAGGCGAGATGAAGATCGCAGCCTTCGGAGGCAAAGCGATGCGCGATCGCAAGGCCCAAACCCTTCGATCCTCCCGTGATCAATACGCGCTTGCCACCAAGGTTGAGGTCCATGCGACTTTGCCCTTACTCGGCCAATGGAATGATCGGCAGCAACAGATGCGAGGGATGCGCAGTGTCGTGATAAATGCTGTGCACGACCGTGCGGCTCGAGCAGACATGATACGGGATGTATTCGACATTGGTGGCGCCGAGAACGCCGGTCGAGAGATCGAGATTGGTAATCTCGATACAGATGCGGTGGCCCTTGCGGAACAGATTGGCCATGGCGAAGATTTCAATCGCGTATTCTTCGACCTTGCCGGGCGTCACTTTTTGCCGCGCCTCGCGAGTGAGCTTGTGCCAGGGCTTCCATGGCTTCGAGCGCTTTGGATCAAGCGCCCGGTTCGAGGCCTTGAGCCAACCGCGCGTCAGCTCGCGTTCCGGCAGATCGGTTGCGATTTCCCGTTCGCCCTCGCGGGCCGTTCGCACCGACGGGTCGGGACCGACGTCCTTGAGGATCACGATCCAGTTGGTGTCGTCATGGTCGATCGCGGCGAACAGATTGAGCACGCTCGGACCGGCCACAAGCGTGTCTCGCGGCAGCGGATCGGTGAGGAAGCGAAGCTTCGTGACCTTGTTGGTCTGCGTCGGCGGCATCTGCGCGAACACATCCGGCGGAATGTAATCGTCCACGCTCGACCCCAGGTAAGGCTCTGCCGTAAGCCGTTCCCAGCTCGCCAGGTAAAGCTTCGTCCATTGGGCTTCCGGAAGCGGCCAATCGGCGCCGTGGCGCCATTCGTTGGCACCCATGACCCAATACGTGACCGGCGGCCCCCGCATCACGCCGCTGTCGATGCCTTTGAGCCAATGGTCGTACCAGCGCAGCATTTCACCGCGTAGCGCCCGCAACGGCCGATCGGGATGCGCCGGGCCGGTCAGCAGCATTTTCTTCTGCGCCGGGATCTTGCTGAAATAGGTTTGGGCGCCCGCGAGGTGGGTTTTGTAGGTGTAGCCGTACCAGCCCGCGCCCGTGTAAGTCGGCACGGTGATCTTCTGAAACTCCGCGTCCGCCTCGGCGATAGTCTCTTCACGATCGAAAGGATCAATCAGCACGTCGAAAATGCGCGGCATGTGCTGGCCCTTCTGCAGGACCACGTTGTGCAAATGCGGATACATGCGGATATCCGGATCAGCCATCGCCTCGCGCCAGTTTGCTTCCTTCTCGGGCGGTAGCTCGCCTGGCGCGCCACGCGCCGTATGCACTGAGGAGAAGTGATCCATCAGATAGCGGAAAGCATGCAGCACGCCGCCCGGATATTCTTCGCGGAAGCCGCCGAATTTCCCGTAAGCGCCGCGCGGATCGTAGGGAAAGATCGCTTTCAGGAGCGGCGGCTGTTGGCGCGCGGCGTGAAACTGCTCGGAAGCAAACGCCCCGATACCCACCATGCCGATGTTGCCGTCGCACCATGATTGTTGTGCGATCCACTCGATGACGTCGTAGCTGTCCCATTCGCGTGAGCCGCCATCACCGGATTTGAGGTAGCCACGAGGAGAGCCGATCACATGCACATAGCCGCGCGATACGAAGAACTCGGTATCGCCAGCTTCCGCGTGACCGAGCCATAACGTCGACCACGAAGGCTGCGGCGGGAAGTTTCGCGGTAGTTCGTCTCCTTGCAGCTCCTTGGAATGAACGCCGAAGGCAAACAATACCGGAAACCGGCCCGGCGCATCGGGCCGATAGACATCGACTACGACCTTGACGCCGTCGCGCATCGCCACCGCGATATCCTTGTCGCAAACGATCCGTTCGTGTTGTGGCGCACGCTGATAGCCGGACGGCGGTTGGTGGCCCGAAGGAAAAAACTCTTCCGCGGCGTGGGTGTCGCTTTCTTTCATTTGCCGCCGACCATGACGGCTACCAGCAGTGCGGGCTCTCGTCCGGTATTGAGCCAGGAATGACCGACGCCCCGCTGCACGACAGCGTCGAACGGTTTGAGCTCAACCGGATCGCCTTCATCGAGCACGAGCGAAATCTCGCCGGACAGGAGCACGATATAATCGACCGTCGGCGTCTTGTGCATCATCGGATGGCGGCTGGTATCGCCGCGCGCGTCCGGATCGCCGACTTCCTTGAAGAACCACTCCTGCATTTTCGCGATGTCAGTCGGTGTCATCTTTGGATCGGCCGGTGGAATCGTGAACAGACGAAACATCGAACCACCCGGTGTCGGAGAAAACTTCATCGGCGAACGGCCGAAGCCGATATCGTGCGGCGATTGACCGGGCGCAGTCTGCCAAAAATCAAAGTTGCCCGGCCCGCTCATTGGGGTCTGGGCTTCTTCAACGACAACGGATTTACCGACCTTGTTGGTGCCGGTGACGATCAGCCGATGCGACGCCGCCATTCCGTTCTCCTCGTTCCACCGTTTAAGGCACGATTACCAGATTGGTGAAGCCGCCGTCACGGAACTGCGAGCCGTCGAGCGCACGGTTGACGTCTGAAAGCGGTACGCGGACATGCTGGAATATCGAAAGATCAAGCGTGCCGGCTCCCGCCATCGCCGCGAGCGCCTCGCCGTCTTCGACGGTGAACCAGTTGCTGCCGATGAATTCGATCTGGTTGTCCATCATCCAGTGGATATCCATCACAGTCTTTTCGCCAACGCCGCCAATATTGATCGCTTTGCCACCGCGGCGGAGCGCGTAGATCGCGTCCATCAGCAGCGTGCCTGACGTGCCAGGGCCAAGACAGTCGATGGTCGCATCGACGCCACGGCCTCCGGTAAACGAGCGAGCCCACTCGGCGACGGACCGACCTTCGTCTTGCGCCAGCACTTCAATCCGGTCTGGGGCGAGCGCTTTGACGCGCGCGAGACGCTTGCGATCGCGGGCGGTGCCGAGAATACGCGTGACGCCACGGCCGAGCGCGGTCAGTGTCGCTCCCAACCCGAGAGTCCCGGTGAGGCCATTGATGAAGATGGTCTTGCCTGGTCCCGCTTGGGCCTTGCGGAGCGCCGCGTATGCAGTACCGATATAGCCGAACCGCGCCGCCTCCTCGAACGAAACGTTGTTTGGAATCGGCACGAGATTGTGCTGCGGCGCCGTGATGTATTCGCACATGCCCCCGTAGGGATAGGCGTCGAACTGCCGTTGTGCATCCGGACCAAAGCCGAAATAGCCGCGAAAAGTGTAGTTGGTGCAGTTCATGGTGTCGTCGGCGCGGCAGGCCGGACATGATCCACAGAACAGCCCGGGCGTGACATAGACCCGATCGCCTTTGCGAAAGTTCTGTACCTGCTCGCCGACGCCAGCGACCACACCCGCAACGTCGAGGCCGAAGATGGCCGGCAGTTTCGGCAACGGCAGCTCTGGAAACCAGGTCTGCCAATGGGTGAGCACATTGATAAGGTTTGGCACCACACCGCAGGCCTTGACCGCGACGAGAACGTCCGTCGGCCGCGGCTCCGGCACCGGGACGTGCTCGAGTTTCATCGGCTCACCCACTTTGTGGAGCCGGGCGGCAAGCATGGTAGTCACGCAGACTTCCTCCCTCGAACCCCCCGACCTGTTCTAGGCAAGCCGGGCACAGCGTCGTATAGCCCATCGTACGGCGCTACTGCTAGCACTGCAGCGCAGCGCGGAATGCCTGCCGTCGCAGGAGGATGCATGGATTTCGGGTACACGTCCGAGCAGAAGCAACTTTGGGAGACTGTCCGCAAGTTGATGCAGCGGGTGGCCACACCCGATTATCTGCGCCGGCTCGATCGCGAGCGGCTCTATCCCTACGAACTGTATGACGCGTGGGTGGAGGCCGGTGTATTCGCCCTCCCCTTTGCCGAGGAATATGGAGGCATCGGCGGCAGCGTGCTCGACCTCGCTATCGTCGCTGAGGAGATCGGCCGCTACAGCGCCGACGTCGCCATGGCCTTTGGCGGCAGCACTTTTTGCGCGCTCAACGTCGCACGTAAAGGTTCGGAAGAGCAGAAGCGCTATTGGCTGCCGAAGCTCATATCCGGCGAAATCCGCATGTCAATCTCGATGTCGGAGCCGGATGCCGGATCAGATGTTGGCGCCATGCGCACGCAGGCGCGACGCGACGGCAATGAATACGTGATCACCGGTCAAAAGATCTGGGCCACTGGTGCGGGCGCGAAAGACAACGTCATCAACGTCTACGTCAAGACCGACCCTAAAACACATTATCGGCAGGGCATGTCGCTGTTTCTGGTCGACAACAATACGCCGGGTCTCGAAATCCGCCGGCTCGATATGCTCGGCCGCCGCTCCGTCGGCACCTTTGAGCTGAATTTCAATGAGACACGGATACCGCCCGACCGGCTGATTGGCGGCGAGAACAAGGGCTGGGACTGTATTCTTTCCGGCCTGCAGGCCGAACGCGTGGTCGCCGCAGCCTGCGACTGCGGTAGCGCGCGCGGCGCACTCGATCTCGCCGTGAGTTATGCCAAAGAGCGTCATCAGTTCGGCCGGCCGATCGGAAGTTTTCAGGCGATCGCCCATATGCTCGCTAACATGGAAGCCGAGGTCGAAGCCGCCTGGGCGGTGACGCAGAAGGCCGCGTGGCGCGTGAGCCGCAACGAGAACGCCCTGAAGGAGATCACGATGGCGAAACTCCTCGCCGCCGAAGCCTATGTGAAAGCGTCCAACGTCGGCATGCAAGTGATGGGCGGCTTCGGCTACAATATGGAGTTCGACATGCAGCGGCATTACCGCGACGCCCGCGCGGCGACCATCGCCGCCGGTACTTCCGAATTGCAGCGCAATCTGATTGCCGGTCAGATGGGCCTCAAGGTTCAATAAAGAATGTCGGACGCGGTGCTATGAGCGTCGGCCTGCCGCTCACCATTCCCAATTCTTTCGCGCGTAACGCACGCTGGTTTGCCGGCAGCGAAGCGGTGGTGGATTCGGCAACGCGGCTGACTTACGCCGAACTCGACGCCCTTTCGCTGCACGCAGCCGGTTTGTTTGCGGCGCTCGGCGCCGAGCCCGGAAAGCCGCTCGCGCTCCTTTGCGTGCCGAGCGCGATCTACATGGTGGCCTGGCTGGGGGCGGTCCGTATGGGTGCGTTGCCGATGGCGCTGCATACGCGTGAATCCGCTCCGACACTTGGTGCCATCTGCCGGAAGATGGAAGTAAGCCTTCTTGTTTACGACGCCTCCATGGAAGCTTTGGCAGGCGGCATTGCTGCAAATTACGCTGACCTGCGCGCGCTAGTCGAAGCCTGTTCGGCTTTGCCGCCAAAACGCAGCAGTGCCGTGCGGCCTGCGGCTTCCATACCGGCTGATCTCCGCAGCGCGTCACCGGACCTTCGGGTTGTTTCGCCGGCCGAGGACGACCCCGCACTCATTGTGCTTTCGTCCGGGACCACCTCGATCCCCAAAGGGGTGATCCACACCCATCGCGGCTTCATCGAGAATGCGCGCACCAACCTGTACATGTATCAGGGCATACTGCCGCGTGATCGCTCGCTGGTGCCCCTGAGCACCGCATTCATCGGCTGCTACAACGGCTGGTTTCCGTTTCTGAATGCGGGCGCCTGCACGATTTTCATGGAACATTTCGACATCGAAGAACTGCCGCGCCGGGCGAATGCCGAACGGGCCACGCATGTTTTCCTCACGCCAACGCTGTGGCGGCGCATTCTTAATGCCGACGATGCCGACGCGAACTTCCGTTCGGTTCGCCTTATCGGTTTTGCCGCCGAGCCAATGGACTCCACCACGCTCAAACGCCTGCGCGAACGGATCAGCCCTGACGTCGTGCAAATCTACGGCTCGACCGAAATGGGCGCCGCAGCAACCTGCATCACTGCCGACGAGATGGTCGGCGATCGGTTGATCAGTGTCGGCCGGCCGCTGGTCAATGGTGATCTGCGCGTGGTTGTGCCGGGCGGCAGGCCGGACGAAGAAGTGGCGCCGGGTGAAGTCGGCGAGGTCGTGATCAGCAGTCCGTCACTCGCCGCCGGTATCTGGCGAGACCCCGAAGCGACTGCCGCCGCCTTCGTTACCGATGGTAAGCGGCGCTGGTGGCGTTCGCGCGATCTCGGCCGCCTCGACGCCGACGGCTATCTCTATCTCGAAGGACGCCGTGACGATATGATCATCTCCGGCGGCATCAACATCATGCCGGCACGAGTGGAGGATGTCCTGCTTGCCCATTCTGGAGTTGCCGAGTGCGCCGTGGTCGGCGTGCCGCACCCGGAATGGGGCGAGGAGGTGCAGGCTTTTGTCGTCCGTCGCGATCCGAATCTCGAGACGCAATCCATTGAGCGGCACGTGCGCGCCAGCGACCTCTCGCCTTACCAGCGGCCGCGCGTGTATCGTTTTGTTGCTGAGCTGCCGCGCACATCCAGCAACAAGGTTCTCCGGCGGGTACTTCGCGAACAAGCGCTACGCCAGTCTCAGGCTGACGCCAACGTCGAGACGATCACTACACAAGCCACAGGACAAAAATGAGTGAGAGCGAACCGAATTTGTTGATCGAGCGCCGGGGGGCTATTGCCATCGTCACCCTCAACCGCCCCGACAAGCGCAACGCGTTGAACGAAGCTCTGTGGGGCGAACTAAAAAAGACGTTCGAGAGTTTTGACCCCGACGTGCGTTGCGTGGTGCTCGCTGGCGCCGGCAAACATTTCTGTGCCGGCCTCGATTTGTCGGAGCATCGCCATCGCGAAGCTTTCGAGAGCATTTTCATGTCGCGCTTTGCCCATGCGACGCTTGACGCCATTCAGTTCGGGGGACGGCCAGTTGTGACCGCGATGCAAGGCGCCGTGATCGGCGGCGGACTGGAGGTTGCGACCGCAACACATGTGCGCGTGGCCGACCCGACGACCTTCTATCAGTTACCGGAAGGCCGCCGCGGCTTTTACGTCGGCGGCGGCGCAAGTGTCCGCGTTGCCAAAATCATCGGTTCTGGCCGGATGGTGGAGATGATGCTCACCGGGCGTACGCTTGATTCCGCGACCGGCGAGCGGCTTGGCCTGTCGCATTACGTGGTGGAGCCGGGCAAGACGCTGGAAAAAGCGATCGAGCTTGCCGAGAACATCGCCAAGAACGCGCGCATCCCCAATTATTTGATCGTACAGGCCATCCCGCGCATTGAGGACATGTCGGCGGCTGATGGACTCTGGACCGAAAGCGTTGCGCAGGCGGTCAGTATGACCTCCGAAGACGCCCGCTCCGGCATCGACGCCTTCTTTAACAAGCGCAAGATCGACTTTTGAGAGTCGCTGTTCGATCAGATTAGCGGCGTAACCGTGTTTTCGACGCCGAGCAGCGCTTTGCCGTAGAGCTCGTAACCGATCGGCGGCAAGACCACGGCATGGCGCGACGCTACCGCGGCATCGCGCCAAATGCGTTGCAGCGGACTTGCCTCGGCAAAGCCCGCCGAACCGTGCGCGAAGAGAAGCTTGTCGATAGCCTGCGTGATCTTCTCGACAACGTACCCAGTGTCCGCCCGCACGCGTGCGCGGGTCAGCATATCCGGATAGACGCCCCGAACCGCCGCGTTATCCACATCGTCGGCAGCCCGATAGGCATGAAAATGCGCGGTATCGATCATCAATGCGGCATCGGCGAGTTGCAGCTGAAACGCGACCGAGGCCGTCTGCTTCTCAAAGAACGTGTACGCGATCGTCCGCGACGACGCTTTTTGCCGAACGAAGTCCAGGGCAGCGCGGCCCAATCCCAGGATCGGTCCGACCAGGATGATGGAGAGGATCGCGACGAACGCGGATCGATAGAACGCCTCATCGCGCATCTCCGTCGGATACTTGCCTTCGATCGCCTGGGGCACTGAGAAAATGCGATGAGCGGGAATAAAGATGTCGTTCGCCTTCAAACAAATACTGCCGGTGGCTTTCATGCCGGCCACGAACCAGGTGTCCTCGCGCGTGAGATCGGCCATCGGTATCAGCGCATTTCCCTGGTCGATCGTCTCTCCGGCATCATTCACGATCGGAAAGCCAAGGACCGCCCATTGAGCGTGCCAGCCGCCGGAATTGTAGTGCCAGGTGCCAGAAACGATGCGGTAACCGTCGCCCTCTTTCTTCACGGAAGCCGTCGGATTGAGCACGCCGGATACGCATGCATCCGGATCGTTGCCAAACACCTCGTCCTGCGCTTTTACGGGATATAAGCTCGTAAGCCAGCAACAGATGTTGTTGAGATTGACCACCCACGCCGTGGCGCCATCGGCTTCGGCAAGCGCTGAACTAACATCGAGCATGGCGCGGGTATTCATCTCCCAACCACCGTAGCGTTTCGGCGTACACACCCGCATCAAGCCGGCCTTCCGAACCGCCTGGATGGTTTCCTCCTCGACCCGTCTGTTCGTCTCGCCAGCGGCCGCATTCTTGCGCAGCAAGGGCGCGAGTTCGCGGGCCCGGTTGACAAGCTCTTCGACCGTCGGCGCGGTAAAGCTGTGCGCACTTGCGGTTTTGTTCATACCCTCTCCTCCCACTACTCGTATTTTGAGGTACGGATCGCTAAATCGCGCTCCCCGCCCCGGCCGTTGGCGAACGGCGGGGAAGTCAGCAAGATGTTACGAGGCTCAAGCTTTTATCGCCAACACAATTCTTCAGCGTTGCTTGCCACCGCGATCCTTCGCGCTGCCGGCCACGAGTGCCTGCATCTCCTGCCGAAAACGTAAAAGCGTTTTTGGCAAATCTTTCCGGCGTTGGGCGAAACGGGACCACGGTACCGGAATTGACACCGCGACGGGGCGTCCAAAGGAATCCAAGACCGCTACACCGATGGCGCCGATGCCCGGATCGTGTTCACCCAAATCGAAAGCAAGGTGCCTGCGGCGCGCCGTCTCAATTTCTTTCAAAAGCTTGCCGCGGTCGGCCAGCGCGTGATCCAGGTGCGATCCGACACTTTTGTCAACAAGCGCCATTGCCTCCTTCTGCGGATAGCAGGCCAACATTGCTTTGCCGTTTGCAGTGCAATGGAGTGGAAAGCGCTGTCCGACTGCCGAAAGCGCGACCAGCCGCTGCTTGCCAGGAATCTGATCGATAAACACCGCCGATCCGCCCGACATGATCGACAGATCGACTGTCTCACCAACCTGCTCGCTCAGCGCAACCAATCGCGAATGCAAGAGCTCGGTGATGTTTGAAGCAAGCGATGCGGCAATGCGAGCGAGTCCTGGACCGATACGCGTACCGCGACCAGGCTGCGCCTCAATGACGAAATCTTCCGCCGCCAGCGCGGTGAGTATTCGCTGTACAGTTGATCGCGCTAGGTCAACCTTGCGCGCAATTTCCGCGAGAGTAAGACCTTCAGGCCGCTCTTCCAACACGCGCAATATGTTCGCGGCGCGAGCAATAACTTGGACACCGCGGCCCCCGGGGCCGTCGTCTTTGCGCTCTATTTGACGCGCCAAACCGCCCTCCTCCTGCTCAAACTCGGCACCGAAAAAAATCGATAAATTCCAGCGGAACAGACGCTCACGCTTGACCACATTGTGGGCCATATGCTCTACATTGCGGAACAAGAAAATTCAAAGCTTTCATCATTCGGAGCGGAGGGAGGGTCGGCTTTCGCAATCACATGGCACGCCGGCAGTTCAAGCAAACAAATGCTGAAAGTAGGAACGCCGTGATGAAATGCGGCGACTATTTGGAGGTGGACGCGCGAAAATTATCGCCGACGGCCGTTATTGCCGCTCGACCTTTTGGCCAAGCCCTCGTGGATCAGTGCCACACGCTCGAGGCCCAACTTGGGAGACAATTTTTGCCCGGCCGCCGGTCGCGATGTTCGACGCCGATTTGAGCCGGTTAACTTCTTGCGCAACTGCGGCGGCAAGGCCCATAGCGCAGTAGCCCAACGTCTGCGATGATGGGATTTCTGTGGGGTCCGTCCCATCCGTTTGCCCAACGAGGCGGCCTCACGCCAAAATGACCTAAGGGAGGGAAATGATGAAAATGAAATGGGGAACGAAGGACCAGCGGAGCGAACCGGTAGACCGGGAACGTCGCAAAGTCCTTAAACTCGCAGCGGCCGGTGGCGCCAGCGCCATCGCGTCACCTTGGACGTTTCAATCGTCGCGCGCAGCGAGCAAGACTATCAAGATCGGCATGATCACGCCGGAGACCGGCCCGATCGCCGCATTCGGCGAACCTTCCAAGTGGGTTGCCGAGGGCGTGAGCAAGTTTCTCGGCGACGGCATTATGGTCGCCGGCCAGCAGCACCGCGTTGAGATCCTCAACAGGGACAGCCAATCGAACCCCAATCGTGCGTCGGAAGTGGCGGCGCAGCTCATTAATAATGACAAAATCGACATCATGGTCGCGTCGTCGACGTCTGACACGACCAATCCGGTGGCCGATCAGTGCGAGCTTGCCGGCATGCCTTGCATTACCTCGGACGATCCGTGGCAGGCTTGGTTCTTCGGCCGCAAAGGCAACCCGAAGAAGGGCTTCGAGTGGACCTACCACTTTTTCTGGGGCTTCGACCAGGTCGCCAACATGTTCGCCGAGATGTGGCTAACGATACCGACCAACAAGAAAGTCGGCGTCATGCTGACCAACGACCCCGACGGTATTGCAGCCAGCGACCCGGTTCACGGACTGCCGGCCACTATCAAGAGCCACGGTTTCGACGTGAATTTCCTCGGCCTTTATCCGCCGCTGTCGGACGACTTCACCGCGCAAATCGCGCAGTTAAAGAAGATGGACGCCGACATCGCCTGCGGCATTTTCAATCCACCGCAATTCGCGATTTTTTGGACGCAATGCGCGCAGCAGGGTTACAAGCCCAAGATCGTGACGCCGCCCAAGGCTCTGCTGTTTCCTACCGCCGTCGAAGCACTTGGCGACCGCGGCGCGGGTATGTCGACAGAGGTGTGGTGGTCGCATCACCATCCCTTCAAGTCGGGGCTAACCGGCCAGACGGCGCAGCAGTATTGCGATGCGTACGAGAAGGCGAGCGGCAAGCAGTGGACCCAGCCGCTCGGCTTTAAGCTCGCCAACCTCGGAGTCGCGATCGACGCGCTCAAGCGCGCGAAGAAACTTGAGCCGAGTGCGATCCGTGACGCCATTGCCCAGACCGACTACCAGTCGATCGTCGGTCCGATCACCTGGAAGGGCGGACCCACCAACCCGGTACCGAACGTATGCACGACGCCGCTCGTCGGCGGCCAGTGGGAAAAGGGCACGAAGTGGAAGTACGACTTGAATATCGTGTTCAACAAGCCCGCGCCCACAATCCCGCTCGACAGACCGTTCTCGGCAATTCAATATTCCTAAGATTGCGGCTAGACGAACCGCCGCCGCGCGGCACGCGCGGCGGCTTTCTATAAAAAGTTGTTCATGACGATCCTCCTGGAACTTAACAAAGTGTCCAAGGCCTACGGTGCGCTCAAGGCGGTGGATATGGTGAGCCTCGCTGTCGAAGACGGCGAAGCTCTGGCCGTGATTGGTCCCAACGGCGCCGGCAAGACCACCCTGTTTAATTTGATCACTGGCGATGTCGCGCCGACGAAGGGACGCGTGGTGTTCGCCGGGTCCGACATGACGGCGATGGCCCCGCACGCGCGCTCGCGCCTGGGAATCGGCCGCTCCTACCAAATTCCACATCCTTTCGCGAATATGAGCGTGTTTGAGAACTTATTGGTCGGGGCGATATTCGGCGGCGGCATGACCGAGCGTCAAAGCTACCAACGTTGCAGCGACGTGCTCAAAATCACAGGCCTCTATGACAAGGCCAATGTGCCCGCGCGCACGCTGACGCTGCTTCAGCGCAAGCGGCTGGAAATGGCGCGCGCGCTCGCACTACAGCCGAAACTGCTTTTGTTCGACGAGATCGCGGGCGGACTAACCGAGCATGAATGCGGCGAGCTGGTGAAGACTATCAAAGAGATTCACGCCCGCGGCACGACGATCGTCTGGATCGAGCATATCGTGCATGCGCTGGTCTCAGTGGCGAGCCGGCTGATCGTGATGAATTTCGGACAGATCCTTGCCCAAGGCGATCCGCGCGAAGTTATGGCCGATGCCCGCGTGCGCGAGGTATACATGGGCATTCCCGCATCATGACGCTGCTGCGCACGCAGAATCTGTCAGCCTTCTACGGCGACTTCCAGGCGCTATTCGACATCAACGTGACGGTCGAGCAGGGCGAGACGGTTGCCATCATCGGCGCCAATGGCGCAGGCAAGACGACCTTCCTCCGCACAGTGGCCGGCGCTTTGGAGACCGGGCCTGAGACTGTGCTGTTCGACGGCCAGCCGATCGGACACAAGAGTCCGCATGAGATTGTACGGCTGGGAATAGCAATGGTGCCGGAGGGGCGGCGACTGTTTCCCAGCCTTTCCGTCGAGGAGAATCTTTTGCTCGGCACTCACAGCGAGCGCGCCGGGCCGTGGAATCTCAAGCGCGTCTACGAGCTGTTTCCGCGCTTGCACGATCTGCGTCGCTTGCCGGCGCCGTCGCTTTCGGGCGGACAGCAGCAAATGGCAGCGATCGGGCGCGCGCTGATGTCGAATCCCCGGCTGCTGCTTTGCGATGAATTGTCGCTCGGCTTGGCGCCCGTCGTCATACGCGATATCTACGAATGCTTGGGTGCCGTCGCCTCCGAAGGCGCAACGATTGTGCTGGTCGAGCAAGATATCAACCGCGCGCTCGATGCTTCCTCGCGCTTCTATTGCTTTCAGGAAGGCCGCCTTGCCTTGAGCGCGCCGACCAAGAACTTTGATCGCGCCGCAATTACCGCAGCTTATTTCGGATTGTAGGCCGGCCGCGATGAATTGGCTCAACATTCTCGTTCAAGGCGGCCTGCTCGGCGGATTCTACGCGCTGTTCGCCATCGGGCTGTCGATGTCATTCGGCATCATGCGGCTGGTCAACATCGCGCATGGCGATCTGATCGTGCTCTCGGCCTATGTCGCCCTCGTGGTCACCTGGTACACCGGCTTCGATCCGTTCTTGAGCCTTGCCATCGTCCTGCCGGTAATGTTCGCGCTCGGCTATGCGCTGCAACGCGGGCTGTTGAACCAGAACTCTCAGCGGCGGGCTGTTGCCACCGCTCCTCGTCACCTTCGGCATTTCGATCATCATCCAGAATGGACTATTGCAAGGCTTCGGCGCCTATGACCATCGGCTCAAAGAAGGCGCAATCGAGACCGCGAGCCTGCAGGCCGGCGACTTCTATGTCGGCGTTTATCCGCTGCTCGTTTTTGCGGTGGCGGTGGTCGGGATCGCCAGCCTGCAGTTTCTCTTCTACCGCACGCGGCTTGGCCGCGCCTTTCGCGCCGTTTCCGACGATGCCGATACCGCTGAGCTTATGGGTATCGACAACCGCAAGCTTTACGCACTCGCGCTCGGCATCGCTATGATCTTCACCGCGCTTGCCGGTGTCCTGTTTGGCATCCGCACGATTTTCGCTCCGTCGTCGGGACCGATTCGGCTCATTCTTGCGTTCGAAGCGGTGATCATCGGCGGGCTCGGCAGCATGTGGGGCACGCTGATCGGCGGCATGGTGCTCGGCATCGCGCAAGCGATCGGCGCCTCATTGGACCCGACCTGGCAAATCCTGGCCGGGCATCTCGCCTTTCTCGCCATTCTGATCGTCCGCCCGAGTGGGCTGTTCCCGCGGACAAGGGACTGACATGGAGCCTGTCCGCGTCGAACGAAGCACGAAGGTTAGCGTGGCAGCCGCCATTTTGGCGGTGCCGGCGCTCGCGGCACTGGTGTCATTGCCGTGGTGGGGCAATGCCGGCTGGATGCGGCTCATTGCGGAAATGGCGTACTTCGTCGCGCTGGCGCAGCTTTGGAATCTGCTTGCCGGCTATGCCGGCCTCGTGTCCGTTGGCCAACAAGCTTACGTCGGGCTTGGCGGATATATGCTGTTCTATTTGACCGGCGTCTGGAACATGAATGTGTATTTGGCCCTATTGATCGCCGGACCCTTCGCGGGCTTGATGGCGATTCCGGTCTCGTTCGCTGTGTTTCGACTGCGTGGCGCCTATTTTGCCATCGGCACATGGGTCGTTTCCGAGATTTTTGCACTGCTGGCGAGTCTCATTGGTGTGCTGGGCGCAGGTTCAGGCCTATCGCTGACTGTTCCGATCTTGCAGGAAATCTCGCCTGACCGGTACACACGAGATACGCTTCTCTACCTCATGACGCTCGGGGCTTCGCTCCTGGTGGTCGCAATCGTCTATTTGCTGTTGCGCTCGCGGCATGGACTTGCGCTCACAGCGATACGCAATTCGGAGCCGGCGTCGGCAAGCCTCGGCGTCAACACCTATCGGACAAAGTTCATCATTTATATCGCGACTGCCGCCTGCACCGGTCTGGTCGGCGGACTAATCTTCCTGCAAAAACTCCGCATCTCACCGGAGGCGGGCTTTAGCATCAACGACTGGACCGTCGTGGTCATTTTCATGGTCGTGATCGGCGGCATCGGCACCATCGAGGGACCGTTCATCGGCATGCTGATCTTTATCGTTCTGCGCGAATTCCTGGCTGATTACGGCACGTACTATTTGATCCTGCTTGGTTTCATCGCCATCGGAGTCATGCTCAAGGCGCCGATGGGAATTTGGGGCTGGGTGATCCACCGCTATGACTTACAGCTGTTCCCGGTCAGCCGACGGCTGACGCTGGCTTCATCCGAAGAATTGCCGAGGCAAGAAGGCGCAGCGGCTTAGGGCGTCTCCTCGCTCGCGTCCTCTCGAGCAATTCCGCCGAAAATTTCTATGATAGATAGTATTTATCGGCTATAGCTCCGAGCCTACACGCTCAAGTCGCCCGAACATGCTCACTGCCAAAGGAAAATACAGTCTCAAGGCACTCACCCATCTCGCTGCACTCAAGCCGGGAGAGACGACGCAGGCTATCGAAATTGCCGAGGCCAACAATATTCCGAAGAAATTTCTCGATGCAATTCTGGGCGATCTTCGCAACGCGGGCATCGTGTACAGCAGAAAGGGCCCAGGCGGCGGTTATATGCTTGCGCGCGCCCCGCGTGACGTCAAAATCGGTCATGTAATCCGCACAATCGACGGTCCGCTGGCGCCGATCGCATGCGCGAGCCGCACCGCCTATCGGCCATGCAGCGACTGTAAGGATGTGAAAAGCTGCACCGTCCGGCTGATGATGACGAAAGTACGCGACGCCATGTCCGACGTTCTCGACCGTGTGACTCTCGCCGACATGGTCGCCACGGGTGCTCGAAGCAAGGTCGCGTCGATGACGCATGCGAGTGTCGCAGCGATGCCCCGCCGCCGCAGCGCGGAAGCGCGAAAGTAACAATTCGGACAGTGCGCGGCCTGACCTGTCCGACCCGGCGTATTGCATTGCGGAACTTTTTTTCGGACGACGCGTTGTCGCAGAGGGTCGCGGCTAACTACCGGACATTATTAACATTTCCCCAGAGATGAACATTTCTTCGACAAAGTCGTCGTGCAGAATATCGTGCTGATTGTGTCGCCTCTTGCGTCCTGGCAATGCCCGAAATTCGGTGCATTTCGAGCAACACACCTACGTTCTCAGGTTCAACGATGACTTCCGATATGGCTCTTCGTTCTTCGCCCACTCAGTCCGAACTTCCGGGGCCACGCGACCTTGAAGCTATCGCGCTCTTGCTGGACATCGACGGCACCATCCTCGACGTGGCGAACACGCCCGCAAGCGTTGTGGTGTCCGACGCTTTGCGCTCGTCGCTTGAGCAATTGCACACCAAATGTGGCGGCGCACTGGCGTTGGTAAGCGGCCGATTGATACACGATATCGACGCGTTGTTTGCGCCACTCAGACTGCCTGCGATCGGCGGGCACGGAGCGGAAATGAGGCAGTCGGCCGATAAGCCAACCCGCGCCCCGGACGCCGATGCGCTCAATGAGGCGCTTCGCAAGTATGTCGAGGAAGTCGCTGCCAAAGATCCGCGAGTCACCGTCGAGGACAAGATAACATCGCTTGCAGTACACTACCGGTTAGCGCCCCAATTGGAGGACACGCTCAAGATCAAGATTGCGGCGATAATTTCGCGTCTTGCGATTCCAAATCTGGAAGTCATGCATGGCAAGGCGGTCATCGAGATCAAGTCGAGCCACTTCAGCAAAGGCACCGCCGTCCGTGAGCTGATGAAGAGCGCTCCTTTCTTGGGTCGTAAGCCAATATTCGTCGGCGATGACACGACCGACGTTTCCGTTTTCAAGATGCTGCCGGCGCTCGGCGGCTTTGGCTATTCGGTTGAGCGTTTCATGCCGGGCGCAAACGGCATCTTTGGCTCGCCCCACGAGGTCCGCAACTGGCTTGCCAGTCTTTGTGAACGCGAGGGAACCGATCATCGATGAACGATTTCGGTCTCGATTTGGCCGTCATCGGCAACGGCCGTACGGCTGCTTTGCTGGAGCCATCGTCGCGCCTCGTATGGTGGTGCTACCCACGGTTTGACGGCGATCCAGTGTTTTGCCGGCTCTTGGCGGGCGACGAGGAAAAAGGCTTTTCGGATGTCGTGCTCGACGGCATGGTCGATTACAGTTCCGAATACGTGCGCAACACCGCCGTCGTTTCGACGGTTTTGACCGACCACGATGGCGGCTCGGTCAAAATCACCGATTTCGCGCCGCGCTTTCGTGCCTACGATCGTATTTTCCGTCCGCCGCAGCTGTTTCGCATCATCGAGCCGATCGCCGGAATGCCCCGGATCACCGTCCGTTTCCGTCCGGCGTACCGCTATGGCACGCCGATGCAGTCCAAATCGATCGGCAGCAATCACATCACGTTGCGCGGTTCCGATTCCGTCATCAGGCTGACGACCGATGCACCTTTATCCTACATTGATCGAGAAGCGCCGTTCGTCCTAACCAGGCCGATGTATCTGGTCATGGGACCGGACGAGCCGTTTCCAGCCGATCTGTCGACGACTTGCCGCGAATTTGCCGATCGCACACGGAACTATTGGACCGAGTGGGTGCGTCGCCTTTCCATCGCCTATGACTGGCAGGATGTCATCATCCGGGCCGCGATTACTCTTAAGCTCAGCAATTTCGAGGAGACTGGCGCGATCATAGCAGCGCACACGACCTCGATCCCGGAGTCGCCAAATTCGGGGCGCACCTGGGATTACCGGTTTTGCTGGCTGCGCGACGCTTATTTTGTCGTCAAGGCGCTCAATCGACTGGGCGCCACACAGACCATGGAGGATTTTATCTCCTTCATCCTTGGCATTGCATCGGAAGACATCGTGCGGCCGGTCTACAGCATTGTGCCAACAGACAACATGGACGAGAAGATCGCGCAAAATCTGCAGGGTTATCGCGGTGATGGCCCGGTGCGCATCGGCAATGCCGCCAACGGGATGCTGCAGCACGATACCTACGGCAGTATCATTCTTGCTGCGATGCCGATGTTTTTCGATCGACGCCTACCGAGACCGGGCGACGCCGGCTTGTTTCATCTGCTCGAGCGGGTTGGCGTCATCGCCAAGCGTACTGCCTTCGATCCGGACGCCGGCATTTGGGAATATCGCGGTCGCATGCGTGTGCACACCCATTCAGTCTCGATGTGCTGGGCCGGGTGCAATCGGCTCGCTGCGATCGCCCAGCATCTCGGATTAAAGGACCGCGCTATCGAGTGGAAAAGCGTCGCGGACAGCATTCAGTCGCGGCTGATCGAAGAGGCCTGGAACGAGAAACGAGGCGCTTTCACTGCGGCGGTGGGCGTCGACGATCTCGATGCCAGCGTTCTGCTTCTACCGGAAATCGGCTTGGTTGAAGTGGACGACCCACGGTTCGTGCGTACGGTCGAGGCGATCGGAACGGAACTTCTACGCGGCAAGCACGTTATGCGTTACGCCGGGGAAGATGATTTCGGCCTGCCGGAGTCGGCGTTTTTGATCTGTCGGTTTTGGCTGATCGACGTGTGGTGGAAGCTCGGTCGCCGCGAGGAAGCCATCGATATGTTTAACGATGCGCTGCGTTATCGCAACCGTTACGGACTTCTGGCGGAGGACGTTCATCCCCAAAGCGGTCAACTTTGCGGAAATTTTCCTCAGACTTACTCGATGGCCGGATTGATCTTGACCGCAATGCGCTTGTCGCGAAGTTGGGAGGATCGGTATTGGCACGACTAGTCGTCGTTTCGAACAGAGTTTCAGTTCCTTCCGGCGACGGCGCAAAACGCGCCGGCGGCCTTGAGGTCGCGCTCCGGCCGACGCTGCAACAGAACGGCGGAGTTTGGCTCGGCTGGAGCGGCAAGGTGGCAACGGGCGAGCGGGAAACGCGAACCATAAAGCACAAGAACGTCGAATATGTCGTTACCGACCTCGCCAGCGACGACTTTCAGGAATACTACAACGGCTTCGCCAACCGCGTGCTGTGGCCGATCCTGCACTACCGGCTCGACCTCGCCGAGTTCGCACGCCGCGATTTGAGCGGCTACTTCAGGGTCAATGAGCACTTCGCGACCGAGCTCGAGAAGGTTATCAAAGAAGACGATCTGATCTGGATTCACGATTACCATTTGATTCCGATTGCGTCCGTGTTACGCAGGCGCGGCCATGCCAACCGCATGGGATTCTTTCTGCACGTCCCCTTCCCGCCTCCCGAGATTTTGACCTCGCTGCCGAACCATGAGCAGCTTATTCCGCTGTTGCTCGATCACGACGTTGTGGGCTTTCAAACTGAAGGCGACGCGGGAAATTTTGTTCGCTACGTGATGTCCGAGTGCAATGCGACACATGACATGCGGGTGTTCGAAACCGCTGGACGGCAAATTACTTTTAACGTCAACGGAAAACAGACCATCGTCGGCAGCTTTCCGGTCGGCATCGAGCCGCGCGCATTCGAACGCCTCGCGCGCCGTAACGTGCGCTCGCCGCTGGTGAAAGAGCTGGTGGCGAGTCTTGGTGATCGGGCCTTGATGATTGGCGTCGACCGGCTTGATTATTCCAAGGGCCTGCTTCAGCGCCTCGACGCGTTCGATCTTTTTCTCACCAATCACGCGGACTGGGTCGGCAAGGTCACTTACCTGCAGATTGCGCCAAAAAACCGTTCTGGGATTCCTGAATACACGGATCTGGAACAGGCCGCCAATACGGCGGCCGGTCGCATCAACGGTAAGTACGGCGAAGTTTCCTGGACGCCTATCCGTTACGTCAACCGGGTTTACAGCCGGTCGGTTCTGGCCGGACTCTATCGAACCGCGCGCGTCGGCCTGGTGACGCCGTTGCGCGATGGTATGAATCTCGTGGCGAAGGAGTACGTCGCTGCGCAGGATCCGGAAGATCCGGGGGTTCTTATTTTGTCGCGCTTTACCGGCGCTGCGGTAGATTTTCGCCGGGCTCTCCTGGTTAATCCGTACGATGCCGAATCGGTTGCCAACGCGATCGCCCAGGCCCTGACGATGTCGCTCGAGGAGAGGCGCGCGCGGCATCAGGCGCTGCTGGCCGTCGTCACTGATTACGACGTCGATCGGTGGCAGCGTGAGTTCTTGACCGCGCTGCGGGGCGACAATGGGCACACGCGCGAGCTGGAAAATTTATCGACCCTGTCGCGTTGGCCTTCCCGACCGCGGGCACGTGAACCAAAGGAATTCGTGCCGGTCCGCCAATCGAGCGCGTTCTAGACCGCACCGCGATTACGGCGAGCCCGGAGCAGCACGGTGATTATTTCGCGCTTCGCGATTTTGGCGGAAGAGAGTGGGAGTCGAACCCACCAAAGACCGGCTGGCGGCCCCTCCCGGATTTGAAGTCCGGACGCCCCACCGGGGACGCTTCCCTTCCAGAATCGGCCCCTAGAGGCTGTTCGTCCGCCTCGCGGCGAAACAACTCGAGGCGATGGCTGTTGATGCGGCGCAGATCGCCTCGCCGCAGTGTCACGCCGCGCCGATCGAAAAATTCGAGAATCTGGATCGCGACTTTGCGGCCGTTATCGAGCCGATCCCGGAATGTCGCGGCGGCGAATTGCCCGTCAGGCGCCTTGGCGGCGATGTCGCCCGCGATCTCCGCCATCTCTGCAACGGTACCGCGTAGAAAGAAGTGATCGGGAGCCACTTCATCGACTTCGCCCAGCCGGCCCAGCAGCTTGCAGAGCCTGCGTATGTCACGTTCGGGCCTACCAATCGTCCCGCCGATGTCACGTACGCGGGGCGGGCGAAAACGCTCCTGTCCGACCAGCAATGGTCTCACAGCCCGCCATAGCGCTTCGTCGCCGGCAGTGAGCTGGACCTTGTGACTAGGCAGCCGAACCCACGCGCCCTGCAGCGCAACCTCTCCGCCTCTCGCCAAAGACTGCAAAGCCGCGGCGAACACCGACGCCGGCAATCGAAGGTCAAGCTGCCGACGAAGTAGTTCGGCTCCGATTCCGGCCAGGTCGGGATTTTCCGCATGAAACGCCGTGAGCCGTTCGAAGATGCCGCGCTTGAGCTGCAGCCATCGCGCCGGCGACATCGCAACGGTCTTACTTTGCGCGGGAACGCGGATCAGCACGAGGTCTTCCACGATGCGCTCGATTTCATCGGCACCAAGGGCGCGATCCCGGGCAAAGCCGGTCAAATCGGCATATCCCGGAGTGCAATCGAAGAGCGCGGTAAGCGCGCCTGCGGGGTCGTCGATGGCCAAGGCGTCGAGCTGTGCCATACGCTCAATGGTACGACGCTTTCGCGCGGGGGCGCGTAAGTCGATGAAGCGGCCGCCGCCGATGGTGCGCTGGGCCGACGTATCCCGCAGCACGAAGCGGTCACCCGCTGCGGCGGCGATCGGGCGATCGAGCACGAGCTGTACGCGTCCGCGCTCGCCCGGCATGATCGGGGCATCGCTCAACAACGCAAGCCGCGCGCCCACCTCAACGGCTGCGTGGTGCAATCGGGCCGGCATCCATTGTGTGATCGGCTTTAGTTCCGAGCGGAGCACGCGCAGCGACGCGTCGATCCGATCGGTCGGGGCGTGCAGTTCAGGATCGAGCACCACATCGCCGCGGTGCACGACGTCTTTGGCAATGCCGTCGCCGGCAAGATTGAGCGCGCACCGCTCGCCCGCCTGGCCGCTGCCGGTCGGACGATTCTGAGCATGGATCGAACGAATGCGCGCCGAAATTCCCGACGGGCTGATCGTAACCTGATCGCCGACACCGACCGCCCCGGTTAGCACGGTACCGGTGACAACCGTGCCGACACCAGTGAGCGAAAACGAGCGATCGACCGCGAGGCGAAAGCGCCCTTTAGCAGTACGCCGCTCGACGACTTGCGCAGCAGCAAACAGTCGAGCGCGAACTGTATCGATACCCTCGCCGCTGACGGATGAAACCGGCACGATCTCGGATCCAGTAAGGCCAGTGCCTTCGAGGCAGTGTGCGACTTCGGCGGCGACCGCTTCGCGACGCTCGGCCGACACGAGATCGATTTTGGTCAGCGCCACAAGGCCATGATCGACGCCGAGCAGATCGACGATGGCGAGATGCTCGCGCGTTTGCGGCATCACGCCGTCGTCGGCAGCGACGACCAGCAAGACAAAGTCGACGCCGCCGGCCCCTGCCAGCATGTTGTGAACGAACTTCTCGTGACCTGGAACGTCCACGAAGCCCAGTATGGCGCCTTCGGGCGTGGGCAGATAGGCGAAACCGAGATCGATCGTGATGCCGCGCTCTTTCTCCTCCTTGAGCCGATCAGTGTCGACGCCGGTGAGTGCGCGGATGAGTGCTGTTTTGCCGTGGTCGACGTGACCGGCAGTGCCGACGATCATCGCCCCGGCTCCGCCAAGGCCTGAATGGCGTCTTCCAAATCGAGCGCGGCAAAATTTGCTGCGAATGCGGCCTCATCCTCGAGGCAGCGCAAATCCAGGATGAGAGCACCGTCCTCAATGCGCCCGACAACCGGTATTTGGAGGCACCGAAGTGCGCCGGCCAATCGTTCCAGTGTGCGTCCCGCGCCGCGCTCTACGCGTGGCCGGATTGCAAAGCCGGCGCTTGGCACCGTTTCGAGTGGCAGCGCCCCCGAACCGATCTGGCTTGCGCACCCGATGACCTCGACCTTGAAGGTATCGCCGAGCTTACCGGCGATAGTCGACACAAGCCCCTCCGCTATGGCTTTGATTGCCATCTGCGAACGGGCCAGCAATCTGATCGTTGGCAATTGCTCGGCGAGCCGGTCCGGATTGCGATAGAGCCGCAGCGTTGCCTCCAAGGCTGCAAGCCTGATTTTGTCGACCCGCAAAGCCCGTTTCATCGGGTTGCGATTGATCTTTGCGATCAACTGCTTACGGCCAACAATGAAGCCGGCCTGTGGTCCGCCCAACAGCTTATCGCCTGAAAAGGTGACAAGATCGGCGCCGTCGGCGACTGCCTCAGCAACTGTCGGCTCATGGGCCAATCCCCAACGGGACAAATCGACGAGTGTGCCGGAGCCGAGGTCATTGACCAGGGGCACACCGCGCTCGCGCGCCAGCCCGGCAAGCTCGCGGCCGCCAACTTCTTTGGTGAAACCGTCGATCCGATAGTTGGAGGTGTGAACCTTTAGTACCAGCCCAGTCTTCGCGCCGATCGCCTCGGCATAGTCCTTGGCGTGCGTGCGATTGGTGGTGCCAATTTCCTTAAGTTTCGCGCCGGCACGCGCCATGATATCGGGCATGCGGAAAGCGCCGCCAATCTCGATCAACTCGCCGCGAGAGACCACGGCTTCGCGGCCTTTGGCGAGGGTATTGAGCACGAGCAGAACGGCGGCAGCGTTGTTGTTAACGAGGGTTGCGTCCTCCGCGCCGGTGAGTTCGCAAATCAATCCGCGCAGGTGATCGTCACGCTCGCCGCGTTTGCCGGTCGCGAGATCGAACTCAAGGGTGACCGCCGACCGCATCGCGACGACAGCAGCTTCGACCGCTGCTTCAGCGATTAGGGCGCGACCAAGGTTGGTGTGCAGCACCGTGCCGGTGAGGTTGAAAACGGGGCGCAGCTTCGGCCGCGCATCTGCCGCGAGACTGGCCTGCGCTGTGTTGGCGATTGCTTCGGGCTCGCTCGGCGGTGTTTTGCCAGCGCGCAGGGCAGTGCGCGTCGCGTCGAGCACCCGACGTATTGCGGCGATGGTAGACGTTCGCCCAAATTTGGCGACAGCGAGAGCGGCAGTATCGAGCTTGAGAACGTCGTCGACGGACGGCAAAGCACGCAAACGCGCATTAGGTTCGGCATGGCGGGAGGCACCGACTTTAGTCATTGTCCACGAACCCTCCGGGTCACGTGCCAGTTGGGGCGACGCCCACTCTTGACACCGCACTGTACATCAACCCTTTCTGGAAGCCACCGGCGGACTTGCGGTCGGTGCGACGAAACACGCTACCGAGATAAGCGCCAATGTGTATTGACGTCGGTAGGTATAACGCAGGAGATTTACGTCCCGTCCCTGGGTAACGAAAGCAGGAAGACGATGTCCCTTGATCGACGTGAGCTTCTCAAAGCAGGTTTTGCCGCATCGGCTGTTATAGCGTTGCCGCCCGCTGCACGTGCCGACATCAATTTCGATCCGCAGCCAGGAGCGTGGCGCACCTTCCACGTTGTGACGCGCATGGAAATAGGCAGAGCGGCCGGCAAGACCCAGGCGTGGATACCGGTCCCCGCAGTCAACGAGCGGGACTGGTTCAAATCTCTCGGGAGTAGCTGGACGACGAACGGCCGGGCATCGCTCGCGCGCGAAGCGCAATTTGGCACCGAGATGCTTCACGTCGAGTGGCCAGACGGTGAGGGAAATCCCATCGTCGAGGTGACAAGCAGGATTGCCACTCGTGATCGCGCCACGGACTTCGGCAAGCCGGGCCGCCCGGTCCCTCTATCCGCCGCGGAGCGCGAATTCAACCTTCGCGGCACCGAACTCATTCCCGTTGACGGCATCGTCAAGGAGAATTCCGATCATATCGTCGCCGGCGCCACGAGCGACGTTGAGAAGGCGCGTGCCATCTACGAATGGATTGTCGACAACACGTTCCGCGACGCCAAGGTGCGCGGCTGCGGCATCGGTGACATCGCGGCGATGCTCAGGAGCGGCAATCTTGGCGGCAAATGCGCCGACCTCAATGCTCTCTACGTCGGCTTGGCGCGAGCGGCGGGCTTGCCTGCGCGTGATGTCTACGGCGTTCGCGTTGCTCCGTCGAAGTTCGGTTACAAAAGTCTGGGAGCCGGCTCCGAAATCATAACCAAGGCGCAACACTGCCGCTCGGAAGTCCATCTCGCTGGTTTCGGCTGGGTGCCGGTCGATCCGGCCGATGTGCGTAAGGTCGTACTCGAAGAACCGCCGACGAACCTGGCGATGAACGCTCCGCCAGTCGTTGCCGCGCGCAAGGTGTTGTTCGGCGCATGGGAAGGCAACTGGCTCGCCTACAATTTCGGCCACAACATTGCGTTGCCGGGATCGAGCGGCCCGAGACTCGCTTTCCTGATGTATCCGCAGGTCGAGACCGCGGGCACGCGGCTCGATTGCCTCGACCCCGATAAGTGCCGATATACCATAAGGGCGAAGGAAGTGAACGCGGCGTGACGCCCGTTCGCCATCATGAACGTACCAATTATCCGTCTGACTAGTCTCGCCCACGGCGGCGGCTGCGGGTGCAAGCTAGCGCCCTCGGTTTTGCAGCAGCTGCTCGCGGATCAGCCTTTGGTTCAGCCCTATCGCGAACTCCTGGTCGGCACCGAAACCGGTGACGACGCGGCGGTGTGGCGGCTCGACGAAGAGACTTGCGTCATCGCGACGACAGATTTCTTCATGCCCATGGTCGACGACCCGTTCGATTTCGGGCGCGTCGCGGCAACCAACGCGATCTCCGACGTCTACGCGATGGGCGGCAGACCGATCATGGCTTTGGCCATACTCGGCATGCCGGTCGACAAGGTCCCGGCGGCGGTGGTGCGCGAAATTCTCAAAGGCGGCGCGCAAGTTTGCGCGAGCGCCGGAATTCCAGTTGCCGGCGGCCACTCAATCAATTCGCCGGAGCCGATCTACGGCCTCGCCGTTATCGGTATCGGCCGCCCCCAAGACATTCGTCGCAACAACGGGGTCAAACCGGGCGATACACTCATTCTGACGAAGGCGCTCGGTGTCGGCATCTATTCGGCGGCCTTCAAGAAGGGCGCCTTGTCGTCTGCAGCCTACGCCGAGATGGTGGCGTCGATGACGCTGCTAAACCGGGTCGGCGCGGATCTCGCCAAAGATCCCGCGGTTCACGCCATAACCGATGTAACGGGCTTTGGTCTGTTGGGACATGCACTGGGAATGGCGCGCGGCTCCGATGTTGCTCTGACCGCACGTTTCGACGACTTGCCATTCCTCTCGGCGGCCGCGGACTTGGCACAGCAGCATTGTGTCACCGGCGCTTCAGCGCGGAATTGGGCGAGCTACGCCGAGTGTATCTCGCTGCCGGCCAACTTTCCCGACTGGCGGCGCGATTTGCTCACTGATCCGCAGACCTCAGGCGGCCTCCTGATCGCCTGCGAACCCAATCGTGCCGCGGAAATTACGAAAACGATTATCGACAGCGGGTATCCCCAGGCGCGCATCATCGGCCGTGCCGACGCCGGAGTGCCGTCAATCACGATCAGCTCGTGACCGCCATCGCGGAGGCGGTAGTGGCCATTACCACCGCAAAGCGGCAGTATGTACGTGATCGTCCCACAACACGGTCAGCTTGCTGTCGAGCCGCGTTACGGTGATCGAGCAACCTGCCATTTCGAGCGAGGTCACGAACGAGCCGACCAGTGAGCGGCTGACGGTGAGCCCTCGCTTTTCCAAGATGCGCCGCACGGCGTTGTACATCAGATAAAGCTCAAGCGCCGGCGTGCCGCCAAATCCGTTGACGAACAGCAACACGTCGCCCGACGACGGACGATCGAAATCGGTGAGGATCGCGCCGACCATTTCATCGGCAATAGCATCCGCGCTGGCCAATTTGACTCGCCGGCGGCCGGGCTCGCCGTGGATACCTACCCCCATTTCCATCTCATCGGCACCGAGCGTAAATGTGGGCGTCCCCGCCGCCGGAACAGTGCAGCTCGTCAATGCAACACCGAGCGAGCGCGTCTTTTCGTTAACCTCGGCGCCGAGCTCGGAGCACGATTTGAGGTCCATGCCCTGCTCTGCCGCGGCACCGACAATTTTTTCAACGACCAGCGTACCGGCCACACCGCGCCGACCGGTACTGAAGGTCGATTTCTCCACCGCTACATCGTCGTCGATCACTATCGTGGCCGCCGGCCCTTCAAAAACCTCCGTGGCCATCTCGAAATTCATGCAATCGCCGGCATAGTTCTTCACGATGAACAGAACACCGGCCTTGCCGCCGACAGCCGTCGCCGCTTCAACGATCTGATCGGGCGTCGGCGACGTGAAAATCTGTCCCGGGCATGCGGCATCGAGCATTCCTACACCGACCAGCCCGGAATGCAGCGGCTCGTGACCGCTGCCGCCGCCGGAGATCAGTGCCACCTTGTTCGTATTGGGAGAACGGCGCCGTACGAATTTACGCTCGGGCCCGAGTACGACGATGTCGGCGTGCGCAGCGGCAAAGCCATCAAGGCTCTCCGCCAACATCGTGTCGACGTTGTTAAGAAATTTCCTCACGCGTTCCTCCCGGCGGAGCGAAGTGACGGCGGCTATTTCTCATCTTCCAGGATCGCGGCCAGACGGCGGGCAAACTCCTGCATCAACGCATCGACCTGGCCGTTTCGCTTGCCGTTACCGAGGTCCGGCAAATGCAGCGTTACGGTCCGCTCGCGCGGAATTTCGGCGAGCCGGCCGACGCGACGCGGATGCGCGCGGGCGTAAGCTTGCAGGAAGCCGTTCTTGGCATGCGGCGGGAAATGACAGAGGTCGAAGATCGTATTGAGGTGCTGAATAGGAATCGGGACCGGGTACGCCGGATTGGAAATTTGGCTGACAAAGCTGCGGTTTTTCCCCATCGCATGCGCCAAGCGGATGCGCATGCCGGACGGTCTTGAATCAAGGACCTCTTTGAATATGCGCTTGTACTCTGCAACGGCGCTGACTTCGCCCGCCTCGTCGACCGCCGCATCAGTCACGGCTGCCCCCACGGCTCAGTCCATCAATGGTCTGCTTGATCTGGGCTAGCGCCGACGGATTGACGGAAAGCTCGCGCAGGCCGCACGACAGAAGTGCGGGTATGCAGCGCGGATCGCCGGCCATATCGCCGCATAGACTGACGCTAATTCCGGCGCGTTTGCCATAATCCACGGTCCGGCCGACAAGCTCGAGTACCGCCGGATGGAGAGGATCGATCAGCTTGGCAAGCGATCCATTCGACCGGTCGCAGGCCGTAACATATTGCGTGAGGTCGTTGGAACCGATCGAAAAGAACAACGCTTTGAACCGTTCGATCGTCAAGGCCGCGGCCGGCACCTCGACCATGATCCCGATTGGCGGAAGCATTGCGGGAATGCCATCGGACTGCAGCTTATCTGTTGCAGCGGCGAACAAGGATCGCCCCGCGTCCAGTTCTTCGGGTGTCGTCACCATAGGAAACATGACTTTGAGATTTCCGCGTACCGCCGCCCGCGCCAGGGCACGCAACTGAACGCTGAATATATCCGGATGCTTCAGGCAAAGCCGCAGACCTCGAACGCCGAGGAACGGATTGGCTTCGCCGTCCTCGGTAAACCCCGGAACAGGTTTGTCACCGCCGGCATCGAAGGTCCGAATCGTCACCGGGCGATTGCCAGCCCAACGAAGTACACCGTCGTAGACTTGATACTGCGTCTCCTCGTCGGGCAATCCTGTTTGCCCGGCAAGCAAAAACTCGGTGCGCATCAGGCCGATACCGGCGGCATATTGTGCATCCGGGTGATCGAGGTCCTCGGCCCGTTGGATGTTGATCAGCAGTCCGATTTTTTCACCGGCCCATGACGGCGCCGGGCGCCGCAAGATCGCTCGCGCAGAAGCCCAATTCTTCCGATGTAGCTCGCGCCGCTTCTGGAACAAACCGACCTGTTCGGAGGTCGGATCGAGTTCGAGCGTCGCCCCCTCACCGTCCAGAAGCGCGGTCTCGGCGGCAGCGGATACCGCGCCGAGTTGCACGACCATAGGAATGCCTTGGGCGCGGGCCAGCATGGCGACGTGACTTGTCGGACTGCCGCGGAGGAGAGCCAGGCCGCCGCCGCCCGACCAATCGATTTCCAGAAATTGCGACGGCGGTAGATCTTCGGCACAGACCACGGCACCGCCGGGAATTTCTAAGACTTTGCCTTCGCCCCCATCAAGCGTTCGCAGCACGCGGTCGCGGAGGTCCGCGAGATCGGACGAGCGCGCCTGCAGATATTCGTCAGGCGCAGAATTGTATTCCGCAATCTGTTCATTGAGCGCGACCGTCCAGGCGGTATCAGCCGGCGTTCCACTGAGAATGGCTGCGCAGATCGGATCGAGGAAGTCTTCATCGTCCAGCAAAGCAACTTGGAATTCGAGGATTTGTGCGGCTTCGCCACCGGCGGTGCGTGCCAGAGTCGCTATCTGCTGACCGGCCGAAGCAAGCGCCGTGCGCAGCGCGCCTTCTTCATCATCAGGCGCACCGATTGCACGCCCGCCACGTGGCGCAGTATCGACACGCACAAATGGCCCGTGAGCAAAACCGATCGAAGCGGTCCTCCCCCGGTATGCCTGCGCTGCGATTTCTGCTCGCATGTTCACTGATCGGTGTCCGGAAAATCGGCGCTGACCAACGCTACCAAGGCCGCAACCGCCGCTTCGGCGTCCTCACCCGACGCTTTGATCTCGATGACGCTGTCGCGCGCTGCCCGCAGCGCCATGATCTTGCTGACGCTCTTCGCGTTGATCCATTCGGCGGCGTCGGACGCGCGAACCGAAATCTGGGCCTGAAACTTCTTGGCAAGCTTGGTCAGTTTCACCGCAGGACGCGCATGCATCCCGGCGGCGTGAATGAGACGCACGCTGCCGGTGATGACCAGGCCATTCGCCTTACGGGTTTCCAACATCATTCCATTCCTTGTTGAACGGCCATGCAGTTCGCCATTTAGCCGGCCGAAAGTTCCTCGGCCACGGCCCTCACCTCATCAAGCGAACTGCCGCCAGCGGCTTCGGTTGCTGCCATGACGGCTCCCTCGACGATTGGCGCGTTGCAGACGACGACCAAGTTCCGCCGATCCGGCTGCAGCATCTCGACGGCCATTTCGCTGTTGGTCTCGGCGCCGCCAAGATCGACCAGGATCGCGACGCCTTTCGGCGACCAGGCATTATTGATGGCGTCAATAATCAAAGAGACACTGGTGCCAAGGCCGCCGTCGGGGTTTCCACCGCAGAACGCGACCCTGACCTCACTACCAACCATCTGGCGAACCATGTCAGCCGTGCCTTTGGCGATGTCTTGGGAATGCGACACAATGACGATCCCGACGGTATCGTTCATTGCTGCGCCTCCAAGGTGTCGCAAACCGCATGCAAGAGGACACAGCTTGATCGCGCGCCGGGATCGACATGCCCGACACTTCTCGCACCAAGAAACGCCGCACGGCCCTTGGTCGCCTGCATCGGCGCGGTCCGTTCGACCGCTTCGCTCGCGCTGACCCGAACACGGTCGAGCAAATCGGGGCTGCCCGCTTCAGCCTTCAATGTCTCCAGCACCGGGAACAGAACGTCGAGCATGGTCTTCTCGCCGGGTTGGGAACGGCCCCGTGCGCTCACCGCACCCACCGCACACGCGAAAACTTCCGCCATGTCTTCGGGCAGATCGCGTTTTTGCGATAGCGCGTCGCCGGCGGCCATGAAAAAGGTGCCGTAAAGTGGTCCTGAAGCGCCACCGACCGTCATCACCAGCGTCTTGCCGATGGTCTTGAGCGCCTCATCGAGCGGTTGGGCACCAATGGCGTCGAGTTTGCCCAACACCGCTTCGAATCCGCGCTTCATGTTGGCACCATGATCGCCGTCGCCGATGGCCTGATCGAGCGCCGTTAACTCCGGGGCACTGGCGATCACCTTTTGGGCGGCCGCTTTCACCAGGCACTTGAGCGTTTCCGGTCGCACAGACATCGGGCTCATCCTCAGTGAACCGTGGCCGCGACGCGGCGTCCGGCTGCATCGAAATAGAGCGGGTGGATGAGTTGGAGTCCGACGTCCTGGCCGGCTCGAAGCGGCCGATGCGGATCGGCAAGTGTCACCAGCATCTGGCCCCGGTATTCAAGGTGAACATGATTTTGGTCGCCGAGATGCTCGATCCGATGCACCCGCCCGACAATTCCGCCACCGTTTGCCGCAGCGATCTGGAGGTGCTCGGTGCGGATGCCAATCGAGTCGGTGCCGACAGGCATCGCGGCTTCGGGAATAAGGCCCGCAGGAAGAAAATTGATTTGCGGCGTGCCAAGCCGGCTGGCGACATAACGGTCACTCGGATTCTCATAGATTTCGCGTGGTGTGCCCAGCTGAAGAAGTTCGCCGTCCCTGATGACTCCGATACGCGTCGCCATCGTCATCGCCTCGACCTGATCATGCGTCACATAAAGGATTGTCGCGCCCAGCTCGACCTGAATCCTTTTGAGTTCTAGACGCAGTTCAGCGCGCAATTTCGCGTCGAGCGAAGACAACGGCTCGTCCATGAGATAGATTGAAGGATCGCGCACCAGGGCGCGGCCGATCGCCACCCGCTGCATTTCACCACCCGACAGGCGCGTTGCCCGGTTACCAAGCTTCGAAGCAATATGCAGAAGCTCAGCCGTTTTCTGGACGCGTTTGCGAATTGCTTCTTCAGGAACGCGCCGAGCTGGCGAGCGCAGCGGAAACGCCAGATTATCGTAAACGGTAAGGTGCGGATAAAGCGAATATTGCTGAAAGACGAACGCGATATCGCGCGTACCAGGAGGGTCACGAGTAACGTCACGGCCGTTGATCGAAACCGAACCCGCATCTGGACGATCGAGACCGGTAATCAGCCGGAGCGTCGTCGTCTTGCCGGCCCCGCTCGGTCCGAGCAGCACAACAAACTCGCCGTCATTGATCGCAAGTGACAGGTCACGAACCGCCTCGATCTGCCCGAAGCGTTTGCTGACGTGCCGCAGGACAACACTAGCCATGGCCGACGCTCAAATGGCTTGCGGTCTGGATCGCCGATCCGGTTTGCGCGTCGAACAAGGCCAACAAGTCGGACCGGAAGGCGAGCCCCACGGTCTCACCCAGACGCACGGACATGCTCGACGGCAGGCGGGCCTTAACTTGCCCCTGCTCAGTGTCGACGGTGACAATCTGGGTAGTGCCCAGATATTCAGCGCCAAAAACGCGGCCCCGGACAGGTGCAGCATCCGAGAACTGGATGTGCTCCGGACGCACACCCAGCACCAGTGGACCGCCGGCGCGAGCTTCCCGAATCTCGGGTACAACAATGTTGGCATTGCGAAATTTGATCGCGCGGTCTCCCGGGTGCAGGCTGCCTTCGAAATGCAGGAAGTTCATTGGTGGCGAGCCAATGAAGTCGGCGACGAACATGCTGGCAGGCCGATCGTAGATTTCCTGCGGCGACCCGATCTGCTCGATCCTGCCAGCGTTCATAACGACGATGCGGTCGGCCATCGACATCGCTTCGTGCTGATCGTGCGTGACGTAGACGGTCGTCGCCGAGATGCGTTCATGCAGATCGCGCAACTCCCCGCACATCAGTTGGCGAAACTCGGCATCAAGCGCTCCCAGCGGCTCGTCCATCAGGAACGCCTTTGGGCGCCGCACCATCGCGCGCCCAAGCGCGACGCGCTGCCGGTCGCCACCGGACAGCTTCGACGTCTTACTCGACAGCAGGTGCTCAATGCGCAGCAGGCGTGCGGTTTCCAGGATGCGCTCACGCGCTTCGCGACGCGGCATGCCCTGGCACTTGAGGGGAAAGCCGATGTTCTGCTCCACGTTCATATGCGGATAGAGAGCGAACAGCTGAAACACGAAGGCAATGTCGCGCTCGGCGGCGCGGCGGAAGGTGACATCCTCGCCATCAAGCAATATGCGCCCATCCGTCGGCAGCTCGAGACCCGCGATCATTCGCAGCGTCGTTGTCTTGCCGCAACCTGAAGGTCCGAGCAACGCAAAGAAAGTTCCGTCCTCTATTGTGAAATTCGAATCCTGCACGGCCGTAAACAGGTCGAACGACTTGCGCAGATTTTCCACCCGGATTTGTGCCATGTGCGCCCCGCCCTATTCCGGAAAGTGGCTCACGGCCACGTATCCAAGCGTGCCTATAAGGATGGTCGCGAAGGAGTAGCCGTAAAGATCGATCGACCAGGGCTGCACCAGCATGAAGATCCCGGCGGCGATGAGCACCATTGCGCCGTTTTCCCATGGTCCGCGGCGAAACCAACGCGCAACGCCGCCGGCGCCGATCATCGTGCCGTCGCTCATTTCCGCACCGCCCCGAAAGTGATGCCGCGCAGCAAGTGCCGACGCAGCAGGATCGTGAACAGAACAATGGGGATGACGAACAGCGTGGTGGCGGCCGCTACCGCCGGCCAATCCTGACCGCCCTCACCGATGATGAACGGAATGAACGGCGGCATGGTCTGCGCATCGCCGCTGGTCAGGAGCACGGCGAAGGCATATTCGTTCCATGAAAAGATCAGACAGAAGATTGCGGTCGCCGCAATTCCTGTGACCGCTTGCGGCAACACGACCTTCCGCAACGCCTGCAGTCGCGTGTAACCGTCTACCAACGCTGCTTCCTCATATTCACGCGGAATCTCGTCGATAAAACCCTTGAGCAGCCACACAGCGAGCGAAACATTGACCGCCGTGTAGAGCAGAATCATGCCGGTCCACGTATCAGTGAGATTGAGCTGCCGGTACATCAGATAAATCGGAATGGCGACGGCTACCGGCGGCATCATTCGCGTTGACAGAATGAAGAACAGCAGATCGTCGGCTAACGGAATGCGAAACCGTGAAAACGCGTATGCGGCAAGGGTGCCCAACAGCACCGCGAGAAAAGTCGAGCCGAAGCCGATGACCAGCGAGTTGATAAAACGCGGCACTACCTTGGAGGGGCCGGCGATCACCATGTCATGCTTGCGCACCAGCTTGTCGTACCAGGCGGTGGCCGGCGGCAAGCTGGCGATAAAATCGGGCGTTTGCCGCGTGCGTACCGTAAACAAGTTGACGTAGCCCTCGAGAGTCGGCTCGAAAACCACCTTTGGCGGATAGGCGATCGCATCGCTCTGCGATTTGAACGCCGTCGCTGCAATCCATAGCAGCGGCAAAATCGCGATCACGGCGTAGACGATGACGATCGCGCCGGCGAAGGTCTTCACCCGCGGCGAAGCCTCGACGATCGAATGGGCGGTGGATTTTGCGGCGGCGCTCATCGCTGCTTCACCCGATTGAGCGCTTTGACGTAGATGTTCGCCGCACCAAAGACGGTGACGAACAGAATGATGGCAAGTGCCGACGAGTAGCCGGTGCGCCATTTCTCGAAGGCTGCCCGCTTCAACGTAATCGAGACCAGCTCCGTCGTGGAGCCCGGGCCGCCCGAGGTGAGCAGATTGACCATGTCAAACATTTTGAAGTTCTCGATGGCGCGGAACAGGACTGCCAACATCAAAAACGGCATGGCCATTGGGAGCGTAATCGACCAGAACTGGCGCCACGTCGAGGCGCGGTCGACTTCAGCGGCTTCATAGATGTAGTCAGGGATCGAACGCAGCCCGGCGAGACAGATCAGCATGACATACGGCGCCCACATCCAGGTATCGACGAGCACGATCGTCCACGGCGCCAAGGCGACCTCACCGGTCATACTGAACGAGCTCGGCGGAATACCGGTGAACAAGCTGATCAAATAGTTGAACGGCCCGATCTGCGGCTGAAGCAGCAGTGTCCAGAAATTGCCGACCACGGCCGGCGACAGCATCATCGGCAACAGGATGATCGTCGTCCAGAAACTGTGTGAGCGGAATTGGCGGTTGATCAACAGTGCAAGGCCGAACCCGATTACGACCTGTAACACGACTGTCGAGATGACAAACTGAGCGGTTGTTTGCAGCCGGACCCACATATCCTCATCGGTCAGAATATCGGAATAATTGTCGACGCCGACAAACCGCAACGGCAGATAGGACATGCTCAGGTTGAGGCTGGTGAATGACAGCCGGATCATCCAGATCAACGGAAAGATGTTGATCGCGAGCAAGAGCGCAATGGTAGGCGTAACGAACAGCCACGCGATGCTACGATCCGACAAGCCCCGCACACGCTTGGCGACGTGAAAGCTTGTCTGCGCACCGGTGCGATCGACGGAGGCGTCGGAGTTGATGATTGCGGTCATAGCGTGCTGTTGGACGCTGTTGGATTGGCGGGTTTCCCCGGACCATAGCCCGGGGAAGCCTTTTTCGGAACGTCGATCTAGCAAGGAAGCGGCACTACTCGGAAGCAACCGTTTTGCCCTGCTCCTTGAAGACTTTCGTCCAGTCCTTGACCAGTGAATCGAGAGCTTGTTGCGCCGTGCCTTTGTCGGCGACGACGTAGTCATGCACCCGCTTCTGCATGTCGAGGAGAAGTTGCGCGTAGGATGGCTCTGCCCAGAAGTCCTTCACGATCGCCATCGACTCCAGGAATTGCGGAGCAAACGGCGCGCTCTTGGGGAATCCGGGTGCATCGACAACGGCCTTCAGAGCGGAATAGCCGCCGATCTCCCACCATTTCTGCTGAACTTTAGGCTGGGCGAACCACTTGATGTATCTGAGAGCATCGTCCTGGTGCTCGGAGGTGGCCACCACCGAGATGCCCTGTCCGCCGAGTTGCGTAAAGTGCCCTTTCGGACCCGCCGGATTGACGAAGAAGCCGATCTTGTCGCCACCGACGTTGGGATCCTTGTAGAGGCCGGGGAAGAAGGCAAACCAGTTCATCTGCATCGCAACCTGGCCCGATTTGAAGGCATCAAGGCCTTCCTGCATGTAAGCGTTGGTCATGCCCGGAGCCGTGCAGCACTTGTAGAGCGCCTTGTAGAATTCGAGGCCCTTGGCCGCCTCTGGCGAGTTGACCAAACCTGCCATCTGATAAGGCTTCTTGGGGTTTTCGTACTCGAAGCCGTAATTGTAGAGGACGTTGGTCACGCCCATAGTGATGCCTTCGGAGCCACGCTCGGTGAAGATGTAGGCGCCATACACCTTCTTGCCGTCAATCTCGCGACCCTGGAAGAATTCCGCAATCTGCTTCAACTGCTCATAGGTCTTCGGCGGCGCTAGATCGCGGCCATACTTCTTCTTGAACTCGGCCTGAATCTCCGGCCGTGAGAACCAGTCTTTGCGGTAGGTCCAGCCGACGGCATCGGCCATGGCGGGGAGCGCCCAGTAGTTCGGCGAGTTTTTGGGCCATTCCGAATAGCCGAGCACGGTCGCCGGGACGAAGTCGGCCATAGTGATGTGTTCTTTGGCGAAGAAGTCATTGAGCTTGACGTACCAATGATTTTCCGCCGCGCCGCCGATCCATTGGCTGTCGCCGATGATCAGGTCGCACAGTTTGCCGTGCGAATTAAGCTCGTTGAGGAAACGGTCCGCGTAGCTCGTCCACGGGACGAACTCGTATTTCATTTCGATGCCGGACTCTTTGGTGAAATCCTTTCCCAGTTCGACCAGCGCATTCGCCGGATCCCAGGCGGCCCAGCATAGGGTTAGGTGCTTGGCCTGAGCCGCCGCCGGCTGACTGGCAAACCCGCTCAACGCCACCCCGGCGAACAGGGCAACAGCCCCGGCGGCCCACTTTGACCATCTCGCAGTCTCGGATTTTCGCATGTCCTTTCCTCCCATGAACGATCGTTTCCGGAGCGCCCTCGGCCGGATACGATTCAGGCATCGAAGCCCGAGCGGGCTAAAGGCATTTGGTTCAAGGACGGGATGCGGCTGAGCACTCTAGTAGCCGAGCCTCTCCTTGTCGTTGCCTCCAGGCGCGATGTTCAGTTTTGCTTATTACTAAACACGATACTAATTTTCGGCCTGCCGTCAAGAGACGCGTTGGGAGCATGCTCGTACAATCCATTCGTCGCTCTCAAAAAAACATCTATGGCTCCGTGCAGGCTGTTTTTTCAGATTTCAATGGCTTAAATCGACGACGCCAAGGGCGCTTGGACCCAAATCTGCAGTTACCATCGTCCACGGCGCGAGGACGGCCGAGGCGTAGCGGCAATCGACGCCGTCCCATTTAGGTCAGGTTTACTAACCTAAAGACTAAACTCCGGCTGCCGCGGCCTTTTTAGCTTGCTACGTTAGAGCGCGAAGAAGTCGATACCTCAACCGATCACAAACTTTCTGCAGGCCGCAGAGTTTGTCTCAAGCCATTCGATCATCGCTGCCAACAGAAGGTGAGAACTATTGCGGTCCGACCGAAATGTGCGCTTCAATCTCGACCAACCGGCGCGTCAATCCGATGGAGGTGAACATGGCCCAGTTGCGAAGACGCGAAGTGATTTTTGGTGTTGCCGGCGCGGCGCTGGCGCAGGTGATACTCGGAAGGGCGGGCACAGCGTTCGCCGCGGACAAGATCAAAACCGGCCCGTCGAGCGCACTGATCGTGGTCGACGTGCAAAATTGCTTTCTGCCCGGCGGCAGTCTGGCGGTCAAAGACGGCGATCAGGTGATCCCGGTCATCAACCGCATCGCCAAGAGTTTCGAAAACGTGGTGATGACGCAGGATTGGCATACCGCACATCACATCTCGTTCGCGTCCAGCCACGAAGGCAAGAAGCCCTTCGAAATGATCAAGCTCGCCTATGGCAATCAGGTTCTGTGGCCGGATCATTGCGTCCAGGGCACCGAAGGTGCGGCGATCGCCAAGGATATCAATATTCCCCCGGCCGAACTGATCATCCGCAAAGGCTTCCATAACGACGTCGACAGTTACTCGGCTTTTCTGGAAGCAGACAAGGAAACCCGTACTGGCTTGGCGAGCTACCTCAAGGAGCGCAAGATCGACACGGTCTTTGTTACTGGTCTGGCCACCGATTTTTGCGTCGCATGGACGGCGATCGATGCCCGCCACGCGGCTTTCAACGTTTACGTCGTGGACGACGCCTGCCGCGGCATCGACATCAAAGGATCGGTGGCTGCGGCGTGGAAAGACATGACGGCGGCTGGCGTCAAAAAGATCGAGTCAACTGACATCGCCTGATCCTCTTGTTCCATCGCCGGTCTACGGCGGCCTGCTCAATCCCGGGGACGCGGGATCGAGATGGTTATTCGTAGCGCCGATGCAGGCGCGAACAGCCCTTGGCACGAGCTTCTGGCAGCTTGAGACTCGGAGATTTAAGACATGGCGCACGAGGAAATGGCGGCCAGCGGCCCGAGCAAACTGGTCGTCAAGAATGTCAGCCTGATACTAAGCGGCGACCTCGGCAGACCGATCCTTGACGCCGATGCCGTCGTGGCGGTCGACGGCCGTATCAGTGCGATCGGCCGCGCTAGCGACCTCGATTTCTCCGGCGCCTCCACAACGATCGATGCAAACGGCGCGACCTTGGCACCGGGCCTCATCGACAGCCACGTTCATCCTGTTGCCGGCGATTGGACGCCGCGTCAGAACCAGCTCGGGTGGATCGATTCCTGCTTGCATGGCGGCGTCACGACGATGATTTCGGCCGGCGAGGTTCACACGCCCGGGCGCCCGCGCGACATCGTTGGCCTCAAGGCGATGGCAATCACCGCGCAACGCTGCTTCTCAAACTTCCGCGTCAGCGGCGTAAAGGTCCACGCCGGTGCGCCGGTCATCGAGCCTGGCATGGAGGAGAAAGACTTTGCCGAACTTGCCGCCGCCGGCATCCGTTATCTCGGCGAGGTCGGACTTGGCGGCGTCAAGGATGGCCCGACCGCGCGCAAGATGGTCGCCTGGGCGCGCAAATATGGCATCAACAGTACGATCCATACCGGCGGTCCGTCTATACCCGGTTCCGGCCTCATTGATAAGGACGTTGTGCTGGAGGCCGACACCGACGTGATCGGTCACATCAATGGCGGCCATACGGCGTTGCCGGACGATCAGATTCAATGTCTGTGCGAGCAGTGCAAGCGCGGCTTGGAACTCGTGCACAATGGTAACGAGCGCGCCGCGCTGGTGACGTTGCGGGCGGCGAAGGAATTGAACCAACTCGACCGTATAATCCTCGGCACCGATGCGCCGGCCGGCTCCGGCGTGCAACCGCTCGGCATTCTGCGGATGATTTCCATGCTCGCCTCGCTTGGCGAAATTTCGGCGGAGACGGCGTTCTGTTTTGCGACCGGCAACACCGCAAAGCTACGCACGCTCGACTGCGGCCTGATCGAAATCGGCCGCGCCGCCGATTTCGTCTTCCTCGATCGCGCTCAGCATTCCGCGGGCAAAACACTGCTCAGCAGCGTCGAACTTGGCGATCTCCCCGGCGTCGGTATGACGGTGATCGACGGCGTCGTCCGCTCACACCGCAGCCGCAATACGCCGCCGGCCACAAAGGTGCCCTCTATCGTCGCCGGATGACACAGCCACAATGGAGGCGATCCCGCTAGGCCACTTTCGCCAGCAGCGTTAAAAGCGCAGCGCGTTCATTCTGGTTTAGAGGAGCCAGCGTTTTTGCGGTGATGTGCGTGGCGATCGACTTGGCTCGCTCATAAACAGCGTCACCTCGTCCGGTGAGCGCAACAAGAAGGCGGCGGCCGTCGGCCGGATCGGGTTTGGTACTGGTGAAGCCGCGCCTCGTAAGACGATCGATCACGCCTTTGATCGTTGCGCCATCCATCGCCGTCAATCGCCCGAGCAGGTTCTGCGACGACGGGCCGATTTCCTTCAGCTTGGCGATCGCCGCCCATTGCGTCGGCGTCAGTTCCTCAATCATCAGTGAGGCAAAAATCGTCGTATGGCGCTGCTGCGCCAAGCGCAGCATGAATCCCACTTGCCTCTCCAGCGCGTAGTCATCGCAACGAACTTCTACACTCGCTTTCATCGTTCTCATTTTTTGGTCCCGGCCAGTGTGGCTTGTGCATCACTCATTCGGGCAGGCTCAGAGTGCCAGATAGGCGTCGCGAATATCCGGGCGCGCATCAAATTCCGCAATGGTGCCGAAGAAGCGAATGCGCCCTTTCTCGATGACGCAGACTCGATCGGCCACGAGCCGCGCAAAGCGAATATTTTGTTCGCTGAGCAGAAGGCTTAAGCCTTTGCGCTTCATCACGAGGATCGCCTCGCTCATTTGCTCGACGATTTTTGGCGCCAGGCCCTCCGACGGCTCATCAAGCAAAACCAGGGATGGATTCCCCATTAAGGTGCGCGCGATTGCCAGCATCTGCTGCTCGCCGCCTGACATGCGGCCGCCAAGCCGGCTGCGCAACTCGCCCAGGTTTGGAAAGATTTCGAACAATCGCTCTCGCGTCCATTGCGGCGCGTCTTGACTCTGGTGCTGGCGATGCCTTCGGCGACCGACCTCTAAATTGTCGTCGACCGTCAGGTCGGAAAAAATGCGGCGATCCTCCGGCACGTATCCGAGCCCCCGCCGAACTCGCTCGTGCGTGGGAAGGTGCGAGATGGACGCATTATTGAAAATAATGTCGCCCTCGCAATTGGCGAGCAGGCCGACAATGGAGCGCAAGGTCGTCGACTTGCCGGCACCGTTTCGCCCGACCAGCGCCACCGCTTCGCTCGCACCGACGTCAAGCGCAACGTCGTAGAGAATGTGCGCGCGACCATAGGCGGCGTTGAGCCCCTTGACCGCGAGCTTTGGTTGGACGGTATTCAATGGGGGGCTCCGAACAGCGACCCTGCGCCCAGATAAACGGCCTGCACCTCCGCATTAGCGCGCACCATCGGCGGCGATCCCTCGGCGATCAGAACGCCGCGATTGAGTACGAGGATCCGATCGGCATGGCCGAACACCGCGTCCATGTCATGCTCGGTGAAGAGCACGCCGATTTCACGTTCACGGGCAATCCGTGTGACGAGCGACATGAGAGCGCCACGCTCTCTGGGCGCCATACCCGCGGCCGGCTCGTCCATCAACAGCAATTTCGGATCGTTGGCGAGCGCGATGGCGAGCTCCAGGCGCTTGACGTCTCCATAAGCAAGCTCGCCGCAGCTGCGGTCGCTCTGCTCCACTATGCCAACCCATTCAAGAAGATCATTCGCTTCGTGGAAAAAATAGCGCGCCGCCCAGCGAAATGAAGCCCAACGGCCGCGATGCGATAACAGCGCCGCCTGCACATTCTCGGCAACGGTCATCGAGCCAAAGGTGGCCGCGATCTGAAAAGTGCGTCCGACACCAAGCCGCCAAATGTCGCGAACCGCCAGGCCGGTAACGTCGCGCCCGAACATACGGATGCGTCCCGCGCTCGGCGGGAGCTGACCGTTGATCATGTTGAAGCAGGTGCTCTTCCCCGCACCGTTAGGGCCGATCAGCGCGAGCATCTCGCCCGCCTCCAGTGAGAAACTAACGCCCTTGACGGCCCGAAAGCCCGAGTATGACTTCGCCAAATTTTCAACGGAAAGAACGCTCATGGTTTTACATCCACGACGTGCCGAATCCGCCACGTTGCAAATGCGCCAAGTACCCCTTGGGGAAAGAGCGAAACCAGAACGATGATCAATAGCCCAAGGACGAGCTTCGAATACTCGGTCTGGCTGATCACCCAGATGGAAAGCGATTTATAGATCGCGGCGCCGACGATACCGCCCGACACCGTACCAACGCCGCCAAGCAAGACCATGGCCAGCCCGTCGATCGACAACGGAATGCCGAGATCATCGGGAAATACGCTGCCCTTAAGAAAAGCATAAAGTGCGCCGGCAAGCGCCGCGAAGGCGCCGGCAAGAACGAAGGCAATCCACTGGATCTGATGCCGCGACAACCCGATCGCTTCAGCGCGCAGCTCGCTGTCGCGCAGCGCGCGCAGGGCATAGCCGAAAGGCGAAAACAAAATCACCCGCAAGAGTGCGATACCGACGGCGACAAGCGCAATTGTCAGCCAATAGAAATGCGAGGCCGTTGCCGCCCAGGCGCTTGGCCAAACTCCAATCAGGCCGTTGTCTCCTCCGGTCACTTCGGTCCATTGAAATGCGACCGACCAGACGATCTGGGCGAAGGCCAGTGTCAGCATGGCAAAATAGACGCCAGACAGGCGCACACAGAACCAGCCGAAGACCAATGCTCCAAATGCGCCCAGTACTGGTCCAGTCACGAGCCCGGCCGCCATAGGCAAGTTGAATTGCTTTAACGCCAGCGCTGCCCCGTAAGCGCCCAAGCCGAAATAGGCGGCGTGGCCGAACGAGACGAGCCCACCGGCGCCAACGAGCAAATTCAAGCTCGCCGCGAACAGCATGAAAATAAGAACTTCGCTGGCGACAGCGAGAAGGTAATCGCCCGCCACCAACGGCAGCAGCGCCGCCGCGGCAATGCCGATTACAACGAGAAGCCGGTCGCGCGATCGAAGCGGGCGCCAACGCATAACCTGGAGACCACTCGCCGCGCGGGTCGCCGCCTCAGGTTGGCCAAGCAAGCCCCAGGGCCGCACAACCAACACCAGCGCCATCACCAGGAACACGAGGATAAGGGAGATTTTCGGAAACACCAAAATGCCGAAGGCGTTCAGCTCCGAAACGATGATCGCCGCGAGAAACGTACCGAAGACATTGCCGAGCCCGCCGATTACCACTACTACCAGCACTTCGGTGATGATCTGCAGATCCATGGTGTGGCTTACCGCTTCGCGCGGCAATTCCAGCGCTCCACCGAACGCGGCAAGGAAAATTCCCAACGCAAAGACGCTGGTGAACAGCCAACGCTGATTGACGCCAAGCGCGGCGACCATTTCGCGGTCCTGCGTGGCAGCGCGCACCAGCACCCCCCACCGTGTGCGGCGCAGTAACAGCAGCACAATGATGAGGGTTAGCGGCCCCAGCGCGATCAGCAGCACATCGTATGTCGGAAAGAGTTGACCGAAGAGATCGAACGCGCCCTTCAAACCAGGTGCACGGCGCCCGAGCAGATCGGCCGGGCCCCAGATCAGCACCACCAGATCTTCGACCACGAGTGTTACGCCGAAGGTGAGGAGCAATTGAAGGAGTTCGTGCGCCGCATAAACGCGTCGCAGTAGGGTCATTTCGACGAGCGCACCAAGACCCGCCACAATCAGAGACGCCAGAACAATCCCACCCCAGAAGCCGAAATCACCGGAGAAGCGCTCGGTCAGCGTAAAACCCACGTAAGCGCCCAGCATATAAAAGGCGCCGTGAGAAAAATTGACGATGCGGGTGACGCCGAAGATGATCGACAGACCGCAAGCAGCAAGAAACAGTGAAGAAGCGCTCGCCAGGCCGGTGACAAAGATGTTGAAGAAAAATGTCACCGGCTTGATCCTGGAGCGACGCGAGAATTCGCGGATAACGCTCCAGTTTGATCAATCCTGCGGGCGCATCGACTTGACCTCGCTTTCGGGCGGGAGATATTTCGCGCCATCGCGATAATGGACGTCCACCATGACGCCTTTGCCGTCCTTCAGCGCGGTCTTGCCGACGAATGCGCCGAGCGTTGACTGATGATCAGCCTTGCGGAAGGTCACCTCGCCGAACGGCGTGTCGACCGAGATTCCTTCTGCTGCGGCGACTAGTTTCTCAGAATCCGTAGATTTCGCTTTGGCGAGAATGGCTGCCGCAGCCTTTAGGGTCGAATATCCAACCACCGAGCCGAGGCGCGGATAATCGTTGTACTTTGCCTGGTACGCCTTGAGAAACGCGGCGTGCTCGGGAATAGCGACGGCGTTCCAGGGATAACCGGTAACGATCCATCCTTCCGGCGTTTCGTCCTTGAGCGGATCAAGATATTCAGGTTCGCCGGTCAGAAAACTCACGACTAATCGGCCCTTGAACAAACCGCGGGTATTGCCTTCGCGCACCAGCTTGACCAAGTCGGGGCCAAAAGTGACGTTGAGGATCGCTTCCGGCTCGGTCCTGGCGATTGCTTCGACCACAGCGCCGGCATCGATCTTGCCCTGCGGCGGCCACTGCTCGCCGACCCATTCGATGTCGGGCCGTTTCGCCGACAGCAGTTTCTTAAAAACTGCGACTGCCGATTGTCCGTATTCGTAGTTGGGCGCAATCGTGGCCCACTTCTTGGCCGGCAGCTTGGCTGCTTCCTCGGCGAGCATTGCCGCCTGTTCATAGTTGGCTGGACGCAGGCGGAATGTGTAGCGATTGCCCTTTGACCACGTGATCGCGTCGGTCAAAGGTTCGGCGGCGAGGAAGAAGATCTTCTTCTGCTTGGCGAAATCGGACACGGCAAGTCCGATATTCGAGAAAAACGTGCCGGCCAGCATGACCACGCCGTCCTTTGACACAAGCTCGTTCGCCGCGGTCACGGCATCGGCCGGCTTGCCGCCATCATCCTTGGAAATCACCTCGAGCTTCTTGCCGTCCACACCGCCAGCAGCGTTGATCTCTTCCAGCGCCAATTGCCAACCCTTGCGATAAGGGTCGGTGAAGGACGGCAACCGCGAATAGGAATTGATCTCACCGATCTTGATTGTTTCTTGCGCGGACGCGGGAACGCCCGCGCTTGCTAGCCCTGCAAGCACCATCAAGCCCACGAACATTGCCGATACAGTCTTCATGATCATTGCTCCCACCAGAAGTTCATCAGCGGCTTCTGCGCCGCTATGCCGCTATCGAAGCCCGTCGACGCCCTTGATCTCGTCCTTCTTCAGACCGCCCACACGAGGCAGCGGCCTGCCGGAATCCGTCACTGCGACCGCAACCATGATCTCGTTGGCACGAGGCGCGTCGGCGACACGCACCTCCATGCCATCAAAATGGCTGCGGACAAAAGCCGCGTCCTTATGGCCAAGCGGCACATCGAGCGTGACACCCGGTCCGCCCCGCTTTTTCGACGAAGGGATCAGTGCCGCGCCAGTGCCCAGAACTTTGCGCACCGGCGCACCGAGCTTGGGATGTAGAATCGCCGCCGCGTGTTCGAGTTCGCCGTTTTCGCCGACGGCCGCTGCCTTGCCGTAGCTTTCCGCGCGCGGTCCCTCGATGCCGAGTGCAGCGACGGCGCGCTTGGCCAAGAGGTCGCCAAGTTCCTCGCCAATATCGATGAGTTCGGACAGGTCTTCTACATAGCGGCCTGCAAAAGGATTCTCGATCACTGCAACCGCGGCGGCGCGACGGGTCGGCGGCTCGACGGCTTGTCCCATTTCAAGTCGGGTTTCTTCGACGAAGGTGAGGAGCTTGCGGACCTTGGCTTTCATCTAAGACTTTCCAGCCCATTCATCTCTAACGCCGCAAAGTGACGATCACCGACGCGCCATCCGAACTTCGGCACGCTTTTGCACGCCACAGCGCGGATGCCCTTTACAGTAGCATCAATATTCCGAGCGCCACCCAGACCGCAAAAGACCGTATGGCCGCGAAGTTGCAGCGCTGCGGCCTCGAACGCGCCCTGGCGCCGGAGGCGCTCGGCTTCTTCTAGTCCGGCAGTCAGTGCCTCGGCGATGTCTTGCGGTGTCAGATGATCAACATCGAACGTCACTAGCCGCTCACCGAGATCGCTCTGTGGATCGCGCGAACTTGCCGGGACCCGACTAACCGCCGGATGACCAGGAAGATCGACTGCGTTGGCGATAAGTGTAGCAGCTGCGTCGGCCGCCGTCGCCGAACGGGCGAGCACAGTCACAGCGTCCGCTATTCCGAACGAAAAACTGCGGCCGCGCCAGCCAGAGGTTGCGACGCCGCGTACGGGGTCGTGCCCGGCCACTTTGGCGCTACCGATCAGACCCGGCCGATCTGGCCGATCGATCATGCCGATCACGAAGCTTTCTTCCGGAAGAAGATGGAGAGCTATATCGCCGCCGTTATTGACATAGGCGCGACGCAGCGGCGCGGCGGCCGTCATTGCGCTCAACACTTCCTCGGCGACAGCACCGGCGACTGCTGCCATCGGCGTAATGAAACGTTCAATGCACAACGGCGCGACGGCGTCGGTCATGCGCCTTGCTACAACGCCCACGGGACGTGCGCTTGTCAGCGTGGCCCGAGCGCGCAGCAACTGCAGCTCGCTGCAAAGTTCATCGAGGATGGTGGCGAACCGGCGCCAGGCCGCAGCATACCCATTCCCGACATCAGATCGTTCGCCAAACGCTTCGACAATCAGATCGATCGGACCATCGTGGAGATGGAGCCGGCCGTCGGGCAAGCGGCTTCGCTGCGGTGGCGCTCTCATATTTCGCTCCGCGCTGGCGTTGAAACCGCACCAAGGGTTGCGGCCGTCCTGGCACGTTGCGCCAAAACCTCGCTCACCGGCCGGATGTGATCGACATGCCCGCCAAGGGCCGCGTAATCGTCAAGCCGCATGGTGAATTCGATCGGCGCAACAATCGCCGGCGTCGGCACGTAGCCAAAGGCGTTATCCGGCAACAGCGTGACGTCGACCATAAATGTGATGCCACCACCCGGCCAGACGAACACCGGCGCACCGCCCGCAGTCACCGTGGTCAGCGCCTGGCGCACCGAGCGGGTCAGGCGCACTGGATTTTCCGTGACGCCGGCGCGCAGCGAGCCACCTGCTCCGCCCATAAACAACACCGAGCACAGCGCCGGTTCGCAATTCTCGCGAATGCGATCGACGGATACGCGCAGATTTTCCGGTAGCGGTGCTTCGATCGGCCTTAAGGTCTGATCGAGGCGGTAGAAGGCGTGCTGCTCCCCCGTTGTCGATACCATCAACATCGTCAATCCGGGCCAGGCGACTTTCGGATCGAAACCGGCAACGATGTCGAGCGGATCTGAAATGTCGGCGCCGCCCCAACCCGCTCCCGGTTCTGCAACGTGGAAATACCGGCCGGGCGTCGAGCGGCGACCCTTCATCTTGATGCCGGTGTCGGCCGCGCCGAGCAATTTGCCCGCCTGATGCTCGGAAAGCACGCCGGTGATGTGATCGTCGACTACGACGACCTCATCGACTTTGCCGTACCATTGCTTGGCAAACATGCCGATCGCGGCTGAGCCGCAACCGACGCGCATGCGTTCTTCGGTTTGACCGTTGACGACCGGCGGTTTGCCCGCCGCAACGATCACGCTGGCCCCACCGTCGACGTTCAGCTCAACAGCTTTTCGATTGCACAAGTCGAGCAGCGTCTCGCACGTGACCCGGCCTTCCTTCTTTCCGCCGTGAGTCAGATGATTGACGCCGCCCAGCGACAGCATCTGCGAGCCGTATTCGCCCGTCGTCACGTGGCCAACCGGCTCGCCTTTCACACGAACGGTTGCGCATTCCGCGCCCAAATAGCGATCGGTGTCGATCTTTATCTTGACGCCGCAATAGGAGTAGATGCCTTCGGTAACGACGGTCACCATGTCCACGCCATCAATTTTGGATGACACGATAAATGGCGCCGGCTTGTAGTCGGGATAAGTCGTGCCGGCGCCGATCGCGGTGACAACAGGCGCAGGAGCGTTGACGATATCGCCGCCCCACTCCCGCGCCTGACTCATAAAGGGCACAACCTCGCCGCCGTGCTTCACAGTGCGTTCGAGCAGCACGTGGGGATCAACCCGCACCAACTCACCATCGTAATTGGCGTAGCGATCGCAAGCGCCGGTCATACCTAGCCGGATGTAACAGAGCACCGGGCACGCATCGCAGCGGATCTTGTCGTCAGGCTCGGCCATTTACGTCTTTAATAGCACGGCCCGGCACCGTTTGTGTACAAATGATCTCGCCGTCTGATCCTGTTGTCAAGCACGCCTGACTAGGTCGCAAAGTCGCATATCGGCAACGGCAAAGGCCCTGGCACCCAGCCAGCCGGCAAACGCCAGCCCGCTCCGTGCAGGGCCTGTCAGCTCAACCATCTCGGCCGCGCTCCTGCGCGGCCGAGCACTTTGTCAGTGATCAGTCAGTTGTAGGTCTTTTTGCAAGGCGGATTTTCGCGGCCCGGCGGTACGAACTTGTCGAACACCGCCTTGGAGAAGCCGAGACGCTGCTGCACGTTCGGGATGGTCTCCACCACCTTGCTGATCAGATCGCCATTCGGCGCCTTGACAACTTCGGTGACGAAATTGGTGCCGATCGCTTGGCGGTTCTCGTCGAGAGTAATGCGTCCGTTCGGCGCGTCAAGCACGATCTTGTTCAAAGCTTCGCGAAACTTCTTATTGTTGTTCGAAAGGTCGCCCTTGACCTCGTCGAGCGCCTTAAACATCGCGTCCGCCGAGTTGTAGTAGTTGATGGCGAGCAGCGAGGGGCCGGCGAAGGCGTTCTTGAAGTAGCCAGTCTTCGCGTGCTGCTGGTAGGCCTTCACGAAAGCCTGCCATTTTGGGTTCGGATCGTTGTCGGCCATGCCGCTCGCGGCGATGGTGCCGATCAATGCTTCCTTGGCCTTGCCCTTCGACGACAGCACGGTCTGGTCGACCATGATCGAGCCGCCAATCAGGTGGGCGTGACCGCCGGCCTGCTGGTACTGGTTGAGGAAGTTCACGGCGTCGGCGCCGCCGAGGCCGAGATAGATGGCGTCGACATCTTCCGAGAGAAGCTGCGGGATGTATGACGCGAAGTCCTTGGTGCCGAGCGGTACCCAGAGCCGCTTGGTGATCTGGCCGCCGGCCTGGCAATATTCAAGCACCAGCCCCATCACCTGGGTGTAGACGAAGGCATAGTCCTCGCCGATCGTCGCGATTTTCTTGTAATGCTTGACGTTGTAGGCGTACTTGCCGAGGCCGGCGTGCCATTGCGCGCCATCCAGATTGGTCCGGTAGAAAGTCGGCGACGGAGTGATGCCGGCGGACGGATCCCCATACGTGGTCTCCAGCGCGCCAGACGCCGCATTCATGACCGTGATCTGCGGCTGCGTCTTGGAATAATCCCGCGTCGCGATGCCTTCCGCGCCCGACAGCGGGGCAATGAGCATGTCGACTTTGTCCTGTTCGACCAGCTTCTTGTCCGCGCGGATAGACGAATCCGGACTGGCGTCCGTTGCGCCGACGATGGTTTCGATTTCCCTACCGGCAACCTTGCCGCCGTGCGCTTCCACCGCGAGTTCGTAGCCGCGCATACCGTCCTCACCGAGGACGGTATAAGTGCCTTCGAGCGTCGCGGTAACGCCGACTTTAAGTTTGTCGGCAGCATTCGCAGATCCTGTGACAAGCGCGGCAAGACCGGCCGCGGTCGCAATTACCAAGCCCTTGCGCATGAGGTTTCCTCCTGTTTCCGATCGCCCTGAGAGGGCGCGGCTCGCCGGCCGAATGCGCTTCATGCGTTATCGCAGGGAAAACGTGTCGCCCCTGCCGACCGGCGCCAAACCGTAGCAGCGGCTGGCCGAATGCTTCAAGCCGCACGCACTCAAACCCGAGCGCACGGCCATGTCTGTTAGTCTGATTCTTCGGTCAGTACCGCTGTCGCACGTTTTCGAGCGGCAAGCGGCGGCACTCAGGCACCACTTGTCAACGAAGCCCGGCCGTCGTTTAATCGGCAAAGAAAACAATAACGTGCGTGTTGGGAGGATAGTGTATGAGCACGGCCTTGGCCGTCTGTCATGGCGCGTTCGGCCGTGTAACTGTCTATCGGCTCAACAAGCCAATACGGACCCACGCGCACCGTGAAGGCCATCTGACTTTTTTACTCAGCGGTCCCCCCGCCTTCGTAACCGTCTGCGGGGTCCCCCATTTGGTCGACGCGACCTCGGGCGTAGTCATCAACCCTTGGCAGCCACACAATTTTCAGCCTTGTTCGAACGACGAACCTTCAGTTTATCTGGTCGCTTATATGTGTGATCGCTGGCTTGATCGGGATCAGGAAGGCCGCGGCAGCCTCCGTTTCGGCTGCAACGCGATCCGGGTCGGGACGACGATACGCTCAATCGCGGTCAGCCTCGCCCACACCCTGGTGACAAATGCAAGCTATCGGATCGTTAATCGCTATTTAAATCAGCTTTTCGACGCCAGTTTTGAAGAATCCTGGACGGCAGGCGATCGGGCCGGCGTGGCTAAAGCGCCGCGCGCTACCATCGATTTTCGGGTGCGCAAGTCGCTGCGGCTGTTGGATGATGGTCTTGCCCAAGGCATCGAACTCAACAATGTAGCGCGCGACGCCGGCCTTTCGCGGCCACACTTTTACAAACTATTCCGCGAGAACATAGGCATAACGCCGGCGCTTTACGCCAACACGATGCGTGTCGAGCGTGCGCTTGACCGGCTGACGAGCTCGCAAGCCTCGGTTACTGACATTGGCTTTGAGCTCGGTTTTTCGTCGCAGAGCCATTTCACTCACTTCTTTGCCGCCAATGTCGGTATCGCGCCTACGCTTTACCGAACCATCGCCCGGGTGGTGAGCGAATAACTCGCCGCCCGCGGTCATCGCCTAGACGCAAAAATCAGACTGTCAAACACGCCTTGCCAGCTCTGCTCAGCTAGTTTCCAGCGGAGCTCGGAGCGAGGTCAGTGGCCACGACTTATAGCGATGACGAAACAACAGGCGTGAAGCGGGGCGACGCGCTTGGCCGCTGGATCGGACACCATCCGATTGCAGCCTTGGTCATTGCTGTGGCGGTGATATTTGTGCTTTGGCTGGTGCTGGCGCCTTGGCCGGCGGGTTTTGAGGGGGTATTCGGAAAGAAGCGCCTTTTCATCAATGCGCTGTTCAACGGTATTACGCTCGGCGCGCTCTACTTTCTCGTCGCCACCGGTTTCACGCTGATCTTCGGCCTGATGCGCTATGTCAACCTCGCGCACGGTTCACTCTATCTGTTCGGCGGCTATATGGGCTACGAAGCCACGCAGTGGACTGGCTCGTGGCTGTTCAGCTACGTAGTGGCCTTTGTTTGCTGCGCGATCGTCGGCGTCGCCATGCAGTTCTTCATTTTTCGCCGCATGGAGGGTGAGGATCTTCGCCAGACGTTGGTAACGCTTGGCCTCTCGATTATCTTCTCCGACCTGATGGTCTGGGTCTGGGGTGGCGACGCGATCCAGATCGACACGCCCGACCAACTTTTGGGTCCGCTACCGACTCCGATCATTGTGTCCGTCAAATCAAGCGGGGAAGCGGTCTTTCTTCAATATCCGCGGGTGCGGCTCGTCATTTTCGCCGCGGCGGTCGTGCTTGGTATTGGAATGTGGCTTGCTCTCAATCGCACGCGGATCGGCGTCATGATCCGTGCCGGCGTCGATGATCGCGACATGCTCTCGGTGCTTGGCTATCGGGTGCAGCTGCTCTTCGTGGCCGTGTTTGCTTTCGGCGCCGGGCTCGCGGGAATGGCCGGCGTCGTCGGCGGAACCTTCCAATCGATCTCGCTCGGCGAGGATTCAAATTTTCTGCTCGCATCGCTCGTGGTGGTCATTGTCGGCGGCATGGGTTCGATACCGGGCGCGGCGCTCGGTGCTCTGATCATCGGCCTGTCCGAACAAATCGGCGTCGTCTACTTCCAGAACTACTCTACGGTGTTGGCCTTTTTGATCATGGTCATCGTCCTCGCCATTCGGCCGCAGGGCCTTTTAGGGAGACGCTGATGGCCTTGCTGCAAACGACCGACACGTCGGCGCTGGGCAATCGAGGCTCGCAAGAAGGCGGCGTGTTGTCGCGCTGGGCCTCGCAGCACGCGCCGATTTTGGTCCTTGGCCTGCTGTTCCTGATCCTGCCGGCGGTCGCGGGCAACTTTGTCCTCGTCCAGGTTGTCGGCTGGTCGCTCATCCTGGGCATGATTGCGCTCTCGCTGATGTTTCTCGCCGGCTATGGCGGCATGGTGAGTCTTGCGCAAATGACCGTGGCAGGCGTCGCCGGCTATATGATTGCGGTGCTTGGAACTAGTTCGCTTCCCGCGATCAGCCTGTTTTGGCCGTGGTGGGTGGCCACGCCTCTTGCCATCGCCATTGCCGTCGCGTTTGGCACGCTTGTCGGCGCGCTCTCGTCGCGCACCGAGGGCATATACACGATCATGATCACGCTCGCCGTGGCCAGCGCCTTCTTCTATCTGACTTTGCAGAACTGGCCGATATTTAACGGGTTCAATGGATTTACGACAATTCCGGCTCCGCATTTCCTTGGAGTCAACTGGAAGGCGCCCATCCCGCTTTATTATATGATCTTGTTCTTTGCCGCGGTTAGCTACGCGGCGGTCGTCTACATCTCTCGCGCGCCATTCGGCCTAGCGCTTCAAGGTGTGCGCGACAATCCGCGTCGGATGGAGGCGATCGGCTACAACGTCACCGCCCACCGGATTGCCGCCTTCGCTTTCGCAGCCCTAATCGCGGCGATCGGCGGAATCCTACTGGTGTGGCAGAATAATCAGATCTCGCCCTTCTCAATCGGTGTTAACGTTGTCATCAACATTCTCATCATCGCGGTCGTAGGTGGCCTCAGCCATCCAATCGGACCGTTCATCGGTGCGTTCATCTACGTGATCTTACGCACTTTCGCGCTCAATTCGTTGGTCGCGGTCGGACTCGACGGACGCCGCTTTCAGACCCTTATCGGTCTCTGCTTCCTCGTCATCGTGCTGTTTTCGCCCGATGGAGTGATCGGCCTTTGGCGGCGGTGGTCGGTGCGCGCGCTGTCCCCCCGCGGGAGGAACGGCTCGTGAGTTCGATCGCCGAACGGATGGCCGCGGCCGGGACCGGCAACGCGATTGAGCTGCGTGGCGTGAGCCGCTTTTTCGGCGCACTGGAGGCTTTGACCGACATCACGCTCAGTGTCCGGCCGGGCGAGCGCCGCGCCGTGCTCGGCTCCAATGGCGCCGGCAAAACAACTTTATTGAATTGCGTGACCGGGGACTTTCCACCGACTTCCGGAACCGTCCGTTTTTTCGGCGAGGATGTAACGACGCTGGCGCCGCACGAGCGTATTCGCCGCGGATTGCGCCGGACCTACCAGATCTCGTTGCTGTTCTCCCGCCTCACCGTGCGCGAGAATGTTTATCTCGCCTGCCGCGGCGTTTCACATGGTCGCTTTTCCTTCATTCGCACCAGAGCGCGTGATGGAATTATGCAATCGGTCAGCGATCTCATCTCGCTCGTGCATCTTGAAAACGTCGCCGATCGCCTGGTCGGCGAATTGGCGCATGGCCAACAGCGGCAGCTTGAAATTGCGCTCGCGCTCGCGGGTGCGCCGCGGTTCATTTTATTTGATGAACCGGCAGCGGGCCTCTCACCTGCGGAACGGCTCGATCTGGTCGCAATCCTGACCGCCCTTCCTACTCATATCGGCTACATCATCATCGAGCACGACATGGACGTTGCGCTGCGTGTCGTCGAGAGCGTGACGATGATGCACAACGGACGCATCTTCAAAGAAGGCGCGCCGCACGAGATCGAAGCCGATCAGGAAGTGCAGCAATTGTATCTCGGGGGCGGAAATGCCTGAGCGTCGCCCCGCCGACTTACTTGAGATTAGAGGACTCAACGTCTTCTACGGACGGAGCCACGCCCTGCAGGGCGTCGATCTGCGGCTCGAGCACGGTGTCCTGTCTCTGGTCGGACGCAACGGCATGGGCAAGACGACACTGTGCAATACGATCGTCGGGCTCACGCCAGCAGCAAGCGGCTCCATTCGTTTCATGGGCGAGGAACTCATCGGTCGTCCTCCCGCAGAGATCGCCCGGATGGGATTGGGTTACGTACCACAAGGCCGACGGCTGTGGCCCTCGGTCACAGTCGACGAACATCTGCGGCTCGCAAGTGGCAACCGCGGGCAATGGACAATTTCACGCATCTACGAAACTTTCCCCCGACTGGCGGAACGGCGCACCAATCGCGGCAACCAGCTTTCCGGCGGCGAGCAGCAGATGCTCGCAATTTCCCGCGCCCTCCTCCTCAATCCACGGCTCCTTATTATGGACGAGCCGACCGAGGGACTGGCTCCGGTGATTGTGGAACAGGTTGAAGAGATTTTGGTCGACCTCGGCGAACAAGGCGAAATCGGTGTCCTCGTTGTCGAGCAAAACATCGGCGTTGCGACCGCTGTCGCCGAAAAAGTGGCGATCATGATCAACGGCCGGGTCAACCGGGTCATGGAAGCGGCGCGGCTCGAAGCGGACCGCGAACTCCAACAAAGACTTTTGGGCGTGGGCCAGCACGGTGAGGCGGAGCCGGCGGAAGAGACGACGGAAGCCCCCAGCACGGAAGGCAATGGCCGGCCCGCCAGGGCCCACGGGCCGATCCGCGTCTACAATTCAAATCCGAACCCGCCGACGCGCTGGTCTCAGCCCGTACCCGCCGCCCAGATCGAGACCTCGGCGCGCACGCGAACCATCGCGCCGGAGCCGGCCACATCGACAATAATGCCGGCAGTTGAGCTGCGGCCGCTCCACCGCGGCGGCGCGGCGCCGGTGATCATTGCCGGAACGCTCGACACCAAGGGTGCTGAACTGCGCTTTCTTCGCGACCAGATCGCCGCCGCGGGGGTGCGCGTTATTTTGGTCGATCTATCCACCTCCGGCGGGCCGTCTCCGGCCGATGTCCCGCCGCACCACATCGCCGCATATTTCCGCGGCGGTCCAAACGCAGTCTTTACAGGCGAACGCGGCGCCGCCATTACGGCGATGGCCGAAGCGTTTGAGGCCTGGATCAAACGCCAGGACCGAATCGGCGGGCTGATTTCGGCTGGCGGATCCGGTGGTTCTTCGCTGGTAGCGCCGGCGATGCGAGCGCTACCGATCGGTGTCCCCAAAGTCCTTATCTCATCTGTCGCTTCGGGCAACGTTGCCCCATACGTGGGGCCGTCGGACATTATGATGCTTTACTCCGTCACGGACGTCGCCGGTCTCAACATGGTCTCGCGTCAGGTCCTCGCCAATGGGGCCGCCGCCATGGTCGGCATGGTGAAAGCGCGCGGGGCGAGCGCAGAGCAGGCGCCAGCGCGCCAAGGCGAAGTGAAGCCGGCGATCGGGCTGACGATGTTCGGCGTAACCACCCCTTGCGTCGACGCGGTCGTCGATGCGCTCGAAGATGACTTCGAATGTCTGGTCTTTCACGCCACCGGGGTCGGTGGTCAATCGATGGAGAAACTCGTCGATTCTGGCGATCTCACTGGCGTCATCGACACCACCACGACGGAAGTCTGCGACCTGTTGTGCGGCGGCGTGTTGCCGGCTACCGAAGACCGGTTCGGAGCGATTATCCGGACCCGCGTGCCCTACATCGGCTCATGCGGCGCGCTCGACATGGTGAACTTTGGACCGATGGCCAGTGTGCCCGAGCGCTATCGCGGCCGCACGCTCGAGGTCCACAACCCCACCGTAACGCTGATGCGCACCACGCCGGAAGAAAACGCGCGGATCGGCCGCTGGATCGGCGAACGGCTTAACCGCATGGACGGCCCGGTACGCTTCTTTCTGCCGGAAGGCGGCCTCTCAGCTCTCGATACGCCGGGACGGCCGTTTTCAGATCCCGGTGCGGACGAGGAACTGTTTCGCGCACTGGAAACGACCGTTCGACAAACCGCGACGCGCCGTCTCATCCGCATGCCGGCGCACATCAACGATCCACAGTTCTCGGCGGAGATCGTTGCCGAATTCCGCCGCTTGTTTGGTGGCCGGCTCACCCGCAGGCGTGCGAGGCGATAAGAACATGGCCCGCATCCCGCGTTCCGACATCCTGGCGCGCTTCCACGCCATGAAAAAACGAGGCGAACCGATCATCGGCGCCGGCGCCGGCACCGGATTGTCCGCCAAGGGCGAGGAGAAGGGCGGCGCGGATCTGATCGTGATCTACAATTCCGGACGCTACCGCATGGCCGGCCGCGGATCGCTTGCCGGCATGATGCCATTCGGCGACGCCAATGGCATCGTGCTCGACATGGCGCGCGAAGTGCTGCCGGTCGTCGGCGACACGCCGGTACTGGCCGGCGTATGCGGAACCGATCCATTCCGGCAGATGGATGTGTTTCTCGACGAAGTTGCGCGGCTTGGCTTTAGCGGCGTGCAGAATTTCCCCACCGTGGGTCTAATCGATGGCCGGTTCCGCGCCGGCCTTGAAGAAACCGGGATGGGTTACGGCCGCGAAGTCGAGATGATCGCCAAGGCGCGCGCGCGCGATCTCCTGACGACGCCCTACGTATTCGAACCGTCGGAAGCCGCAGCCATGGCAAAGGCGGGCGCCGATGTCCTGGTCTGTCATTTTGGTCTCACGGTCGGCGGTACAATTGGCGCCTCGACCTCGATCAAACTTGAGGATTGTCCGGCACTGACCGACGCGATGGCAGAAGCCGCGCTTGCCATCAATCGTGACGCGTTGATCCTGGTTCACGGCGGTCCAATCGCGGAGCCGGCCGACGCGGAATATGTGCTGACGCGTGCCCGCCATTGTCACGGTTTTTACGGCGCTTCATCGATGGAGCGGCTACCGGTCGAGCGCGCGCTTCACGAGCAAGTGGCAAAATTCAAAATGATCAAGCGAGCTTAAGCCCAGAGTGAAGTAAACCCGCACCGGCCAACACCCGGGTGGGAGGGAGGAAACTAAGATGTCCGTCGCCATTCTCGGCAGTCTGATTATCTGGCTGATCGTCGCGGTCATCGTCATCGCGATCGTCGTCTATTTCGTCAACTGGCTCTACCACCGGTCATCCAAGGAAGTCTCCTTCGTGCGCACCGGCCTGTTCGGCGAAAAAGTCGTCATTAACAGCGGTGCCTTCGTACTCCCCTTCATTCATGACATCACGCCAGTCAACATGAACGTGCTGCGCATGCAGGTGGTGCGCAATCGCGACGATGCGCTCATCACCAAGGACCGCATGCGCGTCGACATCGAGTCGGAGTTCTACATCCGGGTACCGCCGACGCGCGACGCGGTGACAATCGCCGCCGCCACGCTCGGCCGGCGCACGATGAACGTCGCCGAGCTCGATACGCTGCTTTCCGGCAAATTCGTTTCAGCGTTGCGCTCAGTCGCCTCCGAAATGACCATGATCGAGATGCACGAGCGCCGTGGCGAGTACGTAACCCGGGTCAAGGAATCGGCCCTGGAAAGCCTCAAACAGAACGGCCTCGAACTTGAATCGGTTGCGATCACCGATCTCGACCAAACCGATCTCGAGTTCTTCAATCCGTCGAACCGCTTCGACGCCGAAGGTTTGACCAAGCTCATCGAGGACATTGAGGCGCGGCGCAAGCTACGCAACGACATCGAGCAGGATTCGATGATCCTGATCCGCACCCGCAATCTCGAAGCCGAAAAGCAGGCGCTGGAAATCGATCGCGAGAGCGAGACAGCGCGGCTTAATCAGGAACGCGACATCGAGGTGCGTCGCGCGGTGCAGCGCGCCGAGCTCGCTCGCGAACGTTCGTTGCGCGATACCGAGGCTGAACAGGCCCAAATTTCCGGCCGCGAAGAGGTCGAGAAAACACGGATCGCCCACGAACGCACACTCGCGGAAGCACGGATCGTTTCCGAGCGCGACATCCGCGAGCGCGAGATCGAGCGCGGCCGGCAGATCGACGAGGCGGAAATCGCGGCGCGCGAACGGGTCGAGCGCGCCCGCATCGCGCAGGAGCGCGTCGTGACGGAGGCAAGGATCGCCCGCGAGGAGGACGATCAGCGGCGCGAAATCGAACGGACGCGCAACGTCGAGCAAGCCGAGATCGCGGCCCGCGAGGAAACCGAAAAGGCCCGCATCGCGCAGGAGCTCTCGATCGCAACGGCTCGCATTGCCATGGACGAGGAGAGCCGGCGGCTCGAGATTGAACGGACCCGCAATCTGGAGCAGGCCGAGATCGCCGCGCGTGAAACCACTGAGCGCGCACGGATCGCACAGGAGCGCGTCGTCACCGACGAACGCATTGCGCTCGAGGAGGAAATCCGCCGGCGCGAGATTACCCGCAATCGCACGGTCGAAGAGGAAGAGATTGCCGCGGCAAAGTCCACCGAGACGGCGCGCATCTCCCGGGAGAAAGCGCTCGCGGCCGAACGGATCGCCTCCGAGCTCGCCACCCGGACGCTCGAAATCGGGCGGACGAAAACCTTGGAAGAAGCCGACATCGCGGCCCGCGAGATAACTGCCGCGGCCCGCATCCAACAGGAGGAGCGCGTCCGGGCGCTCGACATCGCCCGCAGCCGTTCGATCGAGGAAGCGGAAATCGCGGCACGCGAAGCGGTCGAAGGCGCCCGTATTGCTCAGGAAAAGAAGATCGCAGTCGATCGGATCGAATTGGAAGAAGAAACGCGCAGCCGCGAGATCGAGCGCATCAAGGCCATCGAAGCTGCCGAAATCGCCGCGCGGGAATCAACGGAAACCGCGCGAATCGAACTCGACAAGAAAATCGCGGCGGAACGCATCGAAGCTGAACGGGACACGCGCGGACGGGAGATTGCTCGCAACGAGGCGGTCGAATTTGCCGAGATCACCTCCCGTCAGCTGGTCGAGTTGGTTCGCATTCTGCAAGATCGTAAACTTGCCGGTGAGCGTATATCGCGCGACGAGGAAGTGCGGTCGCTCGAGATTGCCCGCAATCGCGCGGTCGACACCGCCGAAATCGCGGCGCGTGAGGCGGTCGAAGCGGCCCGCATCGCGCAGGAAAAGGCGATCGCCGCCGCGCGCATCGCGGCCGATCAGGCGACCCGTTCGCGCGACATCGCTCGCGAGGAGGCGATCGAGGACGCCGAAATCAAGCGGCGCGAGGCGATCGAGACCGCGCGCATCGCGACGGAGCTGGTGCTGGAACGCGAGCGCATCACCTCATCGCAGTCGCGCGAGATACTCGATACTGAGCGGCGCAAGATCATCGAGATCGCCGATCAGAACCGGTCGATCGAAGTCGCGGCCAAGCTCGCGGAGCGCGCCGACGCAGATCGTCGGGTGAAGGAAGCCAACATCGTCGCCACGCAGCACGTGGAGCGCACCGACGTCATACGCGAGCAGGCCATCGAGCTTGCCCGGCTCGAACGCCGCCGGGCCATAGAACAGTTCGAGGTCTCCCGCGTGCAAGCGCTGCAGGAGTCCGAGATCGCGGCCCGCGAAGAGGTCGAGCGCGCGCGTATCGCCTCGGAGCGAGGCCTCGACGAAGCGCGCATCATCCGCGAGCGCGAACTGCGTCAGCTCGAAATCGGCCGTGAAACAGCGGTGGAAACCGCCCGCATGGAAAGCGATATCGAAATCCTGAGGAAATCGCTCGAACAATCGGCTGCGCAGACGGAGGCCGAGGCGGCTCGCGCCCAGGCCGTCGAAGCAGAGGAGCGGGTCAAGACTGTGCGCGAAAGCGAAGTGGCACGCCGCCGACGTGCTGTTGAGTTGGTGATCGCTGAAAAGGAGGCCGAGGAGGTGCGGATCGCGGCAGCGGCGCAGCAAGTCCGCGCCGCGGTCGAGGCCGAAGCGCAGAAGCTCCTCAACGAAGCCGAGAACGTCCTTACCGACGCCGCTCGCACTTCGCTGTTCCGGCGCCGGCTGCTCGAGCGCATCGAAGGCATCGTGCGTGAGAGCGTCAAGCCGATGGAAAAGATCGAGGGCATCCGCATCCTCCATGTCGATGGCCTCAATGGCGGCGGCAACGGTGGTGGCAATGGCGGGCGCAGCGCCACCGACGAGGTGATCAATTCGGCGCTGCGCTATCGCGTACAGGCGCCGATGATCGATCAGATTCTTTCTGAGATCGGCATCGAGGGTGGCAGCCTCTCGCGCATGCCGGGCCTCATCCGCGAGGCGCGCGATATGCAGGGTATCCGTAAGGAGACCGCACCGAAGAAGCCGCCCGAAGGTGGCGGTGGCGGATCGTCCGGGTAGAGCGCACGGCGAAGTAACAAAGAAGGGAGGAAAAGAGCCTCATGGCCCGCGTCTATATTTCGAGCGTTATCAACGGCCGTTCCGACCGCGTCTGGGCGCGGGTGCGCGACTTCAACGGGCTGCCCGCTTGGCATCCGGGGATCGCGGAAAGCCGGATCGAGAACGGCGAACCGTCGGACAAAATTGGCTGCGTGCGCGATTTCAGGTTGCGCAACGGCGATCGAATCCGGGAGAAGCTCCTTGGCCTCTCGGACTTCGATCTGTTCTGCACCTATTCGATCCTTAAATCGCCGATGGGGGTCGACAACTACGTGGCAACGCTGCGTCTCACGCCGATTACCGACGGCGACCGGACTTTCGCCGAGTGGACAGCAGAATTCGATTGCCCGCCAGAACGCGAGACCGAATTGATCACAAATATCGGCGGCGGCGTATTCCAGGGCGGGTTCGATGCCTTGAAGCGGCAGTTCGGAGGTTAGCAACGATGATCCGTATCGTCCGATCAACGATCATCGACGCACCGTGCGACCGCGTCTGGGCATTGCTGCGTGACTTCAACGGTCACGATACCTGGCATCCCGCGGTTGCGAAGAGCGCGATCGAGCGCGGCCAAAGTTCCGACAAGATCGGCTGCGTGCGGCATTTCTTCCTGCGCGACGGTGCCGAATTGCGCGAGCGGCTGCTGACGCTTTCCGATCTTGAGCAGGCTTTCAGTTATTGTCTGCTCGACACGCCGGTTCCGCTGTTCAACTACGTCGCCCATGTCCGGCTTGCGCCGGTCACGGACGGTGACCGCACGTTTTGGGATTGGCGCTGCACTTTCACGACGCGCACGGGGCAAGAAGCCGAGATGACGCGGATGGTCGGCGAGGATATTTACGACGCCGGCTTTGCCGCGATTCGCACCCGCTTGGCCGCGTCGTCCGGAGTAGAGGGCCGCGCATGAGCGTCAGCGTTAAGACATTCGCACGTCTGGCCGATGCGGCCGGCGCACTGTCGACGGAGCGCAACGCGTGCTTTCTCGGCGGTGGCACGCTGGTCATGCGCGCGGTCAACGAGGCCGACCAGACGATCGAGACGATTGTCCGTTCGACCGATCCGAGCCTGCTGCATATTGCAGTCTCGTCCGGCCGTATTGAGCTTGGCGCCGGCGTGACCATGGCCGCCATTCTGGCCGAGCGTGAACTTGGATTCCTTCACGCCGTCGCACGCGCAGTCGGCGGGCCTGCGGTGCGCGAGGCAGCGACTGTCGGCGGCAATCTGTTTGCGCCGTCGCCCTATGGAGACTTCGCAGCGGCGCTGCTCGCGCTCGATGCGACGGTGATGCTCGCGGCAGGTTTCGGCCAGCGCGAACTTACGCTGGAGGAGCTGCTTGGGCGTCGTGACCGCGGTTCCACGCTGGTGTCCGGTGTCGCGTTCAAACGTCCGCCAAATGATCCGTTTCAATTCCACAAAGTGACGCGCGTTCATCCGAAGGGCATCTCGGTCCTTTCAATCGCCGCCCAGTTGCCCTTGGCCAGCGGCCGCGTCACCAGCGCGCGTATCGCTTACGGTGCGATGGGTCAGACGCCGGTGCGCGCTAAAGCGGCGGAGCGGGCACTCGAAGGCCGAACACTCGACGCCGCCGGTATCGCTCCGGCTCTAGCTGTGGCTACCGATGGCACCTCCCCAACCGACGACGCGATCGCAAGCGCGTGGTGGCGGCGTGAAATTCTGCCGGTGTATCTCCGCCGGCTATTGCTTGGCACAGTGCAGGCATGAGGCGTCAATGAAGACCCCGATTCAGTTCTACCTGAATGGCGAGGAGGTTGCTGCCTTCGTCGAAAGCGGCGCGAACCTGCTCGACACGCTGCGTGAATCCGTCGGCGATCTGTCGGTGAAGGGCGGCTGCTGGCAAGGAACCTGTGGGACCTGCACGGTGCTGATCGACGGCGTGCCGCGGGTTTCCTGCGTGACGCTGGCGGAAACCTGCGCCGGAAAATCAGTCGAGACGGTAGCCGGGCTCCGCCGCGGGCCCGATCTGCACCCGTTGCAAAACGCATTCATGGAACGCTTCGCCGCCCAGTGTGGCTATTGCACGCCGGGTATGCTGATGGCCGCGAAGGCGCTGCTCGACCGCAATCCAAACCCGACCCGCGGAGACGTGGTTGATGCGCTCTGCGGCAACATCTGCCGCTGTACCGGATATGAGCCGATCATCGAGGCGGTGCTCGACGCCGCCCGCAGCGACAATCGTCGGCGCGCCTAAGGAACCAACATGCTTGAATTCCGCAAAGACATCTTCGCCGACGAACGCGACGATAATCTGATCGAGATCGGCCAGCCGACGGCACGCCAGGATATTCTGGGCCATGTCACCGGGACGTCGCCTTATTACGACGATCATCGCTTCGGCAATTTATTGCACCTGAAAATCTTGCGCAGCCCGCATGCCCACGCGCGCATCCGCTCCATCGACAATTCGGCGGCGGCGCGCGCGCCCGGCGTCAAACGGATCATCCGGGCGGCCGACGTTCCGGTCAATCTCAACACACTTCTGAGCCTCATTCAGTTTGGCAAAGACGACGAGCCTTCGCTTGCATCCGACGTGGTTCGCTACAAGGGCGAGCCGATCCTCGGCATCGTCGCGACCAGCGAGCGCGCGGCGCTGGAAGCGATGGCGCTGGTGCGCATCTCCTACGATCAGTTGCCGGCGGTGTTCGATGTCGAGGAAGCGCTGAAACCAGGCGCGCCTTCGGTCAACGCGACTTATCCGAAGAACACATTCGAATATTACGGCAAATACGACCATCAGAAGGTGCGCTTCGGCGACGCGGCAGCGGCGTTCAAGCAGGCCGACGTCGTGATCGAGGATCGCTACCAAATGTCGCCGATCGAACACGCTCCGACCGAGACCAACGGTTCGATCACGGTGCCCGACACCAACGGCCGCTTCATCGTCTACACCTCGACGCAAGCACTGTTCTTCTCGCTCGACACCTCCGCGAAGATCAACGCGATGCAATCGAACCAATTGCATTTCATCGGCGGCACCGTCGGTGGCGGTTTCGGCGGTAAAGTCGACACGCTTACCGAACCGCTATCCATCCTTGCGGCGCGGCTGACCGGCGCGCCGGTCCGCTATCGGTTTGGCCGCCACGAAGAGATGCAGTTCGGCTCACCGCGCGGCGCCGAGCGGATCTACATCAAGGACGGGGTCATGAAGGACGGGCGGATCGTCGCCCGCCAGGCGCGCGCTTACTTTGATTCCGGCGCCTACACGCGCCTGTCGAGCTACGCGGTGGTCAAATGCGCGGCTCACATTCCGGGGCCCTACACGATTCCCAACGTGCACGCCGACATCTTTTGCGTCTTTACTAATCGCACACCGGCGACTGCCATGCGCGGGTTCGGCGTCACCGCGCTCGACTTCGCGCTTGAATGTCAGATGGACAAGCTCGCGGTCGCCGTAGGAATGGACCCGCTGGAATTCCGCATCCTCAACGCCTACCGCGACGGCGACATGAAAGCGCATCGGCGTGAGGCGAAGAACTGTGCATTGATCGAGTGCGCTCAGGTCGCCGCCGAAAAAGCCAATTGGCCGTTGCGCGACGAATTCAGGCAGATGTCATCGCGAAAGGGCGGAGGTGCCGATCGCGGCGGCGGCGTTGCGGATCGAACCCGCGCGCCTGCGCTCGCACCCGCGGCTAAGCTGGCGCCGACCGTGCCGCAGCGCGTCGCATACGAACGGCCGACGCCGGCGGCGCCTGCACCTGCTGCACCGCCAGCACCAGCATCACGCAGCGCGCCGCCCGCACCGGCTCCGTCGCCGGCCGGATCGACCCACGGCGCGGCGCGCTTTTCTTCGGTGTTCGGAACAAGGAGGCGCTGACCGTGGCCAAGCATCGCGGGCGTGGCGTCGCCACCATCAACTATCCGATTGGCATGAATCTGGGCGGCGATCCGAGCCAGGCATTGGTTCATTCCAACCCGAGCGGCAAGTTCACCGTCGCCCTGTCTTCAATCGATCTCGGACAAGGGATGAAATCGGTGACACGCCAGATTTGCGCCGAAACTCTCGGCGTACCGGTGGAGGACGTTTACGTCGATACCGCAGATTCAGATACCGGCCCGCATTGCATGGGCTCGTTTGCCTCCCGTGGCACGCATCGCGTCGGAAATGCAGTGATGACCGCGGCGCGCGAGGCGCGTGGGGTTATGCTGGAAGCAGCAGCGGAAGAGCTTGAAGTCGATCCGGACGACCTTGAGACCGATGGCAAAGGCTCTATTCGCGTGAAAGGCGCGCCGCATCGTTCCATCTCGGTGCGCGATGTCGCAATCGCCGCGCAGTTCCGCCAAGGCAAGACGATTTCCGGACGTGGCATTTTCCTGGTGCCGCTATCCGACGTCGACCCAGAGACAGGCGAAATGTCGCCGGCAACTTGTTATGCGCATGCCTGTCTGATCGCTGAAGTGGAGGTTGACGACGAGACCGGCGAAATCGCGGTTCTGAAGATGACGAGTACCTATGAGATCGGGCGCGCGATCAATCCCAAGCTGGTCGAACAGCAACTCGTCGGCGGCTCCTGGATGGGCATGAGCCACGCGCTCTATGAGACGCCGGAGCCGTACTACCCGGATCCGCGAAACGGTCCGCGCGATTTCAACGAGTATTTGATGCCAGGTCCGGGCGATATCTGTCCGCACGATATTATAGTACTTGAACGCCCTGCCCCGGACGGCCCGTTCGGCGCCAAGGGACCCGGTGAGATGTGCGCCAACCCGGTGCTGCCGGCTGTCGCCAATGCGGTCTTCAACGCCGTTGGCGTGCGCATCAATGACCTGCCGATCACTCCAGAAAAAGTTCTGCGAGCGCTGAAGGCGCGCGGCGGCGCCGCGGCAGCGAACGCGCGCGCGCGGTAAAATTCATGACGGTGCGACAAAAAATCGTCGGCATTGGCAGTCCGCGTGAGCTCGAAGAAGCGCTGCGTGCTGCCTATTATCTCGCCGACGAAGAACTTTCGACCGCTGCCTACCTCGCGCTGGCCCTAGGCAAGCCATTGTTGCTCGAAGGCGCGCCAGGCGTTGGCAAGACTGAAGCCGCCAAGGCAATCGCCGGAGTGCTCGGCCGCACGCTTCTTCGCCTGCAATGCTACGAAGGCATCGACGCGGCAGCGGCGCTCTACGAGTGGAATTTTCCGCGGCAAATGTTGGCGCTTCGTCAGGAAGGTGCCGCCGGCGCCCATACGGACATTTATGGTGACGAATTCCTGATCGAACGGCCAATGCTCGCTTGTCTGCGGCGGCCGCAAGAGACGATGCTGCTGATCGACGAAATCGATCGCTCGGACCACGAGTTCGAAGCCTTCTTGCTTGAGTTTCTTTCCGACTTCCAGATTTCCATCCCGGAGCGGGGCGCTATTCGCGCTTATGAACGGCCGGTGGTCGTTCTTACCTCCAACCGCACGCGCGAATTGCACGAAGCGTTGCGCCGCCGTTGCGTTTATCACTGGATCGAGTATCCGGCGCCGGAGCGCGAAATGCGCATCATCATGATGCGCGCTTCGGGCGTCAGCGAACGCGCGGCACGCGCGGTCGTCGCGGCAGTCGGGCGTTTGCGCCGCGAACCGCTTGCAAAACTTCCCGGCATCGCCGAGGCGGTCGAATGGGCGGAAGCCGCAACGCTTCTCAACGAGCAAGGAGCCCGCTGGCCCGACGCGTTTCGGCGTTCGCTTGGCGTTGTTCTCAAGGACGAGGACGATCTCGTTCATATCGCGCCGAAGATCGAAGCCATACTCGAAGAGGCACAGGCGTGACCAGCGCGCCCGACCCGATCGCTCATTTCGTCGGCTTTGCCGGGCTATTGCGGCGCGCCGGGTTCGCCGTCGCGCCGGAACAGACCGTGAGTTGGCTCTCCGCCATCGAACTTCTGGGACCGCAAGAGATCGGCGACATCCGGCGCGCCGCGCGCGCGACCCTGGCACCGCCGCCGGAACGGTTCGCGGAATTTGATGCGCTGTTCAACGCGCATTTCCTTGGCATGTTTGGTTCGCAGGTGGAGTCGGTACCGAGCGAAGATGAGCCGATACGGGCGGCCGAAGATTCCTCGATCGGGCCTGAGCCGATTTTCGGCGACGAGACCCATGAATCCGGCGCTCAAGCGACGACGGCGGAGCGGCTCGCGGCGCGCCGTTTCGCTCCCGGGGAAGAGGAGGAGACGCTGCGGCGCTTTGCTCGCGCACTTCCGGGCCGTGTGCCACGCCGGCGCGGCTATCGCTGGCGGTCGGCCCGCGGCGGACCGGGCACGGACGCCCGCCGTATGTTCCGCGACGCTATGCGTCACGCCGGCGAGATTTTTAGCCTGCGTCAGCGCAAGCGCCGGCTGCGGCAGCGCCGCATCGTCGTTCTCGTCGACGTTTCAGGCTCAATGAAGGAGCGGACACAAGCCCATCTGGCTTTTGCGCATGCGCTGGTTCGCGCGGCCGACTCGGTCGAAGTTTTCACCATCGGCACGCGGCTCACACGCATCACCCGGCCGCTGCGACTAAAAATCGCGAACAGGCGCTCGCCACCGCGTCGCTGCTTGTCGCCGACTGGGATGGCGGCACTCGCATCGGCGAGGCGCTGAATGCCTTCCTCGCGGTCCCGCGGTTCTCCGCCTTGGCGCGCGGAGCGGCATTGGTCGTGCTGTCGGATGGACTTGAGCGCGGCGACCCGACTGCGATGGCCGACGCGGTCGTCCGCTTTTCGCGCATCGCGTGGCGGATCATTTGGCTGACACCGCTCGCTGCCGATCCTGGCTTCGAACCACGCACCGCGGGCCTCGTCGCGGCAAAGCCGTTTCTTGACGTGCTGGGCGATGGCAGTTCGATCGATCAGATCTGCACCCATGTTTTGCAATTGGCCGATGCGAGGGCCGCATGACGGCAATCGTTTAGCGTCCTGAAGACTAAGAAAACGCGCGCAAGCGCAAGTGTGAGACCCGAGTGGGGAGGAAAGTAATGGCGTTAGAAATCAAAATTCTCGACTACGGCGACATCGAGCTTGAATTCGAGCTTCCTGGTCCTCGGTCGCGACTGCGGCCGCACGCGCCGGGTGCCGACGCTCGGCTTTCTCATTCTCGGCGGCACCTGGCCGCTTCTCGTCGACAGCGGCTATCGATCGAACCAGATCATGGAAACGCTCGGCATGCGCGGAATGCAGTCGCACGAGAACATGATCGAGAACCAACTTAAAAAACATGGACTGAAGCTCGGCGATGTTCGCTACGTCCTGCACACCCATCTGCACATCGATCATGCCGGCAAGGACGACCTCTTTCCGATGAACACCGCCGTCGTACTCAATCGGCGCGAGCTGGAGTACTCGGTTTCGGGTCTGATGCACCCGCAATATCCGGCGGTTGACATCAAGCATCTGATCGATCGGCTGCATACCAAGGGGGCGCTGCGCTTTCTCGATCTTGAAATATCGGGGCCGACCGAACTGATGCCCGGCGTTATTTGCGAAGCGGCCGGCGGCCACACCGAAGGCTCGATGAACGTGATCGTGAAAACCGCAGAGGGCGTGGCCACCATCTGCGGCGACGTGCTCTACGACATCAACGATCAGCTCGTCGAACCCTTCCACGAAATCAGCGATATGGAGCCGCGCGTCACTGGCAATCACGGGGTCAGCAAGCGCGAGGAGAAGGCTGCAATCAAAAAGGTGGTCGCCAGCTCGCGCTTCGTGCTGCCGGTGCACGACCGGCCGGCCATCATCGAAGCCGGACAGGTCATCGGCCGTTTGCAGGACGTTGTTCCCGGCCCGGTCGTCCAGTCGATGCCGCGCCGCAATTGGTTCGCGGCTTGATCGCGGGAGGTATGCGATGAGTCATTCCGCGCTCCGTCGCGAGTTTTCCGACCTGATCGACCTCGATGCGCCGGTGGATCGAGTGGCCGGAGGCTTTACTTTTACCGAAGGGCCGATTTGGCACCCGCGCGATCAGTTTCTCCTGTTCTCCGACATGCCGGCGGACGTGCGTCGCCGCTACGATGAGCGCAGCGGCATCCGCGAGGTGATGAAGCCATCCAACAAGTGCAACGGCATGACCTACGACGCCAATCTCGGCCTCGTAGTCTGCGAGCACGCAACATCGAGCCTCATCCGCGAGCACAACGGCCGGCGCGAAGTCCTTGCCTCGCACTTCGACGGCAAGGAGCTCAACAGCCCAAATGACGTCTGTGTGCGCTCGGACGGCTCGATCTATTTCTCCGATCCCTGGTATGGACGGATGCCGGTGTATGGCGTCGAACGGCCGCGCCAACTGGGATTTCAGGGCGTCTATCGTGTGCCGCCCGGCGGCGGGCAACCGCAGCTTCTCGTCGACCGCAACTTGTTCGAGCAGCCAAACGGTTTGTGCTTCTCGCCCGATGAACGCCAGCTTTACGTCAACGATACTGTACGGGCGCTGATCCGGGTGTTTGACGTCAACGCCGACGGTTCGCTTGGCCCGGATCGGATTTTCGCTTCCGGAATCCGCTCCGAGCTGGAGCCGGGCGTGCCTGACGGCATGAAGTGCGACAGCGCCGGCAACGTCTGGGTAACGGCGCCGGGCGGCGTTTGGGTCTATTCGCGCTCGGGCGCGCTTATCGGTAAAGTCAAAGTTCCGGAACTGGTGGCCAATCTGCATTGGGGCAAATCGGACTGGCGGACGCTCTTTATGTGCGCAACGCATTCGCTCTACGCGGTGCGGACGAAGATTGGGCCCCACACCGAGCCTTTCATGCGCGCGGGCGCCGGCGCAAGCGCAATGTCTGCCGCCGCTCCGGCGGCGGCGCCAGAACGAACCAACACGCAGAATGGTCTGTCGCTCGATCCTTCGCGCTGCGCGCTCATCATCCAGGACATGCAGAACGACGTAATGATGGATGGCGGCGCCTTTGCGTCTTCCGGCGCGCCGCAACACGCCCGCGAACAGAACGTGGTGGAAAACATCCGCCGCCTGGCGGAAGCTTGCCGCTCGCGCGGCGTGATGATCATTCACGTCTGGTTCGTGGTCGAACCGGGCGCGCCCGGCGTTACACTCAACGCGCCACTGTTCGAGGGGCTGGTCGATTCGAAAGCGATGGTGCGGGGAACCTGGGGCGCAGCCCCGGCCGCAGGTCTCGAACCTCAGCCTGGCGACCACGTCGTGGAAAAAATCCGGATGAGCGCCTTCGAAGGCAGCCATCTTGAGATCGTGCTGCGTTCCGGCGGCCGCGACACCATCATCGACACCGGCGCGTGGACCAACATGTCAATTGAACACACTGCCCGCACCGCGGCGGACAAAGGCTATTTCGTCGTCGTGCCGGAGGATTGCTGTTCGACCATGAACGCCGACTGGCACCGCGCTTCCATCCAGTATGCGATGCAAAACGTCGCCGCCGTGACGAAAGCAAGCGACGTTATCGCCGCGCTCGGCTAGCTCGGCAGCGTAAGCCCCTCGCTCGCGAACGCCCGTTGCACTGCAGAGCGGGTTGCGATCCTCCGCGCGTGCGCCGTCCAGCGCGGAAATTCCCGTTCCATGTCGAAACTGAGAACCGGCCCGCGCCCCCAAGTCCAGTAAACAAGCAAGAGCGGGTCGGCGACACTGTATCGCTCGCCGATCGCCCAGGGCCCCTCGCCCACTTTTTCGTCCACCGTCTGCCAGAGTTCCCGACATGTCTTTTTGCCAATAACCGCCACATCCTCAACCGCGCGCGCATCGGAAGCGTAACGCGCCGCACGCCGGACATGAGTGAAGGCGACCTGAATGGTCGAGGACAACCAATTGAGCCATTCCGCGCAACGCGCCTCTTCGCGCGGATCCCACGGCCAAAGCCCGGCCGCCGGATGCCGCGCCGCGACGTAACGCAAGATCGCCGGCGCCTCCGTCAGTATCCAGTCGCCATCGGTGAGCGCCGGCACACGCGCCTTCGGGTTGATGCGCAGGTATTCCGTGCTGTTCTGTTGGTTGTTAGCGAGATCGACCCGAGACAGTTCAAAGGGCGCCCCGACTTCTTCGAGCACGATGTGAGGCGCGAGCGAGCATGCACCCGGCGTATAGTAAAGTTTCATCAGCCTCACTCTACTTTTCGCCGCGGGACCGATCAATAAGTCGCCCGGCCGCCCGAAAGGTCGAACACTGCGCCGGTCGTAAACGAATTTTCAGCGCTCGAGAGCCAGCAGATCATCGACGCCGCCTCATCGAGTTCGAGCATGCGGCCGCGCGGAATCTTTGAAACGATCATCGCCAAAAAGTCCGGCGCCTGACTTAGGGCCAGCGTGGTTTTGGCGACCGCCGGCGTCACGCAATTGACCGCGATGTTATATGTCGCGAGCTCCTTGCCAAGCGATTTGGTCAGCCCGATGACCGCCGCCTTCATTGAGCTGTAGGCCGGCGCTTTCGGATTGCCCTCCTTGCCGGCCACCGAGCTGAGATTGACGATGCGGCCGTAATTCGCCGCGATCATGTGGGGAACGACCGCCCGGCAGCAGTAGAACGTGCCAATGAGCCCGACATTGACCACGTCGCGAAACGCTTCGGGCGGATACTCCCACGTCGGCGCGTTCGGCCCGACGATCGCGGCGTTGTTCACTAGAATATCAATCTTGCCAAAATGCGCGATCGTCGCTTTGGTGGCGGCTTCTACGGCCGCAAGGTCGGCGATGTCGGCGGCTAGTCCGTGGACGCTTTCGGGCTTACCGATGCTGGCTACGGTCTTGTCCAGCAATGCTCTATCGCGATCCCACAACGCAACACGCCCGCCGGAAGCGAGGATACGGTTGGCGACCGCAAGCCCAATGCCCTGCGCTCCACCGGTCACGATCGCGACCCGGTCCTTCAGATCGAAAGCATTCATAGAGCATCTCCCCCTGAGGATTGCGGCGCAGACCGCGGCGTGTCGCTTTTTTTGCGAACGTTCATCGAAATCTTACAGCAGAGACAGAACCGGATGGCAACCGAATGAAAACTTGCACGACGGTCGATGAGTGCGGCATGAATCCGAGCTGCCGCCGCCGCGAAACCCAAAGCGAGAATAGAGATGTTGCAGTACAGCTATCGTCCGCAGTCTCCACCCACCCAGCGGACGCGAAGCGACGTTGACCAAAGCTGGATCGACTACCTGCCGATTACCGAACGGCCGCCCCTCATATGGCCCGGCAACGCGCGGCTCGCCGTCATGGTCTGCCCGAACGTGCTTTATTATGAGCTCACGCCGCCGTCAGATCCCTGGATCAATCCCTGGGCGCGCATGACCCCGGACGTGATGATGTACGGCCGGCAAGAATTCGGCAGCCGCGTCGGCTTTTGGCGTCTTCTCAACATTCTCGACAAACACAACGTGCCGTGCACCGCGGTGCTGAACGTGGCCGCGCTTGCCAAGTTTCCCGACATCCGCGCAGCTATCGTGGAGCGCAAATGGGATTTGCTCGGTCACGGCATGTACAACACACGATTCATTTGCGGCCTCGGCGAAGAGGAGGAGCGCGCCTATTACCTGGAAATGCTGCGCATCACCCGCGAACTCACCGGTATCGAGATGAAAGGCATGGGCGGCCCCGGCCCTCAGGCCGCCACCGAGAACACGCCTGATTTGCTTGCCGGAACGGGCTTCCTCTACTACGCGGATCTCTTTCACGACGATCAACCGTTTCCAATAAACGTAAAATCAGGAAAGCTGATCTCGATGCCTTACTCGGTCGAGATCAACGACGTCCCAATTTTATCTACCGCTTATGAAGGCGACGCGTTTGTCGAGATTGTGCGGCGACAGTTCGATCGGCTCTACGCCGAAGGCGGCCGCGTTATGTGTATCACGGTACATCCTGCGGTTATCGGACAGGCGCAGCGCGCCAAGTACGTCGATCTCGTGTTGCAATACGTCAGATCATTTCCGGATGTCTGGTTTGCAACCGGCCGCCAGATCGCAGAGCACTACATGGCCAATCACTACGACATCGTCGTTGAAAAAATCAGGACGTGGCGATGGGCGACCCGATGAGCGAATACGATCGGGTCTATCACCAGGATTCGATCATCGTGAGACGGCCGCCGCTCATCTGGCCCAGCGGCCATCGCGCGGCCTTTTCGGTCGTAGTCTGCGCCGAATATTATGAACTTCAGCCGCCCGACGATGCGTTCGTTCCACCAAACGTCCCCGGTGGATTTGGTCGCGCCCCCTACCCGGACGTCCGCGCATTCTCGCAACGAGAGTACGGCAATCGCATCGGAATCTTTCGTATGATGGAGGCGCTCGATAAACACCAGATACGCGCGACCGCCGCGGCCGATGCCGTGATTGCTGGACGATACCCTTATCTCATCGAGCAATTTCAAAGGAGGAGTTGGGAGATCGCCGGGCACGGTTACAGTTCGACGCGGGTCATCTCCAATCGGATGTCCGAAGAGCAGGAGCGAAACTACATCCGCGCGTCAATCGATGCCGTCGAAAGGGCTTGCGGAACAAGGCCGAGCGGTTGGCATGGCCCGGAATATGGGGAGTCGGAACGGACGCCAGCATTACTTGCCGAGTTTGGCGTAAAATACGTTCTCGACTGGCCCAACGACGAACAACCCTATCTGATGAACACGCCCTCAGGCTCGATCGTGTCTATACCGATGGCGATCGAGCTCGACGACGTGATTACTCACTATCATCGGCGGATCGGCTTGGCGCGCTGGCGCCAGGCGGTCGCCGAAGCGCTCGATCAACTGCTGGCGGACGGTGATACTGGCGGCCGACAACTGGTGCTCGCGCTGCATCCCTGGCTGATCGGCCACCCGCATCGCGTCGGCTATCTTGAGGACGTGCTCGCTGACGCACGAGGGCGGGCGGATCTGTGGATCACAACGGCAGGAGAAATAGCTGACTTCTATTTACGGCAGCTCCCGTCGAGTGCGTAAGCCAAGCCGCCCACCGAATAGTCTAAAGCTTTGGCATTATGCGCTGCCCGATGATTGCCGCCACCGCAGCTCCGATCTCGAGCAAGGCAGCGTCAGCTCCCAGTGATGCGAACAGGGTGACGCCAAATGGCGCGCCTTTTGAATCGTCTGCGACCGGAATGGCAAGGACCGGCGCACCCGCTTTGCCGGTACACTTGGCAGCTGCGCTCATCGGGGCAATCAGTACGTCAGCGCCGGAAAAATCCAGCGCTGCGTCGATGCCGGCATGACGGCTGAGGGCGATATCGCGCCTGCGATCGGCCTGGTAGCGCGGGTCGTCGAGGCCCGCCGTCTCCGCCGCCGCGATTAAAAGCGATTGTCCGTATGGAATCTTGCCGGGATGTTGCTCGTTCCATCGAATGAGCGAATCGATCGAGTCGATGCCGCACGGATTGTTGTTCTGCTCCAGAAACGCATTGAGCGCAGCTTTGAATTCGGTGCGAAAAACTGAAGAGCGAACGTCCTGCAACTGCTCAGCTGCCGGAAGGTCGCACGGATCGACGATTGTCACGCCGTTCTTGGTCAGCTCGCGGAGCACGGCGTCGAATTGGGGAATGAAATTTTCCAGATCGGGGCGATCGGCGACGCAGCGCCGCGGCACGCCGAGGCGAATGGTCTTGGGATCCCGCTGTCGCAGCTCGCCGCGACGATCCAAAGCGGTGACTACGCTCAAGCTATCGCGGCAATCGGCGCCGGCGATAACTGACATGAGCAGTGCTGCGTCTTCTACCGAACGTGCAAGCGGACCGGGCAAATCCTGGCTCGGTACCAGCGGAACCACGCCAGCCCGGCTGACCATTCCAACACTCGGCTTGAACCCAAAAACTGAAGACACGCACGCAGGAGTTTGAATCGAGTTCTGCGTCTCGCTGCCGATTGCGATCGGCGTCAGCGACGAAGCAACCGCTGCCGCTGATCCCACGCTCGAGCCAAGGCCGCGCCCGTAGTCGGCAAACCCGTGCGGATTCTTCACCATGCCGCCGGCGCCGCTGAACCCCGAGGGCATCATATCGGAAACGTAATCGGCAAACTCGGTAAGGTTCGTCTTGCCGATGATCAGCGCCCCGGCCCGACGAAGCCGGCGCACCAGTGTCGCATCGCTTCCCGGCGTAAATCCGGCGAGGGCTGCTGCTCCGGCTGACGCCGTCATGCCATCGCCTGTCAGAATGTTGTCCTTCAGAACGATCGGGATGCCGTGCAACGGTCCACGAATCCGACCGGACACAATCTCATTGTCGAATTGCCGCGCCAAATCGAGCGCGTCCGGTGCAATGGTGCGGATGGCGTTGAGTTTGGGACCGGACCGATCCAACGCCTCGATCCGGGCCAGATACCACTTTGCGATTTCACTGACGGAGATTTTTTTCGCGACGATCGCCCGGTGAATGGGGCCGAGCGAGCCGCCCAACAGCAGTTCTTCCATTCCCGCTCCAGTCCCGGCAGCAATTTGCCCGCACAGCCCGCGTGGGCAGCGCTACTCCGCGGCCAGAAGCGGATGTTCCTGCTCGTGCTCCTCCTGCCACTTCACGACCTCCCGCCACGGGCGGTCCGTGGGGACGTTGAAAGAACCCGCGCGCAGTTTGTAATCAAGCGAGGGATCATGTGCTGGCAGTGGTTTGCCTTCATCCATCTCCTGAAGCTTCCGCAACAACAGGCGGCGATAGAAGATGACGGCCTTATCGCTGGTACCGAGATGCTCTTTGCTGCGGTCGACGATCGGGCCCATGCCTTCCTGCATGGCGCGGTCCTGGATTGACGCGCCCGATATGCCCGAAAAGTTTTCGTTCGCCATGCGCGCCCGATCCTGCAGGTGCATGTTCGCCAGACTGTGCTTGGTCATGTAGTCAGGTGGCGCGGTCCGATGACCCCAATTGGCGTAGATCGCCTCAACGTCGAGCGGGCGGTGCGGGTCGAAATGGATATAAAAAGTATAACAATTGAAATCGTCGATCGGGTGCCACGCCTTGAACAGCAGCGATTCGTGCGGCCCAGCCGGAATGTAACAAAAAAACGGTGCGATCCACTCGTATGACCGGACAAACTGCACGCGGGCGTCGTTGGTTTTGCGGATCGCCCCGATGCGCATCAAATAGGGAGTTTCCTCACATTCAATGTCGGGTGAACCATCCGCCATCAGAGCGGCGATAGATCGCCAACCGGCACCGGCCCAGCTTTCATCGTCGTCCGCGGTGAAGTCACGATGCAAATAATTGGGATGGGCCGGATCGAGATCACCCTCGACGCCCTGCAAATAGTTAGTGGCTTGGTGCATCTTGACGACTAACAGATGGTCCGCGGGAAGATCGAGCCAGGGGAATTGCGGGAACGGCGGCTCAAGCTCGCTCGGGCCCATATAAGTCCACAACAGGCCGCCGGCCTCGCGAACCGGATAAGAGACGTGCGCGAGTTTCTTGGCAAAAGTCCGGGCCGGCGGTTCGGGTGGCGACTCGAGGACGTATCCGCTGCAACCCATCTTCCACCCATGATAGAGACAGCGCAGCCCGCCTTCCTCGTTGCGGCCGTACGCCAGCGACGCGCCGCGATGCGGGCAGAACTCTCCAATCAGTCCCGGCTGCCCGGCCGGATCGCGAAATGCCACGAGTGACTCACCCAGCAACTTTACCCTTGCAGGAGCGCCGCCCGCTTCGCCGAGCTGCTCAAGCTTGGCTGCAGGCAGCCAGTACCGACGCATAAACCGGCCCATCGGCGTGCCCGGGCCGACTTGCGTCAGCGTCACATTATCTTCGTGCCTCAGCATCGACTCGTGGTCCTCGTGGGCTTCATCGCGGCTTGCTCCCACTCATTGGACAGCCGCGATACCGAGATAGGGCTCACCGCAATCGCTTGCCCGTCTACCGGGGGAGAACGAAATTGCCGTTACGAACCTCTAGCACGGTGGGAATGCGCGTTCCGTCACCGTCCTTGTCTATACTCGTCTCCCCGGTCAGTGGGGCCTGCTGGTTTTTCATGTTAGCCCAGCAATCGCGGAGCTTCACCCGGTCTCCTTTGACATCGTGGCCGGCCACGCCCGTGATCTTTATGCATTCGCGCATCAGATACAGCGTATCGTACATCTCGCCGGCTGCGTTGCTGGGTTTCGCCTTAAATTCTTTGACGTATTCCGCCACCCACTCGGCAACACTGGGCTTCGGATTCTCGGTGAAAAAATCGAACGCGGCGTAGACTCCCTCGGTGGCCGCGCCGCCGATTTGCATAAAGCGCGGATCGTCTATGCCGACGCCGCCGACGATCGGCTGTGTCATGCCTTGCTTGCGTATTTCGCTCACGGCGTGGGCCGCTTCGTTATAAAGCGCCGACACAACGATTCCGTCGGGGTTAAGAGCCTTTGCCCGTGTGACCTGCGCCGAATAGTCGATGTCGCCAGTCTGGAATGACACGGTATCGAGAATCTCGACGCCTCGCTCCTTCAACAGCGCCGGGAATATCGATTTGCCGTCGAAACTGGACACTGCGTCTTTTGCGTCCATGAAAATGACCGCCGTTTTGATCGGCTTTGCTTGCTTCTTAAGCCATGCGTCAAGCAGCGGCCGATAGACGTTCTGCGTGGTTAACGCGAAACGAAACGCCCATGGCCTGTTGGCGGACGCTATACCTGCCTTCGCCGCCATCGGCGTAATCATCGGAGTTTCGCCACGGACTGCAAGCGGGAACGCGACTTCGGCTTCGGCGCTGAACTCCGGGCCGATGATTGCGTCGACCTGGTCGGAGTTGATGAGCTTCCGCGTCAGGTTGATCGCTTCGGTATTGTCGCCGCGCGTGTCGTAGATGACGAGCTTCATCTTTCCGGCAGCACCGGCATCGGGATATTTGTCCGTAAACATCTTGATCGCGTTCTGTTGTTGCTGGCCGTACGAAGCTCCCTTTCCCGAGGAGGGAACCAGCACCCCGATTGCCACCTCGGCACTCGCTGGGAGTGCCGTCATCGCCGCCAGGGTAAACGCTAGTAAAACGGATCGAGTCGCGCTGCAGCGGTTCGACATGGGACGATATCTCCTTGCGGCGGCAGGTTGATTGGTTCGAAGATGAGAAATCCAACGTTATTTTTCAGTTCCACACCCGTCAACGGCAAAAATGCAACATGCCTCTTTTTGACGCCTGCGCGTTGACGGCCGGTCGCTCCAAAGTCAGTCTCGTTGACGACGCATGGAGCGCCCAGTAGTTTTCATTTCATAAACCAAATGGGGGTTCGTCATGAGTGTTGTCGGCCGCGCCGCGTGCGCATTGTTCGTTCTGGCCACCGCGCTCCTAATCCCGATTGCCGCGACGGCGCAAACTAAACTCAGGGTAGGCCTGCTGCCATTCTCGGAGTCGCTGGCCGCTGTTGTCGCCGACAAGGAGGGCTATTTCAAAGCCGAAGGCCTCGAAATCGAGATCACCAAATTTCAAAGCGGAGCGATGGCCCTGCCGGTTTTGCAGTCCGGACGCATCGATATCGCCATCAGCAATACGGTCGCGACGCTGCAGGCGATCGGGCAAGGTCTCGATGCCGTCGTGCTGGCGCCCGCGGCAGTGGTACGTAGCGCGCCGCCGGATACGACCACTGCGCTCATCGTGCGCAAAAACGAGGTGAAATCGATAAAGGACCTCGAGGGCAAGCGGATTGCCGTCAACGTCATCAACAGTACCGCGTGGCTGCACGCCGTTGCAGCCCTGGAGTTGCATGGCGTCGACCATAACAAGGTCAGGTTTACCGAGGTGCCGTTTCCGCAGATGAATGATCCCCTGCTGAACGGCCAAATCGACGCTGTCGTTCAAGTCGAGCCGTTTCGCTCGGCGCTGATGGCCACCGGCAAGGCGGAGATCATCAGCTGGACGTATGTCGAAACTGCGCCGAAAACGGATATCACGCAGTATCTCGCGCTCGCGTCGTGGGTGGAGAAAAACCACGACGTCGCGATCAAGTTTGCCCGCGCCGTGATCAAAGGCGCTGAGTTCGCCAAAGCCGATGATGCGGCGGCCCGTGAGATCAATGCTGCCTATACCAAGCTTAACCCGGCGTTTAAGGACAAAGTGCTGCTGCCAGAGCTCGGAACAACCGTAAATGTGGTCGGTATGAACCGCACAATGGAGCTGATGCAGAAATACGGAATGCTGCAAAAGCCGATCGACATTTCAGCTCGTGTTCTGAAACTGCCTTGAGCGGTCGATGACCGACGCGTCGCGGCAGTTCCTGCGCGTCTGCAGCGTACGCAAGGTATTCGGCGCGGCGGGAGGAACAACTGTCGCGCTCAATGGTGTCGAGCTTGAGATCACGAAGGGCAGCTTCGTTTCCATCATCGGTCCGTCAGGATGCGGCAAGTCGACGCTGTTACAGATTATCGCCGGCCTGATCGACCCCACCTCGGGCGCGGTTTTCTTCGATGATCACCAAGTGGCAGGTCCGCCACCCGGCGCGCTATATGTCTTTCAGCAGTACACGCGCTCGCTGTTTCCGTGGAAGACGGTGGAACGCAACGTCGCCTTTGGCCTGGAAAATCGCGAAACACTTTCCCGGACCGAGGTCGCCGCGCGCACACGAGAAATCATCGGCCTGGTAAAGCTCACCGGTTTCGAGCGTCACTATCCATGGCAACTCTCCGGAGGCATGCAGCAGCGGGTGGCTATCGCCCGCGCACTGGCTTGCCGACCGGAGGTGCTTTTGATGGATGAGCCTTTTAGTGCGGTTGATGCGTTGACGCGCGCTGGTTTGCAGGAGCTGCTGCGTAGTCTGTGGCGCGACCTTGGCCTCACCGTCATCTTTGTCACCCACGATGTTGACGAAGGCGTTTATCTTTCGACGCGCGTCGTGGCGCTCACACGCGCCCCTGGTACCGTGGCGGCCGATTTGACGATCGACCTGCCGCATCCACGCGACCAGATCGTGACGCGAGCATTGCCGCAGTATCTCGAATACCGCGCCCGACTACTGGCGCAGCTCTTTGCCGACGAGGGTCTCGTGGCCGGAGAGGTCGCGTGACGGACAGCACTATCCCGAACGCCACGCCTCTCGCCGAGGCCGAAGCGACGCCCGCGCGCCGGCGCGCGCGGCCATGGAACACGCGCTGGCTTGGTGTTGGTTTGATCGTGGTCTTGCTGCTTCTCTGGGAACTGGCTGCAGCAACCGGGAAGATGCCGTCGCTGAGCTTTCCGCGCATGAGCGAGATTCTCGCCGCGTGGTGGCGGCTTGTTCTCTCGGGCGAGTTGCCTCGCGAGCTCGCGGACAGCCTTTGGCGCATGTTCGCCGGCTACTTTATCGGCGTGTTAGTGGGAGTTCTGCTCGGCTTGCTGATGGGCTACTTCCGCTTTTTCTACAACCTTCTCGAGCCGATCACCGAGGTGCTTCGACCGATCCCGAGCCCCGCCTACCTGCCGATTGTGATTCTTTTTCTCGGAATCGATGACGAGATGAAGGTTTTCATGATCGCATTCGCGTCGCTGTTTCCGGTCTTGATCAACACCTATAGCGGGGTGCGCAGCGTCGACCCGATTCAGCTTCAGACCGCCCGCACATTCGGCGTCACCGGCCGAAAGCTCATCTGGCAGATCGTGCTACCGGCATCATCGCCGTATATCTTCACCGGCATGCGCGTCAGCCTCGCCGTGGCGCTGATCGTCATGGTCATCAGCGAGATGGTGGCGGCATCGAGCGGCATCGGTTATTTCATTCTCAGCGCGCAGCGCGGCTTTCAGATCCGCGAGATGTTTGCCGGCGTTCTGACCTTGGCGGTCGTCGGCTACGCGCTCAATCGCCTGTTCGTTGCCATCGAGAACCGCGTGCTCGCATGGCACTACGGCTACACACAGCAGCAGCGCCATTGAACCGCCGCTAACGGCGTCAACCGAAGCGGTCCACGAAACGCAGCGTGAAAGCGTCTCCGGCATTGGCGATGGCGGCGACATGCGGGGCGCCGAAATGCGCCGGGAAGAGCAAAGCACCCTCTTCCGCGCAATGTTCTAACACCCGCCGACGGGTCATGCGCGCTTCCATGGGCAGCTCGCAGAAGCCTGAATTCCAGTGCGGCGCGTAGACCTGTATCGGATGATGGATGGCGTCACCGCAGAAGATGGCTTTTTCGCTTCCGGCATGGAGCTTGAGCACGATGTGACCAGGCGTGTGTCCAGGGGCCGGCTCGATCAGCATCGTGTCGCTGATCTCATGGGCACCGTCGACCAACTCCACCTGGCCGGCTTCGATCACCGGCAACACACTATCGCGATAGGAATAGGTCCGTTGCAGATCAGCATCGGCGGCCGGATTTCGGCGTGGATCGCCCCATTCGTTCTCGGTCCGCGAGAACAGATATTTGGCGTTCGGAAAGGTCGGAACCCAGCGGCCATCGCGCAGCATCGTATTCCAGCCGACGTGATCGGTGTGCAAGTGCGTGCACAGCACGATATCGATGTCCTCGGGTGCTGCACCAGCTTCGCGCAGCCGTTCGAGATAGGGCGTTTCGAGGTGATGAAAGCGCGGGGCGCCCGGCCGATTTTTATGATTTCCGGCGCAGCAATCGAGCAGGATGGTGTGCCGCTCGGTGCGGATGAGCCAGGAATGCACGCTTGTGATCAGACGGTCGTGGTCCGGCGAGTAGTGGTTTGGAACCAGCCAGTCACGATGCCGCTCGAGCATCCTGCGATCAAATCCAACCAGGAATTGTTCCGGCGGGAGGCTGGTGTCCCCCAGCAGTTCCCCGACCCGGGTGACACTGACGTTGCCGATCTTCCAAGTCGCCATTTCCGGCCTTGGTCCTTTCAAGTTATCGCCAAGCTTCAACAAAATAGCCGCCATGCATCTATAGCATAAGCGTTGACACGTCTCTTTGGCTTCCCAATAGTCATCGGCGTTGCCGCGTTTTGGACGATGAACCCCGGCCGCGAGATTCGAAATGGAAGACGTCGCTTTTGGTCACAGCGCGACACTCGCCAGTGCGGAAAGCATCAAGCCGGTCGGGTGGAGCGATTTGCGCGGCTGGCTGCGGCTGGTCGAGGCGGCGGGCCAGATCAAGCACATTGATGCTGCGGTCGATCTCGACGAAGAACTCGCTGCAATAACTTTCATGGCGGCGCGGACGCCGGAATCGCCAGCGCTCATGTTCAGTAATTTTGTCGGCAATCATGGCGACGGGCGTGTGCTCACGAACATGCTTGGCGCCAGCAAGGAACGCTATGCGATTGCCGTCGGTCTCGATCCGAAGCTCAGCACTTCGGATATGATTTTCGCATCGCGCGATCTGATGAAAAGACGTTTGCAACCGGCCTTCATCCCGAAGGCCGAGGCGCCGGTCAACGAGATCGTGCTCACAGGTTCCGACATCGACGTCACCGCGTATCCCAGCCCGAAATTCTGGCCGGGCGATGGTGGCCGTTACATCGGCACCGGCGACATCACCTTCACCCGCTCCCCGGACACCGGACGTATTAATGTCGGCGTCTATCGCCAAATGCTGCACGGCCCGAACCGCATCGGGCTTTATTGCTCGCCGGGCAAGCACGGGCGCCTCGACCGCGATGCATGGTGGGCACAGGGCAAGCCGTGCGAAGTGGTGGCCGCCTACGGCATCGACCCGGTCCTGTTCATGGTCGGCGCGCAAGTTTTCAGCGCTGATAAATCGGAGCTGGACGTTGCCGGCGGCATCATGGGGAGGCCGATCGAACTCACCGAAGCCGAGTACGTGAGCCTTCCCATTCCTGCGCACGCGGAACTCGTTATTGAAGGCGTGCTGCACGCAGGCGACACCGAAATGGAAGGACCGCTCGGCGAGTTCACCGGCTATTACGGCAACGTCCGCGGACCTCAGCCGGTCATTGAAGTGAAGGCGGTTCACAGCCGCAAATCGCCGATCATTACCGCAGCGTTGATGGCAACCTATCCATCATGCGAGATCGGCGCCTATTACGCGATCATGCGCTCGGCGCGCATTCTCGACGATCTGCAGCGTATCGGCGTTTCGGGAGTGGTTTCAGCCTATTCGCATCCCGCAGCTGCATCGGGCTGGGGCATGGTGATCGTTTCACTCAAACAGCAATATGCAGGACATGCGGCGCAGGTACTTGCGTTGACGGCGCAATGTCCGGCGGCGAGTTATTACACCAAGTGGATTATCGCCGTTGACGAAGACGTCGATCCCACCGACTTCGACCAGGTGATGTGGGCTTTGAGCACGCGCTGCAACCCGAGCGACGACCTTGATATCCTGCGCAACACTTGGTCAACCGGTCTCGATCCCAGCCAATATCCTCCTGAAGCGCGGCCTTACGGCTCGAAAGTGCTGATCGACGCTTGTAAGCAACACCGATACATCAAGGAGTTTCCGCGTTCGACGCTGCTGCGTCAGCAGACCTACGATCGGGTGCGCAAGCGCTGGACGGAGTTAGGTTTCGATAACGCGCCTCCCCAGCTCAACGTCTTCCACAAGGATTGAAAAAGCCGTTAGTTCTGCACCAGCGCCAGGACGCGCAATGGGCTGCCAGACCCGGTTTTGATTTTGAGCGGCGCAGCGACGATCACCGCACCGGTCGGCGGCAGCTTGTCGAGATTGCGCAAGCACTGCAACCCAAAGCGGCCCTTGCCGTGCATATAGAAATGCGCGGGAGTGGGCGGCGTGAATTTGCGCGACTGACCGGCATCGGTGTTGATCGTCTCGACGCCGAAACCGTGCACATCGCGCTCATCGACCAGAAAGCGCACCGCCTCAGGTGACGGTCCAGGCGTGTGCGCACCGTCGTCGCGGCGATTGGCGAAAGCGTCGCCTTGCCGATACTTACCCCAATCGGTGCGGAACAACACCCAGTTTCGCGGCGGAATGCGGCCGTTCGCGCGCTCCCACTCTTCGATACGCGGCACGGTGAGGAGAAAATCATCATCGGCCGCCACCTCGCGGGAGCAGTCGATCACGCAAGCCGGGGCGATAAAATTTGTCACCTCGATGGTGTCGACTGAATTGTTTGGCAGGTCCTTGCCGGAGATCCAGTGGATCGGCGCGTCGAAGTGTGTTCCCGAGTGCTCGCCGCAACTGAAATTGTTCCAGTAATGATCGGCGCCGTGCTCATCGTAGCGCGAGATTTCCTCGATGCGGAACGGCGCGCACTGGCCGAATTGCGGCGGCAAAACAATAGTGGGAAATTCAGGCGACAGCGTATGGGTCAAATCGATCACCTGCACACGACCATTGGCAATATCGCTGACAAAATCGGCGAGTGACGGCATGATTTGCTATTCCTTTGTCGATGTGGTGCGAGACAGAGACGGCGGCAAATTGGCGGCCTGAGCGGCTAAAGCGGCGGGCGTTCGGCGTGGCCGCCCGATTCTGCTTCGTACGCCGCACCAACACGAAACAGCAAATCTTCGCGGAAGGGCCGCGCGACCAGTTGCATGGCCTGCGGCAGGCGATTGTGCGTAAAGCCGATCGGCACCGACAAACCTGGCAGGCCGAGGAGATTGAATGGGCGGGTGTTGGCAACGATCTGACCGAGCACTTGCGACATTGCTGCAGAGCCGCCGACGTCAGTTTCAGCCGCCGTCGGCACTGGCCGCTTCAACACCGGGACGTGAAGCACGTCGCAAGTAGAAAACGTCTCACGCAGAATCTCTTCGAGTAGCCCCGCGCGCGCCCGCACGGCCTCCACATAGAGTGTCGCGGGTACGCCCAAGCCGACCAACAATCGCGCTCTCGTCTGCTGTGCGTAGTCTTGCGGACGTTCGCGCAGCCATTGCAGATGCAACTCCGCAGCCTCTGGCCAGAGTATGGCGTTGGACAAATCGTTGAGCGCGCCATGATCGCCGATCGGCACGTCGACGATTTTTGCACCTTGCTTCTCAAGCACGACCCGGCTGGCCGCGAGCAGCTCCGCCACTTCGTGATCGATGCCGTCATAGTAATATCGATCTGGAACGCCAATCCTCACGCCGGCGAGCGAGCCGGCGCTTGCGGCGTCATCGGCGCTTCGCTCGTAATCCGGCACCGGAACCCGGCTGGACATGCCGTCACGAGCGTCGGTCCCGGCGATTACGGAGAAAAGCCGCGCACAGTCGCCGACACCGCGCGCCAAAACACCGATACAATCGAGCGACTGCGACAACGGCATGGTGCCGTATCGGCTGACGCGGCCAAGAGTCGGCTTGATACCGACGACCCCACAAGCCGCGGCGGGCAATCTGACCGATCCCCCGGTGTCCGAGCCTAATGCACCGAACGCGAGACCTGCGGCTACCGCGGCACCAGAGCCAGACGACGAGCCGCCGGTGATGTGTTCGACGTTCCATGGATTGCGACAACGGCCAAAATGATCGTTGTGCCCGGTCGGCCCCATGGCGAATTCCGCCATGTTGAGGCGCCCGAGCTCGATGCCGCCGGCGGCATCCAGCTTGCTAAGAACGGTCGCGGTGTGATCAGGGACAAATTCAGCGCGGATTTTCGAGCCGCAGCTGCAGACTTCGCCGGCGCGATAGAACATGTCCTTATGCGCGAGCGGTATGCCGTGCAGCGGACCAAGGGAATGCCCTGCCTTGACAGCCTGATCGGCCGCGCGAGCCTTTGCCTGGGCATCGGCAGCGGTGACGCGGATGAAGCAATTAAGCGTCGGCTGCAATCGTTCGATGCGGCCGAGGCAGGCTTCAACCAGGGCCTCCGACCGTAGTCGCCCTTGGGAAATTGCGGCCGCGGCTTCGCGGAGCGTCAGCGCCGTAACATCGTTCACCGGCCGGCCTCATCGAGGACGTCGGCTTCGAGCAGGCGGTAGTAGCGCTCGCTAGTTTCGTCGAGCGATAAAGATTGCAGCAGGGTCGCCGCCGCGCTTTGAATGCGATCAAGCGACCACGCGACCGCGTCTACATCGTCCGCATTGACGCTCACGCCGATGTCGGCGATGACCTTTCCCAGCGCCGCCCTATTCGCTGCGCCGCCCGCCGGAACGCTCATGTTCGATGGTCTCCGCTTCAAAGAACTGTACACAATTTCCTTTGCGTTGCACATTCAACGGCGGATTTCTGCCGGCTGCATTCCACCGGCCCAGGGAGGATAAGGATGACTGAACGACAGCGACCGAACCTGCGTGCGCGGCTCGCAAGCAAGGAGCTTTTGGTCGCTCCAGGCGTGTTCGATGGAATTTCATCGAAGATCGCCGATCAAATGGGTTTCGAAGCCCTTTACATGACCGGCTATGGGACGGTGGCTTCGCACCTTGGACTGCCCGACGCCGGAATTGCCACCTTCAGCGATATGGTCGGGCGCGTCGCAGTCATCGCCAAAGGAACGAAAACGCCGCTCATTGCCGACGGCGATACTGGTTACGGCGGATTGCTCAACGTCCAGTATACGGTGCGAGGCTATGAAGCGGCCGGCGCCGTCGCCATCCAACTTGAAGATCAGGAATTTCCGAAGAAGTGCGGGCACATGCTCGGCCGCCGCGTGGTGCCGATTGACGACATGGTCGACAAAATCAAAGTCGCCGTCGGAAGCCGGGAATCAAGCGATTTTCTGATTATAGCGCGCACCGATGCACGAACGACGCTCGGGCTTGACGAGGCTTTGCGTCGTGCAGAGGCCTACGGCAAGGCGGGCGCCGACATTCTCTTCGTCGAGAGCCCTGAAAGTCTCGAGGAGATGCGCACGATCGGACGAAGTTTTGATAAGCCGCTGATGGCGAATATGGTCGAGGGTGGACGTACGCCGGTGGTAGATAAGAAAACACTGGAAGAGGTCGGCTATTCGCTCGCCATCTTTCCGGCGTTCGGCTTTCTCGCCGCAGGCGAGGCGTTGCACAACGTTTATCGTCACCTGAAAGACAACGCTTCAAGCGTCGGCAGCAATATCCCGCTCTATAAGTTTGGCGAGTTCAGCGAGTTGATGGGCTTCGGCGACATCGCCAAATTCGATGAGACTTATCGGCGGCAATAGGCGCGCGGCCAGGCGGCGCGCCGGCTAAGCCGGGACGAAGCGAAAGCGCTCCCACTCGGTCGGCGTCCGTCGCAGTATTTCTCGCCAGCTGCCGTTGTTGTTATGCCCCAGCGGGCTGATGTGACGCCCGGCAAAAGCAAACTCGCTATTCGACGCGAAAGGAAACGGCGACAGTGAATAAACTCCCGCTCCCTGAGGCTTAATCGTCACTGACGCATCTTCGTCCGCACTGCGCGGCACATGCTCGAAAGTTTGCGCCCCGCGTTCGCCCGGATGGATCCTGTTGAAGTAGAGCGCAAGCGTGTCGATGAATTGCAGCTGTTTGTAATTTTGGAACAACTTCTTTTCTTCAAGCCGATCGGCAAGTCGAGTGTCCTTCGCAATCTCTGCCTTCAACCGCTTCTGCCGCGCGAGCTCACCATCGAGCATGCGCTCGGCGATTGGCCGGTCCTTCTCCAGAAATTTCTTGATCAGCACGTGTTGGGAAAGACCATAGCGGCCGTTGTAAAGGCCCCAGCTGTGCATGCTTGAAATCAGGCCGCAGAACGGGTCCTGCCGCTCGTTGAAATCGGGCGACTGCTTGCTGGTTGCGGTAATGTGCGCGGCCGGCGTTTCGATGAGGTTGTAGGGAAGGCCCGTCTTCTCATCGATAACCGGATCGCGGTCGAACTCGACCCAACCGGCGTCATGATGAGAAATAACGTAAACCATAGGGTCGAGCGGCGAGAGCGGCTCGAACTCGTCATTGCCGAACGCGCGTGCAAACTGTCCGCACAGCGCAGTGTGTTCGTACATCATGATCGCCAGTCGCGGCAAGTCGGCGGGTGCGGTTTGAATAATCATGGGCGGTCGGACGGCCTGTTGAACGTGCAAAAGTGCTCCACTGTAGCGACACCAGAGGCCGCTTTAAAGCAGGGGCCGAGACTTTGATGCGCTGCCCCCATTAGGCATCTCGGGACAATTTCATACGGTAGTGGAAGTCCTCCGCCACGTGCCAATTGTACGAGGCAACCAGCGTGCCTTTGCGGGTCACGTAGCGGCGTAACGCGCACACGCTGATTGTACCGGGGTTCTGCCGCAGATGGCTGGCAACGTCCCTGTTCATTGGTTCGCCGCACAGATCCTGCTCGATCTCCACGATTTCCTCGCCCGTCCGTTTGGTCAAATGCGCATGAAAAGGGCCGATGCACCGCGCCAGTTCGCGCACGTAGCGGGACAACCGTTCCGGCACGTAGGTATGCACATAGCAGATGACGCTACCTCCCAATTCGCCGCGGCGCAGTCCCTTGATAAGCCACCATCGCGAACCGGTTTTGCCACCGATCTCCGCTCCAACGTCTGGCGGAAGCTTGGTCGGTGCGCTCGAGAGCAATTCATAATGCGTATCGAGGGCAAACTGCGACAGATCGGCAAGCGATGACAGTGAATACACATAGCGCGCTTGCGGTCTTGCAGCGACCACGACGCTGCCGGCACCTTGCCGGCGCTGTACCATTCCGTGATCAACCAGGCGGCGGAGCGCCTCACGGACGGTGAACCGGCTGGCGCCAAACTCGTCGCACAGTTCGCTTTCGGTCGGCAGCCGCTCTTCAAGCGGGTATTGTCCGGTTTCCACCCGCTGGCTGAGAACGCTCAAGATCTGCATATAGCGCGGCTGTTCCATGGTCATGCAGCCGTCCTCACCGTCCCCGACATACCCAAGTCCCAGCCGACTTGTCCGGACATATTGCCGGACTATAGCCCAAATGTGTACAGACAGAACGGGCGTGGCCGCGAACGGCCGGTGATGGAGAAGATTGTAACGATGACCGACGTTCTAGGCTGGAGGCGCAAATTCGGAGTACTGGGACCATCGACCAATACGATCGTGCAGCCCGACTTTGACGCCATGCGCCCCATTGGCGTGACCAACCATTACAGCCGCATCTTTACGCCGAACGCGGACGCCGTGAGTAATGAGAGTTTTAGGGCAGCGACGGATGTCATTGCCGGCAACGTGCTCGACGCTGTCCGCAGCGTCATGACATGCGCGCCGCATTATCTGGTGATGGGAATGTCTGCGGTGACGTTCATCAACGGGGCGAAGGGCGCCGATGCGTTCACGCGGCAAGTCGAAGAAGCCTCCGGCGTCAAGATCAGCATCGGCAGCCACGCCAGCGCCGCCGCGCTGCGCCGCTATGGCGGCGTGCGGCGGATCGCCATCCTTTCCCCCTACTGGCCGGTGATGAATACCGAAGTCATTCGCTATTTTACCGACATGGGCTTCGAGGTGGTGCGCGACATTTGCCTGCAATGCCGGTCGTGGATCAACATTGCCGAGCAAACCACGGAAACCTTGCGAGATGCGCTGTTGAAGCTCGATGGCGACGATGTCGACGCCATCGTTCAGGTCGGCACCAACCTCTCGATGGTGCGGCTCGCGGCAGCCGCGGAAATGTGGCTAGGCAAGCCGATCGTAGCGATCAACACGGCGACTTATTGGCATGCGCTTCGCGCCAATAACATCGACGACCGCGCGGAAGGTTTTGGCCGGCTCCTGGCAGAATTTTGAGATTTTCCGATGACAGCGAACGCAGCACTGACGCTTGGCAGCACCACCGTTCACCGGGTGATTGATATCGACCCATTTGCAATTCCAATCGCCAACATATTCCCCGCAGCGACGCTCGCGAAGCTCAGTCCCGCTGCACGTATGCTGGCGGACCAGCACGTCGACTTTGCGGCCGGCAAAGTTTTGCTGGTGATCCAAAGTCACCTGGTGCGTTTCGCCGGCAAGACCATCCTGATCGATGCCTGCGTCGGCGAGCACAAATCGCGGCCGTTGCGGCCGGAGTGGAACCTTCGCACCGGCACGCAGTACCTCGCCAACCTGGCGGCCGCCGGTTGCACGCCTGACGACATCGACATCGTCATGTGCACCCATCTGCACGCCGACCATTTAGGCTGGAACACACGTCTGGTGTCCGGCCGGTGGGTGCCGACGTTTCCCAACGCGCGCTACGTCATGACCCAGCGCGACATCGACCAACGGGCACAGGACGCCGCACAATCGCCGCAAGCCAATCACGGCAGCTATCAGGACAGCGTCTTGCCCGTGCTAGATGCCGGTCTGGTCAAAGTAGCGAAGGCGGGCGATGAGATCGCCGACGGAGCGAAGATCATCGACTTGGCGGGCCATTCGCCCGGCCAAATCGGCCTCGATCTCGACGCAGATGCCGGATCGAGGCTGATATTTTGCGGCGACGCCATTCATAGCCCCGTGCAGGTCTTTCATCCTGATTGGTTCAGCGGTTTCTGCTTCGACGGCGAGCAAGCGGTACGGACGCGCCGATCACTCCTCGAACGCGCCGTCGGCGAGGACTTGCGACTGATACCCGCTCACCTGCGCGGAACGAGTATGCGGGTTGAAGAAAAGAACGGCGGCTTCGTGCCGGTCATCGAGCCGTAGCGCCAAAACGCCTCAAGCGATCTTCTCCGAATCGCGCAGTGACTGAATCATCGAAGTTCGCATGACATAGTCCCGGTGCCTGACGGGATCCGCAACGATCGCGCGCAGATCGTCGTAATGCGCGCGCCGCGCCACTGGCTCGCGCGTGTTGAGAATGGAGCGGTTGCGTAGCGCAGTCTGCTGCACGACATCGAGCGCCACCTTCCGGCGCTGCCGGCTGTACCGTTCGAGCGTATCGATCGGCGCACCGCGGATGACCTCGGTGAGTGTGCGGCTGAGATTGAATGCATCGTGGATACCGCCATTCAGCCCCATTCCCCCAAGCGGGTTGTTCACGTGCGCGGCGTCACCGGCAATCAGCATCCGCCCGATCGTATATGTCGAAGCGACCCGCTCATGCACGCGATAGGCAGTGCGGTGGCTGACCTCGTAGGGCATGTTGCGCGGCACAGCGCCCTGGAGCAGGTGTTGCGCGCGCTCAACCGACGTCACATCCGCATCGGTCAGCGAAGAATTGACCGGAAACAGGGCGCGCCATACCCGGGCCGTGCGGATCAGGACAAACCATTCGTCGGGATCAGACAAGTACGCGATATTCGCGATATCCGGCATCGCCTCGCTAAAATCATAGGTGGTGGAGAGCGTCAGAAAAATCTCGGGGATTGTAATGCCGTCAAAAACGACGCCCATGGCCTTGCGTACAACACTGCCGATACCATCGGCGCCTACGACGAAAGAGCCGGAAATCGTCTCGTTGGCACCGCCAGGGAGGGATACGTCGATCTCCACGCCGTCCGCCGTCTGCCGTGCGGTAGTAGCAGTAGCGCCGAACCGGATGGTGGCCAATGGATGGGCCTTAAGCTGGGCAAACAGCATTTCGCCGAGGCGCCATTGCTCGCATTGCACGCGATAGGGATGATCGGTATCGCCCTTCAGCCGCGAAAGCTCGAACGTCGCGACCACACCCTCTTTGCGGTCGCGGAATTGCCAAGTCGGGCAGATCAATCCCTGCTCGATCATCGCGCTGACCACGCCGAATCGTTCCAGCATGTCGAGCGTCGGAGGATGAAATGTCGAGGCCCGCAGATCGTGCGGCAATTCGCTGCACGCCTCGATAAGTGCGATCGGGATCCCCGCGTCGACCAAGAGCGCCGCCGTAACGAGACCTACGGGTCCGGCTCCGACGATCAGGACATTCTGGCTCATTTCATTAGGCATCGCGTTCCTTGACTCAGGCTACAAGCCGGTCATCATTGAGTTGTCCGGACAAAGATGGCGGGCTTTGTCATAATGGGCAAGCGATCAGTGGGCCCATTGTCCCGAAAGGCGGGTTGATGCGTTATCCTTTCGTGCCGTTTCCGATGCGCGGTCCGTTGCGGTGGCCGCAGGGAAAGCAACTGGCACTGATCGTTACGATCAATCTCGAATATTGGGATCTGTTGAAGGAATCGCCGGCACCTTATTACGCTGGCGGCCCCGCGATCTTGCCGGACATGCTGCCGGGAAATATTCCGGATTTTCCCAATTTCTCCTGGCGCGAGTACGGCCAGCGCATGGGCGTCTGGCGCCTTTACGACGCTTTCGTCGAGGCGGGCGTACGCGCAAGCTGCACGATGAACGCCAAAACGGCTTTGGAGCGGCGTGCGGTGATCGACGGTGCGCTTGAACGTGGCTTCGAGCTTATTCCGCACAATTATGAGCAAGGCGAGCTGCTTTGCCATCTGCAACACAAGCCCGATGAGGAGAGAAGGGTCATTGAGGAAACGCTCAAAGTTTATGAACGCGTCACCGGCCGAAAGCCGCAGGGCTGGCTGTCGTCGTCACTCCGCAGCACCACCAATACGGCTGCAATATTGGTCGAACACGGATTGAACTTCTGGTGCGATCTCATGAACGACGATCAGCCCTACATGATCGAAACCGCCAAGGGACCGATTGTCGGTGTCCCCTACTCCATCGAAATCAACGATTTTACGCTCCTGCTCCGGCGTGGCCTGACCAACGAAGCGGTCCTTGACTGCATGAAGGAGCAATTCAACGTTCTTTACGCGGAGGGCGCACGCACCGGCATGATGATGAATGTCGGTTTGCATCCACACGTGATCGGCGTTCCGCACCGCGCCGGCATCCTGCGTAAATTCTTCGCTTACGCAAAACAGTTCGACGGCGTGTGGTGGGCCACCAGGGAGGAAGTTGCGGCGTGCTATCGAGAACAGCACGCGACCCACATTCCTCCGCAGGCGCATCCGCCATCATGACGGTCGGATCGGCGATCGTCCGATCGCGCACTGCGGCGCAAACGCCTGCTGTTATCGCCGCGCTGATTGTGGCGCTCGTGGCCGGCGGAATTTTCTTCGGCGGCTATATCGTTGCGCGTCAGGTCGTGTCCGGGCTGCTGCTCGGTTCCGTTTACATGACCGTCGCCGTCGCTTTTACTTTGACGATTGGCGTTCTCAACTTCCTCAATTTCACGATCCCGACACTGTTCATGCTCACCGGAATGGTGGCGTGGGGGTTGATGACCAACGGCTACGTCAAGTTCGCAGGCGGCTGGGCTTGGCTCGCAGCACTTTGCGCCGGTGTGGCGGTGGCCGTCGTCGCGTCATTGCTGGTCGAGCGCTTTACATTCCGCTATCTCAAGATGAAACACGGTGACGCCACCGAGCACGCCATTCCTCTCGTTTCTTCCTTGGGCTTTCTGCTCATCTTTGAACACTTGGTATTAATTTTTCTTGGCTCGGAATCGCAGCGTTTTGCCGTTCCGTTCAAGGCCGACATTCACATCGCCGGCCTCGTTATCGGCGTGCCGCAGCTTGTGAGTTGCGCGCTCGCCATCGCAGTCGTCGCCGCTCTGAGCTTCATCTTAAAAAACACCAGGACCGGCCGCGCCTTGCGGACGATCGCCGAGAACCCAGACACCGCCTCTCTGCTCGGCGTCGAAGTCGACAAGGTCGTGCCGGTCGTTTTTATCCTCACCGGCCTGCTGGCTGGAGTCGCCGGAGCCCTTTTCACGGTCAATTATGGCAGCGTTTCACCGTTCATGGGCGACAACGTCGGCACCAAGGCGATCGCCGCCATGGTGGTCGGAGGCATTGGCTCGATTTGGGGAGCGATCGCCGGCGGCCTGATCGTCGGACTGATCGAAACGCTCTCAATCTACCTCTTCGGCGGCGATTCCGTGCAGATGGTGGTCTGGGGACTGTTGCTCGCCATTATTATCATCCGACCGCGCGGGTTATTCGGAAGCGCCTCGGCTGGACGGGGAAAGATGTGATGCTGCGCTCCACGGTCGTCCGACATGCAGATGGGGCGCGATGGCAATGAGCGGATACGTATCCGGTATCCTCGCGATCCTGTGTATCAATTTGATCTTTGCCTACGGGATTTTCGTTCCGGCGGCCGCCGGACAAATCAATCTTGGCGGCGCGGGCTTCCAAGCCATCGGTGCGTACAGTGCAGGCTGGCTATCAAGCGTCGCCATGCTGCCGGTATGGCTGACGATACCAGGCGCAATGCTGATCACCGGACTGGTCGGATTCCTGATCTCGTTCCCGGTCTTGCGCACGCGCGGAGTCTACATGGTGCTCGCGACCTTCGCTTTTGGTGAGGCCGTCGCGGGCTTCCTATTGCGCACGCAGTTCTTCGGCGGTGCGATAGGCATGGTTGTGCCGGCGCACGTGGAGATCTCGGTCCTCATCGGCTCTGCACTCGCGGTGACCTTGCTCGCGTTTTATCTTATGGCAACCCGGTTCGGGCTTGCCATGCGCTCGATCAACGACGATGAGGCAGCTACAGTCCTCATGGGCGTTAACGTGCGCGCCGTCCAGGTCGCGGCGTTCACCATCGGTGGCGCGTTCGCCGGACTGTCGGGCGCGCTCTACGCGCTTAATTTCAGCTTCGTCGAAGCGCAGTATTTCAATTCGTTGCTCTCAATTTACGTTCTGCTGTTTGTGCTCATCGGCGGCGTCCAAACCGCCTGGGGACCACTGATCGGCACTCTGGTCTTCACACTGTTACCGGAATTCATGCGTATCGGCGGGTCGTGGCGCTATGTCGTATTCGGCGCTGCAATCGTGCTGCTGATGATGTTGCGTCCGCAGGGTATTGTGACGCGGGCGATGATCGACCAATTGTCGCCACGCCGCTGGGCACTGCGTCGTATTGCGGTGGGGGCGTTGCATGGCCGCTAGACCGGCATTAGCGCTCAACGGCATAACAAAAAGCTTCGGCGGTCTCACCGTAGTCGAGAACGTCAGCTTCGAAATCTCGGCAGGCGCGCGCATGGCGCTGATCGGCCCGAACGGCGCCGGCAAGACCTCGTTGTTTAATCTCATTTCCGGTGTCTATCCGATCGACACCGGCAGCATTGTGCTTGAGGGTGCAGCGATCGAAGACATGCCCCCGCGATTGCGCGTGCGCGCCGGCCTTGCCCGCTCGTTTCAGAATATCCGCCTGATGCCGCACCTCTCGGTCGTCGAAAACGTGATGCTCGGCCAACATGTACTGGCCGACGGCTTCAGCCAACTGTTCGGTCCTCTGGCATGGCGACGCAACCGCCAATGGCGCCAGCTTGCCGAGGCGAGCCTGCGCGACGCCGGCATCGAGGTCGATCCCGACTCGGACGTATCGACCCTGTCTTACGGCGTTCGCAAGCGCATCGAAGTCGTTCGCGCGTTGATGAGCCGGCCGCGACTACTGATGCTCGACGAGCCGGCCGCCGGACTTAATCCGCGCGAGACCGCGGAATTGTCCGCTTTTCTAAAATCGATCGCGCGCGAGGGGCTGACTTTGCTCGTTGTCGAGCACGACATGTCCTTCGTGCACGATCTGTGCGAGCGGACGGTCGTGCTCAATTTCGGTCGGCTCATCTACGAAGGACCGACACGCGGCGTCCAGGACGATGAAGAGGTGCGTGCTGCCTATCTCGGCAGCCAACGGGTTGCAGTCAAGGGAACGCACTTTGCTCCTTGAAGTTGACAATCTTGACGTCCGCTACGGCCGCACGCATGCAGTCAAAGGCGTCTCGCTGACAGTCGACAGCGACGAATTGGTGACGGTGCTGGGAGCCAACGGCGCCGGCAAGACTTCACTCCTTCGCGCGCTGCAAGGGCTAGTTCCAGCGGCGGAAGGACATATCCGTTTCGACGGTGAAGATATTACGGGCCTATCCCCGCCGCAGCGCCTCCGACGACACCTCGCACTGGTACCCGAGGGTCGGCAAATTGTGCTTGGCCTGTCGGTCCATGAAAACTTGCAGATGGGAACTTATTGCCGCAAGGATGCGGCCGTACCTCACGATGTGGACGCGATCTACGATCGCTTTCCAAATTTGGCGGCGCGACGAAAAATGCCGGCTTCGGTGCTCTCCGGCGGCGAGCAGCAGATGCTCGCGATCAGTCGGGCATTGTTAGCCAAGCCGAAGTTGATGATGCTCGATGAACCCTCGTTGGGATTGTCGCCCCTCCTGGTTGAGCGGCTGTTCGAACTCATTGTCAGCCTCCGCCGCGACGGCCTCGCCATACTGCTCGTCGAGCAAAATACGCATATGGCGCTCGAGGTCGCATCGCGCGGGCTCGTCATGGAACTTGGGCGTGTCGTCATGCAGGGGCCCGTCGAAACGCTCCGCCACAACGAGCAGCTCGCTCAGGCCTATCTAGGACATGCTTAAATCACTCAGTATTCTTCATTCTACGAGGAGATCGATGATGATGAAGCTACAGACCATGCTGATGACGGCCGCGACGGCGTTGTGCGTTATCGGAACGCTGCCCGCGCGAGCGCAGGAGATCGTGATCGGTCTGAACATGGTAAAGTCCGGTGTCCTCAAGAACGTCGGCGAGGCAACCGAAACTTCGGTCAATATCGCGGTCGACGAGATTAACGCCAAGGGCGGCATAGCGGGCAAAAAGATCAAGCTCCTGACCTACGACACTGGCAGTGATCCGAAACAGGCGGCGACAGGCACCCAGAAATTTGCCGAGGACGACAAGGCGCTTGCCATCGTCGGACCGTTTTCGTCGGGCGAAGCTGCGGTTGCGTTTCCGGTCGGCGAGCGGCTGGGAATTGTTCAGATTTCCAATTCCTCCTCGCAGCCGGGCCTCACCGCAAATTACAGCTACGCCTGGCGGTTCGTCAGCGACGAGGGCAAGCAGTTCACGCGCCTGCTCAACACCTTGAAGAGAAAGTCCATCAAGGTCGACAAAGCAGAAATCATGTACGTTTCGGACGAACGAGTCTCCAATATCTCCGGCACGCGTTTCTATCCCGCGATCCTCAAGGCAAACGGCATCTCGTTCGGCAATCCGATCGCGTTCCAATATAACAGCTTTGACGTGGCACCGCAGGTGTCTCAGGCGTTGGAGCGCAAGCCGGACGTCATCGCGATGGCAGCAACCCCGGACAGCGCCGGTAAAGTGATCAAGGAGCTCCGCCGCCAGGGCTTTCAGGGCCGCGTCATCGGCTCCCAGATCTTTGCCGATCCCAATTCGATCGACCTGTTTGGCCGCGACGCCGACGGGCTTTTGATTGTTGCCGGCTTTTGGTGGGACCGGACTGACGCCACCCGGGCTTTTACCAAAAAATACGCCGAGGAAAATGCCAAGCGCGGGCTGACTTCAAAAAAAATCCCCCACCACACTGACGCGAACGCTTACGACATTGTCTATCTGCTCAAGCAAGTGATGGAGCAAATCGGAGTAACCGGCGATCCTGCCAAGCTCACGCAAGAGCGGACCGCAATCCGTGATGCGCTCAAGAGTGTCCGCTTTAGCGGCGTGACCGGCGATAATACCTGCTTCGACGCGCAGCGCGATGCCAAGCTCCCAGGCTATGTGATTGAAATCAAGGATTTGAAATGGAACCTTTTCGAACTCATGGCCGGCCGACCCGTGTCCGTAAGGACCGCCCACGATGACTGAGCGTCGTATCTGTGTCCTCGGAGGTTGCGGTGGCATCGGCCGCGGCATCGTCAGCGCGTGCTTGGCGAACGGTGACGATGTGGTGGTGCTTGACCTCAAAACGTCGTTGACCCGCCATCCGCCGCCGGCCGGTGTGGTTGCGGTCGAGATCGATGGCAGCGACGAGGCCTCGGTAACAAACGCTTTCGCAAAAGTCGCGGAGCGATGGGCCGCGCTCGACGGGTTTGTAAACGCCGCAGGCTTCCTGATCGCATTGCAGCCGCTGGCACAGACGCCGGGCGATGAATTCGACTTGACGATCGAAGGCAACGTGCGCACCGCCTTTCTGTGCTGCAAGGCTGCCATGACGCTTCTGGAAAAAGGCGAGGCGCCGAGCCTGGTCAACCTGGCTTCCGGCCTCGGCGGCTTCATCCGGCCTAACTATGGACCCTACGCTGCCTCGAAGGCAGCGATCATCGCGCTAACCAAGACGCTGGCGCTCGAACACGCACCGCGCGTGCGCGCCAACGCCGTTGCGCCAGGAGCAGTCGACACGGCATTCCTGCGCGGCGGTACCGGACGCTCGGAAGAACGCAATTCTTCGTCTCTCGACATCGCCGCTTACAGCGCGGCGATACCACTACGTCGCATAGCCATGGTTGAAGACATTGTCGGTCCGATCATGTTTCTGCTCGGCCCACAGAGCACTTATATGACCGGCCAGACGCTTTGGGTGAATGGCGGCGCTTATATGCCGTGACAGCTTCGCCGCGGTAAGCTGATCTATTTGAGCGCCGCACGCGGAGCTGCCGATCCGAAGATCGCCGCAGTCCGGGAGAGGCTGATGCATAAACCTACCCGCCGGGAAGTTTTCGCGACGACCGCGAAGGTCGCGGCGGCCGGCTGCTTCGGCATGATCGCGACCAACCTCGCGCGCGGTGAGCAGCAAACGGCAAACGCCAGCAAAGCGTTCTCCCAAATCGACGCGCTTCTGCGCACAGCCGTAAGCACCGGCGAAATGCCGGGCATCGTGGCTTTGGTCGCAGGCGACGGCGGCATTGTTTATGAGGGCGCATTCGGCTGGCGCCGGCTTGCCGGCGGGGAACCGATGACACGGGATACCGTATTTCGCATCGCTTCGATGGTTAAGCCGATTACGACCGTCGCAGCGCTTCAACTCGTCGAGCAGAACAAGCTATCGCTCGATGCGCCCGTGCCAGACATCGAGCCGGCGCTCGGCGCACCTCAAGTTCTTGAGGGTTTTACTTCCGCGGGACTGCCTAAGTTGCGTCCCGCCAAGCGACCGATTTCGCTGCGGCAACTCCTGACCCACACCGCCGGCTTCACCTACCGGCTTTGGGATGCAAAGGCGGCTCGCTATGTGAAAGCGATTGAACTGCTGCCGTCCGCCAGCCGAGGCAGCGCGCCGCGCACGCCGCTGATGTTCGACCCCGGGGAGCGGTGGCAGTATGGCCCCAATATCGACTGGGTCGGCCGCATCGTCGAACTAATCAGTGGCATGCCGCTCAAAGTCTATTTTCACCAGTACATTTTCGGTCCGCTCGGCATGAACGATACCGCGTTTGTCATTTCCGCGCCGCAGCGCTTGCGGGAGGCAAGTGTGCACCGGCGTGAACCCGACGGCTCGCTTTTGGTGCAGCCGGTGGAAAAGCAGACGCCGCAGCAAACCTTCCACGGCGGCGGCGGCATTTACTCGACGGCGCCGGATTATTTGACGTTCATACGCGCTCTGATGCACGGCGGTTCGCTTGATGGCGTGCGCATACTTCGTCCCGAAACCGTCTCGCTCATGGGCAAGAATCAGATCGGGGATATCGATGTTGGCGTCCTGAGGACGACCCAGCCGGCGCTTTCCAACGACGTCGACTTGTTTCCCAACATCACCCGCAAATGGGGACTTGGGCACCTGATCAACATGGAAGCGGTCCCAAGCGGCCGCAGTGCCGACAGCCTTACATGGGGCGGCCTGTTCAACACTTACTATTGGATTGACCCCGCAAAGCGCATCTCCGCCGTGTTCATGACTCAGGTGCTGCCGTTTGCGGATGTCCGCGCGTTGCGGGTCTATCGCCAGTTCGAACGCGGTATCTACCTCGCCATGAAAGCGACCTGACGGCCGGACGGCGACGGAGCTCGGTTCGCGCCGCACATTTGTCAGCAGCCTCGACTGCACGCAAAATATCACCTAAGGGCATTGGCGAATGTTACCGGAGACAGTAATGGCCGACTTACCTGCGTTTCTCGAAGATCTCGTGATCGCGAACCGGATTCTGGCGCACGAAGGCGTCGTCGACGGATTTGGGCATGTCAGCGCGCGTCATCCTGAGCGTCCCGATCGCTTTTTTATGTCCAGGTCCCGCAGTCCCCAGCTCGTGACGTTCGACGACATCATGGAGTTTGATCTCGAGTGCAATCCCATCGATCAGCGCGGACGCGTGATGTACGGCGAGCGGCCCATTCACGGCGCCATCTTCCAAGTGCGGCCGGATGTGGGGTCGGTGGTGCATAACCACGCCCACGAAGTGATACCCTATTCAGTGACCAAAGTGCCGATGCGACAGATTATTCATACCGCAGGCGGAATGGGCCATCACGTCCCGGTCTGGGACATCCACGACGATTTTGGCGACACCGATATGCTGGTGCGCAATATGCAGCAGGGCCGAAGCCTCGCGAAAGCGCTAGGCAACAATGCAGCCGTACTTATGCGCGGCCACGGCTGCACCGTGACCGGCAGAACCGTTCGTGACGCAGTGCGCATCGCCGTCTATCTCATGGTCAATGCACGTCTGCAGACTGAGGCGATGCGCCTGGGCGACGTTACCTTTCTCTCGGCAGGCGAAATGACCGCGACAGCCGAGATGTCGGCGTCGCCGCTCTCATCCGACCGCATCTGGGAAAATTGGACGCGGCGCAGCGGCTATGATTCCGATGCGGCTTCGTGACAGAAGCCGTAACGAACAGTTACGGTCTTCGCTAATCGGCTTTCCCCGGGACAACCGCCGTCAATGCCAACAGCTCTGTCAGACTTTTCGAAGACGCGGGGGAACGATGACCCCTGAGTTCGACCGGACACCGTCGAAAAAATCTCCGAAGGAGTCAGTATAAGGGAGCGATGAGTGCAACACAGCGCCAATAGATTTCTGACCACGCACGTTGGCAGTTTACCGAGGCCGGATGATCTGTTGGCAATGCTGATCGATCGAGAAGAAGGACGCGAGGTTGACGCGGCTGCGTTTTCTGCGCGCATAATCCGTGCTGTCGATGAAGTCGTGGCCAAACAGGCGAGCCTTGGCATCGATGTCATCAACGACGGTGAGCAGGGCAAGCTCAGCTTTGTCACCTACGTTCATGAGCGCCTGAGCGGCATTATCCCGGGCGAGCCGCGCGGCAATCTTTGGAAAAATACCCGCGAAGGCCAAGCGTTTCCGGAATTCTATGCGGAGGTCGAGGCTCACGCGAGCGGCGCTCCGGGCCGGGCGCGCCAGATGATCTGCGTCGACCGTCTGCGCTATTCGGGCCGGACGCTGTTAGAAGAGCAACTGAAGGTGTTCAAAGCCGCGGCCGATCGTGCCGGCATTGTCGAGGCTTTCGTGCCATCGATCTCACCCGCCAACGTCGAACGTTGGCAGCGCAATGAATACTACAAGACCAGCGAGGAATATCTCGAGGCGATCGCGGAGGCGATGCGCGAAGAGTACGAAGCGATCGTTGCGGCCGGATTTCTGCTCCAGGTCGACGATCCGGCTTTGGCGACCCGCTACACCATGACGACCGACAGCGTCCAGCAGACCCGCAATTGGGCGAATGTCAGGGTAGACGTGCTGAACCATGCGCTGCGCAATCTTCCGCCGGACAAGGTGCGTTTCCACACCTGTTACAGCATCAATATGGGACCGCGCGCGACCGACATGGAGCTAAAGGACTTTGTTGACATCATGCTGCGCGTGCGCGCCGGCGCCTACTCATTCGAATTCGCCAATCCCCGCCACGAACACGAGTGGGCGATATGGGAACAGGTCAAGCTGCCTCCCGGTAAAATCCTGATTCCCGGAGTGATCTCTCACACCACCGTCCTCGTCGAGCATCCCGAACTGGTCGCCGAGCGGCTGGTCCGCTTCGCGAATGTAGTCGGCGCGGAAAACGTGATCGCGGGAGCGGACTGCGGCTTTGCGTCATTCGCCGCATCGCATGAGATGCATCCGTCAATCGTCTGGGCGAAGCTTGCGGCATTGGTTGAAGGTGCGCGTATCGCCAGCCGACGCATCTGGAACTGAGCGGCTGCCGGACCGGCGGTGTGGCATGGTCCGCGCCGGCCAAACTTGGCGTCCCGATCAGGCGTGCAGGGATGCTCGGCTTTCCGCCAGGTAAGTCATGGCGGCTTGCTCGACGTCATAGTCGTAAAGCCATTTGCGGAATACGGCAGCATTTGCGATTTCCCGATCGCGCTGTTCGAGGTTTTGGTACCTCGAATCGAATCGAAGACCGTTTTGCCGCGCTTCGCCCTGCACGATGCCGGTGCGCTCACGACGGAAAGCTTCGTACTGCCGCAACGCATCGGCCGCCTCGGCGGAAGTCCGTCCCTCAAGGAAAACCGCAAGAGCAACGCCGTCTTCGACCGCCTGATTGGCCCCCTGCCCGACATGCGGCAGCATCGCATGGGCAGCGTCTCCCAGGAGCGCAAGCCGCCCCTTGGTCCACGAAGCGAGCGGTTTACGATCGTACAGCCCCCACCAGAAGCAGCTCTCCACCTCCTCCAGCAGCCCGATCACGCGCGGATCCCATCCTGCGAACGACGCCGCAAGCTCGTCACGATCGCCAATCGCGGACCATGACTCGATCGTCTCGTCCGCGGTCGGGACGAAGCCGACATAGTTGAGAAGCCGGCCGCTGCGAACCGGAAACACCATGAAATGTTTGCCGTCTCCCATCCAGACCTGATGAGCCTCCTTTCGCCACCACGCCAGCTTGTCGCTAGCAATCAAGCCCCGATAGGCGCGTGAGCCGGAATATTCCGGCACCGAGGGCTCGATGACGTATTTCTGCAGGGTCGATTGGATGCCGTCGGCGGCTATGACCACATCGGTGTCAAGGGTCGCGCCGTTCGCAAATCTTAGCCGCGCGGCAAAAGTATCTTGTTCGAATGCGATACAGCGGTGACCGGCGCGTATCGCGGCTTGCGGAATGGCATCCGCGAGCACACGCAGCAAATCGGCCCGATGCATGCCATAGAGGCCGTTCCAGCCGCTGGAGTCGGTTGTGAGGATTTTACCGACAATCGTTCCGTCCATCCGGTAGTATTCCGAGCCGTCGCCAACCTTCGCGCCCACCTCCGCCAACGGTTCGCTAAGACCCATTCGCTCCAGCTGGCGCAGACTATTCGGATATATGAAGACGCCGGCACCGACCTCGCCCAGCGCCGCCGCCTGTTCCAATACCGTGACCTCGGCCCCGCGTCGAACGAGCGCATTCGCAGCGAACAAGCCGCCAATTCCTCCTCCAACGATGGCAACCCGAAGGCGATGGGTCGGCATGTCCGCTGTTAGCCCTTTCGAAGCCTAAGTAGATTGCTGGGACAAACACAGCAGTACATAAAGTATTTATTGGCGCTCACCGGTCAATGCTCACGGACAATAACGCTTCAGGGCTTCCATGCGTCGAGTTGTTCGAAGACTTTGCCGAGTTTAGAGCGGTCAAACGAGATCAGAGCAGAGTAACTCAGATCGAAGTGATCCGCCGGAACCACGTCATTTCGGCCCGGGGCGATACTCGACCTCGTCGAAGAAGAAGCGCTTCGATCGTTCGAGGTAGATGTGATTGTCCGCCGCGAGCGCTTCACCCTCCGGAGTCGAGCCGCCAGCATTCATCTCGGCCTCATCGATGAACCACAATTCCGAGAAGCCGTCGATATGCACGTCCAGCAACGCGACGCCGGGGGGCGGCGAAACCTCGGCGTTGACATACAGTTGACAGTAGCGTCGTGGGGCGGGACGAACCTGCTTAAGCAGCAGGGCGTGGACATTGACCCAATGCTGGATGAATTGTTCGTGACTCCATCCTTGTTTCCTGACCAGTGGAACCAATCGTTTAAGCATGCCGTCGCCGCTAGCATCGTCGGGCAGCAAGTCGGTGATTCGCTGCTCGTCGAACACGAAAGTCGTCATGCCGCCGACAAGGTTCCGAAGGCGTTCGAGATAGGCTGGCGTCCTGATGCGCGCCGAAAGTTCACCCGCCTGTTCACCCGAGCCCTGAAGCCAGATCTCCTCGATGCCATCGAGCTTGAGATCGAGCTGCGGGGTGCCCGCCGGCCAAACCCGATCCGGATGCAAACGGTACTGCACGTAGCGCCCGCATAGTTCCGAAGCTGTGACCAAAGGCCGGATCTCGTCAGCCCAGCCTCGAACAAAATCAGCGTGAGAGAGGTCGCTCTTTCGCGCCAACAAGGTGAGCAGCTTGATCATTTGACTCGCCCGCGAAAGGGCATCGAGAAGCAGCTTCTGCGGGCGCGCGTTAGTGCTCCGTTGCGGAGAACCGCGGGAGATTTCGGCGGCAATACATTGCTCATTCGTTATCGAGGCGCGGTGGTCGAAGCGGCGATCCCTCGTCCTTCATTGTGGAGCCTCGCCACGAACCCAGGTGCGATGGACGTGCCGGACGTCATTCTCCATATCAAACGGTGTGCCCCGATGAAGAGTACACCGGTTGTCCCAGACCAGAACGTCACCCCGCCGCCATTTGTGCCGATAGACGAACTGATCCTGGGTGGCGAACGCGATCAGTTCATCGATCAAGTCGATCGCCTCAGCTTCCGGCATGCCGATTATGCCGCGGATCACCAGGCTGGAACTGACCCAGAGCGATTTGCGCCCGTCGTGCGCGTGGCGGCGAACGAGCGGGTGGATCACGTCAGGGAGCGCCTCCAGTTGTTCTTTGCCGACTGCCCGTCCGCGCTTGGCCATCAGCTTGCTGAAGCTGTGCTGAACCTTCACGCCGTCGAGTTGACGTTGCCGATCAGCGGGCAGCGCGTTCCAGGCCGCGCAAACGTCGGCCAGCAGAGTGTCGGAACCTTCGCTAGGCACTTCGAGAGCGTGGAGCATCGTGCAGAGAGCTGGATTGCGATGAAAGTTCATGTCGGTGTGCCAATTCAGACCGGCGGCGGGATCGCCGATCCTGCGGCCGTTTACGACCTTGTTCGAGATCACATAGATCTCCGGATAGTCCGGGTCGCACCACTCTGGATAATCGTTTCCAGCCGGGATGCCGAAAACGTTTGTGAACCCAAGCTGCGCTGCTTGATCGAGAGCTTGGCCGCGCAGCAGAATGGCGCCGTGCCGAAATAGCAGCGTTGCAATCTCGCAGAGGGTCTCCCGATCGGCCGAGGCAACGTCGACATCGAGAATCTCAACACCGAAAGCCGGCATTAGCGGTCGGGTAGCAAGCTGGAGAGTATTACCGGACGCGGGCATCCGCTGATCCTCGATTTGCAACTCAAGCTACGTCGCAGAGGGCTGGAGAGACCGTCGACCTGTCGAGTGCCCGCCCCTGTGCACAATCGTCCGGTTAGACCGGCGCTTCACCTCGCACCCAGGTGCGATGCACAAGGCGAATGTATTTGCTTTTATCGAACGGAGTGCCGCGATGCAGTGTGCAACGGTTATCCCACACCAGGATATCGCCCACCTGCCATTGATGCCGGTAGACGAACTGATCCTGAGTGGCGAACTCCATCAGCTCCCGGATCAAGTCCTTGCCACCGGGATTTGGCATATCCACGATGCCGTTCGGAGTGGTCGTGGAAAGTCCCCACAGCGCTTTGCGGCCGTCGGCCGGATGCCTGCGAACCAGCGGATGAAAAACATCGGGGTAGTTGCTCCGCTCCTCCTCCGTCAAGCTCCGGTTCGATCGGACCGCGAGGTTGGCGTAACTGTGATGCACCACTAATCCGTCGATCTGCTGTTGACGCTCCTGCGGCAGGGCGTTCCAGGCCGCACAGGTATCAGCGATGAGTGTGTCCGAGCCCTCATCCGGAATTTCGAGGGCATGCAGGCACGTGTAAGCGGCGGGCCGGCGCTCATAGTTTAGATCAGTGTGCCAAGCGGTGCCGGCTTCCGGATCGCCAATGACCTTGCCGTCCACCACCTTGTTCGAAATGACGAACACCTTGGGGTGGTTCGGAACGGTATATTCCAGTTGTGGATTGCCCGCTGGCTCGCCGAACAAACTCGTGAAGTTGATCTGGTCTTGTGGGCTCAGGCGCTGCCCTCGCAACACAATGGCACCGTGGTGCGCAAGTGTGGTCGCGACCTCACTCAAGGTTCGACGATCGGCCGACTTGACGTCAATGCCGACGATTTCCACTCCGAAATCCGCGAGCAAGGGTCGAGTATCAAGCCGATCGGACGTTGCAGCCTGTGATCCCATAGATACCTCGACTTATAAATGCGGCCAGTTCCGTGCACCGGAACAGCCGCCAACGGCATGTTCTACCATGCCCTTTCCATCGCCTATAGCGCCGTCAAACCGATGGCCATCATAGGGTGGGTCAATGGAGGCCTTTCTGCCGTATGTCGGGCGTGAAGCTCGGGAACGGACATTGGTTTAGACGCTCCGAGTTGCGCCACGACGCGTCGCCCTTGCTGCGACTGTCCGAACGTCTTACTGAAAATCGCAGGAATGTGCCGCGGTTTCGGACTATTCAGGCAGCGCCTCATGAGTCTGTTGCGACTTGACGGAGTTTCCGTTCGTTACGGCAAAAGCCAAGCCCTAAGCGATATATCTCTGCGAGTAGAACCCGGCGAAATTATTGCCCTTATTGGTGCTAACGGCGCCGGAAAAAGCACGCTGATGCGTGCCATCATGCGGCTGGTACCCCTACACGCCGGCACGATCGCGTACGACGGTCAGCCGCTTGACTCGTTGCGCACGCACAGCATTGCCCAGATGGGAATTGCATACGTACCGGAAGGCCGCGGCGTTCTTCGCGAACTCTCGGTTCGTGAGAACTTGATCCTTGGTGCGTTTGGCAGGCGCGATCGATCCGGATTTGACGACAAGCTCCAAGCGGTCCTGACACGCTTCCCCGTTCTTGCGGAAAGACTGCCTCATCTTGCCGGAAATCTATCGGGCGGCCAGCAGCAGATGCTGGTCGTTGGCCGCGCACTCATGGCCGAGCCGAAGCTGTTGCTCCTTGACGAACCATCCCTGGGCCTCGCGCCCATCATCGCCGGAGAGATCTTCGGGACCATCGCCGAATTGGCAAAAGACGGCGTAACAGTTCTTCTGGTCGAGCAAAACGCCAATGCTGCGCTGAAGCTGGCAAATAGAGCCTACGTGCTCGAAACGGGCAGGATCGTACTGACGGGAGAGGACCTGCTTTCGAACGAAAAAGTTCGCGAAGCGTATTTCGGCGAATTAGCGAACGGCTTCTAGCGAGCGCAGCCGGATCGGCAGACAAATTCGGCTGCGACGGAATTAAGGCTTCGGCCGAGGTGGACTATCGCAGATCAATAATAGATCGCGCCGACTTTACCTCCGCCGACTGCAATCGCATCGCCCGAGAAGGCTATCGATTTTGGCGATGCGAGAAAAGCCACGACATAAGCAACTTCTTCGGCTGTTACAAAATGTCGAATGGAAGTATCTTCCACCAGGCGTTTCTCGACCGCCTCAACCGACAATCCCGCCGCCGACGCCCGAAAAAGAAGCGCATCCGGCGTTTTCTCGGTTCTGGTCAAACCGGGATGGACGCAACTTACGTTGATGCCGTGAGGCCCGAGTTCATCTGCCAAGTTCTTTGTTAAAGCCGCCACGCTGACGTTGCGGATCGACCCGATAATCGATCCGGTCTGGCGTGCAGCAAGTCCGGAGATATTGATAATGCGACCATAGTGCTGACGCTGCATCACCGGCGCGACCTCTCGCGCAAAGCGCAAGTAGCCGAGGACCTTGACGTTGACATCGGCCCAGAACATCGCGTCGGTGATATTCGCAAGCTTCGGCGCCGCCTGCTGACCGGCAGGTTGGGCTGCACAGTTCACCAAGATGTCGATCCGCTCATGCTCCGCGACGATCTGCGACACCGCCGCACGTACATCATCATCTTTGCCTGTGTCGGCGCGGTAGGCGTAAAGCGATTGTCCTGTTTCCGCCGCGATTTCAGACGCCGCGGTTTTGGCGGTGCTGAGGTCGCGCGCGACAATAGCTACCGTGGCCCCCTCTTTGGCCAACTCTCGCGCGATAGCCTTGCCGATGCCACGGCTGCCGCCGGTGACGATTGCTAATCTTCCCTGTAATTCCAGATCCACTGGCGGTTTTCCCCATTCTCGATGACAATGAAATTTGATGCTCGTACCGAGTATCGCAAATTGTCTCACGAGCGCGGTGACAGCGAAAATTATTGGCTGCGTGCTTGCAAATGGGCCTGGGCAGTATCCAGCAATAATTGCGCCGGTGCACTACGGGCCGCGCGCGCATTCGCCATAAGATAAACGCTGCAGACCGGCGCTTCCTCGTCCGCCAGCAACGGCCACAGCACAGACGCGAAATTGGAACTGTCTACGATTGGCTTGGGCAGAAAGCCGATGCCCATGCCGAGCTGGATCAACCACATGCGTTCGTTCAAGCTGTCGGCAAAGCCGCCGATCCGCCGGCCAAGACCATGGCGATCGCGATAGCGGATGTAGGGAAGCGGCTCGTCGCGGGTAACAACGAACGGCTCGGCTTCCATCTGAACCGGGGAGACCGACAACTGTCCAAAAAACCGATGTTTCGGTCCACAATAAATCTGCTGGGCCTGTCTGGTAATCGGAATGTACAAATAGCGGTCGTCAAGCTCATCTTCGAATCCGATGGCCAGCTCGATCTCACCCCGCTTCAGAGAGTTCAAGACTTCCCGCCACGGCGCTACATCCAGCCTAACCTCGATACGAGGATAGCGGGTGTGAAAATCGTCAAAAATGCCGGACAGCGTGTTGAGATTGTACAAATTAGACAGGACGCGAAGCGTAACCGTGCCTGAAACCTCTCCGCAGGCCGCTGAAATCGCTCGCGGAATATTTCGAACTGATGCTTGCAGGCTTTCGCAAGCGGCCAGAAGCTGATGCCCGTGGACCGTCAACTCGATGCCGCGCGGCGTTCTGGTGCATAACGTCGCTCCAACCTGGTCTTCGAGCCGCTGTAGCGCGGCGGTAATGCTGGGCTGCTTCCTGTTCAACGCTCTCGCCGCGGCGCCGATACCGCCACGCCGGGCGATTTCGTGGAATACCTTGAACAGGTTCCAGTCGACGTTGCGTGCGAAACTGACGCTCGGTTCGGCGATCACGTCGGATTTGCCCATGGCAGCCTGCCTCCACCGGCAAGATCGCAATAATCGTCTTGTGCTTCAAGGCGTTAAAGGCAAAAATCGGACCAATCTTCATGGCCTGGATTAACCGGGGTTTCCCGTCCCGACAAGGTCATAGGGTCTCTCCATGCCCGGCATTGACCGTTTGGCGCTACGTTTAGCGGCCAAGCGGTGCAAAACTTCTTCCGATCGCCTCACGAGATCCTACTAGCAGTGCGGAGGTCGGTCCGTTCCGGACATTGGAGAAAGCGTGTGCCGCGGATAGCTGCCGAAAACATTGATTTCCAATTCGCCCGCAAAGTTGTCGAGCGGTCCGCGTTCAGTGTGCTTCCGGTCAAGGAAGCCGAAATGCTGCCACCGGAAACCTACACAAGCGAGAAATTCTGGGCATTTGAAAAGCACGCCATATTTTTCCGCGAGTGGCTGTGCGTTGCGCACATCAATGAGGTGCCAAACGTCGGGGACTATTTGCCGCTCACGGTGCTGAATGAACCAGTGCTGATCGTTCGCGACGAAAAGCGAAGCGTGCGCGTCCTGTCGGCGATCTGCCGCCATCGCGGCCATCCGATCGTCGGCGGGGTCCGGGAAAATCCGCATCCGGGCCTATGCATGAATGGAAGCCGCCTTATTTGCCCCTACCACAATTGGGTATATGGGCTCGATGGTCGGCTTCTCGGTGCGCCCTCGATGAGCGAAACCACTCCGATCGCCGTGCTGCGCGACAATATGCATCTTCCGGAAATCAAGTCGGAGATCTTTCATGGCTTGATATTCCTCAACTTTCAGGAAAGCCCCCCGCCACTCGCCCAAACCTTGGCAAAGCTTAACGACGAGTTCGCGAGTTACGGGCTGGAGAATTTGATCCCGGGCCATGTATTCCCTCAGGAATCCCTGAAGTGGAACTGGAAATTGCATCACGAAAACGCGCTTGAGCCTTATCACACTTCTTACGTTCACAAAGGCTATCACGACGCCGTACCGTCGGATCTTACGCAGTTCCGCGATTTCGAAATCGGCGACGGCCAAGTAATGCGCAGCACCGGCTTTTCGAAGGCAACCGGCGATCTGTTCGAGGAGTCCGGCCATCGGCGGTTACCGGATATTGAAGGGCTGAGCGAAGAGCAGCGTGGGCGAGTACTGTTTGTTTCGATGATGCCGTGTGCGGTAGCCGTGCTTCAGCCGTCATTTGTTACCGTCACATTTCTAAGTCCGGTATCGGCCGGCGTCATGAACTCGCGACGCATAAACCTATATTCCAAGGCCGCGACCGAAGTGCCCGAGTTCGACCGCATCCGGCGAGAGCAGTTCGAAAATATGAAAATCATCATTATGCAGGACCAGGTGACGCAGGCGGCGCTGCAGAAAGCGTATCATTCGCGATACATGCCACCGGGACGGCTGTCGTATCTCGAGAACTCAATCACGCAGCTCAATACCTGGGTGGTTGACAAGTATAAGCGCGGTCTTGAGGCGGCTGATGCGGCGTAGACCGCCAATACTTCTCATCGGCTGCGTTCGATCCGGCGCCGGAACCGCGGTGCGCAAAAACGCTAACCGGTCGCCGCATGTTTGACCTCATCGTCCGCGGCGGCACCATCGTCAGCTCGGACCGGCTCGCCCGCGCCGACATCGCTATTGCCGACGGGGTGATCAAAGTAGTTGCCGACCGAGGCGAGGCGTTAGCGGCTCGAGACGAAATCGATGCAGCAGACAAATTCATACTTCCGGGTCTCGTTGACGCCCACGTCCACATACCCGGTTATCTGCTGCGCCACAGACTCGATGATTTTGGCTCCGCTACTGCGGCCGCTGCAATCGGCGGAGTTACCACCATCATGCTGATGCCGACCGACGATCCGCGGACGGTATCGGCAGCCTATTTTGAGAGAAAAAAGCGAACTGGCGAGCAGGAATCGTTTGTAGATTTTGCAATCCAGGTTCTGGTATCGCCCAAGACCGAATATCACGAAATCAAGGAAATGGCCGCGCTCGGCCCGGTTTCTTTTGAGCTATTTCTGGCTTACGGCGGCAATCCGGCCTTCGTCGTTGCGCATGACGATTACGAACTCGATCGGCTGATGAAGCTTGTCCGAGACGTGGGCGGCGTTGTCGGCGTCACGCCCCATTCTGGATCCTTGGTCGCGAAGCTCACAGAGCTGCAAAAACAGCGTGAAGCGGAGAGAGAACGTCTCGATCCGCGGCAAAGGGAAGAAGCCCTTTCGCCGGTGCAAAGCTTCGCAATGACGCGCCCGACATTGTCGGAAGGGCTCGGCATCACGCGGGCCTGTACCGTCGCTTGCGAGACGGGCACCCGTATTCATCTTCGGTCGCTGTCATCGCAAAAGAGCGTCGATCTGGTCCGGCGTTTTCGCAACTCGGTACCGCTATCGTCGGAGGTGATGTCTCACCATTTGCTGTTCGCCGAGGAGGACGCGGCCCAATTCGGTCCTTACGGCATCATCATCCCACCGATCCGAACCAGCAACGAGCGTAATTCGCTGCGTTCAGCTGTAAGATCCGGCGAAATCGACATAGTAGTGAGCGATCACTCGCCGGTGCTGCGCGAAGATAAGGAAATCGGATGGAGTGATGTTTGGCGGACGCCGCCCGGTATGCCGGGCTTGCAGACTTTGTGCATGTCGATGCTGGCTCTGGTCGACGACGGGCAATTATCGATGCCAGATATTGCAAGATCATGCGCCGAAAACCCGGCAAAGTCCTTCGGCCTCTTTCCGAAAAAAGGCACTCTGCAAGTCGGTTCCGATGCCGACCTCATCATCGTCAACGGCGCGGAGCGCACTTTAGTCACCGACAGTCAGCAACGCAGCAAGGCGGACTACACCACACTCAAAGGACGCACGATCAGTGGGCAAATCGAGAGCGTGTTTTTGCGCGGCAAAATGATCGCGCGCGACGGCGAAGTCGTTTCAGGCCCGGGCGGCCGCTTTGTGCGGCCATGACGACGCTGTGGTCTCGATTAAAATGGAGGGCGAACGTGACGGCTAATCTCTCGTTGAACATCTTGACCCTGTGCGGGAGCGTGCGCAAGGAATCCTATAATGCCGCTTTGTTGCGCGCGTTGCCGTCGCTTTCGCCCGGAGACCTTGTGTTCAAGGAAGGTCCGTCGGTCGCGGACATTCCGATCTATGACGGCGATTTGGAACGGCTGAGCGGCTTTCCGGCAGTCGTAAATGCGCTAGCCGCGTCGATACGCGAGGCCGACGGTCTCTTGATCGCTTCGCCTGAGTACAATTACTCGGTGCCGGGCGGGTTAAAAAATCTGATCGATTGGGTATCGCGCACCCCGGACCAACCATTCGCGCGCAAGCCGGTGCTGATCCAGTCGGTGTCTGGCGGACCGATGGGCGGCGTCCGCATGCAACATCATTTGCGCCAGATCATGGTATTTGTGAACGCGCGGGTCCTGCCGCGGCCGGAGGTGATGATCGGTCCAGCGGCGGCCAAGTTCGACGAGGCGGGACAATTGATCGACAAGACGGCGCGCGAGGCAGTGCGCGCCCAACTCACCGAGTTCGCGGTCTTCATCCGGGAAGGGACTTTGACTGATCGACGGTAACCATCATCGGAGGTAAAGCCATGTATCGAATACTGCTTTTGATCGGCACGCTGATAGTGAGTGTGCAAGCCGCGTCTGCCGACGTGCGCGTTGGCATCCTGGTCCCGCTAACCGGCGCCGGCTCAAGATATGGCCAGGAGCAACGCGTCGCGGTCGACATGTTTCTGGAAAAATACAGCGACCTCGGCGGCGCTGCGGGGAAGCTGGTGCCGATCATCTACGACACGCGATGGAGCGGCACCGAAGCCATCAGCTTGACGCGCAAGCTGATCGATTCCGATCAAGTCGCGGTGATCGTCGGACCAATGTCGAGCGGAGAAAGTGAAGTCGCATTTCCGGTCGCCAACCGCATGCAGACGCCGATCATCACGCCGACCGCGGCAAAGCCGGGAATTGCCGCTGCCAATAGGCCCTGGGCATTTCGCAATTCCAATACTTCGGACAAGCTCGACCGCGCGCTTTTGGCCGCGTGGCTCGCCAAACAGCCTAAACCTATCAAAAGCGTGGTCATTTTCGTCGATACCAAGGATGGCGTGTCGAACAGCGACGGCGCGGCGGTGTTTCCGGCCGCGCTGAAAAAGCTCGGCATCACGGTCCTCGACACGATTTCGTTTCAAACCGGCGACATCGATTTCTCGGCCCAAGTCACCAAGGCAAAGGCCCTGCAGCCGGACGGGATAGTGTTGACGGGGCTGTATAGCGAATCGGCGCATGTGGTGCGGGAAATGCGTCGTCAAGGAATGACGCAGCCGATCGTCGCCGGAATCGCGGTCATGGATCCACGCTTCAACGAGCTTGCCGGTGCGGACGCCAACGGGATTATGGGCGTCACTGACTTTTTCGCCGGCGATCAAAATCCGACCATTGCTGCGTGGGCGCAGGAATTCGAAAAGCGCTATCACAAGCAGCCGTCCAACGTCGCTGCGCTGATGTACGACACGCTTTATCTGACGCGGGAATGCATCCGGCAGCGTGGCGTTGCAGGAAAGGACCTTACGGCCGATCGCACCGCGATCCGTGATTGCTGGGCCCAAATGAAGGGCGCCGAAGCCCCATTGACGGGCGCCACCACCATCAACGCCGACGGCGAAACAATACGCAAACCGACGATCTTGTTGATCGAAGCCGGCAGAATGACCTCCGTCCACTAGGTTCGCCTAGGCTGTTCGTCAATTCGCGCTACTTGGCCGCAACGGCTAAAAGCTGCAAAGATGCGCGGATGGTGGAGTTAAGCTAAAGCCCGGGGTTAAGCAAAGGCGCGCCGTCGCAACGGCGCGACGGGGATGCATTTATGCTACTGCAGCAGATCACCAATGGGCTGATGCTCGGTGGCACCTACGCGTTGGTCGCGATCGGCTATTCGTTGGTGTTCGGCGTGCTTCGGCTCATTCATCTTGCCCACGGCGAAGTGTTCATGGTCGGGGCCTATATCGGCTTGGAGGTGATGCTTGCGCTTCACGTCGGACCGATAGCGGCGCTTGCGGCCGCCATCCTTGGCACCGCCATCTTGGGGATTGTTCTTGAATTGATCGTGTTCCGGCCAATTCGCCGAAAGGGCGGAAGCTTTCTGGCGCCGATGGTCACAAGCATCGGTGCCGGCCTGATCCTGCAAGAAGTATTCACGAAAATTTTCGGCGCGGAGCAGAGCGAATTTCCGGCCGGGCTCGGCAACGACGTTTATCATCTTGGACCTGTTCTCGTGAGCGAAACGCAATTGTTCATCATGGCGATCGCGCTCGTCTCCATGATCGTTCTCCACCTGTTTGTATCGCGCACACGCTATGGAATGGCGATGCGAGCCGCCGCTGAGAATATCGAAATCGCCAGTATTCTCGGCATCAACACCGACGCGGTCATCATGCTGACCTTTGCGGTCGCTTCGGCTCTCGCGGGCATTGCGGGGGTGCTGGTCGGATTGGCCTACACGGCGGTCTCGCCGTTCATGGGCATCAACATGGCAGTGAAAGGGCTGGCCATCATGCTGGTCGGCGGCCTCGGGAGTATCTACGGCGCCATGGTCGGCGGTCTTCTGCTCGGGATCGTCGAAGTCCTTTGCGTCGCCTACGCTGCGTCCTCGTACCGAGACGCCGTCTCCTTCGGCCTCATGATCATCATTCTGCTGCTGCGGCCGCGCGGCCTTTTCGCGACGGGTATGTCGGCGGAGCGGTAAGCCATGTTCGAGGGCTATTGGGGCTCGGTCGCAATTTTCTTCGGCATCAACGTGCTGATGGCCTTCAGCCTATACATACCGATGACTGCCGGATTGATTTCGCTCGGCCAAGGCGGCTTCATGGCGATTGGCGCCTATGCGAGCGCGGTGCTGACAAAAGACAGCGTACCGTTCTCGATCGCAGTCGCGGCTGGTGGTTTCCTTGCCGCCTTGAGCGGCATTCTCGTCGGCATTCCCGCGATCAGAATTCGCGGCATCTACCTGATCATCCTCACGCTTGGCTTCGGCGAGATCGTGCGCGTCTTTTTTCTCAATTTTAGCTACACCGGCGGCGCCAGCGGCATCGGCGGCATGCCGCCCGACACAAATTTCGCCTGGGTTGCATCAGCCTGCGTCGTGACCAGCCTGGTCGCATGGCGGCTTCGTTACGCGCGCATTGGGCGCGCCATGATCGCCGTTCATGCCGATGAAGTCGCCGCCCAGGCCATGGGCGTCAATGTCGTCCGCGTGAAATTGACGGCGTTCTCCTTAGGCGCGTTCGTAGCGGGGGTAGCTGGCGCTTTCTACGCACACTACGCGCTTTTCATCGAACTCGGCGCAATTCGGATTCTTGCGTTCCGCCGACACGTTTCTGTTCGTCGTCCTCGGCGGTATCGGTAATCCGCTGGGTCCAATTGCTGGCGCGGCGGTGGCCACGTTGACGCCCGAGATATTCCGCTTCCTCCAAGATTGGCGGATGACGTTCTTCGGCGCATTGCTGATTGCCGCGGCAGTTTGGCGTCCGGATGGATTGATTGCCGCCGTCCGGTCGCGGCAATGACAGCGATTCTTCAAATCGACGGCGTGTCGAAACGGTTCGGTGGTTTTCTTGCGCTCAATGACGTGAGCTGCGACGTGGCCGAGGGTCGGATCCATGCGCTGATCGGTCCTAACGGAGCCGGCAAGAGCACGTTGTTGAACGTTATCAGCGGAGTCACCGAGCCAACCGCGGGCAATGTGGCATTCGCCGGACAGCTTTACACCGGGCGCCGTCCGGACGCCATTCATGCCTTGGGTATCGCCCGAAATTTCCAACACGTGCGCTTGTTCAAGGGCCTCTCAGTACTCGAGAACGTGATGGTTGGCAGCGATGCTCAGATGGACGGAGGGACCTGGAGTGACCTCATTGATTTTGTCGTGCCGTCCAGTGACCGCGACACCGCACGCCGGCAGGCGCAAGACGCACTTGAATTTGTCGGCTTGGGACAGCACTCCAACCGCGTCTTGGATCAACTGACCTTGGTTGACCAACGTCGTGTCGAGATCGCCCGCGCGCTCGCAGGCCAACCACGGCTTCTTCTGCTCGACGAGCCGGCCGGCGGGATGAACCCCTCCGAAATCCAGGACCTGATCGGTGTCATACGCAAGATCCGAAGCGTCGGAATTACCATCTTGCTCGTTGAACATCACATGCGTTTCATCATGACGCTGGCAGAATGGATCACGGTCCTCGATGCGGGCCGAGTCATTGCCGATGGCGAACCCGAAGCTGTGCGACGAGACCCGACGGTGATTTCCGCCTACATAGGGCCTACCGCATGAGCTTGACGGCTCGGCTGCCTATAATCCCAGATAGGCCTTCCGCACTCGGTCATCATCGGCGACATCGGCGGCTGCACCCGACAAGGCGACCTCGCCGTTCTCCAGCACTGTGGCAAATTCAGCGAGCTCGAGGGATTCCGCGACATTCTGCTCAATGAGCAAAACCGTTACTCCCGAGTTCTTGAGTTCGAGAATGGCCGCGAAGATGGTCTCGACCATGAGAGGAGCCAGTCCGAGCGAAGGTTCATCAAACATAATGAATCTCGGATTACTCATCAGACAGCGCCCGATCGCCAACATCTGCTGCTCGCCGCCGGACAACGTTCCCGCCTTCTGTCCGCGGCGCTCGGCCAGCAGGGGAAACATGTCAAACACGCGTTGCCGGTTGACATTAAAAGACTTGGCAGCCCGCCGCAGTGCGCCGCCAAGTCGCAAGTTCTCATCCACGGTCAGATTGGGAAATATCTGACGCCCTTCGGCCACCTGGCCAATTCCCAATTCGCAGGTCTGACTTGAATCCATGCCGACGATATCGGTTCCGTCGAACATAATTTGCCCGCGCTTGGGCTTGATCATGCCGGCGACCGCGCGGACCAACGTCGTCTTGCCGGCGCCATTAGCGCCTACGATCGCGGTGAGGCTGTTGTTCGGTACAGCGAAGCTGATGCCGTTGAGAGCGCGTGCTTCTCCGTAGCCTACCTCGAGATCGCGGACATCCAGCAGCGCATCGGTCATGCGAGCTTCGCCCTCTTTCCCAGATAGCTCTCGATCACCTTTGGATCGGCGCCAATCTCGGAAGGCTTTCCTTCGGCAAGCGTCTCGCCATGATGCAGAACGACCACACGATCGGCCAAAGCCATGACCACACGCATGATGTGCTCGATCAGCAGAACGGTCATACCCTCCGCTTTCAACATGCGGATGATATCGACGATCCGATCGCTTTCGGCTGCTCGCAAACCGGCCATAACCTCGTCCAGCAGCAAAAGCCGCGGGCCCGCTGCGATCGCGCGCGCAAGTTCGAGCATTTTGCGGTCAGGGAGCGTAAGACTGCCGGCAAGAGCGGCCGCTTTGTTCTGCAGGCCTACCCGGGCAATCGAACGAAAAGCTGTGTCCATAGCCTGACTGACGTCGGCGGTGCGCGCGAAGGCGCCTATCATCGCGTTTTCCAGCACCGTCATCGTGCGCATCGGCCGCACGATCTGGAAAGTCCGCACCAGGCCTTTCATCGCGATCTGTTCCGGCGGCAGCCCGACAACGATTTCATCGCCGAGCATCACGGTGCCCGCTGTCGGCCTCAACGCACCAGAGATCATATTAAAGCACGTGGTCTTGCCGGCACCGTTAGGGCCGATCAAAGCGACGATTTCGTTGTCGGCAACATCGAACGAAACATCCCTGACGGCGGTGAGGCCACGGAACGCCTTGGTCAGAGCGCGAACTTGCAGCATCAGGCGGGACGCGCGGATCTGACAAACTGCACAACACGCGGCCAAATACCGTCAGGCAGGAAAGCGATCACAGCGAGAATGACGATCCCGTAAATCAATGTGTTAACACCGTAATAGCCGGTGCGCTGGCCCAGTACGTTGGCGAATTCCATCAATGGCACGACAAAAAAGGCTCCCATGACGGAGCCAAACGGCGAGCCGAGGCCGCCGACGATCGGCGCGATCAAGACTTCGATGGACAGTTGGAGTCGCATCGTGGAGTCGGGAAACAGGCTGCCCTGCATCAAGCCGAAAAGACCGCCTCCGAGACCGGCGAGGCCGGCGCTGATCGCTACCGCCAACACCTTGCTTCGCAGCGCCGGAACGCCAAGCGCGCGCGCCGCATCCTCGTCCTCGCTGATCGCGCGCCAGCGGAAGCCCCACCGGGAGGCCATCAAGTGCCGGACCAGAAAATACGCCGCCGCAGTGATCGCGAGAAACGCGAAATAAGAAAATAAAGCGCCGCCGCGGAGCGTCAGCAGCGGACGGTTGGTGTCCGGATTGATTGCTTTGAGAAAAAGCCCGCCAGTGCCGCCAACGAAGTCCCAATTGTCGAACAGGACACGCACGAGTTCTGCAAAAGCAATCGTCAGCACCGCGAACTGAACGCCCCGCACCGAAAATCGGCCGCCCACCCAGGCGATCATGCTGCCGGCAAGCGCCGAAATGACTGTGCCTGCGGGGATTGCCAGCCACGGATTAAGGCCGCCCGACGCGGTCAGCACCGCCGTCGTATACGCGCCGAGCCCGAGGAAAAGGGCGTGACCAAGCGACAGAAGGCCGGCACTCATCATCAAATTCCAGCTCAGCCCCATGAGCGCGTAGAAAAACACCAGCGTCAGAAGACTGAGCCAAAATGAATCCAACAGCGGTCCAACTCCTGCAACCGCAAGGAAGAAGACGAATGCCGGCCAGGGCGACCACGATAACGCTCGTTTCATTGGCTCTGCTCTCCGAACAGGCCGTTGGGCCGCCAGATCAGCACAATGGTGAGCAGCGCGTACGAGAACACGGTTTTCAGCGCGGGAGAAAAGACCAGCGCCGCCAGCGCTTCGGACAGCCCGATAATAACACCGCCGAGCAGTGCGCCGGTGAGGCTGCCCAAACCACCGACGATCACGATGATGAATGCGATGAGAGTAAAATCGGTCGCGAGAAACGGCTGCGTGTCGAACATTGGGGCAACCAGCGCTCCCGCTGCTCCCGCGCAGGCCATGCCGATGCCGGCGGTCACTGAATAGACGTTGCGGATGCGGATGCCGATAACCTGCGCCCCGATCAGATTGTCCGCCGCGGCCCGGATCGAGCGACCGAACATCGATCGGCGCAGAAATAGTATCAAACCCGCGATCAAAGCGAGCGCCATCAGGGCCGCCTGCGAGCGCACGACGTCGAGGCGCAGCGGTCCGATCGAATAGGACTGCATGCTTTCGATCATCTCGATCGGCCGCGAATCCGGACCAAACAGCACCAGATGCAATCCGGTTATGATCAGAGCGAACGAAATGAAAAGGATGAATTGCGCGTGTTGCGGCCGTTCGATAAAGGCATTCACGATAGAACGCTGCAACGCGTAGCCCAACACGAACAATATCAGCGCAGCTACCGGCGCGATCATCCAAGGCGGGATTTTGGTCACCGACCAAATCCCGTATCCGACATACATGCCGATGACCACCATCTCGCCGTGAGCGAAATTCACGATGCGCATGACGCCGAATATGATGGTGAGTCCCAGCGCGATCAGCGCATAGACAATGCCGATCAATATTCCGCCGGCGATGACGTTCAGATAGAGCGCCGTCACGGCAACCTACATTGGCCGGATGCCGGCCCTGAGGTCATCGATCACCGCTTGTCGAACGGTACGAGCGGGAAAACGGCCTTGGCCTCGCTTGCGTCAGCCGGACTCACGACAACCGGCCTGCCGTTTTGATTTTGCAGCATAACCACGCCGATATTCGGATTTTGACCCTTTTCGTTGAAGCGGATGGGGCCACCGTAGATGATGTGATCCTTGATATCTGTGGTTTTCAGCGCCGCGTAAATCGCCGCCGGTTCGTTTGAATTCGCCCGCTTGATGGCATCGGCTGCAATCTGGACGGCTTCAAAAGCAAACGCCGCGTTCAGGTCGAACCGGCCATCCATTTCCTTTTCGAATCGGGCGGCAATTTCGCGTGCGCTGGCCTTTGTCGGATTGTACCAGGGGACGCACGACATGTAGCCGTCACCATATTTTCCGAGCGCGTCGGTGAAAGCCTTCTCGTATGGGCCCGGGCTCCCCGGGCTTATGATCCCCATCGGCGACCAGTTCTGTTTTACCATTTCGCGAATGATCAGAATCGCGTCGCTAACGCGTGTGATCGGCATTAGCAAATCGGCTCCAGTCGCTTTGGCTTTGGCAACTTCAACCGAGAGATCGCGTGCGTGAACGTCGTAGGAAATCCGATCGACAATCTTGATCGGAACCTTCACCTTTTCCCAGACGATATCGACACCTTTCATGATCCCCTGGCCGAACGTGTCGTTGACGTGAAGAATAACGGCGGTCTTCGGCGCAATGCCTGTCGTCGCTCCCAATTCCTTGATGCGGATGACGGCGTTACCTACCAGCGTTGTCGCCGGAGGAAAGTTGCGGAAAATCTGGGTGAAACCCTGCTCGGTAATCTGCGGCGCGGACGCGATGTTGATCAGGAACGGTATCTTCGCCGCTTCCGCCGCCTGCGCGACAGAAATTGTGCTGCCGGAATCGTTCGTTCCGATCAATAGAGTGCAGCCATCGCGGATCAGCCGCTCAGCAACGACGCGGCCATTTTCGGGTTTGGATTCGGCGTCACCGTACATGAACTCCATCGGTGGACCACCGTTTTCCTTGGCATACATCCCGCCGAATTCGTTGCCCTTGCGCGTCTGCTGGCCCATGAAAGCCTGAACGCCGCTCAAGTAAAGGATGACGCCAATTTTGACGGGAGCGCCTTGCGCGCTGACGCCGCGTGGCAGAATGCCGGCGCCAACTACGCCGGCACCGGCGGCGAGGACTTGCCTTCGATTAACTGCAATGCGTTTGCTCATGTTGATCCCTTCCTCAAGATCTCGTGCTCATTCGGCAGCCTGGGCGACCGGCTTCGAGACCGCCGATGGCGCACGCTGGGCGTAAACGTCTTCAATGGCTTGGATGATTGGGAGATAACCCGTACAGCGGCAGAAGTTACCGCCTAGCTCGGCGCGAATGCGCTCCCGATCAAGCTCATCAATCCGCGAAAGAATATCATAAGCCGTCGCCAGCATGCCGGGCGTGCAAAAGCCGCATTGCAACGCATGGCGGCGATTGAACGCAATACGAAGAGCATCCATGAGCGGATCGTCGCGATAGCCCTCGACCGTCCGCACGTCTGTGCCCTCGGCAGCGACCGCCAGCGTGATGCAGGAACGAACCGGCTTCCCCTCCAGCATCAGCGTACATGCGCCGCACACGCCCTGTTCACAGCCCACGTGCGTTCCCGTCAGCAGGCAATGATCGCGCACAAAATCGGCGAGCGACAGACGATCATCAACCGGATGCGACACCGTCTCGCCGTTGATGCGGATTTTGACCGTCTTCATGCGGTTAAATCCTGAACGGCACGTTCGAGGATCGCGCGGTGCATGGTCCAATCGCCTGCATCGATTTGTGCCTCGGCAAGATCGGTCTCAATCGCCGCGCGCAGAGCTACTGGCAACGGTCTGCGTCCTTCCGCCGCGAGCAGTTCGGATGTCCTGCGCATGAGCGTTGGACGCTCGGCGCGCTGTCCCAGAACGATGCGGGCGAGGCCCCTATCTGGATCGACAACAGCGACGGCCATGGATTGCGCAAAATCGCCAAGCTTTTTGGCGTATTTCGCGTGGCCCCAGTAAGCACCGGCGGAAAGGCACGGCACCAAAACGTGCGTGATGATTTCGCCATCACCGATCGCCGTATCCAAAGGGCCTCTGACAAAGTCCGAAACCCTGATCTCGCGCTGACCGGCTGCTCCGGATAGCCGGATTGAAGCGTCCAGCGCGATTGTTGTTGTGAGCCAATCCGCGGCTGGGTCGGCGTGCGCGATGCTGCCGCCGATGGTGCCCCGGTTGCGAACCGCACGGTACGCGATGCCGCGCGCGACGAACGGCATCAACCCGCGCGTTACATCGGCGATCTCGCCATCCTCGATTTGGGCATGCGTAACGCCTGCACCAATCGCCAGAACATCACCCTCGATGCTAGCCTGGCGAAATTCGGTTAGGCACGAGACATCGACCAGCAGTTTTGGTTCAGCCAGTCGCAAGTTGAGCATCGGGCCAAGCGATTGTCCGCCCGCGATGACGCGACCCGCCGCCGAGGATCCAAAGCTAGCCAGTGCATCCTCGAGCGTGGCGGCGCGCGTGTAAGCAAATTCCGCGGGCTTCATGACGGTTTGATCGAATTCGCGCGCGCAATGGCCTCTCGAACGCGGCGCGCGGTAACTGGTGTCTCAGACACAATGGCGCCGAGCGGTCGCAAAGCATCGTTGACTGCGTTGACGATCGACGCCGGCGGACCGATCGCGCCGTTCTCGCCAATCCCCTTCATGCCGAACATGGCAAAAGGCGAAGGAGTTTCGAGGAATTCAAGTTTGACGTCGGGCATGGACGGCGCTGTGGGAGCGGTGTAGTCGGCAAGCGTCGTCGCCGTAGGCTGACCCATCTCGTCGTAGGTGCTTTCCTCGTAAAGCGCGTTTCCGAGACCATTGGAGAAGCCCCCGATGATCTGCCCCTCAACCAGCAACGGATTCACCCGCTTTCCGCAATCCGCAACAATTGCATAGTCGAGCACTTCGACGCTGCCGATTTCCGGATCGACTGCGACGACCGCGGCGTGGGTGGAATATGCAAAAACTCCGGGATCATGCGGCTTGTGGCCGGCGGTGACGCTCAATCCTCCGGGATCCATGTCTGCTGGAAGATCTTCCGGATGATGATACCAGGCGCGGCCGATTTCGCCGAACCCAACACTTCCCTGCGGGCCGTGGACCGCGCCCTCCTTGATCTGGACGTCGCCTGCTTTGCATTGCAATAGATGGGCGCCGATCTTGGTGAGCGGAGCTTTCAAAAGTTCACACGCCTCCGCGACCGCTCCCCCTGTCGTCACCATTGAACGCGAGGTGTAGGTGCCGGTGCCGACCGGAGACGTCGAGGTGTCGCCAAATCTGACTGAAACCTTGCGTGGATCGATTCCCAGGACCTCGTTAGCAACCTGGGCAAAAACCGTCTCGTGGCCCTGGCCGTGCGAATGGGAACCCACCTCGATGATCAGTTCGCCGTCGCCGGTGAGGCGCGCAACGGCGGGCTCCATGCCGGGAACGAGTTCGATACCCCAGGCGGAATAGCCGAATGGCCCTGTACCGTAAGCGGTCTGCTCATAAAACGAAGCAAAGCCCACGCCGATCAACTTGCCATCCGGCTCGCCTTTCTTTTGGCGAGTGCGCACGTCGGGCAGATCGATCAGCTCTGCGGCTCGCTTGAGGACGGCCCCGTAGTTCCCACTGTCGAGCGTCTTCTTCGTAATCGACACGTAGGGCATTTGCTCGGGCTTCACGAAATTGCGCAGCCGCACCTCGACCGGATCGATGTCCACTGCGTCGGCGATGCCGTCCATAAGAAGCTCGTGACCAATGCAGGATAATGGCCGCGCCACGCCCCGAAACGGCTGGCCGGCGGGCTTGTTGCTCACGACGTTGATGGCCCGGCCACGAAAGGCGCGGATGTCGTAGCAACCTTGCATGTTACCGATCGCCAGCCCGCCTTCAATTCCAGCAGGCCACGGCCACGGAGAGTATGCGCCGGAATCGACGATCACGTCGCACTCGAGGCCCAGCACACGGCCGTTCGCATCGGCGTGTGCGACGACCTTGCAGTGGTAGTCGCGGCAGTTGGCGTCGCACACGAGAGATTCATAACGGTCCTGAATCCAACGAACCGGACGACGCAACTGCATCGCAGCCCAAGCGACGCAGACGGTTTCGCTTTCGAGATAGGTTTTCAGCCCAAAGGACGCTCCAACGTCCGGAGCAACGACGCGCACCCTTCGCTGGCTGATGCCTAGTACCTGTGACAGGCCAATCTGCAACGGTACCGGGAGCTGATTGGCGACATAGACGACGAGTTCGTCGAGTCTTAAGTCGTAGTGTGCAATGCAGGCGCGGCCTTCCAGCGGTAGCGGGTGCATCCGGTTCATGCGAAAGCTGCGCTCAATGACGTGAACGGCAGCGGCTCTGGCTGCGGCTAGATCGCCGGCTTCAAGTTTGATGTCGACGAGGACGTTGTCGCCCCATTCCTCATGGACGTAGGGCTGGCCTTTTTGCTGTGCGTCAACCATTGAGACGATCGGCGGCAGCGGCTCATAGTCAATTTCGACCAGCGCAGCCAAGTCTTCGGCCTCGGCCGGCGTGGCGCTAATCACCATTGCGACCGGCTCCCCGACGTGCCTCACCTTGCCTTTAGCTAAAATCGGCCAATCGGATGGCTTGAAACCGGACATTTTGGCGGTTGAACGCAGCCGTCCGAGTCCGAAAAGGTCGTCGGCGAAATAGACGGACTTCTCCCGCTCGGCAGGCTTACGGCCCGAAATAACACGCGCATGGGCATGTGGACTTCTGACGAAAGCCGCATGCAATGTTCCGGGCAGCGCAATGTCGGCGCAGAACTGCGCGCGACCATTCAGAAAACGGTCGTCCTCAAGCCGTGGCAGCCGGGCGCCGATTCCGAACTCGCTCACGACAAACTCCTGGCCATCGAACGCTCGCGATCAGGCTGACGTCCCGGTGGAGAATATCTCCAAACATCAATCTGGATTTTGTATCCAATATACGCTAGCAATGTCAATTGCGCTGTGAAAGGCGCGGCGCTTGCGCTCTTCTTGGACCAAGGCGTCACCCGCACAATTGGAGAATTTTCCATGGCTCGTCTGCGTCATTTCGCTATCTGCGTGAACGATCTCGACAAAGCTGCGGCGTTCTATCAGTCGGTATTTGACCTCAAGCGCATCGCACGCGAGGACCTGGAGATCGGCTCAGCGATTTACATGAGCGACGGCGTGATCAACCTTGCATTGCTGAACTTCAAGGGCAGCCAGGGCAGCAAGGCTTCCGACCTTCAGAATCCGGGTGGCTTCGTCGGCGCTCACCATTTCGGCTTTCAGGTCGACGATCTTGTCGAAACTCAAAAGCGCATCGAGGCGAACGGCGGGCGTTTTTTCTTTGATCTCGGAAACGAACGGGAGGGCAATTTTGAACGCAAGTTCAAGGACCCCGACGGCGTCATCTTTGATATTTCCAAGCACGGCTGGCAGGGGACAGACAGTTACAGCAAAATAGATGATGCCGTGGCGGTGGAAGAGCCGGAATCGGTATAGAGCGCGCGCTCGTCATGACGGAGATTCTCGGCGACCTGTTGGTGAGCGCGCAGGAAGCGGCTCATGCGCGGCTGCGTGAATTGATTTTCTCCGGCGAACTGCAGGCGGGACAGGTTTTGCGCCAGGAGGAAATCGCCCGACAGCTTGGGCTAAGCAGACTTCCCGTACGTGAAGCCTTAAATCGTCTGGCGACCGAGGGACTCGTTGAGCTCAAGCCGCGCCGTGGATTCTATGTCGTATCTCTGAAACCGGACGAAATCGAAGATATTTTTGAAATGCGTGCGATGCTCGAGGCGCGCGCTGGACAATTGGCTACCGAACGAATGACGACGCTGGATGCCGACGCGCTCGACCGCCTTGTCGACTCGCTCGACGCCGCCATAGACAGTAACGAAGGGTTCGACGATTACGGGCGATTGAACGAGCAATTTCACGAACGGCTCTATCAAAGTTGCCATCGCAAATATTTGCGCCGTCAAATCGGATTGCTGCGCGATGCGGTCGCGCCATTAATAAGGATATTGGCATCCGAGAGTGGGGAATTGCGGCGTGCGCAGGAAGAGCACCGCCAAATGGCACGGTTTTTCAGAATAGGAGACGCTGCCGGAGTCTCCGAGCTTTGCCGAAAACATTGCGCTTATACCGGAACCGCACTGATTGAAAAATTTTCGAAGAATGGGTCATGCGCACCTGACCGGGACTACTCGCCGAAAAGGCGCGACGCGCAGCTCAGCCACGGCGCGCCAATTGGCAATGGAAGGCGGCAAGCACAACGTACGGACGTTAAAAAAATGGTCTGATCATTTGCCAGAAAAAGCGCGCTTGTATCGAAACGACCCGCATTTGCTCACACAATGAGCCTTCAGGCGTTACGTGAAGAGGAAAACAGCAAATGTATACGATCTCCTCCTCGTTTGAGGTCAATCCTCCAGGAGAAGCGACGGTCATAAGCCGCGAGCAGATGTGGAAAGGGCTGGTGATGAAGGCAGAATATGCTGTGCCTTTCGTCCCGGCAATGAAGGATTGCCGAATCCTCGAGAGATTCGACGACGGATTTCTGCGCGAGGTAGATTTGCGCGGCAGGGTGATGCGCGAGCGCATCGTCTTCACGCCGGACGTCGAGGTCTACTTCGAACGCGTGGATCCGTCGAACGGTGGATGGATCACAAATGTCATCAGTGAGTCGAACCGTGGCTTGCTGTTGACGTTCACATTCGCGCTCACTTTTCCCGGTGTTGGTGAAGGCTCCGAGGAGGAACGCCAGCGCGGCGATGCTGTCAAAGAAAGCTATATCGCAGCAATCTCGGCAACGTTGACCGAGACACGCCGGCGTGCACGGGAAGGAATTATCTGAGCGCGCGGCCTCGCCGCCCACCTACGCGGCGGAAGTCGGCGCGGTTTAAGTGGAATACTCCTCCGTCTCCGGACCTATTGCCGCGCCCCGGATCAGCTGTTGCGCGAACAATCGCGTTGCGCGGATGAGAGGAAATCTGCGAGCATTCAAAACAGCATAAAGCGTAACCGTTACGGGAGGTAGACGTGCCCAAAGTGGGTCTAGTCAAAGTTGTCGCGGTCGCAGCAGTACTGATGCTTGCCCCGGGAGGAGTCAGGGCGATCGCCGGTGCGCCGGTGATCGTCGGAGTTATCGGCCAGTTTTCCGGACCGTTTGCCTTGGCCGGCAAGCAGCTTCGGGAATCCATCGACGTCTATGTCGCACAGCACGGAACCAAGGCCGGGTTGCACGAAATAAAGTTCGTCTATCGCGACATCGGCGGCTCCAATCCTGCCTTGGCGAAGAGCCTTGCCGAGCAGTTGATCGTAAAGGAAGGCGCGTCGATCCTGACCGGATTCTTCCTCTCGCCCGAAGGGGCCGCAGTGGCACCGGTGATCAACGAAACCAAGACGCCGTCGGTGCTTTCGGTCTCGGCCGCGCCGCAACTGCTGCGCATGTCCCGCTATTTCGTGCGCGCCGGGGAAAATATTTCGCAGCCGGCGCTGGAGCAGGCAAACTTCGCAATCGAGAGCGGAAAAAGGCGCGCTTACATCGCGGTAGCCGATTATGCGCCGGGCCGCGATGTCGAGGAGACCTTTACGCGGACCTTTAAAGCGGGCGGCGGCGAGATCATCGGCGTCGATCATATGCCGTTAAATACGGTTGACTATGCGCCCTACGCCGAGCGCATCGCCAATGCCAAACCCGATGTGGTGGCGACTTTCCTGCCGAACGGCGCACCCGCGGTGAGCTTTTACTCTGCTTTGGCATCCCAGGGTGTTGTGAAAACCGCGATGGTGATCGGGGTTGCCGAGACCGACGATCCCGATTTGCCGGCATTCAACGACAACATCGCCGGCGTCTATTCCGCAATATTCTACAGTCAAAGCCTCGACAATCCTGAAAACGTCGCGTTCAAGAAAGCCATGAAGGAGAAATTCGGTGCGGACCATGCGATTGGCGTGAACAATGAGTCGCCCTATGATGCAATCGAATTGATCTATCGGATGGTCGCCGCTCAAGGCGACGGAGCGTTCGATCCCGACGTCGCGATGAATGCGGTCAAAGGATATTCCTGGAACAGTCCAAGCGGCCCGAAAAAGATCGATCCCGATACGCGCGAGATGATTCACAACATGTATATCCGGCAGGTGCAAAAGATCGACGGCAAGCTCCAGAATGTCGTGGTCAAGATCTACACCGCCGTCGGCAATCCCTGGGCCGAGGCGCATCCGCACTGAGCCGTCGAATGACATCCTGACATTTTGCGACGGACACAAGGCCGTCGCGCCGTTGTCAGTAAGGACTGTGCTTTGGACAATATCTGGCGATCCATCGCATTCATCCTGATCTACGGCGTGTCGTACGGCATGGTGCTGTTTTTGATCTCCGTTGGCCTGGTTCTGACGATGGGATTGATGCGGATCGTGAACCTCGCCCATGGGGCGTTCGCGGCGATCGGCGGGTATCTCTGTGTCTATCTGATGAACGGCTGGCACCTGCCATTGATTTTGGCGGCAACAGCAGCGACTGTTCTCGTCGCGGCGTTCAGTCTGGTCGTCGAACGGGCCGTCTACACCCGGATCTACACCGCTTCCGAGCTTAACCAGGTTCTGTTGACGGTCGGCTTGCTATTCGTGACCGTTTCCGGCCTGAATTTCTTCTTTGGTCCGAACATTTTACCGAGCAAGCTGCCGGCATTCCTCGACGCCAACGTCGAGCTGCTAGGGCGTTCCGTTCAGGTCTACAGACTTCTCGTCATCGGGCTTGGCGCGCTGATCGTGCTGGTGCTTTGGGTGGTCTTCGACAAGACAAACTTCGGGGCTCTATTGCGCGCTGCCGTCGACAATCGAAGCATGGCCGAAGCGGCGGGAATCGATGTTGATCGGGTGTTCTCGCTGGCGTTCGCGCTCGGCGCCGGACTTGCGGCGTTCGGGGGCGCAATCGGCTACGGCATGTTGCCGTTGGAGCCGCTCTATCCGTTCAAATATCTCACCCTGATTATGATTGTCGTGGCATTGTCGAATTTCGGCGACATGAAGAGCGCGGCGCTTGCTGCGATCGCCATTGGGCTCGTCGATACCGCTGGTCGCTATCTCTTCCCCGCGCTTGGCGCATTTTTTGTCTACGCCTTTCTGATTGGCTATCTGGCGCTACGCGTGCGACGCGGCTTGTTCTGGAGGCGAGCGTGAAGCGCCCTCCCTCGTTCTTTAATCCTGCGGCGCGCGACCGGATCACGGCGCCGGAGGTACTATTCTGGCTGCTCCCGATTGTTGCTTTCTTTGCGTTTCCCGGTGATCTGGTGTTCGCCACGCAAGTTCTGATCATGATGCTGCTGGCGATGTCGCTGGGGCTCATCCTCGGCTTTGCTGGAATCGTGACACTCGGACATGCGGCTTTCTTTGGCGTGGGCGCTTACGCCACCGCGTTGCTCTCTCTCGCTGGCTATCACGAGGCCGTCAGCGCCACCGTCCTCGGCGGCCTGGCAGCGGCGCTCCTCGCTGTGTTTGTTGGCCCACTGGTACTGCGGCTATCCGGGCTGTCGCTCATGATCATGACATTGGCGGTCGCTGCCGTACTCTTCGAAGCAGCGAATAAGGCGGACTGGCTGACCGGCGGCGAGAACGGTCTCAGTGGCATCGAGTTTGGTCCGGTCTTGGGATTGTTCAAGTGGTCGATCTATGGACAGACTGGTTATGTTTACGCACTCGCCTGGCTGTTCGGTCTTTTCACACTGACACGGTGTGTCGTCGCCTCCCCGCTGGGTCTGGCACTTCAGGGCGTGAAGGAAAATCCAATCCGCATGCATTTGATCGGTGCGCCGGTCGCACGCCATCTGATTTGGATCTATGCGCTCAGCGCCTTCATGGCCGGGGTCGCAGGCGCCCTCTCCGCCCAGACGACGGGTTTTGTCGGCCTTGACGTTCTGTCTACCGACCTTTCGATCAGCGTTCTGGTGATGCTGATCCTTGGCGGCGTCGGCAACATCTATGGCGGGCTCGTCGGCGGTGCGCTCTACATGATCCTTCGGCATCTCGCTTCCGCGTTTAATCCCTACCATTGGATGTTTGCGGTCGGCCTGTTGTTGATTGTCGTGGTTCTATCCGGCCAAAACGGGGTCTTGGGAGTTTTGGATTATGCGGCCGCTCGACTCCCCGGGGCGCCTCGTTCGAAAGGCGATGCGACGGAAGGGCGATCGTGACCACGCCTATTCTCGCCGCGACCGATTTGGAGAAGAGTTTCGGCGGCGTGTCCGTCACCAATGGGGTTAGTTTAAAGCTCGAGGTCGGCGCGCGCCATGCGCTGATCGGCCCCAATGGAGCCGGCAAGACAACCTTGGTCGGTTTGCTGTCGGGCGCATTGGCGCCAGACCGGGGAAGCGTCGCTCTGCACGGCCGCGACATCACTCGTCTATCGCCAGCAGCTCGGGTGAAGCGTGGCCTGGTGCGGACCTTTCAGATCAATTCTTTGTTCCAGCCGCTTACCGTGTTCCAAAACGTTTTCCTTGCCAGTTGCGAACACCTTGGCGTGAGCCGGGCGATGTTCAGGACCGCGGCACGCCAGACCGAGGCCGCGGCGAGGACGTGGGGTGTCCTTGAAATTCTCGGCCTTCGAAGCGAAGCCGATAGAATAGTTGCCGAGGTCGCCTATGGCCGCCAGCGGCTGGTCGAGATCGCCATCGCTTTGGTCCTGGAACCCACAGTGCTGCTTTTGGATGAGCCGGCAGCTGGCATACCAGGTGCTGACCTGCCGGCGTTGCTCGCTGCCATTGACAGTCTGGATGGCGACATCGCCATCCTGATGATCGAGCATGACATGCGGATCGTGCGACGCTTCGCGCGAACTGTCACGGTTTTGACCGAAGGCACGGTGTTGGAAACTGGTGCACCTGAAGAAGTCATGAACTCTCCGAGAGTTCGTTCAGTTTATCTCGGCAAATCCGGCCATGCGCGATATCGGGCAGGCACGCATGCTTGAAATCGTTTCGCTCACGGGCGGCTGGGGTAAGACCACAATCATCGAGGATCTCTCGTTAGCCGTCGCCGCCGGCGAAACCGTCGCAATAGTCGGGCGGAACGGCGTGGGCAAGTCCACGCTTCTTGAGATCATTACCGGACGTGCTTCCCGGCGTAGCGGCGCGATCCTGTTGGCCGGCCAAGAAATCTCGGACAAGCCAACCAAGCAGAGGGCCAACATGGGCCTTGGTTATGTCCCGCAATCAAGAGAGGTTTTCGCCAGCCTAACGGTGCGCGAAAATATCGCCGTCTCCGCCCGACCGGGACAGTGGTCGGAAGAAACCTTGCTCGAACTGTTTCCGCCGCTGGCGCGCCGTTTGCGCAGCTTTGGCGGACAGCTTTCCGGCGGCGAACAGCAAATGCTGTCGATCGCCCGCGCGTTAAGCAGCAATCCAAAAATGTTGCTGATGGATGAACCTTCCGAAGGGCTGGCGCCAATCGTGGTGGAGCAACTGATCGAGGCGATGAGAACGATGGCCAAATCTGGTTCGCTTGCCATTTTGCTGGTCGAACAACGCATAGACCTGGTGCTTGAACTTTCAACACGGTGCATCGTCATGGACCGAGGCCGGGCCGTCTATGAGGGGGCGAGCGCCCAGCTCGCAGAGAGCGAAGAAGAACTAAGCCGCCTTTTGGGGCTCGCGGACAATTTTTGACCGTTAATGGGCTAAAATGAACGAGCAATGACGTGAACCAAGCAATCAGTGAGAAGCAGATCCCATGCCTTTGCCGCCCCTGGTCCTGCATCCCCCCTTTGATATCACTCGCGTCAGCCATGTCGTTTTGACCAGCCGTGATCTCGACGCGAGTTGCCGCTTCTATTGCGACGTTCTCGGGCTGGTGCTCACCGAGCGTGACAACGATGCCGCCTACCTGCGCGGGCTGGAAGAAGCCTGCCATCACAGTTTGGTGCTTCGGAAATCGGCTGACGCGCCGGTGTGTCAAGCAATCGGGTTTCGGGTCTTGACGGACGCGGATCTGGACATCGCGCAGGAGTATTTTGCACGGAGAAACATTCAGAATCGTTGGCAAGACACCCCACACCAAGGGCGGACGTTGCGCCTCGTTGACGGATCAGGATCTCTCGTAGAACTCTGCGCCACGATGGGAACGCAGACGAGGCTCATGCAGCAATTTGACAAGTTCCACGGCGGAAGCCCGCAGCGCCTCGACCACGTACAGGTCGCCGCGGCCGACATCCAAACCGCTTGTGACTTCTACGCTGCGCTCGGATTCCGGCTGACCGAATACACGGTCAAAGACGGCACCGACGAGTTGTGGGGCGTGTGGCTGCAACGTAAAGGCAATCCGCACGATATCGTGTTCAGCAATGGACGGGGTCCGAGGCTTCATCACTTTGCTTACACGGTGCCTGAAGTGCGCGATCTTATTCACGCCTGCGACGTTGCGGCGAGCATGGGATGCGCCAGCCGACTGGAGCGAGGGCCCGGCCGGCACGGCATCGGCAACGCGCTTTTCGTCTATTTCCGCGATCCGGATGGCCACAGGATCGAATTGTTCAACACCCATTATCAAACGATCGATCCGGAAGACCCCCCTCTGCGCTGGGATCTGACCGACACGCGGCGATCGCAGCTCTGGGGATTGCCCGCGACTCGAGGCTGGTTTGTGGAAGCGACAGCGTTCGAGGGCGTTGAGCCGGTCGAGCCCTTGCTAAAGGCCGACCCGATCACGCTTGAAACCTTCCTGGCTAATCAGATGTGATTGGCTGCGTGGTCGGCCGATTCCGAAAGGTCACGTTCCAAGATAGGCCGCCTGAACTTGAGGATTGCTGCGCAGCTCGGCGGCGGTTCCTGATAGCGCAACCTTGCCGGTCTCCAAAACATATCCGCGGTCGGCAATCTCGATCGCGCGTTCGGCATTCTGCTCCACGAGGAGAATTGTAACGCCCTCGCGCTTGATTTCCGCGATCGTTGCAAAAATTTGATCCGCTATCAGTGGCGCCAAACCCATCGACGGCTCGTCAAGCAGGAGCAGTGAAGGTTGGGCCATCAATGCTCGCCCGAGCGCGAGCATCTGTTGCTGGCCGCCGGAAAGATTACCTGCCGCCTGCTGACGCTTTTCCGCCAAGGCTGGAAACAATTCGAACATTCTGTTGAGGCGTTCTGCGCTGTGGGGACGACAGCGACGATAAGCGCCGAGGCGCAAATTGTCTTCTACGGTCAGGGCGGCGAAAACCTGCCGCCCTTCGGGCACCTGAATCATGCCCCGCGCGACGCGACGATGCGGTGCGAGCCGCTCCACTGCCTCCCCATCGAGCGATATCGATCCGCTCGACAGCGGGTGGACCCCCGACAATGTGCGAAGCAAGGTGGTCTTGCCGGCGCCGTTCGAACCGATCAACGCGACGATCTCGCCGCGTTTCACTTCGAGCGAAACACCTTTGATCACCGCGATCCGGCCATAGCCGCAATGTAACCGGTTAATCGTCAGCATCGTGACCAACGTGATCAGCATGGGTTCCGAGGTAAGCCGCGACGACGGCCGGATTGCGTCGCACGGCCCGCGGCGATCCGGACGCTATGGTCCGGCCGCTGTCCATCACCATCACGCAATCGGAGATCTTCATCACGAGCTTCATGTCATGCTCGATCAGAATGATCCCTACTCCGTCGTCGGCGATCGAGCGGACCAGCTGATCCAGCTCTTGCGTTTCGATGGCGTTGCATCCGGCAGCCGGTTCGTCGAGCAGCAGAAGGATCGGTTCGGCGGCAAGCGCTCGTGCAATCTCGAGCCGCTTTAGCGCCCCGTAGGGCAGCGCGTTCGCCGAACGAAGAGCGTATTTCTCGAGGCCGACGCGGGCCAGAATCGTATCCGCCACCGCGCCCGTCACGTGATTTTCGCGGCTCACCGACGGCAAGAACAAGAGCTGCGAAACGATGCCGCTGTGCTCCAGCAGGTGGCGGCCCACCATAACGTTCTCCCGCACGGTCATGCGAGAAAAGTTCTGCAGGTTCTGGAAGGTCCGCGATACGCCGCGCGCGGCCAACCGATGCGGCGGTAACGATGTGACATCCTCACCGCGCAGACGCACACGCCCGTGGTTTGGCCGATACAGTCCCGAAAGCACATTGAATAACGTGGTCTTGCCGGCGCCATTGGGGCCGATGATCGAAAAGACCTGCGGCTTGTCGACGACAAAAGAGACATCGTCGACGGCATTAACGCCGCCAAAGTCAATCGCCAGTTGCTCGACCTCGAGTAGATTTACCGGCGCCACGACGCCACCCATGACGCGAGGCTGGGGACGATCCCGGAACGCAGAAAGATCATCACCACCATCATGAGCAGCCCGAGCAGGATCTGTTCGTAATCCTGAAACGACGCCAAAAGCTGCGGCAGTATAATCAAGACTGCGGCGCCCACTACGCTGCCGAGGATCGATCCCATGCCCCCGATCACGACCATGGTCACCAATTCAACTGAATAGAGGAAGCCGGCCTTCTCCGGCGTAATCAAGCCGGCTGAAAACGCGAAGCAAGACCCGGCGATGCTTGCATAAACTGCGGAAACAACGAAGGCGACCAGCTTGACGCGCGCTACATCAATGCCCGCGACATGCGCCGCTGTTTCGGAATCCTGCAAGGCTCGCATTGCCCGGCCCGTCGAACTGGCAAGAATATTGGCCGCCAGCCATGCGCCGATGACGGTCGCTCCTCCGCTGATCCAGTACCAGGCTTCGAGACCGCGCACGCGCCAGCCGAAGACAGTCGGCCGCGGCACCTGGATTCCGTCGGGCCCACCGGTGAGCCAGCCCTCATTGTTGAGGACCATAGCGATCAGGATGCCGAGACCTAAAGTCGCGATCGCCAGGTAGTAGCCTTTGAGCCTCAGAATCGGCGTGCCGACGACGTAGGCCAGCACACCGGATGCGACCCCGCCGGCTATCAGCGACAGCCAGGAATTCAGCGAAAATTTGCCGGGCAGCACCGCGACGGCGTAGGCGCCGATCCCGAAGAACCCGGCATGACCCAGGCTGACCTGGCCAGCATAGCCCATCAAAAGATTGAGGCCGATGGCGGCAAGCGCCGAAGTCCACACCAGCGTTGCGACCCGATATCCAAAATTCGACGGCATCCAAATGCCAAGCACGATCACTGCGCCCAGGAGGATAACGGGCGACAAAAAACGATTGTCGCGAAGGTAAAGCAGCATGTCAGACCCGCTCGACCCGAGCGCGTCCGAGGATCCCTGACGGAAACACGAAAAGGACGAGTATGATGAGGACGAACGCGACCGCATCTTTGTAGCCGGATGACAGATACCCGGCGCTGAACGTCTCCAGCAGACCCAGCACCAAACCTCCGACGACGGCTCCGAGAGGATCGCCGATCCCGCCAAGCATGGCCGCCGCGAATCCCTTGAGGCCTAGAATGGCGCCGACATTGTAGCCCGTTAGCGCTATCGGCGTGATGAGCACGCCGCCGATCGCGCCGATGGAAGCGGACAGCACGAATGCAAGCGTCCTCACGAACTCGGTATCGATGCCTACGAGTTTTGCCGCGAGCGGGTTGGCTGACGTGGCGAGCACCGCCTTTCCAAGCAGCGTCCGGTTCAGAAACCAGGCCATTGCCAAGACTATCGCTATTGTGCCGCCGAAGACCCACAAGCTCTGCGGCAGAATAACTGCGCCACCGATAACGAACGGCTTGTCACCTGAAAACGCCGGCAGTGTATGGAAACGCTCGTCGACTGCGACCTGGACGACTCCCCGGATGAAAATCGACGCCCCGATGGTAATGATAATCAACACTACAGGGGAGGCGTCTCGTGCCGGCCAGATCGCGAGGCGATAGAGCAGAATGCCAACGATCGATGCGATGGCGATCGCGAGAAACGCTGCCAGCACCAGCGGAACTCCGGCGGAGTACAAGACGAAGGTTGCAACGCCTCCGATCATGACGAATTCGCCTTGCGCAAAATTCATCACATCCGAGGCGCTGTAGATAATGTTGAACCCCAGCGCGACAAGCGAATAGATCGCGCCGACGGTCAGCCCGGAAAATACGAATTGCAAAAATTGGGACATGAGATCAGGCGTGCGATCACTTCGGCGCAAAAGCCCATGTGCCACCCTTCACAACGACCATACGCAGCGAACTGGCTGGAATGCCGTTGTGATCTGTCGGCGTCATGTTGAAGATGCCGTTCATGCCGACAAAATTGCGCGTCGCCTCGATCGCGTCGCGTACCTTGGCCTTGTCCGTGCTGCCCGCCGCTTCGATCGCCTTTGCCGCCATCCAGAACCCATCATAGGCGTTTCCGGCAAAGGCAGACATCGGCGTGTGAAACCGCGCTTCCAGACGAGCGTCAAAACCCTTGATGGTGGCGGCTTGCGGATCGCTGCTCGGTAGAATCTCGGCCAGAATGTCGGGCGGGGCCGACAGAAATACGCCTTCCGCCGCTGCTCCAGCGAGCGTGATGAAATCCTTGGAGGCAACCGCTGTGCTTTCATAAAGGGGGGCCGTGATGCCCAGACTGCGATAATTTCGCGCGACGATGGCGGGGCCCTGGGCGAAGCCGCAATTGATCACGGCCTGAAGGCCGGGCGCATTTTTGATCTTGGTGAGCTGCGCCGTCATGTCGGCGTCTTGCGGTCCGTAGCTCTCGTCGGCAATGACGGACATGCCTCGCTTTCCCGCTTCGGAAATGCAATTGCCGCGCATCGACTTTCCATAAGCACCGGTGTCGGAAATGAGCGCTACCCGCGTGCCGTCATGAGCCTTGACGTAGTCAAGAATAAATTGGCAGGCTTCGCGATCCGAGAGCGAGAACCGGAATACCCATTTCTTCACCGGCTCGGTGATCGGCAGGCCGCCTGAAAGCGCCATCAGTGGCACGCCAGCGTCCTGCGCGATTGGAATGGCCGCCATGGTCGTCCCTGTGGTGGAGGGACCAAGGATCACGGCGACCTCATCATTTTCGATCAGCCGGGTGACGAAATTTGCGGTCTTCTCAGATTGCGCTTGGTCGTCATAGGCGACGACCTCCACCTTGCGCCCCAGAAGGCCGCCTTTGGCGTTGACCTCCTCGGTCATGAGATCGACGGCCTGTTTCTCCGGCACGCCATAAACCGCGACCGGTCCGCTCAAAGGCACGACCAAGCCGAAGCGTATCGGATCGGCAGCCATGGCGGGCTTTGCATTCACCGCAATTAAAGCGGCGAGCGCCAGAAGCGTCGCCAAACCGAATTTCAAGCTCATTTTTCCCTCCCGAAGTTGGTTGCGCCTATTTTATCCGCGCGTGAGCGCGTCAACCCCAAACAAGTCGAGCGACCTCCTGGACCAGGTCGAGCTTTGCGATTTCATCCTCGAGCGTAATCCGGTTGCCTTCCTCGGTGCTGGCAAAGCCGCATTGCGGACTGAGGCAGATTTGATCAATCGGCAGATATTTCGCAGCTTCATCGATACGCTGCCGCAAATCATCGGGTTTTTCCAGTTCGCCCTTCTTCGTTGTAATCAGCCCAAGGACGACCTTCTTCCCCTTGGGAACAAAGCGCAGCGGAGCGAAATTGCCGGCCCTCGGACTGTCGTATTCGAGGAAATATCCGTCGATGTTGATTTCGTTGAAAAGCAGCTCCGCGACTGGATCATAGCCGCCTTCGGCGACCCAGGCGCTGGTGAAGTTGCCGCGGCAAAGATGCATGCAAACGGTCATGCTGCCCGGTCGCGTCGCGATCGCAGCATTAATCAACTTGGCATAGGTCTTTGGCAGCGTGTCCGGGTCCTCGCCAATCCGCCGAACCTGCTCGCGAAGCTTGGGATCGCACAAATAGGCGAGAAAGACTTCATCCAGCTGAAGGTAAGTGCAACCCGCCGCGGCCAAAGCCGCAACTTCTTCGGCATAGATACGGCCAAGATCGGCGTAGAAATCCGCCATGTCCGGATAGGCTGTTTGGTCGATCGCCGCGCGGCCACCACGAAAATGCATATTGCTCGGCGAAGGAATGGTGACTTTGGGCGTCACCTTGGTCACAGATTTGAGAAAAGCGAAGTCGTCAGCCATAATGAATTTGCGGCGCGACAATTTGCCGACGACGCGGATTCCCGGCGGTTGTGCTTCGATGTCTCCCGCTTCAGTGTGGAAGCGCGCCTTGACATTCGGCGAAACGGCAACCGCATTTTCGAATTGGGTCAGGAAATCGATGTGCCAATAAGCGCGTCGAAATTCTCCGTCGGTGACGGCCTGAAAGCCGAGATCCTCCTGCAGCTTCACCGCGTCGCGAATTGCCTGGTCTTCGACACGGCGAAGTTCCGAGGCATCGATCTCGCCGGCTTTGCGTGCTGCCCGCGCCGCATGCAGTTGCGGCGGCCGCAATAAACTTCCTACATGATCGGCGCGGAACGGCGGACGCAAACTCTGTTTAGCGGACATTCTTAAATCTCAGCTCGCCAGCCGGCTCGGCTTGTTCCAGAGTCGCGCGCTCGCCAACCGCGCACCTTCCACCAGCGCGTTCAGTTTCGCCCACATGATGGAGGGATGAGTGCGTCGCACGAACGGACCCTGGGCAAACCCGCAATCGGTACTGGCGATCACATTGTCTCGGCCGACGAGATGCGCCAGCCTTTCGATCCGTTCAGCAACGAGTTCGGGGTGCTCAACGACGTTGGTTTGATGACTGATCACCCCCGGTACCAGGACGCGCCCCGGCGGCAGTTTCAGCTCTTCCCATACGCGCCACTCGTGTTCGTGGCGAGGATTTGCCAACTCAAGTGCATAGCCGCCGACGCGCACGTTCAAAACAAGATCCGCGATTTCCTTGAACGGCACGTCGGTCGTATGCGGACCGTTCCAGCTTCCCCAGCAAACATGATAGCGGGTACGCTCCTCCGGAATGCCTTCCAGCGCGTGGTTCAGGATATCGATGCGCAATCGCGCCCATTTGCGAAAATCCGCCATCGTCCCCGGCGGTACGATGACGTCGTAATAGCTGGCAATGTAAGCATCGTCGATCTGCAAAATGAAACCCGCATCGACGATAGCTTTGTATTCTTCCCGCAACGCTTCGGCGACCGCGACGAGATAGTCCTCGTCGCTGCGATAGAATTCATCCTTGCGGTCAGGCGCAACACTTGCGGGCGCAACCGCGGGCATGAACACGTCGACGACGTTGACACCTTTGACCGCCGCTTTGAGCGCCGCAATGTCCTGCTGGATTGCTGCCGCGCCCTGGTAGCGGATCGGGCCGTTGACGGCCCAACCCGTCATGCTGACCATGTTCTGGCCGGGATCGTACGCGGCGTAAAACTCGGCGAAATCGCGCCGGTCCTTGCCGTAGGTGGCCGCCGGAAAGCTGCGATCTCCTGGTTTGCGGTCGCGCTGTTGAAATCCTGTCAAACGTTCGAGAATGTAGCGAGACCAGCTGATCGATTTTCCAAATTCGCCATCATTGACGATGTCGATGCCGATATCGGCCTGCTGGCGGACGACCGCAGCGACAGACCGCGCGGTGCAATCGGCGAGGACACGGTCAGCGACCGGCTTTCCGTCGCGCTTGGCTTCCAGAAGCGCCAGCAATTCGGCCGGCCTGACCAAGCTGCCGACATGGGTCGTGAGAATTCGTCCCTGGGCGCTTGCCATTTGCCTCTCCTGCAGCGTGGGGACTGCGTTTTACTGGCGTGTCGCACGTCCCGAACACTTTATCCAGACGATAAGTTGCCCCATCGCCGGAGCCTAAGCCGCCCGAGTCGACTGTGGGCTCGGTTTCCTATCGGCCTTTCCCAGGTGATCGATGCCGAATCGAGTCTGGCGCCATTGAACCGGCGGGTGAGCTGCCAGCGAAGGAGGCGAGAACTTCAGTACAGGTGCACTCGGCGCGAGCAGCAACCGGTCTCAGCGCTTTCGAACCTAAGTCCCAAGTGACCAATTTTCCCGACTGCGGAAAAGCCGATAAAGACGACACCGGCTGGCTGGGGCGCAAGGATTCGAACCTCCGCATGGCAGAATCAAAAAATCCCGCTCTTGGAACGGCGCCTTTCACGTTTGCGCGGAAACGCGGTGCCGAAACAGAATCCTTATTGCTGCTCACCCGACATTCCAGATTCTACAGACCGGCTAGCCCGCGGCTGGCCCGCAGCACGAAATCTGCAAATCGACCGTAAACTGCTGCCTTCCAATAAGATGCGTCCATATAAAAAGCCGCACGGATTTGATCTCTGATCGATTGAGTTAGGGAGCTTTCACGATTTGGCGTCGCATGCAACCAATTGTCGGCACGGAGCGCAGCAAGCACCTCCATTATAGGCACTGTCCCGTACTCGAGAGCAATGTACGAAGTCTGTCCATGGGGAAACGCTAGTCGAATTGCGTCGGCCAGTGTCCCGGTGAGTTTTGCGGATACGGAATCGCCTTTGGCCGGACTACGGACGGACGGTCCATACCATCTGATCGCTCGTTCGAGATCTTCGTTCGAGGCACCAAAATAAATCGGTTCGCCGTAGCCGGGCGGACCGAGCCCGGTGTGTAAGTCAAGCACGGCGAGCCTCTCCGTTTCAGGCGGAATATGATCGCTCAGAATTTGCCGAAATGTCCGATTTGACCAACTTGCTTCCTTTCCTCCATAGAATAAGCCATCGGCGTGGGAATACTGGCCGCCAGAAACTGCGGCTTGGACAGCCTTCACCCCATTGTCCGCAATGTATTTCATTAGTGCGGCGTCAGCTTCTCTTCTCTTCGGCCCATCCCAGTCGTCCGGAACCAGCAATTTATGAAGCCGGTCGTATTCCGGCGACGGCGGCAGTGGCTTCGCGAAATCTTGAAAGTTACGGTTTAGATCGACGTTGTTCTCGTTAACCCGGCGAAGCCATGCAAACCCGAAGGGGTTCAGCGCGTGGATTAGTGTTGCGCCGGTATGCGGCGGCAGAACTTCAAGCAGTCTATCGTTAAAGTATCCCACCTGACAGCCGGAACCGCAGAATCCTTCCACGCCGTGTGTCCCCGAAATCACCAACAGCATATTGCGTGCGTTTTCGGGGCCGAGCTTGGCAACGTCGACGATGAGGTCTTCATTACCCGGCCCTGACCGGCCCGTCAGACGGTAGCTATCCAGTTCGGCTTTTACGCCGCGAGCGGCAGCAACAAATTTGAGGCGTGCTTCAGAATACGAGCTTGAGAAGTATTCTTTGATAGGCATGGGGGATCTCTTCACCCGGTCACTTTCCCGCCGGTTCATCGAGGGCCTCTGAAGTGGACCTATCCGTCGGACCACTTGAACGGTGCTCTTGATGAGATTCTCGGTGGCTCGGTCTTGCTGCTTAAAGATACTACATCAAAGGCTTGATGTTGCCGACTTTGGCCTCACGGCCATCGGCATAGCCCTTGAGGTAGATGTCTTGATTCCAAACCCGGCCGCAAGATTCGCCCTTTCTTTTGATGCGCACCGACCGGCCCATCTAAGGCTAAATTCAGTGCGTCTCAGCCAACAGATCCGACGTTTCGGCAGGATGTACGAGCGTGATACCCGGGTGATACCCAGCGCCAGGACAGGGACCAACGTGAGACCGCAAGTTATTGATTTTATTGGCTGGGGCGGGAGGATTCGAACCTCCGCATGGCGGAATCAAAATCCGCTGCCTTACCGCTTGGCTACGCCCCAAAACTACCGTCGGATTGCCGCCGGCCCGCCGCGGGCCATAGGCTTGTTCAACATAGCGGCGCGAATGCCTTCGATCAATGTTTGCCTAACGTTTGCTCAAGCCAATCTCACCACCACTACGAGCCAGCACGGCCGCGCCGCGCAACGCTCTAAATGCACCGTCGCGCGTTGACCTTCGATCACATCCGCAAGGGTTTGCATCACCTGACGACGAATAGAGTAAAGGACAATGGCGAAGCGTGGGCATTTCCCGCGAGTGTAGCGTTGCCCGGTAATGCGAAAATTGCTTTCAGCATCGGCATTCCTTTCGAGGCGTTCGAAAAGCAGAGTTGGGCGAATTCCGTTGCCACCAAAGGCGCTGGACAGGTTTTCGCTCTCCTACGGAGACTACGTCTATTTAGCGTCTGCTCAATTTGCTCGACGAGTATGACCTGAAGGCTTTAGCGCAGATCCAGGTTGTCAACTGCGCCGGCAGCTTGCCGTTTCGCGAACCCGCCGCCTTTCATCACATCGTGGCATCGTTTGGCGAAGGCGTCCGGCGGGAGAAAGCGCACATGACGGCCTGACGATCGCCCTACCCCGGCCCGCTTTGGCATGGTCAGAACCGCTGCCCCTATATAATGAATACAATGATGGCTGAGAGCCCGGCCGACCGGCCAAAGCCGCCCTGCCGCGGGAGACGCCCATGACCTACCAAGCCCCCCTCGCGGACATGGGCTTTGCGCTCAAATACGGTGCTGCGCTTCTGCCTGCGCTCGAGGAAGGTTTCTTCGGCGATCTCACCATGGATGACGTCGAGGCGGTGCTTGGTGAGGCCGGCCGCATGGCTGGCGAAGTCATCGCACCGCTCAACCGCGTCGGCGATCAATCAGGCACGACTTTCAAGGACGGTGTCGTGACCACCGCGCCCGGCTGGAAAGAGGCCTATCACGCCTGGTGCAAAGCCGGCTGGAACGGCCTTGCCTCGCCGACCGAATGGGGCGGCCAGGGACTACCGCAAGTCGTCAACGCGGCGTGCACGGAGATGTGGAACGCCGCGGCGATGTCGTTTGGTCTCGGGCCGTTGTTGACCATGGGAGCAATCGACGCACTTAACGCCCATGGCAGCGATGAGCTCAAGCGCGCCTATCTCGAAAAACTCGTTACCGGCGAATGGACCGGAACGATGCAGCTCACCGAGCCGCAGGCGGGTTCCGACGTCGGCGCGTTACGCACCCGCGCCGAGCGTGCCGGCGACGGCACCTATCGCATCAAAGGCCAGAAGATCTTCATCACCTACGGCGAGCATGATCTGACCGACAACATCATCCACTTCGTGCTCGCGCGACTGCCCGATGCCCCGCCGGGCACGCGCGGCATTTCTTTGTTCCTGGTGCCCAAGTTTTTGCTCAATCCCGACGGCACGCTTGGCACGCGCAACGACGTGCGCGCCCATTCGGTTGAGCACAAACTCGGTATTCACGGCTCGCCGACCTGCACTATGATTTTCGGGGATCATGACAGCGCGGTTGGCTTCATCGTCGGCGAAGAGAATGCCGGCATGGCGGCGATGTTTACAATGATGAACCGCGCGCGACTGGCGGTCGGCCTTCAAGGCGTCGGTGTGGCCGAGCGCGCAACGCAGATGGCGGTTGCCTACGCGCGTGAACGCCGGCAGGGCCGCGCCACCGGCATGCCCGCGACATCAATGGCGCCGATCATCGCCCATCCCGACGTCAAGCGCATGCTCATGACCATGCGGGCGCTGACGCAGGCCGCGCGGACCATCTGTTACGCGACCGCGATGGCGCTCGATCGCGCCGAGCGCGGCACCGACAACGCCGCGCGGCAGGCGGCACATGCGCGCGCCTCGCTGCTCACGCCGGTGGCAAAGGCTTACTCGACTGATATCGGCGTCGAGGTCGCTTCACTCGGCGTCCAGGTACACGGCGGCATGGGCTTTATTGAGGAGACCGGAGCAGCGCAGCTTTTCCGCGACGCCCGGATCGCGCCAATTTACGAGGGCACCAACGGCATTCAGGCGATCGATCTCGTCACCCGCAAACTGCCGCTCGACGGCGGCGCGGTCGTCGAATCTTTTCTCGGCGAATTGCGCCGCATCGTTGAGGCGGTCAACGCAACCAACGATCCGGCGCTCGGCTGGAGCGGCGTGCGCCTCGAAGAAGCTGTTGAAAGTTTGGCGCGCGCGACACAATGGCTGTTGGCCAAGCTCGATAAAGACGCCGACGAAGCACTCGCCGGTGCAACCCCGTATCTCCGGCTATTCGCCGTTGCCACCGGCGGATGCCTGTTGGCGCAGCAGGCGCTTGCCGCACTGCGGCTCAACGCCGCCGCCGGCCCGCGAGTAGCCCTGGCGCGCTTCTTTGCCGAAAACTTTGCTGTGCAAGCTGGCGCGCTCGAACGCACCGTGGTCGAAGGCGCCGCGGCGGTCATCGGCGCCGACGCAGTTTTGGCTCAGTAGGATTGGCAGTGCTAAGTGTAGTTTGATGTCCACGCTCTTGATCACCCATCCGGCCTGCCTCGATCACCTCACCCCGCACGGCCATCCCGAGCGGCCCGACCGGCTGCGCGCCATCGAGCGCGCGCTTGAGGCCGAGAAATTTCAAGCTCTCGCTCGCGTCGAAGCGCCGCGGGCGACACTCGAAGTCATCGCGCTATGCCATCCCATGGAATACGTCACGCAAATCCGCGACGCGACGCCCGAACACGGCCTGGTACAAATCGATGCCGACACCTCGATGTCTCCCGGCAGCTTTGAGGCAGCCTTGCGCGCGGTCGGTGGAGCCATCCATGCGGTCGACGAGGTTTTGACGAAAAAGGCCGCCAATGCGTTCGTCGCCGCCCGGCCGCCTGGCCACCATGCCGAAACGGCGCGACCGATGGGCTTCTGTCTTTTTGACAACGCCGCCATCGCCGCGCGCTATGCGCAGCGCCAGCACGGCATCGCCCGCGCGGCCATCGTCGATTTCGACGTCCATCACGGCAATGGTTCGCAGGATATCTTCTGGGCCGACAAGTCTGTCATGTATTGTTCGACCCATCAGATGCCGCTCTATCCGGGCACCGGAGCGATCACCGAGTCCGGCGAATACAATACTGTCGTCAACGCACCGCTAAAACCCGGCGATGGGGGTGAGGCATTTCGCGCCGCGTTCGAGAACCGGATCCTGCCACGGCTGCGCGAATTCCGGCCGGAGCTGATTGTCATCTCGGCCGGCTTTGACGCCCACATGCGCGATCCGCTCGCCAATCTCAATCTGGTCGAAGCCGATTTTGCGTGGGCGACGCAAAAGCTCATGGACGTCGCCGATCATTACGCCGGCGGCCGCATCGTTTCTGTGCTGGAAGGCGGTTATGATCTGGAGGCGCTGGCCAACTCATCCGCTGCGCACGTCACTGCCTTGATGCACGGATGAAGCAGCCGATCTATATAGGACGATCATTTTCTGGGAGCCGGTAATGGCACCGCCAAACAATCAGAACAGCGCAGCCGATCAAAGCGACGGCGATATCGGGCAACTCTCGTTCGAGCGCGCCATCGAGGAACTCGAGTCGATCGTCAAGCGTCTCGAAGACGGCCGCGTGCCGTTAGAAGAGTCCGTGACCATCTACGAGCGTGGCGAAGCGCTCAAGCGCCGCTGCGAAGATCTGTTACGCCAGGCGGAAGCACGCGTGCAGAAGATCACCCTTGACGCTGCCGGAAACCCGACCGGCACCGAGCCGCTCGACGTGGAATAGCGTTGATGGAGCACCCGGATCTCGATCCCGCGATCCTCAAGGCGGCTGCCGCCCGTCGTGGACGGCCGCACGTCTACCAAGAAATCATACCGGCGCGTATGGCGCTCGTCGTGATCGATTTGCAGAATGCGTTCATGCGTCCGGGCGCACCGTCGGAGGTGCCGAATGCGCGGACGATCGTGCCCGCCGTGAACCGTTTGGCGGGAATGCTCCGCGAGAGCGGCGGAACGGTCGCGTGGGTGCAAGCGACCTTCGAACGCGACGGCTGGCCGCTATTCTTCGATCACATGGTGCGACCGGAGCTGGCGGCACGAATCCTTGCGGCACTGCGCCCGGATTCGCCGGACCACGCGCTGTGGCCCGAACTCGTAATCGCGGCTGACGATATCGTCGTGCCGAAATACCGCTTCTCCGCCTTTCTGCCCGGCGCGAGCACGCTGCCCGCAATCCTTCGTGGCCGCGGCGTTGACAGCGTCCTCATCGCCGGCTGCATGACCAACATGTGCTGCGATTCATCGGCGCGCGACGCCGTCATGACCGACTTCCGCACCATCATGGTTTCCGATTGCAATGCAGCGCGGACGGATGCGGAGCATCTGTCGGCTTTGGGGTCATTCCTGACCGGCTTCGGCGACGTGCGCCGCTCCGACGATCTGATCGCAAGGTTCTCAGGCTCGTCCGCGGCGATTTCCGCCGTCGGCTAGAAAGGAGCAAGCGTGCCGCGACCAGGTGCTATCGACATTGTCGTCAATCCACTTACGCCACGTATCCTTGCGGCGCGGCCCGAGTGGTCAAAGGGGTTCTACACCGAAAAAATCGGACGCGCTTCCGCCGATATCGAATCGGTCACGTTGGAAAAAATGCTGGCGCAAATGGACGCCGCCGGTATCGAGCGCAGCTTTCTGATTGCGTGTAAGGTCGGGCAACTCGGAATCCCCGGTTCGTGGCACCTACCGGACGAATGGGTCGCCGAGGCGGTCGATGCCTATCCCGACCGCTTTTCAGGACTCGCCGGGATTGATCCGACGCAGGGTATGGAAGGCGTCCGCCGGCTCGAGCACGCAGTAACTAAACTCGGCTTCGTCGGCGCCCATACTTATCCGCACTGGTTCGAGCTGCCGCCGAACGATCGCAAATATTATCCGTTTTATACCAAGTGCTGCGAGCTCGGCGTGCCGATCCAGATGCAGGTTGGGCAGTCTCTCGTCTACTATAAGGCACGGCCATTACGCAGCGTCGGGCGGCCGATCTATCTGGATGACATCGCCTGCGACTTTCCCGAATTGAAGATTGTCGGCATCCACATCGGTATCCCCTGGCACGATGAAATGATCGCCATGGCCTGGAAGCACGAAAACATTTTCATCGGCTCCGACGCCCACAGCCCGAAATACTGGCCGGCAAGTTTCTTGCATTATCTGAAGACCTACGGCCGGCGGAAAGTGATGTTCGGAACCGACTATCCCGTGCTCGCTTTCGAACGGACTATGAAGGAGATCAACGATCTCGATCTCGGCTCCGAGGTCGAGAGCGCATTTCTGCGCGACAATGCGATACGGGTCTACGGTCTCTCATCCGCCGCCCCAGAAAAAGCGAAAGACTGAACCATGGCATACCCGAACACGGTCATCGCCGCTCTCCTTGCTGCCCTGACGGGCATTTGCCTCAATGGCCCAGCTACGGCCGCGGAAAAAGCACTCGACATCGGGATCGTCACGGCACGCACCGGCCCGCTCGCGGCTCCGGGAAAATTTCAGCTTAACGGCTTTCAGCTTGCCGTCGACGAGCTGAACAAGGCGGGTGGCGTCAAGATCGGCGGCGACACCTATCAACTGGCTCTCAAGGTTTACGACACGCACTGCAATGCGACCGAAGGCGCGTCTGCCATGCAGCGGCTGGCAAACGTTGACCACGTGCCTGTGGTGCTCGGCGAAGTATGCAGCCCAACCGCTGCGGCGGAAGCGCCGGTCGCTGCGGACTATTCGATACCGCTGATCCTCACCGTGCCGACCGCGCCCGACCTGACCAAGCAAGGCAATTCGTTTCTGTTCCGGGTGAACGGGGATACCGATCAGTTGAACAAGGCGCTGGCTGTTTATGTTGCGCAGAATCATTGGTCGCCGCTGTCGTTCATCGCGTGGAACAACGACGCCGGCCGTGGCGGCGTCAATGGCATGAAAATGCTGCTGCCGAAGGATATCGCTATCGGCTATGTCGGCTATTTCGATGTCGGCGCCGTCGACTTTTCCAGCGATGTGACCAATATCCGCCAGTCAGGCGCACGTGCCGTGATGTTGTTCATGGACGAAGAGCCTGGCGCGCTTGCTATCCGCCAAATCCGCGATGCCGGCCTTGATATCCAGTTCGTCGGGACACTCGCCATGGGCTCGGACCGTTTTCTCAAGCGGCTTGATGCGAAATATCTCGACGGGATGGTGCAATACAGCGCATTTCCACCGGGCGCGCCGACCCCGCGCATCCAGAAATTCGGCAAAGCCTACAGGGCGCGCTTTAATGAAGAGTCGCACGGCTTTGCCGCGCAGTCGTATGACGGTTTGATGCTCGCCGTGAAGGCGATGCAGGCGGCCGGCACCGCGACCGACGGGGCGGCAATTCAAAAGGCGCTGTCGGGGATTTCATACGATGGCGTCATCGGCCACATTCAATTCGACAACAAAAATCAGGCTCATCCGCCGGTCTACATCACGCAGTGGTGCAAAGACGGCACGCGCAAAATCGGCTTCCCCGCCGATATGAAGTCGAGCTGCGGCGCCGGTTAGCGCCAGCATGAACGTCTCGCTTACTGCGCTCATCGAGCAGGTTGCGAATGGAACCATGATGGGCGCGATCTACGTTCTGGTCGCGCTCGGCCTGGTGCTGATCTTTGGCGTGATGGAGGTGTTGAACTTCGCCCACGGCGTCATCTTCGCGGCCGGCGGCTACGTGTGCGATGTGTTTTTTGTCCACGTGATCGGCAGCTATCCGCTCGCCGTCATCCTCACCGTGTTCACGCTTGCTGTCTTCGGCCTGGCGCTGGAACGCGCCGTATTCCGTCGCCTTCGCGTGAACGTACCGATGCAGATTGTGGCGTCGCTCGGATTGATCCTGATGGCGGAGAACGCCGCCGTGCTTATCTTCGGGCCGAGCGCGCTGCAATTGACCGTGCCCTCAGTCCGCAGCCTCGTGCGCGTCGGCGAGCTCAGTTTCACGCTGCAACACTTCGTCATCATTGCCGTTTGCGTCGTCGCGATCGGAGCGCTGCAAATCTTCCTGCAATACACGCGGCTTGGGACTGCGCTGCGCGCCACCAGCCAGAATGCCGAAGCCGCTCGCGTCATCGGCATCGATGCCGACCGGATCTACCAGATCACTTTCGCCACGGGTTGCGCGCTTGCCGCGCTGGGCGGTGCGCTGATCGGCCCGTTGTTCCTGATCTTTCCGCAAATGGGCGATCTGCCGTTGCTCAAGGGGCTGACCGCGATCGTGCTCGGCGGCATGGGCAGCATACCGGGCGCGATCATCGGCGGCTTTGCCATCGGCATCATCGAAGCCGTCTCCACTTTGTTCATCCCCACCGATTACCGCGACATGGTAGTTTTCGCGCTATTGATCGCGATTTTGCTGGTGCGGCCTTGGGGCCTGTTCGGCGTCCGCGTCCGGGGTGACGTCTGATGCGCGGTCGTGCCGGCGTAGCGCGGCTGGCGATCGGCGTTGTGTTCGCGGTCATTCTCTATCTCCTGCCGCTGTTGCTGGCAGGCTCTCCTTATATGCTGTTCGCGCTGACGCTGACGCTTTGCTACGCCATTCCGGCAATGGCGCTTAATTTGCTGCTTGGCTACACCGGACTGGTGTCGCTCGGCCACATGGGTTTCGCCGGCGTCGGCGCCTACGTCACCGCGCTCCTGATGAAGAACGGCGTCGCGCCGTTTGCACCAGCGATCGTTATCGGGACCATCGCCGCCGGGCTTGTCGGCGCGTTGGTCGGTGTTCCCTGTCTTCGCCTGCGTAGCCACTTCTTTATTATCGTCACGCTCGCCGTGGGACTGATACTCTATCTGCTCTTCAACAATCTGGACTGGCTTACCGGCGGCGCGGCAGGTCTTCCGGGCGTGCCGCGTCCCGGCCCGATCAATCTTGGCTTCGCGATCGTCGATCCACGCCGGCCGGTCGGATTCTACTTCCTCGCCGCGACGATTTTTCTTCTGGTCTTCATTGTCCAATACGCCCTCGTCTATTCCGATTTCGGCCGCTCGCTTGCCGCCATTCGTCAGGACGAGACGCTGGCAGCAAGCCGCGGCGTCGACGTGTTCGGCCACAAGCTGACGATCTTCGCAATTTCAGCGGCGATTGCGGGTCTTGGCGGCGGTTTGCAAGTCGAGTTCCTGCGCGCGGCCGCGCCGCAATCCTACGGGTTTCTGGAAAACGTCAACCTCGTGCTGATCGTCATCGTCGGCGGGGCCGGCTCGTTGTTCGGACCCACGCTCGGCGCGCTGTTGTTCATCGCTTTGCCGGAAGTGCTGCGCGTCGCCGATACGTTTAGAATGATCTTGTTCGGCGCAGCCCTGCTGGCGCTGGCGTTGTTCGCGCCGCGCGGCTTGTGGGGACTGGCTGTTTCCGCATTTCGCAAGCTTCGCGGCCATGAATCTGCCCTGACCCATGCCAGCCATCCTTGAAGTCGACAACGTCACCAAATCGTTCGGCGGCGTTCGCGCTGTTGACGGTGCGAGCTTTCGCCTCGCAGCGCCGGGCGTCTACGGTCTGATCGGCCCCAACGGCGCCGGCAAGACGACGCTGTTCGACGTCATTTGCGGCCGGCGGTTCGCCGATACCGGCCACGTCCGTCTTGCCGAACAGCGCATCGACCATCTGCGAGTACATCAGCGGGCGCGACTTGGTCTGGCGCGCACCTTCCAGGAATGCCGCGTGCTCGAAGCGGAAACCTGCCTCGACAATGTACTGTTTGCCGCGCAGGACAAGCATCTCGGCAGCGAGATGATGCAGGCAACCAGCCGCCGCACCGGTGCCCGCCAGACAGAGAGTGAGGAAGCCGAGCGTCTCCTCGATCTCGTCAACCTGCGGCGTCTGGCAACCGAACCCGCCGGAAATCTTTCTTTTGGCCAGCGGCGGCTGCTGGAAATCGTCTCCAGCATAATCGCTCAACCGCGACTGCTGCTGCTCGATGAACCCGCTTCCGGCATCAATCCGACGCTGCTGAATACGCTGCACGAATTTCTCCTGCGCATCTTTGCCGAACGGCAGATCGTTGTTCTGATCGTGGAGCACAACATGGAATTCATCATGTCGCTCGCCTCGCATATCCTGGTCATGCACCAGGGACGCGTTCTGGAAGAAGGCCCGCCGGCCGCCATTCAGAAAAGCCAACGCGTGATCGAGGCTTATCTCGGTTGAAGCCGATGCTCGAAGTGCGCGCCCTGGAAGTTGGCTACGGCGCCGGCCGCCGCATTGTGAACGGTGTCGATCTGCGCGTCGATGCCGGCGAGATGGTCACTGTCATCGGCCAGAACGGCGCCGGCAAATCGACCTTGCTCAAAGGCATTTTCAACATCGCGCCGTTTCGCAGCGGGGACGTTATCCTCGACGGGGCATCCGTCCTCGCGCTACCCGCGCCGAAGCTCATCCTTGCCGGTCTTGCTTACGTGCCGCAAAACCGCAGCCTGTTTCCAAAACTCACCGTCGCCGAGAATCTGCGCCTCGGCGGATTTCTGCTGCGGGATCGCGGCCTCCTTGAACGCCGCCTCGACGAATTGCAGGCGCTGTTTCCTATTCTTGCGGAGCGCCGGCGCGATTATGCCGCCAGCCTTTCCGGCGGCGAACAGCGCCTCTTGGAAATCGCGCGCACGCTGATCATGGAGCCGAAGCTCATCATGCTCGATGAGCCGTCCATCGGACTCGCACCGCGCATGGTCGATCTGGTTTTTGCCACCGCGCGCAAGCTCGCCGAGCGCGGCGCCGCGGTGCTGATGGTCGAGCAGAACGTGAAAAAGGCGCTGCAGGCTTCCGATCGCGGCTACGTTCTGGAACTGGGTCGCGTGCAGATTACCGATCGCGCCGCGGCGCTGATCGACGATGCGCGCGTCGGCAGCCTCTACATGGGCCGGCGCGTCCAAAGCGACCCGCGCGTCAACCTTATTTCCTGAGATCAAGGATCGGTTTCGCCTTCCAGCCACGCGCCGAGATCAGTGGGTCATCAGCCGCGATCCGCTCGACCGCCGGCGTGACACCAATCACTTTCTGCACGCTGCGCTGCAGCCGCTCGGACAGATCGGCGCCCGCTTCCGCCGCCGGAACGATTTTCAGGATCAGCCGGTCCATCGACAGCGGATCGCTTATGTCCTCCTTGGCGACCAGCGCCTGGAACTCCAGCACGTCGGGCTCCGCCGCAACGGCGTCGACCAGCGCCTGCGGATTGACCAGCATGCCCTTGATTTTGAGAAGCCCGTCAATCCGCCGCGGCATTCCCAGGAGCCGCTCGGTAAGCGCGCCGCAATGCGGGCAGCGCGCGCGGGTAAGCCGGGCGACGTCGCCCAGCGCATAGCGCAGCATTACCGTGCCGCGGCGATCGAGATGCGTCAGCAGGATCAAACCTTCTTCACCGTCCGGCACCGGCGCGTGGGTCTCCGGATCGACAGCCTCGAACAAGAATTGATCCGGCGCGGGGTTGTGATTGCCGGCGCCCGGCGTGCACTCGACCATGCCGCCTTGCATTTCGGTCGCACCATAGGACACGCTGATGAACGGCGCCTGCGCACCGAGGCGTTGCAGCCGCCCTTCAAGGTCCTTGCGCGCCGCGTCGCCAAAACCTTCGCCGGTAACAAAGACCAGCCGCACCGCCGGCAGCTTCGCGCCAAGCTCTTCGGCACGCGCCGTCATTTTGCGAATGAAGGTCGGCACGCCCCACAAAATGGTCGCGCGCGAGCGCTCGGCGATCGCGACCACGTCATCGAGCCGCGAGCCGATCTCCGGCCGCCGCTCGTTGACATGACCCGGCAGCGCCGCGACGACGGAAATATTCATCGCCGCGGCCGCGTTCATGGCGCGCGCAAAAGCACCGTGCGGATAGCGCGTCAGCGGAAAGAGATTGAGAATCGTGTCGGCGGCAGTAACGCCGCGCAGCCGCATCATGTTGCGGTTGAGCGCGAGGATGTTAACGAAGTCGTAGGCGGTCGAGACGAACGGCGTCGGCTTTCCCGATGAACCGGTGGTGTACATGATGTCCCAGACGACGGTTTCAGCATCGTCGGTCGCGCCCGCTGCGCCAAGGACAAAAGCGTCGGGCTCGGCGACATAGTCGGCCTTGGTCGTGACCGGAAGCTTGTCGAGATCGGCGAGACCGCGCACGTCGCCGCGATTGAGTCCCAGCTCCGCGAACTTGCGCTGGTAGTAGGGATGCGCGGCAAAGACCCGGTCGAGGGTCGCGGCAAATCTTTGCTCGCGCAGGCTCGCGAGCTCCGCGTCATCGGACGCAAACAGAGGATCGGCGTTCGTGGTCATTTTTATCCAACCAGAATATGCACTTGTCACCACGGTGCGAACAAGCGCGCAAACCTCATTCCCTCATCCTGAGGTGCGCGCCGAAGGCGCGCCTCGAAGGATGCAGGCCACAGCGCCTGGGCCGTCGTCCTTCGAGGCTCGCTACGCTCGCACCTCAGGATGACGGACAACACGAAGCGCTCTCGCGGCGCGTATGCGTCCGAGTTTTGCCTTTCACCAAGCTACGAAGCCAACGGCCCTCAAAAAGGGGCGGAGCGCCGAAAGGCGCATGTTCAGTGTCCGCGCGGCACCGGCTTATGTTGCCATAGGCCGGCGCCCGGGCGCGGCAGCGCGTCCAGCGGGACGCGCTCGCCTTCCGGCGCTCCACGGCGGCGCTTGTCGCAGCGAGCGAACGCATCGACTCAGCCCAGGCCGTGCTTCACGCGATCGACAAGCAACGCGGGGATTACCCGCTCCGTCAACCGCGCTTAAGCGGGGCACCCCGCGCGCCGGTCATAGTGCCGGCGGGAACGATGCCCGGACCGCCCCGGCGCGGGTTACAAATCCGCGCGGAGGAACCGCACCCTGCTCCGCCGTCGGTACGTCACCGGTCGACGCCCTTCACATGAGCAAGGCAATCGTATGTAACAGATTGAGAGACGTTAAGTCAAGAAAATAGTGACGCGACAGCGATTATGCCGAGGCTGACACATACTGAAAATTTCGCGATTGTGACGGCGTGACGGGCCGACGTACGGAAAGGCCCCCGGTTGCAGGCTAGGGCGTGTACTCATCAACGCGTCCCATCGATCTTCGCTATTGGTTCCCAACTCGGATGTCGAGCACTGAAGCAGCATGCCGAAGATCGGAATTTGTTGCGTGGTAACGACAGGCCCGATTTGTCTGCCGGAAAAGGCTTTTTGACCCGATCAGCTGATTTGTCGTCTTGAAAAGGCGCGCAATATTCGGTAGACGGTGGCTGATTGACCATTTTTGAGACCGACCGGTGCCAGAAACTCTCCGAGTTTCAGTCGCACCGATCGAAACTCAACCTTTGCTACATCACCCGCCGCCGGCCCTTTCCCGCTCAGGTGTCAAGATGCAAAGGCCGCCAAGGGTAGGCGCTGAAGCCAAGAAAAAGCGGCGTCGGAAGGCAACTGCGCCGCAGCACCGGCCGCGTCTGAAGACGGCGGGTGTCCGCCGCAAGTCTGTCGAGCCCGGCGCATCGAGCCTCACGCGAGAACTTCAAGCAACGCTTGACTTGATACCAGCTCTCGCTTGGCGCGCACGGGGAGACGGCTTCACCGAATATCTCAATAGGCGCTGGCTGGACTATGCCGGCACGTCGTTGAAACAAGCGCTCGGCTGGAAATGGCTGGCGCTCATTCACGCCGACGACGTTCCGGGACTGCGTGATATTTGGCGGAAAGCGCTGGAATCCGGCAAACCCGGCGAAGCCGAAGCGCGGATGAAACGCCGCGACGGAGTATACCGCTGGTTTCTCATTCGCGCGGTACCTACCCGCGATGATTCCGGAGCGGTCGTCGCCTGGTACGGAATCAACACCGACATTGAAGAGCTTAAGGCCGCTGAATTCGTGCGACAAAGCAAGGCAATGTCGGCCGATGCTACGCGCTTACAGGAAACACTCGATTCGATTCCAGCGCTTGCCTGGCGCGCGCGAGCCGATGGCTTCAGGGAATATCTCAACCAGCGCTGGCTGGACTACACCGGCTTTACCCTGCGGGAGGCGTCGGGTTGGCAGTGGATGAACGCGGTTCATCCTGACGACCGGGATCGGCTTGCTGCTGCGTGGCGGGCATTGCTGGCCGCCCCCAAAACCAATGAGGCCGAGGCACGGCTTCGGCGCTTCGACGGGACATATCGATGGTTCTTGTTCCGGGCGCAGCCGGTCTACGATGGGAACGAGGTTTTGGTTGGGTGGCACGGGACTAACGACGACATCGAGGATCGCAAGCGCGCTGAAACCGAGCTGCGCATCAACGAGCAGAGGTATCGCGAACTTTTCAACTACACACCGGTAGGGTTGCTCGAGATTGATGCGCGAAAACGGACCGAAATGCTCGATGACTTACATCGCCAAGGCGTGACCGATGTAGAAGCTTACTTGAATGCAAATCCAGATTTCGAGAAACGCGCAATCGACGCAAGCATCATCAAAGACGTCAATCCGCAGACGGTCGAAATGCTTGGTGCCCGCGAAGCCAAGGACCTTATCGGGATGTCCACCGCCCGTCTGCTCTCCATGAGCGTAGCCGGACTCCGCGCCGGCACGGTCAGCCGGTTCCGGGGTGACAAGTTGTTTCAGCACGAAATAAAGGTCGAGACTCTCGACGACGGGCCATCGACGTCGTCTTAACGGTCGCGAGACCGGACGTGAGTCGGAATTTTCTGGCCCTCACCGACATCACCAAGCGGAAAGCGGTTGAAGGGGCGCTTCGCGATAGCGAACGGCGATATCACGAAGTACGGATGGAGCTGGCGAACCTAAACCGCGCGGCGACCATTGGTCAGTTGTCCGCCTCGATAGCGCACGAGGTTAATCAACCACTCTCAGGCATCGTGACCAATGCAAGCACATGTGCACGGATGCTGGCCGCCGATCCTCCCAACATCGCTGGCGCATTGGAAACCGCAAAACGCGCGATCCGCGACGCCAATCGCGCAGCGGACATCATCACACGGTTGCGCACGCTGTTCGCCAGGAAGGAAACGTCGAACCAGCTGGTCAATCTGAACGAAGCTTCGAATGAAATAATCTCGCTGTCGCACAGAGAATTTCAAGTCAGTGCCGTCATCGTTCGATCGGAATTTGCAAACGACCTTCCCTCGGTCAAAGGCGATCGAATCCAACTGCAGCAGGTGCTCCTAAACCTTATCCAAAACGGCTTGGACGCAATGAGCACGGTCGATAGTCGTCTGAAGCAACTGATAATCACGACCGCCAAGGTGGAACCGGATAATGTTTCAGTTGCCGTGCAAGACACCGGTCCAGGCGTCGACCCGGAAAATCTTGAACGCATATTTGAGGCGTTCTACACCACAAAATCCGACGGCTTGGGAATGGGTCTGTCCATCTGTCGCGCCATCATAGAGGCGCACGGAGGGAAATTATGGGCCACGACGGCCGCTCAACAGGGCACGGTATTGCAGTTCACTCTACCCGTCGCGGCGGCATGACGATCCGGCCAATCTGATTCGCCTGCCTAACGCGCGATTGAACGGCGCGGCGGATGATAGAGCACCACCACATTGCGCGACCCGCATCGTGGACAGCGCAGGCGGCTCTCGAGGCGCGACAGAGGAAAATCCCTGCCCCGCGTCCAGACCAGGGTCTCCATGTCCAGATCCCTGCGGTAATTGCACTCGCGATTCGACCGGTAGTCCGGTCCGTCGCCGCGTTCGTAATTGCAGCGCACGGTGACGCACCAGCCCAGCGCATGAGCGTCGCCTATGGTCTCGACCGCCATCGAAGCCGCTCACTTTTGGACTTGACTTTCGAGAACAAAAAGAGAACAATCTATGGTCCGAGTCAAGGGGTGGATGGTGGAGGCGACAGTGGAAACGGGCAAACGAAGTGAACCGGACAAACGAAGCGCATGGCTGCGAAAGCTTGATGAGGAATGCCCCTACCAGGTCGTGCTGCCGCGCCTGCAGCTTACCGACGACAGCGAGATTCTCGACTTCCTCCTTGTCTATGTGGGCAAGTTCGACATGTACGTCGAAGACGATTACGCGGCTTTCGTTCGGTATTGTTTCGAGGACCCGCTGGATGCGGAAATCTTCCGCGCGCGCTTCGAGCCGAAGCTGGATCGGCTGAAACTCGCGGGATAGCGATACCCATCCCCTATCGATACCGCCGTCTTATAACCGACAGGCCTATGGCGCAGACGAGGAACGCGCGTTAGTGTGCCCTGACATTCGCCTGTTCTCTTTCTCCCCCACAAGCCGGTACCCCCTTGTTCAATCCCTGGTTCGACGTCGCTCTTAAGGCAATCCAATTGGGCGTTGAGGCCAACAACGTCATTGCGCTGCGCATGGTTCGACTGGCGGCCGGCGGCGCACTGGCGCAGAACGAAGCGCAACGCATGGTGATGGAAAAATTCGCCGCCGTTGCTGAAATGCAAACAACCGTGGCTGCCGGCCTCCTCAACGGCCACGAAGATCACGTCGTCGCCACCAAGGCGCTTGGCGCTTTCAAAAAACGGGTGCGCGCCAATAAGCGTCGCCTGTCGCGGACGTAACACCTACGGCGCACGCCTCGACACCGAATCGGTCATCTCCGGCGTTTTCGAATTTCCGGAAGTTTCTGGCGCAATTTGCCGATTTCCGCCCAGGCGTTCTCCTTGAGGCGCTTTTTCAGATCGAGCAGCGAAAAATCGTTGCCGCCGGTGGTGCGCGAGAGTCTCTCCCATGTGACCGGAGCAGAGACCGGTGCGCCCGGCCGGGCGCGCGTCGAATAGGCCGCAACCGAAGTTGCCTCGCGCGAGTTGCGCAAATAGTCGATGAAGACGCGGCCGTGGCGCAGCGATTTCGTCATTTTGGCGAGATAGAGCTTCGGACTGTCGGCGGCCATCGCAGCGGCGACCTGTTGGGCGAAAAGCTTGGCGGCATCCCAATCGGCGTCGGCGATCGGAACCATCACGTGGATGCCTTTGCCGCCGGTAAGCTTGACGAAGCTTTCGAGCTTTAGCGCCTGGAGCCGCTCGCGCGTCTCGCGCGCTGCCGCGACAATCTGCGGCCAGGCGACCCCCTCCCCCGGATCAAGATCGAACACGATGCGGTCGCAGGTTTCGAGGCTGTCGAGCCGCGATCCGCGCACATGAATCTCGAGCGCGGCGGACTGCACCAGCGCCACCAGATCGCCGACCGTCTTGACCGCGATCACATCGTGATCCTTGCCGGGAACCTCGCGGCGAAGCGGCGACGATTTTATGTTCGCCGCAATGTGCTTCTGAAAAAAAGTCTCGCCGCCGGTCCCCTCCGGAGCGCGCACCAGCGAAAGTGCGCGGCCGAGAATGTGCGGCTTGATCCAATCCCAAACGTCGACGTAATACTCGGCTAGGTCCTTCTTGGTGATGCCGACATCTTGCCAGTAGACGCGATCCGGATGGGTCAGGTGGATGCCCGCCACTTCGGCATCTTTGTTTTTGCTCGGGCGTGCCGATTTCGGAGCTAGCGCTGATTGCTTCGCCGCAACGGCCGCAGCCCTCGCGGATTTTTGCCCGCTCTGGCTTTGCGCGCCTGTGGCGCGCGTGACTGGTACTTCGCGCACGACGTCCTCCGCTGCCTTGTCTTCCCGGATGCCCTTGAACGAGGCCTGCCGCAGCACCCCGCCATGAGTTCACGCCGGCAAATTCGGCTTCGACCACCAGCACCGGTTTCACCCACACCACGTCCTTGCGCCGCTCGTCGGCCGGCAACGCGATCAGCCGCCGCTCTATCCGCAGCGGATTGAGACGCTTGAAAAGATCGCGCGCCATTTTCTGCGTGTAGCCGGTGCCGACGCGGCCGGCATACCGAAGCTCGCCGTTTTCGTGAACGGCAACGGTCAGCGCACCGATCGCCTGCGGCAACGCCGTTGAAGGCGTGTAGCCGGCCACGATGAATTCCTGGCGGCCGTGGCATTTGGTCTTGATGAAATTGTCGGTCCGGCCCGAGCGGTACGGCGCATCGCGGCGCTTGGAGATGATGCCCTCGAGCCCGATCTCGCAGGCCTTCTTGAGAATGAGCGGCCCGCTGTCCTCGAAATGATCGGTGTAGCGGATCACGCCGGCTTTTCCGCCATCGTTCAACAATTGCGCCAACGCCGCTTTGCGTTCGACGAGCGGCGCAGCCGTGAGATCACGTCCGTCGAGATACAACAAGTCGAACACGTAATAAACGAAGCGATCGCGGCCTTCCTTCAAATCAGTCTGCAACAGCGAGAAGCTGCTGATGCCGTTGTCGTCTTCCACCACGACTTCGCCGTCCAGAAGCGCGGTTTCCGCCGGCAGCGCAGCGACCGCTTGAGCGACCGGCTCGAAACGATGCGTCCAGTCCTGCTGCTTGCGCGTCAGCAATCGCACCTTGCCGTGATCAAGCCGCGCTTGCATCCGGTAGCCGTCAAACTTGATCTCATGCAACCAATCCGGTCCGCCGGGCACCTGGTCATAGAGCGTGGCCAGACTGAACGGGACGAAATCGGGCAGTTTCGATCTGACCCCACCTGGGCCTTTCGGCTTTTCGCTACCTTTGCCGGTAGCGCCGCGCGCACTCTTCTTTGCCGTCGCTCGCGGCCTGGCAGCAGGTCTTGCCGTGATGCTTCTGATCCGTTGCTTGAATGCTGCTTCGCCTTCCGGTTTTGGACCGTCCGCGCGGTTAGAATGCCAGACGCGTTTTTTGCCGCCCCTACCAGCAGCGATCTCCTCGATCGTTCGGCCTGTCGTCACCGAGCGCGATTTTTCTTCCAGGATATCCTCGTCCCGCGGACCGCGGGCTTCGTCGTCTTTGCCCTTGATCAGCAGCCAGTTGTCGTGACGATCGTTGGCGCGGCCGCGCATCCGGACGAGATGCCAGCGGCCGTGCAGTTTCTCGCCGTGCAGATCGAAAACAAGATGGCCCTTGGCGTAGCCGCGGTGCGGATCGCCGTCGGGTGTCCAGGTTCCGCGGTCCCAGATCATCACCGTGCCGCCGCCGTATTCGCCTTCGGGGATGGTGCCTTCGAAAGCGTTGTATTCGATGGGATGATCCTCGACGTGAACGGCGAGACGTTTGTCGTTGGGGTTAAGGCTCGGGCCGCGCGCGACCGCCCAGCTCTTCATCACGCCGTCGAGCTCAAGGCGCAGATCGTAGTGCAGCCGCCGGGCCGCATGTTTCTGAATGACGTAGCGGTGCCCGTCGCGCGGAGCTTTTCGGCCGCGCGGCTCCGGCGTAACGCCGAACTGTCGCTTTTTGCGGTAGGTTTCGAGCGCCACGGAACGCTAACTCACGCTTTTTCCGTGTTTCGAGCCCGCCGCAGCGCTGCTGCAGGGGCGCCGCGACGGCAACCACGAAATCAAAAAAACTCTCCCTGTGGCATCTGTGCCATAGCAAAAAGTGCAACCCTGCCCAACATAAGTCGTTGAAGCATAACGTGGGAGTCCTTCGCCGGTCTCCGGAAAGCCAGCCTGTAACAAATTGCGTTGCCCGCCCGAAGTAGTGTAAATACTTGGGGTTTGTGCGTCTGGCGGCGCAATCGGTGGGGCTGAGCCAAAAAATTGCCGTTTAGGTCCGACGAGGGCCAACAGCGCTATAAGAAGGAGCATTCGCGTGACCGTTTTGTCCAAGACTCCAGTGTCCGAGACTCCGTTGTCCAAGACCCCGTTGCTCGATCTCGTCAAAACTCCCAGCGATCTCCGGCAGCTCGAAGAAGGCCAATTGCGCCAGCTTGCCGATGAATTGAGGCAAGAAACGATCGATGCGGTTGCGGCCACTGGCGGTCACCTCGGCGCCGGGCTTGGCGTCATCGAGCTGACCGTCGCGCTGCACTACGTGTTTGACACACCGGCTGACCGGCTGATTTGGGACGTTGGTCACCAAGCCTATCCGCACAAAATTCTGACCGGCCGCCGCGAGCGCATCCGCACCTTGCGCCAGGGCGGCGGCTTGTCCGGTTTCACCAAACGCGCCGAAAGCGAATACGATCCATTCGGCGCCGCACATTCCTCGACCTCGATCTCGGCTGCTCTCGGCATGGCCGTCGCACGCGATCTGGAAGGCAAACACAATAATGTTATCGCCGTTATCGGCGATGGCGCTATGTCGGCCGGAATGGCCTACGAGGCCATGAACAATGCAGGCGCCATGAATTCGCGCCTCATCGTGGTGCTCAACGACAACGACATGTCGATCGCGCCGCCGGTCGGCGCCCTCTCTGCCTATCTCGCCCGCCGCGTCTCCGGCCGCACCTACCGCAGCATGCGCAACATTCTGCGGCAGATCGCCAAGCGCATGCCGTCGAGAGTGCTGGCGAAGCGCGCTATGGCGATGGAAGAATACGCGCGCGGTCTTGTCACCGGCGGCACGTTGTTCGACGAACTCGGCTTCTTCTACGTCGGGCCGATTGATGGCCACAACATTGATCACCTTTTGCCGGTGCTCAAAAACGTGCGCGACGCCGGGAACGGGCCGTTCCTCGTTCACGTCGTCACCCAGAAGGGTAAAGGCTACGCGCCGGCGGAGAAATCCGCGGACAAATATCACGGTGTGGTCAAGTTCGACGTCGCCACCGGCGCACAGGTGAAATCCAAGCCGTCTGCCCCCGCCTATCAGAAAGTCTACGGCGAAAGCCTGATCAAGGAAGCGCGCAAGGACGACAAGATCGTCGCCATCACCGCGGCGATGCCGTCGGGCACCGGCATCGATCTGTTCCAGAAGGAATTTCCAAAGCGCACCTTCGACGTCGGCATTGCCGAGCAGCACGGCGTGACCTTCGCGGCCGGTCTGGCAACCGAAGGGTTCAAGCCGTTCGCGACGATTTATTCGACATTCCTGCAGCGCGCTTACGATCAGGTGGTGCACGACGTGGCGATCCAGAAATTGCCGGTGCGCTTCGCCATGGATCGCGCCGGTCTCGTCGGCGCTGACGGCCCGACCCATGCCGGCTCGTTCGACATCGCCTATCTCGGCTGCCTGCCCAATTTCGTGCTGATGGCAGCGGCGGATGAAGCCGAACTCGTGCACATGGTAGCGACCGCGGTCGCGATCGACGATCGTCCTTCAGCGCTGCGCTACCCGCGCGGCGAAGGCCGCGGCGTGCCGATGCCGGAAGAAGGCAAGCCGCTCGAAATCGGCAAGGGCCGCATCCTGCGCGAAGGCACCAAGGTGGCGCTGTTCTCTTATGGCGCCCGGCTCGGCGAATGTTTGAAGGCGGCCGACGAACTCGCCGCGCATGGCCTGTCGACCACCGTCGCCGACGCGCGCTTCGCCAAGCCGCTCGACGTCGATCTCTTGCTGCGGCTCGCGCGCGAACACGAGGTTTTGCTCACGCTGGAAGAAGGCTCCATTGGCGGCTTCGGCGCCTTCGTGATGCAGGCGCTGGCCGAGCATGGCGTTCTCGACCGTGGTCTCAAAATTCGCTCCCTGGTGCTGCCAGACATGTTCATCGACCATGACAGCCCCAACGCGATGTACGCCAAAGCCGGGCTCGATGCGAAGAGCATCGCGGCCAAGGCATTCGAAGCGCTCGGGCAGAATGTCCAGGGCGATGTGGTGAAACTCGTCCGGCAGTAACACTTTTGTTGGTCCGGCCCGGCCGCGTGCCGGGCATCGGCGCTTAAATCTGTTTGACAAAGAGCGGAGGGCCGGGACAAAGCCGGCCGGGGCGAGCTTGTTGTAAGCTTCGATATGTTATGATCGCCCGCCAACGCGCCGATCGGCTTTTGGTCGAACGCGGCTTGTTTGAAAGCCGCGCGCGGGCGCAAGCAGCAATTGCAGCCGGCCTGGTGGCCGCCGATGGTCGCTTGGTGCGCAAGGCATCAGAGGAAGTCTCCTGCACCGCCGTCATCGAGGCTAGACCCGCACACGCTTACGTTTCCCGCGGCGGGGTCAAGCTTGCGGCGGCGCTCGATCATTTTCAGCTCGACATCACGGATCGCATCTGCATCGACGTCGGCGCCTCGACCGGCGGCTTCACCGAGGTGCTGGTTCTGCGCGGCGCCAAAAGCGTTTATGCCGTCGATGTCGGCCGCGACCAGCTTCATCGCTCGCTTCGCGGCCGCGATGAGATCGTCTCGATGGAGGAAACCGACATCCGCGCGCTTGATCGCCCGCGCCTTCCCGATCAACCGGGTTTGGCGACCGTCGATGTGAGTTTCATTTCGCTCAAACTGGTGCTGCCGGCGATCGAGAATTTGCTCACGCCACGCGCTACACTGTTGGCGCTGATAAAACCGCAATTCGAAGTGGGGCGCGCCGACATCAAGAAGGGTATCGTGCGTGATGCCGAGGTACGTGCGGCGGTCTGTGATGACATCGCCGCATTTCTCGCCGCGCGAGGATGGCGCGTTGGCGGCCTCATGCCATCGCCGATTCTGGGCGGCGACGGCAATGCCGAGTTCTTCATCGGGGCGGAGCGTGGTTGAGCGGCTGGCGATCAACCGGCTTGGCCATCTTGGCGATGGCGTCGCCGACGGCGCAGACGGCGCGATCTATGTTCCCGGCGCACTGCCCGGCGAGACGGTCGAAGTCGAAGGGGTGGCGGGACATCCCGACCGGCGGCGCCTTCTCCACGTCGATGCAGCGAGCCCCGAACGCATCACGCCGATTTGCCCGCACTTTGGCGTTTGCGGTGGCTGCGCCGTGCAGCATTGGGAAGGAGCCCGCTACCGGGCCTGGAAGCGCGATCTTGTCACAACGGCGTTGCGCCAAGCGGGCCTCGACGTGGAGGTCGCCGAGCTGATCGATGCGCACGGCGAAGGGCGCCGCCGCGCGGTATTCCATGCCCGCCGCGGCACCCACAATGTGCTTGAGGTCGGCTTCTCCGCCGCTCGTGCGCACCATCTGGTCGCAATTGACCACTGTCCGGTGTTGGCCAAAAGCCTGGACGGAGCAATAAAGGCTGCTTGGGCAATCGCCGAAACGCTCGACCCAACCAGAAAACCGCTCGACATTCAGGTCACATCGACCGACGCTGGCCTCGATATCGATGTCCGCGGCTCGGGCGCGCTGACCGCTCCGCTTGTCTCCGCGCTGGCAGATGTCACCGCCAGGCACGATCTGGCGCGGCTCACGCGCCACGGCGAACTCGTCGCACAGGCGCGCATACCGACGCTGCGGATCGGCAACGCAGTCGTACATTTGCCACCGGCCGCCTTCCTGCAGGCCACGGCGGACGGCGAAGCCACGCTGGCGCGGCTCGTTCTCAGCGCGTGTGCGGGTGCGACGCGCGTCGCCGATCTCTTCTCCGGCATCGGCCCGTTTGCGTTGCGCCTTGCGGAGGGCGCACGCGTGTTTGCGGCCGACGATGACGAAGCAGCGCTTACCGCGCTCAAGCGCGCAGCCGGATCGACCGCAGGGCTCAAGCCGGTCGAGGTGGAGCGCCGCGATCTGTTCCGGCGCCCGCTCGCGGGGACGGAGCTGAAAAACTTCGACGCCGTCGTCTTCGACCCACCGCGCCAAGGCGCCGAAATGCAGGCCCGCGAGCTCGCAGCGAGCAACGTCCCCTGCGTGGTCGCCGTCTCGTGCAATGCCGGTACGCTTGCCCGTGACGTTCGCGAGCTTGTGCGCGGCGGTTATCGGCTGAGCGCAGTTACGCCGGTCGATCAATTTCGCTATTCGGCCCACGTCGAAATCGTGGCACAGCTGGAAAAATAATTAGGGGCACGGCGAGATTCGCACCCGTCGCTTCGGATAAACTTGATGGCTGGGCTGAGATGACAATTCCGACAAAAACAATGGCTGTGCGCCTGTTCGAATATGGCGGGCCGGACAAGCTCGTCTACGGCGAATACGATTTGCCGCCCCTCGGCGAGCGCGACGTTCTGGTCAAGAACCTCGCCGCTTCGGTGTCGCGCTGGGACGTAAAGTATCGCGCCGGCGATCTCGCGCGCTATCAGCTCCCCGGACGCGCCGCCTTTCCCTTACCTCAGCAATTGGGCCGCGAGGCAGCCGGCGAGGTCATCGCGGTTGGGCGTTCAGTGACGCGGTTCAAACCCGGCGACCGCGTGATCGGCGTCACCCATCCCGAAGACCCTGATTCAGTCGAGAGCGCGCGCGGGCTCGGCAACCTGTCGCGCAATCTCGCCATTCCCGGGCACCAGGCGTTTGGCTCCTACGCGCAATATCTCATCCGCGATGATCGCTTGTGGTTGCCGCTTCCCGATGGCGTCGACTTCGAACAGGCCGGCGTCGCGTTGTGGCCGTTCTCGTCGTCGCATCGCGTGGTGCGCGACCGGCTGCACGTGCGGCTCGGCGATAATGTGCTCATTGCCGGAGCTTCCGGCGGCATGGGCCAGGCGACGATGCAATTGTGCAAGCTTGCGGGCGCACGCGTGATCGCGACGACGCGCCACGCAGCCAAGACCGGAGTGTTGCGGGACCTCGGCGCCGATGCGGCGGTCGTCACCCAAGATGCCGAGCGGGCCCAAGCTGAGGTGCTGGCCCTGACCAGCGGTGAAGGTGTCGATCACGCCGTCGACTTTACCGGCAGCCCCGACCTCCTGCGCTTTATCGGCAAGGTGATGCGGCTGGGCGGCAGCCTCGTGATCAGCAGCGAACAGGGCCGCGAACCGTTGCCGTTTACCGCGGCAGACATGATCCGGCTGGAGCTTAATCTGCTCGGCATTCGCGGCGCGCGAATGAACGATATGCTCACCGTGCTCAAGCTGCTTGGTGCCGGGCGCATTAGAACCCGGGTCGCGGCGCGGTTCCCATTGGCCCGGATCGGCGAGGCCCACGAACTGCTGGTGAATTCACCCGATCTTGTCGGCCGTATTGTCGTGCTGCCGTGGGCCAGCTAATCCAGCGTCCGTTCTAGCGCCAGGCGTCAACGGAAATGGTCGCGTTGCGCAGGGACCCTCCGAACATCTTCCACGCGCCCTGCGTCTCGCCACCCGCAACCACGATGTTGATCTCCTGTGGCAGGTAGATCTGGATCAGCTCATCGGGTCCGGCCTTAAGCCGCGTCGCATACGGCTCGACACCGGCGACCGCGAGCGGCCTGATCAGCGTTTGAATCCACTGGTCGTCCCAATACTGCCGCGCCGGCAGCCTTGCGTTCTCGGCGCACCACGCGATCAATTTCTCCTTGGTATCGAAACCTAGCTCGACGAAGCCGCGCGCGGCGATCGGATCGAGTACCAATAGCGGCGGGTTGTAGTGTTCGGTCGCCGCCAGGCAGCGAATGAATCGTTCCTTCCAGCTTTCGCGCGGACCATAGCCGCTCTGCGTATACCAGCCGCCGAAGAAGACGCTGACGGCGCTGTCAGTCGGCTTAAAGCCTTTTTGGACGTGCAGCGGCTGCCAGGGACTGCGTTCTTCGTTCTCGGGGAAAGCGGCCGTGTAGGCGTACCAGTTGCCCAGCGAGCCCATATAGGATTCGCCCGGCACTGAGCCGCCTTGCAGATTTTGCGACAGTAACCCGAAAGCGCGGCCGATGGTGGCGTTGGCGTGGTTATAGGGCCCAAGCACGCCGATGCCGGCATCCATGCCGATCTCGTTGCGGATCGGGCCATTGACGACAGAGATGGTCGCGAACGATGTCGTGCTGCTCGAGCGCGCGGTTTGACCGCTTGCGGCCATCGCCAGGATCACCGGCAAATATTCCGGCCGCGCGCCGGCCATCACCGCATTGACGGCGACCTTCTCGACGGTGAACTCCCAGAACTCACGGAAGCGCGTCGGGCGCATCCGTCCGACCACCTTGTCGGGCGGGAGGCTCGTCCCTTTCAGCATCTTTGCGACGCGTTCCTCGGTCGGGAGCGTCACCGGCAGGAAATCCGTCCAGCGGTTCTCGATGAACAACGCCTGAAGATTGTCCTCGCTGTCGGGAGCAAGCAGCCGCGGCGTGGATCGGTCGAAAGAAACGCCTTTGAGATCTTCGTCGGTCAGAGGACCGGTCAGCCCTTCAATCAGCTCCTGCACGAACGGCCGCTTGGAGATCGGATCAGTTCCCTCGATGTAGGCGCGCAACTGTTCGGGCGTTCGATCGACCACCGGCTGCGGCACGAAAGCTTGCCGCGTGCGCGGCATGCCGTTGGCGAGTGCGCTGGCGCGTGCGAGCCGGGCGAAGGCATGGGTATGGACTGCGACGCTTGGAACGCCGCTTTCTTCCAGCGCCATTGTCAACCCGACGACCGTCGGGCTACAGGTGCTTCAAAGCCCAACACCCAATATCGCCGCGTCGCCGTCGGCGACGATCCTGGCCCGCATATCGGGATCGTCTTCCCAGCTTTCGTACGGCCTGATGACGCGCGTGACGACCGCCGGTAGATGCTGGGCGAACCAGCGCTGCAGCTGATCCATGAAGGCTGCGGAATTGTCGAACAGACAATCGACCAGATAGACGATCTTGCCGTCCAAACTCTGCTGACGAGACGCAAGCCGCTTGCCCGCGACCTTCGGCGGGTAACCGCGAGGATCGTGGACCGTCAAGAGTTCGCTCATCCGCACCTCCGATTTCCAAGTCTTGTGCGATTTCCAAGTCCCGTGAAACACTCTACCAGTTGCCGTCCGCCAGATACCGTTCCGCCGCAATCGCCGCAATCGTCCCGTCACCCGCAGAAGCGACGGCGCGGCCGACCGACCCTGAGCGGGCAACACCCGCTGCGAACACCCCCGGTAGTTCGGTCCGCATCTGCGCATCAACCGCTATGCGCCCGGACGGATCGAGCTTCACGCTGGCCTTTACGAACGTCGTAGCCGGCTCCAATCCAATGTAGACGAAGACGGCCGCCAGTTCCAGATCGATCGACGCATTGCCCTTGATATCGCGGACACGAACGCCGCCCACTTTCCTGTCGCCAAGAACCTCCTCAACCACCGTATCAAAACGAATCTCTATCTTCGGATGACTGGCGACGCGCTCGCGATAGACCGCCTGAGCGGTCAAATCGGCGCCGCGCTGCAAAATAATCACCTGCTCGGCGAATTCCGCCAGCGTCAGAGCTTCCTGCAACGCAGAATCGCCGCCGCCGACGACCGCGACTTTCTGTTTGCGCACCAGCGGTGCGTCGCAACTTGCGCAGTGGCTCACGCCCTTTCCGCGCAGGCGTTCCTCGCCGGGAATGCCGAGCTCCTTGAGCGTCGCGCCGGTTGCCAGAATGACGGCGCGTGCGCGCACTTGCGCGTTGCCACTCGTAAGCTGCCAGCCGCCATTTTGTCGATCGAGACCATCGAGGCTGGCGGCGGTGAATTGCGCGCCCGCGGCGACCGCCTGCTCCTGGATCATTGGGCACAGATCGTAACCCGGCACTCCCTCGACGAACCCGGGAAATCCCTCGACTTTCTCGATGCTCAGCAGAAGTCCGCCAAGGACATCGCCAGACAGAACGAACGTCTTACACCCGAGACGCGCCGCGGTAAGGGCAGCGGTCAAACCGGCAATGCCTCCTCCGGCAATAACGATGTCAAATTCTTCGTCCAATTTTGGCTCGTCCGTGCGCGCGCGCGCGTATCGCGTATCAAGCTAGCAGCTAAATCGCTCAAATCGTAGACTACCGATCATGCGTTTTTGCGCCACGCCGTCGCGCGTTCCGCAGATCGCGTAACCGACCGATTGCGCCACTTCACTCGCAATAGCGACACGCAAAGCCTCGGTGGCCTTTTCCGAGAGGAGCGGCTTAAATGCCTTTGCCGACCGGGAACAGCCAGACGAAAGAGGAGAAGTCGATGAGTGGGCTCGGTGGATTGAACAAGGCTCCCGACGGCGTCGTTATCGGGCTCGTTCAGCTGCAGCTGCCGACGATTGCGACCAAGAGCGATCTCGCAACGCAAACCAACCGGATTTGCGCGATGGTGCAGAAAGCGCGCAAAAACATGCCGACGATGGACCTCGTCGTGTTCCCCGAATATTCGCTGCATGGTCTCTCGATGGATACCAACGCGGAACTGATGTCGCGGCTTGACGGTCCCGAAGTGGACAGTTTCAGAAAGGCCTGCGCCGAGAACCGGATCTGGGGCTGTTTTTCCATCATGGAATACAATCCCGATGGCAATCCTTATAATTCCGGCATCATCATCAACGATCACGGCGAGCTGAAGCTCTATTATCGCAAGATGCATCCGTGGGTGCCGGTCGAGCCATGGGAGCCGGGCAACCTCGGCATTCCAGTTTGTGATGGACCCAACGGCAGCAAGGTGGCGCTGATCATTTGCCACGACGGCATGTTCCCGGAAATGGCGCGGGAGTGCGCCTATAAGGGCGCCAACATCATGTTGCGCACCGCAGGCTACACCGCGCCGATCCGGCACGCCTGGCACGTCAGCATCAGAGCAACGCGTTCTCAAAACCTGATGTACACCGCGAACGTCTGCATGGCCGGCACCGACGGCGTGTTCAATTCCATGGGCGAAGGCATGATCGTGAATTTCGACGGCACCCCGATCGTGACCGGAAACGACGCACCCGACGAGATCATCACCGCCGAGGTGAGGCCGAAGCTCGCCGACGAGGCGCGCCGGCTCTGGGGCGTGGAAAATAACATCTACCAGTTCGGTCATCGCGGTTACGTCGCGGTCAAAGGCGGCGCCCAGGATTGCCCGTACACCTACATGCGCGATTTGATCCAGGGCAAATACCGGCTGCCGTGGGAGGATAAGGTCGCTGTCACCGATGGATCGAGCTGCGGCTTTTCCATTCCCAACCGCGCTTATCAGCCGTAGACATCGCGAACGACACCGGGTAGCCGGCTGGCGAAAGGATTTCAGTAATGAGCACCCATCACTTTCATGCTGTCGTCTGGATCGATCACCATGAGGCACGCGTGTTTCATTTCAGCCCGACCGATGTCGAAAAGCTGGTGCTCCATCCGGATCATCCGACCCGCCACATCCACCACAAGGCCAATTCAATCGGCGCCGGCCACGCCGCGGAAGATCAAAACTTCCTGCAGGCGGTGGCTCAATCCGTTGCCGATGCCGGCGCGGTTCTGATTACCGGACCGGCCAATGCCAAAACCGAACTGATCAAACACATTCACCAGCACGCTCCGCAGTTGATGAAGATCATCGTCGGCGTGGAAACCGTCGATCATCCGAGCGACGCGCAGCTCGTCGCCCATGCCCGGCATTACTTCAAAATTGAAGACCTGATGCTGCCGCAGAAGCCCTAAGGCAGCGCAGAACCTAGCCGCCAAACAGCTTGGCTCGTGATCTGTCGGCGCGGCACTACTCTGCGGCCTGTCGCGCCGGCGGAGACACACCGGCCAAACCATCGGCTTCGGTCGCGGCAATCGTGGTGCGCACCATGAAGCGCGCCTCGTGTGCCGGCCACGGCCGGCCGCGATGCATGGTCGCGCGATTGTCCCACATCACCACATCGCCTTTGCGCCAGGCATGCTCGTAGCTGAGCCCCGGCGCGGTTGCGGCGTCGATCAGCTCGGCAAGCAGCTTTTGCGCCGCGGCCTGTTCCATGCCTTCGATCGCGTAAGCATGCGACGCAAGGTAGAGCGCGGCGCGACCGTTCACCGGATTCGTCCACACCATGCGCCAACATTGCGGCGGCAGGGCCGCACGCTCCGAGGCGCCGACGAGATTAGGCGAAATCTTCCCGCGCGAATGCGAATAGTCGTGCCAGACAAAAGAGTTGGTGAGTTTTTCCTGTGTCGCCCGGTCGAGCCGTTCCCAGGCGAGGCGCGTGGAAACGTATTCGGTTTCGCCGCCTTGCGCCGGCATCATCCGTCCCGACAGCACCGAGGCGAGTGCCGGTACGCTCTTGAAAGTCGAGTCGGTGTGCCAGAGCTGGTTGGCTTTGTTACGCAGCGCCAGCCGATGATCGGCCGGCACCACGTCGCCGTCCTTATCGATGGTCGTGAGGATGACGAGGTTGGTCCCGGCGCCTTCCGAGGCGACGTGGGTTATCTCCAGCGGACCGAAGCAGCGCGAGAAGGCGAGCTGCAATTCGTCGGTCACATCCTGATCGCGAAACACCAGAACCGAATGCTCCTCGAACGCAGCACGCGTCCGGCGGTAAGCCCCCTCATCGGCGGCAACGTCGGCAAGGGTTACGCCACGGAGCTCGGCGGCAAAGCCCGGGCCTATGGGGATGATTTCCATTGGCGTATCCTCTTCGCTTTGGCGTTGACCGATTTTCCATCAAAACCGGCCGACCGGCTACATCCGCTTCGCGACCTCCTCGAGCATCACTTCGGTCGCGCCGCCGCCGATGTTCTGGACGCGCGCATCACGCGCCATGCGCTCGATGGTGCTTTCGCGCATAAAGCCCATGCCGCCGTGGAACTGCACGCAATTGTACATCACCTCGTTGACCAGTTCGCCGCAATAGGCCTTTACCATCGACACTTCCTTGGTGGCATCGATCCCCTGCGTTGCGAGCCAGCCGGCGTGGTAGACGAGCTGGCGGCCGGCCTCGACCTTTGCGGCAAGCATCGCCAAGCGTTGACGAATGGTCTCTCTTTGCCATAGCGGCGCTCCGAACGCCTTGCGGGTGCGGACATAGTCAAGCGTCAGATCGATTGCAGCTTGTGATTCACCGATCGCCGTTGCGCCGATCGTTGTTCGCTCGTTCTGGAAATTCTGCATGATGGCGTAAAAACCACGCCCCTCTTCGCCGAGCCGGTTTTCCGCAGGGATACGGCAGCCGTCGAAGTGTAATTCTGCCGTGTCGGACGAGCGCCAGCCGTGCTTGTCGAGCGTGCGGCTGACGGTAAAGCCGGGCGTACCCTTCTCGACCATGAACATGGTGATCGACCGGCTCGGCTGACCGGCGCGATCGGTCTTCGCGGCGACAAAATAGAGGTTGGCGTACACACCGTTGGTGATGAACATTTTAGCGCCGTCAATGACGTAGCTGTCACCATCGCGGCGCGCGAAAGTGCGGATCGCCTTAACATCGGAGCCGGCATCAGGCTCGGTCACGGCAACGGCGGTAATGACCTCACCGGCAATGATGCGCGGCATCCACCGGTCCTTCTGCGCCTCACTGCCGGCGCGGAACAGGTGAATCGAAGCCATCTCGGAATGGACCAGAGCCGTGGTCGCAACGCCGCTGAACGTCGAGCGGCCAAGCTCTTCGGCGAGCACCACGGTCGCCAGCGCGTCCATGTCGGACCCGCCATAGCGCTCCGGGTAGCGGATGCCGAAAAATCCCAGGCTGCCCATGCGGCGGAGGACGTCGCGCGGCACGTAGCCCTGCTCTTCCCAGGCGAGCCCATGCGGCTTGATTTCCGTCTCGACAAAACGGCGGACCTGGGCGCGAAGAAGCTCGTGCTCCTCCGAAAAATACGGCGAACGGTGCGGCGATTGCGGTCCAACATTATTGTTTCGTATGTCGGCGATTTTTGGCATGACAACGTCCCGGTCGGTTACGCGTTACATTACCAATGACAAGCGTCCGAAGCCTTAGTGCTCGGGCCCCGATAAACTTCGATCTCGCTCGGCGCGGAACACGTTGCTGTAGAGGCTCGCAATCCACTGCCGCCCGCTCGACGTTACATTCAGGTAGCGAACGGCTTTCTGGATATGGGGCGCAACGCTGTTGTAATAAAACTGCGGATATAAATCCGTGAGGTCGGCGGGCGATCCGTAGCCGAGTTGCTTGTTCATGCCGACTTCTTCGAACTCATGGTAAAGCGCGTTGGCCTTACGCAGATAGTGCGGGTCACCGAGTTGACCGATGAGATCAGCCGCGCGAACCAGCGAAGCTTCCTCGTTGTCCTCATCATCCGGCACGACGGCGGAGGGAAACCGTGTGAATTCGATCGATCGCGCAACCCTAGCGGCATCGAGCAATTCGATCGATGCCAGGCGATCCATGGCGTACATCTTTGAACGGTCTACATGATAAGGCGTCAGGGCCGCGTCCGACGAACCGCGTGGCAGTCTGGTTTTGCCGCCTTTTGCGTCGGTGACGTAGCCATCCTCGCCGTCGCCTCTCAGAATTCCGCGCACGAAACCGATGTCATGAAACAAGCAGGCGACAATGACATGGGCGTAGTCGCTGGCGGAGGTGGGCATGACCAGCGATCGGCCCTTCATAATGTCGTAACCGACCAGTGTCACCAGCATCGTATGTTCGACATTGTGGTAGAGCGCGTCGCTATTGCCGATGCACTCAAGAGAAAGCCGTGCCGTCGCCGGAATAAGCTCGGTCAAGCCGGCTTCGGTCGATGCAAATCGACTATTGAGTTGCGCGGAAAGGTAAGCCCCCAATGTCTCGGCGGCCATTTCGGGAACGGTAATCATGCGATACCCAACCCCCCGATCGCTCAATTCCATCGTCACGAAAGCATAACAGATACTTTGCGTAATGTTAGCTACGACCGCTTTTCTGTTCGCTCGTCCCGGCGACGGCGGCAGTCGCGGCATTAGCGGTAGCGGACGCGGCGGCAGCCGCGGCTTCCATGGCGGCCTTCACGTGCAAATGGTACGCGGTCGGGATCAAGTGCCGGCCAGCCGTTTCTACCTCCAGGCCGAGCAACATCGACGACAGATGTTCACGCACCTGCTCATGGCGGCGCTCCACGGCGGCCGCTACTTCATTGCGGACGTGATGAAATTGCGGACTTTTGAGAAAGATGATCTGCGCCTGCATCAAGCGTCCGCTTTCGAACTCGATGTGGCGCATGGCTTGTGCGAAAGGATCCATTACGTCAATTTCCTCGGGCAGGAGCGCTGCCGGGCGGATAACCGCGTGCAGTGCGTGATTAAAGGCAGCAAGATCGATCATTCGCGCTTGCGTCCAATCCGCCACGCAAGGCGCAGGCCGTGGCCACCACGCCGTTTCCCATTGCCACAGCAACGTCGGCAGCATCGGATCTGGCACCCATGATGTTGCGCGCGCCAGCATTGTAAGAAATTCGATTTGTCGGCAAAACTGCGCATGCATTTCCACCTGTGCGCTGTTCTGCAAGGTGATCGGCAGGGACACAGCAAGCTGGCGTGCCAATGCGCCGTGCACCGACATCAGAAACGCCGAGACCCGGGTCTGCTGATGGGCCGGGACGCGGCCATCCTGATCGAGCGGACCGAGGAACGCATTTGCAGCCTTTCTGGTCGGCGAGTTCATCGGGGTGCGGTCTCCCCCGACGTTGCCATTTCAAGTTCGGCGGCTTGCGGCTTGTCACGACGCACCGGAATCGCGCGCATATGGTCGAAGTCGGCGGGAAACGGCGTGAAATCTCCGCCGGGTTCTTCCGGCCCGATCCAAATCGTCTTCTTCCCCTGCCAGCGGCCCGACATCACGTCGCGGGCAAAGCGCGCAAGGTAGTCCGCGGTCAACACCGGCTTCTCCAGCGTGAACGCATGATAGGCTCGCGGCACAAATACCAGTTCGGTGTCCGGAATGTTGACGCGCAGCAATTCCTGGAGCGAACGCGGGGTGAGAAAATCGAACTCGCCGTTCAAGACCATGGTTGGAACGCGGATCGACGACAGTTGCGGAGTCATCGGCTCAAACTCGAGGAACAACTCCATTAAGTTCTGCAAAGCATAGGCATCGTTCAACAGCCATCCCCTTCTCTTGGCCATTTCGAGCGCGTCCATCTGGTGCGAGAGCCACTCGTTGGAGAGGTTCATCGGAAACAACATGTCCATCAGGAAGCTCGTGCCGCCGAGGATCAATCCGGTGCGCATCACGCTGCCGAGCAGGTACAACTGAGGCGGGAGTTCGGCAAAACTTGAGATCGCCACCAGTCCGGCAATGGTATCGGAATGAGCGATCGCATAGCGCAGCGCGATGACCCCGCCGAAGCTGATGCCGGCAAGAAAAACCGGCCCGCCTCCCAATTCGGCGATGAGGTCGTGGAGCACCGCTACCTGATCGTCCTGGGTGATGTGAAGGCTGGGCTTATCCGAAATGCCTTGCCCCAACAAATCGAAGGTAGCGACACGGAAGCCCTTCGCGACCAGCATGTACCGATAAGGCTCCCAAAGCTCGATATATTGGGTTAATCCGTTGACCAGCACGAAGACCGGTCCATCCGCCGGGCCCTCCGCCGGACAATCGAGCTCGTAGCGTATTCGCCGCCGCCCGCGTGTGAGTATCGGCATCTGTCCTTCCTAGGCCACCCTACGCGCCATACAGTAGCGCGAATCGCGCCACAGACTAGTGATGCCCGTCACGCGCCGTTAACAACCGAGAGGTCTAAAGCGCGTCGGCGAACGCCACCATTTGCCGCCTCTGGTCCGGATCGGGCAAGGGCCCGCGCATGGCGCCAGCATTGTCGGTCATATGTCCCGCATCGGCGGTACCGGGGATGACCGCCGTCACCCGAGGATCGGCGAGGAGGTATTTCAAGAAGAACTGCGCCCAGCTGTCGGCAAATCCTCGTGCCCAGTCGGGAAGCTCCTTGCCGCGCACAGCACGAAACAGCCGCGCGCGTCCGAACGGCAGCGCAGTCAGCACGCCGGCTTTGACTTCGGCCGCCGCTGGCAAGATGCGCTTTTCAGCTTCGCGATCGTCGAGCGAATAGTCGATCTGGACGAAATCCGGCTTCTCCCGCAGGAGTACCGCTTCGATCGCGGCATACTGGCCATGCCGCGTCGAGGTGATGCCGATGTAGCGGCAAACGCCCTGGGCCTTCCAGGCCTTGAACTGGGCCAGCGATTGCTGCGGATCACTCACGTTATGAAACTGCAGCAGGTCGATTTTTTCCGTCTTCAATCGAGCCTGCGAGCGCTTGAGTTCGGCAGCATCAGGCGACTCGAGCTTGGTGGCGATGAAAAGCTTATCGCGTAGTCCGGCGGATGCGATCACCTCGCCCAGCACCGTCTCGGCATCCCCGTAAACCGACGACGTGTCGACCAGGCGGCCGCCGCCGGTAATCAACGCCTGCAGCACCGCTGACGCCTTTTGCCGGGTTGTTTCGTCATTGACATTAAACACCTGAGCAGTGCCAAGGCCGACCGCCGGCAGACGCTCACCGCTTACCTGGATTGGTCGAGCAAGCAGTCCCGGCGTTTGCGCGAATGCCGGCGACGTCAACACCGCCATTGCTGCAAGTGCGGCGAATTCGCGTCGCGTCATGCTGTTCATGCCGGTTCTCCCTCCATTTCAGTCGAGGCCGCGTTGGCGTCATCATCAACAAGCATCGCGCGGTGTTCCTGCATCCGTCCGAGCACCCCCGAAAGAACCAGCCAGCCCGCCGCCATCGGCAAGGCAACAAGCGCTATCGCCCCGAGCTTTAGTCCCAGCACCTGCAAGCTGTCGAATACCCAGCCATAGAGAGCATCGGAGCCGCGATAAATCACGACGTCGATCAGGTTCTTGGCCTTGTATTTCTCTTCGCGGTCAAGGACGGTGAAGAAAACCTGGCGGGCGGGATTGGCGATGGCAAAATTCATCCAGCGCTGCACAACTTGAAGGGTGACGACAACGGTAAGTGTCGGCGCCAGAAACAGCGCAGCAAAGCCGACGACGTAGACTCCCGGCAACGCGCCCGCCGCGACGCCGGTACCGAACCGCTTGAGCACTTGGCCGGTAATGAACACTTGCGTCGCCAAGCTGAGCAAATTCACCGCCAAATCGATGCTGGCGAAGATACGCGTCTGTGTGTTGCGGTCGTGAATTGCAGCCGAAATGATATTGGCTTGTTCGAAGTAAACGATGGTCGCGCAGAACGACAACAGGCTGACCCAGAGGCCGACGCCGATCAGATACGGTGAGCGTAGGAGTTCCGGCAACGCCGCGAAGGCAGAACCGCCGACACGCCTGGTTTCGGCCTGCGCGCCGGCCTGAACGGTCGCCGCCCGCTCCAGCCGGTACACGCAAAATACCGCGAGTTCGAGGAGGATCGCCGCGGCGATCAAAAGATTGACCGCGCCAAGCGGCACCGACAGCGCGATGGTGATGATGGGCCCCAAAAGCCCGCCCGCAGTGCCGCCCGCGCCGATAAAGCCAAACAGCCGCTTGCCCTGCTCGGCGGTGAACAGGTCCGCCATGAATGACCAGAACACCGCGACCGCGAACAGGCTGAATACGCTGAGCCAAACAAAGAACACACGTGCCACGATCACCGGAGCGATGCCGAGCGTGAGGAAGAGCCAGAACAGCGCGAGATTGACGACAAAGAAGTGATAGACGATGGGCACGAAGCGCGCGCGCGGCAGCCTCGCTACCAGCGCGCCGTAGAGCGGCTGGGCGACGATGAGCGTGAGAAACGTGGCAGTGAACAACCACGGCAGATTTCTTACGCCACCGGCGATGCCCATTTGATCGCGCAGCGGCCGCAACACGTAATAGCCGGCGAGTAACGCGAAGAAATAGGCGAACGACCAAAGCGCCGCCGCGCGCTCTTGCGGCGTAGCCGGCAGTGCCCAGCCAAGCCAGCGCTGCGGCGCGTTCATTGCGTTAGCGACAGTTTCTGCCTGAGCTCAGCAGCGGTCACCGGCTGGCCATAACCGGGACCGCCGCGCTGGAAGCGCTTCGCATCGGCGAGCTTGCCTACGACCACCGGGTCAAAGCCGGCGTCACGCACCAGACCGGCGGCAACTTGCACCGCGACCACATCGTCGCCGGCAATCGGTATAGCGAGCCTCGGGGCCGGACGGTTGGCCTCGTGTGCAAAGATCATGTAGCTCATCGTGTTGAAAGCGCGCACCAGTCGCGTTCCGGGCAGATATTTCTGTGAAACCGCACCGACGCCATCTTTCTCGACTTCGTCGGCGAGAGCTGCGCCGTCGCGCGCCACCGTAGCGTTGCAGGCGTCGAGGACGATCTTGCCCTTGAGCGAGGCGCCGTAGTCCTGGCCGACCTGTGGCAGGGCGCGATATGGCACCGCGATGAAAATCACGTCTCCGAAGGCGATCGCCTGATCGACCGTGCCTGCCCGGGCGAGCTCACCGAAGCCCGCCACCATGTCTTTGAGTTCCTCAGGATGGCGCGAGGAGAACAGCACGTTATGTCCATTCTTGACCCAGAGACCGCCGATCGTGCTGCCGATGTGGCCAGAACCGATGACACCGATCTTGAGCTTGCTTTGCGCGGACGCCAGGCTCGGCAAAAACGCACCGAGGATTAGCGCGCCTCCGGCGCCAAGAAAAATCCGGCGCTTATGGTTTATGGGATCGTGCTCCGGCATCGAAACCTCCTGAGTGTCGAAGTTGCTGCCACGCCCCACCGCGCCATATAGGGATTCCGCCACCGAATACGCAACGCATGGTTGGCATGCTTGTTGTGAGTACCGCGAGCGGCACCTCCGTCGCCTCAGTTGGCGTCGCGACGTTAGACGACGTAAAGCCGATCCGGCAGTTCGTTGGCCGAGCCGTCCGGGGGCGCGTGTGCTGCCAGCGCCGCTCCGCAACGTTCGATCGCAGTCCTAAAACCTTCAGCGATATGGCCGCCGCGCATGTGGTTCACTAAGGCGTCGATCGCCGCTTGCCATTCTGAAGCCTGCACCTTCTCTGCAATACCATCGTCAGCAATGATGCGGGCGTAGCGCTCCGCCAACGACACAAAGATCAGCACGCCAGCACGGTTCTTGGTGTGGGCGACGCGGCGCACGACGAACTGCTCGAGCGCGGCATGATGCGCGCGTGCACGGCGCACTGACCGCGGAACCAGCGCGAGCCGCAGCGGCATCCAGGAGAACGCCAGCGCGGCAACAGCAAAGATCACGATCTGGATCAAAAAAATCCGCTGTACGCTCCACGGGGTGAAAACAATCATCGGCCAAGGCGCAATCAGCGCAAGCCCGCTGGCCCACAGAATTGGGATGTGAGCATAGTCGGCTGACGCCCGCGCCAACACGCAGACGATCTGCCCGCTGGTGCGTTTTTCCGCCTCATGAATGGCTGCCGAGACCGCCTCGTGGTCGTCCTTGCTCAAGTGCATCACCAGCCCCCCGACGCCCCGCCACCTCCCGACGAGCCGCCACCACCGGAGAATCCACCACCGTCAAACCCGCCACCTCCCGAAAAACCGCCGCCGCCGAAACCACCGCCCCATCCTGAACCCAGGATGATCGGGCCGACACCACCCCTTCTCCCGCCGGCGCCGGGACCGCCACCGGCGTGACGGATCAGGTACCACATGACCAGGAACAGCACCGCGAAAAACAACAATGGAAACAGCTTGTCGAAATCCGTCGAGCTCTCGTCGGTGCGAACATTGACCTTTCGTTGCCATTCGGCCGAGTCACCGCTGAGCACGCTGATAATGCCGTCAACGCCGCGCTCGATGCCGCCGGAAAAATCACCGCTCTTAAGCCGTGGGACGATCGCGGTTGAGATGATGACCGACGACAGTGCGTCAGTGAGCGTACCTTCGAGCCCGTACCCCACCTCGATACGAACTTTGTGCTCCGCGGGCGCGACAAGAAGCAACACGCCATTGTTCTTTTTTGCTTCGCCAAGCTTCCAGAAGCGAAACAGCTGATTGGCATAAGTCTCGATGTCGCTGCCTTGCAGCGATTTCACCGTAGCGACGACGAGCTGGATGCCGGATTTGCCTTCAAGCTCTTTGGATTTGGCGTCGACATTGGCGCGGCTCGTCGCGTTCATCACGCCCGCCTGATCGACGACGCGGCCGGTCAGCGCCGGAAAGTCGAACGCGGCGAGAGCAAATGACGCGAACCAGAAGACGATCGCAGCGGCAACTATCAGGCCTGAAACCAAAGCGCCATTGCGGCAAGGAACGAAGCGGCGAAACAGCCCAAGCGCAGTTGCTGGATAGCTTCGCCGTCCGCGCTCGCAATGACTAAGGAGCATTAGAATTTAACCTGCGGCGGCTTTTCGGCGCCTTCGGTGGCGGTGAACTCCGCTAGCGGCTTGTTGGCGGAAAACGCTGTTTTCGCCCAGAGCACAGTCGGGAAGGTGCGCAGCGCGGTGTTGTAGGTACGCACCGCCTCGATGTAATCGCGCCGTGCGACTGCAATGCGGTTCTCGGTGCCCTCAAGCTGAGATTGCAGTGCCAGGAAATTGGCGTTCGATTTGAGGTCCGGGTAGTTCTCGGATACCGCAAGCAAACGCCCCAGTGCGCCCGACAGCTGGTTCTGGGCATCCTGAAAAGCCTTGAGTTTGTCCGGGTCGGTGAGTTGGGAAACATCGATTTTGACTTGCGTCGCCTTGGCGCGCGCTTCGACGACCGCGGTCAACACATTTTTTTCTTGCGCGGCATAGCCCTGAACGGTTGCCACCAGATTGGGAATGAGATCAGTGCGGCGCTGATATTGATTTTGCACGTCCGACCAACGCGCCTTGGCCGCTTCCTCGAGCGTCGGAATGGTGTTGTAGCCGCAGGCCGACAATGACAGGCCAATGCCGACCAGCGCTAAAGCCACACCGATCCGATGAAGACCGATCCGGTTCATGATGCTGCTCATTTTAACCCCCGCTCGTTGCCGACGCGAAACGCGCCAGCCTCAGACGTCCATCGACTCGGTGCCAACAATTTCAATGCCGAAGCCCGACAGGCCGATATAGGTCATGGGCCGCGTGAAAGTCAGAAGCCGGATCGAGGTGACGCCAAGATCTTTCAAGATTTGCGCACCAAGACCGACCTCGCGCCATTGCCGGCTTCGTGCTTCGCCGGACGCTGTTTCATCGGATTTCGGAATGGCAATCACCGGCACGCCCGCGGCGCCGTCGCGTAACACGACCAGCACCCCACTGCCCTCGGCCTTGAAGCGCTCAAGCGTCTTGCGGACGGCTTTCGCCCCGCCAAAAACGTCCAGGATCAAATTAGCCCGGTGCAACCGAGTGAGCACGTTTTTGCCGTCACCGATGCGGCCGTGGACGAAAGCCATGTGATAAAATGGATCAAACGGCGTCTGAAAAGCGTAGCCGGTCAGCGTGCCGATCTCAGATTCCACGGGAAACTCGCCGACCCGCTCGATCAGTTTGTCGCGCGCCTGCCGATAGGCGATCAGATCGGCGATCGTGACTCGTTGCAGCTTGTGACGCGCACCAAACGCCGCGATCTCCGGGCCGCGCATGACAGTGCCGTCGTCGTTCATCAGTTCGGCGAGCACGCCGACCGCCGGGAGCCCGGCGAGGCGACAAAGATCCACGCAAGCCTCGGTATGGCCCGAGCGCATCAACACGCCGCCTTCTTTCGCCACCAGCGGAAACACGTGACCGGGCCGCACGAAGTCAGCGGCGCCCATATTGCCGTTGGCGAGCGCGCGAACCGTGTTGTTCCGTTCTTCGGCGGAGATGCCCGTGGTCAGGCCATGACGGGCATCAACCGATACCGTAAACGCGGTACCGAGCGGCGCGTCGTTGCGCGCCACCATGGGCTCGAGATGCAGACGGCGCGCTTCATCCGGCGCGAGCGGCGCGCAGACGATACCCGACGTATTACGGATGATGAACGCCATCTTCTCGGGCGTGCACAGCGATGCCGCAACAAACAGATCACCTTCGTTTTCGCGGTCGTCATCATCGGCGACGATAATGATCTCGCCGCGGGCGAACGCGTCCACGACCGTGCGGATGCGCTGGTGAGCGTCTTCCATTACCTGCCCCTTACTACCGCCGTATCGTTAACGTAACGCCGGCGGAAATGGCCATGCGGGCGACTCGCCGACTTGGCCGCGATGGCGCAGATAATGATCGGCGATGACGCACGCCACCATGGCTTCGCCGACCGGCACCGCACGGATGCCGACACAAGGATCGTGGCGCCCGGTGGTCGAGATATCGGTGTCGCGGCCATGCCGGTCTACGGTTTTACGCGGGGTCAGAATGGAAGAGGTCGGCTTGACCGCAAAGCGCGCGACGACCGGCTGGCCGGTTGAAATTCCGCCCAGGATGCCGCCGGCATTGTTTGAGAGAAACAGCGGCTTACCATCGTTGCCCATACGCATCTCGTCGCCGTTCTCCTCGCCAGACAACTCAGCGGCACCGAAGCCGGCGCCAATCTCGACACCCTTGACGGCATTGATGCTCATCAGCGCCGCGGCGAGGTCGGCGTCAAGCTTGCCATAGAGCGGCGCGCCAAGACCGGGCGGCACGCCCTCAGCGACAATCTCAATCACCGCGCCGATAGAAGAGCCGCGCTTGCGCACGCCGTCGAGATATTCGGCGAAGAACGCGGCTCGCTCGGCGTCCGGCGCGAAGAACGGATTGCGCTCAACCTCGGCCCAATCCCAGCGCGCCCGATCGATCCGATGGGGGCCGATCTGAACAAGCGCGCCACGCACGTTTAAATCCGGCACTATCTTGCGCGCGATGGCGCCGGCCGCCACTCGCATCGCCGTCTCGCGCGCGGACTGGCGGCCACCGCCGCGGTAATCGCGCAAGCCGTATTTGACGTCGTAGGTATAATCGGCGTGGCCGGGCCGATATTTGTCCTTGGTGTCGGAATAATCTTTGCTGCGCTGATCGACATTGTCGATGAGAAGCGCAATCGGCGTGCCTGTCGTGACCTGTCGGCCGCTTGCTTCGTCCAAAAACACGCCGGACAGGATTTTGACCGCGTCCGGTTCCTGGCGCTGCGTGGTGAAGCGCGATTGGCCGGGGCGGCGGCGATCGAGATAGGGCTGGATATCGGCTTCGCTGAGCGCAATGCGCGGCGGACAACCGTCGACAACGCAGCCGATCGCCGGTCCGTGGCTCTCGCCGAAGGTCGTCACCCGATAAGAATGTCCGAAAGTATTGAAAGACATGATCGTGAACTTGGGTTGGGGTGACGGACGGCTTAAGCCTTATTCCTTCCCGTTATTGCCGACGGTGATATCCGGCGCGTCGGGGTGCTTCATACCGACGATGTGATAGCCGGCATCGACGTGGTGAACTTCGCCGGTAACGCCGCGCGACATATCGGAAAGCAGATACGCGCCGGCTTCGCCGACGTCTTCGATCGTTACATTGCGCCGTAGCGGCGCATTGTATTCGTTCCATCTAAAGATGTAGCGCAGGTCGGCAATGCCGGCAGCGGCGAGCGTCTTGATCGGACCCGACGAAATCGCGTTGACGCGGATGTTTTTCACGCCGAGATCGGCGGCGAGATACATCACCGATGCTTCGAGCGCGGCTTTCGCAACACCCATGACGTTATAGTGCGGCATCCATTTCTCCGCTCCGTAATATGTGAGCGTGAGCATGGAGCCGCCGTTCGGCATCATCTTCTCGGCGCGCTGTGCGACCGAAGTGAACGAGTAGCAACTTACCAGCATGGTCTGGGTGAAATTGTCTGGCGTGGTGTCGACGTAACGCCCGTCAAGCTGCGCGCGATCCGAGAACGCGATGGCGTGGACCAGGAAATCGATCGAGCCCCAGGCCGATTGCACCGCCGCGAACACCGCATCGATAGTCGCGGGCACCGCAACATCGCAATGCCCGGCGACGATCCCGCCGACCTCCCGCGCCAGCGGCTCGACGCGCTTCTTGAGCGCATCGCCCTGATAGGTGAACGCAAGCTCTGCCCCGTGGCCATGGCAGGCCTTGGCAATGCCCCAAGCGAGCGAGCGCTGGTTGGCGACCCCCATGATCAGGCCGCGCTTGCCGCGCATGAGGCCCGAGACTCCCGGCATTCTCCGACCCCGCTGCGACGACTTCTAGCGCCGAGCCTCGTATGGCATAGGGCCGTAGTGGCCTTCAAGCGCGCCACCGTAACATGTCGAACCATAGTTCCACACGCAAACGTCGTTCTCGCCGGAAGGCCATTTCTGGAGCGAGGGTGGCGCCGGTACCTACATGCCCTTGCGGGGATCGTAGGGTTGGCTGTCGCGCCACTTCTTCATCAGCTCTTCAAGCTCGGGATCGCTTTGCTCGGGGAGCGCGATGCGGACGGTGGCGAGAACATCGCCGCTGGCCCCCTTTGCAGGAAATCCCTTGCCCTTGAGGCGGAAGGTGCGGCCGCTGCTCGTCCCCGCGGGTATGGTGATTTCCAGCGGCTTGTCGAGCGTGGGCACGCGCACTTTCGCGCCGAGCACGGCTTCATAGAGCGTGATCGGCAAGTCGAGCCGGATGTCGGCGCCATCAAGCGTAAAAGTTGGATGCGGAGCGATCGACACCGTGATCAAAACGTCGCCGGCGCCGCCCTGCCCCGGCATGCCTTGGCCGCGGAGCCGTACTTGCTGACCGTCGGTGATGCCGGCCGGAATCTTGACTTCGAGGTCCTTGCCGTTCGGCAGGTGCATTCGTTGGGTCACGCCATGGGCAGCGTCCGCCAGGGTGACCGTCAAGGCCGCAGTGACGTTAGCGCCAGGGGCCGCAGCAAAATCTTCACCCTCGAACGCTGCGCCGGGTCCGCCGCGGCGTGCGCCAGCCCCGCCCATGCCGCCGAAAGCGTCCCGGAGAATATCTTCAAAGCCGCCGCCGTAACCCGCACCGCCGGCCCCGCCAGCGCGTCCGCGCCGCGCGTTGCGGGTAAAACCCTCAGGACCGAAGCTGAAAGTCTCAAACTCCGCATCGGGCCCAAAACCGCCACCGGGCCGAGGTCCGCCGCCCCCGCCAAATCCTTCGTAGCCACGGAATTTCGGCTTGCCCTCGGCATCGATCTCGCCGCGGTCGAAGGCCTTACGCTTGTCGTCCTCGCCGAGAATTTCATATGCAGCGTTGATTTCGGCAAAGCGCGACGCTGCCTTAGGATCGTTCTTGTTGGCGTCCGGATGCAGTTTCTTGGCGAGACGCCGGAAGGCGCTCTTGATGTCGGCTGCGCTGGCCTTGCGGTCGACGCTCAGCACCTCATAGGGATCACGCATTCCCCATGAACTCCATTCAGTTTTGGGGCTGGCCCCGCCCGCCCAGCTTCTTCAATGTGGGACTTAAGTCGCCGTCCCGCAATGCAATACCGGGTGTGGACGGCGATGATCCCGCGGTCAGCTCTGTTTGAGCTGCTTTAGGCTCTTGACCTCCCACACGCCACGTTCCGTGCGGCAGGCCTCGCCCTTAAGCCACGCCTGCGATGGACCGCGGACATAGCTCGCCAGGAAGTCGCGGCAGGAGAACGCGCCTTCATTGTAGGCAGCAGCAAGCGGCGTGATGTTCCCGGCGGCCCCGGTATGCGGATTCTCCCACGGGATGCTGGCATCTTTGCTGCCGCGCGCGAGCGCATCTGTCGCGACGGCGCGGGCATAGGCGAGGTCCGCTTCCGAAGGTGCGTCGGCGTGGCTCAAACTGCCACCGGGTGCGGTGGACCCGGTCTGCTCCACCTCGGCGTCGGCCTTTTCGAACATCGTGTCGAGCGGCAGCGAACAACCGCCAGCAGCTATCGCGCCGAGCATCGCTAATGCAGCGGCGAGCCGAAGGGGAAGGCAACGTAGGCGCGGCTGCACGGTTCCACTATATAGAGAACGTCGGGCCGTGTCCCGATCACCGCGTCTACGCAACTTGGTAACCCCACAGGAAATGTCAGACACCGCCCCAATAGAACACCCCGGATGGTTAACGGGCGGTGACTTCGCCGAAGCGGACCAGCCGTTGCGGCTATTTGCGGCGTGGTTTGCCGAGGCCAAACGCTCCGAACCGGTCAATCCGGAGGCCATGACGCTCGCTACGGTCGATGCCCACGGAATGCCGAATGCGCGCATGGTCCTGCTGAAGGGATTCGACGCGCAGGGCTTTGTCTTCTACACAAACTTGGACAGCGTGAAGGGTCACGAATTGGCGGACGCGCCAAAAGCGGCGCTGACGTTTTACTGGAAATCGCTGCAGCGTCAGGTCCGGCTGCGCGGCAGCGTCGAGCCGGTATCGGCCCAAGACGCCGATGCGTACTTCGCCACGCGCTCGCGCATGGCGCAGATCGGCGCCTGGGCCAGCAACCAGTCCGCTCCGCTTGAAAGCCGCATGGCGTTCGAGAAGGCGGTGGCGCGGTTTACGGCGAAATTTGGTATCGGCACTGTACCCCGGCCGCCCCACTGGTCGGGCTATCGCGTCGTGCCGCAAGAGATCGAGTTTTGGCAAGAGCGTCCGTTCCGCCTTCATGATCGCATCGCGTTTCGGCGCGATTACCCAAACGCGCCGTGGAGCAAGACGCGGCTTTATCCTTAGAGGACGACGAGAGTGCCAACGAGCAATCAGCCGCGCCGCACGCTCCTCCTCACCGGGGCAAGCCGCGGCATCGGCCACGCCACCGTCAAGCGTTTTTCTGCAGCGGGCTGGCGCGTCATTACCTGCTCGCGGCACCCGTTCCCGGAGAATTGTCCCTGGGAGGCGGGCCCGGAGGACCACATCCAGGTCGATCTGGCGGAGCCTGAGAACACCGATGAGGCGATCGCGGAAATCAAGCGCCGTCTCAACGGCGAACTGCACGCACTCGTCAACAACGCGGCGATCTCGCCGAAGGCAGACGGCGGCAAGCGGCTCGGTTCGATCGGCACCTCGCGCAACGATTGGCACCACGTTTTCCAAGTCAATTTCTTTGCGCCGATCATGCTGGCACGCGGGCTCCTCGACGAGCTCAAGGCGGCGAAAGGCTCGGTCGTCAATGTCACCTCAATTGCAGGCTCGCGCGTACACCCGTTCGCCGGCGCGGCCTATGCGACGTCGAAGGCGGCGCTCGCAGCACTGACGCGCGAGATGGCGCACGATTTCGGCGCGCTCGGCGTTCGCGTTAACGCCATCGCGCCCGGCGAGATCGATACCGCGATGCTGTCACCCGGTACGGAAAAGATTGTCGAGATGATCCCGATGCACCGCCTTGGCACGCCCGACGAGGTAGCCAAAATCATCTACGTGCTGTGCACGGATACGTCGTCCTACGTCAACGGCGCCGAGATTTACATCAACGGCGGCCAGCACGTGTGATGGGAGCCGAATGATGACGGACGACCCCGACTATTTGCAGGCGACCGCTTTTGTCGATAGCGGCGATACACAGATAGGTGCGTTCGCGCGCAAAGCTATCGGCGAGGCGCAGACGACGAAAGACAAGGCGATCGCGCTTTATCGCGCCGTGCGCGACTCGATCCAATACGATCCGTATCTCGACTTCTTGGACCCTGGCGTATTCCGCGCCAGCGCTGTGCTCGATGCCGGCAAGGGTTTCTGCGTCGGCAAGTCGGCCGTTCTCGCGGCCGCAGCGCGCGCAACCGGCATCCCCGCACGTCCCGGTTATGCCGACGTGCGCAATCACCTCACCTCACTGCGCCTGAAAGCGACAATTGGCGACACGTTCTACTGGCACTCGTACACCGAGCTGAAAGTCGACGGCAAATGGGTGAAGTGTACGCCGGCCTTTGACTTAGGTTTGTGCGAGCGAGCCAACATTGCGCCGCTTGAGTTCGACGGCGCGACCGACAGCCTGTTCCATCCATTCGACCTCGCCGGCCGCCGCCACATGGAATATCTCGAAGACCGCGGCGCATTCGCCGACGTGCCGTTCGAGACGATCGTTGCGGATTTCAAAAAATTCTATCCGAAGCTGCTTGCGATCGGCGCGCCAGCCGCGAACTTCCGCGACGAAGTCACCACCTGATCGGGCGGGCGGCCAAGCCCCCGCTATCCGGCAATAGAACCGTTCAAGCGTATAGAAAATCGAGCACCGCGGTCTCGGCAAGCACGGCTTCGGGGATGCTGTGGCGAAGGGAGCGCTCACGCTCTTGCGCGCTCTGGCTCGCTTGAAGATAGGCGCCGAGGTGACGCGCGCGCTCGATGATACGGTTATTCTCTGGCAAGCGATCCGCCTCGAAACGCTGTAATGCGTCTTCGATATCGTCGCTGTCGAGCGCTGCGGCGAGCTTCGCCGCGTCGTCGGCCGCCTTAGAAACGCCTGCCGCCACGTGCGGGCGCGCCACGAAGGCCGCATCGCCGATAAGCGCAACGCGTCCAAAGGCGAGACGCGGACTGGCGAGATCATAGATCGGTTGCAACAGCGGCTCGTCGATCAAGCGCACCACGACGCGCAATTGCGGCGCCAGCAATCGTTCGGCCGCCGCGCGCATCGCGGTGATGGCTCCGCGGCGAATCAGCGGGGGCGGGATCGAGATCACGTGAGTCACGCCGCTGTCGTCGGTGAGAAGCTGCGGAAGCTCGTTAGCTCCATGCGCCGGTCGATACCAGACAATGTTGTAGCGCCGCTGCCCCGACCGAAGGTTGTTGTCGGGGCCGGCAACCGGGTAGCCGAGAAATTGCTCGCCGGGCGGCAGACAAAACGTCATGGCCTCGAACAGATCCCGGTGGATCGCCGGCAGCAGTGCGCCCTCTGGCACCAGCGCCCGCCAGGCCACGTAACCCGCGTAGAGCGGTACGACGTTGGGAAGACATTGTTGGCGCACAGTCGAGCGCAGCCCGTCCGCGCCGATCAGCACGTCAGCTTCAGCACTGCCGCCGTCGGCGAAATAAGCGGCAACGCCGCCGTCGCGCTGCTCGAAAGAGGTTAGTTCGCGGCCGCGGTGATAGCAGTCGGCCGGAAGCGCATCGCGTAGCACGCGATAAAGACGCTCCCAGGCGGTCATGATCTGGGCGCGCGCACCCGCAAATGTCACACGTCCCTCGGCGTCGAGAATTTGTCGCGCCGTGATGGTCACGCCAAGATCGCGCACATCGAGTCCGAGGGCGGTCAGCCGCGCGATGACCTCGGGCTGCGCTACGATTCCGGCACCACGGCCCGCAAGCTCGCCGCTGACGCGTTCGAAGACCTCGACCTGCCAGCCGCGCCGCAGCAGCATAATCGCGGCCAAAAGGCCACTCATGGAGCCGCCAATGATTAATGCGCGCCTCTGAGCGTTCGGCTGCGACATGCCAACACCTTGTTATGTGCCGAGACTATTTGCCAATGCCCGGACGTTTTCTGTATTGTGACGTCAATCGCTGGAGGAACGCCATGGCCCTGACCGGGCTCGGCTTGTCGTGCCGCCCCGGAGCAACGTCTGCTTTGGTAACGGGACAGGGCTGAGGGATGATTTTTTCGTTCGATCTTCTGATCAATGCCATCGTGTCGGGCATTCTGATCGGGGCTTTCTATGCGGCGGTAACGGCCGGCGTTACGCTGTCGTTCGGCATCCTTGATATCGTCAATATCGCTCACCCGGCTTTCATCATTCTCGGCTCCTACGTCGCTTACATCGTCAACACGACGTTCGGCCTCGATCCGATCATCACCGCCATTATCGCGACGCCCGCATTCTACGCGCTCGGCGCCGGCATCTATCAGATCTACTACGTTTCGTTTGAAAAGCGCGGCCAGGAATCGATGCGCGGGCTGGCGTTCTTCTTCGGCCTGTTATTCATCACCGAAGTAACACTCGTCCTCTATTTCGGCGTCGACTACCGTTACGTCGAAGCGCGCTATATCGGTCCCACCTTGCACTTCGGCAGCCTCGATATTCCGCTGCGCATTCTGGTACCGTGTCTGGTGTCGCTGCTGATGATCGCGGTACTGCAGCTCGTGCTCACGCGCACCTTCATCGGCCGTGCCATCATGGCCGTCGCGCAGGATCAGCTCGCGCTCAAACTCATGGCGATCGATCCGATCCGCATCAAGCGAATAGCCTTCGGCATTTCCATCGCCAGCGCTTCGCTTGCCGGTGCTTTTCTCATCATCATCCAGCCGGTCGAGCCGTCGGTCGGACGCGAATACATCGGCCGTGTCTTCGCGATCTGTGTGCTCGGCGGCATGGGCAGCCTGCCGGGAACCGTGATCGCCGCCATGCTGGTCGGCATCGTCGAAAGCCTCACGGCGACGTTCTATGGTCCATCCTGGGCGCCCGCGGTGTCGTTCGGATTTCTGCTGCTGACGCTGGCGGTGCGGCCGGCCGGCCTGCTGGGACGCTGAACGTGCGCTCCGGCCTGTTCTTGCTGATTTGCCTGATCGTCGGCGGCGGCGTCTTCGCTGCTGCGCTGGCGCTCGGCAACGACTACTATTTCTTCGCCGGCTACGTCGTGCTGCAATATGTCGTGCTCGCGACCGCGTGGAACATTCTTGGCGGCTATTGCGGCTATGTAAATTTCGGATCCGCCGCTTTCTTTGCGCTTGGCGCCTACTCGACCGTCGCCATTCATCGGCTCGCTCCTGTCCCAATTCCCCTCCTGGTCGCTATCGGCGGCGTAGTCTCCGGCGTTGTCGGCTTCGGCATGGGCTATCTGACGCTGCGGCTGCGCGGAGCCTTCTTCGCCATCGCGACGCTGGCGCTTGCCGTGGTGTTGGAGACGTTGATCGTCAACTGGGACTTTGTCGGCGGCTCGCGCGGCGCCTATATCGTGCGGCCCGAGACGATCGCCCCGTTCGGCAGCTACATCAAATATTTGTTCATGATCATGATGCTGCTGGCAGTGGGGTCGATCACCGTCGCGCGGCTGATCGAGCGCTCGCGGCTTGGTTACGGTTTCGCCACCATTCGTGACGATGAACTGGCGGCGGAAGCGTCCGGCGTGCCGACGCTGCGGCTGAAACTGATCGCCACGACCATCTCCGGCGCGCTGATGGGCTGCGCCGGCGCGCCGTTCCCCTATTACATCGGTTATCTCCAGCCGTCCTCGGCGTTCGGGCTTGACTACGCGGTAAATTCCATCGCCATGCCGCTGATCGGCGGCACCACAAGCTGGGTAGGCCCCTTGATCGGCGCCATTCTGCTCGGCTCGCTGCAACAGATCGCCACGGTGACGATCTCATCCGCAGTCAATCTTTTGATCGTCGGCTTCCTGCTGGTCGGCTTCGTCATCGTCGCGCCCAACGGCATTATCGGGCTCTTCCACAAATACTTTCAGCATCGGCCGGATGACATGGTCGGCCGGCGCCGCGCCAGCACCGATGCGCCGGAAGTAGCGCCATGACCGGACTCCTCGAGGTCGATAATCTCGGCAAGCGCTTCGGCGGTTTTGTCGCACTGGAAAGCATCTCCCTGTCGGTGCGCGCGGGCGAGCGGATCGGACTCATCGGGCCCAACGGCTCCGGCAAGAGCACGCTCGTCAACTGCATCTGCGGCACGCTGCGGAACGAAGCGGGCTCGGTGAATTTTGACGGCCATTTGCTTGACGGCGCGACCGCGCATCAACGCACGCGGCGTGGTCTTTCCCGCACGTTTCAGCTGCCGCGGCCGTTTGCCAGTCTCAGCGTTGCCGACAATCTGCGCATTCCGCTCTTGTACACCGTGGCGGCGCGCGGCGGCGGTCATCGTTCCGCCGCGGACCTTGAGACGCGATGCGTCGATCTTCTGCGTGAAGTTGGACTCGACAGCAAGGCAAAACGGCTGCCGCGCGAGCTCACCCAGGTCGAAATGCGCAAGCTCGAACTGGCGCGGGCGATGGCGGCAGAACCCAAGCTTCTGATCGCCGACGAATCGATGGCGGGCCTTACCCACTCGGAGGTCGAAGAGATTTTAACGCTGCTCAAGCGTCTCAACGAACACGGCGTCACCATCATCCTCATCGAGCACATCATGCGCGCAGTGATGAGCTTCTCGCAGCGGCTCGTCGTGCTGGTCTCAGGCCGCAAGATTGCTGACGGCGATCCCGATACGGTGGTGCGCGATCCGGAAGTGGAAAGGGCCTACCTTGGCCAGTAGCCTCACCATCGCCGGCATTCACGCCGCCTACGGCGCGGTGCGCGTGATCGAGGACGTGTCGGTCAAGATCGGCGCCGGAGAAACCGTTGTCCTCTTGGGAACCAACGGCAACGGCAAGTCGACGCTCATGAAGTGCATCATGGGAATGGTGCGGCCGAGCGCTGGTTCAATTATCGCCGAAATCGACGGCATCAATCACGATCTGATCGGACGCACCACCGAAGAGATCGTCGACCTCGGCATCGCGCTGGTGCCGGAGGGGCGCCGGCTGTTTCCCAAGCTCACTGTTGAGGAGAACCTGCTGCTCGGCGCATTCCGCCGCACTGCGCGCCGCGAACTGACCCGCAATCTCGACGTTTGCTTTGAGACGTTTCCCCGCCTCGCCGAGCGCCGATCCCAACTTGCCGGTTCGATGAGCGGCGGCGAGCAGCAAATGCTCGCGCTCGGCCGGGCGCTGATGCTGGCGCCGAAGATCCTGCTGGTCGACGAGCCGTCGGTCGGGTTGGCGCCGATCTTGGTCAGCCGCACCATCGACGCCATCGCCGAGATGAAACAGCGCTACAGTCTCACCGTGCTAATGGCGGAGCAGAACTTCACCCAGGCGATCCGCATCGCCAACCGCGGTTACGTCATCGTCCACGGCAAAATCGCTTTCGAAGGCAGCTCAACCGACGAACTCAACAACAACGATCTGATCAAGAAATTTTATCTGGGATTGTGAGTCGCACGACACGTTCACGAACCCGCCCGCATCCGAACAACATTACGGCTTGTCTGGCCGCGCCCGCGGCAATGGCGGCCAATAGGCCACCCGTACTTTACCCAGACCGGGGAAATGCAGCGCTTGAGCCGCCCCCAGGGCGAGGTCGAGTTCGCGCCCGCGAACATTTGGGCCTCTGTCGTTCACAACGACTTCGACCATGTTACGTCCGTAACTCACGACGAGACGGGTGCCGAACGGCAGACTGCGATGGGCGGCTGTCATGCCATGGGGGTTGAATTTGCTCCCGGTCGCAACGCGGTTCCCCTCCCAGTAGACAGAGGCAACCACGAGGCCCGTAGGTCCTGCATGCGCTGGGGACAACGCAAGGCAAAGCGCCGCCGCCAAAAGCGCGCGTTTCAAAAACATCGTGTTGTCAGGAAGCCGTTCGCCCTCTCAGCGCGCTACAAAGTAGCCGCGAGAGCCGAAGCTGAGGCAGGAAAGCTGATACATGGCAGAGACGTCCCCCGTACTGACATTATCGATGGTGCCAGATTTTTACCTGCTCATCAGCAGCGTGGCAACCCCACAAGCGGCACCGAACCGATCTGCTTGGCGACGTGCGTCTTGCGGGTCTTCAGCGGACATCTACAGCGCTCACATTACTGATCACGGCGAATGCCGTCTGATTAATAGTAAATTGGTGAAGCGGGCTCCGCCACGACCGACGGGCGACTTCGCACCCGCTCCAAACTATTTGATCAAGAAATATTCCATTGGAGCCGTGAAACCAGCCTGCAGTCTGACCGTAATAATAGGGGCAAGTAGTGGAAATTTGGCTTGGCAAGCGTATCGTTGTTTGCTGTCCTTCGCGCTCCATCGTGGAGTCGCCTGGCGCGAAGGTGGAAATGCTTTCGGCCGAAATGAGCAGATGGAATGAATCACAAACGCGGAGCAGCATCATGCGCACGCTTCTTCTAGTGATCGCTTTCGTGGCGGGCTCTGCGGCGCTCGCCCACACCGCCGAAGACATCGCTGCGGCACAGTCCGTCATTCAATCGCAAGAACAAGCCTTCAGCCGTGACGATGAGGCCGCTGCCTATGCGTTCGCCGCGCCGTCGATAAAGAGCTGGTACCGGACGCCGGAGACCTTCACGTCCATGGTCCGAAACGGCTACGCTCCAGTCTACCGGCACAGAAGTTTTGAGTTTGGCGAAGCGACGATCATGGACGGCAAGATCAAGCAGCAGGTCCATATCATCGATGCCGACGGTGCCGCCTGGGAAGCGCTTTACACGCTGGAGCCGCAGTCAGACGGAACTCTCAAGATCAGTGCCTGTGTTCTGTCGAAGGCGGTTATCTCCTAGGTATTCCGTTGCTACCGCTTCGACGCGGCAGGCTCGACGCCGGCCGCAAAGCGCGCGAAATCGCCGGTATAAGGCTTCGGCAGAGGCGCGGCATATCCGCCGCGTTTTGAAGTGCGAAGTCCCAATGCCACGAGCCCCTCGCAAAGCTTGACCGACGCCGCCACACCCTCGATGACCGGCAGGCCGTGCTCCTCCGAGAGCGACTGTGCCAAATCGGCAATTCCGGCGCAGCCCAAAACGATCGCTTCGCAGCTATCTTCGGCAATCGCGCGCACAATTTCGGCCGAGAGCTTGCCGCGCGCCGGTGAAGCAGGGTCCTCCAAAGCCAGCACCGGCACTTCGCTCGCACGCACCCGTGCGCAACGTGATGCAAGACCATAGCGAACAAGATTGTGCTCGATCGCCGGGATCGAGCGCGACAGCGTCGTCACCACGCTGAATTTGCCGGCGACCAGGCTCGCCATGTGGAAGGCGGCCTCGCCAATGCCGACCACCGGCGCGCCGGCGAAACACCGTGCGGCGTCAAGGCCAGTGTCGTCAAAACACGCGACAATGTACGCGTCCATATCGGGCGCCTTGCTGATCTCGGCGATCAGGCCCGGCACCGCGAACGCTTCATCGTAATAGCCTTCGATGCTGGCCGGGCCGAAATCCGGATTGACTGCCACAATCTCCGTGCCCGGCGCAGCAATTCGCGCCGCCGCATCGTGGAGCTTGCGCGTCATCGAACCGGTCGTGTTCGGGTTAACAATGAGAATGCGCATCGATAGGAGGTCGCGTCGCGCTAGAGTTCGCCGCCAAGATACAGTGCCTGGACACGCTCGTCGTTCAACAAATCGGCCAACCTCCCGACAGCGACGGCGCTTCCCGTAAATGATGTCCTAGCACTCGATATGTCAACAATGCTAGCCCAACATCTCGCGCTCAAACACGAACACGTTTGTGCAAGCGCACTTCGATCTGGCGCTTTATAAAATGCTCGACTAGCTTACATTCGCGTTCGCTCGGGACGGCGGATAAACATGCAAGCGAGAGTGCTGACGATCCGGCTGGTACGGCTGGCGATGGGCGCATCTCTGATCGTTCCCAGTCTCATTTTTGCGTTCGCGTCGTGGAACAGCTACCGCAATATCGAGACGCTGACCGACGAACGGCTCACCCGTTCACTCGACGTCCAGCAAGAGGAGGCGCAGAAAACATTTTTGCTCGTTGATCTGGTGCTCAATACGACCGGTGACCGCATCGCCGGGATGTCCGCCTTGGAGATCACCGAGCACCAGGAACGGATCCACGACTTTCTCGAAACGCTGGTCCATGAAATTCCTGCCATTCAATCTGTCTGGATTTATGACAACAAGGGTGGAGTGCTGGTTTCATCCTGGATACAACCTCCGCCCGATAAAAATTTTTCCGACCGAGATTTTTTCCTGGCGCATCTGAAACCCGGCGACAAGACGTATTACGGACAAGTGTATCAATCGCGATTTGGCGCGCAGCCGTTCTTCACTGTCAGCAGGCGGATCGAGCATAATGGCGAGTTTGTCAGCGTTCTGGAAATTTCCGTTCTCCCCAGCAATTTTTTCCAATTCTTTTCAACTCTCGCTTACACCAGGGGCCTGCAATATGCGCTGATCCGCGATGACGGTTTGATGTTGGCCCGCTATCCGGCCGCACCGGCCGGCGCAACCAACCGGCTGGACGAACATACCGGCTTTCGCCGCTCGATAAAGGGATCGCCGCCTGGCGGAATTTACACCTCGACATCTCCGATCGATCATGTTGAGCGGCGGTTCGCCTACCGCCGCTTCGGCGAGACGCCGCTTTACCTGACCGCCGGCATTGCGACCTCCGCCATGCGGACCGATCTGATCTGGACAATGGCCGCGCATTTAATTTACGGCATCCCGGTCACGCTGATACTCTTCCTGACTCTTTTTGCAGTCTTGCGGAGAACCGAACGTCTCTACGCAGAAATTGACCGGCGCTCGGCGGCCGAAGATGCAATGCGCCAATCGCAAAAGCTCGACGCGATCGGGCACCTGACGGGCGGCGTCGCTCACGATTTCAATAACCTTCTCACCGTCATCATCGGCAATCTGGAGACCGCTCAGCGGCAGCTGAAATCGTGGACGGAAGGCGCGCAAGTCAAGCTCACCCGCCGGCTGGATAATGCGATGCAGGGAGCGCAGCGCGCCGCGACCCTCACCAAAAAACTCTTGGCGTTTTCCCGCCAGCAGCCGCTCAATCCCGCTACTCTCGATGTCAATCGAACCCTCAATGGGCTCGCGGAATTTTTGCGGCGCGCGCTTGGCGAAGACGTCTCGCTCGAAATCGTCGGCGGCGGCGGCGTGTGGCCAGTTGAAGCGGATCCCGCCGAACTTGAGGCCGTTGTTCTCAATCTCGCACTCAACGCAAGGGACGCCATGCCTGAAGGGGGCAAACTGACCGTGGAAGCCAGCAATTCATACCTCGACGAAGCCTATTGCCGGCGCAATGGCGATGTTCATCCCGGACAATATGTCCAGATCGCTGTGACCGACACCGGTTCGGGAATGAACAAGGACATTGTTGAGCGCGCCTTCGAACCCTTTTTCACCACCAAACAATCCGGACAAGGCACCGGGCTCGGCCTCAGCCAAGTCTACGGCTTCGTCAAGCAATCCGGCGGACACGTGAAGATCTACAGCGAAGTCGGGGAAGGCACGACCATCAAAGTCTATTTGCCTCGCTCTGCCGGGAAATCGGCGGCGGCTGAAGAAATCAAACGCGAACCGAGCCGCGGGCATTCGAGCGAATGTGTCCTCGTCGTCGAGGACGATGCCGACGTACGCGGTTACGTGGTCGAGACGCTGGAAGCATTGGGATACGACGTGCTCGAAGCGGCGGACGCCGAGGATGCGCTGCGCCTGTTGCGCGAACACAAGACGGTGCGCCTTCTGTTAACCGACGTGGTTATGCCAGGCATGAACGGACGCAAACTCGCCGACGAAGCAAAACTGCATCAGCCCTCGTTGAAGGTGCTGTACATGACCGGATACTCGCGGAACGCCATTGTCCATCAGGGCCGCCTCGACCCGGGCGTCGACTTGATTCAGAAGCCAATCACCAGCGAGCAACTTGCCACCGCGGTTCGAAAAGTTCTGGACAGTTGAGCGGCACCCTCCTCCGGCTCGACGACTTGCTCCGTAAGGAACCGAAACGCCGCCCGCTTTGTCAGGTTCATCAGGTTTAGGAATTCATCACGTCTTCTTGTTTGGTGCCTGCAGCGGAGCCGCGCGTTTTTCCACGAAATCGCGCAGGCGATCCACCAATTCCGGCGGCCGTTGCATCGAGGTGTTGATATATTCAAGGAATAGGCCGTCGTCGTGCGACAAATCGTTGACCCGCGGCAGCACATTGGTGATCTGCCAGTTGGTCAGCGGCGTGTTTTGCGCAATGCGCGCCGCGAGTTCCTTGGCCTTGGCCAGGGCCTGCCCCTGCCCGACCACGTAGCGCACGATGTTGAGCTTCTCGGCTTCGTCGACCGATAATATGCGCCCGGTGAGCATCATGTCCGCCATCACCGAATAGCCGACGATGCGTTGTACGCGGACAGAACCGCCGCCGCCGACGAAAATGCCGCGCTGCCCCTCCGGAAGGCCGAAGAACGCAGTGCGGTCGGCGACCCTGATATGGGCCGCCGCCGCAAGTTCAAGGCCCCCGCCGACCACCGCGCCGTGTAGTGCAGCGACAAAGGGAATCGGGCCGCGCGCAATAATGTCGAACACGGTGTGCCAGGCATGGTCGCGCTTCTTGCGCGGCTTTGGCGTCGCGGGATCCATATTCTTCAGAAGCTCGGCGAGATCGAGGCCAGCTGAGAAGTTCACGCCGTGGCCGAAGATCACGCCCGCGTCGGCCTCATCGCCACCGCGAACGACCGCGTCGCGTAACTGCATGACGACATCATTGTTGATGGCGTTGCGCTTATCGGGACGGTTCAAACCGATGACCGCAACCGCGCCGTCGAGTTCATAGGTGATGAGTTCAGAGGGCATCAATTAGTTTCCTTTGCAGAGCGATGAAATGGCGTCGGCCACACGATGGCTCAGTGATGCCTCGATCCTCCGCCGCCGACGATGATCAAAGCGTCAAGCGCTGTCGCGCCCTGGCCAGCGGCGTGCACCATCAGCGGATTAACGTCGACCTCGGCGATGTCAGGGCGCGCCAGCATCAGGCGGCCGACTGCCGCGGCCGCCGCTGCCACCGCTCCAATGTCGACCGGCGGCGCGCCGCGGAAGCCTTGCAGCAGCTTCGCCGTTTTGAGCTTGCCCAGCTCCTCGACAATCTCGTCTTCGGTGAGATCCGGCGGCATCAATCGCACATCGCGGAGCGCCTCCACCCAGATGCCGCCGAGCCCGACCATCACCACCGGCCCCCATCGTGGATCGCGGCGCGCGCCGACGACGAGCTCAAGCCCGCGCGGCGACATGGCTTCCACGAGCACGCCATCGAGTTTCAGGCCGGGCTGCGCACGTTCAACATTTTCATGCAAAGTCGCCCAGACCTTGCGCACTTCATCAGCATTGGCGATTCCGAGCACGACGCCGCCAGCCTCGGTCTTATGCTCAAGCTTCGCCGCCTGCGCCTTCATTGCCACCAGATAACCGACCCGATCGGCTATTCGAACCGCCTCCCCGAGACTGCGGGCGAGTTCACCCGCGGGGACACGCAAGCCCAGAGCGGCGAGTACCTTCTTGCCGAGCCATTCGGGCTGCGCGCCTTCACCGAGTTCCGGAATCGACACAGATCCGGCCGGCGTGATCTTGCGCTTGGCCAACGTTATGCTGCGATTGCCATAGTCAATCACTTTGCCCATGGCGCGCAGCGTGCGGTCGGACGAGCGCGACAGCACCACATTGTTTTTCAGCACCAACGCCATGAAGTCGGGGGCAAGCGGCGAGGAATCGCCGAGGATGGCAAGTGCGACAGGCTTGCTGCTGGTTTTGCTCGCGGCCACGATGCCTTCGATATAGATGACCGCGTGGCGCGGGCTGGTGGGAGGAATAGAAATGGCGAGGGCGCCGATGGCAGGATCGCGTAACAGGGCTTCCACGCATGTCTGCAGCAGTTCCGGCTGCTGGATCGTCTGCGTGCCGAGATCGAGCGGATTTTTTGGCGGCAGGAACGCCGGCAAAATCGGCGTGAGATCGTCCAACGTTTTTTGCGACAGCGGCGGCAGATAAACCCCGATGTCTTCACAGAAATCGTGCGCGATGCCGCAAAAAGCGCCTGAAAAGGTCAAGATGCCGAGGTCGCCTTTTGACGGCTTCGGAAAGCGGGCGAGAATCTCGCTCACATCCATCAGCTCGTCGAGCGTATCGACGACGACGACGCCGGCGTGTTCGACGAGCGTGCGCATGACCGCATGATCGCCGGTCAGAGCGCCGGTGTGCGAACGCGCGGCCTCCTTCGCTTTTGCGCCACGGCCTGGATGCATCATCACGATAGGCTTGCCGCGCCGCAACGCTTCGCCGGCAATGTCGATGAATTCCTCGGGGCGCCGGATATCCTCTGCGTAGAGCGCGATGACCTGCGTCACCGGATCGTCGAGCAGATATTGGATGAAGTCGGCAAGGCCCAGACCCGCCTCGTTACCGGTCGAAATCCAGCATGAGACCGGAACACCGCGGGCATTCAATCCACTTTGCAAATGGCTGCCTAGACCTCCGCTCTGGGCTACGATAGCGACGGCGCCGGTCGTGCCGTCCGGCAAGCGAGGGGTAGGCTGCGGCGAGAAAAAGACCGCAGCAAAGCCCTCGGCGAAGTTCATAAAGCCGAGACAGTTCGGCCCGACGAGAGCGACCCCGCCCGCCCGCGCGATCTCGCCGATGCGGTCCTGCTCGCTGACGCCATCGCTGCCAACTTCGGCGAAACCCGACGCAAAGATCACTGCGACTTTCACCTTGCGGCGTACGCAGCCTTCAACGGCGTCGCGGACGGCGCCTGCCGGCAATGTGAGAACGGCGAGATCCACCTCTTGCGGCAGCTCATCGATGCTCGCAAGCACCTTATGGCCCTCGATATCGGAGGCGCTGCGGCCGACAAGATAAACCGGGCCGCTGAACTTGTTATTGCCCAGAAGCTCCAGCACGACGCGACCCGCCGAGCCCGGCTTGGCGGACACCCCGATGATGGCGACGCTGCGCGGTCGCATGAGCGCGGTGATAGCGGCAGACGATGCGCGCCGCTGATCGGCAGAAACCTTCGACGTCATGTTGTGCAAGTCTCCTTGTGCAAGTCTCCCGTGGGATTGCGTCCTCAAGCTCAGGCCGTTCCGCTCGAAAGTTACCGTACCGGAAAATCGAAATACGTATCTGGAAATGGCTCGTGCGACAGCGTGAAGTGCCACCATTCCTTGTCGTAGCGGCGAAAGCCGTGACGCCGCATCGCGGAGGCGAGTATAGCGCGGTTGGCCTTGGCTTCGACGCTGACGTTGGCGGCCGGCCAAGATCGTGGACTGAAAAAGTCGAACGGCGTTCCCATGTCGAGTTCGTGGCCGTTTGCGCTCGCCAGTGTCAGATCGATCGTCGAGCCGCGCGAATGACCGGAGCGCGAGGAGATATAGCCGTCGCGAAACAACGTGCTTTTGTCGACATCGGGATAAAACTCGCGCTTCGCGGCCTTGTCGTTAAGGTCACGCGCCCAGCGGACGAAGTTCGCCACCGCTCGCGTTGGGCGATAACAGTCAAACGCCTTTGGCACGAGGCCGCGCGGCGCGAGGTCGCGAGCCACCGCGGCGAGCGCAGCGGCGGCAGGTTCGGTCAGTAGGCAGCGCGCGGCCTCGTAACCGGCGATCGGACGGCCGACGAAATTGTGCGATCCGGCATAGCGGGCATCCACGATAAGCCCCGGGACGACCGCGGCAGCATCGACGAACGCCGCTGGCCGCTCCTGCGCGAACGCGGGTTGCGGCACGTTCGCGAAGAGCGCAGCGGCAAGCGAATAGGTGATGACTTTCAATTCTGCCCCACAGACCAGAGCGGCTATGTCGATCCGACGACCGGACCCGACGTTAACGCCGCAGTAACCATATACCCGGCACATTTTGCCTGGGAGGTCTTAGCGTATCCACTGCACCCTCGGGGGCGATATTGGACGCGAGCGCCGTACCTATCATCAGGGCCGGCGGCCCACCGGCCGCCGTGCACAGCTTCGAATCACGCGACCGTAATCGGCGGGAACGATCAACCGACATGACTGAGGCAACCTCAGCACAGGGCGGCGAGCGATCCTTGACGTTGTCGCGTCTTAGTGACCTTGGCACCATGCTGCGGCGGAGCGACATTGCGCTTGCGCTCGGCATGATGGCCATCCTTGTGATGCTCATTCTGCCGCTGCCGGCATTGTTGCTCGATTTTGCACTCGCCATCTCGATCACTTTCTCGGTTTTGATCCTGATGACATCCTTGTTCATCCAGGCGCCGCTCGAATTTTCCGCGTTTCCGACCGTACTGTTGATCGCCACCATGCTTCGGCTGGCGCTCAATCTTGCCTCAACGCGAACTCATTCTCGCCCACGGCCATGAAGGAAGCGGCGCAGCCGGACACGTCATCGAAGCGTTCGGCCATTTTGTCATGGGCGGCAATTTCGTCATTGGCATTATTGTTTTCACCATCCTGGTGATCGTGAACTTCGTGGTCATCACCAAAGGTTCGGGCCGCATCGCCGAGGTGGCGGCCCGCTTCCACCTCAACTCCATGCCCGGCAAGCAGATGGCTATCGATGCCGACCTCTCCGCCGGTCTCATCGACGAGAAAGTGGCGCGTCAGCGCCGTAAAAACCTGGAGGACGAGTCCGGTTTCTTCGGCGCCATGGACGGCGCCTCGAAATTTGTGCGTGGCGACGCCATCGCCGGCCTTCTCGTCGTGCTGATCAACGTCATCGGCGGCATGGTGATCGGCATTTTGCAACAAGGCTTGACCTTTGCCGAAGCTGCTCAGGCCTACACGCTGCTCACCGTCGGCGACGGCTTGGTGACGCAGGTTCCGGCGCTCATCGTCTCGATCGCCGCCGGTCTCCTGGTCTCCAAAGCCGGCGTCAGCGGTGCCGCCGACAAAGCGCTGCTCAGCCAATTCTCCGGCTACCCGAAAGCGCTCGGCATGTCGGCCGCGGTCATGGTGGTCATGGCCTTGCTACCCGGCATTCCCATGATTCCGTTCCTTGCGCTCGGCGGCGGCGCCGGTGCCTTGGCCTATGTGATCGATCGCCGGCACAAACAAACCACCGCCGCGGAGACGAAAAAGGCCGACGATGCCAAGCCGCCACTTGCGGAAGAGCCGATGTCGGCGACCCTGAAAATGGACGATCTCAAGATTGAACTCGGCTATGCACTGTTGCCGCTCGTCAATGCCCCCGACGGCGGCGACAAGCTGACCGAACAGATCAAGGCGCTGCGCCGCTCGCTCGCGATCGAAATGGGCTTTGTCATGCCCGCGGTGCGCATCCTCGACAACGTCCAGCTCGATGCCAACACCTATGTGATCAAGATCAAGGAGGTGGAATCCGGCACCGGCAAAGTCTGGCACGGCCAGTACATGGTGATGGACCCAAGCGGCAAGCAGGTCACCCTCCCCGGCACTCACACCACCGAGCCCACCTTCGGCCTGCCGGCAACCTGGATCGATGCCGCGCTGAAAGAAGAAGCCTCGGTCAAGGGCTACACGGTGGTGGACGCCGCGACCGTGCTCGCGACCCACCTCACCGAGCTGATCAAGGCCAACATGTCTGAGCTTCTGTCCTACGGCGAGGTGCAGAAATTGATCAAAGAGCTACCGAAGGAACAGGGCGAACTCATCAAGGATATCGTGCCCGCGCAGATCACCGTCTCCGGAATCCAGCGGGTGCTGCAGATTTTGCTCGCCGAGCGCGTCTCGATCCGGGATCTTTCGACCATTCTCGAAGGCATCGCCGATGGACTGGCTTCGACACGCAATCCGGCGATGTTGGCCGAGCATGTGCGCGCACGGCTCTCGCGTCAGCTTTGCGCTCAGCACACCAGTCCCGCCGGCTACCTCCCGATCATCGCGCTGACCGCGCGATGGGAACAGGCCTTCGCCGAATCGATTGTTGGCCAGGGCGACGATCGCAGCCTCGCCATGCAGCCGTCCAAGCTCACCGAGTTCATCAATCTGGTGCGGGAAAAATTCGAGCAGGCGGCGCGCGACGGCGAAGCGCCTGTGCTCGTCACTTCGCCGAATATCCGGCCGTTCGCGCGCGGCATCATTGAGCGCTTCCGCGCCCAGACAAGCGTTCTTGCCCAGTCGGAGATTCACCCGCGGGCGCGACTGAAGACTGTCGCCAGTATTTGAAGCGGGAAAGCCTTACGGCGCGACCGAGAGGCCGACGACTTTATGCCGCTCGATCAGGCGGGCGACGAATCCGGATCGCTTGGCCTCCTCGACAAATTGACGGAGGAACACTGCGGCAGCGACGTTGCTCTTTGAGGTGCCGATCGCCTGTTGGACCGCGGTAAAATTGCCGGAAAGAATTCTTGCGCCCGGGAGCTTGGCGACTTCGCTCATCAGCTGCGGCCGCAAACCGGCCAGCGCATCGAGGCCTTCAGCAACGAACTGATCGAACGGCCCGTCTGCAATGTCCGATCGGAGCAGTGTCGCGTGCTTCAGGTTTCGCGTGAGCCAAAGGTCGTAAGCGCTTCCGGCACGTACCGCTATTCGTGACCCGGGGCGGTCCACGTCGCCAATGTTTTGCAGCCGCGAGCGCTCGTGCACCAGGTAAGTCGCTTCGATCTCGCAATAGGCCGGCGTGAACGCGATCTTTTCCGCCCGCGCCGGTTCTGCGCCGATCAGGCCAATATCCCAGACATCTGTGCCGGCGGCGTCCGCAAGCTTCGACGGTCGATCGAATTTCACGTAGGCGACAGGAACATCAAGGCGGCTGGCGATCTCGGCGGCCATGTCCGGCGCTACCCCTTGGGGATCGCCCGAAGGACTCATCCCCGTGACCAAAAGGCCATTGCCCATGTTGATCCCGGCCCGAAGAACGCCCCTACCGGCAAGTTCCGAGACGATTTGGTCCATTCACCGGTTCCCCTAACCCACCGCTTCCGTTCGAGATTTTGCCATTATAGCCACCGCGGCCGGAACCAAGCGACCAATCAACCGTTATCACGGGTGTTCAAGGTACCGTGAAACCGTATTCTCCAGGCAACGCACAAATCGCATCTAGTGTGAGCAAGATCACATCCTTCAGCCGGCCGCCGGGCTAAGCAATTGGAAACCGGCGAGGTCATCATGAACCACTCGATGTACAACGCGGACCGTGGAACACACCTGAAGATTTTGGTCGTGAGCCTCGTGTGCGCGACACTGGTCGCGGCGGTCGGAATCTTCGCCCGCGTCAGCAGCGAAGTCGACCTCGGCACCGTTCCGCTTGTTAGGGCCGGGCAGCCGACGACCGTGAGCGGGCACCTTCCCGCAGTTCGCTAGCGACGATGATCTAGGTCTTCGGTGTTTGGCCCGCCGATGCTGGCAGGGACTCCACTGCCTTCCCCGTAAAGAGCACCGGACCGGTCGGGGCGCCGCTCTTGGAACCGCCGGTTGGCTCGAGCGACACCGCATAAGTCGCCGCGCGCAAAGTATCGACGTCGTAATTTCCTGGCAGCGGATGTTGGGTGAATTCATCGTTACCCAACGTTCCGAGCGAGCGCGGCGCGCCGAGGCGGCTTGAAATCAGCCACAATTCGTAGCTCTTGCCGGCTTCCGCGGTTGCTGAGACTTTGCGCACAGTCAGCGTGCGCCGCTGCGTATCGAGCGTCAGCAGAAATGCTGGCGCTGTCGGTCCGGGCTGCAAGACTGCAACCAGCCGATCCTGTTGCGCGCGAGCTGGCGCCGGCGAACGCGCCAGCATCATCTGTGCAGCCCGCGGACGTAATTGCAGCGGCACGAGATCGGGCGCGACCTGCCACACCGCAATATAAATTGCCAATAGAGCAGCGATCGCAGCCATAACGAATGTCACGCGCCGCCAGCGTTTGACACGGCGCGCGAGGTAAATGACATCGGCGCCGCGCTCAATACTGACCGGTTCCGGCCACAGTGGCGGAAGCACGGCCGGGGCATCGACCGGCACTTCGACAGGCCGTGGCGTTTCGAGCCCGGCTGCCGGCGGCAGCGTATCCGCAGCCGCTTCTTCGGCAACTGAGAAAAACTGTTCCTCATGGGGTAAGGTAATTTGGTCGCTTGGCTCAACCGGACCGAGCTGCGTTTTTATTCGATCCCATACTTCCGGCGGCGGCTCGACGGCTTCCACCATGACGTTGAGTTCGCCGAGCCGGCGCTCCCAGTGACGCACCGCTGTCTCGAATGCGGGATCGAGCGTCAGCAGCGCTTCAGCGTGGGTGCGCTCCTCATCGGAGAGCGTGCCAAGCACGTACTCGGCGGCAAGTGCATCCTGGTCGTCGTCGTTCGTGGCCACTGGAAGCTCCTCCGACATCACGACCCCATGCACTCGCGGATTTCGATGAGGCTGCGACGCAACCAAGTCTTGATTGTGTTCACCGGAATGTCGAGTTTCTTGGCGAGTTGATCGCAACTCCAGCCGCTGTAGTAAGCGAGCAACACGATACGCTGTTTTTCAGGGTCGAGCTTGCCGAGACAGGAGAGAAGCCGCTTTAGCTCCTCCGTCATCTCGCGCCGGGCAAGCGGCGGCGGCGTATCGGCCGCAACGTTGAGCGCCTCCGGATCGTCCTCGATCGAGACTTCACCCTTCTTGCGAACGATATCGATCGCCCGATTGCGCGCCATCGCCACCATCCAGGTGATGGGGCTTGCCACAGTCGGATCGAACTTCTCAGCCATCGTCCAAACCTTGAGATAGGTCTCCTGCATGACCTCATCGGCCAATTCGGGTCTACCCAAAATACGAAGAAGTACCCCGTAGAGTTTCGCCCGGGTCGCGTCGTAAAGCCGCTCGAACGCGGACGCGTCACGTTTCGCGACAGCTGCAAGCAGCCAGACCAGTTCCGCTTGCGTCAGCATAACCTCTAACCCCCTGCGGGAGCGATTATCGCCGCGGACATGCCCGCTCGTCGAGAGCGAAAGGGTGGTGCGCCTCGTTCCGGCACATCCGGCGCGTACCAGCCATTCTTGTGACCAGGCTCTGCCCGGTCACTCAGAATCTTAAATCCCTGGGTGTTGAGACGTGGACGCCCCGCCGACGCTGGCAAATAGTCTTACGCCGGCGCGACCCCGCGCACGCGCATCAGCGCAATGGCGTCTAGCTCGTCTTGCTCGGCGGCATTTTCCGCCTCGCGTTCCCGCATCTGGTCGCGCTCATCGAGCAACTCAACCTTCTTGAGTTCATCGAAAGCCTCGCCAAGCGCCAATTTCGCGTCCTCAAGTTGGGCACGCAACTCATCGGCCGAGCGTTTGAGGTTTTCGCGGCGGCCAATCGCAGCCTTGGCGTAGGTCGGATAGGCAAAATGCCCCGGATCGTGGATACCGGCGCGATCCTGCTCGACACGGATTTCGCGCTCCAGATCGCCCGCCATGCGGTCGAACTCGGCGATCATTGTCTCGATTTGCGCGACCTTGCGCCGCTTCTCGTCAACCTGAAACTTCTTCAGGCGAATGAGCGTCTCACGGGACTTCATCGACTGCTACTCCCCCGAAGCCGCAGGACCACTGACGCCGTTCGGATCGGACCGCACGGCGCCGCACACGACGATTGTGCCCCCAATAACGTTAGCGTTCGGTTTCCACGGCCGCTAAAATCTCGGCTAATCGCCGATAACCTTCGGCCAAGGTGGTTGCTTCTTCCTTACCTTGGGCAAGAAAGGTCTCAATCGGCTTGTGCAGACGGATCGCTTCGTCGACCTCGGGACTGGTGCCGGCCCGGTATGCGCCGAGCCTGATCAGCTCCTCCATGTCTGTATATGTCGCCATGACCTGACGCGCCCGGTTAAGCAACGGCAAATACTCCGGGTCGGCGGCGCGCGGCATGGTTCGTGACACCGACTTAAGAATGTTGATAGCCGGGTAGCGACCGCGCTCGGCGATGGCGCGCTCCATGACGATATGGCCGTCGAGAATGCCGCGCACGGCGTCGGCAATCGGCTCGTTATGGTCGTCACCGTCGACCAACACCGTAAATATCCCCGTGATCGTACCGTGCTCGGTGCCGGGACCGGCGCGCTCAAGGAGTTGCGGCAACTCGGTAAAGACGGTTGGCGTATAGCCTTTGGCGGTCGGAGGCTCGCCGGCAGAAAGCCCGATTTCGCGCTGTGCCATGGCAAAGCGCGTCACGGAATCCATCAGCACCAGAACGTCTTTGCCCTCGTCGCGGAAATATTCGGCGATGGCAAGCGTAACGTGGGCGGCCTGGCGGCGCATCAGCGCCGGTTCATCGGAGGTCGAGACCACGACCACGGACCGAGCGAGACCGGCATCGCCCAAGTCGTCCTGAAGGAATTCTTGCACTTCGCGGCCGCGTTCGCCGATCAGGCCGATGACGGTGACGTCGGCGGCGACGTTGCGCGCAAGCATGGACAAAAGCACCGATTTGCCAACACCGGAGCCTGAAAAGATGCCCAAGCGTTGACCACGACAGCAGGTCAAAAAGGTATTGAGCGCACGCACGCCAAGATCGAGCGGAGCTCCGACCCGGCGGCGTGCATGCGCCAGCGGCGGCGTATTGCGGAAGGGATATGGCGATGGTCCGTAGAGCAATGCGCCTTTGCCATCGATCGGTTCCCCCAGTGCATTGACCACCCGCCCCAGCCAGCCGACAGACGGCCGCACCGCGCCGGCGACTGCCGTAACCACAGCCCGGCAGCCGCGCCGAACACCTTCGAGCGGCGCAAACGGCATGAGCAAAGCGTTGCCTGCCGAAAATCCGACCACCTCGCAGGGGATCGACTTCGCCGGGGTCTCGACAATAACCCGGGCGCCAACCGACATCGCATGCAGCGGACCGGCGACTTCTACCATCAGGCCGCGAACGCCAACCACACGGCCGTATATCTCGACACCGTCGAGTTCGATGATCTGTTCGGCCAGAGCCTTCATGGGCTGCTTCCCGGCCGGCGTCCGCATTTGGTTACTTCGAACCCGCCGGTCTTAACGCTGTATTTACCCGGGCCGTTAATCATTGCGTCGTCCTTGGGAATAGACGGGCTCGGTCTTCCAGAACGGAGGGGCGAGTTTAAAGAGTCGGTTAGCACCGAGTCTTAACCTGGAACTTGAGCGCCGACGTGGCTAAAAAACCACTCTCTCGCAATATCTTAAGGCGATTCGCTGGAAATTGCCTACGGACTTCTTGCGCGGACGAATTAGGTTTTGTTAACCATACCGCGTTTACAGTCTCGAATCAGTTTGTCCCAAGGCGTTTTTCGGGGGCCGCCGTCGGGGCGTGCCGACCTTAAGCCCGCGCGGCGAGGAAAGGGACTGGCATGCGCGTATTGCTGATCGAAGACGATAGTGCGACAGCGCAATCTATCGAGTTGATGCTCAAGTCCGAGAGCTTCAACGTTTATACGACCGATCTCGGGGAAGAAGGGGTCGATCTCGGCAAAATCTACGATTACGACATCATCCTTCTCGATCTCAATCTTCCGGACATGTCGGGCTTCGAAGTTCTTCGCAGCCTGCGCGTGTCAAAGGTTAAGACGCCGATTCTGATCCTGACCGGCCTCGCCGGTATCGAGGATAAGGTTAGAGGGTTGGGTTTCGGCGCCGACGACTACATGACCAAACCGTTCCACAAGGACGAGCTGGTGGCGCGCATCCACGCCATCGTGCGTCGCTCCAAGGGCCATGCCCAATCGGTCATCCAGACCGGCGATCTCGTGGTCAACCTCGATACCAAGACGGTCGAGGTCAACTCTGCGCGCGTGCATCTGACCGGCAAGGAATATCAGATGCTTGAACTGCTCTCGCTGCGCAAGGGCACGACGCTGACCAAGGAGATGTTCCTCAATCATCTCTACGGCGGCATGGACGAGCCGGAGCTGAAGATCATCGACGTCTTCATCTGTAAGCTGCGCAAGAAGCTGGCCAACGCCTCGAGCGGCAAGAACTACATCGAGACGGTGTGGGGCCGAGGCTATGTGTTGCGCGAGCCGACCGAGGACGAAGCGAAGATTTCAGCCTGAACGCGCTACCTCAATGTGACTAAAAACCCCGGCCAGTGGCCGGGGTTTTAATTTTGCATCAGCGTAACGCGCCTTATCGACTGCCACCCACTGCTACGAGGCGCGGCGCAGCAGCCTTGCTTGCCTGACCTTGTGCCGACGTTCTTCCAAATGGCGGATTTGGCACATAGAGGCCGCGCGAATCCGGCATGGTCTTGAATCTGTCGGTCAGTCCTACAACCGTCTCTGCCGCGCCGAGCACGAGATAGCCGTCGCCGGCGATCACCTCGCTCAACCGGTTGAGCACGTTCGTCTTCGTCTCCTGGTCAAAATAGATCAGCACGTTGCGGCAGAAAATCAGATCGAACGTGCCCAGATGATAGAAATCGGACAACAGGTTGAATTGACGGTATTTGACCATCGCGCGAATTTCGGGCGCGATCTGCCACATATCGCCGACCTGGGTGAAATACTTGATCAGCATCTGAATGGGCAGGCCGCGCTGAACTTCGAACTGGCTGTAGATGCCTTGGCGCGCTTTCTCCAATACCTCGTTGGACAGGTCGGTAGCGATCAGCTCAATGTGCCGGCCTTCGATCTGGCGCTCCATCTCTTTAAGCGCCATGGCGAGAGAATACGGTTCCTGGCCGGCGGATGCGGCCGCACACCAGATGCGAATGATTCGCGAAGCCTGACGCGCCGCAAGCAGCGCCGGCATCACGACAGAACGGAAATTCTCGAACGGCGTCTTGTCGCGAAAGAAAAACGATTCGTTGGTCGTCATTGCTTCGACCACCGCAATCGTCAGCGCTTCGGCATTGCCGACCTTGAGCGCCGCGACCAGTTCACCGAGACTGCCAAAGCCCGCCTTGCGCGCGACAGGCAGCAAGCGGCTTTCGACCAGATATTGTTTGTCGGCGGACAGAACGAGGCCGGAGCGCTGTCTGAGGCATTTGCGCAAGAAATCGTAGTCGTGCGGCGTCACAAACGCTCTCCGGCGAACAAGCGATTGACCTTCGCACCAATCTGGAAAAGCGGCAGGACCGCCGAACACAGGCCGGCCTGCGCAACCGAACGCGGCATACCCCACACCACGCTGGTTGCTTCGTCTTGCGCAATCACGCTGCCGCCGGCAGCTACAATTTCGGCGGCACCACGGGTGCCATCGGAACCCATGCCGGTGAGAACGAGGGCCAGGCTGCGCGGTCCCCAGACCGCCGCCGCTGAAGAAAGCAGTGGATCCACCGCCGGCTTGCAGAAATTAATCGGCGGATCGTCGCCGAGCACGATAGTGGGACCTTCGTGCCCACGTGCAACACGCATGTGACGGCCGCCAGGCGCTACATAGATGTTACCGGCTATCACTGACTCCCCGTGCGCCGCCTCGTGCGCGCACCGGCCGCTGATGCGCGACAAGTGCTCGGCCAGCACCGAGGTGAACGTCGGCGGCATGTGCTGCGTAATCAGGATCGGTGCCCGCTCGATTGCGGCGCCGATTTCTCCGATCAGGGTGCTCAGCGCCTGCGGACCACCGGTCGACGAACCGACCAGCAGGACCTGCGGCACGGAATACGCAAACGGTCGTAAAGCAATAGCCGCGCCATCCGCCAGCGGAGGCGCGATGTCACGTTGGTACGGCGCCGACACCGGCTTGTTCTCATGGGCATCCGGCCGCCGGTGACGCGACAACAATCGGCCACGCCGCCCGAGCATGCGAATTTTTTCGATCAGCTCACGTTGAAAAGCCGCCGATGTCGTAGCGTCGGGCGCCAATTCGGGCTTCGGAACATAGTCGGCGGCGCCTAGCGACAGTGCCTTTAAGCTGATTTCGGCGCTCCGGCGGGTCAGCGTCGAAGCCATGATGACGACCAGGTCGTGCTTCTTCTTGAGCAGCAGCGGCAGCGCGGAAATGCCGTCCAGCTCCGGCATGTCGATGTCGAGGACGACGACGTCCGGATCGCTGGCTTCAATCTGGTCGACCGCTTCGCGGCCGGTGCACAGCGACGCCGCGACCATCATGTCCGGTTCGGCGCCGATCCAGCGCGTCAACAAGCGGCGCGCAACGATCGCATCGTCGACGATCATGACCCGGATGGGGCGCTCGACGGTGCTCTCCAGGCTCGCAGGTTTGAGCACGATAGTCATGGCAACACTACTTTCGCACTCAACTTTGTGCAGGGGGTTCGCCTAACGCTCCGCCGCGCGGAGCGTTGCGCGCTTCAGAGCAGCCCCACTTCCTGGAACTTGGCTTCGACAATGTCTTTGTCGAAGGGTTTCATGATGTATTCATTGGCGCCGGCATGCAGCGCCCGCGCGATATGTGCGACGTCGTTCTCGGTGGTGCAGAACACCACTTTCGGCTTGTCGCCACCGGGCAGACGGCGCAACACACGCAGAAATTCATAGCCGTCCATTTTCGGCATGTTCCAGTCCAGCAGAATCCCCTCCGGGATTTGGCGGCGACAAGCTTCAATCGCCTCTTCTCCGTTCTCCGCTTCCACAATCTCGAACTCGAGTCCTTCGAGAATTCTCCGCGCCACCTTGCGGATAACGCTCGAGTCGTCGACGACCAAGCAAGTCTTCATAGCGTCCTCACTCTAAGCTTCGCGGGCAGGCCCGCTTGGATCTCAGCTTCGCATTCTTCCGATTTGCTCATGCGGCCACCGCCTCGCCACGGAGGTCCAGCACGCGGTCGACATCGAGCACGACCAACAATTGTCCATCGAGGCGGTAGATCCCGGCCGACAAGGCCGCGAGCTTGCGGTCAAGGTTGACGGGATTAGGCTCGCGTTGCGTGTTGGACAGCTTGAGCACCTCGCCAACCGCATCGACCAAAAGACCAAACAATTCGCCCTTGGCTTCGATACCGATCGCCATGAGCGCATCAGGGCTCTGGCGCTTTTTGACTTCGAGCCGATTGCGCATGTCGATCGCCGTCACGATGCGGCCCCGCAGGTTGAGCACGCCCGCGATCTCGGCTCCGGCAAGCGGCACGCGCGTCATATTGACGGGCTTGAACACGTCCTGAACGCGCTCGATCTGCAGGCCGAATAGCTGACCGGCGATCGTGAAGGTGACAAATTCGGTGATGTCGGTGTCGTTTTGCATTGTCGTTTGTGCCGATCACGCCGCCTTATGCAGATCGTCGCTCTGCTCCTTGATCGCCGCGATGAGACCGCTACGATCAAACTTGGCGACAAAATCATGGAAACCCACCCCGCGTCCGCGTTGGATCGCTTCGGCCGACACCATGGCCGACAGTGCAATAACCGGGACCGCGGAAGTGCTGGGATTTTCGCGAAGCGCGGCGGCAAACTCGAACCCGTCCATCTCCGGCATCTCGATATCGGTCACCACGATGTCGAATGGCGGGCCGGATTTGATCGTGTCAAGCGCCTGCGCGGCGGACCCGACCGCAATGACCTGATATCCGGCGGCCTTGATCAGCGGCGCGAGCAAGTCGCGGAAAAAGGCTGAATCGTCGACCAGCAGCACCCGGCGGGCGCGCGCGATTGACCGCGCATCTCGCCAGTGGAACCAGTCGGCGAAAGCCTGGGGCAGGAAATGGCCAATATCAACAATCTCTGTAGCGCTTCCCTTCACTACCGCGAAGCCAAGGACCCCGGGCCGGTCACTCGCCACCTCGATGTCGAGGCGTTGCTCGACGATATCGACGATCTCGTCGACCACGAGCCCCATGGAACGACCATGGTCGGAGAATACCAGGATCGGTTGCGCGCCCTCCGGCTTGATAGCGGTTTGTGGGTCTATCCGCAGCAACGGCATGAGTTGGTCACGATATTGCAGAAGGTGACGGCCGTCGGAGATTTCGATTTGGCGGCAATCGATCTCCTCGAGGCGCGATACCAGGGAAAGCAGAACCGCTCTCGGCTGCTGCGAGCCGGCGCGGAACACAAGCAGCGATGTCAGGTCCTCGTCGGTTGCCCCGCCGTCATCGAGTTCAACTTCATCGGCGCTCACCACCGGGGTGACGCGTCCCAGCGACTGGGCAACGCCATTCGGATCGATGATCATGATCACCGTTCCGTCGCCAAGTATTGTCGTTCCGGAAAAAACCGCGATGTGCCGGAGCTTCGACGACAGCGGCTTTATCACGATCTCTTCGGTGTGCAGTACACCATCAACGACGATGCCGAAAATCTGGTTGCCGACCTGGGCAACGACGACGAAGCCCTTGTCGGACTCAGTGCCGTCGAGCTGCAGGGTTTCCTTGAGACCAACGAGCGGCAACAATTTGTTGCGTAGGCGCAGCACTGGTGTTTCTTTGATGCGCTCGATGCGGTGATCGCCACTGTTGGCGGCACGCACAAGTTCGAGCACCGAAAGCTGCGGAATGGCAAAGCGCTCGCCGCCGGCCTCGACGATCAGCGCAGAAACGATCGCGAGTGTCAGCGGAATCTTGATGGTGAAAGTGGTTCCAGCGCCGGGTTCGGATTTTAAGTCGACCGTGCCGCCAATCTGCTCCATGTTGGCGCGCACGACATCCATTCCGACTCCGCGCCCGGAGATGCTGGTTATCTTCGCAGCGGTCGAGAAGCCGGGCGTGAAGATCAGGTTACAGATCTCCGCTTCGGATTTAGCAGCTATTTCCGCGGCGCTGGCAAAGCCCTGCTCGATGGCTTTGGCTCGTATGCGTTCAACGTCAAGGCCGCGGCCATCATCGGCAATCTCGATAATAATATGGCCGCCCTGGTGACAAGCGGTGAGCCGGATCGTCCCTTTCAACGGCTTGCCCGCGGCAAGGCGCTCCGCCGTACTCTCAATGCCGTGGTCGGCGCAATTGCGCACCAGATGAGTGAGGGGGTCTTTGACCATCTCAAGCACCTGGCGGTCGAGTTCGGTATCGGCGCCGTTCATTTCGAGCTCGATCTGTTTGCCGAGCTCGGCGGAAAGATCGCGAACGATGCGCGGCAACTTTTGCCAGGCGTTCCCGATCGGCTGCATACGCGTCTTCATCACGCCTTCTTGTAGTTCGGCCGTGACATTCGAGAGGCGCTGCAATGGCACTTTGAAGTCGGAATCCTCATGGCGGCGGACGATCTCCAGAAGCTGATTGCGCGTGAGAACCAGCTCGGAAACCGTGGTCATCAGCTGATCGAGGGTGTCGACAGTGACGCGGATGGAATGGCTCGCAACCCGCTCGCGTTCATCGTCGTAACGTTCGGCCGAGGGTTTGTCAGCCGATGGCTTTTCGACCGCCTGCTTCTCCGGCAAGTGAGCGTCTGAGCCCATAGCCTCATTGATCTCGTCGATGCCCGGCCCCGGGCTGGGCCCTTCAGCTTCTCCTGCAGGCGATAGCGATTGCTTTAAATCCTCTCGCTGCGACCAGATCGCGAGCTGTCCGATGAGATCCTGGTCGTCGCCCGCGGGCTCGCGCTCCTCCGCTTCGATCGCCTCAAGAATCGCCTTGATGCGATCGATGGTGGACAGAATAAGCGTGACCGCTTCGGTGGTGACCGGCATCCCGTCGCGGAACTTGCCCATCAGGTTCTCGGCGGCATGCGCTAACGTCTCGAGCCTCGGCAATGCGAGAAAGCCGCAAGTTCCTTTGATGGTATGGACGAGACGAAAGATGTTGCCGAGGATTTGCCCGTTATTGGGCTCCTGCTCAAAGCGCACCAGTTCGGCATCGACCCGCTCGAGGCTTTCGTTAGTCTCGGTCAGGAATTCCTGAAGTAGGTCGTCCATCCCAAGCGCCTCGTCAGCCCACCCACTCTCGTCGGCGAGCGCTCGACCGCGTCATCGTCGACACACGCGCCACATGCGTGCTTTCGCCGTCAGGCCCCATGTACCTGGTCCGACGTACGGAGTGTGTTGCCAAAGCGTTTAATTTCGGTTGCGAGAGCGGCAACCGACCGGTGAATGGGGTTCTTTTCTAGCCCAAGGGGTCGTTCAGGCGGCGGTTAAGACGACTGTCCCCGTATCGCTTTGGGTCGAAAGCGTCAGCCCGCAGTCCCGCGCCAGGATGCCTGCATAAAAGGGCTGAATGACGTGGGCGTCCACGGCATGGCTTGGACTCCCGGCAAGCAATTCGGCGACGGCCGGGTTCAATCGGGCGTTAAGACCGGCGGCGGTAACCACGTACCCGGCGGATCCTTCTTCCGTTGACCGAGGCTCGACCGTCAGCGTTCCTCCGCGGGAAACGGCGCTTGCGGCGATCAGCACCATGTTAAGTAAAAGCTTTACGCGGTTCTTCGCCAGCAACTCGCGCGGCATGCTCCAGACCAGCGTGGTCTTGTTATCTTCAAAGAGTCCGCGGGCCACCTTTTCGGCATCGCCAAGATCGATTTGAGCGCCGGCTGATCCGGCCGCGCCAAAGGCCAGCCGGCAAAATTGCAGCTTGGCCGAAGCCTGATGTGCGCTCTTTTTGATCAAATCGAGCGCAAACGTCTTGGTTTCCTCATCCTTGTCCTCTTCCAGGACCTCGATGCCGTTGACGATCGCGCCGACTGAGCTGATCAGGTCGTGACAAACGCGAGAGCACAGCAACGCCGCGAGATCGAGGGCTCCGATGGCAATGGGGCTGGAAACGGGGCCGGACATGGGAAGCTCCGCTATAGCGCGAGGGCGCCCGTCCGTGTCACAGCGCGCGCAATTCGGCAATCGTGCCGTCGGCGCGCCACTCGTGCTAGAGAGCTGCCCCTTGGCCACCCGACCGTTACCTGCCAACCCTCAGTCGCATTTGGGAATTCCACGGAGCGCCTTTGTCCACGATCGATCCAGCCGCCTACCCCGATCTCATGGACGCGCTGACCAAAATCACCATCTCGGCTGCGGAAGCAATCCGGTCGCGGGGGCAAGGCGGCGTCCACATCAAGGCCGATGGCTCGCCGGTAACGGCGGCCGACGAAGCCGCGGAAGCCGTCATTCAAGATGGGCTGACGCGTCTCTCATCAGCATTGCCGATCATCTCGGAGGAAGCGGCCGAGCGTAACCGACCGGCCGTTGCGAGTGGGAGCTATTTCCTGGTCGATCCGCTCGACGGCACCAAGGAATTCATCGCCGGGCGCGACGAATACACCATCAATATCGCACTCGTCTCCGATGGTGCGCCGGTCCTCGGCGTTATCGCAGCACCTGCGCAAGGTCTGATCTGGCGCGGCATCCCCGGCCGCGGGGCCGAGCGGCTCAAATTTTCCGAGCGCGAGGCCGAAATTCCACAAGCTATCAAGACCCGACCACGACCGGAGGGTAAACTCGTCGTCATGGTAAGCCGCTCGCATCTCGAAGCGCGAACGCAAGCTTATCTCGATGGCTTTCCGCATGCGCAGCGCGTCGGCTGCGGTTCTTCTGTGAAATTCTGCCGTCTCGCAGAGGGGGTCGCCGACCTCTATCCGCGACTTGCGCCTACGCACGATTGGGATATCGCGGCCGGTCACGCCATCTTGGTCGCGGCCGGCGGAAGCGTCGTCGATCCGGACGGGGGCGCGTTGCGCTATGGCAGTCCCACTTTGATTATTCCCGCGTTCCTCGCCTGGGGCGGGCCACCGCCGACCGGCGGCACCAGAGGGTAAACGGCGCCAGAGGGTAGCAAGGGTCAAGGGCTGAGCGTATTCAAGACCTCCGGCCATCTTCGTTTGGCCTCGGCGACAAGGCGTACCGGATCGGCCGTGAACAACTCCAGCCGGTGGCGATCGTAGAACAGAAAGAGCCGACCGCCGGTAATCAGCCACAAGCCGGGATTGCCTGCCACCGCGACACCGCGTGAGATGCCGATCGGGTCATAGCCGCCGAACTGCGGCATGTAGACATCGGGCCGCGCGGAAAACGCATCACGATTGCCGGTGTTACGGAAACGCCAAGTCGCCCCGGCGTACTGGAGTTCAACATTTGGGCTGCCGAGAACGGGCTTGCTGTCGGTGTAAAAAGCGACCGGGTCATACCCTCCGATCGCGAGACCCGTATGCCAATCGACCACAATTCTTTCCGTCGTGGCCGCCCGCGACGCGGACAGACTGATCGGCAAAGCAACGAGCAGGCACGCAAAAGCCGTGATGGCAGCGCCAGGTCGCTTCCGTAGATGCCGTGCTGCCGTCATAGTTCTGGCAAAGGATCAGCCGATTCGGATCGGGTTTGCTCAATTGTTTGAGTTCGGCGGAGAGTTAGCCGATGTGCATGATCAAGGGGTTAACAGAGGACGCTTGATGAGCTTTGCCGCGCGGTCCGCTTTGATAACCCAGATCATGTTGCTGGTCGGCTGCCTCAGCGGCGCACCCGCCGTGGCCCAGACCGTACCGCCGCAACCGCCCGAGACAGCGCTGCCGCCGGCACAGCCGCCGCCGGTCATCTGTGCGCCATCAGTTCCAGCGCAGCCGCCAGGCAATCAGTACTCCCCGAATGAGCTTATCGATGCCGGTCACCATTTCTTTGGCGGGGTTTCGCGCGGGCTGGCCACCATCGTCGAGAAGGCGGTGAGCGAATGGGGCCAGCCGAACGGCTACATTCTCGGTGAGGAGGCGGGCGGCGCTTTTGTCGGCGGCCTGCGCTATGGCGACGGGACGCTCTACACCAAGAATGCCGGCGATGTCCGAGTCTATTGGCAAGGGCCGACGCTGGGCTTCGACGCCGGCGCCGACGGCGCCCGCACCATGATGCTTGTCTACAACTTGCCCCGGACGGAAGCGATTTTTGAGCGTTTCGGCGGCATCGAGGGCTCGGCGTATTTTGTTGGGGGCTTCGGCATGACGGCTTTGACGTCGAACGACATCATCGTGGTGCCAATCCGTTCCGGCGTTGGGTTTCGCCTCGGGGCCAATCTTGGCTATCTTAAATTCACCCGGCGCCCTACCTGGAACCCGTTCTGATCGCTATTTACTGACTCGCATCGCGAAGTCTGGCGCAACCGCTGTTGCGAGTTTAGGATAATTCTCAGTCCATATGGTGCGATGCCGACCCGGCGTGACAATGTCTGCAGGACTGCGGCCGGCTTTAAGAGTGGTGTCATGGTCGAACCGATCATGTATTTCGGGATCGGATTCCTGGTTGCGGCGTTACTCGGACTATTGTTCGTTCCGCTCGTTCATGAGCGCGCCGTGCGCCTGACCATGCGGCGGCTTGAAGCGGCTACGCCGCTCTCAATCGCTGAAATCCGCGCCGACAAGGATCAATTGCGCGCCGAGTTCGCGATGTCTACGCGCCGGCTGGAACTGAGTGTCGAGCAGATGAAGGCCAAGACCACCGGCCAGCTCGCCGAACTCGGCAAGAAAACCGATGCAATCTTCCAGCTCAAGAAAGAGCTCGGCGAAAAGACCGCGGCGATTTCCGAGCTGGAATCGCGCGATCAGAATCTGCGCGATCAACTGCGTGCCACCGAGGAAGAGTTCGACCTGAAATCGGGCGCGCTGCATGGCGCTAAGAGCGCGCTCGCCGACAAGGAGGCCGAACTCGCCAAACTCCTGGCCGAACTGGGCGAGCGCTCGATCATGGCCGATAGCCAGCGCGTCGAACTCGCGGCGCTGCGGGCTCAGGTCGAAGCGATGAAGGTCAGCGTCGCCGATTATGAACGCGCGGTGCGCGTAACAGAAGAGCGCCTGGCGCGCGAACGCGCGGAATCCGAGGCCGCCGCCACTCAATCGAACGAAGCGCGCGGCAAGCTCAGTGAGCTCGCAACACGCACCGGCGAGCTTGAACGTCAGCTGACGGTTCAGACGACCGAAGCGGAAGTCTTGAGCCGCCACACCCAGGAACTGGAAGCGCGGCTTGGCGATCAGGACCGTCAGCTCGCCGAACGGCAAGTCGAGGTTCTACGGCTGCGCGCTGATCTCGATGGCGCGAACAAGATCGAGAACGAGCTTCGTGAACAGCTCGACAATGCCGGCGTCCGTAGCAGCGGTGCCGTCAACAAGTTCCGCGCCGACACCGTCCAGCTCAAAGCGGAACTGGCCGCGGCAATCGAGCAGCGCACCAAGCTGCAAGACGAGATCGCTTCAATGCGTCGCGATACGGAATCGACCGGGACTGCCGAGCGCGTCGAGAATGCGCTTCTGCGCGAGCGCATTAATGATGTCGCCGCCGAGGTGGCGCGCCTCACCGCCACCCTCGAGGGTCCAAGCTCGCCGATCGAATCGCTCCTGGCCCCTGGAACGCCGGCCGCAGCCAAAGGAACGGACGGGTCGCCCGGAAGCAACGGAACCAACGCCGAGCCGGGCACTTCCATCGAGCCCCCCCAGCAGGGCAAAGGCACACTGGCCGACCGAATCCGTGCCCTGCAATCGACCGCCTCGCGCGCCGCATCGTAGAACGCCGGGAGGTCGCTCCGCCGTAGGGAGGCCTCGCTTGACACCCGGCCAAAGCCGTTCCTTAAATCCGCCGCCGATCCGGACCGGGCGCTTAGCTCAGCGGGAGAGCGTTCCCTTCACACGGGACCTCCAGTTAGCAAAATCAATGGCTTAGCTGCGGTTTTGGCGGCGCTGGCGACAGCGATTGGCGACAGTGTGTCACCATCCTGATTGAAGGTTCGACTTGGCGCGGCCGGAAGGCGTCCGGCTGGCCCACTTGGACAAAGACAAATCGCGTCCGCTTTTGTGCAGGTTTCTCGGACGCCGGAGTGCAGGTCTATCCGCGGGTGTGTGCGCCCGGCGTCCGAGAAGCGCCAAGGCACGAAGTCGCGGGAGGTGATCGCAGGTGGTGCGGCGTGCGCTATGGGGATTGAGGCCGTGCGCGGCCGGTGCGGCGCGGTGATTGTGCGGCGCGGGTGAGATCGGAACCTGGCGCGCCGGGGTATTTGTGGCCACTTGGCATGAGGCGGCGACGGTTTGCGGCGCAGAGCGATGGGTCGAGCAGATGCGACAGACGCGAATTTGTGTCTGCGGCACGAGCGGCGGCGATGCCGGCGGAGGGCCAGCGATGCGGATGTGCGTCGGTCTGATCTGGCATCAGCCGCGAGTTCATGACGTGTCGATTGATGGCTTGTGCCTGGGCGCCCCGCCGCGTGCAAAGACCTCGATGACGATCATGCGGCCACCGCAGCAGGGGCATGGGCGTGGCAGCACGCGGGGCTGATCGGACTGCTGCGTTGAAGCGGCCTCGGGTTCAGTCTGCGGTGTCGCCACGGCGAGTAGTTCACGCGCCTTGGCGATGCTCTCGGCTCGGTTACCGTTGGCGAACAGCCCGTAGTGGCGGATGCGATGGAAGCCCTTCGGTAACACGTGCATCAGGAACCGGCGGATAAACTCGTGCGGTGCGAGCGTCATGGTTTTCCAGCGGCCAGGACCTTCGATGCGATAGTCCTTCCAGCGGAATGACACGCCGCCATCATCAGCAGCGACCAGCCGACGGTTCGAGATGGCAACGCGATGGGTGTAGCGCGACAGATAGCGCAGCACCTGCTTGGGTCCCGCGAACGGCTGCTTGCAGTAGACGACCCACTTGATCCGGCGCAGCGGTGCCAGGAAGCGCTTGAAGGTTCGTTTGTCGGCGAGTCCAGCGTGGGTGTTGAAGAACTTCAATTGGCCGTCGGCGTGCGCGTCCATAACCATGGTGAGGAACTTGCCTCGGAACAAACGCGCGAGCACGTTGACGTGGACGAGGAAGTTGGAGCGGGACGAGATCCATCTGCTGCAATCGACCTCTTGCTGCGCCCTCGGTTGCCCATCTGCAATCGGCGCGAGACCGCCGCCGGGCACGATCATATGCACGTGGGGATGATGCGTCAGCGCCGAGCCCCAGGTGTGCAGCACGGCGGTGATGCCGATCCTGGCACCGAGGCGCTTTGGATCGGCCGCGATGGCGAGCGTGGTTTCGGCTGCCGCCTTCATGAGCAGGTGATAGATGACGCGCTTGTTCTGATAAGCGACATCGCGCAGTTGACTGGGCAGCGTGTAGACAACGTGGAAGTAGCTGACGGGCAGCAACTCGGCTTCGCGCGCGGCGAGCCATTTCTGTGCCGCCGCGCCCTGGCACTTGGGGCAGTGGCGATTGCGGCAACTATTGTAGCTGACGACGGTGTAAGCACACGCACCGTTCTCGCAACGCGCGACATGACCTCCGAGTGCTGCCGTGCGGCAGCGCTCGATCGCACTCATCACCTTCATCTGGTCGAGGCTCACATGCCCCGCGTTAGCCAAACGCCAAGCGGAGCCGTGGTCGCGGAAGATGTCCGCGACCTCCAGAGCTGGTCGAACCACAACCGACGGCGCTATTGCGCCGGCGGCTCCTCAGTGTCTCGCTTTGCGCGTCTGTGATGCCGCGCGCTCAGGCGCGCGAGCGGGCTCTCGATCTTGGCGATTATTCCGGTCGCCACGCGGGTGTAGCGAGCCGTCGTCTCAAGCTTGTCGTGTCCAAGCAACGCCTGAATCACCCGAATGTCTTCGCCGTTCTCGAGCAGATGGGTTGCGAAGGAATGGCGAAGCGAATGAAGAGAGAGCGTTTTGCGCAGCCCCGCCGCTTTCGCCGCCTCCTTGAACAGCCGGCTGAATTGGCGCGTGGTCAGAGCCCGATGCTCATCGCGACCGGGAAACAGCCAGCGTTGTTCCGGCGCAATGCCGGCGTCTTGCTCGGTCGGGCGCGCCTTCCACCATTGCCGCAACAGCTCGAGGACCTCCGCCGGCAGCATCACGTGCCGATCCTTGCGGCCCTTCGACTGCACGATGCGGATGATCCTCTGCTCGCTGTCGATGTCGCCCGCCCGCAGCCGCACCACCTCGCCGGCCCGCAGCCCGCAACCATAGGCAAGCGTCAGCATCGCTCGCGCCGTCAGGCTCGTCGCCATGGCAAGAATGCGCTTGACCTCCTCAGGGCTCAGCACCGGCGGCAGCTTCTGCGGCTCCTTGATGTGCCAGACCTCGGCCGCCAGATCGTGCCGACGCAGCGTGACGCGGAACAGAAAGCGCACGCCGGTCATGATCCGATTGCGGTTACAGATGCTCGCACCGCTCTCGATGAGATACAGCTGAAATCGCCGCACCTCGTCGGGCGTTGCCGTATCGGGCGAGCGCTCGAGCCAGGCGGCGAACCGCTTGCAACTGTAGACGTGGCTGCGCTGCGTGTGCGGGTTGAGTTTGCGCGCAGCCATATCTTCGATCATACGCCGACGCAGCGGACTGACAGAGTTGGTCTCGTCCATGGGGAGCTCCATCCTGAGTGAGGTTGACAACACCTCAATTCTCAGGACGCGGCTCTCCACCTGCTATTGGCGTTCTCTCGGCCGGCTACCGGCCTCTCGGCTCATGACCCCGCGCAGCGGGCTGGAGCGCAGCGACTTTGTGCGTTGGGGCAAAGCTGCGGGAGTGGATCGACAAAATCGGCTGTTAGTTCTTGGCGACCGTGGTTGTCGTCCCCGCAACGGTCACCGACGTGTTCGCCTTAAGGATCAAAGTCACCACGACCTTGGTGCGACCGACGACTACTTCGACTGGAAACTCACGCACTGCGCCGGGAGGTTCGGCGGCCAGTGGCGCTTCTTTTTCGTCCATTTTGTTGTTGTCCATAAAGGGGCTCGCAGGCTGTCTCATCATATTATGATTCCCCAAATTGGAAGGTAAGGGCACACTTCATGGCACATAACCGCCTCCCCGGCCCCTCAGTGAATTGACCCGTTTCCCAAGTTCAAGGGTCTGCGACGATCCAGCCGACTGGGCAAGGGCCGCTTGGGCGGCTCGCGCGGGGCTGCCGCCGATCTCCTGTCGTTTCTCATGTACTGTCTTATGAAGAGCGGGAGTCCCTAAGAGGACGGAAATGACTGGTTAACCCTCGCAAGCGAGAGGATTCGCCTCTGAGAAACTGCGCCTTACATTAGTTGCAGCGTACTGAGACGGGCTTCGACGGAATGGCCCGCGCCAACCTGCGCTTCTCCGAGCAAGGTGGTCCGTAAACGCGGCCGGTGCCCCCGTGGCACCTGCAACGAAGCGGAGATACCCATGGCGCCCGCGCGTGCGTTCTGGAAAGGCTACCTCAAGCTCTCGCTCGTCTCATGTCCGATCGCCCTCTACACCGGGACATCATCGACCGAGCGAGTATCGTTCCGCCAGATCAACAAGAAGACCGGCAATCGGCTGCGCCAGCAGCTGATCGACGAGGTCACCCGCGAGCCGGTCGAAGGCGAGAACAAGGGGCGCGGCTACGAGTACGCCAAGAACGTCTACGTTCCGGTGGACGATGACGAACTCGACGCCATTGCGGTCGAAAGCACCCACACCATCGAAATCAACTCGTTCGTACCGCGCGAGCAGATCGACGAGCGGTATCTGGACAGCCCCTACTACATCAAGCCGGACGATCGGGTCGGACAGGAAGCATTTGCGGTGATCCGCGAGGCCATGCGCGGCAAGGGCCTGGTGGGGCTCGGTCGTGTCGTGCTGGCGAAGCGCGAACGGCCCATTATGCTCGAGCCCTGGGACAACGGGTTGACGGCCACCACCCTACGCTATCCCTACGAGATCAGGGACGCGAAGGAATATTTCGACGACATTCCTGACGTGAAAGTCGAGCCGGAAATGCTCAAGCTGGCCGAGCAGATCCTTCAAAACAAGGCGACGGACTTTGATCCCTCGCGGTTCGTGGATCGCTACGAGGAAGCCGTCGTCGCCATGCTCAAGGAGAAACAGGCCGGCCTGCCGGTATCGCGCGAGCGTGCAACGCCCCAACCGCAGAATTTTACAAACCTCATGGACGTGCTCCGCCGCAGCATTGCCCAGGAAAAGTCGGCATTCGCTCCCCCGAAGAAAGGGCGCAAGCGAATTGAGGGACAGGGCGAGATGCTGCTTCCCATCCAAGGTAAGAAAGGAAAGCAAGCCACAGCAAAGCCAGCCGAGCGAGCAAGCGCTCGCCTGGAGCATGCGGGCTAACTCCATGCGGAAATTTCTTAAGCCGCTCGGCAGCGACGTCGATCGCGTGAGCAACGATAGGAACAAAACCTCCACCCCTCGGACGGCGGATGACACCGCTCTCTGCTACGCTCGCGGCGTGAAGGGCTACGAGACGAGCTTCCAGGAGGCGCTGTACAACCCGAACCTCTGGCTGAGGACGGCTGAAGCGGTCGCCCGCTGGCTCAAGTATTGTGCCGATAACGCGCACACCCGAGCCGTCGAAACAAAACACTAGGGCGCTCATGATCGATGACCCGGGAGCTCGCTGCGCTCGCCCGGCGCCGTCGCCACCGCCGCCGCCCCAACCAGGCGAAGCCGACATCAGCATCGTGCGTCATCATCGGTCGCCCCGACCGCAACAAACAAGTCGTCCGGCCCAAGCGGATCGGGCCGTACCCGCGCTGACGCGAGCACTTTCGCGCCGACTTCCCGAAATCGCGCCACGACGCGCATCATCGGATCTCCAAGGAACTGATCCGGTCATCAACCGACAAGCCGAAACGGTAGGTCAGGTTCGCAGGGCTTCCGGGGAATGTACCGGACACTTTGGCGACAACAACTGTCTTGCCCACCTCGGAGCGCGTTTCGAACGGCTCGATTGTGATACGGTATTTGGAGCTGGTCTCGACCTTCCAGGCGCGGATCGCGGCGACTCCGATGATGTCGCGGCGTTCGTCGCGCACGGCGGCATCGGGCGAAAAACAAGCGACCAGCGCCTCGATATCGTGCGCGTTCTGAGCCTGAAAATATCTTTCAAGGATGCTGGGCAAGTTGATGTTAATAGGTGTGTCCTCCAATACAACTTGGGGATACACCCCATCTGATGCCATACTCTCATATGGCAAGAACGCACCGAAAAGTAGGATACTCACCTACGGGTAAGCTTGAGGATGTCACGCCCGATATGGCGGCGAAGGGCATCGAGCAAGCACTTCGCATGCTGGAGGGGCGCTGGAAGATGGTAATCATCTTCCATCTCTTCGCACGAGGAATCTTGCGCTTCTCGGAACTGGAGAAGGCAATTCCCGGAGTTTCACAAAAGATGCTGATCCAGCAATTGCGCGAGCTTGAACGCGACGGCATCGTCACGCGAACCGTTTACCCGCAAGTGCCACCCAAGGTCCAATATGCCTTGACCAAGTGGGGACAGGCGATGTGTCCGGCACTGGATGTGTTGCTCGAGTGGGCGGCGTTCCAACCGAAGCTCCCTGCCGTGGACCCTCAGACTCAAAGCGGCACCCACAAGTGACCGGGCCGTAAGTGGCCACGCCGATTAGTAAATAAGAAGAGGCGTTTGGAAACATAGTGCCCGATTTTGGAAACTTCTTTCCGTTCTCCTTTCACGGAACGTTCTCGTTAGCGGGGGGGTGCTGTCCAGTTAGGACAGCACCAGCGGGGGGGTACTGGCCCCTTTTGATTTTAAGCTTGCCCCTATTGGCCCGGCGTTGCCGATCTTCGGCACGAAGGGCTTCGTATTCGCCACGAAGTTGTTCCCACCGTTTTTCCAATTCATCCGCCAGCTGCTGACGAACCGTCGCGTTGCCCGCGCCGCTATGGCCGCCGGCAATAACTGCTCGTTCTCTGTCAACCGCAGTCATGGCTTCGCTATTCGCTTGTATGGCCTTTCTAAGTTCCACATCATTGAGCGTCCTAGGATCGACCAATTGTGGCACGCTTTTCCCCCTTCATTTTAAGGGCCCCTCACTTGGCGGCCTCGTAATTACAGCCCTTGCCCGTGTCCTCGCCATCATCATCGGCATATCCCGGCCGATTGTGCTAGGATTTCAAACTTCCAGCCCGGGAGGTCGTGTGAAAAAGTCGCCACAACCGGTCGACAAACACGTTGGCAGCCGTATCCGAATGCGCCGACTAATGCTCGGCATGAGCCAGACCAAACTTGCCGATGCGCTCGGCATAACATTCCAGCAAGTGCAAAAATACGAAAAGGGCACAAACCGGATAAGCGCAAGCCGGCTGCAGCACATCTCAAGCTTCCTGGAAGTGCCAATTCCTTTTTTCTTCGAGGGCTCACCACACCACTCGAATACACCAAAGAGAATGGCCGACGCGCCCTCTCCCGCCTACGTCTCCGACTTTCTCGCCACTTCCGACGGAATTTCGCTCTCTAAGGCCTTCGTGCAGATAGCAGACGCGAAGCTTCGACGGCGCATTGTTCGGCTGGTTGAAGGCATCACGCGCGAAGTTGATTGACCACCGGCCGGCCGCTCCGCAACCGACCAGGGCCGCGCGGCTCAACCAAGCCAATCAACGCTTCCTAATCGTCCAAAATCCGTGACGTGAGTACCGCCATACCCAACCACTGATAAGGAAATTACTCTTTCCTTATCAGTCAAGAGACTGGCGGGATCTCAGTGGTCATGGATGCTCGTGCTCGACCCGGACTAGTTCTCAGGCGACGCCTGCCGCTTGTGCTTCGTGCGAGACGGCGCCAAGAATTTTCTCGCCATGCTGCTGCATGCGCGCTTGGTATTGAGCCGGAGTGTCCTCGATCATTCGTGTGTCGGTCGTGAAAATATGAAAAGGCTGCAAGACTGTGAGCGCGGTGGCCTTGGCGCGCTTGGCCAAGGCGATGCCGTGCTTGACAGCCTTTTCGGCCAGTTCCGACCCGTCCGTTGGTATCAGGATGTTGGTATACATCTCCCCCCGTTGATCGCCGCCTCAGTGCGCGCTCAAGATCTCACTTCACGAGCGGCTTGCGGATCGACTACAATTCCTGGCACGCTTTGTGTTCATTTTGGGCGCGGCGAAGCACTTCCGGTCCGGGCAGAGAGATGCGGACGGCTGGAACTTCAGGTTTCAAAGGGCCCGGGCGTGCCCCGAGCCTTCATTGTTTTCAAGGATAAGGGCGCGATCAATAGTCCATTCCGCCCATGCCGCCAGCACCCGGCATCGCCGGACTCTCCTTCTTCGGCAACTCGGCAACCATTGCCTCGGTGGTGATGAGCAGCCCGGCGACGGACGCAGCGCCTTGTAATGCTGCGCGCACCACCTTGGTCGGGTCGATGATGCCCTTCGACATCATGTTGACGTACTCACCCGACTGCGCGTCAAAGCCATAGCCGTAGGTATCCTTCTCAAGGATCTTGCCGATTACGACCGAGCCGTCTTCGCCTGCATTAAGTGCGATCTGGCGCGCCGGCCAAGAGAGCGCTTTGCGGACGATGTCCACGCCGTGCTTTTGGTCCTCATTCGAGGTGCGAACGCGCTTGAGCACCTCGGTGGCGCGCAACAGCGCCACACCACCGCCCGGCAGGATGCCTTCCTCGACGGCGGCGCGGGTTGCGTGCATGGCATCATCGACGCGATCCTTGCGCTCCTTCACCTCGGTCTCCGTCGCGCCGCCGACGCGGATCACCGCGACGCCGCCTGCGAGTTTGGCAAGCCGCTCTTGGAGCTTTTCGCGGTCGTAATCGGAGGTGGTCTCCTCGATCTGCGCCTTGATCTGGGCAATACGCGCTTCGATCTCGCTCTTTTTGCCGGCACCGCTAACGATCGTGGTGTTCTCCTTCTCGATCGTCATCTTCTTGGCGCGGCCGAGCATATTAATGGTGACGTTCTCGAGCTTGATGCCGAGATCGGCGGAGACCATGGTACCGGCGGTAAGGATCGCGATATCCTCAAGCATCGCCTTGCGACGATCGCCGAAGCCCGGCGCCTTGACGGCCGCAACCTTGAGGCCGCCACGCAGCTTGTTGACCACGAGGGTCGCAAGCGCCTCGCCCTCAACATCCTCAGCAATGATGAGCAGCGGCTTGCCGGCCTGTACCACCGCCTCAAGAAGGGGCAGTAGCTCCTGGAGTGCAGACAATTTCTTTTCATAGATCAGGATATACGGGTCTTCCATTTCAACCCGCATCTTGTCGGCATTGGTGACGAAGTAGGGCGAGACGTAGCCGCGGTCGAACTGCATGCCCTCGACCACTTCGAGCTCGGTTTCGAGCGACTTAGCTTCCTCGACAGTGATCACGCCCTCGTTGCCGACCCTCTTCATGGCGTCGGCGAGAAAGCGCCCGATCTCCGGATCGCCATTTGCCGAGATGGTGCCGACCTGGGCGATCTCATCATTTGAAGTGACGTTCTTCGAGTTTTTCTGCAGGTCAGCGACCACCGCCTCGACCGCGAGGTCGACGCCGCGTTTTAAATCCATCGGGTTCATGCCGGCGGCAACCGCCTTGGCACCTTCCCTGACGATCGCGTGGGCCAGCACCGTGGCGGTCGTAGTGCCGTCGCCCGCTTGGTCGGAGGTCTTCGATGCGACCTCGCGCACCATCTGAGCGCCCATATTCTCGAACTTGTCCTCAAGCTCGATCTCTTTGGCTACGGTAACGCCGTCCTTAGTGATGCGAGGTGCACCATAAGATTTGTCCAGCACGACATTGCGGCCCTTAGGGCCGAGCGTCACGCGTACCGCGTGGGCGAGCGTGTCGATGCCGTGCAACATTCGGTCGCGCGCATCGACCGAGAATCTAACTTGTTTCGCAGACATTTTAGTATTCCTTTGGGTTTATCCTCACCCGCACCTAAAGACGCGTCGCAAGGAAGCGGTAAAGTTGGTGAATGGTCTCATTGAGTGAAGCCGGATCTCCAGCACCTCCCAAAGAGTCAGTGGCGTCAGGCAGCCTTCTTCTTAGCTTCCGCTTCGGCCAGCACCCCCATGATGTCACTCTCTTTCATGATGAGGTACTCGACGCCGTCGATCTTGACCTCGGTGCCCGACCATTTGCCGAACAACACCCGGTCACCGACTTTGACGTCGATCGGAATGAGCTTGCCGCTCTCGTCGCGCCCACCAGGTCCGATAGCGACAACTCTGCCCTGTTGTGGCTTTTCCTTAGCTGTGTCGGGAATAATGATGCCGCCGGTGGATTTCTCCTCGGCATCGATGCTAGTCAGCACGACGCGATCGTGAAGCGGTCGGAATTTCATGGGACGTCCTCCTATAGTTTAGTCAAAAACTTTCGCGGTTTCGGAACTGGTCGTTGTGGGATCCGATATTTCGAGACCGCTGCGATCAGGCGGCCTTATTGAGTGCCCTTGACACGCCTGAATTGATTGTCCCGGCAGCCTCAGTCGCCATCTCCTGAGCGAGCGAAGCGAGCTCCTTATTCTGCGCGGAAATGAAATCGAATTGCTTGCGCATTTGCGCGGTCGAAAGCTCGATAAATTCCGTAGGGGACTTCACCCCCAACAGCTCATAGGCGTAGTGAAAGGCAGCGCGAGTGTTGGTACGGGCAATCTCGATAAGCTTGCGATTATAGTCCGTGGCACGCTTGGCAGCCGTCTCATAGGTATTTTCGAGCAAGTCGGCTGCTTCTTCGCTAGCTATCTTCGCCTTCTCGCAGGTGTCCTTGGCCTGAGCGACGCCCTTCTCGGCCATGTCACGGAATACCTCTGGGATTTCCATATTCGGCAGATCGAATTTTGGGATCTCGAATTTCGGCATCCGGTAGTCCGGCATGCCAAACGAAGATGCGGCGGGCTTCGCAGTCTTGGCTTTGGTGGCAGCAGTGGCGGTTTCGTTCATGACACTTAGTCCTAAGGGGGCGGTTTTGGTTAGACCTTCTGACGTCGCCCTCAACGTCGGATGCCGGTGGAGAAGTGTTTCAGTCCGACCTTCGTTGCAACGTAGACGCCATCGTACCCTTCGCTGGCTGCGTGATACTCTCGACGCATTCCTGATGGTTGGAAAAAGGTCCAGAAGAGAGGTTGCCGTCATCCTCAATCGCATACCAGCCGGGCTTGATACCGCGCATGTCAGATTTGTTTTCAGAGATGTAGTAGGGGATGGCCATTGTGGTGAGTTTTCTAGGGATGCAGGCTGGTCAAAAACAGCATGCCAACAAACACAACGATTGCGCCCGCCAGCGAAAGAAATACCGTTCGCATCACGTGATCAGGAAGAATATTGATAGTCATGATCTCCTCCCAATAACGTTTCTCACCGCTCTCTCACTGGAGCGCAGCTGACTTCGGTGAAAGCAACAGTGTCGAGCAGGCGCACCAGCGAAGGTGCTATCAGCACCTGCGCCGAACACAACCGTACATTAAGAAGCTATTGTGCCTGCCGACGGCACCTGCGCTGCCACACCTTGGAAACGGAGACTTCGGTATGTCACCGATTTATGGGCAGCTCTCGGACAAGCAAGTGCCTGCCTTTGTATTGACATGGGGTGCGGGACGTAAAGCACAATAGGGATCGAGAAACTAAACGGCGGACCACCATCTTGCCGTCCAGCGCGGATTAGATCCATCCGTGCAGATTCAACTCCTGCCTGTCCTAATGACTCCGTGATGTCGGCCGCTGTTATTCTCGACGTTCACGGTGTTGCAGTGTTGCAAAGCCTGGCTATTTTGGTCTCCACCAACCATGTTGGACATTACCGCCGGCACGGGTGTGTTGCTGGTAACTGAGAGACCGGTGTGTTCCGACCTCAACAGGAGAAGATCGCCGTGCCTCAGGTCTATCCACGCTACGCTGCGCGCGATTTCGAGCGAAGTTGGCAGCAGCGTGTAGATTGGCCCATCCAGCCGCGGCACCGCAACGATAGCATTGCCGGCGACGGACTTTGTCCAGTTTGCAAGCGACCGTCTTTGGCCGCGTCAATGTCTCCTGAATATCGGTGGGAGGGTGTCATTCAGCATCATTGGCAATGCCGCTCTTGCGGGCACGAGTGGATCACTGCACTGCATGTGCCGCCCAACGGACCGCTATAGTGTTTACCCCCGTACGACTTGACCGAGCGAGGTATTTTGCCTTCCAAGGGGGGATGTCCGGATGAGGCATAAGACTGTTGAGCCACTCGTAACGAGCGCGAGCCGGAACGAACAGCGTGGCCCGATCAAGGTCGGTGACTACGTCCAGTGGACCTCAAACGGCATTGATCAGTTTAAGCCCGTTCGGAAGATTACGCAAACTCAGGGGAACCACGTCTGGGTTCATGGCAGCCAAACGGGGATACCCTTGAGCGAAGTAACGTCGGCTGAGCCACCCGCGCCGATTCCGGTCGCAAAGCTCGCGACGCCAGCTAAGTCTGGACCCTCGGACAATGAGAGCGACGGCAACGAGATTAGGGTCTTGGTGACGCCTCAAGGTCGACTGCAAATCTCAGCCGATTTGGATGTCAATGATCTTGGGAAGCTCACGCAGATGCTTGAGCAATACGAGCAGATTTTGAACCTTCTACCGCACCGACGCTGCTCTGAACCGCTCCAGCACGATTAACGGCGACTGTTGCCGTTCGGCAAATTCGCGTTCGCGTTGCCGCAACCGCTCTTTGGTTTCCTTAAGCCGTTTGTCGACCTCTTTGTTGCTCCTCGGCCGAATATTGCTTGCGCGTCGCCCGTCGGATGTCCTGGACGACCTTCTCAGCCGGTTCCTTCGACGATCGAGTTTGCTGTCTCATCTTCGCTCCTGTGAACGTTACGATGAGCCAAAAACTCTCCCTTCTTCAATCTGCAAATTCTGTCTCACGAGTGCTGACGGCGGACACCGCCGCACCGGCGGAGGAAGTAGCTCCCGGACGACGACCAATTCCCAGCTTGTGGAGGTTGTTCGAAAGATCAGCCTCAAACTTCGCAATCGACTACCCGTCTACTCCAACCCGTACCTGTTTGGCCTTGATCTTCTTGAAGGCTTCCCAGACTTCCCGTTTGGGGATGTCGAACGGCTTTGCTTTGTCCGTGGGCTCCTCCCGTTGCCAGATGGCTTCAGTTGGCCCTTGGCCTCAGCTGAACAACGCAGCCTCTTCGGACCACGCCCATTACAGCGCCTTCATCCCTACTACGGGCTGCTCGGTACCTTAACGCTGCGTCGGTACTCTGACCTCGCGGGTTGAGCCGCTTGCGATCTCTCCCTTTGCATCGGAGCGCAGCTTCTCACGTTCCGTACAAGAGCTTGGTTGAGCTTCGCGCCGCTACATGCCGGATGCCGCCCGGGCCGTATCAGGACATCCGCCGAGCTAATCCCGGAGGGTGGGTTCACCCCCGGGTACTGACATCGCCTAATCCGCTTTCGACACTTCATCAGCGGTTCGCTTACGCTCACCTCTCTCAACCGTGCCTGCCGAAATCTTGTCCCGGCGCTTCCGCGACGCTCACCACCATCGCTTTCGACGAAAGCGGCTTGCGGTGGCTGGAGATCAACAACCTGATTGCCAACCTCCAAGGGGCCTCCTTCATCTCTTGTACAGTTGCGCCGCGCTGTTTGGAACCGGCGTTACTCGTGACACACACCGGAACCGGACTCCACTCAGCTCGGCACCCGCTAGGTCGAAGAACGGCTGAAACATCCAAGTGCCCGGCACCGAAGGATGGGCTTTGCTCAGCGTGGCGCAAGTAGGGCGATCAGTCCGTTAGTCGCAGCAACGGCGGCGGTAAAGCCGCCTGTACTGAACTCGTTCATGACGAAAAATGCGGCCACCCCACGAGTTGGCGCGATTGCCAGATACGCGAAGATGCCCTGCAGGCCGCCGCTTTTCTGGATCAACGGCCAGTTGGCGGCGGGCATGTTGATTACCCAACCCAGGCCCATCGCATCCATCGGCCCAGCATCATCCAGTCCGACGACGGCCGTAAGTCCGTCGCGGTATAGATAGGCCGAGTGGTCAAGCAAGCGCAGGTCGCGGTCAGTCGTCGCAAAGCGGTCGAGATGCCACTTCATCCAACGCGCCATGTCGTTAGCGGTCGAGCGCAGCCCTCCGGCACATTCGATGCTGGTTGGCGTGTGTGCGGCGGCCATCGGCGATCCGTCAAAATTGTGGCCCTGCATCACGCGTGCTTCATCACCCGGTCGCAGGTTGACTACGGTATCTTTCATATCGAGGGGATCAAGAACGCGTCGCTTGAGAAGGTCGGCGTATGGCCTGCCGCCCGCGTTCGCCAGCGCGGCGCCGAGAAGGTCGAAGCCGTAATTTGAATAGAGTGCTGCTGTGCCGGGCGGAAAGAGCAAGGTATCGCTCTTGAGGTCTGCGATCTGAGCTTCTTCGGTGTTGGTGCCGAATGGATCGTTCGGCGGCCCGTCAGAGCGCGGGACTTCGCGCAGCAGACTAGACGACTGGGTCACGAGGTCAATCATGCGGATCGGGTGGCCAGCCCTCTCGGGCAATGTAACGTCGTAGCCGAGCCGGTCCTGCAGGCGATCGGAAAAGCGCACCTTACCGTCGAGGACCATGCTGGCGAGGACTTCACCGCAAAACACTTTGCTGATGGAGCCGATGCGAAACATCGTATCAGCTTCGGGACTCTTGTCTCCCTTGTCGGAGATGCTCCCGAAACCGGCGAACGCCGTCTCGCCGCCGCGCACCGCCACGAGCAGGAAGCCGGGGACTTTAGTACTGAGATACGTCAGCGTGCCTGTAAAGTTGACCGCCTCGGTTAGTAGCCTGTCTTCGGCGATGCTTTGGGACGAGATACATGGCCCGAGGCCTGCATCGACGCTCCTGGCGTCGATCGAAGCAAACTGCACCAATACATTGGAATCGTCGCTTTGAAATTTTTTGACGCCAACTTGGGTGTAAAGCGGAAGGGTGCAAACTGATGCCGCTGCTAACCGGGCATTCTCATCTGGTTAGGTGACGCTCCCACTTTGGAATTAGTCACAAAAAGTCCGCGGTCTCTTTGTGGCCCAAAGTGCATCTAAAACGATGTCCGATTTTCTATCGCTATCGGCGCAATAGTAGACATCGCTCGACAAGGTCGGTCCAGATCAATGATGCCTACACGGCCGAATATACCATCGGTAAAATTCGATTGACCGAGTTGCAGCGCATTCTGTCGGCTCGTCCGAGCCGAAGTGGGATCGGCGTCAGGCGATCGCGAAATAACATTTCGCAGTTGCGGCGCTCCCCGTCAGGGACGCGAGGGACGCGGTCGTCGCAGTCGCACGCAAACTTGCCGTGCTAATGCACCGAATTTGGGCTGACGGACGGAATATCGCTGGCAGCGAGAGGCAGCCGTCGATGCATGAGCGACAACAGCCGGAGCAACTGAGCTAACACGGAATCCGCCTGCCGGCGGAATGATGTCCCGCAAGGACCGGGTTGAAGTGACTGCGTTGCAAGGACTGTGCGCAAGTACGCTATTTGAGATTGCAGCCTTCGGCTTTCGGATCACCATCTTGAGGCGACCACCGCGCCGACCTCGTAGACAAGAGAGAGCCTAGCGGGCTATCATCTAGCTATCGGGGAGACCGAGCACCTTGTCTTCGCAATCAGACAAGTCCTTGCACGATCCAATTGCTGACGCGTAGACGTTCGTTGGAATCGGGCTCTTTGTAAAAGGCTTGAGCAAGGGCGGCTGGTCAATAGTCGCCTTGTTTTCCTCCTATGGCCGCAGCGCCGCCCAGGCGGCTCAACCAGATCGAGCAGGTCAGTCTCGGCGCCTCGCGCGCGCGGGAATAAGCAGCGAGCATGGTTAAGTGGGCCCCCCTGGCCGCTCAATCGCCCGCCGGCAAAGCCGCTCGACCCCGTACCTCAACAGCCCGGCCGCCCGAGCTCCATCGTCGCCCCGCATCCCCGATCAACAATTCCACCAAAACGAAATCCGCGGCCCGCGCCGGTCGAGCAGCAGCACGCCGCCAAAGGCGCCGCGCCAGATTCGGCGGCCACCACCCGCCAAGGGATAAAGACCAGCAGATCTCCAGCCGGAAAACTCGGAGCGAGAGGACGACGCAGAGCTGACCGCCAGTGCCGCAGAATTTGGCCGGCGTTGTAGCGATCACCCCGTAGCTCGCCCGGCGCCGTCACCATCCACCGCCGCACCGGCCGGCGAAGCCGACGTCATCATCACCAGTCGCCTCAACAACCCGACTACACAGGACATGCCTCTGGCGCGCAGCGGCATTGATGTGCCTGAGCGGTTCACTCGCTCTCATAAGCGCGCGGACCAGATGATCCTCTGGCGCTGCTTCATCGGAAGCGGAATGAACTAGAAAAGCTGTTCCTGATCGTGACCGAGCCGCCCCATCATGCTTCGCTCCCGTCGCGAATCGAGTCACAACAACGGAATCACTGAGCCCAATCGGCTTCAACAGGTTTTTGCAACAAAATCGGCCATAAGCAGAAGTAGTCCCAATGTTCCATTGGACGCGCGAGCGCAACTGGGCGATCAGGCTGCGATGACGCCAATTGCGGCAATGAGTGGCGATATTGTTTGCACATTAATCGACCTTATGAGTCGAATTTATATTATCAATTTTGTTGCGCTGCGAAGCGGTGGTAGCTTGTTGATCACGTAAAACACTTCGCTGCCGGAAAATTTTCAAATTCAACAGTGCGCGCAACTAAAACATTGCGCGCAGGGAGCGTAATCATGACCAAAGATAGCGGACTTCCGAAATCGACGAAGAATTCAAAGCGAATTTCTAATCGCGGCGGCGCGAACAAAGGTCCATCCCGGCGCTCGCTGCTCAAAGCCGGCGGTGCGTTGCTCGGCGGCGCCGCCGGAGCCGGCGTACTCGGTGGATTCCCCACGATCTGGGCACAGGAAATCAAGGACATCGAACTTCGCCACGTCGGCGTGTCCTATTCAGTCGTCAAGGCGATCGGCGATCAAGCCTCCAAGGATCTCGGCTTTAAGGTGACGATGCAGAATCTTGACACCACGGCCGCGATCAACCGCTTCATCACGCAGCCCGATTCGGTCGACATTGCCGATGTCGAAGGCTGGCAATCGAAGCTCGCGACCAAGCGCGGTATCCTGCAAGGCATTGAGGTAAAGAAGATCAAGGAATTCGACAACATTCTGCCGATCTTCACCAAGGGCGAGCTCGAAGGTCATAAGATTCCTCGTCAGGGCATTTCGCCCTACGAGGCGATGTACATTGAGAAGCCGCATTCGACCGAGCTGCACGAAGGCGTCACCGACTGGATGACTTTCCTGCCGCAAGTCTACAACGCCGACTCGATCGGCTATCGCCCCGACCTGGTCGGACACGAAGTGACCGAGTGGAAGGAGTTGATCGATCCCAAATTCAAGGGCAAGGCGGCGATCCTCGACGTGCCGGCCATCGGGATCATGGATGCAGCTTTGTGCTTCGAGAGCGCAGGCCTGATCACCTACGGCAACAAAGGCAACATGACCAAGAAGGAGATCGACTTTACGAGCGAAAAGTTGATCGAGCTGAAGAAGAGCGGCCATTTCCGTGCGACTTGGACCACCTTCGACCAGTCGGTGCAGCTGATGGCAGCCGGCGAAGTTATCATACAGTCGATGTGGTCGCCGGCCGTCGCCGCTGTACGCGTCAAGGGCATCCCCTGCGTTTACGCCCCAGTGAATGTAAAGAACGGCAAGGAAGGCTATCGCGGCTGGTGCAACGGCATGGCGCTGATGAAGCATCTCAGCGGCAAGAAGCTCGACGCGGCATACGAGTATCTCAATTGGTATCTGTCGGGTTGGCAAGGCGCCTTCGTCAGCCGCTACGGCTATTACAGTCCGACGCCATCGACCGCGAAGAAACACATGACCGAAACTGAGTGGGCATATTGGTACGAAGGCAAGCCGGCACCTGGCCCGATCAGTGACCCGTATGGCGTGCCGATGGAGAAGGCCGGCACGGTACGGGACGGCGGCTCGTTCGTGAAGCGCGTGACCAACATCTCATGCTGGAATACGCTGATGGACGAAGCAGCCTACATGAATAAACGCTGGAACGACTTCAAAGTTGCTTGAGACGCGCGCGGGCCGATTTTCCTCCGTAATCGGCCCGCTTCTTGCTACGCAGCTTGAAACTCGCTTCGTCCTCAGCAATTTCTGACGAGAGATTATCATGGCCGCACGCGACGGCGTTTCCGGCTGGTTCTATGTGTCGCCGCTGATGCTGGTGCTGGTGCCGTTCTTCGTCGCGCCGATGCTGGTCGTGCTCGCCGCCAGTTTCTTCCAGAGCGATGGCTTCGGCGGTCTCATCTTCAATCCGACGCTGCAAAACTACATCGATATTTTTAGCTCTGGACTAACGCTCAACCTCTATGCCGAAACTATCAAGTTCACTGCTCTGACTTGGCTGTGCTCACTGATTATCGGTTTTTGGGTTGCGTACTTTCTCGTCTTTCACGTCCGTAGCCCCCTGCTTGCGATCGGGCTGTTCTTGTTGTGCACCGTGCCATTCTGGACTTCGAACATCATCCGGATGATTTCCTGGATACCGCTCCTCGGCAAGGAGGGCTTGATCAACATGGCGCTCATCCGCGTCGGCGTGGTGCACGCACCGCTGGAGTTTCTTTTGTTTTCGGGCTTTTCGGTCGTTGTCGCCTACGTGCATCAGCTAACGATTTTCATGATCGTGCCAATCTTCAACGCCATGGGACGCATCGACAAGCGCGTCGTGGAAGCCGCGCTCGACGCTGGTGCAAGCCGGTTCGACATCATGCGAATGATCATACTGCCGCTATGCAAGAATGGCATCGCGCTTGGATCAATCTTTGTCGTCTCGATCGTCATGGGCGATTTCTTCGTCATCAAAGTTATGAGCGGCGGCGGTTCGGCGTCCGTGGTTGGCGCGCTCTATGAGGACGTCGGCGTATTGCAATATCCATCGGCCGCCGCCAGCGCCGTCGTACTGACCATCGTGGTGACGATGCTGGTGACGCTGATCTTGCGTTCGGTCGACGTGCGCAAGGAGCTGGCCCGATGAGCGCCGCGGGCGACGTCATAAGCACGCCGCCGGTGTCGAGAGCGGTAGCAGCGCATGCCATCGCTCCGCGAGCCGGCGGCCGACCTTGGACTTTCTACGTCCTTTTGGCCGTCTTCAGCTTTTACGTACTCGCGCTCTACGGGCCGATGATCTGCATCTACATCCTATCGTTCCAGGATGTTCGTGGCGGACTTGTATTTCCGATGAAGGGCCTGTCGCTGCACTGGTTCGTCGATCTTTTCACACAGGTGCGCACCGGTGACGTGAAAGGCTCGTTCGATCGTTCCGTGAAGCTCGCGGTGATCGTCACGATAATTACCGTCGTGGTTTCATTCCTCGCCGGCTTAGCGTTCCGCCGCCGCTTTCGAGGCGACGGCATCGTCTTCTATCTGATGATCGGGAGCCTGGTTGCTCCTGGCCTCGTCCTGAGCATCGGCGTCGGCCTGCTCATGAGTTTCATCGGTATCGAGGGACACTGGTACACCTCCGCAATCGGGGCACAGCTCTCCTGGACGCTACCGTTCGGCGTGCTGGTGATGTTTGCCGTGATGTCGCGTTTCGACCGCGCTTGGGAGGAGGCGGCCTATGACCTGGGCGCGACGCGCTGGCAAGCGATCCGCTTGGTCGTCATTCCGATCCTCGCCCCTGGTCTGGTCGCCGTCGCGCTGTTCGGTTTCACTCTCTCCTATGACGAGTTCGCTCGCACACTGCAGACCGCGGGCTCGCTCAATACGCTGCCGCTCGAAATCTGGACCATGACGCTCAATGTCACCTCGCCGTCGCTTTACGCGCTCGGCACGGTTACGACGATCATCTCATTCACGATCATCGCCATTTGCCTCGGCTCCATTGCCCTTATCCAGAAGCGGCGCACCAGCCGCGTCCCGGCCCATTGAAGGAGGACCACATGGAATTGGGACCGGGGCAGATCGAACTTGCCGGGGTCGTTAAGACCTTTGACGGCTTCGTCAACGCTGTCGACGGCGTCAATATCAAAATTCCAAACGGCGCCTATTGCTGCCTGCTAGGCCCATCCGGCTGTGGTAAGACCACGATTTTGCGCATGATCGCGGGTCACGACGACCCGACCGCCGGCGAAATCCTGATTGACGGTGAAAATGTGGTCGGCCTTCCGCCAGTCGCGCGGCGTACCGCCATGATGTTCCAGTCCTATGCTCTGTTTCCGCACCTGACCGTACGTGACAACATCGCTTTCTCGTTGCGGGTGCGAGGAACATCGAAAGCCGACCGCCATCGGGCAGCCGACGCCATGATGGAAAAGGTCAGGCTGTCCGAATTTGCCGACCGGTTGCCGGCACAACTTTCCGGTGGCCAGCAGCAGCGTGTGGCGCTGGCACGCGCGGCGATCACCGAGCCGCGCGTGCTGTTGCTCGACGAACCGCTGTCGGCGCTCGACGAGTTCCTGCGGATCCAGATGCGCCAGGAATTGGCTCAGATGCAGCGTGAACTCGGGATTACTTTCGTTCACGTCACTCATACGCAGCTTGAGGCGATTGCGCTCGCCGATCTCGTGGTGGTGATGGAGAAGGGCAAAATCCGCCAGGCAGGACCGGCGCGCGAAGTCTACGCCAGCCCCAAGGATCGCTACGTCGCGGAATTTCTTGGCGGGCAGAACGTGTTGAGCGGACAAGTGCGCACCGTCAACGGTCATCATGCAGTGGTGGCAGCGCCTCCCGGCGGATCCGGCATCACGGTGCCGCTCACGCCCGGCATCCACGTCGACGCGGGCGACTCGATCGCGATTGCAGTACGGCGCGATGATATCGAGCTGGCTCGGCCCGGTACTCCGGCCGGCGACGGAAACGCTTCGGTCCCGAGCCGTGTCACTGCCATCGAGTATCAAGGCTACTTCGTCAAAGTCATGCTCGACGCCGGGAGCAAGGAGAACTTCGTCGTCTATGTGTCGGAACGCAAATTCTTCAACAATCCGGTCAAAGTGGGCGATGCGGTGCTCGCGATCTGGCCGGTCGAAGTAGCGCGTCTGCTTCGTTGAGCTTCGGAGAGGTAATTGCTTCATGAACATCAAATTTGTCCTCAACGGCAAGTCGGTGAGCGTCGACGTCGAGCCTGCGACGCTGCTGTGCGATCTGCTGCGCGAGACCCTAAGCCTAACTGGCACCCATGTCGGTTGCGACACCAGCCAATGCGGCGCCTGTGTTGTGCATGTGGACGATAGTTCGGTGAAAAGCTGCACCCTGCTGGCAGTGGCGGTCGACGGCACACACGTCACGACCGTCGAAGGCTTGGGCAGGCCGGACGCGCTGCACCCGATGCAGATCGCCTTTCACGAAAACCATGGTTTGCAATGCGGCTTTTGCACGCCCGGCATGCTGATGAGCTCGGTCGAGTTCGCTCGTCGCCATCGAACTCCAACCGAGGCGGATGTGCGGCACTGGCTAGAAGGCAATCTCTGCCGCTGCACCGGATATCAGAACATCGTGACGTCGGTGCTGCGTGGAACCGCAGCGATGCACGCGGAAAAAGGGGCTTGAGCATGTCAAACGTCATCGGGATTGGCGCTCGACCGCTGCGAAAGGAGGATCGCCGCTTTCTTACCGGTCGCGGCAATTACGTCGCCGACATCAAGCGGCCGGAAATGGTTGCGGGTGTGTTTGTTCGTTCGCCGCACGCGCACGCGAACATAAAATCGATCGATGCGGCAGAGGCGCTGGCGATGCCCGACGTTCTGGCCGTCGTCACTGGCGAGGACTTGAAGGCGGCGGGCGTTGGCGGTCTGCCGTGCGGCTGGGGTATCACGGGCAAGGACGGGCTGCCGATGAAAGAGCCGCCTCATCCGGCCCTGGCGCAAGGCAAAGTGCGCCACGTCGGCGATCCGGTCTGCTTCGTTGTCGCCGAGACTTTGGAGAAAGCGCGCGCTGCTGCCGAGGCAATTGCCGTTGAATATGAGGTGCTTTCGGCGGTGGTCGGTGCATTCGACGCGATCAAGCGCGATGCACCGCTGCTGTTCGACGACGTGCCCAACAACCTGTGTTGCGATTGGGCGCTCGGCGATCTCGCCGCGACCGACGCCGCTTTCCGCGAGGCGGCACATGTCGCCCGCATCAGCCTCGTCAACAATCGGCTGGTCGGCAATCCGATGGAACCGCGAGCGGCAATTGCAGAATACAATGCAGCAACAGGCCAATATACGTTGTGGTCGACGAGTCAATTTCCGCATGTGGTCCGCTTGCTGATGGGCGCCTTTGTGCTCAACATCCCACAGCACAAGCTGCGCGTCGTGGCACCCGATGTTGGCGGCGGCTTCGGCGTCAAACAATTCCATTATGCAGAGGAAGCGGTGATCACGTGGACCGCGCAGAAAGTCGGAAGGCCGATCAAATGGGTGTGCGAGCGGAGCGAAGGCTTCGTGTCCGATGCTCAGGGTCGCGATCACGTTACCGAGGCGGAGCTGGCGCTTGACGAAAACGGCAAATTCCTCGGTTTGCGCGTCAACACGATTGCCAACATCGGCGGCTATATCTCGACCTTCGGTCCCAATATCCCGACCAATTTGTACGGACCGCTGTTGGCTGGGGTCTACACGACGCCGGCGATTTATTGCGAAGTAAAAGTAGTGTTCACCAATACGGTGCCGGTCGATGCCTACCGCGGCGCCGGCCGTCCTGAGGCGACGTTCGTGCTTGAACGCCTGGTCGACGTTGCGGCAAGCGATATGGGAATGGACCGCGCCGAGATCCGCCGCCGCAACATGATTCCCAAGGAGGCGTATCCATACCAGACGCCGGTGATGGTGGAGTACGACAGCGGGGATCCGAAGGGATGCCTTGATAAGGCGCTGGTTGTTTCCGACTGGTCCGGCTTCGCAAAACGCAAGTCGATCTCGGCGAGCAACGGCAAGCTGCGCGGCATCGGCCTCAGCACCTACGTCGAGGCCTGCGGCCTGGCCCCCTCGCGCATTGCCGGCCGTCTCGGCGCGCGTGGCGGTCTTTATGAGAGCGCGACCGTGCGCGTGCATCCGACCGGGCAAGTGACGGTGCTTATCGGCACGCACAATCACGGCCAGGGTCACGAGACAACATTTGCGCAGATCGTGTGCGAGAAACTGGGCGTGCCCTTCGACAATATCGACATCGTGTTCGGCGATACCGACAAGGTTCAGTTCGGCATGGGCACCTATGGCTCGCGCTCATTGGTCGTCGGCGGACCGCGCTATCGAAGGCGAGCGACAAGATTGTTGTTAAAGGCAAAAAGATCGCGGCTCATCTTTTGGAAAGCAGCGAGGACGACATCGAATTCGAGGCGGGTGAATTTAAGGTTGCCGGCACCGATCGGAAGAAGGCGTTCGCCGATATCGCGCTCGCCGCCTATGTGCCGCATGACTA
>CAVWLX010000004.1:0-95786 GCA_963755885.1 uncultured Alphaproteobacteria bacterium
CTTGCGACCTTCGGTTTAGGAAACCGCTGCTCTATCCGGCTGAGCTACGGGACCAACGAGAAGTCATAACAACCTACGCCGCGCCCCGGTCTGTGCTGGCCCGATGCGCCGTATAGCCGTGTTATTAGCACAGCTATACGGGGGTGCGCATATCGTTTCAGGCGCGAATGTTGCGCGCTGCGACTTGCTCACGGAGTGGCTTGCTAGTCTAGGCTGAATTCTTTTCAAGCCAACCCGCGCGTCAACGCACGCGGACCGAGCCTCGCGCTGATCGCACCTTCGGCGAACGCGTCAGAGCGCCATGACCACCGACTTGACTTCGGTATAAAGGTCGATGACGTCGCGGCCTTTTTCGCGGCCCCAGCCTGATTGTTTGAAGCCGCCGAACGGCAGTGCGGGATCGATCGAGCTGTGAACGTTCACGCCTACGGTGCCTGCCCTGATCTTGCGGACCATCTGGTGGGCGATGCTCAGGTCGCGCGTCCAGACGCTGCCGGCGAGGCCGTACATGGTGCGATTGGCTTCTTTGGCGATCGCGTCGAGATCGTCGTCGTCGAACCTCATGGCGCAAAGCACCGGGCCGAAAATCTCCTCGCGAATGACCGACATTTCGGGGCGGGTGTCGGTCAGGATGGTCGGCTCGATAAAGTAGCCCTCGTTGCCGATGCGGCCACCGCCGGTGACGACGGTGGCGCCGTCGTTTTCGCCTTGTTCGAGATAGCCCGAAACCCGTTCAAGCTGATCCTTGGAAACCAGCGGTCCCATCTGCGTGCCCTCGCTCAAGGCATGACCCACGCGAATCTTTTTTGCCTCCTGCGCGACGCCGGCGATGATCCGGTCGAACACGCGCTTGTGGGCGTAGAGCCGCGAGCCGGCGGCGCAGACCTGGCCGGAATTCGTGAAGATCGCCCGCGCTGCGCCCGGAACCGTCACATCGACATCGGCATCCGGAAAGATGATCACCGGCGATTTGCCGCCCAGTTCGAGCGAGACTTTCTTCAGATTGCCGGTGGCGGCCTGGATGATCAGCCGGCCGACTTCGCCGGAGCCGGTGAAGGCGACCTTGTCGATATCGGGGTGCGCGGCGATGGCGGCGCCGGCAGTCGGGCCGAAGCCCGGGACGATGTTGACCACGCCGTCGGGAATTCCCGCTTCCTGGATCAGTTGGCCGAGGCGAAGCGCGGTCAGCGGTGTCTGCTCGGCGGGCTTGAGCACCGCGGTGCAGCCGGTGGCGAGCACCGGGGCGAGTTTCCAGCACGCCATCATGATCGGCGAATTCCACGGGATGATCTGACCGACGACGCCGATCGGCTCTTTGAGCGTAAAGGCGTGCATCTTCGGCGCGCTCGACAGCGCAATGGTTTCGCCGGTGATCTTGGTTGCCCAGCCCGCGGTGTAGCGCAGCAATTCACAGCTGAGCATGAGATCGAAACCGCGCACATTGGGGACCGGCTTGCCGTTGTTCAGCGCTTCCAGTTCAGAAAGTTCAGCGGCGTTCTGTTCGATCAGTTCGGCGAGCTTCCACATCATGCGGGCGCGCTCGCTTCCGGTGGTGCGGCTCCACGGACCGCTCTCGAAAGCCGCACGCGCAGCGGCGACCGCCTTGTCGACATCGGCGGCGTCGCACTCTGCGACTTTGGCGATGACCTGCCCCGAGCCGGGATCGAAGGTCTCGAAGGTCTTGCCCGAAACGGCGTCGACCCACTTGCCGCCGATGAAGGCCTGGTGCTTTCCGGCCAGAAATCGCGTCGTCGCTTCACTGAGATGAGGGTGGGCAAGAGGTATGTTCATGGACGCGTCCTCCAAAATGGCTCAAATCGTTGCGGTTCGCTCGCGGGCTCGTTATATTCCGTTGAATATAGCGAGTATGACCGAAAATAGGAACGGTGAGAAGAGTGAAAACCGTGACAATCCGCAGCAAGAAACTGACGACGTGCAGTGTTGCGCCCGACGGCTCCAACATCGGACTTGAATTCCTCGACCAATCCGGCGCGACAATTGCCGTGGAATTGCCGCTCGATCAGGCCGAAGCCATAGTTATGACACTGCCGCACCTGTTGGCGCGCGCGCTGGTAAAGTGCACTGGAAGTGATGAGGCGCGCTATGTTTTTGAGCTCGATGAATGGTCGATCGAGCGCGCCAAGGACCAAGATTGCCTGATCGCCACGTTGAAAACCAGGAACGGTTTTGAGGTGTGCTTTGGCGTTCCGTTCGAGGCCTGCCAGTCTCTGGGTTCGACTTTGCAGCGTGGCGCCGACGAAGCCGTCGAAGCGAGCGCAGTCAATGAGGAAGCGATCGCCCCGAGCCGCAGCAAATTTAATTGAACGGGCAGTTTCCCACGAAGGCCGCCCCGCAGAAGCCGTCTCGGGCCCAACGTCATAACGTTGCGCTGTATTTGCTTGTATATAACCTTTCGGCTGGGTAGCATCGGCTCAGACGCGCCACCCTATCGCGAGCTGGCGCGCTTTATAAAACCAGGGAGGAATTCGATGTCGACATCCACCGGCAGCGCGTTTGATCCGCAACAGGCGCTTTCGCAGCATGTGCTGAAGAATTTTTATATCGGCGGCGACTGGGTCAAGCCGCAGTCCGATCAGAAACTCGACTTGATCTCGCCGGTCACGGAAGAATGTTTTCTGAGTTTGCCCGAAGCCTCCACAGCGGATGTCGATCGCGCGGTAAAAGCCGCACGTGAAGCCTTCGATCACGGGCCGTGGCCGCGGATGACGCCGCAGGAGCGCTCCAAATTTGTCCTGGCGATCGGCGAAGAGATGAAGAAGCGCGCGCCGCTGCTGACTGATGTTTGGACCGCTCAGGTCGGCGCGCCGAAGAGCTTCGCCGGATACATCATCAACTTCGCGCCGCAACTGTTTGAGTTCTACGGCAAGCTCGGCGCCAGCGCCGAGTTCGCCGAGACCCGCGACATGATGAACGGCGGCAAAGCTCTGGTCATTCGCGAACCGGTCGGCGTGGTCGCCATCATCACGCCGTGGAACGCGCCGATGGTGCTGATGTCCTACGGCGTGGCCGCGGCGCTCACCGCCGGCTGCACCATCGTTGCCAAGCCGGCGCCGGAGACGCCGATCGAGGGCCAGCTCCTGGCGGAGTGCGCCGAAGCCGTCGGCCTGCCGCCCGGCGTGATCAACATCGTCCCGGCGGGACGTGAGGTCGGCGATTACCTGATCAACCGGCCGGAAATCGACAAGGTCAGCTTCACCGGCAGCGTTGCCGGCGGCAAGCGCATCGCCGAAGTTTGCGCCAAACGGCTGGCGCGCTACACGCTGGAGCTTGGCGGTAAATCGCCGGCGCTGATCATGGACGATGCCGATCTGGCGAACGCGATCGGCACCATCGTGCCGTTTGCGATGCCGATGACCGGCCAAATCTGCTTTTCGTTGACCCGCGTGCTGGTCTCGAAAAAGCGCCACGACGAAGTGGTCGACGCCTATAGCCAGGCGGTCAAGAAAATCGCCGTCGGCGACCCCTGGAAGGCGGACACGCAAATGGGCCCGCTGTCGATGAAACGCCAACTCGATCGGGTGATGGGCTATATCGAAAAGGGCCGCAAGGAAGGCGCCACACTCGTCACCGGCGGCGGCCGCCCCAAGGACATGAACCGCGGCTACTTTGTCGAGCCGACGATTTTTTCCAACGTCGACACCGATATGACGATCGCGAAGGAAGAGATCTTTGGGCCGGTCGTGTCGGTCATGCCTTACGACAACGAAGAGGACGCCATCCGTATCGCCAACAGCAGCAGCTATGGCTTGAGCGGCGCGGTGTTCACCAACGACCCGGACAAAGGGTTGGCGCTGGCGCGGCGCATCCGCACCGGCAATGTCAGCATCAATGGATTGAAGCTGGACAATGCGGTGCCGTTCGGCGGTTACAAGGAATCCGGCGTCGGTCGCGTCGGCGGGCCGGAAGGACTGGAAGCCTATCAGGAGATCAAGTCGGTCTATCTGCCGGGTTGAGCCTGCCGATCACGATCGTCGCGCGCCGCTGCGCGCATGCGTGTTCAGGAAATCGCCGCTAACGCGCCGCGGCGGTTTCCTCCCGCACCTCGTCGGTGTGAACCTTGAAGCCGGCAAGCGTGTTGGGGCCGAACGAAGTCGTGATCGCGACGTCGGTGGCGTCGCGGCCGCGCGCCATCAGGATGCGGCCGATGCGCGGCGTGTTGTGGCGGGCGTCGAAGGTGTACCAGCGGCCGCCGAGAAAGACTTCGAACCAGGCGGAGAAATCCATCGGCTCCGGATCAGGCGGCACGCCGATGTCGCCGAGATAGCCGGTGCAATAGCGCGCCGGCACGTTCATGCAGCGGCACAGTGTGATCGCCAGATGCGCGAAGTCGCGGCACACGCCGAGGCGCTCGGCGTGGGTAAGCCAGGCCGTCCTGGTCGGGTTGGCGTACTGGTAGCCGAACGTCGTGCGATCGTGGACGTAATTGCAGATCGCCTGAATGAGCGGCCAGCCCTTGGCGACGTTGCCGAACGTCGACCACGCCAACTGGACAAAGTGATCGGTTTCGCAATAGCGGCTGCCGAGCAGATACACCAGCGTATCGACCGGAAGCTGCTCGAGCGGATGCTGCTCGGCGTGCGGCGCAAAATCATCCGGCACGCCGGAATCCGCGATCAGAAAATCCGTCGACAGCGTGAGCCGGCCCTTGGGGGCGTGGACCACATGGCAGACGTTACCGAAACCATCCTGATAGGCGTTGGCCGGAATCGCCGGATTAAGCCACGGCCGATCCGGCGTCAGCAAATCCGCGGCGCGCGAGGGATGCACGCTCAGCATCAGTATCATCGGCGTCGGTTGCGGACATTCGTAGGCGATTTCATAGCCGGCGCAAATCTTCATCAACGGACTCTTCGGCCGCACACGGCGGAGATTTTGCGGCTGGGTATGGGCATTTGCAGACTTTGTTTCTTCAAGAACCGGCCGCGCTGATCTGCATTAACGTAGTCTTATATTAACGTGGTATATGACATGCATTTCTCGGGCCAACAGCGCTCCAAGAATCACGCAATGCATCGCCGCTATTTGCTTCGCGAATGTAACCGCCAATGAAAGGGCCGGACAAACATTTGCTGGCCGCCGGCGAACCGGTACCCGTCACTGTCTATAACCCCAATGGCGGCTCGCCGTTCCTTCTGGTCGCCGATCACGCCGGTAACGCGATCCCGCGTGCGCTCGGCCGGCTCGGCGTCGCGGCGCCTGAACTCCGCCGCCATATCGCCTGGGACATCGGCATTGCCTGCGTCGGCCACATCCTGGCGGATGCGCTCGGTGCGGTGCTGATCCGGCAGACTTATTCGCGCCTCGTCATCGACTGCAATCGTCCGCCGGGCATGCCGTCGTCGACCCCGGAAGTCAGCGAACTCACGCAGATACCGGGCAATATCGGTTTGAGCGATGAAGACAAGGCGCTGCGCGCCAAAGAAATTTTTTGGCCTTATCACGAGCGCATCGATACCGAGATCAGGCGGCGTGCGCGCGTGCGCATGCCGGCGGTGCTGATTTCACTGCACAGCTTTACCCCGACCTTCAAGGGCGTGGCGCGGCCGTGGCACGTCGCTCTTTTGTACAACCGCGACCCGCGGCTGGCGCGGCACCTGCTCGCGCTGCTCAAGGCGGAGACCGGCCTGGTCGTCGGCAACAACGAGCCGTATGTTGTGAGCGATTCCACCGACTACACCATCCCGGTGCACGGCGAACGCCTTGGCCTGCCGCACGCCTTGATCGAAATCCGCCAGGATTTGATCGCCGAGGACCGCGGGCAGCACACCTGGGCGCTCCGGCTCGCGCGTTTGCTGCCGCGGGCCTTTGCGGGAATGACGGCCACTTGATCCAGGCCTTGATGACACGTGCAGACGCGGCCCGGGATCGCCAGATATAACAACAAGCTGCCGGTGCCGTTCTGAAACCAAACGCGGCAGCACGGGGGCAGGCGTCTCGCGAGGAGTTTTATGGCCAAACTCACCCAAAGCTACGTCCATGGCGTCTCTGCGACGCCGCTGATCGGCGAGACCATCGGCGTGCATTTCGACAAGGCGGCGGCGCAATGGGGCGCGCGCGACGCGCTGATCGTGCGGCAGCAGAACGTCCGCTGGAGCTACGGCGAGCTGAAAGCCAGGGTCGATGCGTTCGCGGCGGGCCTGCTCGCGCTCGGGCTTGCGCCCGGCGACCGCGTCGGCATCTGGTCGCCGAACAATTCCGAATGGGTGATTACCCAATTCGCCACCGCCAAGGCCGGCCTCATCCTCGTCAACATCAATCCGGCTTACCGGCTGTCTGAGCTCGACTACGCCCTCAACAAGGTCGGCTGCAAAGCGCTGATCACCGCCAACTCGTTCAAGACCAGCGATTATGTCGGCATGCTCCGCGAGCTTGCGCCGGAGATCGACCGCAGCGCGCCCGGCGAGTTACAGTCAAAGCGGCTACCCGCGCTGACGACGCTCATTCGTATCGGCGACGACGAGAGGCGCGGCTTTCTGCGCTTCGCCGATGTGCTGCACATGGGCGGCGACCGCCATCGCGCACAGTTGGGAGAGCTTGCCGCCACGCTGCAATTTGACGATCCGATCAACATCCAGTTCACCAGCGGCACCACCGGCGCGCCCAAAGGCGCGACGCTGACCCACCACAACATCCTCAACAACGGCTACTTCATCGGCGAAGCCCAGCGGCTGACAGATCAGGATCGCGTCTGCATCCCGGTGCCGCTTTATCACTGCTTCGGCATGGTGCTCGGCAACCTTGCTTGCGTCACTCACGGCTCAGCGATGGTTTATCCTTCGGAAGGCTTTGATCCGCTGGCGAGCTTGCAAGCCGTCGAGGCCGAGCGCTGCACCGCGCTCTATGGCGTGCCGACCATGTTCATCGCCGAGCTCGGCCATCCCGACTTCAAGCGCTTCGATCTTTCTTCGCTTCGCACCGGGATCATGGCCGGCTCGCCCTGTCCGACCGAAGTAATGAAACGCTGCATCGCCGAAATGCACATGAGCGAAGTCACCATCGCCTACGGCATGACCGAGACCAGCCCGGTGTCGACGCAGACCTCGCACGATGATCCGCTCGAGCGCCGCGTCGGCACCGTCGGCCGCATCCATCCCCATGTCGAGATCAAGATCGTCGATGGCGCCGGCCGCATCGTGCCGCCCGGCACCGCCGGCGAATTGTGCACCCGCGGCTATTCGGTGATGCTCGGCTATTGGGACGACGACGAGCGCACCGCCGAAGCGATCGATCGCGCCCGCTGGATGCACACCGGCGACCTCGCCACGCTCGACGAGGACGGCTACTGCAACATCGTCGGGCGCATTAAGGACATGGTGATCCGCGGCGGCGAAAACGTCTATCCGCGCGAGGTCGAGGAGTTTTTGTTCCGCCATCCCAAGATCGCGGCCGTTCAGGTCGTCGGCGTGCCCGATCTGAAATACGGCGAAGAGCTCTGCGCCTGGGTCCAGGTCAAGCCCGGCATGATCGCGAACGCCGAAGAGGTCCAAAGCTTCTGCAAGGGCCAGATCGCGCACTACAAGATTCCGCGCTACATCAAGTTCGTCGACGCTTTCCCGATGACGGTGACCGGTAAAGTGCAGAAGTTCATCATGCGCGACGAGACGATCAAAGAACTCGGCCTGCACGAGCAGAAGACTGCGTAGGGCAAAGCGCTGTTATCGTGCCCTCTCCCTTGCGGGAGAGGGCTACTCGGTGGTGCAGCAACAAGAATGGGTGAGGGCTCGGGCCGTCAACTCTGGTCCCACTCCGGCCGCGCAGCGCCCGGTGTCACGGGATCGTAATACCATTTCAGTCCCAGCGGCTCCTCGCTGAGCACGTGGGTTTTGAAACTCCGCCAAGCCTGGAGCTCAAAGTAGTCGAGGGGACCACCATGGGCACGAAGCCGGTGCGGTATGCCGGGGGGAAAATACACGAGCGTGCCGGGTTGGAGTTCCTGGGTCGTATCACCGACCTCAACCACGCCACGGCCCTTGAACGTGATGTAACAGTGGGATGCGCCGCCGGGATTCGCGCTGGTGCCGACGTGCCTGTGATAGGGGGACGATCCGCCTTCGTGGTAGTGCATCTCGCCCGCCTGAATGGCGTTGGTTGGCGTAAGCCTGGTGCCATCGAGGAGTCTGACGGTGGACTCGGCACAGAAGCGACGCACACGGCCTCCGCTGGCATCGCTGAGAGGACGGAGCGTGCTCCGATTGAAAAAATATCCCGGCCCGCCAGACAATCCGCCTTCCACGGCGGCAGGAGGCTTTGGCGTCACCATGTGAAGCAGCTCGAGGTTTCCGCCGGACGCTTCAAATCGCGCGGATTCGCCTGGCGCGAGCAGCACGCCGGCCCCCTCCTCGGCTGCATGCGACTTCCCGTTGAAGCTGATGGTGCCGTCTTTCGCCGCCTCGATGACATAGACAAGGTGGTAGTCGTCGCGCGCCTCGACGTCCAACTGCCGACCTTTCAGCACCGTCCGCTGGTAGACGGTCAGCGTCTTCGAACCACACAGACTTTCGCTACAAAGCGTCCGTTCCAGCCCGGACGCGACCGGTTTGGCTTCGGCGGTGTTCCAGTTAACGATTGAAACGTCACTAATTGATGGCATGCGTATTCCTCCAGCGGGCCGGCAACAAACCAGCGCTTCAAGGAGGAAGATAACGCCGGGACGGCGCCACTGTACACGCGCGCATTTGGTGTGCGCTCTCCACCTGCGGGAGAGCGCGGCTCAAAGGCGCAGCAACGACAATGCGTGAGGCGTGCAATAACGGACCATGCTGGCGCCGCTGACCTCAATCTCCGAAAACGTCCTATTCTTCACCGCCCTCAAGCAACCGTTCCACTTCGACATGGACGCGGTCGCCAAACGCGGCGTGGTGGCCCTGCCCCGAAGTTAGCAAGGCTCGCGCCTCTTCTTCGCTTTCGGCTTCCACCCACCATTCCTCGACGCGCGTCACCAGCACGGTGGCGTAGTAGGCACAAAGCCGTGGCTTCTGGACAGGCTTGCGGGCCGTTGCAGGCATATTGGTTCCGGCGGCGAATCGATCGCAGCACTTATTTTACCGTAATATCGCTGGCGGCGGAACAAATCGTAAACCCGATCGAGCCGCAGCCTCGGATTTACGCGAGGAACGCGGTATCATTCACCGGGTTGTCAGAATGCTGTTCAGCAGGAGTTAACTGTGGCACCGCGCGCATATTGGAAGGGTTATTTGCGGCTTTCGCTGGTTTCCTGCCCGATCGCCCTTTATCCGGCGACCTCCGAGCGCGAGAAGGTCAGCTTCAATCAGATCAACAAGGAAACCGGCCACCGTATCCGTTACCGCAAAGTCGACGCCGAGACCGGCGAGGAAGTAACGTCGGACCAGATCATCAAGGGCTACGAGGTCGCCAAGGGCGAGTACATCGAGATCACCGACGACGAGCTTGAGGCCGTCGCGCTCGACAGCACCAAGACGATCGATATCGACGAGTTCGTGCCGAAGGACGAGATCGACGAACTCTACAACATCCGGCCGTATTACATCGCGCCCGACGGCAAAGTCGGCGAGGACGCCTTCGTCGTCATCCGCGACGCCATCGAACAGATGAAGATGGTCGCGATCGGCCGCGTGGTGCTGACGAGCCGCGAGCACGTCATCGCCATTGCGCCGCGCGGCAAGGGCCTGATGGGCACGCTGCTGCGCTTTCCCTATGAAGTGCGCGATGCCGGCGAGTATTTCGACGACATCCCGAATGTGAAGCTGACCAAGGACATGATGGATTTGGCGCGGCACATCGTCGAAACCAAGCGCGGGCATTTCAAGCCGCAGGAATTCGAGGACCATTACGAGCACGCGCTGAAGGATCTGATCGAGAAAAAAGCCAAGGGTCTGAAGATCGAAGTACCCAAGCACGAGCCGACCGGCAAGGTTATCAATCTGATGGATGCGCTGCGCCGTTCGGTGCAGGCCGAAAGCGGCCGCGCACCGCGCGCCGCAGCAGCACCGCGTGCCGCGCCCGCACCAACCAAAAAGGGCCGCAAGAAGGTCGAAGGGCAAAAGGAGATGCTGCTGCCGATCGCCGGCAAAAAGGCCGCCCGCGAAGAGCAACGGAAACCGGCGCGGTCCAACGGCCGGCAGAGGAAGGCCGGCTAAAGCGTGTTCTGTAGGGTGGGTTGAGCGAAGCGAAACCCACCGCGGCTTGACGAAGAGTTGATGGGTTTCGCTTCGCTCAACCCATCCTACAAAAACGTTCTCAGTTCAGGAATTTTGGCGCGTCGGCTTGCACTTCAGCCGCCGGCGCAGCGGCTTTTTCCACCGGCGCCGTTTGCCGTTTGATGCTCAAGCTTTTCTTGATCTGAACCTGGGCGCGAATTTGCGTCAGCACCTGCTCGACCAGGTGACGCGCAAACGCGAGCCCCGCGTCACGCGCGCTCTGGTTTGCGGTCGGGCTGGTGAACTGTTCGATCTTGGTGCGGACCGCCTGTTCGAAACGCTCCAGATCGACGTCGGGCCGATTGAGCGCGAGGTCCGCGCCCATCAGCCTGATCAGATGCAGCAGCGCGGCAAACGCCGCCGTCGCGGACTCCGGCAGAGCGGCGGCGACCTCTTCCACCGGTCCCCGCGGGGCCGTCGCCACAGTGGGACCGCTCGTGGAGGAGGTCTCACTCTCAGGAGCATCTGCAGGGCGCGGGCGTAGGTCGGACATGGCGAGTCTCCAGAACGGTATTTAGGAACCTCCAATAATCAATTGTGTCAAGAATTAGATTAACATTTTCCCTCATCAACTCGTCGGCGCTAAAAGCGCCAAGCTGCCTCGCGGCAGGTGTCTTCCGATCTTATTATTTGAATGTCAGCGCCATGCCGCACTGCAACACAACGGCGCGCACTGACACGACGGCCTTCCCTCACGGTTGGGCACGTCTGTCATAGCTTACAGGCAACTCGTCGTGGGAATGATCGTGACCGCGGCATCGAAGCGCAGGCCCTCCCAAAAGCCAAGTCTTCCCGCGTAACGGTGCAGGAAAATCGTAACCGCTTGCGAGCATGGGGCCTGCGTCCCGTCCAGATTTGGGTACCCGATGTGCATGCGCGCGCCTTTCGGTCGCAAGCGCATCGTCAATCGCTCGCGGTCGCGCAAAGCGCTCATGCCCACGGCGACCAAGCTTTCATCGACGCCGTATCGGATCGAGGCTGCGAGTTAAACGCGGGGACGAGACACGGCGACATTCATAGCGTCAGAGCGGCGACGGGATGTTTTAGCAAGCGCGGTTCTGATTGAGTGAAATGAATCCGGGCAACCTCGCCCTCGATTCCGGATTTTGCTAGCGCTCGGCCCGTCGACGTTCAAGCGGTTTACGCGCCGGGAATTGCTGCATCGTTGCAACCCCGACTTGAACATAGTCTCTCTCTTGCTATTAAAGCTCCTTTGGGAGAGGGCCTCGGTGCGTGCGATGGAATGGTACTTCCGAGATATTTCGGCTGATCCGAGCGAAAAAGAACTGACCCAACAGGATCAGTTCAACAACGACGAAGTCGCTATTTCTGAAGCGCTTGATTCGGGAAACAGTACAAAACTCAACTGATGCATGCGGGCAGAGCCTAACGCAACTGTTCGAGTGCGTTTTGCGATCGTTTGCCCAGAGACGCCCGACGGTACCAACAAACATTTCGGGAAATCATCAGTGATCTTGCGGCGCATCTTGATGCTTGTCGGTTTCGTGTCCCGACGCATGATGGGCCGGTTCGGGCATCCTAGTAATCGAAGGAGTTTTGGAACGACTGGCCTGACTGGTTCCGGTCGAGGAAAAGGACAACAAGCAATTTTCGGGTTTTTGGCGGAGATTTGGGAGGTCGGAACAAGGAATGCGAACTAAAGGTGGGCGCTGGGGACTTCGGAAAACTGAGCATTTCCCTCTGCATCCGCCGTCCGCGCGGTATTTGGGCTTACCCGGCGCATCGACGACACGAACGCGATTGGTTGATGGGCCAATCTGTCCTGCGAAATCACTCAATTGGAGAGAGCTGAAAATGATTGGCAGTTGTCTTGTTTTTGGTCCGAGAAGACGGCAAAAGGAAGGGCATTCCGACCGACGATGCGGGGCTGTGCAGGCAGTTTAAACAGGCGGCAGGAAGTAGCGCTCGACGCAGAGATGAACCGGGATTGTCGTTGGTGGTGCCGTATGTCCTGACGGACATCGCTAAGGAACATCTTTTGGCCGCCACGATCCGAAACTACTACTTTCCAACTCTCAGGCGGAGGCTACGATTGGTCCAGTGCCTCTGCCCACCAGTTGAATGATATCGATATAACGTGGATGTCGGGACTTCGATTGCGTCAGGGTGCGACGAACGGAAAGTGGGATTGTTCGACGAGCCGGATGATCTCCAGCTTCTCCGAGGCGGGATATCTCATGCCTCGTCCTCCCCATCCGCCGTCATCGCTTTTTTTGCAGGCGGTCACGTTCAGGTCCGCGATTACCACCCCATGTGGTCATTCCCTCATGGCAGACAGGACGCATCTCGGGGGATACGCTTGGGAGCCGACAGCGGCCAGGCGGATTTGCCCGCCTCCAGACGAGTCTTTCAAAGACGAAGACTGATCTGGGTCCTTAGAGCGCCGGCATCAGTAAGGGACAACAATAATCGCGTGCAAGAAGCGTTTATCGATCTGATTTCTCAAAGGAACTGAACCGGGAGAGAAAGGCCAAACCCTTATTGTTAGAGGCTCAATCACAGTACCAACTGAAGGAAAGCGGAGCACTTTTCTTGATTGTCATGCTGCGCTGGTTGCAACTGATGAGCCGATTAGCCGGCTGTTGGGCGATGCTGAAAACCCATCCCAGTACCCAATGGAACGAACGTGCGGAAAAGCTTCGCATTGGGTGGCAACGCGGTGGGATGGTTTTGCGGCGAATCCGCGCGGCGTTACCAGAATTGCACGAATTGATCACGGAGAAGATGGAGCGTGACGATCCACTTGCTCTTATCGACTTCTTCTCCATACCGAGAGCCGACAAGGGCCAAACTCCGCAAAGACCAATAGTAGGACGGCCATCGGATTTGCCGGCGGCCACGCCTCAAGGCATTTCGGATTTTGAAGCGAACCGGAGGATTTGCGATCCTGCCTGGACCAGCAATTGAGGAAGCGGTGTTTCCGCTATCGATACGCATACGCTGCGCTTACGATGTACTTTCTGGCAATCCCTTCAAAAGGTACAGCGAATTGGATTTCAGTCTTTTCAAAGCAGTTCAAGAAGATGCCCGCGCTCCTCTCAGTTTCGAGCCAAAGGGATCACTTGCGATCAGAAAAAGGGATGCGGATTGCTGGCCCGTCGAGCCGAACGAAATGGACATCAAGGCTCGCACTAACAGCTTTAGTGTTGAAGTAGTGGGCTTTGATCCAAACCGCGACTTGGTGATTGAGGCGCAGTCTTGACAATGGTTTCGGTACAACGACGACTGAATTCAACGAACCGAGCGCGGATTACGCGCGACCGAGTAAACATTGTACTTGAGCCTCCGGCAGATTTGCTGTCGTTCCCTTCGGCATCGGCAACGATCGATCTTACGGACCTTGAGTTTCCGGGAAATGCATCTGTCGCGTTGGAGGCTTATTACCGCAGCTCATCGATGCGCTTCCCCTGCGGCACGGTGTCGAGCCTCAGTATCCCCTCGCGCATGGAGTTGTCCGACATTGATCGCGGAGGCGCAATTCAGTTTCGCCTTTTGGTTATCCAGGACGGTTCCGGGCAGATAATTGGGTCGGCGGAAGGCCTGCGGCCGGCAAAAAGTGGAGATAGCCCGGATCGGCAACCAATTCTGCCACTTCGCGAGACTCACCTTGGAAATGAACTGTGGCGGATAGACGTAGACCCCCGCATCGGGCCTGTGCTGAGCGTTAACAACACTATACCAGGCTTGGCCGCGCAAATGCGTTCGATGCCCTTGGTTCAGGGACTCGTGTTGCCCCACGCATTCCGAATGATACTGCGTGAATTGGGCCCTGAAGGAGCGGAAGAAGGAGATGATATTTGGGGAGACGATTGGCGCAAGTTCTTGAGGCAGCTCGGAGTGCCTAGTGAGCCGGAGGATGATGATCCGGACGTCATCGACGAATGGATCGAGCTCGCGGTTGAATTATTTTGCAACCTCAAGGAATTCACCGCCCGCGTGAAAATGGAGCCCTTAAAAGCCGAGTCGCAACATGACTGAGGTTCTGCGGCAATTCACAGCTAGGGGCCTTGCGGAGTTCTCTAACTGGTTAAGGGCAGGCGCGAAGCAGAACGTCCCCCGAGAATTACTGCTTGACCCCGAATTTTCGGATCCAATGGGTGACGCTCGTCTTCCACAGAAGAAGCACTTCAGTGATCGATACGACTTCGGCACCACCCTAGCTACGCTGTTAGAGGCATTTCCTAAGCGCGACATCTCGTTCAATCGCGGCATGTGGGGTTGGTTAGCAGCCTGGTTTTTCGACGAGCTGTCTCCCCCCATCAACGCAGACGGCTCGCGAAACTTGCGAAAGGAGTACGTATATATTCCGAGCGAAACACGAATTTATTATCGGCATCTAGTGCGAACACCCTGGTACCTTGTCAGCACTCACGGAGAAGCATCGAAGTTTCTCTTAGCATCTACTCTGAATCAGCAAAGCTATCTTCTTGACCAACTTGCCGCCCGCCAATTCGTAATAGCAAGCCCAACACTCATTGCTGCTGCGCGGAAGCTCTATACCAATCCTCAAACGGGCCTACCTAGACGGGGCGCTGGTGCAAAGGGCCCCGGCTCTCCGCGCCGCCTCGCAATCGTTGCAAATCAACTATCGCTAACCTTCGACATTCGGAACATGCCCGTCCAACATTTCATGAATTTGCTGCCCGAGGAATTTGCACGCGTCTCTTGAATAGGGACATTGACCCTTGACACGCGTCCCTACTTCAATTACTAGGAAAATAATCTCGCTCAGTGAAGGACGCCTTCGGCCGAGGGTACTCCTGAAGGTGGAGCGAGTGCGGTGCCCGCGGGCGGAACGATACACTCCGTCCCCGGGCAGCTTCGGACATCAGCTGACCGGCACTACGACCGGTCCGGGAGGTGCATTCCCTGGACTGGGACAGGCGGGCGCGGGTAACGCCCGTGGAAGAACGTAAGGTCTCTGCACCCCGGTTGGTGTGGGCTTACAGGATCGAGCGTCCTGCCACGTCCCAGGAAGCATGGCCTGGAGTTGCGCCGAAGGGGCGAAAGCCTTGACGGTCAGAGCCGTGGTGGAACGCCGCCAGGCGAGCGTGCCCCGCAGGGCACGCGCCGCGCTCACAGATGGTTTGCGCAGACTGCGTAGACTTGTCTGCGTGGCGCGGAGGTTGATGCACACGTCTGTCGGCGTTCCGCTTCCTTTTTTCTTTCCCTTCGTAGCCCGGATGGAGCGCAGCGTAATCCGGGGACAGCGTTACAGCTGCAACGCCGATCCCGGATTTCGTTTCACTCCATCCGGGCTACGGTCACTGGCAAACCTCGGGCGCGAACGCGTCGCGAGAATGCTGCTGTTTGCCCGCCACGCGTCGAGCAACGAAGCGGGCAGGAGAAAAAGATGCCATGACCAAACAAACAAATGCGACGCCAAATGCCACCGAATATGCGGCGCGGTTCGGCGCCGAGAAGGCGGCGCTGCAGCAGCATTATTGCAATGCCTTCAAGTTTTGGCGGCTGTGCCCGTTGCGGCGATGCCGCAGGGTGCGAACCTGCAGCGGCAACGCAGAGGCTTGCCTCAAGCGCCGCGAGCGGGAAATACCGCGGGACATCCAGTGGCAGGCGCGGCTGCAGATCCTCCTGGCAACGCCGGCGGACGCGGGACCCGCCGAACGGACGGCGCGCGGGTTTCTGCCGGATGCCCTGATTTAGTAGCATGACCGGTCGCAGCGCCCGACTCGAAGCTATCAAGCCGCGCTTGCACAACGCATTTTGCGCAGCCGGAAACCGCCCCAGTGCCGCCGTATTCCCGCCTTTCGCTTGGGAACCGATGCGTGGGTGGGACGGGGTTATCGTGGCGGGTTTTGCTGCCGCTTTTGCGGTTGGCGGATGCGTTGCTGCTTTAGCGCAAGAGCGGCCGCAGCCGGCGAGCGCGTGCGCCGGCGAGGTCGTGGCGCGCGCCGCCACGAGCCATGTGAGTGACGGCCGCAGCTTTGTCCTTGCTGACGGCCGCGAGGTCCGGTTGGCCGCGATCGAGGTGCCGCCGCTGGCCCCGGAATCCGGAGCAGCGCCGGACGGTACGGCGGCGAGGGACGGTCTTGCCGCATTGCTCGCGGGCGTCGAGATCGTGCTCAAACAAGCCGAGCCGCAAAAGACCGATCGCTACGGCCGGATCGTCGCCTACGCTTTCGTCAGCCGCGACGGCAGCGAGCGTCTGGTCCAAGCGGACCTACTCGCCGCGGGGCTTGCCCGCGTCGCGCCCCGGGCCGGCGGCCGCGCCTGCGCCATGGAACTTTTGAGCCGGGAACACGCGGCACGCCGCGCCAGGCTTGGCCTCTGGGCCGGTTCGTATTACGATTCACTTGACGCCGAGAACCCCGCCGCGGTGCTGGCCGAGCAAGGCCGTTTCGCGCTGGTCGAGGGTAAGGTGGTTTCGGTCCGCGAAAGCGGGGCCACCATCTACGTAAACTTCGGACGGCGGTGGAGCACGGACTTCACCGTTACGATCCTGAAGAGAAATGAGCGTAGCTTTACGGCGGCGGGACTTGAACCGAAGACGCTTTCTGGACGACGTATCCGCGTGCGCGGATGGATTGAAGAGCGCGGCGGCCCGTGGATCGAGGCGGCGCGGCCGGAACAGATCGAGTTTGCCGACCGCGAGTGAGTGCCAAAAGCGTTACAGGAGCATTGCAAGCGAGTTGCTAGAGAGTTGATGGACAGGGCGGTGACCACGTGGCGGCTTGCAGGATTGGGGAGGCTTCGGCTTCCCCATGCCGGCATTGCCGTGCTTGCGCTTGTGCTCTCCGCTCTTGTGCTTGCCGCCTGCACCGCTTCGCCGCCCGCGGTCGAGCCGCAAGCTTCGCTGCCGCCGCCGGCCAAGCCCGCCGAGACCAGCGACATGTCGCCCGCGGTGCTGCGCGAGCATCAGCGCATCCTCGCCGCCTATGGCGGCGTCTACAACGATCCGCGATTGCAAAGCCTGCTCGAGCAGACCGTCGAACGCCTGGTGGCGGCGTCCGAGCGGCCCGATCTGCACTACAAGGTTACGATCCTCAATTCGCAGTCGATCAACGCCTTCGCGTTGCCGACCGGACAGCTTTACGCGACCCGTGGCCTGGTCGCTCTCGCCAATGACGAATCCGAGCTTGCGTCGGTGCTGGCCCACGAGATGGGACACGTGGTCGCACGGCACGCCGCCATCCGCGAGGAGCAAGCCAAGCAGGCCGCGCTGGTCGGCCGTGTCGTCACCGACGTGATCACCGATCCGGAACAAGGCGCGCTGGCGCTGGCCAAGTCGAAGCTGGCGCTGGCGAGCTTCTCACGCTCGCAGGAACTGGAAGCGGATGCGATCGGCATCGGCATCGCTGCGCGCGCCGGCTACGATCCTTACGGCGCGGTGCGCTTTCTCAGCTCGATGGAGCGCAATTCCGAGCTCAAACCGACGCAGAGCGGCGACATCGACCCGCGCGCGCCCGACTTTCTGTCGTCGCATCCGGCGACACCGGAGCGGATCACCAACGCGCGCGCCAATGCGCGGCAGTACACTATTCCGTCCAGCGCCGCCGGAGCGGACAAGCAAGCCTATCTCTCCGGCATCGACGGCATCGTGTTCGGCGAGGATCCGAGCGAAGGTTTCGTCCGCGGCCGCCGGTTTCTGCATCCGCGGCTCGGCTTCACCTTCACGGCGCCCGAGGGATTCACGCTGGAGAACACCGCCGAGGCGGTGCTCGGCGTCAAGCATGGCGGCGGCCAGGCGTTGCGGCTCGATGTCGTCCGCGTACCTTCGGAGCAGACCCTCGCCGGGTATCTGACCTCGGGCTGGATCGAGAACATCGATCCGGCGACCGTCGAGGATATCAACATCAATGGCTTCGCCGGCGCGACTGCCGCCGCCAAAGGCGACCAGTGGGATTTTCGCCTGTACGCCGTCCGGTTCGGCAGCGACGTCTATCGCTTCATCTTCGCTTCCAAGCATCGCACGGTTGAGACCGACCGGATGTTCCGCGAGTCGGTCGGCACGTTCCGCCGCATGAGTCTTGCCGAGATCGAGGACGCGAAGCCGCTGCGGCTTCAGGTGGTGACGGTCGGCCCAAGCGACACCGTCGACAAGCTCGCGAGCCGGATGGCCGTTGCCGACCGCCAGGTCGAACGCTTCCGCGTGCTCAACGGCCTCGAGCCGGGCGAGCGGCTGAAGACCGGCGGCGAAGTCAAGATCGTAGTTGAATAGCGCGGCCGGCCTCAACTCCGAGTCGGCGCCGTCACCGTTTTGCGCGGCGGAAGCGACGCCGCGGCGGGCAAAGTCTTTTCAGGCCAGGTTTCGCTGACAAGCTTGTCAATCGCGTCGTCGGCCGAAAGAAGGCTCTGGACCGGAAAAAACGCGGCGACGTAGCGGTCGGGCCGCAACAGATAGAGGCCCGGCGGATAGCCGGTGAGAAGCGCCGCGAGGTCGCCGCGCAGATCGCGCGCGGCGATGGTCGGAGGATCGACCGCGGACGCATCCTCTTTGTCCAATACCGCGACGCGGCGGATCTGAAGTTGGTTGGTTTTTTCGAGGCAGATTTCGGCGAGCGTTTGCGGCGGCGTTCCCGGTGGCGCGAGAAGTGAGAAGCCGTCGCCGAGAACGTCGTCAAGCAGCGCAAAGCCCGACGCCGTCATCACCAGCGCTTGCGGAAAGAGCTTGCCGACCAAAGATTGTTTGGACCTGAACACGGCTTCGGGCGCCAGCAAAAATCCGCGATGGAATTTCGGCTTCGGCTTGTACTTCATCTCGGCGAAGTAGGAACGGGCGGCCGGAAACAGCGCCAGCGCCCGGAAGAATGTGCGTACCGCAAGTCCCTGCAGGCGTCCGCGCGGCATCATCACGTAGCCCATGCGGATGGCGAGCTGAATCATTTCCGCCGCGTGATCGCGCCGCTCGATTTCGTAGGTGTCGAGAAGCCTGTCGCCGAGCCGGCCCGATACGACGGCGGCAAGTTTCCAGGCGAGATTGTGCGCGTCGCGCACGCCGCTGTTCATGCCCTGGCCGGCGAACGGCGGCATCAGATGCGCCGCATCGCCGGCCAGAAACACCCGATCGGCGCGCCAGCGGTCGGCCATGCGGGCGTGAAAGGTGTAGACCACCTTGCGGCGCAACACCGCCTTGTCGTCGGTTCCGTACATCCGCAGCAAAGCGGACACATTGTCCTCGGCCAGTACGTCGGCATCCTGCTCGCCGTCGTGCAACATGAGCTCGAAACGACGCGTGCCGTTCGGACCAGGCAGCGAAAGACACGGCCGCACCGGATTGCAATAAACTTTGGTATCGCGCGTCGGATCGGTGGTCTGTTCGAGATCGATGATCAGCCAGCGTTCCCTGAAGGTCGAGCCGTGCATGTCGATGCCGAGCTTTTGGCGGACAAAACTGCGGCTACCGTCACAGCCGACGAGGTAGTCGCAGGACAGGTCGACGGTTTCGCCGCCATAACGAACCCGCGCTGTTACGGCTTCCGTCGATTGCGAGAATTCGACCAGCTCCGCCTCGAACACGACGGCCCCATTGCTCAAGCGATCGAGATGTTCGCGCAAGAGCCGTTCAAGCACCGGCTGCCGGAACGCGTTGCGGCGCGGATAGCCGTATTCCAGCGTCTTCGGCTTGACCTTGAGAAAGCGCCGCCGGCCAGCCGAGAAATATTCCGAGCCATAGCCGAGCACAATCTGCGGGACCAATGCGTTGATGATGCCGACCGCCTGCATGGTGCGCAGCGATTCATCGTCGATCGAAACCGCCCGCGGCTCCTGCACGGTCTGCGGATTGCGCTCGATGACGAGAACGTCGATGCCGTAGCGGGCAAGCAGACAGGCGAGCGTCAGTCCGGTCGGGCCGGCGCCAACGACGATGGCCGGCCAGTGTTTGCGCGTAAACATCATCGCAACGGTATTAGCAAACTGAGTGGCCGCAAATGTCAGAAATCAAAAATTGATGGCCCGCTTGGCGACCGCGAGCGCAGCTTCTTTCATCGCCTCGCTCAAGGTCGGATGCGCGTGGCAGGTGCGGGCAATGTCTTCGGACGAAGCGCCGAACTCCATCGCAATCGCAGCCTCGGCGATCATGGTTTCGGCGTCAGGCCCGAGGATGTGGACGCCGAGCACGCGATCGGTTTTGGCGTCGGCGAGGATTTTGACAAAGCCGTCGGTCGCGAGATTAGCGCGGGCGCGGGCGTTGGCGCTGAACGGGAATTTGCCGACCTGGTAAGCGACGTTTGCCGCTTTCAGTTCCTCCTCGGTCTTGCCGACCGAGGCGATTTCCGGACTGGTGTAAACGACGTTCGGGATCACGTCGTAGTTCACGTGCCCGGCCTGGCCGGCGATGATCTCTGCCGCGGCCACGCCTTCTTCTTCCGCTTTATGCGCAAGCATCGGGCCGGCGATAGCGTCACCGATGGCGTAAACGCCGGCAGCGTCAGTGCGCAGATGGGCATCGACAATGATGCGGCCGCGATTATCTTTCTTCACGCCGACGGCTTCGAGGCCAAGTCCTTCTGTGTAAGGCACGCGGCCGATTGCCACCAGCACGACGTCGGCTTCCATCGTCTCGGTCGCGCCGCCGGCCGCCGCAGGCTCGACTTTGACCTTCAGCGTTTTGCCGGCTGTGTCGATCGTGGTGACTTTCGACGAGAGCTTGAACGCCACACCCTGCTTCTGCAGCAAACGGTGAAATTGGCGCCCGACTTCGCCGTCGATGCCGGGCAGGATATGATCGAGGAACTCGACGATCGTCACTTGCGCGCCAAGCCGCCGCCACACCGAGCCCAGCTCCAAGCCAATAATACCGGCGCCGACGACCAGAAGCTTCTCGGGCACCTTCGGAAGTTCGAGCGCACCGGTCGAAGACACGATGCGCTTTTCGTCGATGTCGATGCCGTTGAGGCGAGCCACGTCCGAGCCGGTCGCGATGACGATGTTCTTTGTTTCCAACGTCTGCGTCTTGCCGTCGTCGCCTTTCACTTCGACCTTGCCCCGGGCAACGATGCGTCCGGCGCCGTGAAATGTTTCGATCTTGTTTTTCTTGAACAGGAAGTCGACGCCCTTGACGTTACTGTCGACGTTCTGCTGCTTGTATTTGAGCAATGCGCCAAGATCGACGCTCGGCTTGCCGACCTTGATTCCCATCTGCGCGAAATTGTGCCCGGCCTCCTCGTACAGCTCCGAGGCATGCAGCATCGCCTTCGACGGGATGCAGCCGATATTGAGACAGGTGCCACCAAAGGTCGCATTTTTCTCGACCACCGCGGTTTTCAGTCCGAGCTGTGCTGCGCGAATGGCGCAGACATAGCCGCCGGGACCGGTACCGATGACGATGAGGTCGTAAGGCATGAGGAGAATACCTCTCGTCGTGAGAAACTACAAATCCAGTACCAAACGCGCCGGCTCTTCCAAAGATTCTTTCACCCGCACCAGGAACGTCACCGCTTCGCGGCCGTCGACGATGCGGTGATCGTAGGACAACGCCAGATACATCATCGGCCGCGCCTCGATCTTGCCGGCGACCACCATCGGCCGCTCCTGGATCTTATGCATGCCGAGGATGCCGGATTGCGGCGCGTTGAGGATCGGCGTCGACATCAGCGAGCCGTAGATGCCGCCGTTGGTGATGGTGAAGGTGCCGCCCTGCATCTCATCGATCTTGAGCGTTCCTTCGCGGGCACGGCGGCCAAATTCGGCGATGGTCTTCTCGATTTCGGCGATCGATTTTTCGTCGCAGTCGCGCACCACCGGCACGACCAATCCGCGCTCAGTGCCGACCGCGATGCCGATGTGATAGTAGTTCTTATAAATGATATCAGTGCCGTCGATCTCGGCGTTGACGGCGGGGATTTCCTTGAGCGCCTGCACGCAGGCCTTCACGAAGAAGCCCATGAAGCCGAGCTTCACGCCGTGCTTCTTCTCGAACAGATCGCGATACTGGCTGCGCAGCGCCATGACGTGCGTCATGTCGACCTCGTTGAAGGTCGTGAGCATCGCGGCAGTGTTCTGCGCATCCTTGAGCCGGCGCGCGATGGTCTGGCGCAGCCGCGTCATCCGCACACGTTCTTCGCGCGCGGCATCGTCGGCCGGCGACGGCGCGCGCACCTGCACCGCGGCGGCGGGCGTAGCGACCGGCGTTGGCTGCGCAGCGGCACGCTCGATTGCCGCAAGCATGTCGCCCTTGGTAATGCGGCCGTCCTTGCCGGTACCCGGCACCGTCGACGTATCTGTGCCAGTCTCGGCCGCAATCTTGCGCACTGACGGCGCCAAAGGCACGTCCGCCGCGGGCGCTTTAGGTGCAGCCGCAGGCTTCGGAGGCGGCGCTGCTTCAGCGGCTTTCGCCGCAGGCTTCGCCGGCGCGGCACCGGCGCCTTCCTTGATCGCACCGAGCAGCGCGCCGACGGCGACGGTGTCGCCATCCTTGACGGCGACGTCGGTGAGCACGCCGGCCGCCGGCGCCGGCACTTCGATCGTGACTTTGTCGGTCTCGAGCTCGACCAGCGGTTCGTCGACGGCAACCGCATCGCCCGCCTTCTTGAACCACTTGCCGATGGTCGCTTCGGTTACCAACTCGCCGAGCGTGGGCACGCAAATCTCAGCCATGGTCCTTGCCTTCCAGTTCGCCGCCTCGGGATGACGAAGTGAGAACTACCCCAGCGCCTCTTCGAGGAAATTCTTGAGCTGGGCCTGGTGCAGCGACATTTGTCCGACCGCCGTTGATGCCGCAGCCGGCCGCCCGGTGTAACGCGCGCGACGGTGCTTGGCGCCGATCTGATTGAGCACCCACTCCAGGAAGATATCGACGAACACCCAGGCGCCCATGTTGCGCGGCTCTTCCTGGCACCAGACGATCTCCGCTTGCCTGAATCGCGAGAGCTCCAGCATCAGCGCTTTGGTCGGGAACGGATAAAGCTGCTCGATGCGCAGGATGTAAATATCGTCGACGCCGCGCTTCTCGCGCTCGTCGTAGAGATCGTAATAGACCTTGCCGGAGCAGATGACGACGCGGCGGATCTTGTCGTCGGCGAGGAGCCTGATCTTCTCGTCCGGCAACAGCTGCGCGTCATCCCACAAGAGCCGATGGAATGAGGTCTCCGGTCCCATCTCATCAAGTCGCGACACCGCGCGACGATGCCGGAGCAGCGATTTGGGCGTCATCAGGATCAGCGGCTTGCGGAAGTCGCGTTTGAGCTGACGGCGCAGGATGTGGAAGTAGTTCGCCGGCGTCGTGCAATTGGCGACCTGCATATTGTCCTCGGCGCACATCTGCAGAAAGCGCTCCAGCCGCGCCGACGAGTGTTCCGGCCCCTGCCCTTCGTAGCCATGCGGCAGCAGGCAAACCAGCCCGGACATCCGCAGCCATTTGCGTTCGCCCGAAGAGATGAACTGGTCAAACAACACCTGCGCGCCGTTGGCGAAGTCGCCAAACTGCGCTTCCCACATGGTCAGTCCGCCGGGCTCGGCCAGCGAATAGCCATACTCGAAGCCGAGCACCGCCTCTTCCGATAGCATCGAGTTGATGACTTCGTAGCGCGGCTGGCCCTCGCGCAGATGATTGAACGGCGTGTAGCGCTGCTCGGTCTCCTGGTCGGTCAGCACCGAATGGCGCTGCGAAAACGTGCCGCGTTCGCTATCCTGGCCGGACAGCCGCACTTTGTTGCCGTCGAGCAGCAGCGAGCAGATGGCGAGCGCCTCGCCGGTCGCCCAATCGATGTTGGTGCCGGTCTCGATCGATTTGCGCCGGTTCTCCAGGAAACGGTTGAGCGTGCGGTGCAGATGAAAGCCCGCAGGCAGCGTGGTGATCTTCTCGCCAATGCCCTTGAGCGTGGCAATTTCCACGCCGGTCTTGCCGCGGCGCGGATCGTCGGCGTCTCCCGCGGTCGTGAAACCGGACCAGCGGCCGTCGAGCCAGTCGGCCTTGTTGGGGCGGTAGCCAAGCGCGGCTTCAAGTTCGGCGTCGAGCCGGCTGCGCCAGTCGGCCTTGATCTTCTCGACTTCGCCGGCGGTGACCACACCCTCGGCGACCAGCTTCTTGCTGTAGATTTCCAGCGTCGTCGGATGCGCTGCGATCGCCTTGTACATCAACGGCTGGGTGAACGACGGCTCGTCGCCTTCGTTATGGCCATGACGGCGATAGCAGAACATGTCGATGACAACCGGCTTCTGAAATTTTTGCCGGAATTCGGTCGCGACCTTGGCGGCGAACACGACCGCTTCCGGATCGTCGCCGTTGACGTGGAAAATCGGCGCCTCGATCATTTTGGCGACGTCGGAAGGATACGGCGACGACCGCGAAAACCGCGGATTGGTGGTGAACCCGATCTGATTGTTGACGATGAAGTGAACCGAACCGCCGGTGCGGTGACCGCGCAGGCCGGAGAGCCCAAAGCATTCCGCAATCACGCCCTGGCCGGCAAACGAGGCATCGCCGTGGATCAGGAGCGGCATCACCATGGTGCGATCTTCTCGTGTCGCGCCGCGCTGATCCTGTTTGGCCCGCACCTTGCCGAGCACGACCGGATCCACGATCTCAAGGTGCGAGGGATTGGCTGTGAGCGACAGATGAACCTTATTGTCGTCGAACTCGCGATCCGACGAAGCGCCGAGGTGGTACTTGACGTCGCCCGAACCCTCGATTTCGTTCGGCGTCGAGGAGCCGCCTTTGAATTCATGGAAGATGGCGCGATGCGGTTTGGCCATCACCTGTGACAGGACGTTGAGCCGGCCGCGGTGGGCCATGCCGATGACGATCTCGCGCACGCCGAGCGCGCCGCCGCGCTTGATGATCTGCTCCAGCGCCGGAATCATCAATTCGCCGCCGTCGAGACCGAAACGCTTGGTGCCGGTGAACTTCACGTCGCTGAATTTCTCGAAACCCTCGGCCTCGACCAGCTTGGTGAGAATCGCGCGCTTGCCTTCGCGCGTGAAACTGATCTCCTTGTGCGGCCCTTCGATGCGCTCCTGAATCCAGCCCTTCTGCGCGCCGTCTGAGATGTGCAGGAATTCAACCCCGAGCGTCTGGCAATAAGTCCGCCGCAGGATGGCGACGATCTGCCGGATGGTGCCGAATTCAAGACCAAGCACCTTGTCGAGAAAAATCGGCCGGTCAAAATCGCCCTCGCCGAAGCCGTAGGTACCCGGATTGAGTTCCTCTTCGTCATTCGGCGGCTGCAAACCGAGCGGATCGAGGTTGGCGTGAAAATGCCCACGCGCGCGATAGGCGCGAATCAGCATCAGCGCACGGATCGAATCGCGAGTCGCGCGCTCCACATCGGCCGTCGAAAGCTCGACGCCCTTGGTCTGCGCTTGCGCCTTTACTTTGGTGCCGAGAGCCTTGCTGGTTTCGGTCCAATCGCTGTCGAGCGCCGAAGTCAGCTCGGTTCGTTCCGGCCGCGGCCAATCGGACCGCCGCCATGAAGGGCCACGGGCGTTTTCGGCAACATCGCCGGCATCGTCCTTCAGGCTCTGAAAGAACGATTGCCATTCGGCGTCGACCGCCTTCGGATCGGCTTCGTAGCGCGCGTAAAGGTCTTCGATGTACGGAGCATTGCCGCCGTACAGAAACGAGGTGAGAGCAAAGGTGGCGTTTGCGTCCTGGCGAGACATCGGTAAATCCCGAGCTAGGGGTGTGGGAACTGACGGCAGATCCGACAAGTACGTACTAGTACCGAATCAGCCCGGCCCGGCGCGGGGCGATCCCTTTTTACCCTATTTAACGACTGGATGCGGCAACGGAAAGACGTAAAGAGTGAATCAATATTTCAGTACTTCAGCCAACGTCTTTCCAAGCCGCGCCGGCGAAGGCGACACCTTGATGCCAGCCGCTTCCATCGCAGCAATCTTTGACTCGGCATCGCCTTTGCCTCCGGCGATGATGGCGCCTGCGTGGCCCATACGCCGCCCCGGCGGCGCGGTGCGGCCGGCGATGAAGCCGACCACCGGTTTCTTGCGGCCGCTTTTGGCTTCATCCTTGAGAAACTGAGCCGCATCCTCCTCGGACGAACCGCCGATTTCGCCGATCATAACCAGGGCCTCGGTTTCCTTATCCGCAAGAAACATCTCCAGCACTGCGATGAAGTCGGTGCCTTTGACCGGATCGCCGCCGATGCCGACGGCCGTGGTCTGGCCGAGGCCCTCCTGCGTCGTCTGGAATACCGCTTCGTAGGTGAGCGTGCCGGAGCGCGAAACAATGCCGACCTTGCCGCGCTTGAAAATATTGCCAGGCATGATGCCGATCTTGCATTCGCCCGCGGTCATCACGCCTGGACAGTTCGGCCCGATCAGTTGCGATTCCGAACCACACAGCGCGCGCTTGACCTTCACCATGTCGAGGACAGGAATACCTTCGGTGATGCAGACGATCAGTGGAATCTCGGCGTCGATCGCCTCGCAGATCGCGTCCGCGGCGCCGGCAGGTGGTACGTAGATCACGCTCGCATCACAGCCGGTTTGTTCGCGCGCCTCGGCCACCGTATCGAACACCGGCAAGTTGAGATGCGTCGTGCCGCCTTTACCGGGCGAAGTCCCGCCGACCATTTTGGTGCCGTAAGCAATCGCCTGCTCGGAATGAAACGTGCCGTTGCGGCCGGTAAAGCCCTGGCAAATGACCTTGGTGTTCTTGTCGATGAGGATGGGCATTGGCTCAATTGCTCTTGTTCATTGAATGCAACCACGTGAGGTAAATGCCGGGAATCATCGCGGCCGTTCCGTCGGCAAGTAACAGCTCGTCGTCGTCGGCATATTTCCAGGCGGTCAGCCGCTGCATGCCGTCCACCGACACAGTTTGACGAACCGGTGCGCCAAGCTTCATCGCCTTGATCAGCTCTTGCCTCATCTCTTCGCCGTCGACGTCCTCGGCGCCAATGCCGCAGGAATCGAGATCGCCCTTGGGACCTCGCGCCTCGGTGGCGACGACCTCATGCCGGCCGCTCGTGAGCGACACCAGCCAGGATTTTACATGTCCGTGTTGATCCGGCCGCAGCGGCGATGTCACGTCCTTACGAACGGAAAGCTTCATGCCCGTTGCCTTGGCATCAAGTGCGGCAAAATCCGGCGGCCCCGGCGTGCAAAAATTTTGAAAAAAGCTCACCAGCTCGGCAGCTCGCTCATTGGCATGGACCGTGCCGATTGCGCACACCGCGCCGGCGAAAACCAGACCAACCCATATGGCGAGCCGGAGCACCCTCACGCCTCTTTCTTGACCGCCTTGACGATCTTCTGCGCGGCATCGTCGAGATCGTCGGCGGAAATGACGTTGAGGCCCGATTTGCCGATGATTTCCTTGCCGAGCGCGACGTTGGTGCCTTCGAGCCGCACCACCAGCGGAACGCGCAAGCCTACCTCTTTGACAGCCGCGACCACGCCCTCGGCGATGATATCGCAGCGCATGATGCCGCCGAAGATGTTGATCAATATTCCCTTCACGTTCGGATCGGAGGTGATGATCTTAAATGCCGCCGTCACTTTGTCCTTGCTGGCGCCGCCGCCGACATCGAGAAAGTTCGCCGGCGTCTCGCCGTAAAGCTTGATGATGTCCATGGTGGCCATGGCGAGGCCCGCGCCGTTGACCATGCAGCCGATAGTGCCGTCGAGCGCCACGTAATTGAGGTCGTAATGCGAGGCCTCGATTTCCTTGGCGTCCTCTTCGTTCGGATCGCGCAAGGCGGCGATATCGGGATGACGATAGAGCGCGCTGTCGTCGAAGCCGATCTTGGCGTCGAGGCAGATGAGCTGGCCGGACTTGGTCACGACCAGCGGGTTGATCTCAAGGAGGCTCATATCCTTGGCGAGGAACGCCTGAAAAAGCTTTGGCAGAACGCTCCCGGCCTGCTTGGCGACTTCGCGGTTAAGCCCGAGCGCGTGTGCGACCTCGAGGGTGTGATGTGCCATAAAGCCCGTCGCCGGATCGACCGAGAAGCTCAGGATTTTGTCCGGGTGAGTTCGCGCGACTTCTTCGATATCCATGCCGCCTTCGGTTGAGGCGACGAAGGCGATGCGTGAGGTGGCGCGGTCGACCAGCGCCGAGAGATAATATTCACGGTCGATGCTTGAGCCTTCCTCGATGTAAAGGCGATGCACCTGTTTGCCGTGCGGTCCGGTCTGGTGGGTGACGAGCGTCGAGCCAAGAAGTCGCTCGGCCTCGCGTTTGACGTCATCGACCGATTTCACCACTTTCACGCCGCCGGCTTTGCCGCGCCCGCCGGCGTGGATCTGCGCCTTCACCACCCACACCGGGCCGCCGAGTTCGTTGGCGGCTTTCACCGCTTCGTCGACGCTCATCGCCGGAATGCCGCGTGGCACCGGAACGCCGAATTCGCGGAGCACCGCTTTGGCCTGGTATTCGTGGATGTTCATGGAGAAACGCCCGAGTCCACGTCCGTCATCCTGAGGTGCGAGTGGAGCAAGCCTCGAAGGATGCGGCCGAGGCGCCAATCGAAATCGGTATATCCGATTTCGGAGTGTTTAAGTGTTCAAGTCGGCAGGAGCCGACTTGAATGCTGTCGCCCTTCGAGGGCCGCTTCGCGGCCGCCTCAAGGTGACGGATCATTTTACTTGCCAAGTTACTCGCCCAGATCGGGAGCAATCTTCTTGCAGGCCTCGACCAGGCCTTCCACTGCCTGGGCCGACTTCTCGAACATGGCACGCTCGGCGCTGTTGAGCTCGATCTCGACCACGCGCTCGACGCCTTTGCTGCCGATCACTACCGGTACCCCGACATAAAGATCCTTGATGCCATACTCGCCATTAAGCCAGGCCGCGGCAGGCAGTACTCGCTTCTTGTCGCGCAGATAGCTTTCGGCCATGGCGATCGCCGAAGTGGCCGGCGCGTAGAAAGCCGAGCCGGTCTTGAGCAAGCTGACGATCTCACCACCGCCGTTGCGGGTGCGGTCGAGGATCGCATCAAGCCGCGCGGCGGTGGTCCAGCCCATCTTCACGAGGTCAGGGAGCGGGATACCCGCGACCGCGGAATAGCGCGTCAGCGGCACCATCGAATCGCCGTGACCGCCGAGTACGAAGGCGGTGACGTCTTCGACCGAGACGTTGAACTCGTCGGCGAGGAAATAGCGAAAGCGCGCCGAGTTGAGCACGCCCGCCATACCGACAACCATGTGCTTGGGCAGGCCGCAGCACTTCTGCAGCGCCCAGACCATCGCATCGAGCGGATTGGTGATGCAGATAATGAAAGCGCCGGGGGCATACTTTTTGAGACCGGCGCCGACCTGCTCCATGACCTTAAGGTTGATGCCGAGGAGGTCATCGCGGCTCATTCCGGGCTTGCGTGGCACACCGGCCGTGACGATACACACCGCCGCACCCTCGAGCGCCTCGTAGGAATTAGTGCCGGTGAAACGGGCATCGAAGCCTTCGACCGGGGACGCCTGAACGAGATCGAGCGCCTTGCCCTGCGGTATCCCTTCCATAATGTCGAAAAGGACGACGTCGCCAAGCTCCTTGAGACCCACCAGGTGCGCCAGCGTACCGCCGATTTGCCCCGCGCCGATCAATGCAATCTTGTTCCGCGCCATCGGAGAAAAATCCTTGATTGGCCAATAATGCCCCGGCCGCGGTCATTAACCCTTTCGGCCCGCGCATTCAAGCCGCTGCCGCATTGTGCTCACCGGAACCAGTGTGACCTTTTGAACATTCAGCTTTGGGCTGAGGCGGCTTCCGGACCGCGGCGAGAATTCAAATGACGGGCCAGCGCTCGCCATTCGTGACCAGAATATTGCGCGTACTTGGGCCCGGACTGATGGCGGGCGCGGCCGATGACGACCCCAGCGGAATCGCGACCTATTCGCAAAGTGGCGCCGAACTTGGCTATGCGCAGTGCTGGACGATGTTTCTCACCACACCGTTTATGGTTGCGGTGCAGATTGTCAGCGCACGGATCGGGTCGGTCACCGGCCGTGGGCTTGCCGCCAATCTGCAAGAAACGCTGCCACCGTACCTGCTTTACAGCGTCATCGCGGTTTTTGTTGCGGCAAATGTCTTCAATATCGCAGCCGATATCGCGGCTATGGGCGAAGCGGTGCGTCTTCTCGCCGGCGGGCCGGCTACAATCTATGCGCTTGCTCTCGGATTAGCCTGCCTCGTCGCCCAGGTTTTCATTCCGTATCGCTCCTACGCGCGATACATGAAATTTCTGACGCTGGTGTTGTTCGCCTACGTGGCTACGGCATTTAGCGTCCATATCCCTTGGAATGAGGTGCTGCTCGCCACATTCATCCCTCATGCATCTTGGGATCGAAGCTTTATTGTAATGCTGGTAGCCGTGCTGGGCACGACCATTAGCCCTTATCTGTTTTTCTGGCAGGCCTCGCTCGAAGTCGAGGAACGGCGACTGATGGAAAGAAAAAAAGAAGCACCGCTGAATGATCGGAAATCGATCGTTCGGCGCTTCAACCCCATCGTGACCGATACCTGGGTCGGTATGAGCCTTTCAAACATCGTCGGCTTCTTCATTATCGTCGTTACCGCTGCAACTTTGCACGCGCACGGAAAAACCCATATCGGCACTGCCGCGGAGGCAGCCGAAGCGCTGCGGCCGCTTGCCGGTCCTTTCGCCTTTCTTTTGTTCTCGCTTGGAATTATCGGCACCGGACTTCTTGCCATCCCGGCACTCGCCGGCTCTGCCGCTTATGCGATCGCGGAGATTTTCGGCTGGAGGAATAGTCTCGGGCTGAAGATTTAGCGGGCGCGTGGGTTTTATTTGTTGATCGGCGCGGCGATCCTGCTCGGAGCACTCGGCGCGATGAGTAGGATCAATCCGATCACCATGCTCGTGTGGAGCGCGGTGTTCAACGGCATCGTCGCCGTGCCACTGATGGCCGGCATGATGATCGTCGTTACCAATCCCAAGATCATGGGCAGCTTCACCGCTTCGCGGCTTCTGGCGACCTTCGGCTGGCTGGCAACGCTGCTTATGGGCGTCGTTGTCGCTGCGTTTTTCGTGACCAGCGCGATGGGCTAACAACAAACGTTCGCCGCAACGTCAGGTCTCCACGATGCCGGTGGAAGTGCCCGAGAGCTGCGAATGGGCGGCGCCGTGCGGGCGCGCCAGATATGCCTGCGAGCGCATCTCGATCAGACGCGAGGCGGCACGCTTGAACTCCTGGGCCTCGTAGCCTTCATCGCCGCGATAAAGCGCTTCGGGCTCCACTTCGGCCGAGGCGATCAACTTCACGTTCATATCGTAAAGGGTGTCGATCAGGATGATGAAACGCTTGGCGGCATTGCGGTTATCGAAAGTCATCACCGGCACCCGGTCGAGAATGATGGTGTGGTATTCGCGCGCGATGCGCAGATAGTCGGCGGCGGCGAGCGGCTGCTCGCACAGATCGTGGAAAGAAAAACGCGCCACACCCATCGCGGCGCGCGGTACCTTTACGGTGCGCCCCTTGAGCGGAAGCTCCTGCGGCTCCCCATTGTGTCCGCGCGCCAGCTGCCGCCAGCCGTCGTCAAGCACGGCGTCGGCGGCTGCATCGGCCGGCACATACCATACCCGCATCCCGGCAAGTTTTTCCAGTCGGAAGTCGGTGCGCGCGTCGAGCCGCACAATCTCCATGTGCTGTTCGAGCGTGCGGATGAACGGAAGGAATAACGCACGGTTCAAGCCGTCCTTGTAAAGATCGTCCGGGGCCACATTCGAGGTCGCGACCAGGACCACGCCGCGTTCGAACAGTTGCGCGAACAGGCGGCCGAGGATCATGGCGTCGGCAATGTCGGTGACGTGGAATTCATCAAAGCAAAGGAGCCAGGCCTCCTGCGCCAGCTCGACCGCCGTATGTTCGATCGGGTCTTCGCCGGCGTGCTCGCCGAGTTTCATCTTTTGCCGGAACGCATGAACGCGTTCGTGCACATCGATCATGAACTCGTGAAAATGCGCGCGGCGTTTTCGCACCACCGGACTCGCCTCGAAGAACAAGTCCATCAGCATGGTCTTGCCGCGCCCGACCTCGCCGTAGATGTAGAGGCCCTTGACGGTCGGTTGCTTTGTCGCGCGGCCGCCAAACAGCCATCCCAGCGATGACGACTTTCGCGCCAGGCGATGTTCTACAATGCGCGTCTCGAGCCGCCCCAGCATGTCGACGACTGTCAGCTGCGCAAGATCGTGCTCGACTCGGCCGCCGGTCACGCCGGCGGCGTATCGCGCTGTAATTGAGCTCGCCATGATGCTGTTAACCGGTGCGGGCAAAACGTGGCGGGAACGTTGATTATCTGACGACGTTGCACTTCGTATGCCAAATGCGCGGCCGTTAAACGGTCAAAGAGTTGAATTATTAGTCATGCGTATACGGAATGCGGCCATGTTGCTCAATGCTTCGGCTTGCTAAAGTTCGGCCGCGCCCAACATGATAGTTTGATTCGAGGCGCTCGCCTAAAGACGTGCGTCACGATCAGACGGCCAGGCGGAGGACGCGGTCAGGGGGTTGTTGAACGACAACATCAGGAGACCCCTGGAATGCAGGACGTTCTTCCCGAAGGCGGCGTGATCCGCAAATTGTGGATCGGAGAAGCCGATAAATACCGCGATCATTTGCTGCGGCTCGATTCCGCAAGCCGGCATAACCGGTTCGGCGGCGGCGTATCGGACGATTTTGTCAGCAACTTCGTCGATCTGTCGATTTCGCTTGAAGCTGTCGTGCACGGTTTTTTCCTCGACGGCGTGGTGCGTGGCGCTGCCGAGCTGAGACAGCTCGGGGTGCGTTTTCCGCGTCAGGCGGAGGCCGCGATCAGTGTCGAGAAGCCGTGGCAGAGTCACGGCGTCGGCTCGGCGCTGTTGCGCCGAACGCTGCTCGCCGCCCGCAACCGCGGCTTCCGGCTCCTGCACATGGCGTGCCTTGCCGACAACCGGCGCATGCAGCAACTCGCCCGTAAATTTGACGCCGAGCTGTCGTTCGATTTCGGCAGCGTCGTCGGCGAAGTGGAAGCTTCGCGCGCAAACCCTTTGTCCGTTATGCAGGAGCTGATCGCGGACCAGCACGGCTTCGCGACGGCCATGCTTGATCTGCAATCACGGTTGTTGCGGGCGTAGGGCCCGCTTCTGCGTCAGGTGTGGTGCGCGAACCTGAGTTCGGGCGCCGCCAGCGGATAGGCGGCCTCGACGAGATAAGGCCCGCCCCCGACTGACGAGCGTGACGAGAACAGCACGAAGCGGGAGACCTCGAACGACGCCGAGCGGTAATGCGCGCGCGCATGCAGATAATCGGCGACCTGCCAGCTCGACGATTCGCGCAACCGCGCCAACGTGACATGCGGGATATATTTCCGGCCTTCGGGTTCGAGCCCGATCCGTTGCAGCAACCGCTCTTGTTCGGCCTGCAACTCGATCAGCGCCGCGATCGGCGTGGCTGTTGCCACCACCGCCCGCGGCTTGCGACCGCCGAACGACGTAAGCCCGTCGAGGCGCAGCTCGAATGGCCGCCGCTGCACGCGGCCAAGCAGGCCGGCAATGTCGCGAGCCAGCGCATCATCGATGTCGCCGATAAAGCGCAGCGTTAAATGATAATTTTCCGGATCGATCCAGCGTGCCCCGGGCAGACCGCCGCGCATGATGGCGAGCGATTCACCGACGTGCCGCGGTATTTCAAGACCTGTGAACAGACGAGGCATGACACAAGCGATGGTCGGCTCGGCGAATCGCAGCGAACACCAGCATGCGGAGATCGCGCGCGACGCGCAACCCTTAAGACGGGTGCGCCGAGCGGACGCGGCCGATGAGTTCCTCCACTTTGGGCAGAATGGCGCCGACGATCGTATCCACGCCGGCCGCGGTGGGATGCAGGCCATCGTGCTGATTGAGACTGCGGTCACCGGCAACGCCGTCAAGAAAGAACGGGTAGAGCAAGACGCCGTACTTGGCCGCAAGCTCGGGATAGATCGCCTCGAAAGATCGAGCAAAGTCGGCGCCGAGATTGGGCGCGGCGCGCATGCCGCAAAGTAGGACGGTGATATGACGGTCTTTCAGGCGTTGCAGAATCGTATCGAGCGCGCCGCGCGTGACCTGCGGCTTGAATCCGCGCAGCATGTCGTTGGCGCCAAGTTCCAGGATGACAGCGTTGGTGCCATCGGGCACCGACCAGTCAAGGCGCGCCAGGCCGCCGGCGGCGGTATCGCCGGACACACCGGCGTTCACGATCGCCGCGGCGATCCCTTTGGCGACGAGTGCTGTCTGCAGTCGCGGCACGAAGCCGTCCTTTTCCGGCAGGCCCAAACCCGCGGTCAGCGAGTCGCCAAGCGCCACGATCTTGACCGGCGTCTCAGCGATTGCGGCGGGAATGACGGCGGCAACCACGAACGCCGCGCTACAAACCGCCGCACGCAAGATTTGGCGCAAACTTCTTCCGACCCCATATGAACGGACAGGAACCGATCGGGCACAGATCGGTTGCGCGGGGAAGCGATCAGCCAGAAACATGAATGACACGTCGGGGCATCCTTTCGCCGGCAGTGCTATTGCGCTGACCGGGGTCAACCTTTCCCTCGGCAGCGGCGCTGCGCGCGTTCATATCCTCAGAGACATCGATCTGAATATAGGACGCGGTGAAGCGATCGGCCTGCTCGGACCGTCGGGCTCGGGCAAGTCGACGCTGCTGATGGTCATGACCGGGCTTGAACGGCCGGCCAGCGGGGCGGTCGTCGTTGCCGGAAACAACCTGCAAACGCTCGGTGAGGATGAACTCGCACAATTCCGGGGAAGTCACATCGGTATCGTGTTCCAAGCCTTCCACCTCATTCCGACCATGACGGCACTGGAGAACGTCGCCGTGCCGCTCGAGCTTGCCGGCGCACGCGATGCTTTTTCGCGCGCCGAGCGCGAGCTGAGCGCAGTGGGGCTGAAACATCGTCTCGGCCATTACCCGGCCGAGCTGTCCGGCGGCGAGCAACAGCGCGTCGCGCTCGCCCGCGCGCTCGCGCCCAATCCCGCCATCGTTGTCGCCGACGAGCCGACCGGCAATCTCGACGAAGCGACCGGAACGGAAATCATCGAGCTTCTGTTCCGCGGCCATCGTGAGCATGGCACGACGCTGGTGCTGGTCACGCACGACACGGCGCTGGCGGCGCGGTGCGATCGGGTGCTGCATATGCACTCCGGTCGGCTTCAAAGCCCGATAGGCGCCGACGCCGCATCATGACACGGACTGCATCGCGCGTACCGTTACCGCTGAAGGTCGCTTACACCGCGTTCATGGCGGTGCTGATTCCGGTCTATTGGCACTATTACGGACCGACCAACTTCCTCTATTTCTGCGACGTTGCGCTCATTCTCACACTGATCGCGATCTGGCCGGAGAATGCGCTGCTGATTTCCATGTGTGCGATCGGCATTCTGGTACCGCAGGCGCTGTGGGTAGCCGATTTTCTCGGCAACGCGGCAGGCTTCTCGCTGCTCGGAATGACCGATTATATGTTCGACCCCAGCCGCTCGCTCTTCCTGCGCCTGCTTTCGCTGTTTCACGGCTGGCTGCCTTTTCTTCTTATCTTTCTGGTCTGGAAAACCGGATATGACCGGCGCGCTTTTTGGTCATGGACGGCGCTCGCCTGGGTGCTGCTGCTGATCTCGTTCTTTTTGTTGCCGCCGCCGACATCAAATGCCGGATTGGTGCCGGTCAACATCAACTACGTCTGGGGCATGCGCGACGACGCCGCACAAACTTGGGTGCCCTCGTATGTTTGGTTCGCTGGACAACTGATCGGATTGCCGCTGATCGCCTACGCGCCAACGCATTTCGTGCTGGCGCGCGTCATGCCCAGAGCTTTGCCCAAAGCTTTGTGATGCTTGCGCCAGCCCCAAAACGTAACCCCCTGCTGCCGCTGCACTATGCCTGGCGCGAACTGCGCGGCGGCTTGCGCGGCTTCGGTGTCTTCATCGCCTGTATTGCGCTTGGCGTGCTGGCAATTGCCGGCGTCGGCTCGGTTGCCAAAGGCCTTGCTGACGGCCTTGCCAGCGCCGGCAGTGTGATCCTCGGTGGTGACCTCGCCTTTTCGCTGGTCCAGCGCGAAGCCAATGAAGCCGAGCGCGCTTATCTCGGCAGCAACGGCACGCTGTCCGCAATCGCGACACTTCCGACCATGGCGCGCACCGGCGACGGGCGGACGACTTTGGTCGAGGTTAAAGCGGTGGACGACGCCTACCCGCTGCTAGGATCAGTCGTGACCGATCCGCCGATGACGCTCTCGGCGCTCTTGGCGCGGCAGGGCGACACATTTGGCGCTGCCGCCGATCCGGCCCTGCTCATGCGGCTCGATCTCAAGCCCGGCGACCGCATCACCATCGGCAACGCTGTGATCGAGCTTCGCGCGGCACTGACCGCCGAACCGGACAAACTCGCCGGCGGGATCGGTTTTGGGCCGCGCGTGCTGATGAGCCAGGCGGCGTTGCGCGCCAGCGGCCTGTTGCAGCCCGGCAGCCTGGTGCGCTGGCGATACCGGCTGAGGCTGCCCGCAGCGGCATCGGGCGATGCCGCGGTGTCTTCGATCGAAAAACAGGCGCAGAAACAGTTTCCCGATGCCGGTTGGGATATCCGCACCCGCAACAAGGCCACGCCGCAGCTCGAACGTAACGTCGAGCGCTTCAGCCAGTTTCTGACGCTGGTCGCGTTGACCGCGCTCCTTGTCGGCGGCGTCGGCGTGGCGAACGCAGTCGCAAGCCATCTTGCCCGCAAGCGCGAGGCGATTGCGACCATGAAAACGCTTGGCGCCACGGGCGCCGGCATATTCGCCGTCTACTGCACGCAGATCATGATCGTCGCGCTGTTCGCCACGCTGATTGGCGCCGGTCTCGGCGCGGCGTTGCCGTTTGTAATCGTTTCGATCCTCGGCGCGACGATCCCGCTACCGGTCGAGCCTTCGCTAAATCTTGCGGTGCTGGCGCTATCGATCGCTTATGGGCTCTTGACCGCGCTCGCCTTCGCGATGTGGCCGCTCGGACGCGCACACGATATTTCGGTGTCGAGCCTGTTTCGCGATCAGGTCGCCGCCGAGCGAAGTTGGCCGCGGCCGCGCTACGTCATCGCCACTGCGTTCATCGTTGCCGCGCTCGCCGGATTGGCGATCCTGTTCGCCTACGACCGCCGCCTCGCCGCGATCTTCGTCGGCGCCGCCGCTGTCGTCTTCGTCGCGCTTTGGCTGATCGCGAGGCTGACCATGGCGATCGCCCGCCGTCTGCCGCGCGTGCGCTCGACCATATTGCGGCTCGCCATCGCCAACATTCACCGGCGCGGCGCCTTGACGCCGAGCGTGGTGCTCTCGCTCGGTCTCGGTTTGTCCCTGTTGGTGACGGTGATTGAGATCGACGGCAATCTGCATCGCCAGTTCGCGTCGGCGCTGCCGGAACATGCACCGTCGTTCTTCTTCCTCGATATTCCGTCGGCCGACGCCGATCGCTTTGACGGCTTCGTGCACGAACATGCGCCGCACGGCGCGATCGAGCGCGTGCCGATGCTGCGCGGCCGTATCGTCGAAGCAAACGGCATCAAAGCCGAGAACCTCAAGCCTGCCGAAGGATCGGCCTGGGTGCTGCGCGGCGACCGCGGCATCACCTATGCGGCGACGGTTCCGGAAGGCTCCCGCCTCGTCGCCGGCAAATGGTGGGCGCCCGATTACGTCGGCACGCCGCTCGTCTCGCTTGAGAACCGGACCGCGACGGATCTGAATTTGAAGATCGGCGATACCGTCACAGTCAACGTGCTCGGCCGCAATGTTACCGCTCGTATCGCCAATCTGCGCGCCGTCGACTGGCAAAGTCTCGGCATCAATTTCGTGATGGTGTTCTCGCCCGGCACTTTCGCGGGCGCACCACATACCGACATCGCGACGCTCACGTTCGCCGGCGGCGGTTCAGCCGCTGAGGAAACTTCGCTCATCCAGGCGCTCGCCGATATGTTCCCGACCGTCTCCGCCGTGCGGGTGAAGGAAGCGCTCGATGCGGTCGACCAGCTTATCAGCAGTCTGGTTGCGGCGTTGCGCGGCGCCAGCGCAGTGACGTTGATCGCCGCGGCCCTGGTCCTGGGCGGTGCACTCGCAGCCGGGCAGCGTTTTCGCATTTACGATGCCGTGATCCTGAAGACGTTGGGAGCGACGCGCCTTCGCCTGCTCGGCGCCTACGCGCTCGAATATCTTTTCATTGGTCTTGCCGCGGTTTTGTTCGCGGTCGCCGCCGGCACGCTTGCCGCCGGGCTCGTCGTCACGCGCGTGATGGAATTTCCATTCGTGTGGGCACCGGCCCAGGCATTGGCGGCGGCGCTCGGAGCCCTTCTTGTTACCGTCATACTTGGTCTTGCCGGAACTTTTGCAGCGCTGGGGCACAAGCCCGCGGAGGTGTTGAGGAATCTCTAGCGCGCCGGAATTATGAACAGCCGGTAACCTGGCATAAATATCGCAGTCCTGCCATCTGGCGTATAGAGCCCTTTGGCATTAAATTCCAGCCACATCTGCTGCCGGTATCCCCGGCTGCAAGGACCCGGCAGGTGCCGGGATAACTCAGGGGTAATTTCCATGTCGGACTTCGACCGGAATGTCGCGACCGCCCGGACCGGCTACCGCACGGATCAGGTAGCAATCGATGCGGGCCTGCGCGCGTATATGATCCGCGTCTACAACTACATGACTGCCGGCGTGGCGCTGACCGGACTGGTTGCCTGGTTTACGTTCTCGGCCGCCGTCGTTCAGACCGGCGCCGGACTTCAGCTGACGTCCTTCGGCCACGCCATCTTCGGCAGCCCGCTGATGTGGCTTCTGGTGCTGGCCCCGCTTGGGCTTGTGATGCTGCTCAGCTTCGGCATCAACCGGCTCTCGGCGGGAACTGCGCTCACGTTGTTCTTCGTCTATGCCGGTCTGCTCGGACTTTCGCTGGCTTCGATCTTCCTTGTGTACACGCATGAATCGATTACGCGCGTGTTCTTTATCTCGGCGGCGACATTTGGCGCGATGAGCCTGTACGGATACACGACCAAGCGCGATCTGACCGGCCTCGGCTCGTTCATGTTCATGGGCCTGATCGGCATCGTCATCGCAAGCCTCGTCAACATGTTCTTGCAATCGAGCGGGCTCGGCTGGGCGATCTCGGTGATCGGTGTTCTCGTCTTCGTCGGGCTGACCGCCTACGACACGCAGAACATCAAAGAGATGTACTCACCGATGGACGACGGCACCGTCGCCGGCCGCAAGGCGGTGATGGGCGCGCTGCGGCTCTATCTCGACTTCATCAACCTGTTCCTGATGCTGCTTCGCATCTTCGGCGATCGCCGCTAAAGAAAGCAGATAACTGCGATAGAACGCCCCGGCCAAACCGGGGCGTTTTCTTTTGCGGAACGCGGCGGGCTAGTCAGATCGGGCCGCGGGCAACCAGAGCAATGCCGCAAAGGCCGCGAGGCAAAGCGCGGTCGAGACGATAATGACCGAAGCGCCCATGGCATCGAGCAAAAGACCGAACAGCAGCGGGGCAAGCGCCTGCGCCGCGCGTGCCGGTGCGCCGAGAAGGCCGGTGCGCTCGCCGTAGCCGTTCGGACCAAAGACGGCCAGCGGGACGGTGCCGCGGGCAATCGTCAGGAGGCCGTTGCCGGCGCCGTAGAAAACCGTGAATGCCACCGCCGCCGCCGGCCCGATGACGGCGAACACGGCTGCACCAAGTGGATGCAACAACGCGGCGACCCGCGCTGAAATCAAAGGATGCGCCCGGCGCAGGATGAAGAACTCCACCAACCGTGCCGCCACTTGCGCCGGTCCGACCAGAGCCGCCGCCGCGATCGCCTGCACCGGCGTGGCGCCGGCGCGCTCAAGCAATCCCGGCAGGTGTGCGGCCATCGAGCCGGTCACAAACCACACTGCGGCAAATACGAAAGCGAGCAAAAACATCTCCTTGTATGGCTTCCAGCCGATCGAATGTTCCGGTGCGCGCACGACATCCTCTGGCCGCGCGGCGACCGGCAACAGCAGATTAAGCGGAATGCCCACGACGACGTTCAGCGCCGCCCAGACCAGTAAAGTCTCGCGCCAGCCAAACGCATCATTCAACACCGTCGTCAGCGGCCAGCTCACCGTCGAGGCAAAGCCGGCAAACAGCGTAATGCCGATGATCGGCCCGCGCGCGTTGTGACCATAGAGCGCGGCGAGCGCGGCGAAGCCGGCGTCATAAAGTCCAAGCGCCATGCCGATGCCGAGAATGGCCCAGGCAACAGCAAGCACCACGACGCCGTTTGCCGCTGCAAGCACAACAAGACCGGCGGCCAATATCAGATTCGAAAGCACCAACACGCCGCGCCCGCCGCGGCGGTCGATGACACGCCCCACGGCCGGACCGGCGAAGGCCGCGATCAGCAGGGCTCCCGAAAATGCGCCAAACACCCAGGATCGCGGAACACCGATGCTGACACCGATTGGCTCGGCAAGTATCGCCGGCAAATAGTAGCTTGACGCCCAGGCGAGCGTTTGCGCGATCCCGAGCGCGGTAACAACGACCGTCCGCGATCGGCTGGAATCAGCCGCCGCGTTCAACCGGCGACGACGCGGAGCGAGCGATCAAGCGCTCCTAAAACCCGGTCGAGCTCATGGCCCCGGCGCAGGATGTGACCGGTCGCAGAGATCACGCTGTAGGCGCCCTGCCGGCGTCCCAGCCGCGGGTCCTTCTCGATCCGGTAAATCGGGAATTCGCTGGCCTTGCGGAACACAGAAAACACCGCGCGGTCTTTAAGAAAATCAATGGCGTAGTCGCGCCATTCACCGGCTGCGACCTTGCGCCCGTAAAGACTGAGAATGCGGTCAAGCTCTCGCCGGCTGAAGGTAACCTTGCTTGCGGGGGCGGGCGCCCGAAGCTCGCCCCCGCGCCACGCGCTCGGTTCGGTTTCGCCGAATTCCATGCGGCGCCTCCCTTGTCATTGAAGGTTCACGGTCACTTCATGATCGCGCCGCAGGGATGCGCGGGCAAGGGGCTTAAAGGGGCTAAAACGAGCTACGACGGCAGTGCACCCGGTGGGGAGCAAGGGCTTTTGCGGGCTGCGGCATTTTTGCCGGCCAGAATCACGGTTTCGTTAAGCGAATCATAATGCGGCCCCATTTCGGCCAATCACACGCCAAGCTGGACTGCGAAATAGTGACCGTTGCCTCAAGGCCCGGTCCGGATCGCATTCCGGATTCCCCAGCCCCCCAGCCCCCCGGGGTGCGGACGGACCGGGCCAGAGTTTTGAGTAGAGTAATTCAGGTAGCGTTTAGTTCGAGTAGCGTTTTGAGTTGCGTAATGGCCGGCTGTTCGCCGGCCTTTTTATTTGTGCAAATTCATTGGAACAGACAACAGCCCGAAACGCCGGTCATTCTCTCGTCGGCAACTGGTCGTCCAGTGCCGGCAGCGTGACTTCGGTGGTCCGCGAGCCAAGCGGCACAAAGGCGGCACCGAGGATCATCCCCGGCTTTTCACGGGAGCCTTGCTGGATCATCACGGCGGCGGCGTCGATCCCGCCGGTCTTGAAATCCGAAATCGGCACACTCCATGTCGCGTCGTTTCCGGTCCAGTCTCCGAGCTTCACCCAGCGCCGCACGACATTGTAGTAGGTGACCGTGTGCCCGCTGTTTTCGCCGCGGCCGATTGCGATCGGTACGGATTTCGCGAGCGGACAAAGCCAGACTTCACCGCCGAGATGCTCGTTGCCGGCCGCGACCTTGACGTTCAGATCGCCGCCGCTGACCGACACCAGCACGTGTGCGGACATGATCGCCGTATTGCGATCAGTCTGTACGATTGCGCGCTCGATGGCCGAGCGATCGCTGCCGAGGACGTGGGTCGTGCCATTGACGACGATCTGCGGCGTATAGACCTGCCGGTCGCCCCGCACGCGCGAATAGGCACGCTGCCGCGACGAATGCCCGGGGATGGCGAGCGTGTCCTTCCAACCCAGATAGTCCCAGTAATCGATCGGAAGGCTGATGGCGACGAGCGACGGATCCTCCGCCAGTTCGCCAAGCAATTTGTCCGCCGGCGGACAGGAGGAGCAACCTTGGCTGGTGAAGAGTTCAAGGAGCGCACGCGGCTCGCTCGCGCCTGCGAGCGCGCAGCCGGCCACCAGCACCACTGCAGCGACAGGCGCCGACACAAAGCCGCGACGCAGCATTCCGATCTCCACCCGGCTGGACCTCTCGGTATCGATTTAGCGAGCGTGCATTGATATCGGGCGCATTGCTCACCCGCCACTCACTTCGCGGTGAGCCCCACGTAGCAGCGAAGCCTGAACTTTTCGGAAAACACCCACATCTTTCAGATCATGCTCTAGGCCGCGAGATGACGCAGGACATACTGCAGAATGCCGCCGTTTCGGTAGTATTCAAGCTCATCGACCGTGTCGATGCGGCAGAGCAGTGGAACGCGCTTAAGGCCGCCGTCAGCCGCGATGATCTCGGCGATCAGCCGCTGGTGCGGCTTGAGATCGTTGTGCAGCCCGCGGATGGTGACCTGCTCATCGCCCTTCATGCCGAGCGTTTGCCACGTGGTGCCTTCTTCGAACACCAGCGGGACCACGCCCATGCCGACCAGATTCGAACGATGGATGCGTTCGAACGATTGGGCGATCACCGCGCGCACGCCAAGCAAAACCGTGCCCTTGGCAGCCCAGTCGCGCGACGAGCCGGTGCCATATTCCTTGCCGGCAAAAACCACCAGCGGCACATGCTCACTCTTGTAGCGCATCGCCGCGTCGTAGATCGTCATGCGCTGGCGTGAGGGATAGTGGATGGTGTAGCCACCCTCGACGCCGGGCACCATTTGGTTCTTGAGCCGGATGTTGGCGAAAGTGCCGCGCATCATCACCTCGTGATTGCCGCGGCGGGTGCCGTACTGATTGAAATCGATCGGCTTGACCTTGTGATCGACCAGATATTTTCCCGCCGGCAAATCCACCTTGATCGAGCCGGCGGGCGAGATGTGGTCGGTGGTGATGGAATCGAGGAACAGCCCTAGCACCCGCGCATCGATGACGTCGGTCGGCGCCTCCGGCCGCCGCGACATGTGGGCGAAGTAGGGCGGATTCTGCACGTAGGTTGATTTGCCGTCCCACGGGAACGTCAGCGCGCCCTTCACGCTGATCTTGCGCCAGTTGGCATCGCCTTTGAACACGTCGCCGTATTTGCGCGTGAACATCTGTTTGTTGATGTTCTTGCGGATGAACTCGTTGACCTCGCGGCTCGACGGCCAGATGTCGCGCAGATAGACCTTCTTGCCCTTTTGGTCGGTGCCGAGCGGCGTCTTGGCGACGTCGATCTGCATCGAGCCGGCGAGCGCATAGGCCACGACCAGCGGCGGCGACGCCAGGTAATTGGCGCGCACATCGGCGTTGACGCGGCCCTCGAAGTTGCGATTGCCCGAAAGCACGGCGGCTGCGACCAGATCGCTGTCGTTGATGGCCTTGGAAATCTCCGTCGGCAACGGACCGGAATTGCCGATGCAGGTGGTGCAGCCAAAGCCGACAAGGTTGAAGCCGAGCGTATCCAGATCTTTTTGCAGGCCGGATTTGGCCAGATATTCGCCGACCACCTGCGAACCGGGCGCAAGCGAAGTCTTGACCCACGGCTTCACCGTGAGGCCCTTGGCGACTGCCTTGCGGGCAAGCAGCCCCGCCGCGATCATCACGCTCGGATTAGACGTGTTGGTGCACGACGTGATCGCCGAGATCACCACGTCGCCGTGACCGAGCGTGTGGGCGCGCCCCTCGACCGAAACGCGCTTGTCCATCTCGGCAGCCTTGCCGAATTCCTTGTCCATCGACGAAGCAAAGCCGCTCTTGACCTCTTTGAGCGGCACCCGGTCCTGCGGGCGCTTCGGCCCAGCGAGCGAAGGTTCGACCGAGGCAAGCTCAAGCTTGAGCACCTCGGTGAAGATCGGATCCGGCGTCGTCTTGGTGTGGTACATGCCCTGCGCCTTGCCGTAGGCCAGCACCAGCGCAACGCGATCCGCGGCGCGGCCGGTATCGCGCAGATAGCGGATAGTGTCTTCGTCGACTGGAAAGAAGCCGCAAGTGGCGCCGTATTCCGGCGCCATGTTGCCGAGTGTGGCGCGGTCGGCAATGGTCAGATTGGCCATGCCGGGACCGAAATATTCGACGAACTTGCCGACCACGCCGCGCTTGCGCAGCATCTGCGTGACGGTCAGGACGAGATCGGTCGCGGTAACGCCCTCCTTGAGCTTGCCGTTGAACCGCACGCCGATCACTTCCGGCAACAGCATCGAATAAGGCTGACCGAGCATCGCGGCTTCAGCTTCGATGCCGCCGACACCCCAGCCGAGCACCGACAGCCCGTTGACCATGGTGGTGTGCGAATCGGTGCCGACCAGCGTGTCCGGATAAGCAAGCTCGTTGGCGACCGTCTTGTCGGCGAATTTCAGCTTGGTCTTCGCAGTCCACACCGTCTGCGAAAGATATTCGAGATTGACCTGATGGCAGATGCCAGTGCCGGGTGGCACCACGCGGAAATCCTCAAACGAGCGCTGCGCCCATTTCAAGAACCGGTAGCGCTCCTGATTTTGTTTGTACTCTTCGTCGACGTTCTTTTTGAACGCGGTGTTGCTCCCGAAATAATTGACCACAACCGAATGATCGATGACGAGGTCGACCGGCACCAGCGGATTGATCTTGTTCGGATCGCCGCCGAGCATCTTCATGGCGTCGCGCATGGCGGCGAGATCGACCACCGCCGGCACGCCGGTGAAATCCTGCATCAGCACCCGCGCCGGCCGGAAAGCGATTTCACGCTCGGACGTTTTAGTCTTGAGCCACTGCGCAACCGCCTGGATGTCGTCCTTGGTCACCGAGCGGCCGTCCTCATTGCGCAGCAAATTCTCGAGCAGCACCTTGAGCGAGAACGGCAGCCGGGAAATCCCCTTCAGGCCGTTCTTTTCCGCCGCCGGAAGGCTGTAATAGGCGTAGGTCTTGGCGCCAACCTTGAGCGGCCGCAGGCATTTAAAGCTATCGAGGGAGGTCATGGATTATTTTCCCATCATGCCGGCCGCCGACCGGCGCAGTAGAGGTGATGCACGCAGGAACAGGCTCCAACAGACCGCTGGTGGCCGGGCGTGGCAGGCGTCCCGAACGCGCCGTTTACCCGTCGTGCGGCTTATAGGGCGTTTATAAGATTTGTTCCAGTTCGACAAAGGAATGGCCGATATGATGCCGGAAATTGCTGGATTGTTTGGAAACGTCAATGCGGCTTTCGGCCTTTGATCTTGCCTGCCGGCGCGGCGGACGCGAGGTTTTCAGCGGGATCAGTTTTTCGGTTGGTGGCGGCGAAGGCCTGATGGTCGCCGGCCGGAACGGCGCCGGCAAATCATCGCTCTTGCGCATGGTCGCGGGGCTGCTGCGCATCGCCGGCGGCCGCCTCGCTCTTGAGGGTGGAGATGCGGAATTGACGGTCGGCGAGCAGGCCCACTATCTCGGGCATCAGGATGCGCTAAAGCCCTCGTTGTCGGTTGGAGAAAATCTGCGATTTTGGTCGGGCTTTCTCGGCGCGGATTCTGCCGACGTCGGCGGGCCGCTGGCGGCGGTTGGGCTTGATTCGCTAGCCGACCTGCCGGCCGCGTATCTCTCCGCCGGGCAGCGCCGCCGCCTGTCGATCGCGCGGCTCCTTGCCGTCAAACGTCCAATCTGGCTGCTCGACGAGCCGACCAGCGCGCTTGACACTGCAGCTCAAGAACGGCTGCGCGATATTATGCGCGTCCACCTGGCCAGCGGCGGACTAATCCTTGCCGCGACGCATGGGCCGATCGGGCTCGACGGCGCGCCCGAGTTGCGGCTCGATCACACTCCCATTCCGCTGGACGAAATGGTGGAGCAGCAATGACCGCGCTCGCCGCCGTTCTCGTCCGCGATATGCGGATCGCCGTGCGCGTTGGCGGCGGTGCGCTGATGGGCGTGCTGTTCTTTCTGGTGGTGGCCACGCTAGTGCCATTCGCGCTCGGGCCGGACCTTGCGCTGCTGCAACGGATCGGCCCGGCGATCCTGTGGCTCGCGGCGCTGCTGGCAAGCCTGCTCGCGCTTGATCGGCTGTTTGCCGCCGACCACGAGGACGGCTCGCTCGATCTCATTCTCACCGGACGCGCGCCGCTCGAGCTCGTCGTTTTGGTCAAGGGCATTGCCCATTGGCTCACGACCGGCGTGCCGCTGGTCATCGCGTCCCCGCTGATCGGGCTGATGCTCAATCTCGACGCGCGGGCGGCAGGCGCGCTGGTGCTGACGTTGCTCGTCGGCACCCCGGCGTTGACCTTCATCGGACTGATTGGCGCCGCGCTTGCCGTGACACTGCGTCGCGGCGGACTGCTGCTCGCGGTGCTGGTATTACCGCTGGCCGTCCCCGTCCTTATTTTCGGCGTTGCCGCGGCTAATGCAGCCGTGACCGGGCCGGTGCCTTTTGGCACTCCGTTTACGATACTCTGCGCACTGACGCTTGGCAGTCTGGTGGTCGGACCGTTCGCGGCCGCGGCCGCACTGCGACAGGAAATGGAATAGTCATTCTGCTCAGGCAAAGTTGAAGCGTTCGGCCGCCGGCAGCGTTGTGCCGCCACGCCGAACTGACTAGGAAAACTGCGATGGCCATCGCCGATCTCGCAAACCCGTCGCGCTTTCTCAACTTTGCAAACCGCACGCTGCCGTGGCTCGGCGGCCTGACGGTGATCGTGTTTGCGTTCGGCATCAATCAGGCAGCAATCTCGCCCGACGACTATCAACAGGGCGCGACCGTCAAGATCATGTTTCTTCACGTCCCCGGCGCCTGGCTCGGCATGCTTGCATGGGGCGTGATGACGGTGGCCGCGCTCGGCACCCTGGTCTGGCGTCACCCGCTCGCCGATGTCACGGCGAAGGCGGCAGCGCCGATCGGCGCCGCCTTCACCCTGATGTGTCTCGTCACCGGCTCACTGTGGGGACGCCCGATGTGGGGCACTTACTGGGTGTGGGATGCACGGCTTACCTCGGTGCTCGTACTGTTTCTGCTTTATCTCGGCGTGATCGCGTTGTGGCGTACGGTCGAGGATCCTTCGCGCGCGGCGCGCGCCGCAGCGATCCTGACGCTGGTCGGCGCGATCGATTTGCCGATTATCAAATTCTCGGTCGACTGGTGGAACACCTTGCATCAGCCGGCGTCGGTGTTTCGCCTCGGCGCGCCGACCATTGATCCGTCGATCCTGATCCCGCTGTTGATCATGGCGATTGCGTTCACGTTGTTGTTCTTCACGCTGCTTCTCGCCGCCATGCGCAACGAAATCCTGCGCCGCCGCGTCCGGACGCTGCGGCTCATGCAGGCCAACGCGGCGAGCTGACGATGCAGGCGAGCAATCACATGGACTTCATCGTCGCCGCCTACGCGGCCGCCATTGTGATCGTAGGCTCTCTCATCGGTTGGGTGCTGCTCGACTACCGCGCGCAATTGCGCAAACTCGCGGACCTCGAGAAGCGCGGCTTTACGCGGCGCTCCGCGGCGGGGCGCACCGGGCCGACGATGGAAAAAGCAAAGGAGGACGCGTGACCGACGCCGCGACAGAAAACGCGCATGTCGGACGCCGGCGCCTCCTCGTGCTGGTGCCGCTGCTCGTTTTCCTCGGACTGGTTCTGCTGTTCCTGATCCGGCTCTATGCCGGCGATCCCTCGCGCATCCCTTCGGCCCTGATCGGCCATCCGGCGCCGCAAACCGATTTGCCGCCGGTCGCGGGGCTCGATCGCAACGGCGCAGCCGTACCCGGGCTCGATCCGGCGAGCTTCAAAGGCGCGGTCACCGTCGTCAACGTCTGGGCGTCCTGGTGCGTGCCCTGCCACGACGAGGCGCCGCTACTGATGCGGCTTTCCGGCGACAGCCGCGTGCGCATTGTCGGCATCAACTACAAGGACCAGCCGGATAATGCTCGCCGCTTCCTCGGCCGCTACGGCAATCCGTTCGCCGCGGCCGGCGCGGATCGCTCGGGCCGCGCCGCAATCGAATGGGGCGTTTACGGTGTGCCAGAGACGTTTATCGTCGGCCGCGACGCTCGCATCGCCTACAAGCTGGTCGGACCGATCACGCCCGACAACTTAAACACAGTGCTCAAGCCCGAGATTGAGAAAGCGTTGGCGGCGGGGTCTTAGTCCGTCATTCCCAGGCCGAGCGTAGCGATCCGAAATGACGGGCTTACTCCGCCGGCTCGACGGCGTATTTCCTCAACAGCGGATATTGCAGCGCGCCAAACAAGAAGGTCAGCGGCAGAAAGCCGAACACCTTGAAGTCCACCCAAACATTGGTCGAGGTGTTGCGCCACACGATCTCGTTGAGCACCGCCAGCACGAAAAAGAAAATCGCCCAGCGCACCGTCAGCTTGCGCCAGCCTTCATCGGTGAGATGGAACAGCGAATTGAATATGACGCCGAGAAACGATTTGCCGAAAAAAAGTCCGCCGAGCAGCACTGCGCCGAACAGCGCGTAGAGGATCGTCGGCTTGATTTTGATGAACAGGTCGTTGTGCAGGATGAGCGTCAGGCCGCCGAACACTAATACAATCACGGCGGTCACCACCGGCATGATCGGCAGCTGGCGCGTCAGCACATAGGAAGCCGCTAGCGCCGCGAGCACCGCAACCATGAACGTGCCGGTCGCGACAAAAATCCCGTAGCGGGAATTGGCGAAGAAAAACAGCACTAGCGGCCCAAGATCGAAGGCGAGCTTGAGGAGCGGATTGAGCTGCGGTTTGGTCGTTGCAGTCATGTTTGAGCTGTGTAGCGCGGCGCGCCTGCGCCTTCAATATTGCGTCTACAACTATGCATCGAGGCCGGCCATGGCGCGGGCAAAATCTCGCGCCGAGAACGGCGCCAGGTCGTCGACGCTTTCGCCGACGCCGATGAAGTGCACGGGTACGGAAAATTTCGCCGCGATCGCGACCAGGATGCCGCCGCGAGCGGTGCCGTCAAGCTTGGTCATGACCAGGCCGGTGACGCCGACGGCTTTGCGGAAAAGCTCGACCTGCGAGAGCGCGTTCTGGCCGACGGTGGCGTCAAGCACCAGCAGCACTGCGTGCGGCGCGGACGGATCGACTTTCTTGATCACCCGCACGATCTTTTCCAGCTCGTTCATCAATTCGGTACGGTTCTGCAACCGGCCGGCGGTATCGATCAGGAGAACATCGACACCGGCCTCTTTCGCTGCACGTACGGCATCAAACGCTAGTCCCGCGGCATCGGCTCCGGCTTCGCGCGCGATCACCGGCGCGCCGGTCCGCTCACCCCAGATTTTCAGTTGCTCGATGGCGGCGGCGCGAAACGTATCGCCGGCCGCAAGCATCACGCTGCGTCCTTCGGCGCGGAACTTTGCCGCCAGTTTGCCGATCGTCGTGGTCTTGCCGGAACCGTTGACGCCGGCGACGAGGATAACGAAGGGCTTGTTCGCAGTATCGATCACCAGCGGCCGCGCGACGGGAGTGAGCGCCGTCTCGATTTCCGCAGCGACCACCGCTTTGACCTCTTCGGGTGAAATCTCCGCCGCATAGCGGCTCTGGCCGAGCGCGGCGCCGATGCGCTCCGCGGTATCGAGACCAAGATCAGCCCGGATCAGCACGTCTTTGATCTCGGCAATGGTCGCGGCATCGAGCTTGCGCTTGACAACAAGGTCTGAGATTGCGCTGCCAAGCGCCGACGATGTGCGCTTGAGCCCGCCGGTAAGGCGCTGCCACCAATTGCGCTTTGTTTGTGTCGCGGTGTCGTTCATTTCACTAATGCTGTCGCTGCTGCAGCGCTCGTGATAGCGGTTCCTCCAAGGTACGCAACCATGACCCCCGAACAGATGGTGTCGCGGCTTCTTTATCGCGACGGGCTGATGCTGGTGCTCGACAAACCGCCGGGCTTCGCCGTGCATCGCGGCCCCAAAGGCGGCGAAAGCCTGGAAGACCATTTCGACGCGTTACGCTTCGGGCTGCCGCGCGCGCCAGCGCTGGCGCATCGGCTTGACCGCGATACGTCCGGCTGCCTCGTGCTCGGCCGCCATCGCAAGGCGCTGGCGCAGCTCGGCAAGCTGTTCAAGTCCGGCGCGATCGACAAAACGTACTGGGCCGTGGTCGAGGGGTCGCCTGAAACTGACGAGGGGACGATCGAGCTTCCGCTCGGCCGCCTCGACGCGACGCGCGGCTGGTGGATGAAACACGATCCACAACAGGGCCAGCCGGCGGTGACGCGATGGAAGGTCCTCGGGCGCACTGAACTCACCTCCCCCTGGAGGGGGGAGGTCGCCGGCCGAAGCGCGCGGCGCGAAGGCGGGCGGGTGGGGGTGAGCGGCCTCACCGTATCACCCTACCCCCACGCCCCGCTTACGCGCGCCGTCGACCCTCCCCCTCCAGGGGAGGGTAAAGCACGGACGTGGCTTGCGCTTGAGCCACTGACCGGGCGCACCCATCAGCTCCGCGTCCATTGCGCCGAAATGGGCTGGCCGATCTTGGGCGACGCGATCTACGGCACCGCGCCGCGCGCCGGCGGCCCGATGCTGCATCTGCATGCCCGCGAAATCGTCGTGCCGTTGTACAAAAACCGCGCGCCGATCCACGTCAGCGCGCCGGTGCCGGCGCACATGCGAGCGACCTTGGCGGAGTGTGGCTGGGCAAGTGAGTCTGATATTCAGGCCGCCGAATGACGCGGCCGTCACGACGCCAGCAATCGTTTGCCGTCGTGTCCGATGATTTTTAGTTCGGCGATCGCGCCAGGCTCGGCCTGCGTCCCGAGCGAGACTTGCGTGAACTGCTCAGTACGCCCTTGTGTCCGCGACTCCACCAACACCCGCCGCATGGTGCCAATCTCAGCATCCAGATGCCGCCGCAGCGCCATCGCGCCGCGCTCGCGTAAACGCCGCGCACGCTCTTTGACGATAGTACGGGAAAGCTGCGGCATGCGCGCGGCCGGCGTTCCGGCCCGCGCCGAGAACGGAAAGACGTGCAGGTGCGTCAGCCCGCACGCATCGACCAGGCCGAGCGAGTTTTGGAACATCGCCTCGGTCTCGGTCGGAAACCCGGCGATGATATCGGCGCCGAACACAATGTCCGGCCGCAGCCTGCGCAAGGCGTCGCAGAATGCGATCGCGTCGTTGCGCGTGTGGCGGCGCTTCATGCGTTTGAGGATCAAATCGTCGCCGGCCTGCAGCGACAGATGCAGGTGTGGCATCAGCCGCTCGTCGCGGGCGAATGCATCGATCAAATCGCGGTCGGCCTCAACCGAGTCGATTGACGAAAGCCGCAGCCGCTTCAACTCAGGCACATGCTTGAGGATTTGCCTGACGAGTGTGCCGAGCTTTGGCGCACCCGGCAGATCGGCGCCGTAACTGGTGATATCGACGCCGGTCAGCACAACTTCGCCATAGCCGTTGCCGACCAGACGCTGCACGTCCGCGACCACCGCCCCCATCGGCACCGAGCGCGAATTGCCGCGGCCATATGGAATGATGCAGAAGGTGCAGCGGTGGTCACAGCCGTTTTGCACCTGGACGAAGGCGCGGGCGCGGCCGGCGAAACTCTCGATCAAATGCGGCGCGGTTTCTTTGATCGCCATGATGTCGTTGACGACCGCCTTCGGCGCATCGCCGACATCGAACGCCGTGCGCGCGTCGTCCCACGCCGCGGCGTTGAGTTTCTCGGTATTGCCGAGAACGCGATCGGCCATGGCGACAAAAGTCTGCGGCTCGGTTTGCGCAGCGCAGCCGGTGACGACAATTTTTGCTTGCGGCCGCTCGCGACGCAGCGCCCGGATGGTTTGGCGCGCCTGACGAACCGCTTCCGCCGTAACGGCGCAGGTATTGACGACGACGGTGTCGCTTAAGCCGGCGCGTTCCGCCTCGCGGCGGATCACTTCCGATTCGGCCGCGTTGAGGCGGCAGCCGAAAGTGACGACATCGACGCTCATTGCCTCACGCCGTCCCGGCGTCGGCAAACATGGCCGCATCGAAACGTCCGGCGCGCTCGTATTCGACCGGGCCGGTCATCAAGACGTGGTCGTCGCTCTCGCGCCATTCGATCGCCAGCTCACCGCCGGGCAAGGTGACGATAACCTCGCGGCCGGTACGGCCGAGCCGCGCCGCGGCAACGGCGGCGGCACAGGCCGCGGACCCGCAGGCTTTGGTAAGCCCTGCGCCGCGCTCCCAGGTGCGGATCGCCACGCGATCATGTGAGGGCGTCGCGGCGAGCGTGATGTTGGCGCGCTCCGGAAACAGCGGATCGTGTTCGATCTGCGGGCCGATCTTCGCCAGGTCATAGGATTGCGGCTTTTCCACCCAGAAGATCACATGCGGATTGCCCATGTTCACGACCGAAGGCGAGCTCAAGAGCGGTGCACCGCGCGGTCCGAACTGAAAGTCGATCGCGCGCGTGTCCGGCATTTCCCTGGCCAACGGAATTTCGTTCCAGCGAAAGCGGGGCGCACCCATGTCGACAGTGAACAAACCTTCATCTGCGCGCCAACAGGAGACGAGGCCCGATGTGGTATCGAAGTTGAGCCGAGATTTGCCGGTCTCGGCGCTGACAAGTGAAGCGACGCAACGCATGCCGTTGCCGCAAGCGCCGGCCTCCGATCCGTCGCTGTTATAAATCCGTATTGACGCGTCGGCGCCGCCACGCGACGGATAGAGCGCCATCAGTTGGTCGAACGGCTCCTGGCGCGCCGCTACGCGCGCTTCATCCGCTTCGATCGGGCTCGGTGCTCGCCGCAGATCGACGATCACAATCTCGTTGCCGAGACCGTTCATCTTGACGAAATCGCAGTTCGCCAGCGCGCTCATGATTATGCCCGAATGTAAGCGACTTATATGAGGGCTTGGGTGTCGGACGCCAGTGGCACGATTTCGTTCGGGGCGGTGGCCGTGGGGTGTCGTAGTAAAATTATCTATAATTGAGAAACAGAGAGACGGCACCCATCGGGATCGCCGGCTCACATACGGGAGTCTTTGATGTTCCTCCGCTTCGCCCTTTGCATCGGTATGGCGGCCACGGCCATCTCCTTTGCCGAGCCGCAGCCTTCCCGAGCGCAAACATCGACACCGGCAGCGCCCGCCGCTCCTGCCAAACCGGATACCGCTCCCGCGCCCTCCGCCGCCCCAACCACCACAGCGCCGGGCGATCCGTTCGGCGAGGAAACGACGCTCACTGCCAAGCCGATCGTGTACGTGAAGGGCACCGGAAACTGGGATACGGCGTTCAAGACGATTACCGGCTCGCTGAAGACGCTCAAAGCCTATATCGCCAAGGAAAATCTCAAGGCCGACGGCGAGCCGATGACCATCTTCACGTCGACCGACGATACCGGCTTTCAGTTTCAGGCGGCTATCCCGCTCACCGAGGCGCCGAAGACGCCACCGCGCGGCGACGTCGGCGTCGGCACGTCGCCGGAAGGCCGCGCGCTCAAATTTGTCCATCACGGATCGTATGACGGATTGGACAACACCTACGAGGCAATCACCAATTATCTCGACGAGCGGCAACTCGAAGCCAAGGACATGTTCATCGAGCAATATGTCACCGATCCTCTGTCCACCAGCGAGGATCATCTCGTCGTCAACGTTCTGGTGTTGATCAAATAATCGCGCCCTCTCCCGCAAGGGGAGAGGGCGCACATGCAGCGCCGCGCTATTAAAGCTCCCACACCTCCCCGGGCCGCAAGGTGCGGAAGCGCTCGGGAGGAATTGCTGCACTCTCCAAAGCGTCGGCAAGCGCGCTGAGCGGCGCATCAATCGCTTCGTCGGTGAGCTGAAACGTGCCGAAGTGGTGAGCGAGCGCGAGTTCTGCGCCACAATCGGTCAACGCTTGCACCGACTCGGCCGGATTCATGTGCTGGTCGCGCATGAACCAGCGCGGCTCATACGCGCCGATCGGCAAAATGGCGAGCCTGAATGGTCCGTGGCGTTCGCGCGCCTCGCGGAAATGACGGCCATCGTCATAGCCGGAATCGGCGACGAAATAGATCCGTCCGCCCGGCGTCTCGATCACCATCGACGCCCACAGCGACATGTTGCGGTCGGACAGACTGCGCGCGGACCAATGCCGCGCCGGCAGCAGCGTCACGGCAACGCCGGCGCTGAGTTCGACCCGATCGCCCCAGTCATAGGCTTCCGCGGCAATGCCGGCATCGTGATTGCGCATGATGACGTCGTTGCCGAGCGGCGTGATGACGCGCGGACGATGGGCGGCTGCAAGCCGCGACAAAGTCGCAACGTCGAGGTGATCATAGTGGCCATGCGAGACCACAACGGCGTGGATCGGCGGCAGTTTTGCAAATGCCACACCGGGATCGTTAACCCGTTTGGGCCCGACAAAGCGGAACGGCGAGGCGCGCTTCGACCAAACCGGGTCGAGCAACAAATTCAGACCCGCAGTTTGAATGAGGAAGCTCGCATGGCCGATATAGGAAATGCGCCACCCGGCGCCTTCGACCGTTGCGGGCGGATGGTCGGCATAGGGCGACGGCGCCCAGGCCGGCCACTTGGCTCTCTTGCCACGCCAATAGCGGTCGACCATCCAGCGCAGCAGATCGGGCTGGCCTCGCGGTGGCGGGCTGCGCCGGTCGAAGAAGCGCTCGCCGTCGAAATGATCGGAGGTTGGACCGTTGTAATAGCGCGACGTTTGGAGGGTTTATATAGGTAGGACTTTGGCAGTGGCGGCGGCTATCATGCCACGGTTGACGAAAGCCGGGTGTGCACCTATTTTCCGCCCGCTCTCGCAAGAGAACCAAAGTTAGTAAATGCCGACCGGCCCGTGAGACCGGAGGCTACCGCCCGACAGCGCGATGCGCCCTCGGGCGCTCTTGTCGTTGCCGAGGTTTAGAACGGCAGTGATAAGAACAAGGAACGGCGAATGTTCGACAGTCTTTCCGAGCGTTTGAATGCAGTCCTCGACCGGCTGACGCGGCGCGGCGCGCTGTCGGAAGCGGACGTCGAGGCGGCTTTACAAGAAGTGCAGCGCGCGCTGATCGAGGCCGACGTGGCGCTCGATGTCGCGCGCGCCTTCACCGAGGAAGCAAAGAAGCGCGCGGTCGGGGTTGCGATCATCAAGTCGGTCACGCCCGGCCAGATGGTTGTGAAGATCGTCCACGATCAGCTCATCGAAACATTGGGCGCGGAGGCCCAGCCGATCGATCTCAATGCGCCAGCGCCGGTCGCCATCATGATGGTGGGATTGCAGGGCTCGGGCAAAACCACGACCACTGCAAAAGTCGCCAAGCGCCTTGCGGAAACGCAAAAGCGCAAAGTGCTAATGGCCTCGCTCGACACCCGCCGCCCGGCGGCGATGGAGCAACTCGCGATCCTCGGCCGCCAGGTCAGCGTCGATACCTTGCCGGTCGTCGTCGGACAGACGCCGGTTCAGATCGCAACGCGCGCGCTGCAGGCGGGCCGGCTCGGCGGCTATGACGTGGTGCTGCTCGACACCGCCGGCCGCATCACCCTCGACGAGGCGATGATGAACGAGGCCGCGGAAGTGCGGCGCGCGGCTTCTCCGCACGAAGTGCTGTTGGTCGCCGATGCGCTGACCGGGCAGGACGCAGTTAATCTGGCGCGAAGCTTCAACGAACGCGTCGGCCTCACCGGCATCGTACTCACGCGCGTCGACGGCGACGGCCGCGGCGGCGCGGCGTTATCGATGCGCGCGGTCACCGGCCAGCCGATCAAGCTGATCGGCACCGGCGAAAAACTCGACGCGCTGGAAGATTTCGATCCCGCCCGAATTGCCGGCCGCATTCTCGGCATGGGCGATATTGTTGCCCTGGTCGAAAAGGCGCGCACGACCATCGACGCGGAGAAGGCAGCGCGCGCGGTCGAGCGAATGCGCAAGGGCGCCTTCGATCTCTCCGACCTGCGCGAACAGCTCACGCAAATGCAAAACATGGGCGGGATGAGCGGGCTGATGGCGATGCTGCCCGGCGTCGCCAAGATCAAGAACCAGCTCGCCGAGCGTAATCTCGATGAGAAACTGCTCAAGCGGCAAATGGCGATTATCGATTCCATGACGCCGCGGGAGCGGCGCAATCCGGACGTGTTGAAAGCAAGCCGCAAACGCCGCATCGCCGCCGGCTCGGGCACGAAGCCCGAGGACATCAATCGGCTCCTGAAAATGCACCGCACCATGGCCGACGTGATGAAGGCGATGGGCGGCGGCAAGCGCGGCCCCATGGCGGGACTTGCCAACATGCTCGGTCTTGGCGGCGGCGGCATGCCGAGCACGGAAGAAATGGCGAAACTTGCGGCGAAAATGCCGGGCGGTTTACCGGCGGGAATGCCAGGTGGCGGCGGCGGGTTGCCGCCAAATTTTCCCGGTCTCCCCGGTGGCCTGCCAAGTGGACTTCCCGGACTTGGTCCGAAGCTTCCCGGCGGGCTGCCGCCGGGGTTTCCCGGTTTCGGAAAGAAGAAATGATGCAGACGCTGCCGCACGAGCGTTTTTCTGCTCAGGTTTCGTTTGATCCGGGCACGGTCAGTGCGTTCGCCAATTCAGTCGGCGACACCAACCCTGTGCATCACGACGCCGAGCTGGCGGCGCAATCACGCTTTGGCCGTTTGATCGCAAGCGGGCCGCAGACGACGGCGCATCTGTTGGCGCTGACCGCTTCGCATTTCTCCGAGCGCGGCGCGATGCTCGGATTGGAATTCTGGGTTCGCTTCCGGCGGCCGATTTACGCTGACGAAACGATCACGCTCGAATGGCTGGTCGTGTCAGTCAAACATAGCGAGCGCCTCAACGGCGAAGTCATCGATCTGCGCGGCCGCATTCGCAAGGAGAACGGCGAAACCGCGGTCGGCGCCAAAGGCCGCGTTCTGGTCACCCAAACTCACTAACTCGCTCAACAAAGGAAAACGAATATGTCAGTTGTTATCCGCATGGCCCGCGCCGGAACCAAGAAGCGGCCGTTCTATCACGTGGTCGTTGCCGACAGCCGCGCGCCGCGCGATGGCCGCTTCATCGAACGCCTCGGCTTTTTCAATCCGCTGTTGCCGAAGGACAATACCGACCGGCTGAAGCTCGACATGGACAAGGTCAAGGCCTGGGTCGCCAAGGGCGCGCAGCCCTCCGACCGCGTGATGCGCTTTCTCGACGCAGCAGGCGTCATGAAGCGTGAGAAGCGCAACAATCCGGAGAAGGCGGTTCCGCGCAAAGAGCGCAAGGCCAGGGAAGAAGCCGCCAAAGCTGCGGCGAGCGCTGCTCCTGCCGCCGCCGCTCCGCCGGCGGCCTAGCCGGCGCGCGCGATGGCCGGCGCCGCCCGCGGTGCTCGGGTTTGCCTTGGGCAAATCGGCGCCGCTCACGGCGTGCGCGGGGAAGTTCGGCTCCGCTCGTTCACCTCCGACCCGCAAGCCATCGCCAGCTATGGCCCGCTCGAAACCGAGGACGGCCGCATTTTCGAAATCGAAGCCATGCGGCCGGCCAAGGATCATTTCGTGGCGAGGCTCTCAGGGGTTTGCGACCGCAACGCCGCCGAACAACTGAGCACGGTCAAACTCTACGTGCCACGTGAACGCTTGCCGGAGCCGGAGAAGCCCGACGAGTTCTATCACGCCGACCTGATCGGCCTCGCGGTGCTCGATCCGGCGGGCGAAAGTCTCGGAACGGTCATCGCCGTCCATAATTTTGGCGCCGGCGACATGATCGAGGTGCAACCCGACACTGGTGGAAAAACCGAACTCATCCCGTTCGATGAGGCCCACGTTCCGATCGTCGACGTTGTTGCCGGGCGGATTGTCATTTCGCCGCGAGGATAAGATGTGGCGCGCAAGCGTGCTGACCATCTTTCCGGATGTTTTTCCGGGACCTTTGGGCGCAAGCCTCGCAGGCAAGGCCATGGCGTCGGGCGCCTGGTCGCTCGATGTCGTCGACATCCGCGCCTTCGCCACTGACAAACATCGCACCGTAGACGACACCCCTGCCGGCGGCGGCCCCGGCATGGTGATGAAGGCCGACGTATTGAGCCGCGCCATCGATGCGGCGGCAACGGATCAACGCCCGCGGCTCTTCCTCTCGCCGCGGGGAACGCCATTAACTCAATCGCGGGTGGAAGCGCTCGCCCGCGGGACCGGCGTGGTGGTGGTTTCCGGCCGGTTCGAAGGCGTCGATGAGCGGGTCATCGCAGCCCGCGCCCTCGAGGAAGTCTCGGTCGGGGACTATGTGCTCTCCGGCGGCGAGATCGCGGCGATGGTGCTGATCGATGCCTGTGTGCGGCTCCTTCCGGGCGTTATGGGCACGGCCGCCTCAAGCGCCGAGGAGAGCTTTACCGAGGGGCTTCTGGAATATCCGCACTTCACCCGGCCACAGAGCTGGGAAGGCCGGGCGATCCCCGAAGTGCTGCTGTCGGGCGATCACGGCAAGATCGCCGCCTGGCGGCGATCCGAGGCTGAACGCCTGACCCGCGAACGTCGGCCGGACCTTTGGGCGGCCTATTTACGGCGCTTTCGGACCGGGTCGCATACGGGGTGACGAGAAGGTGACAAATCCGGCGCGGTAGCGTAGAAGCTGCGCCAACCCGTTTAAGCCCGGCCGAAATCGCGCCGCAGCGCAGCCGATGCGCAGCCGTTGGAGAATTGCCATGAACCTGATCAAAGAAATCGAAAACGAGCAGATGGCGAAGCTTTCCGCCGGCAGGGAAATCCCCGAATTTCAGCCGGGCGATACGCTGGTGGTAAACGTCAAGATCATCGAAGGCGAGCGCACCCGCGTGCAAGCCTATGAAGGCGTCTGCATCGGGCGCGCCGGAGCCGGGCTGAATGAGAATTTCACCGTGCGGAAGATTTCCTACGGCGAGGGCGTCGAGCGCGTGTTCCCGGTCTTTTCGCCGATGATCGACTCGATCAAGGTGGTGCGCCGCGGACAGGTCCGCCGCGCCAAGCTTTATTATCTGCGCGGGCGCCGCGGCAAGTCGGCGCGCATCGTCGAGCGGCAAGATCACAGCGCGCAAAACGAAGCCGCTGCCGAAGCAAAAGCCAAAGCCGCGAAGTAATATCAAGCTTGTATCGTGACTATATGCTCCACATCGTTGCTGGAGTTTCTTGACGATGGCCAACCCGCGCACCCTCTACGATAAAATCTGGGACGACCACCTCGTCGACGAAGGGGCCGACGGGACCAGTCTGATCTATATCGACCGCCACCTCGTGCACGAGGTGACGAGCCCGCAGGCGTTTGAGGGACTGCGGCTGTCCGGGCGCAAGGTGCGCGCGCCGGAGAAGACGCTGTGCGTCGTCGACCACAACGTGCCGACCACCGACCGGCGGCAGAAAAATCCCGACCCCGAGAGCGAAGCGCAGATCGCCTACCTCGCGGAGAACGCCAAGTTGTTCGGTCTGGAATATTTCAACGAGTTCGATAAGCGCCAGGGCATCGTTCACATCATCGGCCCGGAGCAGGGCTTTACGCTGCCGGGTGTGACGCTGGTCTGCGGCGACAGCCACACCGGCACGCACGGCGCTTTCGGCACGCTCTCGATCGGCATCGGCACCTCCGAGGTCGAGCACGTGCTGGCGACGCAGGCGCTGATCCAGAAGAAATCGAAAAACATGCGTGCGGTCGTCGACGGCAAGCTGCCGGAAGGCGTCACCGCAAAAGACATCATCCTCGCCATCATCGGCGAGATCGGCACCGCCGGCGGCACCGGCTACGCGCTCGAATACGCAGGCGAAGCCATTCGCGCGCTGTCGATGGAAGGCCGCATGACGGTCTGCAACATGTCGGTCGAAGGCGGCGCCAAGTCCGGCTTCATCGCGCCGGACGAGAAGGCCTATGAATATCTGAAAGATCGTCCGCGGTCGCCGAAGGGCAAAGCCTGGGACGAGGCGATGCGCTATTGGGAAACGCTCCGCTCCGACGACGGCGCGCATTTCGATCGCGAGATCAAACTCGACGCCGCCATGCTGCCGCCGCTGGTGACGTGGGGGACAAGTCCCGAGCAGGTCATCTCCATCACCGGGCGCGTGCCGCGCCTGGAAGACATCGTCGACGCCAACAAGCGCGAGGCCGCGGAACGCTCGCTGGCCTATATGGGATTGCAGGGCGGCGAGAAGATCGCCGAGATCGCCATTGATCGCGTCTTCATCGGCTCCTGCACCAACGGACGAATTGAGGATTTGCGCGCTGCCGCTCGCGTCGTCGACGGCAAGAAGGTCAGCGCCAATGTCGGCGCCATGATCGTTCCCGGCTCCGGACTGGTGAAAGAGCAAGCCGAGGCCGAGGGACTGGACAAGATTTTCCTCAAGGCCGGCTTCGAATGGCGCGAGCCGGGCTGCTCGATGTGTCTGGCGATGAACCCGGACAAACTGGCGCCGGGCCAGCGCTGCGCCTCAACCTCGAACCGCAACTTCGAGGGCCGCCAAGGCTATAAGGGCCGCACCCATCTCGTCTCGCCGGCAATGGCCGCTGCCGCCGCGATTGCCGGACATTTTGTCGACGTGCGCGAATGGCACTGAGCGCGGTGGGCTAGCCGCCAGTTCCTGTCTGATTTTTTGTGCGCATGGGGACTCAACTCGGACATCGCGCTCAATGTCGAAAAGATCGCGCTCAGAAGCAATTGGCAAGCGCCGCTATCGCCGTGAAAGGCCCCGTGAATATGTCAGGGGCTTAGTCGCGACTGGAGAATGGGATCAGAATTTATAGTTCAGACCGACGCGGGCGATGCTCGCCCTGAAATTGGAAGTTGTCATGCTTTGGCTTACTGCCAAAGTTATCGGATAAGTCAGTGACAGGCTGCCAAGGTCTACGAAAAGATATTCGGCCTTAAACGTGATGTTATTTGACACAGCGTATTCTAAGCCGCCGCCAACCGCCCCACCTGTATTCGTGGCCGAGGCTGAGCCGCTTCCACAAGAACTTATGGCGCAAGTGCCGCCACTTGGGCCTAAGCTACTTGATACCCCTACACCGCCGAATGCTACACCACCGGTCGCGAACACAAGCAGTCTGTCCGTGGGAAGAACGCCAAGGCGCGCACGTACTGTGCCCAACCAGTTGATGTCTTGCTCTGTTGGTTGCGTGACACCGTTTACGCTCACCGAACTGGCACTTCCCCGGAAGTGTGCGTACGCAATATCTGCCTCTACGCCCGCTACCAAAATCCCGAACTGATAATTGTACCCAGCCTGGCCACCAAGCACGATGCCACCACCATCGGGTGAGACCGATGGCGGAGTATCACCGGCATCGAAGCCAGAAAATGAACTCGATGTTTCGCCAAATCCGTAACCGGCCTGAGCGCCGACATAAAAACCGGTCCAGTTAAAGGCTGGGGCCGCGATAGGAGCTGGCCCCTTGATTGGTATCGGCATATCAGCAGCCGACGCTATCTCTGTTATAGCGATGGTCGATACGACAGCGACTAGCGCAATGGAAAAATGGCGCATAATTGACCCCCCCATTAAACGCCGACAGTAGAATAGCTGGCGAATGGACCCAGACCAATCGAGGATCCCGCAGGACGCGGCGAATCTCAGGGGTTGTGATAATCTGGTTACATTGCCTGCAGCCACCTGGGAAAACTGCTTTTTACCAAGGCCCATGTCCGGCTTGGGGTCATTGGCGGCGATTTCGCGATGTCCGCGGATCGCTGAAAAGCTGGCGATGTCCGCATCGTGTCAGTTTCTTCCTAATTTGCTCACCGATGCGTTTGTGAGTGCCCCCTGAAACGTTCGGTTTTTACCCGCGCACCCACCAGCAATGCTTTTCCGGGAACAGCACTCGCCCGCTGGGCCGGTATTGCACGACGTACCAACTGGTGCAGCGCCGGTAGAGCAAGCGCCGCGGATTGACCTCGATGCGCGGTGACCCGCCGGGCGGCGTGGCCGAGGGGCCGGCTCCGGTCGCCGGCGGCATTTGCGCTAGCGCGGGCGCTGCCACGAACAACAGCAGCGCTATGCCGGCGACGGCGTTGAGCGAACTTGCATGCATAGTCGTTTCGCTCCGTTCCCCGCCCCTGCCCGCTTTGAGCGTCCCGCATAGCGACCCGTCCGTCAATCATGGCCGGCGCGTTTTCAGCGAGGGTGAAACGCTCTACAACACCCGCATGGCCGATCCATTATCCGATCCGCTGGCCTGGCGGCAATTGAAGGCGCCTTCCCTCGCCGAGCTCGAAGTCATCGCCGGCGAAGTCTTTCGACATTTGCCGCATCGGTTTCGCGACTTGTGCGTCGATCTGGTTATCCAGGTCGACGATTTTCCGACCGACGAGGTGCTCGATCAAATGCACGCCGAGAGCGAGTTCGATCTGCTCGGCCTGTTCCAGGGCGTCGGCCTGCCGTTCCGCAGCGAGGGCGCGCCGATGCAGATGCCGAATATGATCTGGCTCTATCGCCGGCCGATTCTCGATTATTGGGCCGAGCATGACGAAACGCTCGGTGCGATCGTCAGGCACGTGCTGGTCCACGAAATCGGACATCATTTCGGCCTTTCGGACGCCGACATGGCCGCCATTGAAGAAATGGCGGAAGAAACCAAGGGAGTTTTCTCATGAAAGTCGACGGTCGTTGCCATTGCGGCTTCATCACGGTCGAAGCCGAAGTTGATCCCGCGAAAGTCACGATCTGCAACTGCACCGATTGCCAGTCCGGCACCGGCTCAGCGTTTCGCATCTCCGTTCCAACGCCGGGGAATGCCTTCAAGATGACGGGGCAGCCAACGCTCTATGAAAAAGTCGCGGAGAGTGGCAACCGGCGAACGCAGGCGTTCTGCCCGAAATGCGGCTCGCCGATCTACTCGACGACACCCGGCGAAGGCCCGAAGGATTCATACATGCTGCGAGTCGGCATTTTGCGTCAGCGCGATCAACTGCCTCCCAAGCAACAAATTTGGGCGCGCTCGGCGCAGCCCTGGGTCAACGCACTTGGCGGCTTGCCAAAGAGCGAAACCCAGCAGGGCACGGCTCACTTGCGCTGACTGGTCCGCGATGAGCGTGCTAGACAGAACGCGAGCCGTTTGGGCTCGAAACGTGGAGCAATGCCATGATTGTGACGGTGTTTCGCTCCCGCCTGAGGCCGGGAGTTCAAGACGAATACGTTGCCTTGGTCGATCGCATGGCCGCGATCGCCGAAACCATGCCGGGTTATGTTTCGCACAAAGGCTTTTTTGCCGACGACGGCGAGCGGGTAACGATCGTCGAGTTCGAGCACGCGGAAGGTATGCGCGCCTGGCGTACCAACCCCGAGCATCTCGCGGCACAGAGGCTGGCGCGCCAGAAGTACTACACTGAGTACCACATCCAGGTGTGTACGCTCGACCGCGAGTCGAAGTTCGCCGAAGAAACCGCAAAAACTGCCGTAGCGGCCCAGGGTTGACCCGCGCCCGGAGCCACGCCATTTAGCGGGCTACAGAGGCGCTTCGCGCAGGATCGAGACAATGGAAAAGTTCACCGTGCTTGAAGGCGTCGCGGCGCCGCTGAAGATGATCAATGTCGACACCGACATGATCATCCCCAAGCAATACCTGAAGACCATCAAGCGCACCGGGCTCGCCAGCGGCCTGTTCTCGGAAAAGCGCTTTCGCGACGATGGCAGCGAGAACCCGGATTTCGTGCTCAACAAACCGGCCTATCGCAAGGCAAAGATACTGGTCGCGGGCGACAATTTCGGCTGCGGCTCCTCGCGCGAGCACGCACCCTGGGCGCTCAAGGATTTCGGCATCACCTGCGTGATTTCGACGTCATTCGGCGACATTTTCTACAACAATTGTTTCAAGAACGGCGTGCTGCCGGTGCAGGTTTCACCGGAAGACCTGGAGAAGCTGTTCGACGACGCCGAGCGCGGCGCCAACGCGACGCTGACGATCGACCTCGCCAAGCAGGAAATCCGCGGCCCCGACGGCGGCGTCGTAAAGTTCGAGATCGATCCGCATCGCAAGGACTGCCTGCTCAATGGGCTCGACGACATCGGGCTCACGATGGTCAAGAACGACAAGATCGGCAGCTTCGAACAGAAATCCAGGGCCGCCCGGCCTTGGTTGTGACGAAACCGCAAACGATTCACTGGCTCGTCATTGCCGGACTCGGTCCGGCAATCCATCTTTCTTCCTGCACAAGTTAGATGGATCACCGGGTCAAGCCTGGTGATGACGCCGAGACAGCGCAATGACCTCCGCCATTTCCGTTTCGCATCTCAACAAAACCTACGCTTCCGGCTTCCAGGCGCTCAAGGACGTCAGCCTTGAAATCCGCCACGGCGAGATTTTCGCGCTGCTAGGGCCGAATGGCGCCGGCAAGACCACGCTGATCGGCATCATCTGCGGCATCGTCAATGCGTCGAACGGCAGCATCATGGTCGACGGGCATGACATCATCGCCGATTACCGTATCACCCGCTCGCTGATCGGCCTGGTGCCGCAGGAGCTTTCGACCGATATGTTTTCGACGGTGTGGTCGACGGTGTCGTTCAGCCGTGGGCTGTTCGGCAAGGCGCCGTATCCCGCTTACATCCAAAAAGTGCTGAAAGACCTGTCGCTGTGGGACAAAAAGGACAACAGAATCGCAACGCTTTCCGGCGGCATGAAGCGCCGCCTGATGATCGCCAAGGCGTTGTCGCATGAGCCGCGCATCCTGTTCCTCGATGAGCCCACCGCCGGCGTCGATGTCGAATTGCGCAAGGACATGTGGGAGATGCTGCGAGCGTTACGCGCGTCTGGCGTGACCATCATCCTCACCACCCACTACATCGAAGAAGCCGAGCTGATGGCTGACCGCGTCGGCGTAATCAACAACGGCGAGATCATCCTGGTCGAGGACAAGGCCGAGCTGATGCGCAAGCTCGGCCAGAAAACGCTGATGCTGGAGCTACGGGAGCCGATCGCGGCAGTGCCGGCTGAGCTCGCCAAACATCATCTGACGCTTGCCGGTGACGGCAGCAGGCTCGTCTACACCTACGACACGCAGCGGCAGCACACCGGCGTCACCGACCTTCTCGATGACCTGCGGAGCGCGGGATTGCAGTTCAAGGATCTGGTTACGACGGAACGCTCGCTGGAAGAGATCTTCGTCGGCCTGGTGAGGCAGCAGTAATGAACCTTCATGCTGTCGGCGCGATCTACCGGTTCGAGATGGCGCGCACCCGGCGCACCTGGCTGCAGAGCATCGTCTCGCCGGTGATCTCGACCTCGCTCTATTTCGTGGTCTTTGGCGCCGCCTTCGGCTCGCGCATCACCGCGATCGAGGGCGTCAGCTATGGCGCCTTCATCGTGCCCGGCCTGATGATGCTGATGCTGCTCACGCAAAGCGTCAGCAATGCCGCCATCGGCATTTACTTTCCCCGCTTCTCCGGAACGATCTATGAGATCCTTTCCGCGCCGGCCTCGGCGTTCGAGATCGTGCTCGGCTATGTCGGCGCCGCCGCCAGCAAATCGATCCTGCTCGGCATCATCATTCTGGCAACGTCGGCGTTGTTCGTGCCAATGCACATCGTGCACCCGCTGTGGATGCTCGCCTTCCTGGTTCTGACGGCGCTGAGCTTCAGCCTGCTCGGCTTTATTCTCGGCATCTGGGCCGACAGCATCGACAAGCTGCAAATCGTGCCGCTGCTCATCATCACGCCGCTGACATTTCTTGGCGGCACCTTCTACCCGACCAGTGTGCTGCCGCCGTTCTGGCACACGGTGACGCTGTTCAACCCGATCGTTTATCTGATCTCAGGATTCCGCTGGAGCTTCTTCGACATCTCCGATGTTCAGGTCGGTATCAGTGTGGGAGCGATCCTGGTTTTTCTCGCAATCTGCCTGACCATCGTGTGGTGGATCTTCAAGACCGGATACCGGCTGAAGACTTAAAAGGCCCTGCTTTTTGAAAGCGCCGACGCGTACGCCGTTACTTTTCAACCAGCGTATTGGGCAGCTTGAATCGCTGAGGCTCGTTCGGACGAGGATGAAATACCTTTAAGGCGCCCGAACCGACACACTTGGCCGTGGCGGCGTAATGCACGCTAAACCGGGAACCCTCGTACAACGACCTCGCATGTGCCATCGCGTGCCGGCGGCCCGCCTGATCGACATGAAGGCGAACCATCTGCTGGCAGATCGGGCATTGGGCGACCAGGGGATGAAGCCGCCGCCCGCCAAGAAGCTTGATGAACTCCAGACCCCATACGACCAGGTGCCGCATAGCCGCCGCCCCGCAATTTGGCTCACCTCACCACGCCTTTGGAACTTTATTGAGGCAGCATCGCTCGCTATCCCCATCGGATTAGCACCCGCCGCACGGGAAGCGGGGAGTTCACGCGGGATTGAACGAATAGCCTACACAGCCTGGCTCTGCGCAATGGCGTCGGCGATCGACACCGTCCGCCGCGCCATCTCGGCATGCAGGATCTCGACCATGCGGCCATCGACCTGAATGACGCCTTTGCCGTTGTTCTCCGGCAGCTCAAACGCGGCGATGATTTTGCGCGACCACGACACCTCGTCCGCGCTCGGCGAGAACGCTTCGTTGCAGGGCGCGATCTGCTGCGGGTGAATGAGCGTCTTGCCATCGAAGCCGAGATCGCGCGCCTGCCGGCACTCCGCGGCAAAACCTTCGGCATTACCGAGCTCATTGTAGACGCCGTCGAGAATGTCGATGCCGTAGGCGCGCGCCGCGGCGACGCAATGCATCAACCACGGCAGCATCGGCGCCCGCCCCGGCACCAGGCGGGCGCGGGTGTCTTTGGCGAGATCGTTGGTGCCCATGACAAAACCCGAGAGGCGCGTTTCCGGATCAAGCGCCGCCGCCGCAATCTCACGGGCGTTGAGCATCGCCAGCGGCGTTTCCATCATCGCCCAGACGCGGATGTGTTTCTCCTTGCTGACGCCGACGAGATGCTTGCCGAGGTCGCGAAGCTGTTGCGGCGTCGAGATCTTCGGCACCAGGATCGCGTCGGGGCCCGCGGCCGCGACGCCAAGATCGTCCAGCCACCACGCGGTATCGAGCCCGTTGATGCGGACCAGAACCTCGCGGTTGCCGAAGCCGCCTTTTTGCAGCGCCGCAACGATCAGCTGGCGCGCTTTCGCCTTTGCATCAGGCGCCACCGCATCCTCGAGATCGAAGATGACAGCGTCGGCGGGAAGCTCGCGTGCCTTCTCCATGGCGCGCGCGTTCGATCCGGGCATGTAGAGCACGCTGCGCCGAGGGCGGATATTCATGGCTCATTCCTCTCTCGATCAGGCCTCAAAGTAGCGGCCTTGCAGGCTACGTGCCAATGCCTCTCCGCCGCTAGTTGCCAAATGCAAACGCGACATGATTGAGTGCGCCGCATGCCGTTTCCCCAGCATTTGCTCGACGGATATCGCGCCTTTCTCGATGGCCGGTTGCCGCGGGAGCAGGACCGCTATCGCGAGCTTGCCGAGATCGGGCAATCGCCGGACGTGATGGTAATCGGATGCTCCGACTCCCGCGTCTCGCCGGAAGTCATCTTCGATGCACGCCCAGGCGAATTGTTCGTCGTCCGCAACGTGGCGAATATCGTGCCGCCTTACGCGCCCGACGGTCAAGCGCACGGCGTCTCGGCCGCGCTGGAGTTCGGCGTCGCTGCGCTGAAGGTGAAGCACATCGTCGTGCTCGGCCACGCCCATTGCGGCGGCGTCAAAGCCTTTGCCGAAAAAGCCGAGCCGCTGTCACCCGGCGATTTCATCGGCAGATGGATGCGGCTCATGGCGCCGGCGGCGGAAAAGGTCGGAGCGCCGGGCGGAATTCCGTGGCCCGATTATCTGGCGCGGCTCGAGCAGGCGAATGTCACCAACAGCCTGGAAAATCTCATGACCTTTCCGGGGCTGCGCAAATTGATCGAGCGTGGCCAAGTCGCCATCCACGGCGCCTATTTCGGCGTCGCCACCGGGCAACTGTCGGTGCGCGATGATGCGACCGGCAAGTTCGTGGCGGTGACAGCGGAGAATAGCGGGCAGCTTTTTACGCCGCCACGGCGGTCGTCATCCTAAGGTGCCCGCGCAACGGCGCGGGCCTCGAAGGATGCTGCTCAGGTGCTCAGGCACCCGGGCCGTCACGCTCGCTGCGCTCGCGCCTCAGGGTGACGGTTCAGAAGCTACGCCGCCTTCCGCTTGGCGGTAATCAGCTTGCGGTTGATCAGGCACTCGGCGATCTGGATGGCGTTCAGCGCTGCGCCCTTGCGCAGATTGTCGGAGACGATCCACATCGCGAGCCCGTTCTCGACGGTCGCGTCTTCACGGATGCGGCTGATGTAGGTCGCGTCCTCGCCGGCCGCTTCATATGGGGTCACGTAACCGCCCGGCTCGTGCTTGTCGATAACGGTGCAGCCCGGCGCATTGCGTAGAATATTGCGTGCTTCATCCGGACTGATCGGGTTCTCGAACTCGACGTTGACCGCTTCCGAATGGCTGATGAACACCGGCACGCGCACGCAGGTCGCGACCAGCTTGATCTTGGGGTCGAGGATTTTCTTGGTCTCGACCACCATCTTCCACTCTTCGCGCGTGTAACCGTCCTCCATGAAGGTGTCGATCTGGGGGATCAGATTAAACGCGATGCGCCGCGGAAACTTCTTTGGCTCGATCTCGCCGATCTGAAAGACCGCCTTGGTCTGCGAAAACAACTCGTCCATCGCCTCCTTGCCGGCGCCGGAAACCGACTGATAGGTGGCGACCACGACGCGCGTGATCTTGGCGAGGTCGTGCAGGGGCTTGAGCGCGACGACGAGCTGCGCGGTCGAACAATTAGGATTGGCGATGATGCCGCGCTTGCGAAAACCCGTGATTGCATCGGCATTGACCTCGGGCACGATCAGCGGCACGTCCAAATCGTAGCGCCAGCACGACGAATTATCGATCACCACGGCGCCGGCAGCGGCAATCTTCGGCGACCATTCCTTGGACACCGCCGAGCCCGCCGACATCAGGCAGATGTCGGTGCCGGAGAAGTCATAGTGTTCGAGCGCTTTGACCTTCAGGGTCCGGTCGCCGTACGACACTTCGACGCCCAGGCTGCGGCGCGAGGCGAGCGCGACCACTTCGTCGGCCGGGAACGATCGCTCGGCGAGAATGTCGAGCATTTGGCGGCCCACATTGCCGGTCGCCCCGACGACTGCGACGGTGAAACCCATCGTCAAACTCCATCCAGATTTGGCTCGCGCCCGCTGACGGTGCGCCAAGTTGGGGCGCTTGTAGGCGAGAAATGCCGCCCGCACAATGTGTTGGGGATATTGACCGTCAAGTAGCGGCGCATGATGCGTGAGGTTTCACCAATTGCTTTACGGAAGAGTGAACCCACAAAATTAGTCCGGCGGACTTCAAGACAACGCGCTCGGTGGTCAATGGGCTATCGCCGCCGCGACAAAACGGCTACGTTGCGGACGGGCGAAGTGCGAGGAGTCATGCGCAAATTTGCATTTGTCGTCGGTGTTGCCGCTTTGGCCATGGTTTCGGCCGTTCCAATGGCCGCCTTCGCGCAGACACCGACCCACGCCCAGACCCACAAGAAAAAGCCGCCGCCCGTGCTTCGGTCTGCGAGCGGCACGATCATTCAGCCGACGCGAACCATCATCCACCATGCGGACGGCACTACGACAGTCATTGTTGTGCCCCGGCGCTCCTACCTCGACATCGGTACCGAAGTCCCGGTGGGCTATCCCCGCACGAATGACTACGCCTTTCCACCGGGCGGCGACCCGGGACGACCTTATTGGTATTTCGGACCCGATACCGCGGGGGTTGGCGGCACTCCCCTCGCTCAGCCGTGGCTGATACCCGGATTTAGCCCCGGCTACCCGACGCCGTACTGAACTTAGGCGCCGGCAATCCCGTAATCTCGACAGCGCTCCTGCGGCGTCACTATTGCTTGCTGGTGAGCTGTTCCAGCTCCCCAATAATCGCCTCACCCATTTCGGAGGTGCTGACGACCTTGGTGCCTTCCGACTTGATGTCGGCGGTGCGCAAGCCCTTGGCCAGCGCTGCGGCGATTGCCGCCTCGATCAGATCGGCCTCCTTGCCCATGTTGAACGAGTAGCGAAGCGCCATACCGAACGAGGCGAGCATGGCAATCGGATTGGCTACCCCCTTGCCGGCGATATCGGGCGCGGAGCCGTGCACCGGCTCATAGAGCGCCTTGCGCCGCTTGGTCTTGGCATCGACCTCGCCCAGCGAAGCGGACGGCAGCATGCCGAGCGAGCCGGTCAGCATTGCCGCGATATCCGACAGCATGTCGCCGAACAGATTGTCGGTAACGATGACGTCGAACTGCTTTGGCCAGCGCACCAGCTGCATGCCGCCGGCATCCGCCAGCATGTGCTCGAGCTCAACATCCTTGTACTCGCGCGCATGCACGTCGGCGACGACCTCGCGCCACAACACGCCGGTCTTCATAACGTTACGCTTTTCCATCGAGGTGACTTTGTTGCGCCGCTTGCGGGCAAGCTCGAACCCGACCCGCGCGATGCGCTCGATCTCGTAGGTGTCATAGACTTGTGTATCGATCGCGCGCTTTTGGCCGTTGCCGAGATCGGTGATGGTTTTGGGCTCGCCGAAATAGACGCCGCCGGTGAGTTCGCGCAGAATGATGATGTCGAGGCCTTCCACCACGTCGCGCTTGAGGCTCGAAGCGCCGGCGAGCGCCGGATAGGAAATCGCAGGCCTTATGTTGGCAAAGAGGCCAAGGTCCTTGCGCAGCCGCAGGAGGCCGGCCTCGGGGCGCACGTCGTAGCCGACATTGTCCCACTTCGGCCCGCCGACCGCGCCGAAAATGACGGCGTCGGCGGCGTGCGCCTTCGCCATAGTCTCCTCGGTGATGGCAACCTTATGGGCGTCATAGGCGCTGCCGCCGACAAGCCCTTCCTCGGTCTCGAACGTGGCAATTTCTGCCTTGGCGAGGAAACTGAGGAGCCGTTTTACTTCGGCCATCACCTCGGGACCGATGCCATCCCCGGCAAGCAGAAGAAGCTTGTAACTAGCCATAAATCACGCCTCCGAAATGACAGCGGCAGGATTGCTAAAGCCCGCTGAGCGGCTTTGCAAGTTCTTGGCAAGCTTTAAGACCGCGCGCTCAGGAAGGTGATACATTGCACCATCACGGAGAAGTCCGATCATGCGAATGTTTTGCCTGTTGGTTGCCCTGGTGCTCGCCACCACGTTCGGCGAGCGCGCCCGCGCCGACGACACGCCCTCACCGGAAGCGCTGCAAGCGGCCAACCAACTGTTCACGATCGTATCCGGCGACATGCTCAAACAGCTCACCGGCCAGATCACCGGCGCATTCTGGCCCGCCGTCGAAAAAAGTGCGCGCGCAGAGAAAATCGACGATGCCACCATCGGCGAATTGCGCAAGGAGTTCGATCGGGTCGAGCTTGCCTTCGTCACCGACGCCATAAAGCAGGCACCCGCGATTTACGCCCGGCATTTCAGCGTTGCCGAGCTCAACGAATTGTCGGCGTTCTATCGAACGCCGATTGGCGCCAAAGCGCTGCGCGAGATGCCGCGGGTGATGGGGGAATTTACCGCTACCCTTGTGCCACGCCTGCAGGAGGTCCAGCAACAAGCGTCGGCAGCATTCGACAAGATCCTGCGCGAGCACGGCTACAAGAAATGACGTGCGGCAGTTGCGCGACGTTACCGTCGAGCAAACAAATCGTCAGAGCCCGCTGAACCAGTTGTAGCCCTGGTTCTCCCAGTAGCCGCCGGCATCGTTGTTCTGCACCCACATCGCGGTGACGTATTTCGGGTTCTTGAAGCCGAGCTTGGTCGGGATACGAATCTTCATCGGGAAGCCGTAGGCGCGCGGCAGAACCTTGTGGTCGAACTTCAGCGTCAGTTGCGTCTGAGGATGCAGCGCGGTCGGCATGTCGATGGTGTTCGAATAGCCTTCTGCGCACTGGAACCACACATATTTGGCCTTGGTATCGGCGCCGATGAGCTTGAGGAAATCGGAAAACTTCACGCCCTGCCACGAACCGATCGCGCTCCAGCCCTCGACGCAAACGTGGCGGGTGATCTGCGACACCTCCGGCAGCTTGTTGAGCTCCGGCAACGTCCATGGCTTCTTGTTGTCGACCAGACCGCCGATTTCGAGCTGCCATTGCTCGGCGTCGATATCGGGCGCCTCGTCCTCGCTGTAATAGGCGTTGAACGGGAACGGCCGGGTGATGGCGCTCTCCGGATATTCCGGCGCCAGCGTATTCGGGTTGAACAGCAGGGCCTGAACGCGATCGTTAAACGTCGAGATGACGCGCAGCGCATTCTCCGACGTTTCGCCGTCAACGATGTCGCAGCCCGACAGCACCGCGAGCGCGCCGACGCTCACGGCACCGCGCAGGAACAGCCGCCGCGACGGCTCCGGCAACAACTTCGCCGCGTCCTTGACGAGGAGCTTCGGATCGACGCCGGGGGGTTGGTTGCGAGACCGTGACACTTTCGTCTCCTCGCCTTTCAGCGGCCGATGATCATTGCGCGCAAACTTTTCGGCACCAGGACGGCAAGCGCCACATGCACGACCAGGAACGCGACGATTGCGGTCATGGCGGCAAAGTGCACGTAACGTGCGGTGTCGTAGCCGCCAAAGAAACTCGTGAAATAGTGAAACTGAACCGGCTTCCAGATCGAGAGACCTGACAGCACGATGACGACGCCGGTGAGCAGAATGCCGAGGTAGAGGAGCTTCTGCACGGCGTTATAAACTGAGAGGTCATCATGCGCTAAGCGGCCGCCTAGCGCTGCGAACAGATCGTGCAAGACCTCGCGCGGATAGATCGGGAACAACTTGCGCCGAAAGCGGCCGGTCAAAATCCCAAGCGCGACATAGACAGCGCCGTTGATCACCAGGAGCCACATCGCTGCGAAGTGCCATAACAGTGCGCCGGCAAGCCAATTGCCAAGAGCGAATTGCCTGGGAAAGACAAAGCCGAACAGCGGCGCGGCGTCGTAGATCTGCCAGCCCGAACCGATCATCAACAGTATCGCCAGGGCGTTGATCCAGTGCGTCACCCGCACCCAAGCCGGGTGGATGATCAGAGCCGCAGCACTATGCGGCGTGACCGGTTGGCGCAATGTCGCTTCGATCGTCATGGCATTCGTCCGATGTCGTTGAATTATAACAAGCCCGCCGGGACGAGACCGCTCACATTCGTGTCACACCAAGATCAAAGTCGCCACACAGAGGCGTGAATTCGTGCGCGAGGAAAAGCCCTCTCCCCGAACGTGGGGAGAGGGTCGTACAGCCGCGAGCAAACGTCAGGGAAGCAGCACGGTGTCGATGACGTGGATCACGCCGTTCGACTGCAGCACGTCGGCGATCGTGACCATGGCGACATCGCCTTTGGCATCGGTGATGGTGAGTTTGCCGGGGCCGGACTGTTTGACCCAGATGTCCTCGCCGGCGATAGTCTTGAGTTTCGCAACACCTTCCCCGTCTTTCACCGCTTTCATCAGCTTCACGGCGGTCATGCGGCCCGGCACGACATGATAGGTCAGTACCTTGGTCAGCGTGCCCTTGTTTTCAGGCTTGAGCAGAGTATCGACCGTTCCGGCCGGCAGCTTGGCGAAGGCGGCGTTGGTCGGCGCGAACACGGTGAACGGGCCGGGACCGGAGAGCGTGTCGACCAGACCGGCGGCCTTCACCGCCGCGACCAGCGTGGTGTGATCCTTCGAATTCACCGCATTCTGGATGATGTTCTTCGACGGGTACATCGGCGCGCCGCCGACATTGACTGTCTTCTCCGACATCGCCTTCGCAGCGAACGGAGCGGTCACACTGGCAGTGAGCGCGAGAGCCGCCGCGGCGGCGAGCAAAGCACAACGCTTGGACATGAGGAGCTCCATCATTTGGTATTTGTGAGGTTGCGATCGAGATTGCCGGTGCGACACCGGCAAGACGCGCAGCATTTGCGTCTCACACCGAGATACGGCGGCGCTTCAGAGCGGTTTCAGCCACGCCGTCACGGCTGCGTGAACGCGCCCAGTCCCCAAAAGTCCACCTTTTCAGGAACCTCCCCGCCTTGCGCCAGACTGCCGTTCGGGTATGAAGCGCGAACGCCATGCCGGGTGGTGATGCAAAGGGTTTATTGATGCCTAAAACCAGTCCCGGCAATTTCTTTGAAGATTTCCGCATCGGCCAGGTGATCCGGCATGCCACGCCGCGGACCGTCACCACAGGCGATGTTGCCCTCTATAACGGGCTATTTGGACCACGCTTCGCGGTGCAGTCGTCCGACGTGTTCGCCAAGGCGATCGGGTATCCGCGCGCACCGGTGGACGATCTGCTGGTGTTTCACATCGTCTTCGGCAAGACCGTGCCCGACGTCTCGCTTAATGCCGTCGCCAATCTCGGCTACGCTGGCTGCTATTTTCGCGCGCCGGTTTTCCCCGGCGACACGCTCAGCGCGCTCTCCGAGGTCATAGGCTTGAAGGAAAATTCGAGCCGCAAGACCGGCATCGTCTACGTGCGCACGACCGGCTCTAATCAGGGCGGCGTGTCGGTGCTCGAATACGTCCGCTGGGTCATGGTGCGCAAACGCGACGAAGCAGCGCCCGCGCCCGGCGATCACGTGCCACGCCTGCCGACCGTGCTCGATCCCAAGGTATTGAGCGAGGCTTGTCCGCCGATCGACGTACCGGCTTACGATACGGCGTTGTCCGGCAGTCCTTATCGCTACGGCGATTATGAGATCGGCGAGCGCATCGATCATGTCGACGGCGTCACCGTGGAAGAGCCGGAGCACATGATTGCCACCCGGCTCTACCAAAATACCGCGCGCATCCACTTCAACCAGTACATCGAAGGCAAAGGCCGCTTCGGCCGCCGGCTGATCTATGGCGGCCATGTGATCTCGATCGCCCGCGCTCTGTCCTTCAACGGCTTTGCCAACGCTTTTCATCTCGCCGCCATCAACGGCGGGCGCCACGTGGCGCCGCTCTTTGCCGGCGGAACGGTATTCGCCTGGTCGGAGGTGCTTGCCAAGTCGGAGCTGCCCGGGCGGGATGACGTTGGTGCGCTGCGGCTGCGCACTATCGCCACACGCGATCACCCTTGCGAAGATTTTCCGCTCAAATTCGGCGACGATTATGATCCGGCGGTTTTGCTCGATCTGGATTATTGGGTGCTGATACCGCGGTGAGGGAGTGGTGTACCATCATGTTTCTTTTAAACCGTGAACGCAGCCTCAAGGACGGGCGCTTTTGACTTCTTCGCTCGTCACCGCGTCCTGATAGTTGTTGCCGAAGTGCGTACGCACATAATTCACGACGGCGGCGACCTGATCGTCACTCATTATCACGCCGATCGGCGGCATCCCCCGTTGCCCCTTGACGACGACAAGAACTGGATAGCCGCGCGCTGCGAGATTTTGATCGCCGGCGAGCGCCGGATAGGTTCCTGCGCCGCTCGCGCCTTTGCCGTCCGGCATGTGGCACGCCTGGCAGATGTTGGCGTAGAGCGCCTCACCGGTCTTTTCAGAGAATCTGAAGCCGGTGCTGAGGGTGGGTTCGGATACGCTTCGCGCCGTGCCGTCATCGGCCTTCTGAGCGACCGCCACCGCCGAAGCAAACGACAGCAGCGCAACGCCGGCTGTGAGGGCAAACGCCTTGCGCAGGCGTGGTATGGACGCGGGTCGCATCTGCTCGAGGAAATGCCTCACGTTTTGACCACGCGATCGTGCAGGCGCGTAATGGCGTCGAGCGAGGAAAGGATCGCGCCTTCCTGCCATGCCGGAAGATACGACGCATGCTCGCCTGCCAGCACGATTCTGCCGTCGATTTGACAGAGATCGTCGTAGTGCTCCGCTCTTGCCCTCTCGGTCCAGTAACCGGCGCAGCCGAGCGTGAATGGCACCCGATGCCACGCCACCGCGATGCCGTTCTCAAACTCGGCCTCATATTGCGGATGGATGCGGGAACCCAGGGCGACCGCGCGCGCAACGCGCTCCGCCGGCGGCATCGAGGCGAACTCGTATGCGTTCGATCCCTCGAAGATGTAAGCGCCGAGCAAAACGCCCCGGCCGCCGCGATTTAAACCCGTACTTGGATACGCGATTTGCCGGATCGGCAGATCGGTGAAGCTGATCCCGCCATAGATATCTTCGTCTTCCTCCCAAAACCGGCGCTTAAACTGCAAGCCGATTTTGACCGCCGATGCATAAGGCACCGCATCGATCGCCGCTTTCAGCCGAGGACCGGCGCTGATCGGGATCTGGCTGAGAATGGAAAGCGGAATGGTGCAAACACACCAGTCAGCTCGTGCCGTCTGCGCGATCGCCGGGGCTTTTGCATCTTCGTAAGTGACGGTGACGCCGCCATCGTCCTGGGCAATGCGGGCGACCTTGGCGTCATAGCGGATGAGGTCGCCGATTTCGCGTGCGAATGCCTTGCCGATCATGTCCATGCCGCCGACCGGCTCAAACATGGTGGTCTGGAATAGATACATCGAAAAGTTTTGCAGATAGCGCCACAGACGCGACTTGAGGATATCCGACAGGTCGATCGGCTGGCCAGGAATTGGCGCCGCGCCAAGTCCGCCGCCGGGCGGCTTGGCATAACCGCGAAGCTCGGCCGAAGCCGCATCGGCTTTGTAGGCGTAGTTTTGATCGAGCGCGCCCCATGACCGTAGCGCCTGCAGCAGGATCTCTTTGTCCTCCGGCGAAACGGCTTCGTCGAGTTTGCCCTGCGCGGTCGCTTTGCTCAAAAGCTCGGCGATCTGGCCTTGAAAATCAGTTTGGACGTCGCGGATGCGCTGCGGCTGTCCGCCGAACGCGGCCGAAGCGTGCAGCAATGCATTGTGATTGAGTTCCACAAACGGCTCGAGCGCAACGTTCAGGCGCTTGCAATAATCAAGCAATGCGCGATGGTGATAGGGAATGCGCCACGGTCCGGGATTAAGATAAAGCCCTTGCTCGAATGCGCAGGTCTGCGTGAAGCCGCCGAGTTCGGTAAACTTGTCGCCGCCGCGCAGCGTCCAGTTGCGGCCTCCGGCGCGGCTGTTGAATTCCAGGACTTGAACCTTGTAGCCCGCCTTGCGCAGTTCCAGCGCCGCGGTCATGCCGGCGAGGCCGGCGCCGAGGATCAGCACCGAGGCGCCTTTGACGTCGCCACCAAGCTTGATCGGACCTTTGTAAGGAGAGTCCGACGCGAAACCGAGGCTGGTCATGGCGTGATACATGGCCGCGCTGCCAGCGACTGTGCCGATCAGCGACAGAAGATCGCGCCGGCTTACAGCGCTACCGCGGCCGTCCTGCATCACTCTTCCATCCTCGGCATTTGCACCGCCTCATGCTCCCGCAAACTTAAATCATGCAGAAATCCGATGAGTAAAACTCCTTGCAAATATCAGCTGTGGCGAACCTGGAATGGCGCCGTCGAGCGAGATGCGAAGAAAGGCCCGCCGGCGCTATTGGACCACGGCTTTGGTAATGAGAACGTAACCGCGGGTTTTGTTGTTATTCGCAGAATCCGTTGTGTTCATCGCAGCAAACAGGTCCGAGGCCTTGGCCCAAACCGGCGGATATTTGTAGCGCGCAACGTCAAGGATCAGAAACCGATCCGATTTGGCGTCATAGGCCGCAAGCGGCGAGATATGGCCGCCGCGCTCCTGTCCGATTGCCTTTCGCAGATAGTTTACGAGCACGAAGTGATCCTTCGTGGCGAGATAGCCGCGCGCGCTGTCGCGAAACGCGTCGAGACCGCCGTCTTCAGCGTGATGCACCTCGATCGCCGCGGGATAAAGGCCAAGCAGCGCACCGAGCTGATCGAGCGTCATGCCCTGCCGGGCAAGAACCTCGCGCGGCAGGATGGCGTCGCTGTGCTCGTTAAGCACGTTGTCCTGCGTGAATGTGTGGTAGGGCTGATATTCCGGCGTCGTAGGCGCCGGCGTGTGGAGCGCATTAAGCACCATCACGATGCTTGCAACGCCGCAATAGGCCTGGGTCTTCTGGGTGACGAAGTTGTCGGCGACTGCGAAGTAGCTTTGCGGCGCGCCGCTCTCAAAAAAGAATTTTTCGCCCTGCTCCGAACTGAGATCGGTCAGGTTGTCCGGTAGCGGCAGGCTTTGGGCGCTCAGGCCGGTGGTCCAGAGACAAAGCGCGAGCGCAACTAGTCGAACAAGACGGCCGGACATCGTAGACCCCTGGTTAAGGCCCAAATTCTGCAATGACTTCGTTGTTCTAGCAAGCTTCAAGGCTTCCCGGCGGCTTCGCAAAACATAAGGGTCAGCTCTGCGCGCGCAAGTGCTCGACCAGCTGTTGTGCGTAGAGCGGCAGCTCCTTCATGCTGCGGACGCAGATCGTCAAATCGCGAACCGCCCAGGAATCAGTCAGCGGTACGATTGCGATCGCCATGGTCTTGGCGACGCGGCTCGCGGTCGTCTCAGGCACGATGCCGATCCCGACCTTGCATTCGACCAGCCGGCACACCGCATCGAAGCTGCGCAATTGCACCCGCAGGCGCAGCGGCCGGCCGATGCGCACCGCCTTGGTGGCAAGGAAGCGCTGCAACGCGCTGGCACGGTCGAGCCCGACCAGATCGTGCTCGAGTACATCGTCAAAGCCGATCTTGGCGCGCTTTGCCAAATGATGGCTGCGCGCCACCACGAGCACGAAACGGTCGCGGCGGAACGGATAGGTTTCCAGCGTGCCGGCATCGACCGTACCGGCAACGATGCCGAGATCAGCGACGCCTTCGGCGATCAAGCCGACGATCTCATCGCTCAGGCGCTCTTCCAGATCGACGCTGACAGTCGGGTGCGCGGTAAGGAACGAGCTGAGCGCCTCCGGCAAAAACTCGGTCAGCGCATTGGTGTTCGACAACACCCGGATCTGACCGGCAAGACCGCCGCCGTAAGCGCCGAGGTCTTCGTGCAGGCGCTCGGCCTGGCGCAGGATGGTGCGCGCGTGCTGCAACAGCGTGCGGCCCGCTTGCGTCGGCGTGACACCTTGGCGGCCGCGCGTGACCAAGGCGACGCCAAGCGCGTCCTCCATGTTGCGGATACGCGTCGAGGCGGCCGCCAGCGCCAAATGCGCGCGCCCGGCCCCATGGGTGATGCTGCCGGCCTCGACGACGTGGCGAAACAGGCTGAGATCGGAAAGATCGAACCGCATATCGAGCCACTTCCTTCGGATTTAGCGAAGTCTGACTTTGCAAAATACCAATTGTATCGGTGAAGCTTAATAATACTCTTTCGCATTGCGCGAAGCAAAGGCTGTAGAAGCGCGTGGACGGCGGCCATCGTTGCGTTGCGGCCTGCGCCCAGATTAGCTAGGAACAGTTCTAAGCTTGGCATCCCCGTCGAGCGAATTCGGATGAGCTCAATGGCCGAAACCAAGGCCCCCGCCGCACGGCCACTATCGCCGCACCTGCAAATCTACCGGCCGACGCTGACGATGATGATGTCGATCGCGCATCGCATCACCGGCACCGGCCTCTACTTCGGGACCGTGTTGCTGGCCTGGTGGTTTCTGGCCGCGGCTTCCGGTCCCACCGGCTACGCGAAGTTCGAATGGTTCGCCGGCTCGATCATCGGCCGGTTGATCCTGTTCGGTTACACTTGGGCGCTGATCCATCACATGCTCGGCGGCATCCGCCACTTGATCTGGGACACCGGGCGCGGCTTGGGACCGAGTGAGCGCGAATGGCTCGCCGCCGCCAACCTGGTCGGTTCGATTGCGATCACGATCCTGCTTTGGGTCGTCGGCCTCTTGGCGATGGGAGGGCCCCGGTGAGCGAGACTTCTCTCAAACATATTCGAACGCCACTCGGGCGCGTGCGCGGCCATGGCGCAGCGCACTCCGGAACCGGTCACTTCTGGCGGCAACGCCTGACCGCTGTGGCCAACATTCCGCTGACGATCGCTGTCGTCATCATCATGATCATGCTGCTCGGCCGCAACCAGGCCGCCGCCGCGCAAATTCTTGGCTCGCCGCTCGTCGCCATCATCATGCTCCTGTTCATCGCCTCGATCTGCGTGCACATGCGCATCGGCATGCAGGTGATCATCGAGGATTACGTGCGCGACGAAACCGCGAAACTGATTCTGATCATGGGCAATACGTTCTTTACCATCGCCGTGGGCTTGGCCTCGGCCTACGGCATCTTCAAGCTTTCGTTCGGGGTGTAAGCATGGCGGCGAATGGAACCAACGGAGGAAGCGCGGCACCCAACGTGAACGGCCGCGCCTATCCGATTGAGGACCACGCTTACGACGTCGTCATCATCGGCGCCGGCGGTGCCGGCTTGCGCGCCGTGGTCGGGTGCAGCGAAGCAGGACTACGCACCGCCTGCATCACCAAGGTGTTTCCCACGCGCTCGCACACCGTAGCCGCCCAGGGCGGCATCGCCGCGGCCCTCGGCAATATGGGGGAGGACGACTGGCGCTGGCACATGTACGACACCGTCAAGGGCTCCGACTGGCTCGGCGACCAGGACGCCATCGAATATATGTGCCGCAACGCGCCGGAAGCGGTCTACGAGCTGGAACACTGGGGCCTGCCGTTTTCGCGGCGCGAGGACGGCAAGATCTACCAGCGCCCGTTTGGCGGCATGACCACGCATTACGGCAAGGGCACCGCGCAGCGCACTTGCGCTGCCGCCGACCGCACCGGCCACGCCATGCTGCACACCATGTACGGGCAGGCGCTGCGCCATTCGGCCGAGTTCTTCACCGAATATTTCGCCATCGACCTGATCATGGATGAGGACGGCCGCTGCCGCGGCGTCGTCGCGATCAATCTCGACGACGGATCGATCCATCGCTTCAGCGCGCAGATGACGGTGCTCGCCACCGGCGGCTACGGCCGCATCTATTACTCCTGCACAGGCGCGCACACCCAGACCGGCGACGGCAATGCCATGGTGCTGCGCGCCGGGCTGCCGCTCGAGGACATGGAATTCGTGCAGTTCCACCCGACCGGCGTTTACGGCGCCGGCGTTCTCATCACCGAGGGTGCCCGCGGCGAAGGCGCTTATCTGGTCAATTCGGAAGGCGAGCGCTTCATGGAGCGCTATGCGCCGTCGGCCAAGGACCTCGCCTCGCGCGACGTGGTCTCTCGCGCGATGACGATCGAAATCCGCGAAGGCCGCGGCGTCGGGCCGAAGAAGGACCACATCTTCCTTCACCTCGACCATCTCGATCCGAAAATCCTGGCCGAGCGGCTGCCCGGCATTACCGAGTCCGCGCACATCTTCGCCGGCGTCGATCTCACCCACGAGCCGGTGCCGATCGTACCGACGGCCCACTACAATATGGGCGGCATCGCCACGAACTACCACGGCGAAGCGCTGACCAAAAAAGATGGCAACCCCGATCACGTGATCCCCGGGATGATGGCGCTGGGCGAAGCGGCGTGCGTTTCCGTTCACGGCGCCAATCGGCTCGGCTCGAACTCGTTGATCGATCTAGTCGTGTTCGGCCGCGCCGCTGCGCTGCGCTGCGCTGCCATCCTCACCCCCAACGACAAGCAGGCTGAGCTGCCGAAAGACTCAGCCGAGCGCGCGCTGTCGCGGCTCGACAAATACCGCTACGCCTCGGGCTCGACGCCGACCGCGAAGTTGCGCAGCAAGATGCAGCACGTGATGCAGACCAATTGCGCGGTGTTCCGCACCGGCGAGGTGCTGGCCGAAGGCTCCAAGCTCATCCACGAGGTGCTCAACGGCGCCACCGATATTCGCGTCAGTGACCGTTCGCTGATCTGGAACTCGGACCTGATCGAAACGCTGGAATTCGTCAATCTGATCGAGCAGGCCGTCGTCACGGTGGATTCGGCGCTCAATCGCACCGAAAGCCGCGGCGCTCATGCGCGCGAGGATTTCCCGGATCGCGACGACAAGGATTGGATGAAGCACACGCTGTCGTGGCTCGACACCAATACCGGAAAAGTCACGATCGATTACCGGCCGGTGCACACCTACACGCTCACCAACGATGTGTCCTACATCGAACCGAAGAAGCGGGTTTATTGAGGTTTCAATGGTCCAGTTTACGCTGCCAAAAAACTCCAAGGTCGGCGAAGGCAAAACCTGGCCGCATCCGGCGAAAGCCAAAGCCGAGCAGGAGTTCCGCATCTACCGCTGGAACCCGGACGATGGCGCCAATCCGCACATCGATACCTATTACGTCGACACCGGCGATTGCGGGCCAATGGTGCTCGACGCGATCATCTGGATCAAAAACAACGTTGACGCGACGCTGACCTTCCGCCGCTCCTGCCGCGAAGGCATTTGCGGCTCCTGCGCGATGAACATCGACGGCATCAATACGCTCGCCTGCACCAAGGCGTTGAGCGATATGAACGGCGCAGTGCGCATTTACCCGCTGCCGCACATGCCGGTGGTCAAGGATCTGGTGCCCGATCTCACCAATTTCTATGCCCAGCACGCCTCGATCAAGCCGTGGCTGCAGACGGTTTCGCCGACGCCGCAGAAGGAGTGGAAGCAGAGCCACGACGATCGCGCGAAGCTCGACGGCCTCTACGAATGCATCCTCTGCGCCTGCTGCTCGACGTCGTGCCCGAGTTATTGGTGGAACTCGGATCGCTATCTCGGTCCGGCCGCACTGCTGCAGGCGCAGCGCTGGATCGTGGATTCGCGCGACGAAGCGACCGGCGAACGGCTCGATGATCTTGAAGACCCGTTCCGGCTCTACCGCTGTCACACCATCATGAACTGCGCCAAAGCGTGCCCGAAGCACCTTAATCCGGCAAAGGCTATCGCAGAGATCAAACGGGCGCTGGTCGAACGGCAGGTGTGATCGTCGTCGGAGGGCGTCGCGGAGCGGCGAGCCCGTTATTAACTGCCACAATCCGTGCAGGGCTTTCGGCGTTCGTTCCGGTGGAACCGGAACGATAGCGCAGCCGAATGCGTTGCTATTTCGCGAGCCGTTCGGATAGGCCGACATCCGTCCTAGTTTGGGCCGGAATTGAAGGGTGGCGCCGCAATGATCCAAGAGATGAACCAGGAACAGCCGAAGCAACCACCGGAGGATCCGGAACTTGGCCCGAAAGGCCCGCGAACGCCGTATGCGGTCAATGAGCCGATCGATCCGAAGGCACCGGGCTCCGAGCCCGACTACTTCCCAGGAAAGCCGGGCGGCGATCCACCAAAGTTCCGGATTACGATGCGCCGGCCGCGGCTCATCGTGGGTCGACTGCAAGCAAACTAATCGAGTTTCAGCTTCCTCTTGCGCTGTCCGAGCGTACGAAGCCGCAGCGCGTTGAGGCGAATAAAGCCTTCGGCGTCGCGCTGGTCGTAGGCGACTTTGCCTTCATCGAACGTGACCAAATCCTGGTCGTACAGCGAATATTTGCTCTCGCGCCCAACCACGCCAACGTTGCCCTTATAAAGCTTCAGCCTCACGCTGCCCGAGACGAACTGCTGGCTCCGGTCGATCGCCGCCTGCAGCATTTCGCGCTCCGGCGCAAACCAGAAGCCGTAGTAGATCAGCTCGGCATATTTTGGCATCAGCTCATCTTTCAGATGCGCCGCGCCGCGGTCGAGCGTGATCGATTCAATGCCGCGATGGGCTGCTAGCAGAATGGTGCCGCCCGGCGTTTCGTACATGCCACGCGATTTCATGCCGACGAAACGGTTTTCCACGAGATCGAGCCGTCCGATACCGTGCCGGCGGCCCAGTGTGTTGAGCTGCGCGAGCAGCTCGGCCGGCGACATTTTTTTCCCATCGACCGCGACCAGATCGCCGCGCTCGAAGTCGACCGTCACGTAAGCGGGCTCATTCGGCGCATGTTCCGGATCGTCGGTGCGCGAATAGACGTAATCCGGCACTTCCGTGCCCGGATTTTCCAGAACCTTTCCCTCGGAAGAGGTGTGCAACAAATTGGCGTCAGTTGAAAACGGCGCCTCGCCGCGCTTGTCCTTGGCGATCGGAATCTGGTTCTGCTCAGCGAACGCAATCAGCGCCTCGCGCGATTTAAAATCCCATTCGCGCCACGGCGCGACGACTTTCACGTCGGGCTTGAGCGCGTAATAGGCAAGCTCGAAGCGCACCTGGTCGTTGCCTTTGCCAGTGGCGCCGTGGGCGACCGCGTCGGCGCCGACCTTCTCGGCGATCTCGATCTGCTTCTTGGCGATCAGCGGCCGCGCGATCGAGGTGCCGAGCAGATATTGGCCCTCGTAGAGCGTATTGGCGCGGAACATCGGGAACACGTAATCGCGTACGAATTCTTCGCGCAAATCTTCGATGAAGATGTTTTCCGGCTTGATGCCGAGCATCATCGCCTTGGCCCGCGCCGGCTCAAGCTCCTCACCCTGGCCGAGATCGGCGGTGAAGGTGACAACCTCGCAGCCATAAGTGGTCTGCAGCCACTTGAGGATGATCGAGGTGTCGAGACCGCCGGAATAGGCCAATACGACTTTCTTCACATCGCCTTTAGGCATCAGAGAGAATCCTGCGTGGGTCGAAACGGCCGCCGAAAATGCGCGCGGACTATAGGCGGGCTTGGGAGCGACGCAAGCAGTTCGCCCTGCACTTGCATTTGATCTATCGGCAGCTCAGGAGCCTGGGCTTTTGCGCCCGGTCAGCCGCGCCAGCGCCGCGCGAAGCCTGTTGCCGGCCCGCTCAAGCGGGCGTTCGGCGGCCTCGTCGGTCAACCGCGTCGGCCGCCAGCGGTAGATCAACCCGTGCAGCGTCCAAATCACCAAAAACATGAGCACGCCGGCAAAAACCACATCGCTGAAAAAATGCGCGCCGCCGGCCATGCGCAAAACGCCCATCGCGACGCCGAATATCAGCACGCCCGCATAGGCCAGCGGCCGCCATTGCGGCGGCGCGAACGAAGCCGGCGCGAAAGTCCAGAACGCCGCGGACGGTTCGCCGGCGATGAATGAACAATTGTCCGGGCACGGTCCGGTCGGGTCCCACCATGCCGTGATCCGCTCGTTGCCGCCGAACTGAACCATGTCCGCGGGCCGCATGCGCGCCCAATGATCCTTCAGGATCACGTTGGCCAGGAGGAACGGTCCAACCGCCAGCGAGACACTCAGGAACAGCGCCGCACGGCCGGGGATCAGCATACGCCGCCGCGGCATGACGAGTTTGCCGACGATCGCGAAGAACGCCGGGGCGACGAGAAGAGTAATCAGCAAGGTCGCCGCATCCCGCACGTAAACAACCCAATCGGCGGAGGCGATGAATCTGCGTGTCGCCGGATCGTAGAACAGCGCTGCAAGCTTGAGGTCGAGCTGCGGATAGACGCCGAAGATGACGCCGACAACAATGCCGACGCCGAGCACGACGGCGAGCGCAATGCGATTCATGCCGATAGCTCGCGCCGCGTCAGTCCGTCATCGCCATCGCGCGCAACGCCAGGCGCTCGCGGGCCGAGAGCTGCTCCGTCGCGCTCTTGAGCTGGCCGCAGGCGGCCAGGATGTCGCGCCCGCGCGGCGTGCGTACCGGCGAGGCATAGCCGGCGTCGAAAATGATGTCGGAAAATTTCTCGATCTGGGCCCAGTCCGAGCATTCGTATTTGCTCCCCGGCCACGGATTAAACGGGATGAGGTTGATCTTGGCGGGAATGCCCTTGACCAGACGCACCAGCGCGCGTGCTTCCGCAAGCGAATCGTTGACGCCCTTGAGCATGACATATTCGAAGGTGACGCGCCGGGCGTTGGAAAGCCCCGGATAGTTGCGGCAGGCGTCGAGTAGTTCGCGCAGCGGATATTTGCGGTTCAGCGGTACCAGTACGTCGCGCAGCTCGTCGGTCACGGCGTGCAGCGAAATCGCCAGCATCGAGCCGATTTCCTCGCCGGCGCGGACGATGTTGGGCACCACGCCCGATGTAGAAAGCGTGATGCGCCGCTTGGAGATGCTCAAACCGTCGCCGTCGGCAACGACATTGAGGGCGTCGCGAACAGCGTCGAAATTATAGAGCGGCTCGCCCATCCCCATCATGACAACGTTCGAGACCAGCCGTTTCTCCGGATCTGCGCCGGCAGGCGCCGCCGCCCGCTGCCAATCGTTGAGGCGGTCGCGCGCGAGCACGACCTGGCCCGCGATCTCTCCCGGAGTCAGATTGCGCACCAGACGCTGGGTGCCGGTGTGGCAGAACGTGCAGTTGAGCGTGCAGCCGACCTGGCTGGAAATACAAAGCGTGCCGCGATCGGTTTCCGGAATATAGACGCACTCGACTTCGTGCGGCCGGTCAGCGAATTCGCCCGGAAGCCGCAGCAGCCACTTGCGCGTTCCATCGACGGAAACTTGCTCGGCTACGATTTCGGGCCGCGCAACAGTGAAATGTTCCGCGAGTTGCGATCGAAGCTCCTTCGACAATGTGGTCATGGCGTCGAAGTCCTGGACGCCGCGCACGTAGAGCCAATGCCAAATCTGCTGCACGCGCATCCGGCGCTGCCGCTCCGGCACGCCGGCTTCGCCGAGAGCCTCGTCGAGCGCATCGCGCGAAAGCCCGACCAAGGAAGGCCTGGCCGGTGCGACGTAACGCTCCAGCGGCCGCTTCTCAATGATTGCGGCCGAGGCAACATCCCCCGGCTGGTCGGCGGCAAGCGGGCTAGTCATGGTCGGTCCAGGTGAAAACGCCAGTGCGGCTGAGCATAGATGGGGCTAACACCGCGCTACCGGTAGGAGAAGGCCGAACCGCGCAGCCGGCAAAAGGTTGAAAGCGCCGGGTCTACTTGCAGTCCCGGTCGGTGCGATCGAGCGCCTGGGCGAGGCCTTTCAGCGAGAAAGTGTCGGTCGTCCGTGTGCCCTTGGTAGAAGTGCCCTTGACCACCGCACTCTGGCCCGCGCGCATGGCTTCGATCAGGCGGGCTTCCTCGGTCGCGTTCTTGATCCAGGCGCCATCCTGCTGGGTATAGAGCGCGAATGCCGTCGTGCCGACCTCTACGCTTGCCTCCGCGCTCGACTTGAACGGATAGCCGATAATGATCGACACCTCGTTGCTCACCTTCTCGCCGGGCCGCGACGAAATGAACATGTAGGACGGGTTGCGCGGCCAATTCGGCGGATTGGTTTCCGAGTTCGCTGGCTTGGCGATGGCAAAGCAGACCTTCTTCCCGCCGGGCGTAGCCGCGTAGGCGCCCCACTCGCCATATTGCCCAAGCAACGTCGGCTTCGCGCCGCCGGCAGCAGCTGCCGGTAGCGCGGCTAAGGCAGACTTGGACTTGGGAGGCTTCCTGGCTGGAGCCGGTTCGCCAGGTTCAGTACGTGGCGCAAGTTCTGCCGCCGCAGGCTTAGGTTTGTGCGGCTTCTTTTTCGCAGGCGGAGGCGCCGCCGGAGGGGCGGGAGCCTGGTCTGTCGCCGGCGGCTGTTGGGCGAGCGCGGGAGCGGCAAAAACCGCCGCTACCAGCAGCAACAAAACCAGCCGCTTTTGTCGATTGAGTGGTCGATTGATATGCATCCGGCCCAGCGGGTTGCCGCGCGAAGTTCAAATCCAAGCCCTTCAACTTTAACCCATTTTGCTGGCATAGGGAACGAATTCGGCAGCTAAGAGGCAGCCCGCAAAACGCCCTGCGACCGCCACCTGGCGGGAGTTGTCTTCCCTCATGCAGACATTTCGTGGTTATGAATGGTCCGCGTCGACTGACAGCTCCCACCTCGCCAAACGAGCAACCAAAGGCCGCCATGAAAGCGATCCTGTGTACCCACTTCGGCACGCCCGACGAGCTTGAGCTTGCCGACATCGCCCCGCCAAACGCCGGACCCGGCCAAGCGGTGGTGCAAATCAAGGCGGCGGCGCTCAATTTCTTTGACCTCCTGATCATCGCCGGCAAATACCAGCACAAGCCGCCGTTCCCGTTCTCGCCGGCCTCGGAATTCGCCGGCATCGTCGAAAGCATCGGCCCCGGCGTGACCGATTTTGTGCCCGGTGACCGCGTAATGGGCTCGACCGGCTGGGGCGCGGCGCGCGAAATTCTCGCCGCCGGCACCAAGCAACTCGTCAAAATTCCCGACAATCTCGATTTTGAGCGCGCCGCTGGCCTGACCGTAACCTATGCGACGACCCTTTATGGTCTTCGTGAGCGCGGCAAACTCAAATCCGGCGAGACCCTGGTTGTGCTCGGCGCTTCGGGCGGCGTTGGTCTCGCCGCGATCGAGATCGGCAAGATCATGGGTACGCGCGTCATCGCCTGCGCGTCATCTGACGAGAAACTCGTCTTCGCGCGCAAGCACGGCGCCGACGAAACCGTGAACTATGCCAGCGAAGATCTGCGCGGCGCCTTGAAGCGGCTCGGCGGCGAACGCGGCGTCGACGTGGTTTATGATCCGGTCGGCGGCTCTTATGCCGAGCCGGCCGTGCGCGCCCTTGGCTGGGAGGGCCGTTATCTCGTGGTCGGTTTTGCCGCCGGCGAAATACCAAAACTCCCGCTCAATCTCGTCCTGCTCAAGAGCTGCGACATCCGCGGTGTGCTTTGGGGAGCGTGGGCGTTGCGCGAACCGGAGGGCCAGCGCGCGCTGATGACCGACATCGTACGCTGGAGCGCCGAAGGCAAGCTCAGCGCGCATGTGCACGCGGCCTATCCGCTGGCCGAGATTGCGACGGCGCTCAAGGCCATCGCCGACCGCAAGGTGATGGGCAAAATCGTGTTGAAGCCCTAAGGACCGGTTACCCGCGTATGCGCGCAAGCGCGCGCTGCGCCGCCTCACGATGATCGGGCGTAATGTGTGATGAGACGAGCTTGATTGCAGCCGCAAGCACCGCCGCATCGTCGGTATATCCGATCACCGGCAGCACGTCGGGAATGAAGTCGGTCGGAAGCACGAAATAGGCGACCGCGCCAACCAGCACGGCCTTCACATAAATCGGCGTCTGACGATCGAAGGCGCAATAATGGGCGGCAATCAAATCTTCCGCGAACGGCAACCGTGCGGCGAGGCCGCGAAGCTTCCTCCAGAAGCTGCGCCGGAGCCCGGCCTCATCGGCGGCGATGCGACGCGTGAGCGCTTCAATGTCGGCCCATGACGGGGCCCAAGACCGGGACCATGACGCGGACGCGTATCTGAACGACATGGCAGGTCCTTTTTAGCACCGCGAAATAGCGACCAAAGAGATGGTGGCGAAAGGCGGCAATCGCAAGGCAGGTCGTTTGTGGCATAAAGCCTGCGCCGGATCAGCCGGCAAACTTATCCATCGCCGCGGCGAGCCTGATATCAAGCTCAGTCACCCCACCGGCATCGTGGGTGGACAACGTCACGTCCACGATCTTGTAGACATTGAACCATTCGGGGTGGTGATCGAGCTTCTCCGCCATCAAAGCGGCGCGCGCCATAAAGCCGAACGCCTCATTGAAATCCGCAAACACGAACTTTTTGCTAATAGCGTCGCGGCCCTTGACCTCACTCCAGCCCTTGAGCTCGGCGAGTGCGCGGCTGCGAGCCTCTCCGGAAAGCCTTTGCGCCATATGCGAACCTCTTCGGTTCAAGCGGACTCGCGCAGCAATGGCGCGGCTTCTTCGATCGGTACGCTTTTGTGCTCTTTGGTCGAATAGAACGAGGCGTTGTGATCGCCGCGCAAGGCTTCACGCGTAAACTCGATCAAGTGATAGGCCATGAAGCCCATCGAAAGCACGGCGTCGATTCGGCCGCGGCGCAAAGCGTGGCACGCTGCACGCCAGAAGGAGCGCCGATAGTCAGCCTTGAGACCAACCTCAACCAGCACGTTATAGCCCAGCACCGCGCCGCGCCGCAGGTTTGACCAGGTGAGCTGGCCGCGTGCCGGCGGACTGATGCGTTTGGCATAGGTGGCATCGATCTGATGCCGGAACCGCTCAAACAGGCGCTCCGGGTCGTTGGCGTGGCCGATCGAACGGTGCCAGCTCGCGAGCACTTCGTCGTAAGGCCGCATGAACACAACATTGCTTTCACGCCGCGAATCCTCGCTGAGACGTCCGGATTTTTTGAGCCGGTCCCAGAGCGGCGTCTTCGGCAGCGCTTGCAAAAGATTGATGGTCAGCGTCGGAATATTGGAAAGGTCGATGAAATCCTTCAATCGCGCTTCGGTATCGTCGCTGTCGGTATCGAGCCCGAGGATGATGCCGGAAATCACTTCAAGGCCGTAGTCGTTGAGCGTCTTGATCGCATCCATCATCGGCAAGGAATTGTTCTGATCCTTGCGCATCGCCTTGAGTGCACCGGACTCCGGCGTTTCAATCCCGACAAATATTCCAACAAATGCCGCTTCGCGCATCAGCGTCAGAATTTCGGCCTGCTTGGCGATATTGAGCGTCGCCTCACACGCGAATTGCATCGGAAAGCCGCGCTGCTTCTGCCACTCGACAAGATGCGGCAGCATTTCGCGCGCCGCCTTGCGGTTGCCGATAAAATTATCGTCGACGAAATACACGCTCGGCGGATATCCGGCCTGCGCGCACATGGCATCGAGCTCGGCTGTGATCTGTTGCGGCGTCTTGTATCGCGGCTGGCGGCCATAGAGGTTTGGGATATCGCAGAACTCGCAGAGATACGGGCACCCGCTGGAGAATTGCAGCGTGCACATCAGGTAACGTGGCAGCGGAATGAGGTGATAGGCGGGAATCGGAAAATCGGTGAGCGGCAAGCGCTCGTCGGTTTCAAAGCGCACCTGCGCGGGCGGCGGCGCGCAGCTCGCGTCGAAACTTGCGACGAGACGGTCGGTCCCGTCGCCGAGTTCGCCGATGTGCAGGTAGTCGAACTCCGGATACATTTCAGGTGCACTCGAAACCGACGGGCCGCCGAGCGCGGTGATTTTGCCCGCTTCCTTGGCGCGGCGCGCAATGTCGTGAATCTGTCGCGCCTGGATGTGCATCCCGCTGACAAGGACGACGTCGGCCCACGCGAAGTCGTCTACAGTTGCTGGAGCGATGTTCTCATCGATGATGCGGACCGGCCAATGTTCCGGCATGTACGCGGCAATCAGCAGCAGCCCCTGTGGCGGCATGAATGCCCGAACATCGTGCATGAGCCGGTACGCGTGGGCGAAAGTGCCAAAAGATGGCGTGTAAGCCGGAAAGACACAGAGAATCCGGCGCGTGTTGCAGGTGGACTGCGAAAAACGCAAGCGACCTCTCAATCTACCGCGCCGCGATCCTAGCTACCCCAGGGACCAGCAGCGGCGTTAAGGAGACTTCAGACTATCACACTCATGGTCGCGAACAGTGCATTGCGAACCGCGCGCGGCTGACTATATTGCAGAGCAACATGCGGGCCCCTTGGGGGCCCGTCGCAATTTAACACCGCCCCCAATTTAACACCGCTGCCATGAACCTGCGCAACATTGCCATTATCGCCCATGTCGACCATGGAAAAACCACCCTGGTCGACCGTTTGCTCCAGCAATCCGGCGCTTTCCGAGAGAATCAGCGCGTCGCCGAACGGGCGCTCGATTCAAACGACCTCGAGCGTGAGCGCGGCATTACCATCCTCGCCAAGGCCACGTCGCTGCTCTGGGACGGTACGCGAATTAACATCGTCGACACGCCCGGCCATGCCGATTTCGGCGGCGAGGTCGAACGCATCCTCAATATGGTGGATGGCGCACTGGTGCTGGTCGACGCGGCCGAAGGGCCGCTGCCGCAGACGAAATTCGTGGTCACCAAGGCCCTGAAAATGGGGCTCAAGCCGATTGTCGTCATCAACAAGGTCGATCGGCCGGACGCGCGCCCGGTCGAGGTCGCCAATGAAGTCTTCGATCTGTTTGCCGCCCTCGATGCGACCGAGGAACAGCTGGATTTCCCGATCCTCTACGGCTCGGCCAAGCAGGGCTGGATGGCCGACAAGCCCGAGGGTCCGAAGGATCGTGGCATGGCGCCGCTGTTCGAGCTGGTCATCCGCCATGTGGCTCCGCCGCAAGTCGAGGAGGGCCCGTTCCGGATGCTAGGCACGATCCTCGAGGCCAATCCCTATCTCGGCCGCGTCGTCACCGGCCGCATTTTCTCGGGCAGCGTAAAACCCAATCAGCCTGCCAAGGTGCTCGACCGGCATGGGACATTAGTCGAAGTCGGCCGCGTAACCAAGGTTCTGGCGTTCCGCGGCCTCGAACGCATGCCGATCGAAGAAGGTTTCGCCGGGGACATTGTCTCCGTCGCCGGCCTGCCCGAAGCATTTGTTTCGCACACCGTGTGCGCACCCGAAGTCACCGAACCGCTCCCGGCACAGCCGATCGATCCGCCTACTCTGGCGATGACCTTTCGCATCAATGATTCGCCGCTCGCCGGTACCGAGGGCGACAAGGTGCAAAGCCGCATCATCCGCGAGCGCTTGTTGCGCGAGGCGGAAGGCAACGTCGCGCTTCGGATTTCTGAATCGACCGAGAAGGATTCGATGGAAGTCGCCGGCCGCGGCGAACTGCAGCTCGGCATCCTGATCGAGACCATGCGGCGCGAGGGGTTCGAGCTTTCGGTGTCGCGGCCAAAGGTGCTGTTTCAGTACGGCGCAGCGAATGAACTGCTCGAACCCATCGAAGAAGTCGTCGTCGACGTCGACGAAGGACACGCCGGCGTGGTCGTACAAAAGCTGGCCGAGCGCAAAGGCGAGATGGTCGAGATGCGTCCGTCAGGCGGCGACCGCGTGCGGCTCATCTTCTACGCACCGACGCGGGGCTTGATCGGCTACAACGGCGAGCTTTTGACCGATACGCGCGGTACAGCGGTGATGAACCGGGTGTTTCACGCCTACGGGCCGCATCGCGGAGATATCACCGGCCGGCGCAACGGCGTATTGATCTCGACCGACCAGGGCGACGCGGTCGCCTATGCGATGTGGAATCTGGAAGACCGCGGGCCGATGATGATCGAGCCGGGCTGGAAGGTCTACCGCGGCATGATCATCGGCGAGCACACCCGCGGCAACGACCTCGAAGTCAACGTCCTCAAGGGCAAGAAGCTCACCAACATCCGTACCCATTCCAAGGATGAAGCAGTCCGGCTCACGCCGCCGATTCGCATGACGCTGGAAAAGGCGTTGGCCTATATCGAGGATGACGAACTGGTCGAGGTAACGCCGAAATCGATTCGGCTGCGCAAGAAACTGCTTGATGCTAACGAGCGAAAAAAGGACGAAAAGCGGAAAGAAGCTGAGCGGGTGTAAGCCGGTCAGGCCCAAGGGCCAACCGTAAGAAGACCTATCACCCCACGCCACAACCAATAATGCGTTCGAAACGGCGCAAAAATATCGGGCGACCGTGTCGCTCTTGCAACAGCCCCGCAGATTATGAGCCAGCCTAGGTTTTTTTGGCCGCCGCGATGGCGCGCCAGCCGCTGGTCCGCTAATAATCCACATCGTTAACGAAGTATGAATGTCGGCACTTGAAGCCCGCAGAGTCGCTTGCTTTGATTGCACCATGAGCACAGTCCTCATCGAGATCCGCCGCGCCAAGGCGCATGACGCCAGCGCGGTCGCTGACGCCCACGATGAGGCATGGCGGACGGCATACCAGGGCATCATCCCCGGCACCGAGCTCGACCGGCTGATCAATCGTCGCGGCCCGGCCTGGTGGGACAGCGCCATCCGCAAAGGGAGCCGCGTCGCGCTGCTGCAATTCGGCGACAAGGTCGCGGGCTATGCCAATTACGGGCGCAATCGCGCGCGCAGCCTGCATTATGACGGCGAGATCTACGAACTCTATCTGCGGCCCGAGTTTCAGGGCTTGGGTTTCGGCCGGCGACTGTTCACCGCCGCACGCCGCGATCTGGCGCAGAGTGGACTGAAATCGCTGATCGTGTGGGCGCTGTCGGAGAACGACACCGCCGTCGAGTTCTACCGCGCGCTCAACGGCAAAACCGTCGCCCGCTCATCGGAAAAATTCGGCACGCGCGTGCTGGATAAGGTCGCCTTCGGCTGGAATAGTTGAGTCTTGCGAAGGCTGACGGTAGCGAGCGCAGCATCACGCCTGTTGTGGGATCCGTTGTCGTAATACCGTAACGAGAGCGCCCGGTTCGCCGATAACCCGAACCCGTTTCACTCGTGACATGGCACCCCCTGAAACTGTCACATTGCGCGGAGCGACGCCGAGCAATTCGGCGACAAGCCGGCACAGTGCGGTGTTGGCTGCACCTTCGGATGGCGCTGCACGGACCCGCACTTTGAAGACGTTGCGCCCATCGGCTCGCCGCTCGGTCCCTTCAAACGCGTCACGGCCGCCGCGGGGCGTCAACCGCACGTCGATGATGACGCCATCCGATGTGGCCGTCCACGCCTCGACAGCCACGGCAGGTCAATACACGTTCGGCAGGATGTAGAGCGCGATCACATACCGAATGAAGATGATGATCAGGAACAGGATCACCGGCGAAATGTCGATGCCGCCGAGATTTGGCAGAAAATTGCGAATTGGGCGCAGCGCCGGCTCGGTAATCCGGTAGAGAAATTCGCCGATCATGCCGACGACTTGGTTGCGCGTGTTCACCACGTGGAACGCGACGAGCCACGAGAAGATCGCCGCGATGATCACGATCCAGATGTAAAGCTCGAGGGCCAGATCAATGACGAGAAAGAGGGCGCGCATGGGAGGCTTTCGAAAGTGACGACGCCGGAACCTAGCGATTTGCTACCGCGCTCACAAGCCGATGCGACGCCTCCGGATGCCCAAACGGCGTCTCCTTGACACTATTCAAGCGCGGCCCTAAATGGCCCGGAACTCGCCAAAAGCCGGCACTTATCGGCTGATCGTGCCTGCGGCGGGGCCGTAGCTCAGTTGGGAGAGCGCCGCAATCGCACTGCGGAGGTCAGGGGTTCAAATCCCCTCGGCTCCACCACTGAAACCGGCTTCTCGCAAGGGTTTCTGTGCTGCGCACTCTCTAGCTCGAACACCTCAAACGCCAGTCTGCCACAACGCCGTCACAGCGGAGAGGCAAATGGCGAGCATTCGTCGGCGCGAAGCGACATGGCAGGTGCAGGTGCGCCGCCAAGGTTTGCGACCCTTGGTAAGAACTTTCCGCCTTAAGGCTGATGCGGAATTGTGGGCGCGCCAGCGGGAGGCCGAGATTGATCGCGGCGATTTACCTACCGACCATCGGACACTTCGCTCGCTCACGCTTTCAAGTCTGCTTAGCCGCTACCGGGATACGGTTACGCCGAAAAAACGCGGTGCTGCCCAAGAGCACTATAAGCTGCGCATGCTCTTGGCCCACTCCATTGCTGGGCAATCGCTCGAAAAGCTGTCAGCAAGCGACATAGCTGCCTATCGGGATGAACGACTTTCCATGGTGGCAGCAGGCACAGTCCGGCGTGAACTTGCTGTCTTACAGCACTGCTTCGAGATAGCGCGCAGTGAGTGGGGTGTTGCGCTCCCGGAAAACCCTGTGCGCAAAATCAAGATGCCATCCCCGGGCCGTGGCAGGGAGCGGCGTGCTGCACCAGAGGAGCTTACGGCCCTGCTGGGAGGCTGTAGACAAGGCCGATCTAAATGGCTTCCAGCCCTCATTCAAATGGCCGTGGAGACCGGAATGCGCCGGAGCGAGCTACTATCGTTGCGTTGGTCGGATGTAGACCTAAAGGCTCGCACAGTCCTCGTTAGCAGAACCAAGAACGGCCATCCCCGGCGCGTGCCTCTTTCCTCAACAGCGGTTCAGACACTTAAACACACGCCGCATTGCGGTGATGTGATATTTCCTGTCACAGCAAACGCCTTCCGGCTCGCATGGGAACGTTTGAAACTTCGTGCGGGCGTGAATGGGCTGCGGTTTCATGACCTTCGCCACGAGGCAATCAGCCGTTTTTTTGAGAAGGGCCTCAATGTCCCCGAGGTTGCCCTAATAAGCGGGCATCGGGACCTCCGAATGTTGCTCCGCTACACGCACCCCAT
>CAVWLX010000005.1:0-135162 GCA_963755885.1 uncultured Alphaproteobacteria bacterium
GTTCTTCACCGGGGTGCCCCGACCCGCAGCGCACGAAACTTGGTAAGCTGAGCAGTTGTCGGCACTGAGGTCGGCCTTTCAATGGTGCGATTGAGCCCGATAAAAAGTTGGACCCGGAATCCCTGAGCATCCCAGATTGTGCCAATGGTCGAAGACGGCCATGGAGCACGCTTTGTAGACTTCAAATAACGTGGATTCCACGCCGACACTGCACATAGATAGGAGGATCAGATGGAAGTCCTTTATCCGCGGTGTGCCGGTCTCGATGTCCACAAAGACAGCGTGGTCGCCTGCATACGCATCGCATCCGGCAGTGAAGTCGTCACCGAGGTGAAGACATTCAACACGACGACAGCGAGCCTTGTCAGCTTGTCGGAGTGGCTGGCGTCGAACGGTTGCACCCATGTCGCGATGGAGGCAACGGGAGTGTACTGGAAGCCGGTCTGGCACATTCTGTCCGACAGCGCGTTCACGTTGGTGCTCGCCAATGCCGCACACGTGAAGAACGTCCCGGGCCGCAAGACCGACATCAACGACGCGACTTGGTTGGCCGATCTGCTGGCTCATGGTCTGATCCGAGCGAGCTTCGTGCCGGAATCCGAGACGCAGGATATGCGCGCGCTGCTGCGCACGCGCAAACAACTGGTCCGCGAGAAGGCCAGCCATATCCAGCGGCTGCAGAAGACGCTCGAAGATGCCAACATCAAGCTCGATTCCGTGGTTGCCGACATCGTGGGCAAAAGCGGTCGGACGATCCTCGATGCGCTGATCGCAGGCGAGAGCGATCCGGCCAAGCTGGCCGCTCTTGCCGACACCAGAATCAGGAGCCCGCAGCACAAGCTACGCGATGCGCTATCCGGAAGGATCAGGCGCCATCACCGTTTTATGCTGCGCCTGCACGTGCAACAGATCGCCGCTCTGGACGCGGCGATCGCCGAGATTGATCGGGAGGTGGATGCCAACCTGGCGCCCTTTCGCACCGGCGTCGAACTCCTGACCTCAATCCCTGGCATCAGCACGCTCAGTGCGCAGGTCATCCTATCGGAGATCGGCACCGACATGAGCCGGTTCCCGACTGCCGGGCATCTGATCTCCTGGGCTGGCCTTTGTCCCCGCAACGACGAGAGCGCCGGCAAACGCCGATCCACCCGGCTGCGCAAGGGCGCGCCTTGGCTGAAGACGACGCTCGTGCAGTGCGCCTGGTCCGCCAGCCGCAAGAAGGCCAGTTATACGCAGGCGCAATTCCACCGGCTGCGTGCGCGACGCGGAGCCAAGAAGGCCGTCTGCGCCGTGGCTGCTTCGATCCTCACCGCTGCTTACCACATGCTCAAGGACGGCACCCAGTATCGGGACCTCGGCCCAGATCACTTCGACCGCCGTTCAAAGCAGCAACAGACAAATCGTTTGCTCAAGCGCTTGGCCGATCTCGGCTTTGCCGCTGAACTCACTCCTATCCCGATCGCTGTTTCTTTGTAGAAAGGCCAGACTACGCTGCGCTTCGGGCTTCGACAGCATCGTGATTGTCGCGAGCAGCCCGCCGCGCGGGGCGGTTTGCGCTGTTTCAACGGCAGCCTCGTCGAGCGCCTGTCTGGCGTTGCTCGCCAGTGCTGCCATCGCCTCATTGCCAACCGTATTGATCATCTGTTCGACGAAGCCGAATAGACGCTCAATAATATTGTCCGTCGATGCGTCACGCGCGGCATGCAGCAGCACAATTATGTCGAACAGCGTGTTAAGTGCGCCGGCACTGTGAAGTTCGGTCACCCGATCGATCACGACGTTGAACGCATCGCTGGTACGCTCGTCGTTGAGCCGGTCGAGCAGTTGGAGCGCGTTAGCACCGGTTATGGCGAGACGCTCCACCATCGAATCGATGAGCGCTTCGCGTGCTGCCTTTTGTAACTGCCCGAGCTCATCGATCGGCGCGTTGGAAAGAGAACGGTCATTCATGATCGCGCCCCCCTTAAAGCAGGCCGCTGGTCGACAACCAGTACATCCGGTTATAAGCCAGCTTGAACCAGTGAATCATTTGCGAGGGCGGGCCGGGATTCGGCGGCGTCGTATAGTTGAACCAGACATAAGTGCCGGAATGGAGACCGGTCTCCATGAAGCAAAAGACCTTGCCGTCATAGTTGCGTGCCCAACGGTCCTCCTTGATCAGCGACGACAGATTGTCGACGATCGTGTCCGCCTCGAAATGGGCGGTCGAACCGGCTTTCGAAATTGGCAAATTGGTAGTGTCGCCGACGATGAATACGTCGCTCGATCCCTCGCGCGATAGCGTGTCGCGCTGGGTCGGGACCCAGCCGCCTTTGCCGAGGTTGGAATCTGTGATGACCTGCTGGCCGGTATGTGGTGGAATCGCGACCAGAAGATCATAGCTCAGAGTCGACCCCTCTTCAGAGGTAATGGTCTTTGCCTTGGGATCGATCGATTTAGTATTAAAGAACGTCTCTGACTTAATACCGCAGCGCTCGAACTCGGGCACCGCCCATTGCGCTACCGGCTCGAGACCATGCAACCGTCCGATCGGATATGTGTAGGTGATCTCGCTCTTGTCGAGGACGCCCTTGGCGGCCAGAAAATCGCGCAGCATGAATGTGATTTCGAGCGGCGCCACTGGACACTTATGCGGCGCGTTGACATTGACGACGATCTTGCCGCCTTGGAAATCGCGCAGCGCGTCGCGCATTTTTCGGGCGCCGCCGAGGTCATAGAACCAATGCGCGCCCTCGGCCATGCCGGGTATGGTGTCCGGGCGAATTCGCGAACCGGTCGCGATCACCAGAAAATCATAACCGTGGCTCTTGCCGGATTCGGTCAGGACCGTCTTCTTTTCAGTGTCGACGTGCTTGGCGGGATCCACGAAATAGGGCACGCGGCGATCCAGCACCTTGCGCTGATCGCGAAACAGCTCCGATTCGCGCATTCGGCCGAATGGCACGTAAAGCAATCCCGGCTGATACATGTGTTTGGGCGATGCGCCCAGCATGGAGATCGCAACTGCGCTCGAAGCCAGTTCGTCTTTAAGTTGGCGGCACAAGCCGTTTGCGACGATCGTTCCGGCGAGACCGCCGCCAACAATCAAGATTTTCTTCGGCATGTCGTTCCTCCCTCGTTGTCGGTGCGGTGTTGCCGTCTCTGCGGATGGCTTCGCCGCCGGTCACTTTCACTTCGCTTTTCGGATCACAATGCTCCAATGGCCTTCGGCTTCGTTGATCGATACGAGATCGTGATGGACCTTTTTTATCCATGCAGGGATGTCCGCGGCCGAGCCCTTGTCGGTGGACCAGACCTCCAGCTCGTCGCCGATTGCCGCATGCCGGAGTGCGGCAATCAACTCCATTAACGGCCCGGAACAAAAGGCGCCGCGCGCATCGACCACATGTCTTTCAGCCATCCTCGCTCCCGCCCTTACTCAGCCATCCTCGTTGCCGCCCCTACAAAGTCACCAATTAGCCGGCTTCGGCGTCGGACAGAAATTTCGTCAGCCCGAGGGGGCCGTCGAACAATCCCTCGACAAGATGGTCCATTTCCACGCCCGCGACGTCGAGAGCCATCGAGCAGGCCCAGATCTTCAAATCGCCGAACTCCTTGCCCTGGCGCAGCAACATCAGCAAATCGGGGGCGCGCTTTTCCTTCATGAGCTGCGAAAACGCACCGCCGGGATAGCGCTGATCCGGCGACGTGTTTTTGGTGAAGGCGAGAATGGCGTTCATGCTGACAAATAATTCGACTGGACGCTCGGAGACCGCGCCAACTGACGCAAGCATCGCGGCCATCTGAAGCTTTTCGTGCTCGCCTGAACAGACAAGAATGTAGAGCGGAGCGCCTGCCATCATGCGTACCTTCGATATGACCGGTCAGGCGGTTCTTTTGCTGTTGACGAGCTTTTTTGCCATGCAGCGGGCCTTCCTCTCCCTGTAGGTGCAGTAGGGGCTGTTCTTATTGATCCTACTAACGCCGCCGACCGTCAACTACATATTCAAAAATCTGAATAGATGCTATAGGCGCGATACGAAAAAAATGCATGCCGACATACCCGAAGCCGTTCTTGGCAGTGCTCCGACGAATTCCCTCAGCCCGAGCACCCGCGAGACCGCGGTGCCGGCGCAGCGTTACCGCGGCTGCAAACTGAAAACGGCTGGCTCAAAGGATTGAGTGAGGTAGGTGCAAAGTGAAAAACGAGATGCTTTTGCTTATGGCCGTGCTCGCGATGGTGTGGGGCGGGATGGGTCTGAGCGACTCTCTCGCGCAGACTGCGTCAGAAAAGCCTATGGGAAACGAGGATATGGGCGGTCATCTTGGCCATCAAATCGGTGGTCCATCCGACGGTGCGTTCCATCGTAGATTCGATGATGCGGATAAGTGGGCCAAAGAGTTCGACAACCCGGAACGTGACGCCTGGCAAAAGCCCGAAGAGATTGTGGATGCCCTGCATCTGAAACGTACTTCCAGCGTCGCCGACATCGGCGCGGGTACCGGATATTTCAGCGTCAGGATCGCCAAGCGCATTCCCGAAGGCAAAATATTCGCCGCCGATGTCGAGCCGGACATGGTGCGTTACCTTGGTGAGCGGGCGCGAAGAGAGCATCTGAGCAACCTCGTGCCGGTGCAGGCCAGCCCGGACGCCGCCAACCTCCCCGAGTCCGTCGACGTTGTTCTGGTGGTGGACACCTATCACCACATCGGGAATCGGATCCAATATTTCGCCAAGCTGAAATCGTCGCTGCGTCCGAGAGGGCGGCTTGTGATCGTCGACTTCAAGGCAGATTTGCCAAGCGGCCCGCCCGTTCAATATCGCATTTCGCCCGAAAGGGTTGCGGAAGAACTCAACGCGGCCGGCTATTCGCTCCTGGAGACGCGCCAATTCTTGCCGAGGCAGTACTATGTCGTCTTCGGAAAACGTGGTCCTTGAGTGTGCTCTGACTACGTCTACCGGGGCGGCAGTCGCTCGTAGGTTGGCAAGCCCTCGGGAATTTGATGGAAAGCCTGCTGGTCGATGGTAAAGATCGCCATCTGCGGTTTGCCAAAAAGGCTCGGGTCGTCGAGCGTGCCGACCTTCAAAATGACCGCAGGCAAACCCGGTCGCCGCGTAGCCAGATGCGTACCGCATTCGGCGCAGAATTCCCGTGTCACGGCATTTTCAAGGTCGCTGCGCGAGAACTGCCTGGGCGTCCCCTTGGTATAATCGAAACCGGCGGGCGGCATCAGAATGAACATATTCGGTGCGCCGCCGCTGATATACTGGCATTCGCGGCAATGGCATTGCGCTTTCAGCATCGGCTCACCCTCGGCCACGTAGCGCACCTGACCGCAATAGCACCCGCCTTCCAGTTTCGTGGCAACCTCCCGATGTTGTCGCTTGAAGTCCCATCAGCAAGTAGCTCGGATTGAGTGTCAGCGAAATCCGGAATCAATCGAAAGATTGCTCTAAATTCGCTTCTTAAATGGGGCAGCGCTAATAGTCTCTGGCTAGTCGAGACTAGGCCGCGCTCTTGCGGACCCGCGGCCGGGGCAAATCAATCGCCAGCTCGGCGTTCATTTTTCCGAGCGCTTCGTCGATCACCCACATGTGCGAGCTGTGACGCAAGTCAAGTAGCCGGCGCACGGAGTTCTCGGGCATGCCGAGCTCTTTCGCGAGCCTGAGTTTCGACCATCCGCGAGTTCGCATTGTTTCGTAAACTGCCAACTTCGCCGTGACGAGAGAGGGCAACACGGCACGGTCAGGGCCCGAATGTCCTGCAGCTTGTCTCGGCAGCGGTCTGCCGGACTTCATATAGCCTTCGAGCGCCGTGGTGACGCAATCAACAGCGTTCCGGCGCGCCGCTGCTTCCGTCTCACCTTCGGTCAATGCTTCTGGAATTCCAGGAAAGCGCACAAGCCACCAGCCATTCTCTTGGCGCGCCAGCTTATATCGATATCCAAACGCCATTATCCGTTCTCCAAATCGCTTTTCGTCAGGCCAAGTTGATCGAGCATGGCCTTGAGGAGACCAGGTCCGATTTCCTTTCTGCGGTCCTTCAAGGTCGTGAACCGGTCGCCGTAGTAAAGGCGCCCGTGGCTGCCCTTGCCCTGACTACCGTCGAACAAAACCGACGTGCCACGCCTACGGCCAATTCTCTTGAGTTGTCTTTCAAATTCATGGCCGTTCATATTCACATATCGCACAGATATGTGCGAATCGCAATGGCGGGTCTTGGTCTCACGATGTGCTGCGGCAACAGCGCTTTGTGCGGAGGCCACGGTTTCGAACGCCATTGACTCGGTGCAAGCATTCTGCCGCTTATTTTAATCTTACGAGGATACCATGCCTGCACCGAAACCGCCGGCGTTCGAAACCTTAAGCCTCCATGCCGGACAGCACCCCGATCCGGTCACGCGTTCGCGCGCGGTGCCGATCTATCAGACCACGTCCTATGTCTTCGATGACGCGGATCATGCCGCTGGTCTGTTCAATCTGGAGCGTGCGGGCCACATTTACACCCGCATTTCCAATCCGACGACGGCGGTGCTGGAGGAGCGGCTGGCGGCGCTCGAAGACGGCGTCGGCGCAGTGTGCACTGCAAGCGGGATGGCGGCGATGCATCTTGCCATCGCGACGCTGCTCGGCGCCGGCGACCATGTCGTCGCGTCAGCTTCGCTCTACGGCGGCAGCATCAATCTCCTCACCCACACGCTGCCGCGCTTTGGCATCACCACCACCTTCGTTAAGCCGCGCGATCACGACGGCCTGCGCACCGCCATTCGACCGAACACACGGCTGGTGGTCGCCGAGACCATCGGCAATCCCGGCCTGGAAGTTCTCGATATCCCGACGGTGGCGTCGATTGCGCACGCCGCCGGCATTCCGCTCCTCATCGACAACACGTTTGCGACGCCTTATCTGAGCCGCCCGCTCGCGCTCGGCGCCGACGTCGTCATGCATTCCATCACCAAATGGATCGGCGGGCATGGCATTGCCATTGGCGGCGCGATCATCGACGGTGGCCGCTTCGATTGGCAGGCTTCAGACAAATTCCCGACATTGACCGAACCGTATGCCGGTTATCACGGCATTGTCTTCGCCGACGAGTTTGGCCCGTCCGCTTTCATCATGCGGGCCCGCGCCGAAGGCTTGCGCGATTTCGGCGCCTGCCTGTCGCCGACCAACGCGTTTCATTTGCTGCAGGGTGTCGAGACGCTGGCGCTCCGCATGGAGCGCCACATCGAAAACACCGCGACCGTGCTCGACTTTTTGGGCAAGCATCCGGCGGTCGACTGGGTCCTGCATCCGTCGCTGGAGACGCATCCGGATTACGCGCTGGCACAGAAGCTGTTGCCGAAGGGCGCGGGTTCGATCGTCAGCTTTGGGATCAAGGGCGGCCGCGCTGCTGGCCGCAAATTCATCGAGGCGGTGCGGCTCGCAAGCCATCTCGCCAATGTCGGCGACGCCAAGACACTGGTGATCCACCCGGCGAGCACGACACATCAGCAGATGGATGCAGCCGCGCTCGCGGCTGCCGGGGTCGGCGAGGAGCTGATCCGCATTTCTGTTGGTCTGGAGGCCGTCGGCGACATTATCGAGGATTTCGGACAGGCGTTGCGCGCCTCGCAGAAGGCTTGAAGCGATGCGGCTGGTTGTCGGAGGAAAAGAAGTTTTCGCCGGGACCGGGGGCCGCGATTTTGATCCCGGCCTCCCGGCGATGATTTTTCTGCACGGCGCTGGTTTTGATCACACCGCCTGGGCGCTGCTGGCGCGAGCGTTTGCGTATCACGGCTTTGGCGTGCTCACGCCCGATCTTCCCGGACATGGGCGCTCGGCGGGCCCGGCGCTGTCATCAATTGTCGCGCTTGCCGACTGGACCGCGGCGCTGATCGATGCCGCGGGCGTCCGCGCCGCGCGCCTTGTCGGTCACTCCATGGGATCGCTGGTGGCCTTGGAGACGGCGGCGCGTCATCCCGAAAAAGTCAGCGCGCTCGCGCTTATCGCGACTGCAGCGCCGATGCGGGTGTCGGACGAGCTCTTGAATGCGGCGAAAGCGAACGATCACGCGGCGATCGACATGATTTCGCTCTGGGGCGAGGGCTACCGCGCCACGCTCGGCGGCTCGGAAGCACCAGGCCTGTGGATGCTCGGCGGCGCCGAGCGGCAGCTTGAGCGCGCCCGGCCCGGCGTGCTGTTTGCCGATCTGTCCGCTTGCAACGATTATCAACATGCGCTCGCTGCCGCGGCGAAGGTGGTTGCTCCATCGATTGTGATCCAGGGCGGCCAGGACCTGATGACGCCCGCCAAAGGCAGCAAAGCCGTTGCCGCCGCCATTCCGGGCTGCCGCATGACGATCCTTGAAGGCGCCGGCCATATGCTGATGAGCGAGCGGCCTGACGAAGTGCTCGCCGCGCTGCGCAACGCCGCTCGCGCCCCGGCATCGGCATAACCTTGATTGCCGATTGCTTCCGCGCGTCTGGAAGGAAGCACGAAAATCCTCGCAGCTCCGATCTCGACATCACCAATGTTAGATCGCACGCCGTCTTGGGTACGAACGCCTGCGCAGCTATTGGCCACAACGATCCGGCGGGCGAGTTTCTTCGGGGCCATAGAAATTTGATTAGCGTTTGATTTCGCTATGGTTCGGGCGTTCTCGGAAGTCTGCGAAAAAACAATCCGGGATAGCACTGCACCATCGCCGCGGGCCGGAGCATGCGCTAAATGAGTTGATCAACGACCGATTGCCGGGCGGAACGGCGCAGCGCAGAATTGTTATCGAGTGCTGGCTTGACAACAGTACGAATCCCAACCGCGAGAAATACGGCGCTGGAATGATCGCATGAGAACCACAAGCCGACTGATGCGGATCGCTCCTCTTCGTGCCGGAAGTCGATCCAGCTTCGTACTTTGTGTCGGCTTCGCTCTGGCCGCCGCACCGCTCGACCAGGCGACGGCTGACAATTGCGGCCTGCGGTGTGTTCTCGTTGAAGTTACGCTCGTCAAATCCCAACCATACGCGCCGAAGGTTGCGCTGACCGGCTCGATCGAACCTCGATTCTCGAGCAACATCGCTTTCCGGATCAGCGGCAAGATCGAGCAGCGTCTGGTCGAGGTCGGCGACCATATCTCCTCGGACCAAGTTTTGGCGCGGCTGGATGCTCAGGTCCAGCGTGCCAATCTCGATGCTGCCAAGGCCGTGCTTGTTTCCGCACAGGCGCTGCTGACACAGGCGGCCGCGACGTTCGAGCGGCAGACTGAACTCTTGAAGAGCGGCTTCACCACGCGGCAAAGTTATGATCAGGCCCAGCGGCAATTACGAACCCAGCAGGCGGCGGTCGAATCGGCGAAAGCTGCCGTCAGTACCGCCGAAGAACAGCTCGGCTATGCCGACCTGAAAGCCGGCGTGACTGGAATCATTACCGCGCGTAACGCCGAGACCGGCCAGGTCGTGCAGGCCGGGCAAACCGTTTTTACTGTCGCGCAGGACGGCCCGCGTGACGCCGTGTTCGACGTCTACGAAGCGCTGTTGGCCGATCCGCCGGACCGCGTCGTGCAAATCCTGCTGCAGGCCGATCCGAACGTCGCGGTGACGGGAACCGTGCGCGAGATCTCGCCAACGGTCGATGCCGCGTCCGACACAGTAAAGCTGAAAGTAGGTCTGGACAGCGTGCCGGAGGCAATGTCGCTCGGAGCCATTGTCGTTGGCGTCGGCACCTTCAAGCCGCGTCCCGCAGTCGTGTTGCCGCGCAGCGCCCTGTTCCGCTGGCAAAATTCGCCGGCTGTTTGGCTGTTTGATCCGAAGTCACGGACCGTAACGCCGAAGGTCGTCGGCCTCGAGCGTTACGCCGGCGATCAGCTTGTGCTGTCGGACGGTGTAGCGCCGGGCGATGAGGTCGTGACCGCCGGGATCCAGTTTTTGCGTCCCGGGCAAATCGTCGGCATCGCGAAAAAAGAACCGTCGCCATGACGCAGATGCGCTCTGGATCGTTCCTCTTTTTCTTCCTGGCTGCGGCCAGTCTCGCCGGCTGTAACGACGACGCCGCGCCGCCGCCGGCGCCGCGGCCGGTTCTGACGATAACCATCACGCCGATCACGACCGAAACCTTCGGGCCCTTCACCGGAACCGTCCAGGCCCGTTATCAGACGCAGCTCGGTTTCCAGACCTCAGGCCGCATGACGGCGCGCGATGTTTATGTCGGTGATCTCGTCAGAAAAGGACAACGGCTCGCCGCACTCGATCCGACCATTTCGCAGTTCGCGCTGACACGCGCCAAGGCCGACGTGGTTGATGCTGAAGCGCGGCTAACCTACGCCCAGGGCATCGCCGCGCGGCAGGTTGCTCTCACCGCGAGCGGCGCAGCCTCGCAAGCAGCGTTGGATGAAGCCGTCGCCGGCCGCGACACCGCCAAAGCCCGACTTGACCAGGCCAATGCGGCGCTGCTCCTGGCGGAGCAACAGATCGAATACACCCAGCTTGATGCCAGTTTCGACGGCGTTGTGACCTCCTGGTCGGCCGAAGTCGGACAATTCGTCGGCGATGGCCAAGCGGTTGTGACGATTGCCCGTCCGGACATCCGCGAAGCCGCCGTCGATATCCCGGACAATCTGATACATCGGGTCGTGCCGGGACAGGAATTCAGTGTAAGGCTGCAATCGTCGCCGCGATTCGTCGCCAGAGCGCGCGTCCGCGAGATCGACCCGCTCGCTGATCCTGTCACCCGGTCACACCGCGTACTGCTGTCCCTGCAAGACCCGGTCCCGGCATTTCGGCTCGGTACCACAATCACCGTGACGGTCGAACGCGACATCGCGCCGAAAATCCTCGTACCCACAACTGCAGTGCTCGACGGCAACGACGGGCGGTACGTCTGGGTGCTGGCCGCGAACGGCGCCAGCGTCGCGCGCCGAACGATCATTGTCGCCGGAACCGATAACGAAATGACCATCGTCGGCTCGGGACTTTCGGCCGGCGACAAGGTGGTGGTTGTCGGGGTGCACAGCCTGCACAATGGACAGGCCGTCGCCGGCGGAGAAGCGGCCGGCGAAGTCCGCCCCACAGGCACACAGCTATGACCCGCTTCAATTTGTCGGAATGGGGGCTCAACCACCGCTCGTTCGTCTTGTTTCTGATGCTTGCGTCCGTCGTGGCTGGCGTCCTGTCGTATCGCCGGCTCGGCCGGGAGGAAGATCCGTCCTTTGCAATCAAGACCATGGTCGTCGTCGCGGTATGGCCGGGCGCCACGATCGGCGACACGCTCGATCAGGTCACCGACCGGATCGAGAAGGAAATTCAGCAAATCGACTCGCTTGACTTTACACGCAGCTACACCATTCCCGGCCGAGCGACCGTATTCGTCCAGTTCAAGGATACGACCGATCCGAAAAGGCTGCCGGACCTGTTTTATCAGGTGCGCAAGCATATCAACGATATCCGCAGCACCTTTCCAGAGACCCTGCAGGGAATCAGTTTCAATGACGAATTCGGCGATGTCTTTGGCAACATCTATGCCTTTACCGCCGACGGTTTGTCGATGCGCCAGCTCCGCGATTACGTGGAAGGCGTGCGCAACGCGGTGCTGCACGTCCATGACATCGGCAAGACCGAGGTGATCGGCACCCAGGACGAGGCAATCTATCTCGACATCTCAGCCCGCAGGCTCGCCGGCCTCAAGATCGACCTCGCTTCGCTCATCAAGACCTTGCAAGCGCAGAACGCCATCGTTCCGTCGGGCATCATCCAGGCCGGCGCTGAGCAGGTGTCGGTGCGCGTCGGCGGCCAGTTTGTGTCGGAGCAGAGTCTCCGCGCGATCAATTTGCGCGTCAACGATCAGTTCTTCCGGCTCTCCGACGTGGCCGACATCCGCCGCGGCTATGTCGATCCGACCCAGCCGATGTTGCGTTTCAACGGCCAGTCCGCCATCGGCCTCGCCATCGCCATGCGCAAAGGCGGTAATCTTCTCAACTTTGGCGGTGAACTAAAAGCCAAAATGCGCGAGGTCGAAGCGACGCTGCCGATCGGCGTCGGCGTTCATCTCGTCTCCGATCAGCCCCGCGTGGTCGAGAAGGCGGTCGGCGGCTTTACCGAAGCGCTGGTCGAAGCGATCGCGATTGTGCTGCTGGTCAGCTTCCTCAGTCTTGGCGTGCGGGCCGGCCTCGTCGTCTCGGTCTCGATTCCTCTGGTTCTCGCCGTCACTTTCGTTGTTCTCGACATTTGGGGCATATCGCTGCAGCGCATCTCGCTCGGCGCCCTCATCATCGCGCTGGGGCTGCTCGTCGATGACGCCATGATCACCGTCGAGATGATGGTGGCGCGGCTCGAGGCCGGCGACACCAAGACCCGGGCGGCGACGTTCGCCTACACCTCGACTGCCTTTCCGATGCTGACGGGCACGCTCGTCACCGTCGCGGGCTTTCTGCCGATCGGCTTCAACGCCAGCGCGGCCGGCGAATATACCTTCAGCTTGTTCGTCGTCATTGCGGTGGCGCTATTGATTTCGTGGCTCGTCGCCGTGCTGTTCGCGCCGCTCGTCGGCGTCGTCATGCTGCCGGCGACCATGAGACGGCATGGCGACAGGCCCAGCCGTTTTTTGACGCTATTCCGCGCGCTCCTGCAGGCCACCTTGAACTGGCGTTGGCTCACCATCGGCACGACCGTCGCCGCCCTGGCGTTTTCGGGTTTCGGCTTGGGGTTCGTGCAGCAACAGTTTTTTCCATCATCGGACCGACCGGAAATTCTGGTCGACATGACACTGCCGCAGACCAGCTCGATCGCGGAAACCAGCCGCCAAATGACGCGGTTTGAGGAACGTTTAAAGGCCGACCCCGACATCGAGCAGTGGAGCGCCTATGTCGGGCAAGGCGCGATCCGCTTCTATCTACCGCTGGACCAGCAGCTCGAGAACGCGTTCTTCGGGCAGTTCGTCATCCAGGCCAAATCGCTTGAAGCGCGCAACCGCATCATTCCGAAACTTCAGCGATTCGGCCGCGAGCAATTCGTAGGCATCGATATTTTCGTCCATACGCTCGATCTGGGACCGCCGGTCGGGCGCCCGATCCAATACCGGCTGAGCGGGCCGGACCTGCAATCGGTCCGCGAGCGGGCGCTGAGCCTGGCTGGCGTGGTCAGCGCCAATCCGCACGTCGCCCCGCCGACGTTCGACTGGAACGAGCCGGGCGAAGTGCTGCGCGTCGAAATTCTGCAAGACAAGGCGCGCGCGCTTGGCATTACCTCGCAGGACATTGCCAACTTTCTCAACGGCGTGGTCGGCGGCGCGACCATTACGCAGGTGCGCGACTCGATCTATCTCGTCAACGTCGTCGCCCGGGCGCAGGCCATGGACCGCCATTCGCCGGATACGCTGCGGGCGCTGCAAATCGGCCTCGCCAACGGCCGCATCGTGCCTTTGCTCGCCTTCGCGCGGATCAAGTATGACATCGAGCAGCCGATCGTCTGGCGCCGCGACCGGCTGCCGACCATCACCGTGCGCGCCAATATTCTTGACGACACCCAGCCGGCGACAGTCGTTAAGCAGTTAAAGCCGTCGATCGACGCTTTCGCCGGCGCGCTGCCGACCGGTTTTAGCCTCGCGACCGGCGGCGCCGTCGAGGAGAGCGCCAAGTCGCAGGGGCCTATCGCGGCCGTCGTGCCCGTGATGCTCCTGGTCATGGCGGCTCTGCTGATGATTCAGCTGCAAAGTTTCGGCAAGCTCGCCCTCGTCGTCAGCGTCGCGCCGCTTGGTCTTATCGGCGTTGTCGTGGCGCTTTTAAGTTTCAACGCGCCGCTCGGCTTTGTGGCGTTACTCGGCGTTCTCGCCCTGATTGGCATCATCATTCGCAATTCGGTGATTCTGGTGACGCAAATCGACGAATTCCTGCGTGAGGGCCAGGCACCGTGGGACGCCGTCGTTGAAGCGACCTGCCACCGTGTGCGGCCGATCCTGCTCACCGCCGCCGCCGCGAGTCTCGGCATGATCCCGATTGCGCGGGAGATTTTCTGGGGGCCGATGGCCTATGCCATGATCGGCGGCATTCTCGCCGGCACCGTGCTCACACTGATCTTCCTGCCGGCGCTCTACGTCACGGCCTATCGGATAAAGCCCGCGCCGGGCCGCAAGAAGCCGTCGGAAACGCCGTCCGACTCGTCGGTCCAGCCGGTTCCAGCTGACCATCTGTCGAACGCCAGCTAACAGAGCGCCGAAAAGACAATGTGCGGATTTCGCTGACCTCTCCGCCTGTAACGATTATGACGGCGCGCTCGACGGCGCCGGACACATGCGGATGAGCGAGCGGCCCAGCGGACTTGCTCGCTGTGCTGCGCAGCTGATCAGAAAAACGCCATGATGCGGATTTCGATGCTCTCACGCATCGGCGTGTCCGCCGGCGTGTTCGGATCCTCGAAGGCGGAGTGGCCGACGAACCGGGCGCGCCCATCGGTCTCCGAGTCGTAGGTCTTGAGCATAACCGCATAATCCGGCGTCATGCGCGGAAAGTACCACCAGTAGTGCTGCGGCGCGTACCGCATGACGAAAATTTCGCCGTCGCGGTCGCGGTAACGCAGCTTCATGGTGATGAAATCGTCGTGCGTCGACGAGGTGACGTCGCACATCGCCAGCGGCCGCTCTTCGACCGTGCGCTTCAGCGGCTTCCAGAAATTGTAGAAGGCCACTCTGTGCTTTAGAAGCTCATCGGCTTCGTCAGGCAGAAGCTGGCGGACGCGCAGCGGCCCCGAATTCTCGGTGTAGTCACAGTGAATGTTCATCACCGGCGCGCGCCGCGAGGTTGAATTCTCGGAGCGTGCCTGGGCGATGTTGCTCTGCGCGCGAATGGTATGATCGAACACGATCACCCGTTTGGCGCCGACTTGGCGCTTTACGAATTCGCTGACATCGCCGTGAAGCTGCGCACGGATTGCGGCATCGTCATCCCATTCTGCGAACGGCGAGTGGAATTCCCGCAGTGCAAAACCTTCCCGGTCGAGCGAAAACGATTTCGCACGATCCCAGCCGTCGTGGATTATCATCTCGTGCGGATCGTCCCCGGACGCGCGCCATTTTGTGCCCGGTGGCGGTTCGTAGAAGTAAACCTCCGGCTCGACGCCGATATCTCGGGTATAGTTAAGGGTTGTTTTGACGTCGGTCTGGCCCGTCATCCGCTCAAAGTCCTCAAGATCCACAACGAACGACCCGACACTCGGCACCGGCGGGCGGGCTGCCGCTCAGTGCGGCTGCAGCGCAGCCTCGACCGCACCTTGGGTTTTCTGCCAGCACGGCAGCTTTTCGACCTCCGCAATCCAGCGCCTGATATTCGGGAAGCCGTCGAGCGGCAGGAGCTGCCGCTTGTGCGTGTGCATGGGCGCTGCCACGGCGATGTCCGCGATCGTCACCGTATCACCTACGAGCCACTTGGATTTCGCCAGCCGCGCTTCGAGAACGCCGGCGAGTCGCTGCCAGTTCGGCGTCTCTTTTTCAAGGAGCGCCGTATCCGTCGGAGCTTTCATCAGCGGCTTGACCGCGTTTTCGATGAAAAAGATGTAGCAGCTCGGCTGCCAGTGCGCCGCTTCCCACAACATCCAGCGGTTGATGTCGGCGCGCTTCTTCAAATCCTTGGGATAGTGCGTTTCAGATGCCGTCAGATCGGCCGCATATTGCAGGATGGCGTCGGACTCCCACAGCGTATAATCGCCATCCTTCGCCGCCGGCAGTGTCCCGTTCGGATTGAGAGCGAGATAATCCGGCTGTTTGTGAGCGCCGGCAAAATAGTTCACGTGGTTGACGTGATAAGGCATGCCGAGCAATTCCAACCCCCCGCCAATACCTTGCGGCTGTTGATGGTGGCCGGGTCGAGATACACCTGCAACATGACTGTTCCTCCCCTGCGGCTTTATTTGTTATTTCTCCGCCCCCAGTGAGTACAGTTTTTAGCATCGCGCTGGTAAACCAGCAAAGCAATTCGCCATCTGTAGCGTGGGCCGTGTCCCGCTGTACGCTGGCCGATTGATGTGGTCCACTATCGTCAAGCAAAAGTCATCACCAAAGCAAGAGCCTAGGGAGCGCGTTCCGTGAACATCAACGAACTGGTCGCCATTGACATTCATACCCACGCGGAGGAGCCGTGTGGCACGCATCCCGACGACGGCTACGATGATCTGCAGGCGCAGATGGCGATCTACTTCAACCAGCCAAACAATCGCCCGACCATCGAAGAGACCGCGGCCTACTATCGCCAGCAAAAGATCGGCGCCGTGATTTTTCCGGTCGACGCTGAACGCGAGACCGGTTACCGGCGCTACCCGAACGAAGAAGTCGCGGAAAAAGCGTCGGCGAACAGCGACGTTCTTATTCCGTTTGCGAGCATCGATCCGGCCAAAGGAAAAGCCGGCGCGCGGGAAGCGCGGCGGCTTATTCGCGAATTTGGCGTGCGTGGTTTCAAGTTTCATCCCTCCATGCAGGGCTTTTATCCGAACGACCGCAGCGCTTACGTCCTTTACGAGGCGATTGCAGAAGCCGGGCTCCCGGCCTTGTTTCATACCGGCCAGACCGGTGTTGGCTCCGGCATGCCGGGCGGCGCCGGCATCCGCCTGAAGTACTCCAATCCGATGTACATGGACGACGTCGCGGTCGATTTTCCCGACATGCCGATCATCCTCGCGCATCCGTCGTTTCCGTGGCAGGAGGAGGCGCTGTCGGTCGCGCAGCACAAGCCGAACGTCTACATCGACCTCTCCGGCTGGTCGCCGAAGTACTTCCCGCCGATCCTTGTGCGTTACGCCAACTCGCTCTTGAAACACAAAGTGCTGTTCGGGTCGGACTGGCCGGTCATCAAGCCGGACCGCTGGATCAATGATTTCGACAAGCTCGACATCAAGCCGGATGTGCGGCCGCTCATCCTCAAGGAGAATGCGATCAAGCTCCTCGGCTTGGGCCCGGCCAGGGCTTGAACGTGGTCTCGAAACGTGGCGCCATGCCGCACCCGCTTCCCCGTTTTCTCGTTAGTCTTTACGTTACCGAAGGAATTTGGTACCGGCTCAAGGCTGGGGTGTGGCACTCGTAGTTTTTACGCGAAAATACCTGAATGGCTGGGAGATAAAACGCCGGTGATGCCCGGGCGCGTTGCACGAGCGGGAAGCTTGCCAAAACTGTTTGTCGATGCGTACCACCGGGCCTCGGTTCGGCTGCGGCGCAGCGGCATGCTGGCGCGCGTCGACCGTTACGACGTCGCGGCGTTGCTGTTGTTCGGTACGCTGATTGTCCTCGTCGTTTTCACCTTCGGCGACTACGCCATCTCCAATGATGAGGAAGTGCAGCAGCGTTACGGCGAGATGATCATCGCCTATTACGCGAGCGGCTTTGTCGACCAGGCGCTGTTTCATTTCCGGAATTTGTATCTGTACGGCGGTCTGTTCGACGTGATTGCGGTCGGCATCGAGAAGCTTCTTCCGCTCGATCTTTACCAAGTCCGGCATTTGCTGACGGCGCTTTCCGGCGTCGGCGGCATCGCCGCGGTGTGGGCGACAGCGCGAGCCATCGCCGGGCCGCGCGCAGGGTTTTTGGCGGCGACGGCGCTTGCGGTGTGCGGCACTTGGTACGGCACGATGTTCAATCACACCAAGGACATCCCGTTTGCCAGTGCGGTGATGGGGGGGCTTTGGCTCCTGCTGCTGATCGGCCGCGAATTGCCGCGTCCGCGCTGGTATCTGGTCGCGCTGTTCGGTGTGCTGTGCGGCAGCGCGCTCGGCATTCGCGTGCTCGGCGTGTTTCTGATCAGCTACGCGGCGGTCGCGGTCGCTATTCATGCGCCGCTCGGCCGGAACGTGCCGTGGGGCAAGACACTTTCCTTTATTGGGCGCTCCGCGCTTCCGCTCACCGCTTCCTTCATTATCGCCTATTTGATCATGATCGCAGCCTGGCCCTGGGCGGCCCTGGCACCGCTCAATCCGTTGCGCGGGCTGACCGATTTCGTCGATTTCAATTATCCGATCGAGACCATCCTGGCCGGCCACATCTACGAAATGGGTGACGTTCCGCGGTGGTACGTGCCGACCTACCTTGTCATTAAGCTCACACTGTGGCTGCTGTTCGGCGCCGGCGTGGGAATTGTTTTTGCGATGCTGCCGCAACGTGCCGGCCAAGGAACAAACAATGCGTGGCGAAAAGGAACCGCGCTGGTGGCGTTCGCCGCTTTTTTTCCGGTGCTCTGCGAAGTGATTGTGGACGGGCCGGCGTTCACCGGGATGCGGCACTTTTTGTTCACTGTGCCGCCGATTGCCGTGCTCGCCGGGGTGGGGCTCAACGGCCTGCTTAGCCGGCTTGAAGGCCTGAACCGGCTTGTAGCGGCCGGCGCCACCGCACTTGTCTTGCTGGGTCTGGGCTGGGACGCCGCCACGCTCTATCGACTGCACCCGGACGAGTATCTGTTCTACAACCCGCTGGTCGGCGGCCTTGCCGGCGCCTCGCGCAATTACGTCACCGATTACTGGGTCAACATGATGCCGGAGGCGGTGAGCGACCTCGAGCATTATCTCGATAAGACCGAGGGCAAAGCGCGGCCGCGGCACCATTATCTGGTCGCGGTTTGCAGCGAGCGGGTGCAATTCGAGAAAGAGGCCGACTCCCGTCTCGAATGGACGCGCGATGTGGATCACGCGGATTTCTTCATCGCACCGACGCACATGAACTGCGACCGCGCCCGCAAAGGCCGCATCATTGCAACCGTCGAGCGGCTTGGCGTCCTGATCGGCGTGGTCAAGGATCGCCGCGCCATCACCCATCCGAGCGTTGCCGGCCTGAACTGACGCGCCTCGTCGCGTTCGCATCTACGCCCGCGCCACCGGCGGCACGTAGGTCTCAAGTTCCGTCGACGGCAGATGCACCACCTGCCCGAGCTCGGCGGAGCGGTAGAGCGCCATCAGCATTTCGGCGACGGTAACGCCGTCTTCGAAGGTCTCGATCGGCTGCCGGTGGTGGCGGAAAGCATCGACCATGTGGCGGTCCTCGCCGATATAGCCGTAGATATCAGCCTCGTTCTCGACCACCGGCATCAGGCCCTGCTCGGCATTTTGTTTCTCGACCAGATCCTCGCCTTGACCTCCTGAAATGTCGCGCGACAGAAAAACTTTCAGCCCGGTGTTAAGCGAGGAGAACTCCATCGAATATTCGGGACCAAGAAGTTCGATCACGATGCGCAAGCCGGCCCCGACATAAGCCCATGAGTTGGTCGCCTCGACCAGGACATCATGGCCTTCGGCGTCCCGAAAGGTGAGCGCGCCGCGCGCGAAATCCTCCGCCGGCCGCCGCGCATAATCGATCTCGGGCCCCATCATGGTTTTCAAGCGCGCCACATATTCCGGCCGGGTCCATTTCAGATTGCCGATCGTGGCGCTGGCGCTGACCAGCTTCAGATCGCCACGCGGCGCGCCTGGCTTGCTGAGCAGATAACGTCCGACCTCGACGCTGTGACAGGTCATGTCGGACAGAACACCGCCGCCCTGCCGCTGACCTTGCCAGAACCACGGCATGTGCGGTCCGCTGTGCTCTTCAGCGGCGCGGGCGAGATAGGGCCGGCCGGAAATCGGCACTGCGCGCCGCCAGACGATATCCTTGCCGCGCTGCACCGCGCTCGAGAACACCTGGTTTTCCAGATAACCGTGGAGCAGCTTTGCGTCTTCGGCGAGCCGCAGCATCTCGCGCGCTTCGGCGAGCGTGCGCCCGAGCGGCTTTTCGCAGGCGACGCCGATGAGTTTCGTCCAGCCGGCTTTCGCCAGCCGATGAATCTCGCGCATGGTGTCGAGCCGCGCGAAATTCGGCACCCCGATCCAGACGGCGTCGATATCGCCCGAAATCAGCATCGCTTCGAGCGAGGCGAACGGCCGGCACGGGCCGAGTTCCAGCGCGTTGGCTTTCGCCGCCATCGCTTCGCGATGCGCGGCGGTCGGGCTGTAGACGCCGGTGACGGTGACGTGGCGAACCGACAGCAGCGCCTGCAGGTGAAAGTTGTTGATGAAGCCGGAGCCGATCAGGCCGATCCGCAGCGTGGCGATTGGCGCGTTCATCAAAGCCCCCTCAGAATATCCCTGTTCCAGCCCCGTTGGCACGGCCAATGTTCATGACGATTGGCTCTTGCATGCCCGACGCGTCGACGATGTGGACTCGTCGGGGCGTCCGGTTCCTTAAGCACGACAAGCGTGTACAATGCCACGACAAAATGTCTGTCGTTTGATTTCGGCGTGTCACCGAGACTGCATCACCCATGGCAGCGCAGAACAGAATGCCGTGGCCGACGATCGTATTTCCAATTCTGGCCGCCGGCTTTGTCATTCTGTCCGAACTCTTCCACCTCGATCGCGCGGCGGCCGCCTCGTTTGCGTTATCGGTGAGCATTTCGGTCATCATGATCGTCGTCATGCTCGGCGCGATTTTCGCAGCGGTGCATCATGCCGACGTCATTGCGCACCGCCTGGGCGAGCCGGGCGGAACGCTGGTTCTAACGCTTGCGGTCACCGTCATCGAGGTTGCGCTCATCGAATCGGTCGTCTTCAAGCAGAACACGCCGCCGACGCTGGCACGCGACACGGTTTTCTCCGTCATCATGATCGTCTGCAACGGACTGGTCGGCCTGTGTGTCCTCGTCGGCGCATTGCGTCATCGCGAACAGGAATTTCACACCTCCGGCACCGCGGTCTATTTCAATGTGCTCGGCGCGCTTTCGGTTCTGACGCTGGTGTTGCCTAACTACACGCTGACGGCGCCCGGGCCGTATTTCTCGACCGCCCAGCTGGTCTTTGTCAGCGTCATCACCGTCATTCTTTACGCCACCTTCCTGTTCATCCAGACCTCGCGGCACGTTGACTATTTCCGCGCCGAGGAAAAATCCGCCTGGGGCGAGGCGAACGTTTATCCTTCAAATGGCGCCGTTGCGGCGAGCGTGATCCTCCTGCTTGTTGCCCTGTTCGGCGTTGTGCTGATCGCCGAACACTATGCCGTCATCGTGGAAGAGGGCCTCGACTATATCGGCGCCCCGCCGGCGGTTGCCGGCATCGTCATCGCCCTCATCGTGCTCGCGCCGGAAAGCATCAGCGCCGTGCGCGCCGCGCAGCGTGATATTCTGCAAAAGAGCCTCAATATCGCGCTCGGCTCGTCGCTCGCGACCATCGAACTGACGGTTCCCGCGGTCGCCATGACCGATGTCATGCTCGGCCGCCAGCTCGCGCTCGGGCTGTCGCCGCGGGACACTTTACTGCTGGCGCTGACGTTTTTTCTCAGTCTGCTCACATTCGGCTCCGGCCGGACCAATATTCTCGCCGGCCTGGTGCATCTCGTGGTGTTCGCCACGTTCGTATTTCTGGTCTTCATTCCGTAACGCCGTCGTTGATGCCGCATCGTCAATACCCGACCGCCAGCGCGCCGCGGGTGCGCGGATCGGCGGCGCCGGTGATGCCAGCTTGCGTCACCAGGATCGAATTGGCCGAGGTGATCAGCGGCCGTACCACGACATTTTCGCCGCGCGCCTGCAGCGCGGCGACGAGATCGGCCGGCAACGCGGGTTCGGCCGTCACCCGGTCGGGCATCCACTGATCGTGAACCCGCGGCGCCGCCACCGCGCCCGCGATATCCATGCCGCGGTCGATCACGTTCGAGACGATCTGCAGCACCACGTTGATGATGAAGCTGCCGCCGGGCGAGCCGGTGACCAGGAACGGCTTGCCGTCCTTGAGCACGATGGTCGGCGTCATCGACGACAGCGGCCGTTTGCCGGGCGCCGGCGCGTTGGCGGCGCCGCCGAGAAGCCCGTATGCGTTCGGCGCATTGGCCTTGGCGGCGAAATCGTCAAGCTCGTTGTTGAGGAGCACGCCGGTGCCCTCGGCGACGAGACCGACGCCGTAGCTGAAGTTGATCGTGTAGGTGTTGGACACCGCATTACCGAACCGGTCGATGACCGAAAAGTGCGTGGTGTTGTGGCCTTCGCGTTCGACGATCGCGCCGGCCCGGACTTCGCTCGCCGGCGTTGCGTGCGCGGGATCGATGGTGGCGCGCCATTGCGCGGCGTAGCTCTTCGACGTCAGCCGCGCCACCGGGATCTGCACGCGGTCGGGATCGCCGAGAAACCAGGCGCGGTCGGCATAAGCGCGCTTCATGGTTTCGACCATCAGGAACAGCGCCTGCGCTCTATCTTCGTGCGCGAAATCGTAGCCTTCGATGATATTGAGCATTTCGATCAGGGCGACGCCGCCGGAGGAGGGCGGCGGCATCGAGACGATGTCGTAGCCGCGATAAGTGCCGCGCACCGGCTCGCGCTCGGTGGCGCGATAGTTTTTCAGATCGTCCGCCGTCATCACGCCGCCGGCGGCCTGCACCGCGGCCGCGAGTTTTTCCGCGACCGGACCTTCATAGAACGCGCGCGGTCCGCTGTTGGCGATCGCAGCAAGCGTAGCGGCGAGGTCCGGCTGCACCAGCCGGTCGCCTTCGCCGAGCGCGTTGCCGTCGGCCTTCAGAAAAATTTTCGCCGACGACGGCCAGCGCGCCAGCCGCGCCCGATCGATGAGCAGCAAATCCGCGGTGTCGTCGGCGACCACAATGCCGTCGCGCGCCAGCGCGATCGCCGGCGCCATCAGTTCGGCGAGCGTGAACTGGCCGGAGCCGTATTTTGCTTCCGCGAGCGCCAGCCCCGCGACGGTTCCCGGCACGCCGACGGCAAGCGCGGAGTCGCGCGACTTGTGCGGATCGGCATTGCCCTGCGCATCGAGAAACGACGTGGTGTTGATCGCCCCGGGCGCGGTCTCGCGATAATCGATCACGGTGTCGCCGCCGCCGGCGCGATGGATCACCATAAAGCCGCCGCCGCCGATGTTGCCGGCGCGCGGATAGGTCACCGCCATCGCAAAGCCGACCGCCACCGCCGCATCGACCGCGTTGCCGCCCTTCTGCAAAATCCCGACGCCGATCCGCGCGGCAAGCGCCTCCTGCGCCACCACCATGCCGCTCTGCGCAGTGACCAGCGGCGCAGTCCGCGCCGCCACCTCTTCGCCCCGCGCGCCAAACGGCAGCGCGACCAGCGCGATCAATACGGAGGTCAGCAGTTTAGCGATCGAATGTTCTCTCATCTGCAAATTAGACACGAGCGACCATGCGCGCGCAAACCGCGGGGCACATTCAATTCACCTCACCCTGAGGTGCTCGGCCGGAGGCCGAGCCTCGAAGGGTGCAGCTCGGATGCCCAGGCCGCATCCTTCGAGGGCCGCTATGCGGCCACCTCAGGATGACGGGTAGTGTTCTCGCGACGCCGCTGCGCACTCCTTCTCCCCGCACGCGGGGAGAAGGTTGGGTTGAGGGGCCCTCTCCGCTGGGTCCGGAATTGCTGGCCTCAGAATCGCGGAGAGGCCCCCTCACCCTCGCTGCGCTTCGCGCGCTCGACCTCTCCCCGCGCAGCGGGGAGAGGTGAAACACGGCAACGCATTCTCGCGGCGCGTCCGCGCCCGAGTTTTGCCGCCACGAACAACAACGAAAAACAAGAGGGAGGCGGAGCGCCGAAAGGCGCATGCCATCCATTGTCCGCGTCACATCGGCAACATTGCTGCTACCGACATCGCCACGGACGCGCGCCCTTGTCTCTTCTCCCTCCCCCGCTTGCGGGGGAGGGTTGGGAGGGGCACGCTCGCCTTCCGGCGCTTCGCCGCGGACTCGCCACGCCAGTCGCAACCAGCATTGGCTCAGCCCCAGGCCGTGTTTCCTGGGACGCGGTTATTGCGGACGTAACCCCGCCTGTCGCCGGTCCCAGTTAAGCGCGCTCCGCGCAGACCGGTCCTAATGCCGGCCGAACGGTGTCCAGGGCCGCCCGAGAGCGGAGTGCAAATCCGCGCGCGGGCACCGCACTCGCTCCGTGCTCAGGTGTGCCTCGAGAACACGACCCTCAAGTGAGCGAGATTCTTGCACCGTACTTGAAATGGCGACGAATGTCAATGAAAAAGCGACCTGACGTCACCGCCTGATCCGCGGGCTTGACCCGCCTATCCCTGCTGCGCGATGAGCCGGTACCGGCTGGACTGCACGCGACGGCAGTTCAAAGCTCGATCCTGACTGCAACAACGAGACCCTCATGAAACTTTGCCGCTTCGACAATAGCCGCCTCGGGCTCGTTTCCGCCGACGGCGATGCGGTGGCCGATATCACGACCATCATCGCCGATCTGCCGGCCGTCGCCTGGCCGCGATCGTCGTCCGATCCACTGCTGGCGCAATTGCCGCAGCTGCATGCGACAATCGAAGCGCTCGGACGCTCGGCGTCCTGGATCCCGATCGAGCGCGTCGCGCTACGCAGTCCGGTCACAAGTCCCAGCAAACTGATCGCCGCGCCGGTCAATTATCGGGCGCATATCGATGAGGCTAACGCCGACAAAGGCATCAATTTCGGCAGGACCATCAAATCGATCGAGGAGTACGGCCTGTTCCTGAAAGCGTCATCGTCGATCGTCGGCCCCGCCGACGGCGTGCACCTGCCGCCGCTCGACCGCCGCGTCGATCACGAAGTCGAACTGGTGGCGATCATCGGCAAGGAGGGCTATCGGATTCCGCGCGAGCGCGCGCTGGAGCATGTCGGCGCTTACGCGATCGGACTCGATATGACGGTGCGGGGGCCGGAGGATCGCAGCTGGCGAAAATCGTTCGAGACGTTTGCGGTGATCGGGCCGTGGCTCGTCACCGCTGACGAAATTCCCGATCCCGGCAATCTCGATTTGCGCCTGACCGTCAACGGCGAGATGCGCCAGTCCGCCAACACCGGCGCGTTGATCTTCGACGTGCCGCGGCTCGTGGAATATGCCTCCGCGACATACCGTCTCTATCCGGGCGATGTGATCATGACCGGCACGCCGGAGGGCGTCGGGCCGGTGGCCGGCGGCTTGATGATTTGCGAGACCGCGGCGGTCTGAAGGGTACGGACGTCGCCAATATCGCTGCGGTATCGCCTGCTACTGTCTCGCGTTGGACGGCCGGCAAAGCTTTGCCGCATCCAAAAACTCAACTCATAATTTCCGATCTTCGATATATTGTTGATCGTCTTTCTGAGTTTTATTCGCCCGAAGAAACTAGGCTTTGGCTCTATTCGAAACACCGTCTTCTGGACGGCGAGCGCGCAATTGATTTGATCAATCAGGGCCACGCAGACAAAGTGTTGGCGGTAATAGAGAGTCTGGACGAAGGGACTTTCACGTAAAATGGCGGAAGGGGCTCGTGTACATGATCGAGCGATCCTCGACGCCTTAGAAAACCTTGATTCCGTATCTCTTGAAAAGACTGCCTGGCGAGTTGTGCGAAAAGGACGAGATCCTTTGCGCGGCGCGGTGGCTAACGGGAGGTGGAACGCGATCGGTGAATTTGAGGTTCTCTATACGAGCCTGGTAGCTGAAGGAGCACTCGCTGAAGTAGGGTACCGCCTTTCTCTAGAACCGGTGTGGCCTAGTCGAATTCAACATGACATTCACACTCTGAGGGTCAAGGCAGATCGCGCGCTCGTCCTTGAAAACTTATCGCAGTTAGAAAGGCTCGGAGTAAACATCGCCAAATTCGAAACCTTTGAGTATGCATCAACACAAGCCATTGCGGCCGCTGCCCATTTTCTGGAATTCGATGCGCTTGTTGTTCCTAGTGCAAGATATAACGCCTCGAATTTGGTCATTTTTTCGGACCGACTCCAAACGCCCCCTGAATTGATAGGTACTGATAGCGTCAATTGGCATGCGTGGCGCGCGAGAATACGACGACGGTAAATGGACTCCCTATCGGGCATTGCCGCCTAGACGCTCTGCGTTTTAGCGGACCGCTCGCCCCATCCGCGCTACGCTGGCCGCCCGATGTCACGCTCCGAACGGCTGTTCAGTCTGCTGCAGGCGCTGCGCCGGTTTCGGCGGCCGGTCAGCGGCAAGGCGCTGGCGCAGGAGCTTGGCGTCTCGATGCGCACGCTCTATCGCGACATCGCGACCTTGCAGGCGCAGGGCGCCGATATCGCGGGCGAGCCGGGCGTTGGCTATGTGCTGCGTCCGGGTTTTATCCTGCCGCCTCTGATGTTTTCCGAAGACGAGATCGAGGCGCTGGTGCTCGGCTCGCGCTGGGTGGCCGATCGGGGCGACGATCTGCTTGGCTCCGCGGCGCAGAACGCGATCGCCAAGATCGCGGCGGTGCTGCCGGCTGAATTACGGGAGAGCCTCGATGCCGCAAATCTGCTGCCCGGTCCGGGCCGGCGCGTGGTTGCGGAGGCGGTCGATCTTGCGGTCGTGCGCAAAGCGATCCGCGCGGAGCGCAAGCTGTCGATCCGTTATCGCGATGCCGGTGGGGCGGCGACGCAGCGCCTGATCTGGCCGTTCGCGCTCGGCTTCTTCGATCGCGTGCACGTGGTGGTCGCCTGGTGCGAGCTGCGGCAGGATTTCCGCCATTTCCGCACCGACCGGATCGCGGATTTGAGCGTCACCGACATTCGCTACCAGCGCCGCCGTCAGGCGTTGCTGAAAGCGTGGCGGGAGATCGAAGAGATTCCGGGGCCGGCGTGATCGAGACCGTAGGGTGAGCTGAGCCAACGGGTCCGGCCCGAAGTGGCCGGCCCGATCACAGGCTCCGCGAAGCGCACGCGTACTTGCGTGAATTTCCGCGTGGGCACAGCGCTTCGCGCTTAGCCCACCCTACGCCGCTACGCCGCAAATACTGCTGCCAAAAACTGACAGTGCCGCGGGCTAGGGTCGCTCCCGTCAAACACGGGGAGATGCAACATGCCGCAGCCGAACTTCATGCTGCTTTACGTCGACAGCCCGCAGGCGAGCGCACGTTTCTATGGCGGCCTGCTCGGGCGCGAGCCGGTCGAGACGTCGCCGACCTTTGTGCTGTTTGCGCTGCAATCCGGTCTCGCGCTTGGGCTGTGGGCGCGGCATCTGGTGAAGCCTGCGCCAGCCGCGGGTCCGGGCGGCGCCGAGATCGTGTTTCCGGTCGACGATGCGGCCGCGGTCAGCGCGGTTTACGACGACTGGAAAATGCGCGGCGTTGCGATCGCGCAGGAGCCGACCGAAATGGATTTCGGCACTACCTTTGTCGGCCTCGATCCCGACGGCCATCGGCTGCGGGTATTTGCTCCAACTCAATGAGTAGGGTGGGCTGAGCGACGCGAAGCCCACGCGGACTTACGTAAATCTCGACGTGGGCACGGCGCTTTGCGCCTTAGCCCACCCTACCGACGCGCTGAGGATAATAGCAATGCCGGGGCATTGGATTGGTGTCGCATCCGCCGCGCATGTGCGGCGCGGCCGCAGCGGCGGCTTCATGCAGCTCGGCCACGGCAAGGCCGCGCCGTTAAAGCGGGTCAAGCCGGGCGACCGCATCGTCTATTATTCGCCGACGGTGACGCTGGGCGGCAAAGACAAGCTGCAGGCGTTCACTGCCATCGGCACGGTGAAGGATCGCGAGCCCTACGTGGGCGATATGGGGAAAGGCTTTAAGCCGTATCGCCGCGATGTTGACTGGGCGAAGGCGGAAGAAGCGCCGATTCATCCGCTGCTCGACCAACTGGAATTCACCGCCGGCAAGCCGAACTGGGGTTATCAGCTCCGGCTCGGCCTGTTCCCGATCAGTGCGGTGGATTTTCGGCTGATCGCGAAGGCGATGGGGGCTGATTTGCTTTGATTCGTCATGGCTTCTTCGTCGGGCGTGATGGAGCAAGTGATCTATGCTTGCTCAAAGCTGAATTGTTTGAGTGCCTGCGGGTCGTCGGTTCGTTTCGAGGCATCAAGGATCTCGACCCCAACGATACGGCCTCCATCGTCGTAATCGACAACGATGCCATCCGCGACTTCAGCGCTGTCCTTGATGGGCCGGTCGGTCAAATTGAGATAGACCGCATCCGCCGCACGATCAACTCTCACGCGCATGGTTTGGTCTTTCTTCCCGTCATGGCCGGGCATAGCCGTCTAAAGGACGGCGTCGCTTCCGCTCGCCTATGTCCCGGCCATCCACGACTTAATTCCTTATTGCAAAGCATCGAGACGTGGATGCCCGGCACAAGGCCACGGCTGTCCGGTTTAAGTTTGGCATAGTTGGAGGTTCAACTGGCGCCGATCTGTGAAGTACGGCGGCGGTGGATCGAGCAGGTGCTGGATCGACCGTCGCTGCATCAGATTGGTAGCGACGAGCCTGGTGAAGGTGAGCAGGCTTTGCACGGCGTTCTGCAGGGCATGGGCCATGCGCAGGAGCAGGAACGCGATCAGCGCGATGGCGATCTGAATGCGCACGGCATTCTCCGATGTCCCGAAGAAGTGCCGAATTTTGAGGCTGTGCTTGACCCAACGGAAGAACAGTTCGATCTGCCAGCGGCGCTTGTAGAGTTCGGCGATCTGGTCGGCCGGCGCATCGAGATCGTTGGTCACGATGCGTAGCATTTTGCCGGTCTCGGTTCGCACGCGCAGTTCGCGGATCGGATCCTGGAACGGGTTCTTGCGCGACCGTGCCTGGCGTGCCGGCAGACGGCCGATCTGGTCGGAGAGTACCAGAGAATGCTCTGGCACAGGATTGTCGGCCACCACGGCAAGTGGGGTGTTGACCTTCAAACGGGTCACGATCCGGCAGCCGGCGGCATCGAGTTTGGCCCACCAGCCATAGTCGTAATAGCCCAGATCGAACACGTAAGTGGCCCCCGGCTTGATCGGCATCGCCTTGGCGACTGTAATGTCGTTGACATTGGCGGGTGTCACTTCGGCAAAGCTTGGGCAACCGGTATCAGGATTATAGACAAGGTGCAGCTTGGCCCCAAACACCCCGGCCGAGAACTGCGCCCAATCGGCGCTCAGCGAACTCAGCCGAAAGCCGGTGGCGTCGATCAGATAAGCCGCCTCCGCGATCCGGCGGCCAAGCGCGCGCTCACAGCGGCCCATCAGTTCGGCCAAAAGGCCGGTAAACACCGCGCACGGCCGCTGCGCATTGGCATCCGACAGCGTCGAGCGCGACACTTCGCAAGCGCCAAGGTGGTAGAGCTTGCTGGCGTGGCTCTCAAAGCCAGCCTCGATCGCCCGCAGGCTTTCGCTGCCGGCCAACTGCGCGTACAGCAAGGCAATAAACTGATGCTGCGTCGTCAACCGGCGCACCTTCTTGTTTGCTCCGAATTCATCCACAAGCCGATCCAATACCGGCCAGGGCACCAGCTTCAGAACCGCATGGAATACTGTATTGTGATGGGGCATGGTGTGGCTCCTTCTCGTGTCTTGATCGTCGGCAAAACGTCAGAACACAGAAGAATCCATGCCATGCACCACGTCCACAAAAATTAAACCGGACAGCCGTGGCACAAGGCCGGGCATGACGGTCGTAACTACAACATCGACGGCAGCACACGATCCGGCGGGCGGTGGCCGTCCATGAAGGTCTTGATGTTGATGATGACTTTCTCGCCCATGTCGACACGGCCTTCGAGCGTTGCCGAGCCGAGATGCGGCAGCAGCACCACCTTGCCGGCCTTAGCGAGCTTGACGAGCTTCGGACTGACCGCCGGCTCGTGCTCGAACACGTCGAGGCCGGCGCCGGCGATCTCGCCCGCCTCGATCAACCGCGCCAGCGCGTTCTCGTCGATCACCTCGCCGCGCGCGGTGTTGACGATGTAGGCCTCGGGACGGATGACCTTCAGGCGGCGCGCCGACAGCAGGTGATAGGTTGCCGGGGTGTGTGGGCAGTTGATCGAGATGATGTCCATGCGCATCAGCATCTGGTCGAGGCTCTCCCAGTAGGTGGCGTTGAGCTCTTCCTCGATGTGCGGCGCGACGCGGCGGCGATTATGGTAGTGGATCTGCAGGCCGAACGCCTTGGCGCGGCGGGCGACGGCTTGTCCGATCCGGCCCATGCCGACGATGCCGAGCCGCTTGCCCCAGATGCGATGGCCGAGCATCCAGGTCGGGCTCCAGCCGGTCCAGTCCTTGTCGCCGGTCAGCACCTGGGCGCCCTCGGCCAGCCGCCGCGGCACCGCGAGGATCAGCGCCATTGTCATGTCGGCGGTGTCCTCGGTGAGCACGCCCGGCGTGTTGGTCACGGTGATGCCGCGCTGCAGCGCGGTCGCCACGTCGATATTGTCGACGCCGTTGCCGAAATTGGCGATCAGCTTCAACTGCTCGCCGGAATGACTAAGCACGGAGCGGTCGATCTGGTCGGTCACCGTCGGCACGATGACGTCGGCGATTTTGGCGGCCTCGGCGAGTTCGCTTTGGCTCATCGGCTTGTCGTCGAGATTAAGCCGCGCGTCGAACAGTTCGCGCATGCGCGTTTCGACGCTATCGGGGAGTTTGCGGGTGACGACGACCAGCGGCTTTTTGCCCGATGCCATTTACTGCCTCTTGCACGACTTCTTGCGCAACCAGAGACGTCAGTGGCGCATGATCAGTTTCGGAAAACCGGCTTGCGGAAAAACCCGCTCGCCATTTTCCGGATCATGCTCGAAGCCGCCCGGCTCTCCCGGCTCTCTTAAGCCGCATCCGCCCGTTAAGTTCTCGTTAAGCCGCCTCGCCGACACTCAAACGCTGGGAGGCGGTACATCGTTTTCTTTGTAGCAGATGGCTGCGTTCCCATAAAGCGCGCCGGGTTCCCGGCATAACCGCGCGTCACGTTGCGTTTGGGGGCGTCCCGCCGTGGCACTACGCCAAGCATTACGCCATGTCAGGTTGATGATCGTGTGGGTTTCGGCCGTAATGGCGGCCGTTCTCGCGCTGACACTTGCCATGGAGCCCGCGCAGGCCGGCGGCGATCCTGCGACCAGTGGGCTGCCGGTGCCGCGCTTTGTCAGCCTCAAGACCGATCGCGTCAATGTGCGGGGTGGCCCGGACAAGGATCACGACGTCACCTTCATCTATACGCGGATCGGCTGGCCGGTCGAAATCACCGCCGAGTTCGAGAACTGGCGGCGGGTGCGCGACTCCGACGGCTCGGAGGGCTGGGTCTATCACTCACTGCTTTCGGGAAAGCGCATGGCGGTGGTGCAATTGAAATCAAAGACCGATCTCGAGCAGCTTCACGCCAAGCCCGATCCGAAGAGCCCGGTCACCGCGGAACTGCAGTCGGGCGTGCTGGGCTCGATCAAGCATTGCACCGGCAGCTGGTGCCATCTGGCCGGCGACGGTTTTGACGGCTGGATCGAGCAGAACCGGCTGTGGGGCGTCTATCCCAACGAGAAAGTCGATTAAGACGCGCCCCGCACATTTAGGGGTTTCGCCGTTTGCGCGTCCAACAGCGCGATCAATCCCTTGAGGATTTCAATCGGCGACGGCGGGCAGCCGCGAATGTGTAGATCTACCGACAAGACTTTGGAAACCCCGCCGACCACGGCGTAACTGCCGGCGAAGATGCCGCCGTCCCAGGCGCAGTCTCCGAGCGCGACCACCCATTTGGGATCGGGTGTTGCAACGTTGGTCCGCTCCAGCGCTTCGCGCATGTTTTTGGTGACGGGTCCGGTCACCAGGAGCACGTCGGCGTGGCGCGGTGAAGCGACAAAGCGCAGGCCGAAGCGTTCGAGATCGTAAAACACGTTGCCGAGGGCGTTGATTTCGAGCTCGCAGCCGTTGCACGATCCGGCATCCACTTCCCGGATCGAAAGGCTGCGGCCGAGCCGGCGCCGCGCCGAGCGCTCAAGGCTCGCCGCCAGTTCGGCGAGCGCAGCATCATCGCGGGACGGCGGCGCTTCGGTGAGCGGTCCGTGGCTGAGGCTCTCAAACAATGTTCTGCGCATTTACATGCCTTTTCAGTTGCGCATGTTCTTGACGGAAAACCGGTGACCACTTTTCCTGAACATGCGCTACAGATCATGCCCGGAATAGGAGCAATTGAACGACTTATTGCAGAGCGGGAAATCGGCGACGATGTTGCCCTCGATGGCGGCTTCCAGCAGCGGCCACTGAAACCACGACGGGTCGCGCATATGGCAGCGACTTATGCGATCGCCGTCGAGCCGTATCCACGCCAGCACATCACCACGAAAACCTTCGGCAAAGCCCAATCCTTCGCCGCGTCCCGCGTTGAGCTTGGTTGCGATCGGCCCCCCTGGCAGACGATTGATGAGCTGATCAATCAGCGCCAGACTTTGCTCGACTTCGCGGATGCGTATCCAGACCCGGGCGTTCACGTCGCCCTCGGTCAGCGTCGGCACCTCAAAGTCGAGTTGATCATAGGGCGGGTAGCCCGGCGTTTTGCGCGCATCGAACGCCCGGCCACTGGCGCGCCCGACATAGCCGCCCGCTCCGAATTGTCGCGCGAAGTCGGCGCGCACGATGCCGGTGCCGACGGTGCGGTCCTGCAGCGAAGCGGTATTGTCGTAGAGTTCGATCAAGCGCGGAAAACGCCGCCGCACATGTTCAAGCAGAGCTTTGAGCGACGCCAGAGCATCGGCGCGCAGATCGGCCGCAACACCGCCGGGAATAACGCGGTCCATCATCAGCCGGTGCCCGCAGCAGCTGTCGGCCGCGCGCAACACCACTTCGCGAAGCGCTCCACAATGGGCGTGCATGATGGCAAACGACGCGTCGTTGCAGATGGCGCCGATATCGCCGAAATGATTGGCCAGCCGTTCCAGCTCCGCCATCAGCGCCCGCAAGTATCGCGCCCGCGGCGGTGCCTCGGCGCCCAACGCCGCCTCGACGGCATGCGCAAACGCGATGCCGTAAGCGACGGTGCTGTCGCCGGAGGTGCGGGCGGCGAGCTTGGCCGCACGCTCGATGCTCGCACCTGCCATCAGCGACTCGATGCCCTTGTGCACGTAGCCGAGCCGTTCCTCGAGCCGCACAACGGTCTCGCCCGAAGCAGTGAAGCGAAAATGTCCCGGCTCGATGATGCCGGCATGCACCGGGCCGACGGGAATCTGATGCAGGCTCTCGCCTTCCGTCGGCAGAAAAGTGTAGGCCGGCCGCACGTCCGGCGCCGGGATGGGAGGCCCGAGCGGATATCGCAGGTCCCAAAAGCCGAGATCGAGCCAGGGTCGTGGATCCGGCGCGCCGACCGGCTGCAGGCCGTAGAGGCTGTGAACGGCACGTTCGAGGCGGATGGCCGGCGGATGCAGCGCGCCGACCGATGGAAATGTTCCGTCCGGACATTCGAGGCTCACCACCGCGATGTCATTTGCAGTTTCGCCGCTGACCGCCATGTGCACGGCGAGCGAAACGTCAGCGTCGCCCCACAACCCAAGCAGGGTCGCGCGGCCGGCGGCCATTGCACGGGCAACATCGCGCCACGTACCGGTCGTTACGATGACGCGCGGCCACGGGCGGTGATCGTCGACCCGCTTGCCCTGAAGGATGTCAGTCAGCGCGGGCATCGGTCTAACCGAGCAATCCGGCGACATTCTGAAACCACGCCACCAGCGCCGGCGGCATATAGATGCCGGCGGCGAGCACTAGCGCCAGATGCGCGAACATCGGCACATACGAGGCTTGGGTCTTCCCGACAGCGCCACGTGGCTCGCCGAAGGCGATGCTGTTGAGGCGTAGCAACAACGCGCCGAAGGCGACCAGAATGCCAAAGACGAGAATCAGCGCCAGCAGCGGAGCACGCGCGAAGGTCGAACTCACCACCAGAAATTCGCTCATAAAGATGCCGAGCGGCGGCAACCCCGCAATGGCCGCCACCCCGAGGATCAGACCCCAGCCGAGCACCGGATTGGTCTCCGTGAGACCGCTCATGTCGCTGATCCGCTGTGTGCCTTTGACCTGTGCGATATGGCCGACGGCGAAAAAGATCGCTGACTTGGTGAGCGAGTGCATGGTCATGTGCAGCAGTCCGGCAAAATTGGCGAGCGGTCCGCCCATGCCGAAGGCGAAGGTGATGATGCCCATGTGCTCGATCGACGAGTAGGCGAACAGCCGCTTGATGTCGCGGCGGCGGTAAAGCATGAACGCCGCGAACACGAGCGACAGCAATCCGAGCGCCACCATCAGCGGTCCGGGCGCGAGCGCGGCGGTGTTTACCGCCAGCAGCATCTTGAAACGCAGCAGCGCGTACAGTGCGACGTTGAGGAGTAAACCCGACAGCACCGCGGAGATTGGCGTGGGGCCCTCGGCGTGGGCGTCGGGCAGCCAGGCGTGCAACGGGGCAAGGCCGACCTTGGTGCCGTAGCCAAGGAGAAGAAAGACGAACGCGACATCCAGCAATGCCGGGTCGAAGGCGCTTGCCCGGGTGATCAGCACGGACCACACCATCGCATTGAGACCTTCGCCGACGACCGGCCGCGCCGCCATGTAGACCAGGATGGTGCCGAACAACGCGAGCGCGATGCCGACGCTGCCGAGGATGAAATACTTCCACGCCGCTTCGAGCGCCTCGTGGGTGCGGTAAATGCCGACCATCATCACGGTGGTCAGCGTGGCGAGTTCGATCGCCACCCACATCAGGCCGATATTGTTGGCGATCAGCGCGAGATTCATCGCAAACATCAGAACTTGATACATGGCATGGTAGAAGCGCACGGAGCGCGGCGTTAGTCGGCCGATCTCAAGCTCGTGGCCGATATAGCTGGCGCTGAAAATGCTCGTGGTCCAGCCCACGAAGGTCGTCAGCACGATGAACGTGTTATTGAGATCGTCGACCAAAAAGTAAGAGCCAGGCGCCGGCTTGGCGAAAAACAGCGACAGCGCACAGATCAGCGTCAGCGTCGTCGCCACGACGTTGAGCCGCGCCGTCACCCGGTAATTGGGAAGTGCGGCAAGGAGCATTGCGGCGACTGCCGGGATCGCGAGCACGCCCAGAAGGGCATTCATCGCCATATCACCGAGCGTCATGGGCGCTCTCCGCGGAAGCGGTCGAGCGCCTGGACGTCGACGGTGTCGAAGCGCTCGCGGATGCGGAACAGGAAGATTCCAATTACGATGAAGGCGATCAGAATGGAGAACGCGACGCTGATCTCGACCACGAGCGGCATGCCCTTGGCGCCGGTCGCTGCCAGCACCAGACCGTTTTCGAGCGACATGAAGCCGACCACCTGGCTGACCGCGTTACGCCGCGTCACCATCATCAGAAGTCCAAGCAGCACCACAGAGAGCGCGAAAGCGAGGTCTTCGCGCGCCAGCGGATCTGCGTTTTGCGTCACCCGCAGCATCACCACCATGGACAGCGCGACGAGACCCATGCCGGCGAGCATGGCGGGACCGACCCCCACCACCTTTTCGATCTCGCGGTGAATGCCGAGCCGCACGATCATACGGTGCAGCGTCACCGGAATGACGATCGCTTTGAAGACCAGCGCGATGACCGCGGTCACGTACAGATGCGGGGCGTCCTGGACAAAGGCTTGCCACGCAACGGAAGCCGCGAGCACCAAAGCATGGGCGGCGTAGATGTTGAGAAGCGCATAAAGCCGGTCCTGATAAAGCTCAAGGAAGCTGACCAGCACCAGGGAGCCGGCGAGGAAATGCGCAATATCGAAATTGATGCCGCTCATCAGAAGCTCGCCGATACGAAGCGCAGGAGTGTTGCAAGGAGGCCGAGCATCAGCGCTGCGCCGAGGAATTCCGCGACCCGGAACACACGCATCTTTGCAATTGATGTCTCGAACACGCCAAGCAGGAAGCCGCCGACAGCAAGCTTGCCGATATAGGCGGCGATGCCGATCGCGAGCGTCGGCACCGCAGCACCGGCGGATTCGATTCCCCACGGCGCAAACAGACAGGCGATCAATGAAACGTACAGAATGAGTTTGAGCGAGCCCGAGAGCTCGATCAGCGCCAGATGCCGGCCCGAATATTCGAGCACCATCGCCTCATGAACCATCGTCAGTTCAAGATGCGTCGCCGGATTGTCGATCGGGATGCGGCCATTTTCGGCGATCGCCACCATCATCAGCGCGAACAGTGCAAGACCGAGCGAGACCCGCAGGCCTACGGCAGAAGACGCCATGAAAGCCGCCATGGTGGAAAGCTGTGTCGACCCAGCGATCAGCGCCAGCGAGAACACGATCATGATCATCGCTGGTTCGGCCAGCGAGGCGATCATTACCTCGCGACTCGAACCAATGCCGCCGAAGCTGGTGCCGACATCCATTCCGGCAAGTGCGAGAAAGAAACGTCCGCTGCCCAAAAGCGCAATGATCGCGATGAGATCGGCCGACCAGGAGAACATCAGGCCGGTGCGGAATGTCGGCACCAGCGACGCCGCAACCCAGATCGCCGCAAAGACGAGGTAGGGTATGACGCGAAACAGCCACGACGCACTGTCCGCCAGCACCACTTCTTTGCGCGCCAGCCGGGCAAGATCGCGATAAGGCTGGAACAGCGGCGGTCCCTGCCGGCGCAACAGCCGGGCCTTGACCTTGCGCACATAGCCGGTGAACAGCGGCGCCAGTAACAGCACCAGCAGCATCTGTGCGCCCTGAATGGCGAAATTGCTGATCAGGACCATATCGCCAGCACCAGGAGCAGAACGATGAGCGTGCAGAACACCAGCGTCAAAAATTGGCGGATGGTCAGGAACTGAAAGCGATTGAGGCGGTCTGCGGCGAAGCTGATTCCAGCAGCAATCGGCGCGTAGATTGCCTCCCAGATCAGATCATGCAATTCCACTTTAAGCCGCGCCGGGCGCGTGTCCCCGGGCGGCGGCATCTCGACCTGCTCGCGGGCGCGAAACACGATGGTGCCGAATACGCGCCGGATCGGCTGCGCAAAGCTCGTCGCCGAGTATTGCGTGGCCGGGCTGGCATCGGGATAGCCGCAGTCCCAGGCGGGCGCGCGGCGCAGCCGGTCCGAGGCCAGGCGATGAATGGCCCATGCGGCGAGCGTGCCTGACAGTGTCATAAACACAAAGACCAGCAGGCCGTCGTAGGAGCTGCGGCTGGCGGCAATCGGAACGATCGAAAGCCATTGCGCGCCGATCTGCGTCGGCATGTGCTCGCCGATCAAAGCGGAGCTGACTGGCGCCAGCGCATCAATGAAAGCGCCGGGCAGAATACCGACCAGCAGGCACAACGCCGCCAGAACAAACATCGCCGCAAGCGAATAGGAATCGGTTTCGGTCGCGGCTTCGGCCGCGCGGGTCCGCGGCCGGCCGAGAAACGTGACGCCATAAGCTTTGACGAAACAGGCGGCGGCAAGCGCGGCAGCAAGCGCCAGCAGCGCGCCGACCGACGGCACCAGGAGCTTCAGTCCCCAGGACGGCAATTGCGGGCTCAGCAGAATGGCTTGGAAGGTCAGCCATTCGGAGACAAAGCCGTTGAGCGGCGGCAGTGCCGAGATCGCCACGCAACCGATGAGAACAAGAAATGCCGTTCGTGGCATGGGATGGATGAGGCCGCCAAGATGCTCCATGTCACGCTCGCCAGTCGCGGTGAGCACGGCGCCGGCGCCGAAGAACAACAGGCTCTTGAACAGAGAGTGGTTGAATACGTGCAGCAGTGCGGCGGTGAACGCCAGCGCCGCGGCAAACAACATGCCGTGCGCCTTGAAGGCAAGCGCAAGGCCGAGACCAATGAAAATGATGCCGATGTTCTCTACGGTATGATAGGCAAGTAGCCGCTTGAGATCGTGCTGCATGAGCGCATAAAGCACGCCCATCACTGTTGTCGCTCCGGCGAGGGCGAGCACGACAATGCTCCACCACCACGCCGGGCCGCCGGCAAGATCGAACACGATGCGCACGAAGCCGTAGACCGCGACCTTGGTCATCACGCCGCTCATCAAAGCAGAGACATGGCTTGGGGCAGCCGGGTGGGCGAGCGGCAACCAGACATGAAGCGGCACGAGGCCGGCCTTCGAACCCGCCCCGATCAAAGCGAGGACGAGCACCAGCGCGCCGAGCACCGCCGAGGGATGCGCCGCGCGCATCTGCGCAAACGCGTAGAGGCCGTCGGGTCCGGCAAGCAGGCCGAACGCGAGCAGCAAAGCCAGCGTCCCGAAGCTCGCCATGACCAGGTAGACGTACCCGGCGCGTACGTTCTCAGGCACGCGATGATGGGACATCACCATCGCCCACGAGGTGAGCGACATGAATTCCCACGACAGCAGAAATGTGAACGCGTCGTCGGCGACCACAACGAGCGTCATGGCGGCGAGAAACGCGGGATAAAACGGCAGCACGCGCTCCGGCGCCGTCTCATGCCGTCCGTAGCCGAGAGCAAACAAGCTTGCGCTCATCGAGCCGAGATCGATGACGACAATGAAGAACGCGGATAGCGCGTCGAGTCGCAGATGCGAGCCAAGCCAGGGCACGCCGATTGGCAGTACGATGCTTTCGGGCGAGGCTGCGCCGAGCAGATGCGTCAGCGCGGCGACCAGTGAAATCGCCGTCGCGATTGTGCTGACGCCGTAAACGAATTGCGTAGCCGCAGCTCTGTGGGCGAGGGCGACGGCGAGCGGGGCGAGGAGCAGCAACACCGCGGCACACAGGAGAACGATCGTGAGCATCACGACGGCGCCCGCTTGAGCCGCACGCCGCGGCCGCCGCTTTGGCTCGCCGTATTATCGGAAATGAGCTCAATGCCGAGCGCGTCGAGCGCCGCGATGAGCTTCATCAGCGAATCGACGTTGCCGCGCACGACGCCGTCGCTTGCTTCCATGCGCTGGATGGTCGGCAACGATAGCCCAGCCGATTCCGCAAGCGTCCGCTGATCAATCGCGAGGAGGGCGCGCGACGCCCTGAGTTGGCCTGCCGTAATCATGCTGCAGTAATATTAGAAGTGATGTTTTATATCGCTGTTTTTGTGTAAATCAACTCCGTTATGATGCTTTTAATAGGTATTCGCGGAATTATGTAGCTGCCTCACTGCTTGCGGAGCGGTTTTGGAGCGCGGTATGACAGCCGGCTCCAAGGGGTTCCCTTCATGGCTGGAATCCGCCGTTTCGCCCGTTTGGCGCTGGCTGTCCTCACGGCTGTTATTCTCGTCCCGGTTATTGGCGAGTTTTTCGTCGATTTAGCGAGAGAGCGCGGCTTTTACGAGCATCCCAGCGAAAGCGTTGAGGCGATCATGAATATGGTCGCCTCAATCGGTGCCAATCCAACTTACCGACTAATCGTCATCGGAATCGGCAGTTTCGCGATAGGTTTTTGGGTTGACTACCTGCTTGGCCGTTGGTGGCTACCAAAATCGGCCGACATCGAGCGTACTACGTTCGTGAGCGAAACGGTCTATTTGCCTGATTTTCTTTCCAAGGACTCACTGCTATCGGGCAAGACTTTTGAGCGGTGCTTGATACGAGGTCCAGCCTTTATAAAATTCCAGTCTCATTGCACCGTGCTGTTCTGTTCTATCCCCCATCCGGTCGCTCGAACCTTCGTCGCGATGTCAGAAGGATCGGCAATCTTTGGAGCTGTTCTCGTCACTCACACGACATTCAGACAATGCTTCTTTGATAAAGTGACATTCATTGGCACGCTGGAAGATGCCCAAACGATAAGTCCGGGACTGGCCCAATCGTCCGTGGAAGCTTGGATGGCGAAGTTTCCTCTCCGCCCATAAAGCCCGCGCCAATTGGCGCACCCTTGCCGTCCCGCGGCCCTTCGTCGGCATGACCGGTGAGCCTGCTACCTAATGCCGGGTATTTGTATGCATGCTATCCAGTCGGGGTTGCGCGGTGATGAGGAAAACGAGCTACGCGCTAGGCGCCGGCCGTCGCGCCGGAGTTCAACGCTGAAGCATCGGCGTGCTCAGACCGCCAGACGCACGATGCGTGGCCGCGCAGCAAACTCCAACAACCATCGCCGGTGATCCGGCGGCCGCGACCACAGAATGACGCGACTGAAGAATGAACGGGAATTTCAGCGCGGAGTTACTTCCCTTTGCGCCGAAGCCGTACCACGACGTCGATGCGGGCGATCTCGTAACCCTCTGGCGGGACCGGTGCCTTGCCGACGACGACGTCGGATGAGGGGATATCCATGAGATCGTCTTGGTCCTCGATGAAGAAGTGATGGTGTTCCGAATTGTTGGTATCGAAATAGGCCTTCGAACCATCAACTGCGACCTGGCGAAGGAGCCCTACTTCGGTGAACTGATGCAGCGTGTTGTAGACCGTGGCGAGCGACACCGGCACCTTGGCGTGGTTGGCTTCGTCATAAAGCATCTCGGCCGTGACATGCCGGTCGCCCTTGGCGAATAGAATCCAGCCAAGCGCCATGCGCTGCCGCGTTGGACGCAAGCCCACCTCGCGCAGCTTGGCTTTGACGTCGTGCCACGGGCATCCAGTCAGGTCGCCGGCGGCGCGCGGCTGGCTGCCGGCCGAAACGAAGGCGGCGGTGGCGGGAAGACGCAGTTCTGTCATTGCTTCACCTGACGGCCCCGCGATGGGCCGACCATGATCGTTACAAGTGAAATCATTATACGCCGCCCTGCGTATGCTGCAACTGCTTAAGGCGCTCCCGGACCGTATTTTGCGGCGCTGCATCAACGGGCCGGTAGGGGTGCGGCTTTGCCGCAAGAGTCCCATATGTTAGGGAATCGGCCGCGCAGTCGGCGGGGGCGGACATGGAAGGCATGCAGGAACGACGTTCCAACTTCGAGTATGAGGACTTGCTTGCGTGCGGGCGCGGAGAGCTGTTCGAGAAGGGCCCGCAATTGCCGCTGCCGCCGATGTTGATGTTCGACCGAATTTCGGAAATTGCCGAAGTCGGCGGCGAGTACGGCAAGGGGCTGGTGCGCGCGGTACTCGATCTCAAGCCAGATCTCTGGTTCTTCCCCTGCCACTTCAAGGGCGATCCGGTGATGCCGGGTTGTCTGGGTCTTGATGCGCTATGGCAATTGCTCGGCTTCTTTCTCGGCTGGGTTGGCGCGCCGGGCAAGGGCCGCGCGCTTGGCATGGGCGAGATCAAGTTCTCGGGCCAGGTGCTGCCGACCATGAAGAAGGTCGCGTACGGCATCGACATCAAGCGTGTGATGCGATCAAAACTCGTGCTCGGCATCGCCGACGGCTGGCTCTCCGCCGACGGTTCCGTGATCTTTCGGGCGCTCGATCTCAAAGTCGCGCTGATCCACGATGCCGCGCCGCAGGCGAGCAGCGCTTGATCAATCGGCGGCTGGCGGTGGCAAGAGGTTGACGAGGCGAACATGAGGCGGGTCGTCGTCACCGGAATGGGCATCGTCTCGTCCATCGGCAACAACACCCAGGAGGTGCTTGCTTCGTTGCGCGAAGCGAAGTCGGGCGTCGTGCGCGCCGACAAATATGCCGAGCTCGGCTTCCGCTCTCAGGTGCACGGTGCGCCGACGCTCGACGCCAGCGAGGTGGTCGACCGCCGCGCCATGCGGTTTCTCGGCGGCGGTGCGGCCTGGAATCACGTCGCCATGGAGCAGGCGATCCGCGACGCCGGGCTCGAACCAGACGAAGTTTCGAACGAACGCACCGGGATCGTCATGGGCTCCGGCGGCGCATCGACGCGGGCTATCGTCGAGAGCGCCGATATCGCACGGACCAAGGGACCAAAGCGCGTCGGCCCGTTCGCGGTGCCGAAGGCCATGTCATCGACGGCTTCAGCGACGCTCGGGACCTGGTTCAAGATCAAGGGCGTGAGCTATTCGATCTCGTCGGCTTGCGCGACGTCGAATCATTGCATTGGCAACGCCTACGAGCTTATTCAAAACAACAAGCAGGACATGATTTTTGCCGGCGGCTGTGAAGAGCTGGACTGGACGCTGACGGTGCTGTTCGACGGGATGGGGGCGCTGTCGTCGAAGTTCAACGACACGCCGGCCAAAGCTTCGCGCGCCTATGATGCCGATCGCGACGGCTTCGTCATCAGCGGCGGCGGCGGCGTGCTCGTGCTCGAGGAGCTTGAGCACGCCAAGGCGCGGGGCGCCAGAATTTATGGCGAGATTGCCGGCTACGGCGCGACCTCGGATGGCGTCGACATGGTGGCGCCCTCGGGCGAAGGCGCCGCGCGCTGCATGCGCATGGCAATCAAGGACATAAAACTGCCGGTCGATTACATCAATCCGCACGCCACCTCGACGCCGATCGGCGATCTTAAGGAAATCGAAGCGATCCGCGAAGTGTTCGGCTCCGGCGAGAAATGCCCGCCGATTTCGGCGACCAAGTCGCTGACCGGACACTCCCAGGGCGCGACCGGCGTACACGAGGCGATCTATTCGCTGCTGATGATGAATAACGGTTTCATCTGCGAAAGCGCCAACATCGAAAATCTCGATCCGGCGTTTGCCGACATGCCGATCGTGCGCGAACGGCGTGACAATTTGAAGCTTAGCTGCGTCCTGTCCAATTCGTTCGGCTTCGGCGGTACCAACGCCTGCATTGTGCTCAAGCGGCTGGACGCGTAGGCCGCATGCTCTTCATGGTCATTGAGCGATTTCGCAATCGCGATGCTGCGCCGGTCTACCGGCGGTTTCGCGAGCGCAGGCGCATGATGCCCGAGGGGCTGCATCATCGGGGAAGCTGGATCGAAACGAATTTCGACCGCTGTTTTCAGCTCATGGAATGTGATGATGAGAGTTTGTTTGCCGACTGGATAGCGAACTGGAACGATCTTGCGGATTTCGAAGTCGTGCCGGTTGCGGCCTCGGAAGAAATACAGAAGACATTTCCTCAAACCTGAGTGGCACAATGTCCGGGCTGATGGACGGCAAGCGCGGCCTCGTTATGGGGGTCGCCAACGATCACTCGATTGCCTGGGGCATCGCCAAGGCGCTTGGCGCGCAAGGGGCGCAGCTCGCATTCACCTATCAGGTCGAAGCGCTTGCCCGGCGGGTCAAACCGCTCGCGGCGTCGGTCGGGTCCGAATTCGTGCTGCCGTGCGACGTCGAGGATATCGCGTCGGTCGATACCGTGTTCGCTGAGATTGGTCGGCAATGGGGCAAGCTCGATTTTCTCGTTCACGCCATCGGCTTTTCCGACCGGACGCAGCTCCTCGGCCGTTATGCCGATACCACGCGCGAGAATTTCGTGCGCACCATGGTGATCTCGTGTTTCTCCTTTACCGAAGCCGCCAAGCGGGCTGCAACTCTGATGCCGAACGGCGGCGCCATGCTGACGCTAACCTACAATGGCGGCGACCGCGCCATGCCCAACTACAACGTCATGGGACCGGCCAAGGCGGCGCTCGAATCTTCGGTGCGCTATCTCGCGGTCGATTTTGGTCCGCAGGCGATCCGCGTCAACGCCATTTCGTCCGGTCCGATCCGCACGCTTGCCGGCGCCGGGATCGGCGACGCACGCGCAATGTTCGCATTCCAGCAGCGGCATTCGCCGCTGCACCGCGGCGTGACGCTCGACGAACTCGGCGGCGCCGGACTTTATCTGCTCTCAGACCTCTCCACCGGCGTTACCGGCGAAATCCATTTCGTCGATTCCGGCTACAACATCATCGCCATGCCGCACCCAGACGCGCTGCGCGCCGATCGCCAGCGCAAGGATGACTAGTTGCGTCGTGGTTCGGAAACCCGTGAGATTGAATTCAAGCACGGAGGTATCTATCAATACTGTAACGTTCCCCAGACGATCGATCAGCAACTGGGGAATGAGGTTGTCCATGCTTCAGTTAGTTGGGAGAAGCCATGAGCTACCAAAACATCATTGTTGAAACGCGGGGCAGAGTCGGACTGATCCGGCTCAATCGTCCGCAGGCGCTCAATGCGCTGAATAGCGCGCTGGTGCACGAATTAGGCCAGGCGCTGGACGCGTTCGAAGCCGACGCCAATATCGGCTGCATCGTGATCACCGGCTCCGACAAGGCGTTCGCGGCAGGCGCCGACATCAAAGAAATGGCCGACAAGACTTTCGTCGAGGCTTTCCTTGACGATTTTGCCGCGAGCTGGCACCGCGCCGCGATCGTGCGCAAGCCGGTGATCGCCGCGGTGGCGGGTTTTGCCCTCGGCGGCGGCTGCGAACTGGCGATGCAGTGCGATCTGATCATCGCCGCTGACAACGCCAAATTCGGCCAGCCGGAGATCAAGCTCGGCATCATCCCCGGCATCGGCGGCACCCAGCGGCTCACGCGCGCCGTGGGCAAAGCCAAGGCGATGGACCTTATCCTCACCGGCCGCATCATGGAGGTGCAGGAAGCCGAACGCGCAGGCCTCGTCGCCCGCATCGTGCCGCTTGCAAGCCTCGTCGAGGATGCGCTCAAGATTGCCGAAGCGATCGCGTCGATGTCGCTGCCTTCGGTGCTCGGGGCCAAGGAAGCCGTCAACACCGCGTTCGAGACTTCTCTGGCTGAAGGCGTGCGCTTCGAACGCCGCGTGTTTCACTCGCTGTTTGCGACTGCCGACCAGAAGGAAGGCATGGCGGCCTTCATCGCCAAGCGGCCGGCCAAGTTCGAGAACAAGTGATACGCCGTCGCGTCAGTTCCGCACGCACACGACGCGCACAACGGAGAGTTCGATCGGTGCATGATCGGACGCTGCGGCCACCGGCGTGATACCTCGCGCTTGCAGGAATGCGCGGATCGTTTCGACCGGCACCAGCGTAGCGCTTTGGGCACCGCCGCCGGCGACAACCGACGGTTTGAGATCGACTATGCCGGCCACGGCGCCGCGGGCGTCGGCCACCGCCGCCCCGGCAAAGCCGGGCTTGGGCGCCGGCTCAATACCTTGCGCGGTGCGACGGCAAACCGCGCTGGTCACCATCGCCGCGCCGGCCTGGGCGAGCGGGTCGGCGACGCCAATAAGCTTGAAGTCGGTTGCGTTGCCATCACCGGCGAGCGCCGCCGGCACAAGGTCGCGCGCGCCGTAGACGTGCAGGAGCGCAAGATCGTTCGTCTTGTCAGTGGCGATGCGTTCGGCATGGCCAAGGCCGGGAAGGGTGATGGCCTGGCAATCGTCCGTAACGTGTGCCGGGGCGATCAGATCGCCGTCGCTGCTCACCACAATGGCGGTACCGTACTCGACCATGCGCCGGATGCCCGGGACCGCTGACGCATTAGGATCGGGAAATGCGATGTAGGCGCCTATCACGGCTGCGGCGATGCGGTCCATCGTCCCTTCGGTCGCCTGATCGTAGAGGACGGTGACGCCGCGCACTTCGGTGCCGCGCGCCGCGGCGCGGACGCGAAAATTCTTCAGCCTTTGCACGCCGCTGATGACGAAGGAATCGGCCGTAAGCTGGCTCGACGCGATCTCTCGCCGCGATGCTTTCTTCTCCTGCTCGAACAGCGCCGGCAATGCTGCTTCGGTCAGACGGAAGGTCTCGATCTGGATTTGACCTTGCGCCGAGGTCCAGCGGCTGCCGGTGCGCGAAACGGCAACGTGCGGCACGAGCTTGCCTGGCAGACCGAGGCGGGCGCCGGTTGCCGGATCCTCGATCAGCTGCCAACCGACTGAATCCGGAAAATTGACGGGAGCAGCGGCCGGATCGCGCTCCAGCGCGCCGACGCTGCCGGGCTCCTCTTTGCGCTTGTGCGAGTCATTCGCTGCTTTGCCGCGGCGCAAAGTTTCTTCGTGTTGCGCCGCGGCCGCCGGTGCGGTCGCAACATGGGTCTTTGCCACCCGCTGTTTCGCGGTCTGTGCAGCCGTCGGTACCTTGCGGGTCTTGGAATCTTTTGCGCATGCCAGCGTGCTTGCGGCGAGGAGGCCGACGAGAGCCGCTGCCACCTTCAAATACATGGTCACCCCACGTGAACGCACAGGCCATCTGTCACGGACAAGGGTATCCGAGCCGCGGGCGGACGCCAATCCGGATAGCCACCAGCTATGCAAGACCAGATACCGGGGCGACGGTATCGGTGGTTCCATCCGCCGTTCAAGCCTATCTTGACGTTATGCTCAGTGCCCAAAAGCTTGCTGCCGAAGATGTTTAGCGCCGAAGAGCTCGAACGCTACGCGCGCCACATCGTGCTGCCCGACGTCGGCGGGCCCGGACAGGCTGCGCTCTCCCGCGCGCGCGTTTTGGTGGTCGGCGCCGGCGGCCTCGGTGCGCCGGTGCTGCTCTATCTTGCCGCCGCCGGGGTCGGGACGATCGGCGTTGTCGACGACGACGTGGTCTCGCTCTCGAACCTGCAGCGCCAAGTGATCCACGCCACGCCCGACATCGGCACGCCGAAGGTCGATAGCGCCGCGGCCGTGATCCATCGGCTCAATCCTCACGTCGGCATCGAGCAACATCGCGTCAGGCTCACAGCCCAGAATGCCCTGGCGCTGATCGAACCCTACGATCTGGTCGCGGACGGCTCCGATAATTTCGCCACGCGCTATCTGGTCTCGGACGCCTGCTACTTCGCCGGCAAGCCTCTGGTGACTGCCGCGCTCGGCCCGTTCGACGGCACGCTGACGACGATCCGTGCGCACGAACGCGGCGCTGACGGCAAACCTCATCCGACCTATCGCTGTCTGTTTCCCGAGCCGCCGCCGCCCGGCACCGTACCCGCGTGCGCCGAAGCCGGAATTCTCGGCGCGCTGGCCGGCGTCATCGGCTCAATGGCGGCGCTCGAAGTGATCCGCGAGATTGTCGGCTTCGGCGACGGCCTTGTAGGCCGCCTGATCATGCTCGATGCCCGCGCGATGCGGTTCGAGACCTTGCGTTACGAGTGGGATCCGGCGAACACGCTAAGCGGCGAGCACGCAACGATTCGGGATTTGTCGAAGCACACATAAAGCTTACGGACATACTCTAATTAGTCATACTCTTTAGTCATAAAGCCAATACATCAGCCGAGGCAATTTAGGGCATCGCGCAAGCGGCGACTTGTGATCGCATGCCCAGGAAAAGTCCAAAGTTGATTTTGGCCGCTGAACGTGCGGCTGAGGCGCGGCGAATAGTAGCGCGTCAAGAACAACTCATTGCCGTCCTCAAGGCCTCAGGGCAGCCCACCCTCGAAGCCGAACAGACCCTCCAATTGTATACGAGCGCGCTCAAGGTCCTTGAGGGCCAAGAGCATAAGCTTCGAGAACAACGCAGAGCCAAGAGGCGCGAAACCAAAAAACCCAAACCGGAGTGAGGTCACCTCAGTGGGCTTTGCGCTGTTAAAAAGCGACCGTTCGCCCCGAAATGGATAAACCACCAGTATCGCGGCCGCCAATCTGCGGGATTTCCTGGCGTCGGCAGTCACGTGGCCGTCACGGAGCCGCTGCAATGTGCGTCAAGGTCGGCGTTGGAGCGGTCGAAAGTGATCATAGTGGCGGCAATAGCTGCGATATGGGGCCTCAGCTTGCTTAGCCTCGCCTTCACTTTGCCAACTGAATTTATTTCGCCGACTGAGCCGGACGACGAAGCGATCGAAAAAGGCGCGTAAGATTCGGCAAACCTCGCGCGCCTACTCCGACAACGATCGACGGGATTTCGCCCGCAAGCATGCGGGCGCCTATGCGGCGGTTTTGGCCAGCGCCGGCGGCGAAGGTCACTGGCGGCATTCACTACGTCAACGGCGGTTATCACATCGTAGGCAAAAAGCATGACCGGCGCTGCCGAACTTGTGCAGGACCAGCTGCAAGAGCAGCGCAGATACCTGCAATTACTCAAGGATGCTTTGGCAGCCGCGAGCGGGCAGGTCGCACTGTTGAGCAATTTGAGCCTGCACCATGGCGAAGCAATCGGTCGCCAACAGGTGGACGCGGCGCGCGCAACACAAAATGTGTTGCAGGAATTGGTGCCAAAGTTCCTGGTGCCAAAAGTTGCCGACGAATTTTCCGAATACATCCAAGACTGCGGACAGCGCTGGATTCTCTTCCTCGATACGCTGTGTCAACGCGGCGACGCCTGCATCGTGCGCGAGAAAGAAGGCTTCAGGCCGGTCCTCGCCTTCGACTACGAGATGATTGTCGACGGCCGCAAGCTCGACCGCCCGGTCAACTACGCCTTGGTGCGCATTCAACCGCCGGAAGGGACGATGCCGCCGCGCGATGACGCACGCCCCTGGGTCATCATCGATCCACGCGCCGGACACGGCAGCGGCATCGGCGGCTTCAAGAGCGAGTCCGAAGTCGGCGTCGCATTGAGGGATGGCCATCCGGTCTACTTCGTTATCTTCTTCCCCGAGCCCGAGCCGGATCAGACATTAGCGGATGTGTGCGCGGCCGAAGCTGCTTTTCTGCGCGAAGTCCACGCGCGCCATCCGCACAGCCCGAAACCGCTGGTCACCGGCAACTGCCAGGGTGGCTGGGCCGCGATGATCCTCGCCGCCACTCATCCCGATCTGATGGGTCCGATTGTGATCGCTGGCGCGCCGCTGTCCTATTGGGCGGGCGAGAATGGCCGCAATCCATTTCGCTACTTCGGAGGTATCAGCGGCGGGGCGGTTCCCGCTTTGCTCGCTTCCGATCTCGGCGGCGGCCCAGTTCGACGGCGCCAACCTGGTGATGAATTTTGAGCAGCTCAACCCCGGCAAGACCCTGTTCCGCAAGAACTTCGATCTGTTCGCCAAGGTCGACAGCGAGGCCGATCGCTTCCTGGAATTCGAGCGCTGGTGGTCCGGTTATTGCTTCATGAATGAGAACGAGATTCGCTGGATCGTCGAAAATCTCTTCATCGGAAACAAGCTTACCCGGGGCGAAGCATTCCTGAGCGACGGCACGCCAGTCGACCTCACCCGCATCGAGGTTCCGGTTATCGTCTTTGCATCGCACGGCGACAATATCACCCCGCCGCAGCAGGCGCTGAACTGGATTCCCGATCTCTATGTGTCGGTCAGCGAACTCCAGGCCCACGGCCGCGTCATCATCTACACGCTGCACGACAGCGTCGGTCATCTTGGCATCTTCGTCTCGGCGCAGGTCGCGAACAAGCAGCACGAACAAATCGGCTCGGTGGTCAAGACGATTGAATCGCTTGCGCCAGGGCTCTACGAAATGCTGATCAGCAAAGATCCCGGCGGCTATACCGTCTCATTCGAGGCGCGGACCATCGAGGACATTCTGAAGCTTGATGATGGGCGCGAGGAAGAGCTGGAATTCGCCGCAGTCGCAGGATTTTCCGAGTGGGCGACAAAGACTTACGAATTGACCTGGCAACCGCTGATCCGGTCGTTGGTCACGCCAGCCGCTGCCGCGGCGCGCAAGCGATTGCATCCGATGCGCCAGCAGCACTATTTCTTTTCGCACAAGAACCCGTTGTTTTCCAATATTGACGACCTCGCCGCGACGGTCCGCGAACAGCGATCGCCCGCGGCTAAAGACAATCCGTTTGCGCATCTTGAGCAACTTTACGCCGATTGCGTCGAGCGGAGCTGGGACTTCTACCGCGACACACGCGATGCGGCGATCGAGATTACTTTTCACACTCTGTATGGCGCGCCCTGGATGCGATTCCTCGGTGCGGCCAGGCGCGCCCGGCCGCAATCCCATGATGTCAGCAAGTTCCCGCACGTGCAGGAGGCGACGAAGAAGGCGAAGGTTGGCGGCTATGCCGAAGGTATCACGCGGATGCTGGTCCTACTCGCGCGCGCACGTGGCGCGGTGCGTCGCGATCATCTCGAACGCTCGGACAAGCTGTTGCACGCGCGTCCGCCCTTCAACTCTATGACGTCGGAGATTCGCAGCCGCATGATCCACGAACAGTCGGTCATCGTCGAGTTCGCGGTCGACGAGGCTATGACGACTTTGGCGGATCTTCTCAAAGATCCGGTCGACCGCTATCGCGCTTTGAATTTGGTGCTGGATGTGGCCGGACCAAGCGAGCAGATGGACGCCCCGACGCTCGCCATGTTCAAGCGCTTCCAGGCAACACTCCTGACACTCGCGCGGGAATGGCGCGATCCGGAATTCGAGCACCACGCGCAAGAGGCGGCTGCTCACGCGCCTTGATGAGAGTTCTTCGGCTATTTGCTCCAGGTCGCCATGATGGTCGAGCCTTTGAGAACCGACCACTTCTTGGCGCCGACGCTGACCAGAGTAAAGCAGCTGTCCTTGCCGCCGTTCCAGGCGGTGCAGAAGCCGTCCTTCGAAAGCCTCCAGGTCCCCTGGCCGCGGTTGCCCTTGCCGATCGGCACGCGTTTGATTTTACCGTCGGGCGAAAACGTCATCTTGAATCTGAGGTTGGATGGGCTTGAGGCGGTGAATGGCTGGCCGTTGAAGAACGTGGTCTGAATATCAGCCGGCGCAAGCTTTACGGCAGGGGCAGGTTTTGCGGCCGGCGGCGCGGCAAACGCCGACGTGGCGAAGAGCACGCCGAGGATGCTGGCTGTGATAGCGCGCACAATCCCTATTCGCATCGCAAGCCTCTGGGACGTTTGATCGACAGCGTTATGATACTTAACCGCGCCCGCGCCGTCATGGCCGGACGTGTTGCGGCCGCGGGAAGACAAAATAACCCGTTCCAAAACACAAAGCTTCACCTAGCTTGCCGGTGATAAACGCTGTTCGGCCGCATGTCAGTGGCGGAAGCGACACGATTGGACATGTTGAAGAAGCCGGCCACTGCGGCAATGTCCCAGATATCGCGGTCGATGAAGCCCACGCGGCGCAACGCTTCGCGGTCTTCTTCCTCGACCAGCCAGGGCTCCGCGGTCAGCTTGACGGCAAAGTCGAGCATGGCGCGCTCGCGCCGCGACAGGCGCGCGGCGCGATAGTTCATCGCCATCAGTTCGCCGAGCGGGGGATCGCCGGAAAGCTGCCGCACCGCAGCCCCGTGTGCGACCAGGCAATAGTAGCATTGGTTGTGCGACGATACCGCGACCGCGATCATTTCGCGCTCGAGCTTGCTCAAGCCCGACGGCGCCAGCATCAAATCATTGTACATGGCAACGAACGCAGAAAGCTTCGCGCCATCGAAGGTGTAGGCCTGCAACACATTGGGCACAAAGCCGAGCTTTTCCTCACACTTGGCGAAATAAGCGGCCATTTCCGGGGAAAGCTGCTCGGGCGGAAGTTTGAGCGCCGTGATGACCGTGTCGTCGCCTTCAACGGCCGGCGCGCGAGATTTTGGCGCAGGCGCCCGAGGGGCGGTTTTGTCGTTGCGTTTGGCCATAGTTAGTCCCTTCAGGGGGGTGGCTCAGTCATGCCGTTGTCGGCGGCAGTGAATAGGATGACATGATAAGTCATAGGTTGTTGCCGTAGCGCACGTATGCGTCGCGCAGGTAGTATCATAGAAAATAGCGCCCGGGCCCGACAGGGGAAGCCTCGACAGGGGGAAACTATGGCCGTCGTGAACATTCCACGCCCGGAGGATCAGGGCGCCAGCCAGACGCTGATCAGCGAAGCAGCTGCGCTGGTGGCCGGACGCTGGCGCGAATTCCCGCCGGACTTTTTTTCTGCGCTTTACGAACGCGCCGCACCTGACGATCTCGAGCGTTACCAGCCTGAGGAATTGGCCGCCATCGGCGAGCAAGCCTGGACGTTCCTCGCCGAGCGCAAGCCTGGCACCGCCAAGATCGCGTTTACGCCCGCCCGCCTCACGCCCGACATCGCGGTGCTTGAAATCGTCAATGACGATATGCCGTTCCTGGTTGATTCGGTTCTGGGCGAACTGAGCGAGCGCGCAGTGGACATTCGCCTTCTCGTCCATCCGGTGTTCACCGTTGAGCGTGATGAGGCGGGCAGGCTCATCGCCTTCAGGGGCGTGCGCAAAGGCGAGGGCCGGCGCGAAAGCTTTATTCACGTTCACGTCCGGGGCATCGAGGATGCGGCGCAGCGGGCCGACATCGTGCATGCGCTGGAGGACGTCCTCGCCGACGTCCGCGTCGGTGTTCAGGATTGGCGGGCAATGCTCGCCCGTGTGCAAGAGGTCACCGCGGACCTCAAGACTACGCCGCCGCCGCTGCCGGCCGAAGAAGTCGCCGAAGCGATCCAGTTCCTGCAATGGATCGCCGCAGACAATTTTACCCTGCTCGGCGCCCGCAACTATGCCTATAGCGACAGCGAGCACGCGCTCGAACCGAAGTTCGAGACCGGGCTCGGACTGTTGCGGTCGCACGAGATGCGGCTGTTGCGCCGCGGCAACCAGCTCGTGACCATCACGCCGGAAATCCGCGAGTTCCTGCGAGAGCCGAAACTGCTCATTATGACCAAGGCCGCGGTGCGCTCGCGCGTCCACCGCCGCGTCCATCTGGACTATATCGGGGTTAAGCGCTTCGATCGCGACGGCAACCTGGTCGGCGAATGCGTGTTCTGCGGGCTGCTCACCTCGACCGCGTACACCCGCTCGGTGCGCGCTATTCCTTATCTGCGGCGCAAGATCGATAAAATCATCAGCGGCGCCGGCTTCGATCCCTCAAGCCATTCCGGCAAGGCGCTGGTCAACGTGCTCGAACACTATCCGCGCGATGAATTGTTTCAGATCGACGAAGCAACGCTCTATCAGTTCGCGCTCGCCATTCTTCAGCTCGATGAGCGTCCGCGGGTTCGGGTCCTTCCGCGACGCGACCGTTTCGACCGATTTGTATCGATTCTGGTCTACATCCCGCGCGAGCGTTACGACAGCCGGATCAGATCGCGGATCGGCGAGTATCTCGCCGCAACTTTCAAAGGCCGGGTACGCGCTTTCTATCCGTTTTTCCCGGAAGGCCCGCTGGTCCGCGTCCACTTCATCATCGGACGCTACGAGGGCGAGACTCCGATCGTCGATCTGGCCGTGCTTGATCGCGCAGTCGAAGCGATCGTGCGAAACTGGACCGATGGCCTCGACGAAGCGCTCGCCGCCGCGCATGCGCCCGGCATGAGGCGCACGCTCTCAGCGAAGTACCGCGAAGCTTTTCCGGTCGATTACCGCGAGGTCTATCCGCCGCCGACCGCCGTCGCCGATATTGAAGTCGTTGAAACGCTGACCGCCGAGCATCCGCTCGGCGTCGAGCTTTACCGCAGTTTCGGCGCCGAGCCGACCAGCGCTGGCCTCAAAGTCTTCAGCCACAGCCGCCCCATCGCACTGTCCGAGCGCGTACCCGTGCTGGAAAACATGGGCTTCCGCGTCGTCGACGAGCGCACCTATCACATCGAGCCGCAGGATGCCGCCGACGTCTGGTTCCATGACATGACGCTGGAAAGCACCTTGGGCCAGCCGTTCGATCTGAACGCGCTCCGGGAAAACATCGAAGCCTGCTTCCTCGCCGTCATGGGCGGCCGCGCCGAGAATGACGGCTACAACGCGCTGGTGCTGGCGACCGGGCTGGTCTGGCGCGACGTCGCACTGATCCGCACACTGTCGCGCTTTCTGCGCCAGGTCCGCGTGCCGTTCTCGCAAGACTATATGTGGACGACGTTGCGCAAGCACGCCGGCATTGCGGCGCAGATCGTTGCTTTGTTTCACAACCGTTTCGACCCGAAGCTCGGCGTCTCGACTGAAGAGCGTGCGGCGCACGAGGTCGCCATCGCCGCCGCAATCGAGACCGCGCTGCAAGCAGTCGACAGCCTCGACGAAGATCGCATTCTGCGGCGTTTCGTCAACGCGGTTGAAGCGGCGATCCGTACCAACTTCTATCAGTTTGATCACCACGGCCAGCCAAAGGAGCTGATTGCGGTTAAATTCTCGAGCCGCAAGCTCGACGATATGCCGCTGCCGCGGCCGCTTTATGAGATTTTCATCTATTCGCCGCGTGTCGAAGGCGTGCACCTGCGGTTCGGCAAAGTTGCCCGCGGCGGCATTCGCTGGTCCGACCGGCCGCAGGATTTCCGCACCGAGATCCTCGGGCTCGTCAAAGCGCAGAACGTGAAAAACGCGGTCATCGTGCCGGTCGGCGCCAAGGGCGGCTTCGTGCCAAAGCGGTTGCCGCGGAGCGGTGCGCGCGAGGCGATCCAGGCCGAGGGCACCGCCTCCTACAAGCTGTTCATCTCGACGCTCCTCGACATCACCGACAACATCGGAACGGGAACGACCGGCGTCGTTCCGCCGGCTGATGTCGTGCGCTACGATGGCGACGATCCGTATCTCGTCGTCGCCGCCGACAAAGGCACGGCAACGTTCTCGGATATCGCCAACGAGATCGCCATATCCCACGGCTTCTGGCTGGGCGATGCCTTCGCCTCCGGAGGCTCCGCGGGCTACGACCACAAGAAGATGGGCATCACCGCCCGCGGCGCCTGGGAATCGGTCAAGCGCCACTTCCGCGAGATGGATATCGATATCGGCAAGACCACTTTCACGACTGTCGGTGTCGGCGACATGTCCGGCGACGTGTTCGGCAACGGCATGCTGCGCGAAGAGACCACCAAGCTCATTGCCGCATTCGATCATCGCGACATCTTCATCGATCCTGAACCGGATCTCGCGCGCACTTTCGCCGAGCGGAAGCGGCTGTTCGATCTGCCGCGCTCCAGCTGGCAGGATTTTGACAAAGCGCTCATCTCCGAAGGCGGCGGCGTCTATGCGCGCTCCGCCAAGGAGATCAGGCTTTCGGAGCAGGCGCAGAAGCTCCTCGGTGTTCCAGAGAAGCTCACCCCGCAGGAACTGATCCGCGCCATCCTTAAAGCGCAGGTCGATCTCCTCTTCTTCGGCGGCATCGGCACCTACGTCCGCGCCTCCGATGAAACCGACGAGGCAGCCGGTGATCGCACCAACGATCCGATCCGCATCGCCGGATCAGATTTGCGCTGCAAGGTGATCGGCGAAGGCGCCAATCTCGGCATGACGCAACGCGGCCGGATCGAAGCGGCGTTGCGCGGGGTGCGGCTCAACACCGACGCGATCGACAATTCAGCGGGCGTGAACACCTCCGATATGGAGGTCAACATCAAGATCGCTTTGAGCATCCCGCTGCGCGATGGCCGCCTGCAGATGAGCGCCCGCAATGCCCTGCTCCCGCAGATGACCGATGAGATCGCCAAGCTCGTTCTGCGCAACAATTACCTGCAGACGCTGGCGCTGTCGTTGTCACAACGGCGCGGCATGGAGGACTTCGGCTTCCTGCAACGGCTTATCCAGACGCTGGAGGCGCGAGGTCTGCTCGATCGCGCCGTCGAGTACCTGGCGGACGACATGGCGCTTGCCGAGCGCCGGCGCCGCATGCAGCCGTTCACGCGGCCGGAACTTTCGGTGTTGCTCGCTTACGCCAAGCTCACGCTGTACGAGGAACTTCTCGAATCCGCGGTGCCGGACGATCGTTATCTCGCCCGCGAACTTAGCCGCTATTTCCCGAAAGAGATTGCCGCGCAATTCCCCGATGCGCTCGAACATCACCGGCTGCGCCGCGAAATCATCGCCACCCAGCTCGCCAACTCGATGATCAATCGCGGCGGACCCTCGTTGATCGTGCGCATCGCCGATCAGACCGGGGCCGCGCCCGCCGCCGTCGCTTCAGCCTTTGCCGCAGTGCGCGACAGCTACGGCATGACCGCGCTTAATGGCGCAATCGATGCGCTCGACAATCGGATTGACGGGAAACTGCAACTCGATCTCTACGCGGCGGTACAAGACCTGTTGCTCGACCGCATCATCTGGTTTTTGCGAAACGTTGATCTCACGAAAGGGCTTGCCGATCTCGTGGCGCATTATCGTGATGGCATCGCCACAGTCGGGGCCGTGCTCGATCATGCGCTGTCGGACGAGGCGTTGACGGCGCGCGCTGCACGCAAACAGGAACTGACCGATGCCGGCGCGCCCCCAGACCTTGCCGCCAGTATCGCCAATCTTGGTCCGATCGGCGCGGCGCCTGACATCGTCCTGGTCGCCGACCGAACCGGCAAGGCGATCGGCGAAGTTGCGGCTACCTACTTCGCCGCCGGCTCGTTCTTCCGGCTCGATCTCATCGCGACCGCGGCTCGTGCCATTCCGATCGCGGATTACTTCGACCGACTGGCGCTCGATCGGGCGCGTGATTCCATCGGCGATGCCGAGCGGCGGCTGACCGCCGCGATGGTCGGCAATGGCGCCGCCGGCGCCGGCGCCGTTGAGGCCTGGGTGGCACCGCGCAAAACCGAGGTCGAGCGAATCCGCGGAGCCATCCACGAAATCGCGGGTTCGGGGCTCACCTTGTCGAAGCTTTCAGTTGCTGCGAGCCTGCTCGGAGACCTGGTGAAGAATTAGCGGCGCCAGGCAAACGAAAAAAGAGCCCCAAGCAAATTACGCGCTTGGGGCTCTTAGGTTGTTGCCTCAACTTTAGGCTTATTGGGCCGGACGGCGGGGTGTCGGGGGATGGGGAAACCGTCCGGTCGGCCTAATGTTAAAAAAATAGGTACGTGCTTCAGAGATGCAACGCGGATCACGCGTTAGTGTTACCCGCTGCGGCAAAACGCCCGGTTTGCAGGCTCAAAGTGTGACGCGGGTCACAGGTCAACGAACCGCACGCCGCAATATTACAAAGTCGCAATGAGTTGCACGCGCCTTTGAGTGTTTGCTCCCGTCGCCTTCGTTGGTCGAACCGAGATCGGGTTTCCGCGGTGCAGTAATTGCCGCCGCCAGGTGAATTTGTTGCGTAATTGCAATGCGATTGCACCAGTCTGAAGCTTTGCGATGGAACAAGTTTCACCAAGGCTCTCGCGGCGCAATGTATTAATTTTAATTATCTGCCGAAGTCATCTCGGCCCGTGCGCAGGCGCTGGAAGTATTCTAGAATTACTCATGTCATTGGGGCGGGCTCTTCAACATAGAGCCGACAGCACTGAACGACGCGAGTACCGGGATGGACGCGATTCACTCGATTCAATTTCTCTACCCGATCTCCGGGTTTGTCGTTGGGCTCCTGGTCGGGTTGACCGGAGTTGGCGGCGGCTCGTTGATGACGCCCTTGCTGATCCTGCTGTTCGGTATCCATCCCGCGACCGCCGTCGGCACGGACCTTTTGTATGCGGCAGCGACAAAGTCAGCCGGCAGCGTGGTGCATGGCCTCAACCGCACGGTCGATTGGCGCCTGGTTCGGCGTCTGGCTACCGGCAGCGTGCCGATGACCATCATTACGATCGCCGCACTGAGTTATTTCGACGTCAGGAGCGAAGGGGTACAGCGGCTCATCGGAGCGGTGCTATCGTTCGCTTTGCTGCTTACAGCCATCACCCTGGTGTTCCGCAACAGGATCGTGGCGCGGTACGCGCCGAGCCTCGGCGCGCTTTCGCCGAACCGCATTGCGCTCCTGACCGTTGTGGTCGGCGGTGTTCTGGGAATCCTGGTTTCAATCTCTTCGGTCGGCGCCGGCGCCATCGGCGTTACGGCGCTGGTTCTGCTTTACCCAAACCTGCCGACGGCGCGGATTGTCGGCTCCGACATTGTGCACGCTGTCCCGCTTACCCTCGTTGGCGGAATTGGCCACTGGATCCTGGGCTCGATTGATTGGCCGGTTTTTGCGGCGCTGATTTTTGGATCGGTGCCGGGAATTCTGATCGGCAGCTATGCCGCCTCCCGCTTTAACGAAACGGCGTTGCGCGTCGTGTTGGCGGTAACCCTGCTCGCGGTAGCGACAAAGCTCTCGTTTGGCTTGTTGCCGTCGTCGTCAGACGTGGTGGCGCAGACGACGCAGCATCACTAAGCGGCGGCATCACCTAGCGCGCCCGCCGGGAGATAAGGCTCCTTAGGCCGCGGGCTCGCGCTCCGGAAGACCATAGCGGTGCAAATCGCTGCCGTGGACGTCGAGCCAAGTTTTGGCCCGTTCGTGATCCGGGAACAGCCGCCGGACCAGGCGCCAGAACCTGACGGAATGATTCATCTCGACCAGATGCGCGACTTCGTGCGCCGCCAGATACTTCAAGACGAAGTTCGGCGCGAGAATGAGCCGCCACGAATATGACAGTACTCCGGTCGTCGAGCAGGAGCCCCAGCGGCTGGCCTGATCGCGCACCGAGACACGTCGGATACTGACACCAAGTTCCGACGCGTAGCGAAGACTCGCGGTCTCGAGTTCGCGCCTGGCTTCGCGCCGCATAAAATCGCCAATCCGGCGGTCGATGTGTGGCGCATCGCCAGCCACACACAGAAGCCGTTGACCGTCAGAGTCAGTCTCGGTCCAGACGGTGCCGCGCGTGCTACGCCGGTGGGTTATGCGATGCGGGATGCCGCGCAACGGCACCATGATCCCGTGAGCAAAGCGCACCGCTTCCGGCAAGCGCCCCAAGCGCGCCGCAATCCAACCGCCGTGCTTCTGCGCGAACGCGCGCGCCTCTTTCAGCGTCCCGCGCGGCGGAATGGTGAGGATCACCTCCCGGGTCGCAGCAGCAATCCGCAAGGTGTAGCGGCGCGCCTGACGATGCCGGCGCATGCGCACGAGATAAATGGATCGGCCGAAAATGACCTCGATGGCCTGAGGCTCGCTCGGCCGACGATAAAGCAGCGCACGATGAGACATAACTAGCAATCCCGAACCCAACCCAGCCTCGGATAGTGCCATATTCAATGGACCGTACAGTGCCTTTGATGGCGATGCTTGACGCATACAACATCTAGGGTTTAATCGGCCCCACCAGTGCCAGCTAATGTAATTAATGAATTGAATATTGGTTCAGATTTTAGCCAGGAAGGCGCGCCAAAATTTGATAGCGCATGATTCGAAATACGCCAGTTTTCTCAGCTGGTTAGCGGTACACACGCGGAAGAAGGCCGATTTTCCGCGATAATCCTGCAAATCAGCGCGGTTGGTGGCCACTTTTAGCCGGGGCAAAGCCGGCGGTTGCAGCCGCCCGGTCGCTTTGCCGCTGCGTCGTGCCGTTTTCCGCCTTGCCGTTGCCCGCTTTGCGAGCCGGGGCGCCGCTATTGCGCCGGGCGCGGACCCCATCACCCATCGACAGCACGAAGTCGGAAATGCGCGGCGCGATTTCGGCGCGAAAGCGCGAGCCGTTGAACACGCCGTAATGCCCGACACCGGGCTGCAGCCAATGCGATTTCCGATCCGCCGGAATGTTGACGCACAGCCGATGCGCCGCCTCGGTCTGGCCGACGCCGGAAATATCGTCGTGCTCGCCTTCGATGGTGAGGAGCGCAACGCGTTTGATCCGGCTCGGATCGACCGGCCGGTCGCGATGCATCATTTCGCCCTTCGGTAGCGCGTGGCGAACAAACACCGTGTCGACCGTCTGCAAATAGTACTCGGCCGAAAGATCCATGACGGCGAGATACTCGTCATAGAATTCCTTGTGCTTCTGCGCCGAGTCACCATCGCCTTTGACGAGATTGGCGAACAGCTGCCGGTGCGCTTCGATGTGCCGATCGAGGTTCATGCTCATGAAGCCGTAGAGCTGCAGAAAGCCCGGATAGACATCGCGCATGAAGCCGGGATTCGGAAACGGCACCTTGGAGATGACGTTGCGCCGGAACCAATCGATGCCGCGGCGTTCGGCGAGCTTGTTGACGGCGGTCGGGTTGACCCTGGTATCGATCGGGCCACCCATCAAAGTCATGGAAACCGGCAAATAGGGGTCGTTGTCGGCGTCCATCAGCGCAGCGGCCGCCATGACCGGCACGGCCGGCTGGCAGACCGCAACAATATGCGTGTCGCCGCCGAGCGCGTGCAAGATCGAGATCAGGTAGTCGATGTAATCGTCGAGGTCGAAGCGTCCTTCCGACACCGGCACCGTGCGCGCATCGCGCCACTCGGTGATGTAAACGTCGTGGTTGGGGAGAAAGGCCTCGACCGTACCGCGCAGCAGCGTCGCGTAATGGCCCGACAATGGCGCGACGATGAGCAGCCGCGGCTGCGGCCGACGCGGGTGATGTTCGAATGCGCGCTCGAAACGCAGCAGACGGCAGAACGGCCGCTCCCACACGCAGGTGATGTGTACCGGCACGCGCTCGCCGCCAACCAATGTCGAAGGGATCCGCCATTCCGGTCGGGCATAGCGGCGCGTCGTTCGCTCGAACAGCTCGGCCGCCGCGGCAATCGATTTGCCGAAGGTGGTGTGATAAAGTGGGTTAATCGGATTCTTGAGCGACAGGCGCACCGCATCGGCCCATGCCCGCGCCGGATTGAGCGCCGCATGGGTCATCTCATAGAGCCAGTAAACCGGCGTCGAGGCGCCAGCCGGCACGGCTGGCGCGCCGCCGAACTCACCGATGGCCATGGCTGATCCTTGCCCGGTCTGCTGCACCGCAGCAACGCGCGACTGATCTGTCATATCAGCATGGTAAAAGCAATTTTTTCCGCATTCGTTACGACTGCGATACTTCTCGCGAAACTTCTTATGTAAGCAGATCAACCCGCTTGCGGCGGGTTTCGCGCTGCGCTGCGGCTATTCGCCCGTCTGCATCAATGAGCCGTTGCGGCGGGCGGCTTGTAATAGCTTGAGAAATCCGAACACGCCGGCGGCGAAAAACAGCACATTGAGCGCCAGCGCCTCGAGCATGAGGTCGGATCGGAATGTGTGCTCGATCAGGAGCGCCCGCATCCCCTCAAACACGTATGTGGGCGGCAGCAGCCAGGCGGCCGGTTGCAGCCAGACCGGCAGCGTGGTGACCGGGTAGTATACGCAGGCCAGCGGCATGAACACGAACATGATCGACCAGGCGAAATTCTCCGCGCCTAGTCCGTTACGCAGCACCAGGCCGGAAACGAAAATCCCGACAGCCCAGCCCGTCAGCATCAGGTTGATGAAGAACGCAGCCAGGGCAAAGCCCAGCCCGTAGAGGTTGAAACCAAAAAACAGGATAGCAAGGAGGCTCACCGGCACCGCGCCGATCGCCAGCCGAACGATGCTCATGACCATGAGCGCGGTGATGAACTCCAGCGGCCGCAACGGACTCATCATCAGATTGCCGATGTTGCGCGCCCACATTTCCTCCAGGAATGCGATGGAAAAGCCCAGCTGACCGCGAAACAGAATATCCCAGAGCAACAACGCGCCGATCAGCGTACCGCCTGCGCGGGCAAAGAAGCCGGCGTTTTGCATCACGTAATATTGGATGAAGCCCCAGGTGATCATCTGGACCAGCGGCCAGTAGATCAGATCGAGAAGCCGCGGCCACGACGAGCGCAACAGGTACCAGTAGCGCAGGATCATCGCCGCCACGCGCCGCGGCGAAAAATCGAGCGCGCCTTCCATGGACGTGCTCATTGCGCGGCCTCGCTCATTTCATCGCGTCCGCGCGCGACATCGAGGAACACCTCTTCCAGCGTGCGGCGGCCGTAACGGGCGAGAAGCCGTGCCGGCGCGTCGTCGTCTTCGATGTGCCCTTGCTTCATGATGATGACGCGTCCGCAGAGCCGCTCGACCTCCGCCATATTGTGCGAGGCCAGCAGCACCGTCGCGCCGCGCTCATGGCAGTAACGCTCGAGATGCGCACGGACCCAGTCGGCGGTGTCGGGATCGAGCGACGCGGTCGGCTCATCGAGCAGCAGCAGTTCAGGCGAGTTGAGTAGCGACTTGGCTAGCGAAACCCGGGTCTTTTGGCCGGCTGAAAGTTTACCCGTCGGCCGATCGAGCAATTGGGTAAGGTCGAGCGCGTCGCACAGTTCTTTGATGCGATCGGCAAGGTTCGGCACACCATAGAGCATGCCGAACACGGTCAGGTTCTGGCGGATGGTGAGCCGCATCGGCATTTCCACATAAGGACTTTCGAAATTCATCCTGTGGAGGACGCGATAACGCTGTCGCGGCATCTCCGCCCCGAGGACTGTCACGCGGCCGGAGGTCGGCGTGATCAAGCCCATAATCATCGCGATGGTGGTGGTCTTGCCCGCGCCGTTGCCGCCCAACAGCCCCGTGATCGAGCCGGTCGCAATCTCAAATGAGATGTCGTCCACGGCCGGCACCTGTTTATAGATTTTGACGAGGCGCTCGACTTTTATGGCGGGTGAAGCGGGCATGGCCGCGCAGATGTGGCGTGCGGGGACGATAGAGGCAAGGGGAGAAGACATTGGGCAAGGGGAGAACACATGGCTGCCCAGCCGGCGCCGGGATGGAAGCGTTTTATGGAAGATGGCAAAACAATGCTTGAGGCCAGCGAGCGCGCGATGATCGCGCCACAGGGGCGGCAATAAATCATGAAAGTCGGACTTTTCGACCATGTCGAGTACGGCGAGCGGCCGCTGGCGACGCTGTTCGATGAGCGCCTGACATTTGCGCAAGCCGCCGACGACGCCGGTATCTATTGCCTGCACGTCGCCGAGCATCATGCCAGCCCGCTCAACATGGTGCCGGCTCCCGGCGTCTATCTCGGCGCCGTCGCGCGGGCCACCAAACGGATGCGGCTCGGTCCGCTGGTCTATCTGCTGCCGCTCTATTCGCCGCTGCGGATGATCGAGGAAATCTGTATGCTCGATCATCTCAGCCACGGCCGTTTCGAGCCGGGTGTCGGCCGCGGGGTGTCGCCCTTCGAACTCAAATTCCACAAGGTCGACCACGACAAATCGCGCGACATCTTCATCGACGCGTTCAATTGCGTCAGCGCCGGCCTGACCACCGACTCGCTGACCCATACCGGCAAATACTTCAACTACGAGAATGTGCCGATCGTGCTGCGGCCGTTGCAGCAGCCGCATCCGCCGTTCTGGTACGCGTCTTCAAGTCCGATCGGCGCGACCTGGGGCGGCGAACAGGGCCTCCATTTCGTGACCCTGGGGCCGACGGTGTCGGCAAAAGCCAGTATCGGTGCTTTCCGCGCAGCACTGGCCAAACGCGGTGCGCCGGCGCAACCCAAAGCGGAGTTTTCCAGCGGCGTCGCCGTCGGTGTATCGCGCTACATTTTCGTTGCCGACACCGACGCGGAGGCGCGCCGCTTCGGCGAGCCGGCGTTGGAGCGACACGTCGCCCACGTGAAATGGCTGGGCACCAAGCATGGTGACGCCACTTTCACCTCGCGTCTGAACACCTCATTCGGCTCCAGCTACGAAGACGCCCGTAAGCAGGGCCTGGTCATCGCGGGTACCCCGCAAAACGTGCGCGCGGAGATCGAGCGGCAAGTTGGCGAACTCGGCATCAACTATCTGCTCAGCTATCTCTTTCTCGGCAGCATGACACTGCCTGAGGCGCTCCGCTCGCTCGCGCTGTTCAGCACCGAAGTGATGCCGCATCTGGCAAAGCTGTAATCGTCATTTCGCAGCGGGCTGAATCGTCATCCAACGTTCGCCGGCATTGTGGTGAGGCCGTGAAGACGAATTATAAGCCTTCAAGTCTTTGGGGGATTTCTGCTCACTTCTGGCATGCCGGACAATAAAACGTCGAGCGCCCGTTCTGCACGATACGTTTGATGATGCCGCGGCAGCCGGGCGTCCGGCACCTTTCGCCTTCGCGATCGTAGACCCGAAAGTGATGCTGGAACATGCCGAGCTCACCATCGGTGAGCTTGTGATCGCGCAGCGACGAGCCGCCGGCCTTGATCGCGTCGTTGAGCACCGCCTTGATGGCTTCGACCAGGCGCTCGGCACGCTCGTTGGGCGCGCCGGTCTTATTGGCGATCGTCGCGGCGATGCGCTTTGGCGACAGCCTCGCGAGATGCAGCGCTTCGCACACATAAATGTTGCCGAGCCCGGCTACAATTCGCTGGTCCAGCAGCGCGGCCTTAAGGCTCGTTTTCTTTCCTTTGCAGGCTTGCGCCAGCATCGCTGAGTCGAAGGCGTTGCCAAGCGGCTCGGGGCCGAGCCCTGCCAGTAACGGCTCGTCATCGAGCTTGGTCCGGGCAACGAGCTTCATCGAGCCGAAGCGGCGCGGGTCGTTGAAAGTGACGATCGCGCCGGACGACATGTGAAAGACTACGTGGTCGTGGGCGGCGTGCTGCGCCCGTTCGTGATGATAGCGGCCAAGCTTGTTGTTGCCGCCGCCGCGAAACACGTGAAACGAGCCGGACATGCCGAGGTGCATCAGCAGGACATCGCCGGATGAAAGATCGGCCAGCAGATACTTCGCCCGGCGGCCGAGGCCGGTCACGGTCTTGCCTTCGAGCCGCTGCGCAAAATCTTTCGGCAACGGCCAGCGCAAATCGCCGCGTCGAAGTTCGACCTCGTCAAAGCGGGCGCCCTCCATCGCCGGCGCGAGGCCGCGGCGCACTGTTTCGACTTCGGGCAATTCCGGCATTCAAACGCCCGTTCGCTGGCACAAAAAACTGGTTAATTCCCACAGACATAGCGTCGGTTGCGCTGCCGCGCTATGGTTTGGCCGGGAAAGTTATCTCCATGACCGACAGTACCCAATTCGGTGCGCGCGAAGTGCCTCTTGCGGACAAGCAGGGGCTGGTCAACGACGTTTTCCGCAGCGTCGCTCGCCGCTACGATGTGATGAACGACCTGATGTCGTTCGGCTTGCATCGCGCCTGGAAGAACGCACTGGTCACGGCAGTCAATCCGCCGAAGCGCCGGCCGTTTGCCCTGCTCGATATTGCGGGAGGCACCGGCGACGTCGCCTTCCGCTCGCTTGCGGCCGGCGGCGAAGGCACGCGCGCCACGGTCTGCGATATCAATGCCGACATGCTGGCCATCGGCCGCGAGCGCGCCGCCGCGGCGGGAGTGGCGGAAAGAGTCACGTTCGCCGAAGGCAATGCCGAAGCGCTGCCGTTCGCCGACCGCTCGTTCGACGCCGCGACGATCGCGTTCGGCATCCGCAACGTGCCGCGCATCGAGGCAGCACTCGCCGAAGCGTTTCGCGTACTCAAGATCGGCGGACGCTTTGTCTGTCTCGAATTCTCCGCCGTCGACGTGCCGGGACTGCGTGTGCTCTACGACTTCTACTCGTTCAGGGTCATCCCGCCACTCGGCCGCACCGTGGTCGGTGACGCGGAGTCTTATCAGTATCTGGTGGAGTCCATCCGCGGTTTTCCAAAGCCGCAGGAATTTGCCGCCATGATGCGCGCGGCGGGTTTTGCACGGGTTTCGCATCAGGTCATGACCGGCGGCATCGTGGCGCTGCATTCCGGCTGGCGTTTGTGATTTCCGCGCTTCATCTCCTGCGCATCGGCCGCGCCGGCTTCGTGTTTGCGCGCGAAGGCGTGTTCGGCACCATCGATCCCGCCGTCATTCCGCCGCCGATCCGGCCGCTGGTCAGTATGGTGCGGCTGATCGAGCGGCCGTCGATCGGCGCCGCCGATACGCGCTTGTCGGCAGCGTTCACGCGCTTAGGCCCGAGCTATGTGAAGCTGGGCCAGTTTTTGGCGACGCGGCCCGACGTGGTCGGCCCCGCGGCGGCGCGCGATTTGGAGCAGCTGCAAGACCACATGCCGCCGTTTCCACAAGCGGAGGCGGAGACGGCGGTCGCCGCGTCGTTCGGCAAGCCCGTCAGTGCAGTTTTTACGAGCTTTGGTCCGGCGGTCGCTGCGGCCTCGATCGCGCAGGTGCATCGGGCGGAAGTCGCCGGGGAAGACGGCCCGCGGGCGGTCGCGGTCAAACTGTTGCGGCCGGGTATCGAAGGCCGCTTTTATGCCGACCTGCGCGCCTTCGACTACGTGGCGCGTCACGCTGAAAGCGTTTCTGCCGAGGCGCGGCGGCTTCGTTTCGTCGAAGTGGTCGACACCTTGCGGCGCACGGTCGCGGTCGAGATGGACTTTCGCCTGGAGGCCGCGGCGCTCTCTGAAATGGCCGAGAACACCAAAGACGATCCGGATTTTCGCGTCCCCGGTGTGGACTGGGACCGCACCACCAAGGAGGTGCTGACGCTGGAATGGATCGATGCGACGCCGCTGTCGGACCGGGCGCGGTTGCTGGCCAAAGGCTTCGACCTGCGGCAGCTCGCCCGGGCGCTGATTCAGACCTTTCTCCGCCATGCGCTGCGCGACGGCTTCTTTCACGCCGATATGCATCCGGGAAATCTCTTTGTTGATGACGACGGCCAGTTGATCGCCGTCGATTTCGGCATCATGGGCCGGCTCGGCGCCAAGGAGCGTTTGTTCCTCGCGGAAATCCTGCATGGCTTCATCACCCGCGATTATCGGCGTACCGCCCAGGTGCATTTTGAGGCCGGCTACGTGCCGGCGCACCATTCGGTGGAAAATTTTGCGCAGGCGATCCGCGCCATCGGCGAGCCGATCCACAACCGCGCCGCTGAAGATATTTCGATGGCGCGGCTGCTCACGCTCCTGTTCGAGGTCACCGGCCTGTTCGACATGCGCACGCGGCCGGAACTCATACTGTTGCAGAAAACTATGGTGGTGGTGGAAGGCGTCGCGCGCTCGCTCGATCCCAAGCTCGACATGTGGTCGACCGCCGAACCGGTGGTGCGCGAATGGATGACGCGAAATCTTGGCCCGGCCGGCAAGCTCGAGGGCGCCGCGCGAGGCGCGGCCGAGATCGGACGCTTTATCGGCAATGCGCCCGGCTTGCTGACCCGCGGGGCGCGCCTGCTCAATCAGCTCGACGACATCACCCGCGACGGTCTCGTGCTGTCGCCGCAAACCCTGGCCGACATCGACAAGCGCGAAGCCCGGCGCAGCCGCTGGTCCACCGTTGCCTTGTGGGCGATCGCGGCCCTGCTGCTCTGGATCATCATCCTGATGCTGCGGTGATTGCATTGATTGCAATGCAATCACCGCTCTGCTAATGTTCGCTAATGGCCAGTCTCACCGTCCGGCAGCTCGACGACAAGCTCAAGCGTCTGCTGCGGCTGCGTGCGGCGCGGCAGGGCCGCTCAATGGAAGACGAAATCCGCGTCATCCTGCGCCAGGCGGCGGAGGAGACCGGCCAGGAGGTGCTTGAGCGTTTCGAGCCTCCCGCGCAACGCGGGCGGCAGAAAGCGCCATCCGTGGCGCCGGATACGCGGCGCGTTCTTCTCATCATCGGTGGCGGCATTGCCGCCTACAAATCGCTCGATCTCATTCGCCGCTTGCGGGATCGCGGCGCGAGCGTGCGCTGCATTCTCACCGCCGCCGCGCAGCATTTTGTGACGCCGCTTGCGGCTGGCGCGCTTGCCGGCGAGCGCGCCCATACCGATCTGTTTGATCCGCAGGGTGAATTTGACGTCGGCCATATCCGGCTGGCGCGCGACACCGATGTCGTCGTGGTCGCGCCGGCGACCGCCGACCTGATTGCGAAAATGGCGGGTGGCCATGCCGGCGATCTGGCGACGGCCGTGCTGCTCGCGACCGGCAAGCCGATCCTGCTCGCTCCGGCGATGAACCCGCAGATGTGGGCGGCGAAGGCGACGCAACGCAACCTCGCGCAGCTTAGGACCGACGGCATTCGCATCATCGGTCCGAATGCCGGCGAGATGGCCGAGCGCGGCGAAGCCGGCCCCGGCCGCATGGCGGAGCCGCTGGAAATCGCCGCCGCAATCGAGGCGATCATGCGCAGCGGCGGAGCGCTCGCCGGCAAACGCGTGCTGGTCACTTCGGGGCCGACCAGCGAGCCGATCGATCCGGTGCGGTTCATCGCCAACCGTTCGTCCGGAAAACAGGGTCACGCCATCGCGGCGGCCGCGGCCGCGGCCGGTGCAGACGTGGTGCTGGTTTCTGGTCCGGTCAATCTGCCGAATCCGCCGGGCGTCGCGGTGGTGCATATCGAGACCGCGAAGGAAATGCTGGCAGCGGTGGAGAAGGCGCTGCCGGCCGATGCCGCGGTGTTCGCTGCCGCCGTCGCCGATTGGCGTCCGCTCAAGGTGAGCGGAAGCAAGATCAAAAAGCAGCAGGGCCGGACCCCGACGCTGGAACTGGTCGAGAACCCCGATATTCTCTCCACCATCGCTCACCACAAAGCCGGAAGGCCGCGCCTCGTCGTTGGCTTTGCCGCAGAAACCGATGATGTGATCGCCAACGCGAAAGCCAAGCTTAAAAAGAAAGGCTGCGACTGGATTCTCGCCAACGACGTTTCGCCGGCAACCGGCATCATGGGCGGCGACGCCAACACCATACAGCTGGTTACCGCCGACGGCGTTGAATCGTGGCCGCCGCAGTCGAAGGACGATGTCGCGCGTGCCCTGGTCGAGCGGATTGCGGCAGCGCTTGCGGAAGTCAAACGATGAGCAGCGAGGAAGGCGTCGAGGTTCGCATCGTGCGGTTACCGCACGGCGCAGATCTGCCGCTGCCGCACTATCACAGCGCGTTGGCCGCCGGCGTCGATCTTCCAGCCGCGATTCCAGCCGATGCTCCGGTTGAACTTGCGCCCGGAGCGCGAGCGCTGATCCCGTGCGGTTTTGCGATGGCGCTGCCGCCCGGTCATGAGGGCCAAATCCGGCCACGGTCGGGTCTTGCTTTCCGCAACGGTATCACGGTTCTCAACTCTCCGGGTACCGTCGATGCGGATTATCGCGGCGAAGTGCAGGTTATTCTCGCCAATCTTGGCTCCGAACCGTTCGTTGTCACGCGCGGCATGCGCATCGCGCAGTTGATCATTGCACCGGTGCAGCAGGCGAGACTTGTCGAAGCGGAAAGTCTCGACGCGACCGAGCGGGCCGCCGGCGGCCTTGGTTCTACCGGCACGGCGTCGAACATTGGCGGCAAGCACAAATAAGGGAAGCCCTGCTGCGTCCTTAAGGCAATAACTCGCTGCCTGATCCGACCTACGGCCGCCGTCGGCGTGCTAACTTGATCTCGTGTGACCGCCAAAGTCGTTACGAAGCGCCCGCTCGCAACCGCGCGAGCTCAGCTTCCAATGCAGCGATACGGTTATCGCGCCCGACGAGCTCCGCCGCCTCAAAATGTTGCGGGATGTGCTGCGGGCAATTCTCGTCCCAAGTCGACACGGCGAAAATAATCACTTGCGCCGGACGTGCCTTGTAGCCGTGCGGCATCAGCTTCTCGGTGAGTTCGGCATCGCCTTCCATGACCCGCGCCTCGCCCCAGATTTTGATGCGCCGTCGCCGCTGATAGTCGATTAGAAATAGCTGTGCTCTGGGGTTTTCCGCCAAGTTGCCAACGGTAATGTATTGCCGGTTGCCGACGAAGTCGACAAAACCGATCGTTTTATCGTCCAGCACCTTGAGGAAGCCGGCCGGGCCGCCGCGATGCTGGATATAGGGCTGACCTTCGGCGTTCGCTGTGGCGAGAAAAACGCTGGTCTGCGCTGCAATGAAGCGGGCCAGATCGGGCGTGATGCGGGTTTGCCAGGAGCCGTTTTCCTCCATGCGCTGATAGGTGCGCCGCGAGCCATTTCGGGCCTGCACGGCTTTGACCGGTGGCGTGAACGCGACGTCACTTGCATAGACACGATGAAATATTTTCCGGCTGGTCTGTCACAGGCCGACTTCGCTCAGCGAAAGATGATTGTCCGGACGGCGGCCCAGCGGCCACAGAAACCTGCGGTCAGCCTCCTGAATTGGGAGATCGTTGATGCTGGCGATACGTCGGCGCATCAGCCCGGACTCATCGAATTCCCAGTTCTCGTTACCGTAGCTGCGGAACCAATGGCCGCTGTCGTCGTGCCATTCATAGGCGAAACGGACGGCGATGCGATTGTCGCGGAACGCCCACAGCTCCTTGATCAGCCGGTAATCGAGTTCGCGGTTCCACTTGCGAGTGAGGAACGCCTCGATTGCCTGGCGCCCTTCCAGGAACTCAACGCGGTTGCGCCAGCGGCTGTCGACCGTGTAGGCCAGCGCCACCTTGGCCGGATCGCGCGAATTCCAAGCGTCCTCCGCCATGCGGACCTTCTGGGCGGCGGTTTCGGCGGTAAACGGAGGGAGCGGGGGGCGGTTCATGGGACTTGTCCGTATTTGGCGCGCTTTGCCGCGGCTTCCGGCCATCGGTCGCGTTCGCGATGTTTCCTTACGCTCGGATGGCGCGGAACAGCTCTCGCTGTCGACGCGTCGCGTATGTCAGGTCTTGCTGTAAAACGCCTTCATCTTTTCGGCGATATAGGTCAAGGAATCCTCGACGGCGAAGTGGCCGGAATTTAACCGGTGCATCTCCGCATCGGGAAGATCCTTGAGATAGGATTCACCACCTTCGCGCGTGAAGAAGATGTCGTCCTGTCCCCAGAAAATGATCGTCTTGGGTTGTCGCTTTTTGAGGAACGCCTGCCACGCGGGATAGAGCTGCACGTTCGTTCGATAGTCATAAAAGAAATCGAGCTGGACCCGTCGCGCATTGGGCCGATCGAGATAATGCAAATCCATGTTCCAGTTGTCCGGGCTGATCAGCTCCGGTTTGGGATGGCCGTGGGTATAGACCAGCTTCACGGTGTCGGCTTGCAGGAATGCTTCAAGAGGCTTCTCGGTCTCTGGCGTCCGACTTTTCCAGTAGGCGCCACGCAGGCCGTCCCAGACAGCAGTGAAGCCAACCTCGTAGGCGTTAGTGTTCTGAATGATCAGCCATTGCAGCCAGTCAGGCCGCCTGGTGACGATGCGGAAGCCTACCGGTCCTCCGTAATCCTGCAGGTAGAGTCCGAAACGAGTAAAACCGGTCTTCTCAAGAAACGACTCGATGATGTCGGATGTCTTATCGAAGGTGTAGGAGAACCTCGCCGGATCGGGCATGTCTGAATTGCCAAATCCCGGATAATCCGGCGCGATCACATGAAACCGGTCGGCGAGCGCCGGTATCAGGTTTCGATACTGGTGCGATGAAGCCGGAAAACCGTGCAGGAGGACAACCTTCGGCGCAGTTTCGTTGCCAGCTTCACGATAGAAAATATTTAGACCGCCGACGTCGATATTCTTAAACAACATGGCTCCAACCTCCGCCAGCTGTGAGTGTTGATCTTGCGCTGCCGTTAGCGCCGCATTTCTCGGTGCCCGACCAGTGGCCCCCACTATCGGCGGGCTGGACCGCCGCTATGGGTGACCCGATGAGGGGCACGTAGGCCATTCCAGATCATGGAATAAGATGCTAAGAATGGCAGGTATCCTTCCGAAATTTGGAAGTGCAGATGGATCGTCTGGAATCCATGTCGGTTTTGCTCGTAGCGGTGGAGACCGGCAGTTTGTCCGCTACGTCCCGCGCACTCGGCACACCGCTCACGACCATCAGCCGCAAAATCTCGGAGCTCGAGAAGCATTTGAAGACTCGGCTCTTGAGCCGGTCGGGGCGGCGGCTCATGCTCACCGATGCAGGACGATCTTACGTCACAGCTTGCAGGCGCATTCTCGAAGATGTGAGAGAGGCGGAGCGCGCGGCGTCGGGAGAATACAGTGCGCCACAGGGCGATCTCATCGTTACGGCACCGATTGTTTTCGGCCGTCTGCACGTATTGCCGGTCGCGATCGAGTTTCTTAAAATCTACCGCGATATCGACTTACGTCTTGTGCTCGCGGACCGCCTGTTCAATCTCCTCGAAGATCGAGTCGATCTGGCCGTCCGGATTGGTGCGCTGCCCGACAGCAGCCTCAAAGCCAACCGTGTTGGCTCAATACGCCATGTAGTTTGCGCAAGCCCGGCTTACTTTGCAAAGCGCGGCACGCCGGAAAGTCCGCTCGAACTGCGCAACCATGATTGCATCACCTTCGAGGGATTGACGTCACCTGATACGTGGATGTTCGCCATCGGCAAGACCGAAAAGCCGCTGGCAATTCACTCGCGGCTCGTCGTGAACACCGCCGAGGCCGCTATTGACGCAGCTATTGCGGGCATTGGGATGACGCGTGTGCTCTCTTACCAAATCGCGCATGCGGTGGTGACGGGGGCGCTTGAGATCGTGCTTCAGCCGTTCGAGCCTGCTCCTTGGCCGGTCAATCTCGTGTACCGTAGCGGCCAAATGCTACCGCTCAAATTGCGCGCTTTCCTCGATTTTGCCGCGCCGCGGCTCAAGACTCGAATTCCGAAGATCGAATGAGGAAGGCTCAAACTTTAAGTCCCCTTTCCACAATCTAACCGCGGCTGGTGTCGGCTATCGCCGACTTGGTGTGGCGTCCGAACTTGATTCGCAGCACGCACACCGGACATTAAGTGGCGGCTATCGGCTTATTCGGTACGCGCCCAGCGGCGGACCCGCCACGCGCCCGTAATCGCACCACGTTCCGCAGCCACGTTCACGATCTGGACTCTTTCGGCGCGATTCCGCTTGAGAGTAAAGTCGTGCGATTCGCGCGCTGGCCATGGCGGCGGCTGCCAGCAGAGGCAATAGGGGCATGCCGGACACGATCCGGAGGAGCGGGGGCTTTGCTCGTCCGTGGTTGGGCGGATTCCCTGCCGCTATTGGCGCTGTCGCGCCGCTTCCGGCTCAGGCGGGCACCCAACATCCGGCGCTGGTCCTGCATCAACTCGTGCTCGGCGCCTCGAACAGCATCGACCGCCACGAGATTGCGGTCCTGGTGTTGCTGGTCGGATTGTTGTTGTTCGCAGTCGTGACGGCAATCCTGCTGGTTCGCGCCCGTGCCGGTTGGGCGCGCCTGGAAACATCGTCGCGTGACGAGATTGCGGCGTTGCGCGCCGATCTTGACCGCGCCAACGCCCTGCTCGCCTCCGAGCCGCAAGTGATGGTGGACTGGCCCGCTGCCGCCGATGAGCCTTTTATTGAAGGCGATCCCGCCGTCGTCGGCGTCTCTGCGCCGCATCGCGTGCTGGCGTTCGGCTCGTGGCTCGATGCCGGCAAAGCTAGCGCCATGGAGCGGGCCGTCGAGGCGCTTCGCGCGCGCGGCGAAGCTTTCTCGATGGCGTTCACGACGCTGTCCGGTCGCCCGATCGAGGCCCAAGGCCGCGCCATCGCCGGCCGCGCGGTGCTGCGGCTCAAAGATGCGAGCGGCGTGAAGCGTGAACTGCTCGACCTCGCCGAGCGTTATGAAGCGCTGCAAAGCGAGATCGCGACGCAGCGTGCGCTGATCGAGAAGTTACCGTCGCCAGTGTGGCTGCGCGACGCGACCGGTCGGCTGATCTTCGTCAATGCCGCTTACGCGCAGGCCGTCGAAGCGCGCGATCCCGCCGACGCTATCGAGCGGAGCCTGGAACTGCTCGACAGCGCCGCCCGCGCCAGCATCGCGCAAGCGCGCCGCGCAAATGGCGGCTATGCGGGCCGTCTGCCAGCGGTCGTCGCCGGCGCCCGGCACAGTTTCGACGTGCTCGACTTCCGGACCGAGACCGGCAGTGCCGGGCTCGGCATTGATGCCACGGAAGCGGAAACCATGCGGAGCGCGCTTGCGCGTATGGTCGACGCCCATCGCCGCACGCTCGATCAGCTTTCAACCGGCGTCGCCATGTTCAGCGCCGATCAGAAGCTCACATTTTATAATGCCGCCTATCGCGCGCTGTGGAATCTCGATGCCGCTTTTCTCGATCAGGGTCCGACTGACTCGGCGGTGCTTGAGGAATTGCGGGCCGCGCGCAAATTGCCCGAGGAACGAGATTTTCGGCAGTGGAAGGCGCAGCTGCAGACGGCTTATCGTGCCATGGAGGCCAAGGAACACACCTGGCATCTGCCCGACGGACGGACATTGCGGGTCGTGACCACGCCCAATCCCGATGGCGGCGTCACTTATCTGTTCAACGACGTGACCGAACGCCTCGATCTCGATCGGCGGTTCGAAGAGCTGATCCGCGTCCAGGGCGAAACGCTCGACAATCTTGCCGAAGGCGTCGCGGTGTTCGCCAGCGACGGCCGCCTGCGGCTGTCCAATTCCGCCTTTTCCCGCATGTGGGGGTTGTCGCCAGAGACTCTGGCCGAACGGCCGCACATCGAAACGATCTCGACTTTATCCCGGTCGCTGCACGGTGACGCCTCCACCTGGCAGGCGCTGCGGCAGGTCATCACCGCAATCGACAGCCGCCGGGCGATTTCCGGCCGGCTCGAACGCCGCGACGGCACCGTGGTCGACTGCACCACCGTGCCTTTGCCCGATTCCGCTACGCTGGTGACCTTCCATGACGTCACCAACTCGGTCAACGTCGAGCGGGCGTTGCGCGAACGCAACGAAGCGCTGGAAGACGCCGACAAGATCAAGATCGATTTCGTCCATCACGTGTCATACGAGTTGCGTTCTCCGCTCACCAACATTATCGGCTTTGTCCATTTGCTCGGCGATCAGGCCACCGGTCCGCTGGCGCCGAAGCAGCGCGAATATCTCGACTACATCACAGTCTCGACCGACACGTTGCTGGCGCTGATCAACAACATCCTCGACCTCGCCACCATCGATGCCGGGCGCATGCAGCTCAATCTTGCACCCGTTGATATCCGCGAAACCATGTTGGCCGCTGCGGAAGGCGTCCAGGATCGCCTGGTCAGCACCGGCATTGTGCTGGAAATTCAAGCCGACGACGACATCGGCAGCTTCATCGGCGACGAACGCCGCGTCCGGCAGATTCTGTTTAATCTGCTGGCCAACGCTGTGGGCTTCTCGCCACCGGGCCGCGCCGTCACATTGCTGGCCGAACGCCGCGCCGACGCGCTGGTGTTCGCGGTAACCGATCACGGGCCGGGCATTCCACCTGACATGCTCGAAAGAGTGTTCGACTGGTTCGAGACCCATTCGCTCGGCTCGCACCATCGCGGCACCGGGATCGGCCTCTCGCTGGTGCGCTCGTTCGTCGAACTGCACGGCGGCACCGTCACAATCGCCTCGGTCGTAGGCGAAGGCACCACAGTGACTTGCACGTTTCCGCTCAGCGCTGTTACCAGGCAAACGGCGGCTTAGCGCATGATCCGCAAAATGGCCGCCGGTCTCTGTTAAAATCGATCAGCCACCAGACGGCACGGAGTTGCACCTCCGGCCATTCAACCGCAAAGTCGCGCATGAGCTTCTATCAGATTTTCGACCTGACCAACGAGTTCAACATCCTGCGGCTGATTTGCGGCCTGTTCCTGCTGCCGCATCTTTATGCCAAGGCGAGCGATCTCGAACTCACCTACAAGATTTATGATGATTTCAAGCTGTATCCCGTCAGGGTATGGGTTTTCTCCTGCATGGCGGTCGAGATCGTCTGTGCGATCGGCATGGTGTTTGCGATCTATACGCGCTATGTCGCGCTCATCGAGGCGGTGTTTCTGTTCGTGGCGGCCTGGGCGGTGTGGCGCCACAGCACGGGCAAGTGGCTGTGGCAGATCGGCGGTTTCGAGTACTGCCTGTTTTGGGGGATTTGCTGCATTGTCGTCGCCATGCACGGCTGAGCCGATTGCGCCGATCGCGGTAGCGTGCTGAGCGAATATCGGAGCAGCGCGATGTTTCCGACCGCCGCCGGCGGCTCAAGCTTCACGGTGACATTGCCCAACGAACAAGCGACGGCGCGCTTCGCCGTCGATATTGCCGCGGCACTCGAACCGGGCGATCTGGTGACGCTGTCTGGCGATCTTGGCGCCGGCAAGACCACTTTCGCGCGCGCGGTGATCCGTTATCTCGCCGGCGACGACGCGATCGAGGTGCCGAGCCCGACCTTTACGTTGATGCAAAGCTACGAGCTGCCACGCTTTCTGCTTGTGCATGCCGATTTCTACCGGCTGTCAGGCACGGCGGAATTCGCCGAGCTGGGGTTCGAGGATCTGCCTGAGCGGACTGTTGTGCTGGTGGAATGGCCCGATCGCGCCGCCGGTTTTCTGCCGCCCGATCGGTTCGACATTACTTTCACGCTGGCGCCACAGCTTGATTCTGGAGCGCGCAACGCACGCATCGTCGGCTATGGCGCGCTGTCGGCCCGGGTCGATCGCATGATGCAGGTGCGCAGTTTCCTCGACAAGTCCGGTTTCGGCGAAGCGCAGCGCTGGCGCATGGAGGGCGACGCCTCGACACGGATCTTCGAGCGGCTCACGCGCGATGGTCAGACGACCATCCTGATGAACGCGCCGCGCCGCCCTGACGGTCCGCCGGTGCGCGACGGCAAGCCCTACAGCGCCATTGCCCATCTTGCCGAGGACATCGTTCCCTACGTCGCCATCGCTTCGGGACTGCGCGATCGCAATCTCTCGGCACCGGCAATTCTCGACGCCGATCTCGAGCGCGGTCTGCTCATCATGGAGGATCTCGGCAACGAACGGATCGTGAGCGGCGATCCGCCGGCGCCGATTGCAGCGCGTTACCAGGCCGCGGTCGAGGCGCTGGTGTCGCTGCATCGCCGCAGATTACCGGAAATGCTGCCGCTGGCGCCGCGACGCGACTATCGGATACCGCGTTACGACATGGCAGCGTTTTTGATCGAGGCCGAGTTGTTGCTTGATTGGTACCTGGTCAGCGTCGACGCGGCACCCGCGGACGATGCGCGCGAAAACTTCACCGCTTTGTGGCGTGATGCGCTCGCGCCGGCGGTCGACGCGGCGCCCACCTGGGTGCTGCGCGACTATCATTCGCCGAATCTGATGTGGCTCTCCGACCGCGAAGACGTCGCCCGGATCGGCATACTGGACTTTCAGGATATGCTGCTGGGCCCTAGCGCCTACGACGTGGCGTCGCTATTGCAGGATGCCCGCGTCGATGTCTCCGAGGAACTGGAACTCGCGCTGTTGAGCCACTACGTCCGCGCGCGCCTCCACGATGCGCGCTTCGACCCGGCGGCATTCGCGCAGCTCTACGCGACAATGGCGGCGCAGCGGACGACCAAGATTCTCGGCATCTTTGCCCGGCTCAACCGGCGTGATGGCAAGCCGCAATATTTGCGTCATATCCCCCGCCTATTGGGCTACCTGCAGCGGTCGCTGGCGCATCCCGCGCTCGCGCCGCTCAAGGCCTGGTACGCCGCGAACGTGCCGTCGTTGAATGGGCTATGATGCGTCGAATCGGCGGATGTTGACGGGCGGGAGAACATCATGATGCCGACGAGCGCGATGGTCCTGGCGGCGGGGCTCGGCACGCGGATGCGGCCGTTTAACGGGCACATCCCGAAGCCGCTGGTGCAGATGCGCGGCAAGTCTTTGATCGATTATTCGCTCGATCGCTTGGCCGATGCCGGCGTCGAGCGCGCCGTGGTCAACGTGCATTATCTCGCCGACGCACTGGAGAGCCATCTCGCCGGACGCAAGCGGCCGCAGATTATCATCTCTGACGAACGCGCGAGTTTGCTGGGTACTGGCGGCGGCATCGCCAAGGCGCTGCCGCAGCTTGGCGGCGCGCCGTTCTTTCTGGTCAATTCCGACACCGTGTGGCTCGACGGCGTCAAGCCCAACTTTGTGCGGCTCACCGAGGCCTTCGATCCGTCGGAAATGGATGTGCTTCTGCTGCTCGCGCCGATTGCCGGCAGTGTTGGCTATTCCGGCCGTGGCGACTACGCGATGCTGCCTGATGGCCGCTTGCGGCGGCACGCCGAGAACGAAGTCGTGCCGTTCGTCTATGCCGGCGCCGCAATCCTTGCGCCTTCGTTGTTCGCCGATCTGCCGCCGGGAGCCTTTTCGCTGAACCTCCTGTTTGATCGCGCCGGCGCCAATGGCCGCTTGTTCGGCTTGCGCCTCGAAGGCCTTTGGATGCATGTGGGCACGCCGGAGGCCGTCGCCGCCGCGGAAGCGGCCCTCGCCGCCGCCCTTTAGAATCGGATAATTCTCGGCTGTCGCCCTTCGAGGTCCGCTCCTCAGGGCGGCGGAGTACAGCCAGGCTATGACTTCTCGCGTCTTCACCATTCCGGCATCGGCGCCGTTTCTGCCGACGCTGATCGAGGCGTTGGTCGGCGGCAAGCTCGGCATGCGGATCGCTGACGATCCGCTGACGCTCGCCGCCACAACGCTTTATCTGCCGACGCGTCGCGCCTGCCGGCTGATGCGCGATGCGTTTCTCGACGTCCTGAAAACCGATGCGGCGATTCTGCCGCGCATTGTTGCGCTCGGCGACATCGACGAGGACGAGATTGCCTTTGCCGAGGCCGCTACGGGCGATCTCGCGGCGGATGCGCTGGCGTTGCCACCCGCGCTTGGCGGTCTCGAACGCCGTCTGCTGCTCACCGAGCTTGTCGCCAAATGGGCGAGTTCGCCCAGTTTGCATGGCGCGAGCGGCAGTCCGCTGGTCGCGCAAACGCCTGCGGCAGCGTGCGCGCTTGCCGACGATCTCGCGCGCCTGATCGATGACATGACGACACGCGGCGTATCGTGGGATCGCCTCGACGACCTCGTGCCCGACATGTTCGACCAGTACTGGCAGAAGACGTTGAAGTTTCTGCAGATCGCGCGTGAGGCGTGGCCGAGGATTCTTGCAGAACGGGATTGCATTGAGCCGGCGAAACGGCGCGACGCGCTGATCAAGGCCGAAACCGCGCGGCTTGCCGGCAAGACCGATGGCCCGGTCATTGCCGCCGGCTCCACCGGATCGATCCCGGCGACCGCCGAATTGATCTCGACCATCGCACGGCTGCCGCATGGCGCCGTGGTGCTGCCGGGCCTCGATACCGATCTCGACGAAGCGTCCTGGCGGTTGATTGCCGGCGACGAGGGCAAAGGGATTGCGCCAGCCCCGGGGCATCCGCAATTCGCGCTGCAGGCGCTGCTCGCCCGCATCGGCATAACCCGCGAAGCCGTCGTGAAGCTGGCGGACACAACCGGCCGCGAGCAACTTCTGTCGGAGGCATTGCGGCCGGCCGCCACGACCGAGCTGTGGCAGCAGCACGCGGCCGATCCCGCGTTCGGCCCGCTTGCTGATGGCGCGCTGAAAAACATCAGCGTAATCGAGGCAGCCAATGCCGAGGAAGAATCGCTGGCGATCGCGGTAGCGCTGCGCGAGGCGGCGCATCAGGGCAAGACCGCCGCGCTCGTCACCCCTGATCGCTCGCTCGCTCGGCGCGTCAAAGCGGCGCTCGCGCGGTGGAATATCGCAGCCGAGGATTCCGGCGGTGAGGCGCTAGCAGAAACTTCAGCTGGAATATTTGCGCGGCTTGCTGCCGAAACCGCGCTTGGCAGGCTTGCTCCGGTGACGCTGCTGGCGCTGCTCAAGCATCCGCTGTTGCGCCTTGGCGCGCAGCATCGCGAGCGCGCCGTTACTACACTCGAGCGCGCCGTGTTGCGCGGCCCGCGGCCGCGTGCCGGCAGCGACGGGCTTGCGCACGCGCTCGATACGTTCCGCGTGCAGCTTGAAAAACACCGCGGCGGTCAAGAGTCCGAACTGCACCGTTCCGATCCGCGCATCGGATTGCATGATAGCGAGCTTGCGGAAGCCACGGAATTTGTCGCAGCGCAGGCGCGCGCATTGGTGCCGCTCGAAAGCATCGCCGGGCAATCGCATCGTTTGAGTGACGTCGCGGCTCGCCACCGCGAAGTTCTTGCCGCGCTCTCGCTGCAGGACGGTGAAGAAGCCGCGCTCGCTGGCCGCGACGGCTCAAAGCTTGCGGACGCGCTCGACGAACTGGCAACGAGCAAAGCCGCCGCCGAATTGTTGGTCGATACGTCCGATTACGTCGAGCTATTTGCCGCCGCGCTCGCTGACCGGGTAGTGCGGCCGCCGCCGCATCCGGGCGCGCGCGTGCGCATTCTCGGCACCATCGAAGCGCGCCTCACCGACAGCGATCGCGTCGTGCTCGGCGGCCTGGTCGAAGGCACCTGGCCGCCGGAGAGCCGGGCCGATGCATGGCTCAGCCGCCCGATGCGGCTTGATCTCGGACTTGATCTGCTGGAGCGGCGCGTCGGTCTCACCGCGCACGATTTCACCCAGTTGCTCGGCGCGAAAGAAGTCATCCTTAGTCACGCCGCCAAGATTGCCGGCACACCGACAGTGCCGTCCCGCTTCACGCAGCGGCTCGCCGCCGTCGCTGGCAAGGACCGGTGGAAAGCGGCGCTTAGTCGCGGCGAATCTTATTTGTGGTGGGCGCGCGCACTCGACCGGCCGGAGCAGGTGGCGGCGGCGCCGCAGCCCGCGCCGAAACCGCCGGCGGACGCGCGACCGAAGGGCCTTTCGGTTACCGCCATCGAAGACTGGCTGCGCGATCCGTACACGATCTACGCCAAATACATCTTGCGGCTGATACCGCTTGATGCGGTCGATCTCCCGCCTGGCGCAGCGGAGCGTGGCACCATCATCCATGCCGCCATTGGCGACTTCACCAAGCTGTTCAAAGACGGTCTTTCGTCAGACCCGGCGCGCGATCTCATCGAACTTGGAGAGCCGCATTTTGCGACGTTGGAAGATTTTCCGGAAGCGCGCGCATTCTGGTGGCCGCGCTTCAAACGCATCGCTGACTGGTTTGCCAGCTGGGAGAAGGAGCGGCGCCCTGACATTCGTGCACTGGTTGCGGAGATCGGCGGCAAGATCCAAATTCCGCTGCCCGATTGTGTGTTCACGCTGAGCGGCATCGCCGACCGGATCGAGCGTCACGCCGACGGCCGTTATGTGATTCTCGACTACAAGACCGGTTCGGCGCGCACGGAAAAGCAGGTGCGGACCGGGCTTGCGCCGCAGCTCACGCTGGAAGCCGCGATCCTCCGCAACGGCGGTTTTCCGAACATTGCGCCCGGCTCGGTCGCGCAGGTCGGCTACGTGCTGCTCAAAGGCGGCGCCCGGCCGGGCGAACCGAAGATGATCGAGTTCGCCGATGGTACGACGGACAGCCAGGCTGATCGTGCGCTGCAAAAGTTGACGGTTCTCGCCACACGCTTCGCCGAGGAAAGCGAACCCTATCGCTCGCTCGTTCATCCGATGTGGACGACGCATTACGGCGATTACGATCATCTCGCGCGCGTCAAGGAATGGTCGGCGACCGGGGGCGAGGTCGACGATATTTGGGGCAGCGAATGAGAGCGGCGGTCTCGATCCCGAGCGAAGTTCGGCGGAAGCAGAGCGAAGCTTCAGACCCGGAGCTCTCGGCGTGGGTCGCCGCCAATGCCGGCTCGGGCAAGACTTACGTGCTGGCGCAGCGCGTGATCAATTTGCTGCTCAAAGGTGTCGAGCCGGAAAAAATCCTTTGCATCACTTTCACCAAGGCCGCCGCCGCCAACATGTCGAAGCAGGTGTTCGACCGGCTGGCACAGTGGACCACGCTCGACGATGCCGGCCTCGACAGCGCCATTCGCGAACATTCCACGATGGTGCCTGATGCGCGGCGGCGGGCGCTGGCGCGACGGCTTTTTGCCCGCGCGCTGGAGACGCCGGGCGGCCTCAAAGTGCAGACTATTCACGCCTTCTGCACCCAATTGCTGCACCAGTTCCCGTTCGAAGCCAATGTTACCGCCCGCTTCAGCGTGCTCGACGACGCCGAGCATTCGCAGCTTGTCGAACGGCTGACGCTCGACGTGCTGCTCGAAGGAGCGGGCCATCCCGGCAGCGCTTTGGCGCAAGCGTTGAACGTGGCGATGATGGCGGCGGCCGACCAGACTTTTCGTGACGTGGTGCGCGAGGCGATCGGAAAAACCGATGCGATCAGCGAATGGGTGCAAAGCGCCGGCAGCGTAGAGACGGCGATCACGAACTTGGCGCGGGTGCTCGGCATCGAGCCATCGGATACCGTCGAGGCAATCGAGGCCGAGTATTTTTCCGGCGCGATTATCCCACTGTCCGAGTGGCCTGCGCTGGCGCAGATCATCGCCTGCGGCGGCACGAATGATCGCGAGCGGGCTGAGTGTTTCGCTAGGCTGCCGTCGCTTGCCGGCGCGGAGCGGGTCGAAACCTACCTCGATATTTTCTGCACGAGCGTGAGCAGCGGACGTACCCGCCGAAAATCCATCATATCGAAAGCCGTCGGCAACGCGGTGTTGGCCCAACGTCTGCTCGACGAGCAGGAGCGTGTCTGCAAATTGCTCGAACGCCGTCGCGGCGTCACATTGCGGGATCGCAGCGCCGCGCTGCTGACCGTCGCGCATGCAGTCATCACGCGTTATGCCAAGGAGAAGGAGCGCCGCGGCCTGCTCGATTACGATGATCTTATCGATAAGGCATTGCAGCTGCTCGCCAATGTCGATGCGGCCTGGGTGCATTTCAAGCTCGATCTCGGCATCGATCACGTGCTGGTCGACGAGGCGCAGGACACCAGCCACAAGCAGTGGGAGATCGTGCGCCGGCTCACGGCTGAATTCACGGCCGGCGCCGGAGCACGCGGCGTAGGACGCACGATGTTTGCCGTCGGCGATGAAAAACAGTCGATCTATTCCTTTCAGGATGCTGCCCCGAAAGAATTCGCCGAAATGGCGCGCTTCTTCAAAAGCGCGCACGAGAAAAGCGAGCAAAAATTCGTCGTCAGCAAATTCGAGCATTCGTTTCGTTCCGGCGCCACGATCCTCGCCGCCGTGGACGAAGTATTTAAACGCCAGGACGTTGCGCAGAGCGTCACATCGGACGAGGCCGGGTTTCCGCCGCACATCGCGTTGCCTGGCACGCCGCCCGGATTGGTCGAAATCTGGGAACCCGAAAAGCCGGACGAGCGCAAGGAAATCGAAGGCTGGGACGCGCCGTTCGATACCGTGAGCGAAACCAGCCCGCGCGTGAAACTGGCGCGGCGTATCGCGCGAAATGTGCGGAAGATGGTCGACGAGCGCACGGCGCGTTACGGCGATATTTTGATCCTGGTGCGCCAGCGCGGCGAATTGTTTGAGGCGATCATCCGGGCGCTCAAACGAGTAGAGGTGCAGGTTGCCGGCGCCGACCGCCTCATGCTCACCGAACACATCGCGGTGATGGATCTGATGGCGCTCGCCGAAGCGCTATTGCTGCCGCAGGACGATCTGGCGCTGGCGACTGTGCTGCGCAGTCCGCTGTTTGGTTTCTCGGACGACGATCTGTTCGAGATCGCCTACGATCGCGGCCGTACGCCGCTGCGCACGATCCTCAAGCGAAAGGCATCCGAGAAAAAGCTTTTTGCTGATGCCGCCGCGCAGCTTGACGAACTGGCGGAGGCGTCGCGGCGGGAGACGCCATTTGCATTTTTCGCGCTGCTGCTCGGTGAAGGCGGGGCACGGCGCCGGTTTCTGGCGCGGCTTGGGCCGGAGGCTAACGATGCGCTCGACGAGTTTCTCAATCTGGCGCTCGAATACGAGCGGCGCGAAACGCCATCGCTGCAGGGCTTTTTGACCTGGCTGCGGGACGCCCGCGCCGAGGTCAAGCGCGACATGGAAATTGCCCGCGACGAGGTGCGGGTCATGACGGTGCACGGCGCCAAGGGCCTCGAAGCGCCGGTCGTGATCCTCGCCGACACCATGACGCCGCCGCAGGGGCCGCGGCCGCCGCGGTTGTTGCAACTTGCGGACGGCGCCGTGATCTGGGCGGCCCGAAAGGCCGAGGACGTTCCCAGTGTTGCTACAGCGCGCGCCGCCGCCCTTGCCGAGGCGGAGCACGAATACCGCCGGCTCCTCTACGTCGCCATGACCCGCGCCGCGGACCGCCTGATCGTGGGTGGTGCAGATGGCATCAACCGGCGACCGCCAGGCTGCTGGTACAATCTGGTGCGTGATGCGCTCGATCCTCTGCTTGTTGCCGAGGGCGAGAACGACGAAAAAGTTTTGCGCTTCCGCAAACAACAAGCCGAAGATTTGGGGGCGCCTGTGGCGGTGTCCGCAGAAACGCTCGCAGCCGATCGCCGCGAAGCACCTTCATGGCTCCGGCAGCCGGCGCCTCCCGAAGCGCCGCGGCCGATACGGATTTTGCCGTCCTCGGCATTTGACGAAGAGATCGCCAGCACTGCGCAGACGGGCTCCGCCGCAGATCGGCAAAAAGCTCTTGCAAGAGGCCGCATCGTGCATCGGCTGATGCAATCTTTGCCTGACATCCCGGCGGCCGCGCGCAAGTCCGCCATGGAACGATTTCTCAGAAGTGCCGCTGCGGACTTTGTTCCCGCCGAGCAGGCCGAGATGACGCAACAGGTGCTGACTATCCTCAACGATCTTGTTTTTGCCGAACTGTTTGCGCCGGGAAGCCGCGCCGAGGTCCCGATCGTTGGGCGCATCGCGTGCGGCGGGGCTGCGGCGATCGAGGTTTCGGGGCAGGTGGACCGGTTGGCGGTGACGCGCGAATCGGTCCTGATTGCCGATTACAAGACTGATCGGGCGGTGCCGGCGCACGCTCCGAAGCCCTATGCCGGCCAGCTAGCGCTGTACCGCGCCGTCCTTGGGCGCATTTACCCGGCGAAAACGATTCGCGCCGCATTGATCTTTGCGGCCGGGCCAAGGGTGATCGAGGTCCCTGGGCCGGCGATGGAGGCGGCATTGGCCGATATTGCGGCTCAGAATTCGGCCCGGAATCGTCAAGCAAAATGAGCCAAACTTCAGCGGCCAAAAGCAGCGCCAAATCACACCCCAGTGAAGCTGGCTTGACGCTGGCGGATGCCGTTCATACCTCTCTCACTCTGCCTTTCTTCCCACCGCACCAGCGAGGATTTCCATGGTCGACAAGGTAACCGACGCAACGTTCGATCAGGACGTGCTGAAAGCGAATGAACCGGTTGTGGTGGATTTCTGGGCCGAATGGTGCGGCCCCTGCAAGATGATCGCCCCGGCGCTGGAAGAGATTTCCAAATCGCTCAACGGCAAGGTCAAGATCGTCAAGCTCAACGTCGACGAGAATCCCGGCACCGCGGCAAAATTCGGCATCATGTCGATCCCGACCCTGATGCTGTTCAAGAACGGCGAACTGGCGTCGCGCCAGGTCGGCGCCGCTCCCAAGCAGAAGCTCGAACAGTGGATAACCGCTGCGGTGTGATTGCCGCTGCTTAATGCCGGAAGTGGCGGATGCCGGTTAATACCATGGCGATGCCGTGGTCATCTGCCGCCTTGATCACTTCATCGTCGCGAACTGAACCGCCGGGCTGAATGACGGCGGTAGCACCGGCCTCGATGGCAACGAGGAGTCCATCGGCAAACGGAAAGAACGCATCGGACGCGACCACCGACCCTTTGGTCGCGGGCTCTTTGAGGCCCGCCTCTTTCGCGGCGTCTTCGGCCTTACGCGCAGCAATCCGTGCAGCATCGACGCGGCTCATCTGGCCGGCGCCGATGCCGACGGTCGCCGAATCCTTCGCATAGACGATGGTGTTCGATTTCACGTGCTTGGCGACGCGGAAAGCAAAACGCAAGTCGCGCAACTCGGCATTGGTCGGTGCGCGCCTGGTCACGGGCTTTAATTCCATGTCATCGACGACGGCGTTGTCGCGGGTTTGCACCAACAGACCGCCGGCGACGGTTTTTGCCGTCAAGCCCCTGGCCCGCGGATCGGGCAAGCCGCCGGCGAGAAGAAGCCGCAAATTCTTCTTGGCCCCGACAATGGCGACCGCTTCCTCGCTCGCGTCCGGCGCGATGATGACTTCGGTGAAGATTTCGGTGATGGCGCGCGCGGCGCCGGCGTCGAGCGTGCGGTTGAGCGCAACGATGCCACCAAATGCCGAGACCGGATCGCAGGCCAGCGCCTTGCGATAGGCGTCGGCGAGACTCTCGCCCTCGGCGACGCCGCACGGATTGGCATGCTTGATAATGGCGCAGGCCGCCGTGCGCGCGGGATCGAATTCGGCGACGCATTCGAAAGCCGCGTCGGTGTCGTTGATGTTGTTGTAGGATAGTTGCTTGCCCTGGGCTTGCCGCGCGGTCGCGACGCCGAAGCACCGGTCGGGCGTAATGTAGAACGCCGCCGATTGGTGCGGGTTCTCGCCGTAGCGCAATTCTTCGATCAGCCGGCCGCCGAACGAGCGGAAGTCGGGCGCGCGTTCGCCGAGTTCATTGGCGAACCAGTTGGCGATCGCCGCATCGTAGGCCGCCGTCCGCGCATAGGCTTTGGCAGCAAGCCGGCGGCGCAGCGCAAGCGTCGTCATGCCGCCGTGCCGGGCGAACTCATCGAGCACCAAAGCGTAATCGGTCGGTTCGACAATGACGGCAACATCGGCGTGGTTCTTGGCCGCGGCGCGGATCATGGCCGGCCCGCCGATATCGATATTCTCGATGCAATCGTCAAAGCTCGCGCCGCGCGCGACGGTCTCTTCGAACGGATACAGATTGACGACCAGAAGATCGATGGGGCGGATGTGATGGGTGCGCATGGCGTCAGCGTGCGCGGGATTGTTGCGGATGGCGAGGAGCCCGCCGTGCACGGCCGGATGCAGCGTTTTTACCCGCCCGTCCATCATTTCCGGAAAGCCGGTGAGTTCGGACACTTCGCGCGCGGCAAGGCCGGCCTCGTTCAGCGTCATGCGCGTGCCGCCGGTCGAGACCAGTTCGATCCCGTAACCCGAAAGCGTGCGGGCGAATTCGACGATCCCGGATTTGTCGGAGACGGCGAGGAGGGCCCGTGCTGCGCGGCGAAGAGTTTCGGTCATGGTGGCTCTTGGTCTTTCATCCTCCACCGCGTAGCGCAAGCGAAGCGGGAAGATAAAGCGGCGCGTGTTGCAAATTGTACCACTACAACGGCAGCCGCGGCTCCTCTTCCCGCGCCCGCCGCACGGTGCCGGCGGTTGCGAGCGCCGCGGCGGTCGCCTGCTGGAAACGCCAAGCCACGCGAGGCGCCGTGCGCGCGTGTCCGTGGATGACCAGTTGCACGGTGCGGCGCGGGCTTTCGTTACTGGCAAGATAGACGCTGTCTTCGAGCTGCACCTGATCTTCGCCGGCGCTGAAGGTCCACGCTTCCTTGGTGGGCGTCATCAACAGTACGCCATGGCCGTCGGTCAGCCGCGTTGCCTTGATTGCCGGATGCAGATGAAAGCGCACCGCGTAGCGGTCCTGCTCGGTACGGATTTGCACGCCGCCGTCGGCGGCGAGGAATAAATCCTCGCCGTCGAATTTCGTGCCGTCGGCGGCGAGCGTCAGGGTGCGCTCATGCACGATGCCGAAGCGCTTGGCGTAGCCGTCATGCGCGGCCCGGATCAGTGTGCCCTCGGGCCGCTCCTCGCGCGATACCGAGACCCGGATCGGCCCGCCGAGCATGGGCGAGCCGCCCAGCAGATTGCGAAAGGCGGCATTTTCGACGAATTGGGCGGAGGAGGTGTCGTTGAATGTGACCGTTGAATGTGACGCGGTCGCACGCGCCAGCGGCCGCCATTGGGCGCGCGCATTGGCCGAGATGCCGCAATTGACCACGATGAGACTTTGCTTCGGGGAGGAGAATTCAAACGACAGGAAACCGGCGTGGGCCTCGAGACTCATTTCGATCGGTGGCGCGCGGCCGGTATCCATGATCAGTACGCCGCCGCCGGCTTCGAGCCGCTGATAGGCGGAATAGGGCGCATTCGACAGCGGCGCGCCATGCGCTTCGTCGTAGGCCATGAGCGTGAGCATAAGATCAGCGGGCGTCGCCGCCATACCGTTGAAGTGCGCGAACGTCCCCTCCGAATGCCGGAAAAAGCGCAGCATCGGCATCATGCGGTCGATGGCGTTGAGGAGCTGCTGCGGCGGGGCAATGTTGCGCGATTTGAAAGCCTGGCGCAGCGGCAGGAATTCGAGCAGCAATTCGATGATCGCGCCCGGATCGCGGCTGGCATGGCCGCCATCGGGCAGGATTTGCTGCTCGATTTCACTGTTCAGCCGGTCGGTTGCGGATTTGATGGTGCGCGCCTGACCGGCGATGCAGAGCGCGGCGTAGGTGAGCGCGATGGTTGCCTGCATGCGGGCGACGCCGCGGCCGGCGTGGCCCGCGGTGTGGCGCAGGTAGCGGACCTGTCGCACCAGGCTGCGCAGGAAGCGCCGGTAGAAGCGGACGTCGGCGTCCTGTAAAACCAAAGGTGCCTGGCTGAGCCACGAGATGATGCGCCGCGACAACACGTCAGCTCGCCACGCCAGCGGATGCCACGAACCCTGCAGCGCGATCCACTCGTCGACGAGCGCACGGGCGTTGGCGCGGGTGATGCCGGATTCCGCAGCGCGCAAGTGACGGAGCCAGGTAAAGCCGAGGAGCGCCGCCTGCCATTCCTCGGATGGTGGCGCCATCTCGAAGATCGAGCGTTCATCGCAGACCACGACCTTGCCGGCGAACGCAAAGCGACCCGAGTAGATCTCGGTGGCGCGCGTGGCATCGGCGGTGCGCAGCTCCTGCGGCGCGATCAAGAGGCGGTCGGCCTTGATCGGTCCCAGCCGCCAGCGCAGCAGCGGATGGCCGATCAGGAGCTCGCGGAGCCGCCGCAGCCCGCCGCGCAGCACAAGCCGGGACAGCTTCCAGGATGGCTTCAAAGACAATCTTCCACGGTTCGCGACCAAAGCGCGCCAATCGCCGCGTTCGTTCTTGCTTGGCGGAAGCAAGAATCTCCCGCGGAGTCCGACCATAACGGAATGGCGGATCAGCGGCCAACAGCGCGGCGTTTTCGCCGAAAGCTATTGTCTAACGAGCCTTGCGGCGTAGAAGCCGTCGAGGCCTGCGAACCGCGAATCGGGATCCGGGAAATGGCAGGGCAGCGTGCGCAGGTCGCCGCCTTTGGTGAGGAACTCGCTGCAGCCGAATACCTCGGAGGCGGCAATCGGCGCCCGCCGGACGCCGGGTTCGCGCGCCAAGAGGCCCGCGATAATGTCTTCGCCCTCCTCCGGTTCGAGCGAACAAGTGCAATAGACCAGCGTGCCGCCTGGTTTGGTCACGGCAATGGCGCGATCGATCAGCCGGCTTTGAAAGGCGGCAAGCTTGGTGATGTCCGCGGCCTGCTTGAGCCACGGTATGTCGGGGTGGCGGCGGATGGTGCCGGTCGAGGAGCACGGTGCATCAAGGAGCACGGCGTCGAACGGCTCGGCTTGCCATTCCTCGACATCGGCGCAGACAAGCTCGGCGTGAAGCGACAAGCGAGTTAAATTTTCGCGCAGCCGATTAAGCCGCGCCGGCGCGCGATCGACCGCGGTGACGGCGGCGCCCGCCTTGATGAGTTGCGCGGTTTTGCCGCCAGGCGCGGCGCACAGATCGGCGACGCGCAGGCCGGCGACGTCGCCAAGAAGGCGTGCCGGAAGCGCCGCCGCTGCATCCTGCACCCACCACCCGCCTTCGGCGAAGCCCGGCAGCGCGGTGACGATGCCGTGCGCGATGGCGCGCACGGTCCCGGTCGGCAATACGCGGCCGCCGAGTTGCGCCGCGACGCTTTCGGGATCGTTTTTGACCGTCAGATCGAGCGCGGGCTCTTTGCCGTTGGCGGATGCGATGGCGCGGGCGGTGGTCTCGCCGTAAGTCCTGGTCCAGCGCGTCAACAGCCATTCCGGGGTATCGAGAATGGCCGCATCGAGCGTGGCGAGACGCTCGGTGCCTTCGCGGGCCACGCGTCGCAGCACGGCATTGACAAGCCCGGCGAAGTGAACGGCGTCGCGGTCCGCCCGCGCCAGCCGGACCGAAAGATCGACGGCCGCATGGTCGGGCACGTCGAGGAACAGGATCTGCGCTGCGCCGATCAGCAGCACAGTCTCGACCCGTCGCGCCTGCGCTGGCAGGCCGTGCTCGAGAAACAGGCCGATCAGATGGCGCAGCGTGCCAAGCCGGCGCAGTGCGGTTGCAACGAGCGCGCGGGAAAGCGCGCGATCACGATCCGGCAGGCCGGCAAACCCGGCATTGGCGCCGGCGCCGTCGAATTGGTCATCCAGCGGACGATGCTGCCGCAGCACGGCGTCGAGCATGTCGGCGGCAACGCGCCGGGCGGCAAGGCCGGGTACCTCGTCGCGACCGGCGGAACGGGCCGTCTGCCGGCGCGCGTGTTTCATTTCCAATTGGCTCCTTGGCGTCACCACCACTTGTGGATTTGGCACGGCTACGCCAAGTCACAAGCGATGCCAACCGATCCAATGCCGCCACAGCCTGCCGAAGCCAACGTCGCAGACAAGAGCCCGGCGAGGAAATCGTCGCTGAACCCCGCAGCCGAGCGCGCACTTGCGGAAGCCGCAGCGCGTCGCGCCGAGCGCGATCGCGATGCAGCCGACCAGCCCAAGGAAATCCAGGGCCGCGACGGACCCGAACCGACCCGCTACGGCGACTGGGAGATCAACGGACTGACCTCGGATTTCTGACGAGTTCTCGGCGGCAGTGTGTCGGTTTGATTAGAAAGACTGCAAAAGTACGCTAAGCGGTTTCCTCTAGCTCCATAAATTTTTTTGTTGCCTGCGCGATGAATCCAGAGCGCGTAAACCCATGGGCTGCAGCGAAACGATCAATCTGCTCCAGCATATCTTCGGGCAATGTCACGTTCACGCGCACCGATTTGCGCGCTTCTGTTTTCGCTGCAACTAAGATAGCTACCCCGTCCCGGTTGCCGGGATCGTCCATAACCTCTTCGAGGCCGGATGGCTCCGGAATGGCTTCGCCATCAGCCACCAGACCTTCGATATGAAAGGCCAGCGCCTCTTCGGCCATAACGCGCGCGTCATCCAGCGACTTTCCAGCCGTAGCCACTCCCGGAAAGTCAGGAAATGACACGCCGAAATCGCTACCGGCTTCTTTATGGATAAGACCAATATACTGACGCATGGGCTTACCTCAGTTTGAGGGTCGACTGTCGTTCGATGCTGCGAAGCGTGCCCTTTGGAATGTCACGTTGCGGATGGGGAACCGTAACGCGCCCCGGTAACGTAGGGTGCTTGAATTGCACGTGACTTCCCTTGCGGGCCACCTCGCGCCAGCCCGCCGCCTCCAAGGCAGCGATAACCTCTCGGCTGCGCATACAGTGTGTATATGTACACACTCAGAACGGGAACATCAACTTTAGCCGCTAAGTCAGCGTCGCGACTAGCCATTATTCAATGGAATCAATGAATTGAGACACGCTTCGCCGATCAAATCTTGACTTTATTCCGCTTTTGAGAGAATATAATCCTTACCGACTCGAAAGCCAGCCTACTAAGGCGCACCTGTCCTTCGCACCTTTGGCGCCGAAACGATATGGCGGCATGCTCGCTGTATCGGTTGGGATCTTTGCGCTTGGATTCGCAAGCGGCGCGGTCATGGGGCCCGGTCAGCTGCGACATCCTCCGCCAATCGATGCCGGGTCCGCGATCTTCCGCGATATGGAGCGGCCGGCGCCGTCTTCCAAAGTGAACCTGCCGCGTTTCAATGCGCCGCTCACTTATCCGGCCGAAGTCGTCCGCGTCATCGACGGCGACACGTTCGAGGCGCGTGTGCGGGTTTGGCCGGGGCTCGACGTCAGCACCAAGGTGCGGCTTCGCAACATCGATGCACCGGAACTGCATGCGCGCTGCGCCGACGAGCTTGCCAAAGCGCAGGCTTCGCGCATCGCGCTGGAAACGATGCTAGCCGCGGGCGCGGTTACGGTTTCTCAGGTTGGTCTCGATAAGTACGGCGGCCGGGTCGATGCACTCGTCGGCACACGCGATACCGCCGACGTGTCGGCGGCGCTGCTCAATGGTGGCTGGGCGCGGAGCTATGACGGCCGGCGCCGCGGCGGCTGGTGCTGATATCAGGGATCAGTAATCAGGTATCAGCAATCAGAAACGAAGCGCGCTTCGTGCCAATTCACGGCTTACTGATCCCTGATATCTGATTACTGATCCCTGATCCGGGTATCGGGCATCAGGTTTACGTCGAATACCTGATGCCCGACCCCGTCCCCCGCATAGGTATCGGACCTTTTCAGGCCTTGTCGATACCTCCCCAAATTACTGGACCACCACCCGGGTGCCGACGCTGACGCGGCCAAACAGATCGGTGATGTCCGCGTTGAACATGCGGATACAGCCGTAGGAAACGAAATGGCCGATTGAGCCAGGCTGATTGGTGCCATGAATGGCGTATTCGCCGCCGGCAAGCGACATGGCCGCAACGCCCATCGGATTATGCGGTGAGCCTCCGGGAATTACGTTCGGCAATGAAGGGTGGTCATGCCTGACGACTTCGGGTGGCGACCACGCCGGTCGAACATACATGCCGTCGATGTACAACTCGCCCGCCCATTGCTTGCCGGCTCTGCCAACGCCGACCGGATAGGCGATCGCCTGTCCGCCGCCGATCACGTAGTAGAGCCGCCGCTCGTTGGTGCGCACGACGATGGTGCCCGGCATGAATGACGCATTCATCATCACCATGGCACCATGTGCACTCGCCGAATTCTGCGCAACTGCGAGCGAGGACACAAAAGCGGCCAGCGCGGCCGCGAATAGGGTACTTCCTTTCATTGCCACAATCCCATTACCAACCACGACCAACATCCGGCGAAGGCTGCCCCTGCGTTGAGGCAGCCAACATTTTATGCCAATGGGCGGCTTCGCCCAGCGCTGACCGGGTAACACGGCATTCTTTCCAAATATTTTCCGCGGGTGTTGCTGGCGTGCACCAGCGGTGCACGCCTTGGTCACCAAGAAGGTCGGCGTTGGGCCCGGTAAGTCTGGTCTTTACGCACTTTTCCGGTTTTGCCGGTTGGTGACCAAATCGTCGACCACCGCCGGATCGGCGAGCGTCGAGGTATCGCCAAGATTGCCAAACTCGTCCTCGGCGATCTTGCGCAGGATGCGGCGCATGATCTTTCCCGAGCGCGTTTTCGGCAGGCTCGGCGCAAACTGGATCAGATCGGGCGAAGCGATCGGCCCGATCTCCTTGCGCACCCAGTTGGTGAGTTCCTTGCGCAGCTCTTCGGTCGGCTGCACGCCGGTCATCAGTGTGACATAGGCGTAGATGCCTTGGCCTTTGATGTCGTGCGGATAGCCGACAACCGCGGCCTCGGACACCTTCGGATGTGCGACCAGCGCCGATTCGACCTCGGCGGTGCCCATACGATGGCCGGCGACGTTGATCACGTCGTCGACACGGCCGGTAATCCAGTAATAGCCGTCGTCGTCGCGGCGGCAGCCGTCGCCGGTGAAATACTTGCCGGGATAGGCCCTGAAATAAGTGTCGACGAAACGCTGATGGTCGCCATAGACCGTGCGCATCTGGCCGGGCCACGAATCCGCAATGCAGAGGTTGCCGGTCACCGCGCCGGCCAGCACCTTGCCTTCAGCATCGACAATCTTGGGGATGACACCAAAGAACGGCAGCGTTGCCGAGCCGGGCTTTAATCGCGTTGCGCCCGGTAGCGGCGTAATCAGAATCCCGCCGGTCTCGGTCTGCCACCAGGTATCGACGATCGGGCAACGGCCGTCGCCGACGACGTGGTAATACCACTCCCACGCTTCCGGATTGATCGGCTCGCCAACCGAACCAAGAAGCCGCAACGACGCGCGGGAGGTTTTCTGCACCGGCCCATCGCCCGCCTGCATCAATGCGCGGATGGCGGTTGGCGCGGTGTAGAAGATGTTGACTTTGTGCTTGTCGATGATTTCCCAGAACCGCGAATTGCTCGGATAGTTTGGCACGCCCTCGAACATCAGCGTGGTCGCGCCGTTCGCGAGCGGTCCATAAACGATGTAGCTGTGGCCGGTGACCCAGCCGACGTCGGCGGTGCACCAGTAAATGTCGCCGTCGTGATAATCGAACACGTACTGGTGCGTCATCGACACATAGACCAGATAGCCGCCGGTGGTGTGCAGCACGCCCTTCGGGCTTCCGGTCGAGCCCGACGTGTAGAGAATGAACAACGGGTCCTCCGCGTTCATCTCGGCGCACGGGCACTCCGCCGTCACCATGTCGGCGGCGTCGTCGTACCAGACGTCACGGCCGGGCAGCATGTTGACCGGGGCGCCGGTGCGCTTGACCACGATGACGTGATCGACGCCACCGACTTTGTCGATCGCCGCGTCGGTGTTGGCCTTCAGCGGCACCGTGCGACCGCCGCGCAGACCTTCGTCGGCGGTGATGACGACCTTCGACTGGCAGCCCTCGATGCGGCCGGCGAGCGATTCCGGAGAGAAGCCGCCGAACACCACGGAATGAATAGCGCCAATGCGCGCGCACGCGAGGATGGCAAAAGCCGCCTCCGGAATCATCGGCAGGTAAATGGTAACGCGGTCGCCCTTTTCGACGTTGCGGTTGCGCAGCACGTTGGCGAGGCGGCAAACCTCGTCGTGAAGTTCCCGATAGGTGATCTTCCTTGAGTCCTTCGGATCATCGCCTTCCCAGATGATCGCGACCTGGTCGCCGCGCGTGTGGAGGTGACGGTCGATGCAGTTGTAGGCGGCGTTGGTCGTGCCGTCCTCGAACCATTTGATCGAGACGTTATGCGGATCGAATGAAGTGTCTTTTACCTTGGTAAAGTGTCTGTACCAGTGAATGCGCTTGGCTTCTTCCGCCCAAAACGCATTTGGGTCCTTGATCGAGCGGTCGTACATCGCGTGGTATTTTGCGTCGTCGATGTACGCGCGCTTGGCCCACGCAGCGGGAACATCGTAAATCTTGTCCGGCATTACATCCTCCACGCGCATGGCGCGCGCACTCGCTCCCTGAACGCCCATTATTGTCACCCCTGTCGTTGCGGACAAGCGGGCGAAGCCGTCCCGGCCGCCCAAATTGCCGCATCGATTAAGAATGAACTGGCTCGATGAGGGCTTTGATATGAATCAACGCTTGCAATGCGACTAAAGACGAATGCGCGGGCGCGATAAATTGATGACGATCATCGCGCCGCCATGCCGCCCATCTTGCAGATGAGCTTCCACTGCTCGGCCGATACCGGCTGCACCGACAGGCGCGAATATTTCACCAGCGCCGTGTCTTTCAGTTTCGGCTCCGCCTTGACTGCCGCGAGCGTCACCGGCTTGGGCAGCGGTTCGACGGCGGCCGTCGTTACGGCAACCCAAGGCTCGCCCTTTGCCGCGGTCGGATCGGGATAGTGCTCCTTGATGATCTCGCCGATGCCGACCACCTGCTTCTCGTCGCCGGTGTGGTAGAAGAAAAACTTATCGCCCTTCTTCATCTCCTTGAGATTCGCCCGCGCGGTGAAATTCTTCACGCCACTCCAGACCTCGCCCTTAGCGCCGCGCTTGACCTGATCGTCCCAGGAAAACTCCTCCGGCTCGGTCTTTAACAGCCAGTACGCCATAATCACCCCTCCGCCCTGAACGGCCGTGACAGCAATGACTCGATTGCGGTGTCGATGCTTATCTTATCCTCAAGCAGCGCCGCGACGGCAAAACAGATCGGCATATCGATGTCGCGCTCGCGCGCCATTTGGACCAATACCGATGCGGTGAAGGCGCCCTCGGCAAGGCCCGAGCGAATTGCCTCGGGCTTTTGGCCGCGGCCGAGATTGACCCCGAAGGTGAAGTTGCGCGACTGCGGGCTTGAGCAGGTCAGGATCAAATCGCCAAGGCCAGAAAGCCCCATCATCGTCTCAGGTTTCGCCCCATACGCCCTCCCGAAACGCACCAGCTCGGCGAAGCCGCGGGTCGTCAAGGCGGCGGCGGCGCTCGCGCCGAGCCCGCGGCCGGCAACGATGCCTGCGGCGATGGCGAGCACGTTCTTGGCGGCGCCGCCGATCTCGACGCCGCGCACGTCGGTGGAGTGGTACGGACGAAAGCTCACCGAGCCGATCGCCTGCGCGAGCTCGCTCGCGAGCTTGTCGTCGTGCGCTGCCAGCGTGACTGCGGTCGGCATGCCGCGTGCCACGTCCGCGGCAAAGCTTGGTCCGGACAGGATAGCCGGCACCGCATCGGGTGCGCATTCGGCGATCACCTCGGTCATGAACTTTTCTGTGCCCCGCTCGATGCCCTTGGCGCACACGATCATCGGCGTGCCAGGGGAGATCAGTGAGGCCAGTAATTTTGCGACTGCGCGCACCGCTTGCGCCGGCACCACGACAAGGATCGCCGATGCGTGTGCCGCTTCAGCCGCACCGGAAGCGATCGCAATGCTGTCGTCGATCTGGACGCCGGGCAGGAATTGGCTTTCGCGCGTTTTGGCAAGCTGCGCTGTCTGAGAGGGGTCGGGCTCCCAAAGCGTCACCTCGCGTCCGGCGCGGACGCACGTGAGGGCCAGCGCGGTGCCCCAGGCGCCGGCGCCGATGATCGCGATGTGGTTGAACGCCATGTCTCTACAGCGGTGATGACTCTAAGGGTGACGGCTATAGGCGCGTTGTGAGGACTTCGTCGTGATTACAGCAGTTCGCCACGCAGCAATTTCGGCACTTCACCGACCAGTCCTGCCGCCTCGCGGATAAACAGCCGCTTGAGGCCCGGCACCCGGTCCACCATACCGAGGCCCACGTCGCGAACCAGACGCAATGCGGCAGAGCGGTTGGAGAACAGGCGATTGAGCCCGTCAGTGGCGAGCCCCATCGCCATTGTATCGAAGCGCCGCCAGCGCTGATAACGCTCGAGCACATCCGTCGCACCCGGATCGAGGCCGAGCCGCGCCGCATCGACAATCACCTCGGCAAGCGCCGCGACGTCCTTGAGCCCCATGTTGAGTCCCTGGCCGGCGATCGGATGAATGACATGGGCGGCGTCGCCAATCAGCGCGGCGCGCTCGGCGATGAACGAACGCGCCACATAGAACCCAAGCGGGTGAATGCGCCGCGCGCCGACCGATGTAATGTCGCCGAGATGCAACTTGAAACGCTTCTCGAGCTCGGCGTGGAAGGCAGAAGCGGGCAATGCAACGATGCGTTCGGCTTCCCGGGTTGTTTCGGTCCAGACAATCGAGGAGCGCTGACCCTTGAGCGGCAGGATGGCGAACGGGCCGGAGGGCAGAAAGTGCTCCTCAGCCCGGCCCTCGTGATCGCGTTCATGGCCGACATTAATGACAATCGCCGACTGGCCGTAATCCCAGCCGTGCAGGGCGATCCCGCAGCGCTCGCGGATCGACGAGCGAGCGCCGTCGGCGGCAATCAGCAAACCCGTCGCGACGGTTGTACCGTCCGCAAGCTCGACATCGAAATGATCGGATGTTGTTGCTTGTTCCGGCGAGAAGTTGGCAATTGCGCTCGCTCGAAGTTCAACCCCAACCTCCCGCGCTTTCGCCTCGAGCGCGGCGATCAGAAAGCGGTTCTCGATCATGTGGGCGAACGGCTCGCCTTCCTCGACTTCGCCGGCGAAGGTGAGAAAAACTGGCCGCACCGCGTCGTCGAGCCGGCTGTCGGTCACCACCATGTCGAGGATCGGCTGCGCCCGGTCGGCGACGGCCTCCCAAACCCCGAGCGTCGCGAACAGCCGGCGCGCCGCCGTAACGATTGCGGAAGCGCGCTCGTCGTCGGAATGGCTCTTGCCGAGCATCGGGTCGGCGACCGTTACGGCAAACGACGGGCCAAGCCCCTGGCGCAACGCGATCGCAAGCGTGAGGCCGGCAAAGCCGCCGCCTGCAATCAGCACATCGATTTGACCATCCCGGCGCATCGCGACACGCAACCCTGTACAGGTACGCCTGTTCCGGGCAGCATAGCATCGGGCGGCGAAGGTGCTAATCCGTTCAGCATGGCCCCGCGCGACCGTCCTTCCCTCCGGAATGCAGATTGGAACTGAATTTATGGCCTCCGCCATCCAGGACGTAGTCGCGATCCTCGATCTAGAGCCGCTAGAGGTGAATCTGTTTCGCGGCCGATCGCCGCAATCGCGCTGGCAGCGGGTGTTTGGCGGGCAAGTCATTGGTCAGGCCCTGGTCGCAGCCTGCCGCACGGTCGACGATGTGACCGCGCGGCCGCCGCATTCGCTGCACGCTTATTTTCTTCTCGGCGGCGATCCCAAGGTGCCGATCATCTATGAAGTCGATCGCATCCGTGACGGCAAAAGCTTCACCACGCGGCGCGTGATCGCGATCCAGCACGGTCGCGCCATCTTCTCCATGGAGGTTTCGTTCCACGTTGCCGAAGAAGGTTGGACGCACCAGTTCGCCATGCCGGACGTGCCAAAGCCGGACGAGCTGCCGAGCGAGGCCGAGGTTCGACACAGGCTCTTGCCACTGATGTCCGACGCAGTACGCCGCTACTATGAGCGCGAGCGGCCAATCGAGCTGCGGCCGGTCGAATATGGCCGCTATCTCGGTGAGAAGCTTGAGGGCGACCGCTTCCACATCTGGATCCGCGCCACCGGACGTCTACCGGATGAGCCGGCGATCCATCAATGCGTGCTGGCCTATGCCTCGGACATGACGCTGCTCGATACCGCACTCGTCCCGATGGGCAAGACCGTCTTCAACGAAGACGTCATGGCCGCGAGCCTCGACCACGCGTTATGGTTTCACCGGCCGTTCCGTGCAGATGAATGGCTGCTCTATGCCCAGGACAGCCCAAATCTTGGTGGCGCGCTCGGTTTCGCGCGCGGCTCGATCTTCGCGAGCGACGGGACTTTAGTCGCGTCCGTTGCTCAGGAAGGTCTGCTGCGTCCACGCTCGACGCGAGAAGTGACTTAATTCTCGGCGGCAATGCCGCTATGGTGTGCAGATCGCTTTGAACCGAGTGTCCTCATGAAGCTGATTACCGCGATCATCAAGCCGTTCAAGCTCGAAGAGGTTCGCGACGCGCTCCTCGCCCTTGGCGTGCACGGCATGACCGTGAGCGAAGTGAAGGGTTACGGCCGACAAAAGGGACACACCGAGATTTATCGTGGCGCCGAATATGTCGTGAACTTTTTGCCGAAAATCCGCATCGAAGTCGCAGTTGCCGAGGATCGGGCCGACAGGGTCGTAGAAGCGCTTGGGGTCGCCGCGAAGACGGGGCAGATCGGCGATGGCAAAATCTTCGTAACGCCGATCGAGCGGGCGGTGCGTATCCGCACCGGTGAGACCGATGCCGACGCCTTGTGACATTCCTCACTCTCTGCCGCCGACACATTGATCGATGAATTCGGCGGCTTAGTCACAAGCCTCGAAACTGCGCATAGCAATCCGCCTATTTCTTAGGCATAGGTCAGCCTGGCTCTTGGGGACTATACGGCGTCGGCTGCGCGTGCGGCCGGCAGGGGGCAGAATCAACGTTGGATATCAGGTCGTTGCGACCAATTTCAGGGAACTGGCACGGCGTTTGATTGCTTGCGTACGGCCACGCCGCGAGGCGACCATTTCCAGCGGTCCGGGCCAGCTTGTGGTCGCCTCGTCGATGCAGTGCACGACGACGGCGAGGGGGAGAGTGACTCAATGAAAATTGTTATGGCCATCATCAAGCCGTTCAAGCTCGACGAGGTCCGCGATGCGCTGACGAAAATTGGGGTCCAGGGGCTGACTGTCACCGAGGTGAAAGGCTACGGCCGCCAGAAGGGCCATACCGAAATCTATCGCGGCGCCGAATATGCCGTGAGCTTCTTGCCGAAGATCAAACTCGAAATCGCCTGCGCGGCCAATCAGGTCGACAAGGTCATCGAGACAATTTCGTCGGCGGCAAAGACCGGGCAGATCGGCGATGGCAAGATCTTCGTGTTCGGCCTCGACCACGCCGTGCGTATCCGCACCGGTGAAACCGACGCCGCAGCCCTTTAGCGAACCCGCACCCGCATCTCGACTGGACAGGAGTCAAATATGAACTCGATGAAGCTATCTCGTGCGGGGCTGCTCGCTCTCGCCGGAGCGATTTTGCTGGCGATCGTGCTCAGCCTGCCGACGTGGCACGCGTCTTATGCGGGAGATGCGCCGGCAACCGCCCCGGCGGCGGCAGCGGCCGCACCCGTGGCGGCACCGGCTTGCGATGGCAACGCCAAGCCGCCGGTGCTCGAAAACTGCACGCCCAATTCCGGCGATACCGCCTGGATGCTGACCTCCATGGCCATCGTGCTGATGATGACCCTCCCCGGTCTTGCGCTGTTCTACGGCGGTATGGTGCGCAAGAAGAACGTCGGCGATACGGTGATGACAAGCTTCGCCATCACCTGTCTCATCAGCATTCTCTGGCTGTTGTTCACCTATAGCCTCGCGTTCCGGGGCGGGACGCCGTTCATCGGCGGACTCGATCGGGCCTTCCTGCAAGGCATCGTCAGCAACACCTTCAATGCCGCCGGTGTCGGCTTGAACATTGGCACGCCCAATCCTCTAGCGCCGACCATTCCCGAGACCGTCTATTCGATGTTCCAGTTGACCTTCGCGATCATCACTGCGGCGCTGATCGCGGGTTCGTTCGCGGAGCGGATGAAGTTTTCGGCGATGCTGTGGTTCATCGGCCTGTGGGCAATTTTCGTCTATTCGCCGGTCGCGCACTGGGTGTGGGGGCCGGATGGCATCTTCAACAGCGCCAATCCCGACGCCAAATTCCATGTCCTCGACTTCGCCGGCGGAACCGTGGTGCACGTGAATTCAGGCACCGCCGGGCTGATGGCCGCTATCATGCTTGGCAAGCGCAAGGATACTGCGCCGGCCCACAACATGGTGCTGACCATGATCGGCGCCTCGCTGCTGTGGGTCGGCTGGTTCGGCTTCAACGCCGGTTCTGCCGTCAGCGCCGGCATGCAGGCCGGCATGGCGATGGCTGTCACCCATATCGCCACCGCGACTGCAGGCTTTACCTGGATGATCGTCGAATGGATCGTCCGTGGTAAGCCGACCGTCATCGGCATCTGCTCCGGCGCCGTTGCGGGGCTCGTCGCCATTACGCCGGCGTCGGGTTTCGTCGGCCCGATGGGTGCGTTCGCCATCGGTATCGCGGCCGGCATCGTGTGTTACTGGGGCTGCACCGGGCTGAAGCACTTCTTCGGCTATGACGATGCGCTCGACGCCTTCGGAGTCCATGCGGTCGGTGGCGCGACTGGCGCCATCCTCACCGGCGTGTTCGCGGTGGCAGCTTACGGCGGCACCGCCGGGCTTCTCGAGGGTAATCCCGGCCAGGTCCTGACGCAGCTGGTCGGCGTCGGCACTGTGTTCATCTACGACGTGATAGTGACCCTGATCATCCTGAAAGTCGTCGACATGGTTATCGGGTTGCGGGTGAGCGAGGACGTCGAGCGCGAAGGCCTCGATCTCGCTCTGCATGGCGAGACGATCCAGTAGTTAACGAGCTGCGGTCGGGCCGACAGACCCGGCACGGCCTGACGCTTTGGAGGCCCTGGCACCAGCCAGGGCCTCTCTTTTTGTCTGCCGATTTTCTTTGTCCCCTCAATGCGTCGGCTCTTGGGGCTTATTCTTCCGCGCCGGGCAATCGGCTGGCTTTAGGCCAAAAAACCCGCTGCAGATCAGATGAGACAACCTGCAACTGGACAAGGGCCGCTTTGAGTGGCTATGCCAATTTTCTGTTGTTCAAAATCAGCATAGTTCACGGAGGAAACGCATGGTCCGCAACTGTTTTGTTATTGCAACCGTCGCCGCGCTGGCACTGCCGGCCGCCGACGGCGCCTATGCCCAGGAGTTGGTCAAGATCGGCTTCATTTTGCCGATGACCGGGCAGCAGCAATCGACCGGTAAGCAGGAAGCCGCTGCGATCAAGCTTTACATGGCGCAGCATGGTGACATGGTCGCCGGCAAGAAAATCGAACTTATTATTCGCGACGACGCGGCGGTTCCGGACAATACCAAGCGCATCGCACAGGAACTGATCGTCAACGATAAGGTGAACTTCCTGGCCGGGTTCGGCGTCACGCCGGCAGCTCTCTCGGTCGCGCCGCTTTCCGCGCAATCAAAGACCCCCGAGATTGTCACCGCGGCCGGCACATCCATCATCACCGAAAGATCCCCCTACATCGCGCGCACCAGCTTCACCTTGGCGCAATCGACCGTGCCGATGGCGGATTGGGCGGCGGACAATGGGATCAAAAAAGTGGTGACGATGATCTCCGACTATGCGCCGGGCGCCGATGCCGAGAAGTCGTTTACCGGCGAGTTCACCAAGAAGGGGGGACGTGTGCTCGAGAGCATCCGCTTTCCGCTTTCCAATCCGGATTTTGCGCCGTTTCTGCAGCGCGCGGCCGACCAGAAGCCCGACGCCATTTTCGTCTTTGTTCCTTCCGGGCAGGGCGCCACCTTCGTCAAACAATTCATCGAGCGCGGGCTCGACAAAGCCGGCATCAAAATCATCGGGCCCGGTGACGTGGTCGATGACGATCTGCTCAACGGTATGGGCGATGCAGTGATCGGCACCGTGACGGCCCATATCTATTCGGCGGATCACGATTCGCCTGCCAACAAGGCCTTCGTCGCCGCTTTTGAGAAAGCAAACAACATGCGGCCGAACTTCATGGCGGTCGGCGGCTATGACGGCATGAACCTGATGTACGAGGCGTTGAAGAAAACCGGCGGCAAAGCCGACGGCGACTCGCTGATCACGGCCATGAAGGGCATGGCCTGGGAAAGCCCGCGCGGCCCGATTTCGATCGACCCGCAGACGCGCGACATCGTGCAAAACGTCTACATCCGTAAGGTCGAGAAGAAGAACGGCCAACTTTACAACGTCGAATTCGCCACCTACCCGGCCGTGAAAGACCCGGTCAAGGCAGCGGCACCGCCGAAGTAAGCGCGATCATCGGCTTTCCGGCCGAACTGTAAGTCCGGGCTGCGGGAATAAACCCGCGAGCCCGGAATCCGTCCCCCGGATCGTGCAATAATGCTAAGGACGGTTTGTGCGTTCTGGACAGCCGCTCTACGGCGCCCGGGATGACGAATCGTTGGGCCGATCATGCTGACTATTCTGTTCGACGGTATCGCCTACGGCATGCTGCTGTTTGTGCTGGCGTGCGGCCTTTCGGTCACGCTCGGCCTGATGAACTTCATCAATCTTGCCCACGGCGCCTTCGCCATGGCCGGCGGCTATTGCACGGTGATCCTGGTCAATCGCTTTGGTGTTCCGTTCGCGCTCGGCCTGCCGCTTGCATTTCTGGTGACGGCGGCGATCGGCGGTTTGTTCGAGCGCACGCTTTACGTCCATGTTTATCGCCGCAGCCATCTGGACCAGGTGCTGTTCAGCATCGGCCTCGTGTTCATGTCGGTTGCCGCCGTCGATTACGTGATGGGCTCGTCGCAGCAATTCGTCCAGATTCCCGAGGCGCTGCAAGGCCAGTTCATCGTGTTCGGAATCGGGATGAGCAAATATCGGCTGCTCATCATCCTGATTTGCGGCCTGCTGACGCTTGGGTTGCAGCTGACGGTCGCGAAGACACGCTTTGGCAGCCGCTTGCGTGCCGCGGTCGATGATCAGCGCGTAGCGCGCGGCCTCGGCATCAACGTCGGCGCGGTCTTTGCGATCACCTTTGCCTTCGGCTCCGGGCTCGCCGGGCTTGGCGGTGCGCTCGGCGCGGAAATTCTGGGCCTCGATCCGACCTTCCCGTTGAAATACATGATCTACTTTTTGATCGTGGTGACGGTCGGCGGCACCACCAGCATCACCGGGCCGTTCCTTGCGTCGATATTGCTCGGCATCGCCGATGTCGCCGGCAAGTATTACGTGCCGACGCTGGGCGCTTTCGTCATCTACACCATCATGATCGTGGTGCTGATTTGGCGGCCGCAAGGCTTGTTCGCCCGTAGCGCGGCACGGTAAGGGCCATGGGTCAGGTCTTCGACCAGGTCTCGGCTTATCTCAGTCGCCGCTCGCGCTGGTCGCCGGCCGAGGTCGCTTTTTGGGTCTTCGCTTTCGCGACCATCTGGCTGTTTCCGGGCAAATATCTGATCATGAAGGATGCGGCGATCCTGGCGCTGTTTGCGCTGTCGCTCGATCTTATCCTTGGATATGCCGGCATCATCTCGCTTGGGCAGGCGGCCTTTTTCGGTTTGGCCGGATATTTTTCCGGCCTGATCGCCAAATACGGTTTTATCAACGAGCCGGTCATCGCCCTTGTTTGTTCCGGCCTCGTGGCGGCGGCGCTCGGCTTTGTCACGAGCTTCCTGGTGTTGCGCGGCTCGGACTTGACCCGGCTGATGGTCACGCTCGGCGTGTCGCTGATGCTGGGCGAGATCGCCAACCGCTATTCGAATCTTACCGGCGGCGCCGATGGGCTCCAGGGCGTCGATATTGCTCCGGTTCTCGGGCTGTTCCGGTTCGATCTCTATGGCCGTACCGGGTACGTCTACTGCCTCGTCGTCCTGTTCGTCTGCTTTCTGCTGGCGCGCCAGGTGGTGTATTCCCCGTTCGGGTTGTCGCTGCGCGCGCTCAAGGGCAATGCGTTGCGGGCGTCCGCGATCGGCATTCCGGTCAAGCGCCGGATGGTCGCGATTTATACCTTCTCTGCCGGACTGGCCGGCATCGCCGGCGCGTTGCTCACGCAGACGACGGCGTTCTGCTCGCTTGATGTGTTCTCGTTCGAACGCTCGGCCGATCTTCTCCTCGTCCTCATCATTGGCGGGTCTGGTTATCTGTACGGCGGTCTGATCGGCGCCGTGATCTACAAATTTCTGCAAGACTGGATCGCAACGCTGACCCCGCAATACTGGCAGTTCTGGATCGGCTTCGTGCTGGTGGTGATTGTCCTCGTCGGCCGCGAGCGCGTCGAGGAATGGACCGGCATCGTGCGCGGCACAATCGTCGGCCTCGGGGCCCGCCTCATGGCGCGTCCCGCAGCAATCGGCGGCGCCGCTCCGGACGGACACTAAGATCATGCCGATCCTCGAAACCATCCGCCTCGAAAAGCGCTTCGGCGGCATTGTTGCCGTCCATGACCTTTCGCTTTCGATCGAGAAGGGTGCGCGCCACGCGCTGATCGGCCCGAACGGCGCCGGCAAGACCACCGTGATCAACCTCCTCACCGGCGTGCTCAAGCCGACCGACGGCAGCATCATTCTCGATGGCAAGGACATCACCGCACTTGCGCCGCATCAGCGCGTTCGTCTTGGCATGGCGCGGACCTTCCAGATCAATCAGCTGTTCCCGGATCTCACGCCGCTGGAATCGATCGGCCAGGCGATTTCCGAACGCATGGGTACCGGCGCCCAGTGGTGGCGGGTCATCGGGAGCAAAGCGACGGTGACCGACGAGATTGTCGAAATTCTCGAGCGTTTTCGTCTGGTCGACGTGATGCATGAGCGCACCGCGATCCTGCCCTACGGCAAACAGCGTCTGCTGGAAATCGCGCTCGCTTTCGCATGCCGGCCGCAGGTGCTCTTGCTCGACGAGCCGGCTGCCGGGGTGCCGGACGTTGAGCGCCACGAACTTCTTGCCACCATCGAAGCGCTGCCGGCGGAGGTCACTGTCCTTCTGATCGAGCACGACATGGACCTCGTTTTCTCTTTCGCCGATCGCATCACGGTTCTGGTCAATGGCGGACTGCTGGTTGACGGCGCACCGGAGGAGGTCGCCCGCGATCCGCGGGTCAAATCGGTCTATCTCGGCGAGGAACTCGATGCCTGATCTTCTCAGGATCGAACATCTGTCGGCCGGCTACGGCGAGGCCGTGGTGCTTTCCGACATCTCGCTGTCACTCGCCGAGGGTCAGGCGCTTGCGCTCCTCGGCCGCAACGGCATGGGTAAGACCACGCTCATCAATACCATCGTCGGCGTCACGCGGTATTTCTCCGGCAAGATCACGCTGGATGGCGTCGACATCACCCGGCTGCGTCCGGATCAGCGCGCGCACGCCGGCGTCGGCTGGGTGCCGCAGGAACGCAATATTTTCAAATCGCTGACCGTGCATGAGAACCTGACCGCGGTGGCGCTGCCCGGCCGCTGGACCACGGACAAAATCTACACGCTGTTTCCGCGCCTCAACGAGCGGCGGCAAAACCTTGGCAATCAGCTCTCCGGCGGCGAACAGCAGATGCTCGCGGTCGCGCGCGCACTGGTGCTCAATCCGCGCGTTCTGTTGCTCGACGAGCCGCTTGAAGGCCTGGCGCCGATCATCGTCGACGAATTGCTCGCGGCGTTGCGCCGCATCATCCGTGACGAAGGCATGTCGGCTATTCTGGTCGAGCAAAACGCCAAAAAAATTCTCGGCGTTACCGACCACGCCATCATCATCGAACGCGGTGCCGTGGTGCACGCAGCCGAAAGCGCAACGCTGCTCAACGACCGCGGCGCGCTCGAAATCCATCTCGGCGTCACCGACACCGGCCCCCGGCGCTTCGGGCGCAAAACCGGGTAAGGCTAGTATTACGAGCAGGCTTCCGCCGGAGGCTTTATCCGGCGCCTGAACGGGCGCTCGTTACGCTGTCCTGGATGACTTGCGGCTGCGCCGGATGCTCTGATGGCTTATAGTTGCGAGGCCGCCCGCAGGGTCTCGCAATGTACAGCGCTACGATCGGAGCATGCCGCTACGTCTTCGCCGATCTCAAGACACTGTTGGCTAAGGCCTCACCATTACGCAGTGGCGATCAGCTCGCGGGCGTAGCGGCAGCGACCGGCGAGGAGCGCGTCGCGGCGCAATACGCGCTCGCCGACTTGCCGCTTACGACGTTCCTCAATGAATCGGTCGTTCCCTATAAGACCGACGAAGTCACCCGGCTCATTATTGACACCCACGACCGCACAGCCTTTGCGCCGGTTTCACATCTGACCGTCGGGGGCTTTCGGGATTGGCTGTTGTCGGACGCAACGACGACGGCGGTCCTGTCCGCGCTCGCGCCCGGCATCACGCCGGAAATGGCCGCGGCCGTGAGCAAGATCAGCCGCCAGCAGGATCTGATCGTAATGGCGGCGAAATGCAGCGTGGTGACGGCGTTCCGCAATACGCTCGGTCTGCCGGGCCGCTTGTCGGTACGGCTCCAGCCCAATCACCCGACCGACGATGCGCGCGGTATCGCGGCGAGTATTTTCGACGGGCTTCTGCTCGGCGGCGGCGATGCCGTGATCGGGATCAATCCCGCGACCGACAGCCCCGACAACGCCCACGCGCTCCTCGTGATGCTTGATGAAGTCCGGGCCAAACTCGATATCCCGACGCAAAGCTGCGTGCTGGCGCATGTCACCACGACACTCGATCTGATCGGCAAGGGCGCGCCCGTCGATCTGGTGTTCCAGTCTATTGCCGGGACCGAGGCTGCCAACAAGAGCTTCGGCGTCAATCTCGCCTTGCTCAACGAGGCGCGCGATGCTGCGTTGGCGCTCCGCCGGGGCGACGTCGGCGACAACGTGATGTATTTCGAAACCGGCCAGGGCAGCGCGCTGTCCGCCAACGCCCATCACGGCGCCGACCAGCAGACGCTGGAGACGCGCAGCTATGCCGTGGCGCGGGCGTTCAAGCCGCTGCTGGTCAACAGCGTGGTCGGCTTCATCGGCCCCGAATATCTGTTCAACGGCAAGCAAATCATCCGGGCCGGATTGGAGGATCATTTTTGCGCCAAGCTCATGGGCCTGCCGATGGGCGTCGACGTCTGTTACACCAATCACGCCGACGCCGATCAGGACGACATGGATGCATTGCTGGCGTTGCTGGTGACGGCGGGCGTGAACTTCGTGATGGGCGTGCCCGGCGCTGACGACATTATGCTGGGTTATCAGAGCACCTCGTTCCACGATGTGCTTGCGATGCGCGATCTGTTTGGCCGCCGTCCGGCCCCGGAATTTGAAGCATGGCTTGCGCGGCAAGGCTTGATCGATGCCGCCGATCGCATTCGCGCGCATGGTCTGCTGGACCGCTTCCGCGCGCTTTTGACCGACGATTCCGAAAAGCCCCAAACGCGGTTTGGAAACGTTCATGGAGCTTGAGGAGGAATTCTGGACGAGCCTGCGCCGGCTGACCGCCGCGCGCATCGGACTAAAGCGCACCGGTGCCTCGGTCGCGACCGGGCCGCTGCTCGATTTCCAGCTGGCGCATGCCCGCGCACGTGACGCCGTGCATGAGACGCTGGACGAAGAAAAACTCACGGCTGAATTGGCGGGGCTCGGCCTCCCAGTGGTTTCGATCGCTAGCGAAGCGGCAGATCGGCAGACCTATCTGATGCGTCCGGATTTCGGTCGCCGGCCGGCGGCGAACGCCGAGCCCGCGCTGGCGTCGCATAAGGGTGACTATGACGTTGCGTTCGTGGTCGCCGATGGGTTGTCGGCGCGCGCCGTCGCGCTGCACGCCCGACCGGTTCTGTCCCAAGCAATAAATGCGCTTCGCGCCGAAGGCTGGCAGATTGCTCCGCTGGTCATCGTCCGCCACGGCCGCGTCGCTATTGGAGACGCCGTCGCGACTGCGCTTGGCGCCGACAGCGTCGCGGTGCTCATTGGCGAGCGTCCGGGGCTTTCGGCCCCCGATAGTATGGGCGCATATCTGACCTTCCGGCCGCATGCGCATACGACCGACGCCGAGCGTAACTGCATCTCCAATGTCCGGCCGCAAGGCGTCGGTTATGATGTTGCGAGCTCTAAACTCGCCTACCTATTGCGGACCATGCGGGTGCGCCGTCTGTCGGGTGTGCAGCTTAAGGACGAGTTGGACCGGCTTCTTGCGCCAAAGGGCTGATTTGACTTTAGAATCATTGGCAGTTCGGGTATCCGAATAGTACTCAAATCCGCGTCGCCAAGGCGCCCGCAGCCGTTTAAACTCTGCGAAGCGGGTGCTGATCCGCAAACAACGGCAAGAGAGCCAGTAAGAGCACCATGTCCACGTCCCTGATGACGACGCGACGCTTCGCGCCACTGTTCTGGTGCCAGTTCTTCTCGGCGTTCGGCGATAACTTTCTCAAGACTGCGCTCGTCTTCCTCATTCTGTTTCAGATCGGCGGCGCCGATTCCGCGGTATTGATCACGCTTGCGGGCGCCACGCTAATCTTTCCATTCTTCCTGCTTTCAGGCCTCGGTGGCGAACTCGCCGATCGCTACGACAAGGCGCTGGTGGCGCAGCGGCTAAAGCTGTTCGAGATCGCCGTTGCGGCGTTGGCGGTATTGGGCTTCGCCATCCATTCCATTGTGCTCTTGTTCGTGGCGGTGGGATCGTACGGCACGATCGCTTCGCTGTTCGGACCCATCAAATACGGCATCCTGCCGGACCACCTCGCCCGCTCCGAACTGCCGTCCGGCAATGCCCTGGTCGAGGGCGGCACCTTCCTCGCCATTCTCATTGGCACCATCGTCGCCGGAATCGCGGCAAAGGACGGCGGCGATCCCATCCACTTCGCCTGGCTGATGATGGTAACGTCGGTAGCGAGCTGGATCGCAAGCCGGTTCATTCCGCCGACCGGTGAGGGCGCGCCGCACCTTGTCGTCAGGCGCAACATCTTCGCTTCCACTTGGGCGCTCATCAAATATGTCCGCGGCGAACCGCGTTTGTGGTGGGGCGCGATGGTGTCGAGTTGGTTCTGGCTCGTCGGCGCGCTGGTGCTGTCGCTGCTGCCGCCGCTGGTTACCTTCACGATTGGCGGCAATGAGGGCGTCGTCACTATCTTTCTTACGATTTTCTCGGTCGCCGTGGCGATTGGCTCAGGATTGGCGGCATGGCTGGCGCATGGGCGTATCGTGCTCTTGCCGACGCTTGTTGCTGGTGTGCTGTTGGGCCTGTTCTCGCTCGATCTCGCCTGGACATCCTCCGCGATCGTGGCAGCGACCAGCCCGCTCGGCATCGCCGCGTTCTTCGCGACGCCGCACAGCATCCATGTCGCGATCGACCTTGCCGGGCTGGCGATTTCCGGCGGCCTGTTCATCGTGCCGACCTTCAGCGCGGTGCAAGCCTGGGCCAGCCCAGATCAGCGCGCCCGGGTGATCGCTGCCGTCAACGTTCTCAATGCTGTCTTCATGGTCGGCGGCGCGATCGTTCTCGCCGTGCTGCAGAAGCTCGGCCTCTCGACGCCGCTCCTGTTCGCGCTGATCGGCGTCGCCAACCTGATCGTTGCCTTCTTCATCGCCCGCACGCTGCCGACGAGCTGGCTAAACGACCTTCTCTCGATCGTGTTCCGCACCCTTTATCGCCTTGAGGTGACGGGGCTCGAGAACGTCGCCAAGGCCGGCCACAACGCCATCATCGCGATGAACCATGTGAGCTTCCTCGACCCGCCGGTGGCGATGGCGATTCTGCCCAAGCGCCCGGTGTTCGCGGTCGACACCGGTATAGCGCAGCAGTGGTGGATTCAGCCGTTCCTGCCGTTCGTGCGCACCATGGCGCTCGATCCGCTCAAGCCGATGGCGCTGCGCACCATCATCAACGCGGTAAAAGACGGCAACATGCTGGTGATATTTCCGGAAGGCCGCATCACCATTACCGGCAGCCTGATGAAAATCTACGACGGCGCGGCCATGATCGCCGACAAGTCGGACGCGATGGTGGTTCCGGTTCGCATCGACGGGCCGGAAAAGACCATGTTCAGCCGCCTGAAGGACACACAGGTGCGCCGGCGGCTGTTCCCGAAGATCAAGGTGACAATCCTCGAACCGGTGAAGCTTAATGTCGATCCGGAGCTCAAAGGCCGAAAGCGCCGGCTCGCAGCCGGTGCGGCGCTTTACGACATCATGTCGAATTTGATGTTCGTCACCACGCCGACCGACCGCACCGTCGTCGAAGCCGTCATTGAGTTGGCCAAGGAGCACGGCGGCAAATGGCTGGCGATCGAGGACCCGACCAGCGGGCAGCTGACCTACAAGCGTCTCCTGCAGGCAACGAGGATCCTGGGTGACAAGCTGATGCCGCTGGCGCCCGAAGGGCGCGCGATCGGCGTCATGCTGCCGACCTCCAATGGCGCCGCCGTTACCGTGCTGGCGCTGATGTCCGGCGGGCGTGTTCCCGCCATGATCAACTTCACGTCCGGAGCTGCCAATGTCCTCGGCGCCTGCCGCGCGGCGCAAGTCGACACCATCCTCACCGCGCACGCCTTCGTCGACAAGGCGAGACTTCGAAAAGCTCGTCACCACGATCGAGAAGCAGGTGCGCATCATCTATCTGGAAGACATTCGCAAGACGGTGACCTTCGCCGACAAGCTGCGCGGCGCACTGCGCGCGAAGAAGCCGCTGGTAAAGCGCAAGCCGGACGACTGGGGCGTTATCCTGTTCACTTCAGGAACCGAGGGCGTGCCGAAGGGCGTCGTTCTCTCTCACCGCAACGTGCTGGCGAACGTGGCGCAAGCGGAAGCCCGCATCGACTTCGGACGTGACGACCGGCTGTTCATGGCGCTGCCGGCGTTCCATTCGTTCGGATTCATGGGCGGTATCGTGCTGCCGCTGATTTCCGGCGTCCCGACTTATTTGTATCCATCGCCGCTGCACTATCGCACCGTGCCGGAATTGGTCTACGGCATCTGCGCCACTTACATCTTCGGCACCGATACCTTCCTTGCCGGCTATGCACGCATGGCCAATCCCTATGACTTCCGCTCGCTGCGCTACATCATTTCCGGCGGCGAGCCGATCAAGGAATCGACCCGTCGGATTTATCTGGAAAAGTTCGGCATGCGTATTCTCGAAGGTTACGGCGTGACCGAGACCTCGCCGGTGTTGGCGCTCAACACGCCGATGTTCAACAAGTTCGGCACCGTCGGCCGCGTCCTGCCCGGCATGCGGGCGCGGTTGGAGAAGGTCGAAGGCGTCGACGAGGGGGCGGGGCGCCTGTTCGTCAAGGGACCGAACGTCATGCTCGGCTATTTGCGTGCCGACAAACCGGGCGTACTCGAACCGCCGCCGGAGGGCTGGTTCGACACCGGCGATATCGTCGCGATCGACGACCAGGGCTACATCGCCATCAAAGGCCGCGCCAAACGCTTCGCCAAGGTGGGCGGCGAGATGATCTCGCTCGCCGCGGTCGAGATGCTGGCGGCCGAGTTATGGCCGAACTACGTGTCGGCGGTGGTCGCGGTGCCCGACGAACGCAAGGGTGAGCGACTTATTCTGGTGACCGACAAGCACAGCGCTACGCGTGCCGATTTTCAGGCCTATGCGCGGAGCAAACATGCTTCCGAGTTGATGTCGCCTGCCCAGGTGATCATCCTCGACAAGCTGCCGCTCTTGGGTTCCGGCAAGCCCGATCTGCAGGCGTTGCAGAAATTGGTGCGCGACTATCTGGAGGCCAAAGTCGCCGCCGCCGAGTGAGCCCGCCGTCCGCCTGCCGTGGCGTCGCATAGACAGCGGACGCTCACTGGCGCTAGGCTCAAACCATACTGCCGGGCCGAGATAAGCCGGGAGGAATTTTGCAATCGATCGCTGGTCCTTTCCGCGAGCTGACGCGCAAGCGCGATTTCTACGCCGGCGGATTAATGTTGCTCATCGGGCTCGGCGTCGCGCTCAAGGGTTGGTCGTCCTACCGGCTTGGGACGCTGATGCACATGGGCCCCGGCTTTTTGCCGACCGCGCTCGGCGTGATCCTGGCCTTGATCGGGATGGCAATTGCTGGCGCCGCCGCCTCGGCGGGCGGGCCAATAAGCGAGGCCGGCGAGCGCATCCTGCCGGACCATCCGCAATGGTGGGGCTGGTTCTGCATCCTTGCCGGTCCGGCGCTCTTTATTCTCTGCGGCCGCTACTTCGGACTTATCCCGGGAACGTTCGCGTGCGTGTTCGTGGCGGCGCTGGGTGACCGAACCGCAACGTTGAAGAGCTCGCTCGTTCTCGCGCTGATCGTGACCGCGTTCGGCGTCGGGCTGTTCTCCTATTTCTTGCAGATTCCGATGCCGGTGCTGACCTGGAAGGGCGGCCTGTGATTGCGACCGCACTCACAGACCTCTGGTATGGCTTTGGCGTCGCGCTTGAGCCGCATAACCTGATGTGGTGCTTCATCGGCGTACTGGTCGGCAACATGGTCGGCGTGCTGCCGGGCATGGGTCCGCTCGCGACCATTTCAATCCTGCTGCCGCTGACATTCGGCATCCCGCCGGTCGGCGCTGTGTTGATGCTGGCCGGTGTCATGTACGGCGCCCAGTATGGCGGAGCGATCTGCTCGATCCTGCTCAACCTGCCGTGCCATCCGCCGCACGCGGTGACCTGCCTCGACGGCTTTCCGCTGACCCAGCAAGGACGCGGCGGCGTGGCGCTTGGCATCACGGTGTTGGCCTCGTTTGTTGGCGCGTCCTGGGGGATCACCGAAATGATCTTCCTGTCGCCGCTCCTGGTGAAGGCGGCGTTGGAGTTTGGGCCGGCCGAGGTCTGCTCGCTGATGCTGCTCGGCCTGCTCGCCGGCTCGACGCTGGCGCGCGGCTCGCCGCTCAAGGGCGTGGCGATGACGGTGCTCGGCCTCATTCTCGGCTGTGTCGGTACCGATCTTGAGCTCGGCTCTGAGCGTTACACGTTTGGGCTCACCGAGCTTGACGACGGCATCGCGCTAGTTGCGCTGGCGCTCGGCCTGTTTGGCATCGCCGAGTTCATGAACAGCATCAATCAGGTCGCGCCGATCAGTACCCGATATACCCATGTCAGTCTCCGCGACCTGCGGCCGAGCAAAGCCGATCTCAAACAATCGATTTTCCCGATGCTGCGTGGCACGATGGTCGGCAGCCTTTGCTCGCTGATTCCCGGCACCGGCCCAACCATTGCATCGTTCGTCGCCTACGCCACCGAAAAGCGCGTCTCGAAAACGCCCGAGCGGTTCGGGACCGGAATGCTGGAAGGCGTGGCCTGCCCTGAGGCGGCGACCCACTCATCGGTGCAGGGTGATTTCATCCCGACCATGAGCCTCGGCATTCCCGGCGACGCCGTGATGGCGCTTCTGCTCGGCGCACTGATGATCCACGGCATTGTGCCGGGACCGCAACTGATCTCGCAGCACCCGGACATCTTCTGGGGACTGGTCGCGAGTTTCTGGATCGGCAACATCCTGCTGGTGTTGTTGAACGTGCCGCTGATCGGCATCTGGGTGAAAATGCTGGCGATCCCGTACCGCTACCTTTACCCGAGCGCGCTGTTCTTCGTATGCATCGGCGTCTATGCCGCCAACAACGACATGTTCCAGGTCGGCGAGGTGATCGTCATCGGCGCCTTCGGCTATCTGCTGCTTCGCCTTGGCTTTCATCCGGCGCCGATCCTGCTCGGCTTCGTGCTTGGACCGCGGTTCGAGGAAAACTTCCGCCGCGCCATGTTGATCTCGCGCGGCGATCTCGGCGTATTCGTCGAGCGTCCGATCAGCGCCGTGTTCGTTGCGCTGTGCGTCGGGCTCATCGGCATGCAGATCTATTTCCGACTGCGCGGCGCCAAGGCGGACCTGGAGCCCGCCGTCGAGAACGCCAGTGTTTCGGACATCGCTTCCATCGAACTGACGCGCCGGCACGCGCCGGTTCGCCCCGCGGAATAAATTCTGTCAGGTGAACGATGATTGCGTTGTCGCGATATGTGTTGGTGCTTGGAGTCATTGCTGCCGGTCTCGCGTCCGCGGCGGCGCAGCAATTTCCGGCGAAGACGATTACGCTCGTTGTGCCCGCGGCGCCGGGCGGTGTCACCGACCTGATTGCTCGTGCCCTCGGCAAGCGGTTCAGCGAAAGCCTTGGCCAGTCGGTCGTGATCGAAAACAAGCCGGGTGCCAGCAACCAGATCGCCGCCGAATATGTCGCGCGCTCGTCCGCTGACGGCTACACTCTCTTGGTAAGCCCTGAAGCGACCGTCGTCATCAATCCGTATTTGTTTGCCAAGCTTCATTACAATGCGGCAAAGGACTTCGTGCCGGTCGCCGGCTTGGTCAAAATTCATCAGGCCCTTGTCACCAACCCGTCGGTGCCGGTGCACACCGTCTCCGATCTGATCGCGCTTGCGAAAAAGGAACCGGGCTCGCTCAACTACGGGACCTATGGTGTCGGCTCGACCGGACATCTGAACATGGAAATGTTCCAGGCGATGGCCGGGGTGCAGATGGTGGCCATACACTATAAGGGCGCGACGCCGGCCCTGACCGATGTCATCGCCGGCCACATCCAGACGATGTTCATCAGCATCGGCAGCGCGGTTCAGCCGTGGAAGGCCGGCGAGCTGAATGTGCTGGCGGTTGGCAGCAAGGAACGGCTGGCGCGCCTTCCGGACATCCCGACAATCGCCGAGAGTGGCCTGCCGGCCTTCGAGGCGGCGTCATGGTTCGGGCTATTCGCTCCGGCCGCTACCCCGACCGCAGTCGTCAGTCAGCTCAACGCGCAGACGCAACGCGTTTTGAGCGAGCCGGCATTTCGTGCCGCAATTCTCGATCCGCAGTTCTTCGAGCCCATGCCGGGCTCGCCACAAGACTTCGCCGCGTTCATCAAGACCGACGCGGAGAAATGGCGGCGCGTGCTCAAGGTGGCGAATGTTAAAGTTGAATGAGCGGCGCAGCGCGCTGGTCAGGAGCAAGTGATGAGGTTCTTACATGCCCCCTAAAGATGACCCGCCAGCCGATCTCGCCGAATTTCGCGACAGCTACGTCAAGCTGTTCGGATCGTTGCCGCCGCTGCCGGCGGCACGGTTCGCGTTCTCGGGAAAAATCAATCCCGAGTTTCTGCGGCGCGCTGAAGCGCTGCGGGCACACGCGTTCTATTCCGACGTGTTCGACGTTAAAACCACCAATCTTATCCTGTTCGGCATGCTGCTCGTTGAGCACAATCCCGCAGCCCAGATGCACGCGCTCGCAGCGCGCCGCGCCGGCGCCACCTGGGAAGAACTGCATAAGGTCGTTGAACTCGCCTCGACAACCGGCGCGCTCGGCCCGGCCAACCAGGGCAGCGCCATGCTGAAGACGCTGCACGATGGCGAAGCTCGCTGAGCAACGGCTGAATGCAACTCAGCGCGTGTTGCGGCCTCGGACCCGCCGACTCGACGCAATAAGTCTCACTCTCTGTGCATCGCCAGCACGCGATCCACCATCGCGCCGGCCTCGCCGAGGTAATTTGCCGGATCGCAGAGCTTCACCAGCGCCTCGCGGTTAAGATGCTTGGAGACTTCCTCGTTCTCGGCAAGCAGATCGACCAGCGGACGGCCGGTGGCGATGACGTTGCGGCAGATGTCGTAGACGAGGTCGTGGGCGTACTGCCGGCCGAGATAAGGGCCGAGTCCCATCATCACCGCCTCCGAGACGATCAAGCCCTTGGTTAAATCGAGATTGGCGCGCATTTTTCTTTCGTCGACCTGCAAGCCGGTGAGCACGAACAGTGTCTGGGCCAGCACCCCGGCGGTAAGACAAAAGATTTCCGGCAGCACAATCCATTCGATTTCCCACGGACCGGTGGCACGTTCGTGGTCCTCGACCATAGCGTCGAGCAGCGCGGCGACTTGCTGGCGCACCACCGAATTGAGCGCGGTAATATAGACTGACGAGATCGGATTGCGCTTCTGCGGCATGGTGCTCGAGGAGCCGCGGCCTTCGTGGAACGGCTCATAAAGCTCTTCCACTTCGGTCTGCATCATCAGCTTCACATCGAATGCAATCTTGCCGCAGGTGCCGGCGACGAGGCCGAGGAAGCAGCCGACCTCGGCGATGGTGTCACGCACCGTGTGCCAGGCGATGGCTGGGACGCCAAGCTTCAGTTCCTTCATCAGTTCGGCTTGGACTTCGAGGCCGCGGCCGCCAAGCGAAGCAAGCGTGCCGGCGGCGCCGCCAAACTCGCCGACCAGAACGCGGGCGCGTAATTCCCGCAGCCGTTCTTTGTGGCGCTCAAATGCGGCGAGCACGGTTGCCATCTTGTACCCGAAAGTGATTGGCACCGCCTGCTGAAGATTGCTCCGGCCGGCCATCGGCGTGTCGCGATATTTGCGCGCCAATCCGGCGAGTGCACCGGCGATCGCATCGATGTCGGCTTCTATAAGCGTGAGCGCTTCGCGGACCTGCAGAATGGTGGCAGTATCAGTCACGTCCTGCGTGGTCGCGCCCCAATGGCACCACTCACCGAGCCCGTCGCGGCACAGTGCAACGAGCTGTTGCACCACCGGCAACACCGGATAGCCAATCCGCGCGGTTTCCCTTTCAAGCTTAACAAAGTCGATCTCGGCGGCATCGCAATGGTGAACGATTTCTTCGGCGGCAGTCTGCGGAATGATTTCGAGGCCCGACTGCGCCCGCGCCAGCGCCGCCTCGAAGTCGAGGTACTTTTGCACGCGGGTTTCGTCGGAAAACACGCGCCGCATGGCCTCGGTGGAGAAGATATTGCGGAACACGGCGGAGTCGATTGCGGTGCTGGGCATACGCGCTTGGCCTCGTTGCGGTGATTGCAGGAGTATTGCGATGGCTGAATTTTCGTAAAGGTTATCTGTTCGCTTAAAGCAAATACACACCTCGTAAAGAATACGGCTTCAACCAATCTTCAGCATAGGCCGATAACTCGCGGTCTGCTTCACCAATTCAATACTACCAGCATCCCAATACTGCGAACGCGATACCAAGAATAACGGACGCGTCATAAGGGGACAGACGTGCGCACGAGCACTATCGTGATGATCGGCTTTGCAGTCCTGTTTGGGCTGCTCGCGGTATTCCTGGCGCAAGCTTGGCTGAATAATCAGGCCGAGATGCGGATGCGGAGCCTCGAAGCCAATAAGAAGCCGGAGGCACCGGCACGCACGATCGTGGTCGCGAGCAAGCCGCTGCGGTTCGGCGACGAGATCGTTGCGGCATCGCTGCGCGAGCTGCCGTGGCCGCGGGGTGCGTTACCGGCCGGCGCTTTCGGCAAGATCGCCGATCTGGCCACGGCAAAGCGCGCCGTGGTGCTGCCGATGCAGGAGAACGAAGCGGTTCTCGCTTTCAAGATCACCGGCCCGGGCCAACGCGCGACCCTTTCGGCGGCGCTTCAGGAAGGCATGAAGGCCGTCACCATTCGCGTCAACGACGTCGCAGGCGTTGCCGGCTTCGTATTCCCCGGCGATCACGTCGATGTCGTGCTGACGCGCCAAACCGACAAACAGAACGCGACCAACGACGTGGTTATCGAGAACAAGCGTGTGCTTGCTGTCGATCAGTCGGCGGATGCGACGTCGTTGAAGCCTTCGGTGGTCAAGGCGGTGACGCTGGAAGTGGCCGTCGCCGATGCGCAGAAGCTTTCGCTCGCGTCGCAGGTCGGCACCCTATCGCTGTTGCTGCGCAAGGCGGGCGAGATGTCCGCAGACAATTCACGCCGGGTGACGCTGTCCGATCTGGGCAAGGCATTCACATCATCTTGGCGCGATTCTCGTGCGGCGACAGTCACTGTGACGCGCGGCTTCAAGCACGAGCACGAGACTTTCAAGCGCGACACTTACACCGTTCCAGTCGAACGGACCGGAGCGCAGGCAGCCATTCGACCGGAACGGGAGCCGGTGCACGACTGACGGCGAATGGCGATCAACAAGAGATTGGGGCGTCGACATGAATTTGGGGACAATGAGCAGTGGCGGGGAGGCCGATGTGACAAGCCAGTACAATAGCAAAACTGATTCCGGCGGCGTTCGCCGGGTTCAGGACAGGGGAATCGTCGGCGCACTGTCGCGGACGTGCCGAATTGCAGCAATACCGGCCATGGTAATAGCCGCGATGCTGGCGCTCACGGCCGACAGATCGCAGGCGCAACAGCGGATCGCATTGGCAAATTCAGCGCACACCGCCACGGTGAAGGTGCTGGTCGGAAAGTCGGAAGATGTCCATACCGATCAACGCCTGACGGATATCACCGTCGGCGATCCGGATGTCGCCGACGTCAATCCGCTCACTGATCACACGCTGTCGATCTTGGGCAAGAAGATCGGCACCACCCGCGTCACGGTTTACGGCGAGGAAAAGAAGATCATTGGCATCTTTGATGTCGAGGTCGCCTACGACGTCTCGCGGCTCAATACGGAGATCGCCCGCGTCGCCGGCGGCGGCATAAAGGTGTCCTCAGTCAACGGCCACGTCCTCTTGAGCGGCATGGTACCGGACGCGGTCACGCTCGACAAAACGGTGCAGATTGCCCGCCAGTTCGTGCCGGACGTCATCAACACCGTTCAGGTGATGCGGCCGCAGCAGATCATGCTGGAGGTTCGCTTCATCGAGGTGTCGCGTTCGGCAAGCCGCGAGCTGGGCGTTCAGTGGAACATGTTTGGCAGCGGCGCCGTAGCCAACATCGGCAACCAGGTCCCGGCTCAGCAATTGCCGATAACCGCGGCGGGCGGTTCTTTCCAGCAGCCGGCCCTTTCGAACAGCGGTATTGGCGGGCAGAGCGTGATCCCCAGTGGCACTTCCGGCACACCGCTGTCGTCAACGGTTGCCGCCGGCGTTCTGTCGGGTGCAGCGCCGTTCGGCTTCCTGGTTGGTCAATTGTTTGGCGGAAAAAACTCACTCGATGTGTCGATCAACGCGCTCGAACAGAAAGGTCTCGCCCGCAGCCTGGCGGAACCCAATCTGGTGGCTTTGTCCGGAGACACCGCGAGCTTTCTTGCTGGCGGGGAGTTTCCCGTCCCTCAGGCCGGTAGCCTCGGAGCGATCTCTTTCGCCTACCAGCCCTACGGCGTCGGACTCTCATTCACGCCGACGGTGCTCCGGGATGGGATCATCAACCTCATAATCAAGCCGGAGGTGAGCGAGATCGACCCCACGCATACCGTGACCGTCCTCGGTACGTCGGTCCCGGAACTCATCACCCGCAGGGCGTCGACCACGATCGAATTGCGGGACGGTCAAAGCTTCATGCTCGGCGGTCTGTTGCAGAACCAGAGTTCGACGGCGCAGGACCAGCTGCCGTGGATCGGCGACACGCCGGTGCTCGGCTCACTGTTCCGCTCCAGCCAGTACCAGAAGAGTGAGACCGATCTGGTGATCCTGGTGACGCCGCGCGTTGTTCGTCCGCTGCCGCCGAGCGCTGCTATTCACACGCCGCTCGACTCCAGTCTGCCGGCAAACGACATCGACTTTTTCCTGATGGGCCAGGCTGAGGTCAGTCCGGCGCTGGCCCGGCTCGCCATCGGCGCAATAAACCGGCCGTTTGTCGGCCATATTCTCGATCTGCCGAGGACGGGAGGGGCTTATGTTTCAGCCAGAAACTAAACAGAAGACGCAAAGCGTGGTGCGCACGATCGCTGCCAGCACGATGCTGACCGCCGCGCTCGCCGGCTGCTCTGACATCTACTACGCACGGCGCGACACTATCGCGCTGTCGGCCGGCGATGCGATTGCCGCAAACGCGGCGGAGCAGACGATCGATCCGTGGCCGCCCTATAGCGGCAACACCAACATCGCGTTCAACGGCCAGAAGATGCAATCGGCGATCGAGCGTTATCGCCTCGATAAGGTCACTCAGCCGACTGATCCGATGTCGCTGCAAGGTGGGTCACAAGCGCCGTCGCAAACTCAAAACGTGACGTTCAGCAATCCTGGCGGCGCCAACAGCGGGTCGGGCGGCAATTCCGGCCAATGAGCGGCGCCCCATCATGCGAGTTTGAGTGATGCGCATCGGCCGATCTGCATCCCCCGGGGTCCAGACCCGCGTGGTCGTCGTGACCGCCGATGCGGCGTTCGAAGAGAGCGTTCGCGCGACTTTTAGCTCGAGCGCGCAGATTGAGCTCGACGTCGTCAAGGGGACGCTCTCGGATCAGGATCACATCGACGTCGAAGGCGCCAGCGTCATCGTCGCCGATCTCGATCCCGGCGATGAATTGGAGCTGCGGGCGCTCGAACGGTTCATGACCCGCATCGGCAGCTGGCCGCCCGTCGTCGCGGTCATGCAGACTTTCGAGGGCAATATCGCCCGGCGTCTGATGCAGATGCGGGTCGCTGACCTTTTGATCAAGCCGGTGCCGCCGGTCGATCTGGTCCAGACTTGCGCACGCGTCGCCAAGCCGCCGGTCAGTGCGGACGCGAAAGAATCCCAGATATTCACCTTTCTGCCGGCGGTCGGCGGCGCTGGCGTGACCACGCTCGCCGTGCAGACCGCGATGGTGCTCCTCAACAGCGGCACGCGGGCAAAGACCGCGACCTGCCTGGTCGATCTCGATTTCCAGCATGGCGCCTGCGCCGACTATCTCGACATCGAGCCGCGCCTCAATCTGAGCGAAATCGAGCCGCGCCCGGAGCGGCTCGATCGGCAGTTGCTCGAAATCATGCTGTCGCATCATTCGTCCGGGCTCGCTGTGGTCGCGGCGCCGAACCGTCCCGCGGAGATGCGCTCGTTCGATCCGGACGTCGTGACGCGCCTCCTTGATTTGGTGTCGTCGAATTTCGATTACGTGGTGTTCGACATGCCGCGCACCTGGTTCTCGTGGACCGACAGCGTGTTGCTTGGCTCCAACAGGCTGTTCGTTGTCAGCGAGACGACGGTGCCGGGATTGCGCCACGCCAAGCAGCTGGTCGAAGCCATCCGCGAACGGATGGGTGACGGCCCGCAGCCGCAGGTCATCATCAATCGTTTTGCGCAGAAGATGTTCTCCTCCGGCTTGCGCCGTGCCGACATCGTACAGGCGATCGGTGATCCGCTTCTGGCCTGCGTGCCCAACGATTACGGCCTCGTTCGCGAGGCCATCGACCGCGGTGTACCGCTGGACGAGGTCAGGCCCGGCAACAAAATCACGGCCCAGCTCAAAAAAATCATTCTCCCACAGAGCAGCGGCAAGGTTGCCAAGGCCGGGGCGGCAGACGGCAAAAAATTCAAACTGTCTTGGGCGCGATCGTAGGCTGGATCGTGCCAAGGGCAAAGCTAACGCGCGCGCTGACGTCGTAGGACCGAAGTTATGGCAGGTCGTTTCACTACACGCCGCGTTGCTGCTCCGGAGCTGATACCGGCTGCCGATGATAGTGCGCTTGAGGGCGTATCCTGGACGGTATTTCCCGAGACGGCTGCGGAGGCTGCGCCGGAAGCCTCCGCTCCTGCCGCCTCAAACCCGCTCCTCACCGACAAGCTCCTTGACGCCAAGGTGCGGCTGCACCGCCGGCTGATCGAGGAGATCAATCTATCGGCGCTGGAAAAACTTCCTGAAGACGAAATCCGCGGTCACATCCAAGAGCTGGTGTCTCAATACGTGCTGACCGAGCGGCTCGCGCTCAACACCCAGGAGCTCAACGATTTCGTATCGGAAATTCTCGATGAAATGACCGGCCTCGGACCGCTCGAACCCCTGCTGAAGGACCAGACCGTCAACGACATTCTCATCAACGGCCATGAGTGCGTTTACGTTGAGCGCGGGGGCATCCTCGAGCCGACTAGTGTGCGCTTTAAGGATGAGACCCATCTGCTTCGCATCATCAACAAGATCGTCTCGGCGGTCGGCCGGCGCGTCGATGAATCACATCCGATGTGCGACGCGCGGCTCCTTGACGGCTCGCGCGTCAACGTGGCGGTGCGTCCGGTGGCGATCGATGGTCCGCTGGTCTCGATCCGCAAATTCTCCAAGAAGCCTTTCAATCTGAACAAGCTGGTCGAGGTCGGCGCGTTGCGGCCGCCGATGGCCGAATTGCTTGCGGCCGCCGTCAAGGCGCGCGTCACGCTGATTATTTCCGGCGGCACCGGCTCCGGCAAGACGACGATGCTCAATGCGCTCTCGTCCTTCATTTCGGAGAAAGAACGACTCCTCACCATCGAGGACGCCGCCGAGCTGCAATTGCAGCAGCCACATGTGGGCCGGATGGAGACGCGGCCGCCAAGCATCGAAGGCAAAGGCGAGATCCGCCAGCGCGATCTGGTCAAGAACGCGCTCCGCATGCGGCCCGATCGGGTGATCCTCGGCGAGTGCCGCGGCGAGGAAGCCTTCGACATGTTGCAGGCGATGAACACCGGCCATGAAGGCTCGATGGCGACGGTTCACGCCAATACGCCGCGCGACGCCGTCTCCCGCCTGGAGCAGATGATCGGCATGGCTGGTATGCCGATGACGGTCGCCAGCATCCGCGGCCAGATTGCAGCCGCCATTCGGGTCATCGTGCAGCTGTCGCGGCTGTCCGACGGCAAGCGACGGGTGATGAGCATCGCCGAGATCACCGGGCTCGAAGGCGACATCATCCAGATGCAGGAGATCTACAAATACGTGCGCACCGGCACGGCGCCTGACGGTTCCGTGCAGGGTCATTTCCAGGCCACCGGAATCCGCCCGCGGTTTCTGGCCGACCTCGTCGCCATGGGAATCAAAATTCCCGGCTCCTACTTCGATCCGTCGCAACCGCTGTGATCGGAACGGCCAATGTCCGTTGATTTCGATCCCATCTACCTGATCTGGGTGCTGGTCGCGGCCTCCGCGGCGCTGATTTTCGAGGCCGTCTATTTGCTTTGCTTTACGGCGGGTTCGTACCGCAGCACCATCAACCGCCGGCTGATGCTGTCGAAAGACCGGAAGGATCGCGAAAGCGTCCTTGTCGAGTTGAGGCGCGAGCGCGGACTGACCGGCGCCGGCAATTATCGGCTCAGCTTCCTGGCGCTAAACCGCCTGATCTTGCAGTCCGGCCTCACCATGGGGTTCGGCCGGCTCATTTTGGTCATCGCGGTGACTGCGGCTTTTGCGGCCGTCGCCACTTTCGTATTCTCCACGAATATCCTTTATGCGGCTGTGGCCGCTTTGTTTAGCGCGACTGCGCTGCCTTATCTCGTGCTGCGGCTGTTGCGCGCCCGCCGGCAGAAGCGGTTTGGCGCCCAGTTTCCCGATGCCCTCGACATGATCGTGCGCAGCCTGCGCGCCGGACATCCGGTGCCGATCGCCATCAACATGGTGGCACGCGAAATGCCCGATCCGATCGGCAGCGAATTCGGCATGGTGTCGGATGAAATCACCTACGGCGCCGACCTGGAGACGGCGATGCGCAATCTCTACGCCCGCATCGGCTCGGACGACCTGCCGCTGTTCATCACCGCCGTCGGCATCCAGGGCTCGACCGGAGGCAATCTGGGCGAGATCCTCGAAAACCTTTCGAACGTCATCCGCCAGCGCTTCAAGATGCGACGAAAAATTCGCGCGCTGGCATCTGAAGGCCGCGCTTCGGCAATGATCCTGTCCTCATTGCCGATCGGCATGTTCATCGTCGTTCAGGTCGTGGCGCCGACTTTCTACGCCCCCGTCTGGCATGAGCATCTTACCAAGATCCTGTTGGGCTCGGCCGCCGGCTGGATGCTGGTCGGCAACCTGATCATGTTCAAGATGGTCAACTTCAAGATCTGAGCGATGAACGCAAGCTCCACCTTTGCCCTGCTCGGCGACAGCGCGACGACGATGCTGAGCCTCCTCGTCTTCCTCGCTACCGGGACGCTTGCGTTTGCGGTGATGATTGCCGTGCGGGCGCGCGAAGCGGTTCGCCGCCGGGCTGTCCGGGTCGGTCTCGACGACGAGGACACCGACGGGCGGCGCTCGCTGCGATATTCAGGCGTCAAGGTCGCGCACAGACTGATCGATTATGCGACCAAGCATTATTCGACCACCGATAGCAAAGATCTCAAGATGCTGCGGCACCGGCTCGTGCAAGCCGGCATCTATAACCCGCGCGCTGCATCGTATTTTTTCTTCGCGCGACTGACGCTGGCGCTGGGTTTGACGGTTGCGTTGTTCTTTGTGTTGCCGATGTTCCATTTTCACGGCAGGTCGACGTTCTGGCTGTTCGTGCTGGCGGGCGGCGTTTGCGGATACCTGGCGCCGACGTTCTACCTTGACCAGATCATCAAGAAAAAGCGTCAGGAGCACCGATCCGGATTCCCCGATCTCATGGACCTCATGGTCGTGTGCGCCGATGCGGGTCTCGCCATGGAAGCGTCGCTCGACCGGATCGGGCGCGAACTCAGCGATTCCTACCCGTCGCTGTCCGCCAACATCCACATGGCCAATCTGGAAATCCGCGCCGGCCGGACCGTGACCGAGGCACTCGAACATCTGGGCGACCGGCTCGGCCTCGAAGAGGCGCGCTCCTTCGCCACGCTTATTCAACAATCGGACGAGCTCGGTTCCAGCATCAGCGACGCGTTGCGCGTCTACTCCGATGACATGCGCCACAAGAGATTGTCGCGCGCCGAGGAAAAGGCTTACGCCCTGCCGGCCAAGCTCTCGGTGCCGATGATGGTGTGCATTTTCCCGGTGCTGTTCGTCGTCATCCTGTGCCCGGTCATCGTGCGGCTGGTGACCGGGAACTGGTAACCGTCCACCGGGTGAACGGCCGTCAAGCGGCTTTCCCGGCAGGTTATGGCGTCGCGAGGCCCAGAGACTTGAGATAGCCGGCGTTGACGCGATCGTTCTTGAACTTCGCGGCTTCCAGATAAGCATCAAGGATGCCTTTGGCTCGCGCGCGCGCCGGCAGGGAACTCGGGTACAGCGTGGTAATGTCTCTGCTGCCGACTTCGGCGATCAGTTCCCATCCCGCCGGCTTTGGGATGGAAACGACGGCGGTTTCCGTATCGAGGCTCTTGTAGGGCCAGAAGCACCAGCCGATGCCGAAGCGCTCGTTTAGCTCGCGGAACGTCCGGTTCCATTCGTCGTTGTATTCGCCGGTCTCGCCGATCAACAAAGGCACTTTCCAGCGATTGCTGAAGTCGAGATAGCTCTGCACTGCATCGCGTGTCGGTTTGGCCCAGAATTTATGGTAAGTATAAACCGCGTTGGCATCGAACGGCCGGCTGAACGCGGCGAAGCTTATGCTCCATTGCGCACCGGCAAGCAGCACGGCGTGATTTTTATCAACGCTGCGAATGGCGGCCACGATCTCGCGGTACAGCGGCTCCAATCGCGGATTGAGATAATCCATGTCGTTGTAAGGCGAGATCGGTTCGTTCAAAAGGTCATAGCCAAGGATGGTCGGGTCGTCGCGGTAACGGCGCGCGAGTTCGCGCCATAACGCGACGGTTAGACGCCGATAATGCGGTACGTAGAAAACCAGCGGGAAGCCCGGACCGTCATCGTGATTGACTCCGGTCTGGCCGCCGGGAGCGGCGTGCAGGTCGAGGATCACATGCAACCCGGCTTCCCGGCACCAGCCAATGAGCCGGTCGATTAAGGCCCAGCCTGGTCCTTCGAAACGGTCGGCGCTTCCACCGCCCGGTTCGACGAACAGCCGCCAGTGCAGCGGGACGCGAACCGTGTTGAAGCCGGCCGCTTTGATGAAACGAATGTCATCGCGGGCAATGTATACGTTGCGAAATTCGGTCCAGAACCGTGAGGCGTCTTCCGGACCAATCAGCGCCTCGATCACATCTGCAATCTCGCGAGGTGCCCGGGCGCGAGTAAATTTGAACATGTAGCCTTCGGGGACCAGCCAATTGCCGAGATTGATCCCCTTGATCGCGAAGCGTGCGCCGTTGCGGTCGACAAGATGAGTTCCTTCGGCGTGGATGAATTCGGATGGCGCGGCCAGAGTAGGGCCGTTTGCGATAATCAGTGCCGCGAAGAGCAAGACCGCGCTGAGCCGACGGAATGAGCGCCGGCGTCTTTCGTCGCGCTCGTTCATCTTTTCCGCCGTTCCCGCACGCCCATCCATCAAATCATACTAAGATGAAAATCTTGCCGCCGGTGAATAACGTGGCAGAGCACAGCTACATCGTGCTCCTGCGTCGAGGACCAGAAAAATAATGTCCGGAATGCCGTTCTTCGATGCGCTCCTTCTGCTCGCGTCAGTCGCGGTTCTCATCGCGGCCACGCAGTTGCGCCATTTCCATCCGTTTCTCGTGCTGGTGTTGGTAGCCTCGGCTTTCGGTCTGGCTGCCGGGCTTTCCATTAGTCTCCTTGGTAGGGACTTTGGTATCGGATTCTCTCAAGCGCTCTACTCTCCGGGACTGGTGATTGTCGCCGCGGGCCTTGCTTCCAGTTTAGCCGAGAGCACCGCAGCCGCCGATCGGATTGAGGTGACAATCCGCCGCTGGCGATGGTTCAGCGGCACCATGATTGCGGCGCTTTTGGGCCTGATCGCGGGTATTGGCGCTTCGCCCGCTGCCGCCTTTGCGCTGCTGACACCACTGCTTCGGCCGATCAGTGGCGGCGGTACGCAGACGCGCGGAACGGTGCCGATCGCCTTGGCGCTGGCGATTTCGGCGAGTCATGGTCTCCTGTTTTCGCCGGTGCTGATCGCGACGGCATCAATTCTTGACGCTTCTTGGCACCGAGTCGCGCTGTTCGGATTGCCGCTCGCGCTTTTGCTAGCGGTGATCGGCGCGGCATGGGCGCGCTGGCAATCAGTTGCCAACGCCGCCTTGCCCTCGATGATAGAGGAACCGCTGCCGATCGCGCAGAAGCAGGCCGGATGGGCTGCGATTGTACTCATCCTGGCGACCGCAATCCCGCTGCTGATGCTGATGGAGCAATCCATCGGTGCGATGCCGAGCGAGCCGCTTGGCGGGGGCACGGCGCGGGAATTGGTTCTGGGGGTAGGCCGCCCGCTGATCCTTTTTATCCTCGGTGTCGGCAGCATGGTCATCGGACTGTGGCGCTCGAGCATGCGGCATCTGGTTCAGCCCGATTGGACCAACCGCGTTTTGGGCAAGGTCGCAGGCATTTTGTTGATCGTGGGTGCTGCCGGCGGCCTGCAGCGGCTCTGCCAGGAAACCGGGATGGCGGAGTTGCTCGGCGAGCGTTTGCTCGACTGGCATGTCGCCGGATTCCTTGGCCTTCTCATTCCGTTCCTGATCGCGGCGGTGATAAAGACCCTGCAGGGCTCGTCGCTGGTTGCAGCGATCGCTGCGGCCGGCATGGTGCAGCCGATTTTGATGCCGCTTGGACTGGACGGCGACACCGGCAAAGCGCTCGCCGCCCTTGCCGTCGGCATGGGCGCGATGACGGCGGCCCACATCAACGACGAATTTTTCTGGCTGGTTTCGACAACCGCGGGACTTCGACCGCTGCGCGGGCTCGCCGCAATTACAGTCGGGACTTTGCTGCAGGGCTTCGTTGGCGTTGCGGTATTGCTGCTATTGTCAGGGCTCCTTCCGAGCTGATGGTGGTTCGTCCACACGGTTACGGGGAGCCGAACCACCGCCGCGGCGAGTCGGGAAAGCGCCGCCCGGCGAGGGATTCTTTAACCATCGTCGCCTAGTTTTGCGTGTCCGGGGCTGTCCGATCCGCCGGCGCGCCAGCGCAATTTTGGGGCGACGGAATCGGCCGGACGCGTCGTGGTCCGGAGCGCGTCGATGAGTATCCGAGTAACTCGGGCGTTGATCGTCATGGCGGCTTGCCTGACGGGCCTGGGGGGCTGCGCCTCATCGACCAAACTCAGCGATCTATGGACGCCGAAGACCGGCGATGCGGCAAAGACGGCCGATGCGTCGGATGCGCCCGCTGCCGATACTGGATTCAAGCTGAACGATCTGTGGGCGCCCAAGAGCGCCGACGGTACGAACTGGATCACCGGCAAACCGGCCGACGGCAAATCCGCCGAAACCACCGGATCCGTTGCAGTAACACCGGCTGAACCGGGCCCGAGCGGCGAGCCGATCGCGCCCGGCGCCAAGCCCGGCCTTCTTGGCGACGACCCCCACGACGATCTGCAACTCGCCAAGAAATACTTCCGCAGCAACAATTACGGTCTCGCCGAGAGGGCCTTCCGCACCGCCGTCGAGCAGCATCCGCGCGAGGCAGAGGCGTGGCTGGGGCTCGCGGCCTCCTACGATCGTCTACATCGGTTTGATCTTGCCGATCGCGCCTATCAGGAGGCCATTCGCATCGTCGGCCCGACCGTTGAGATCCTTAACAATCAGGGGTTCTCATACATGCTGCGTGGCGATTACGCGCGCGCCCACAAGAAGCTGGAACAGGCCACCGCCAAGGATCCCGCCAATCCGTATGTCGCGGCTAATCTGCGCCTGCTCCAGGAAAGCTATCGCGAAGGCAAGTCTATTCAATAAGCCTCCCACCTTGCCGCGGGCGCCGGTCGCGGGCTTGAATGGCACGCACGACCTCGCATATGACCATGACGATCGAACGTCCTCGATACGGAACGGGTGCATGCTGGAAGCGTTTCGGAATTTTGTCGCCGAATTCGTGGACGGCGGGAAACACCCAAGCCAATTCGCCGAAAATGACTACCGCCTCGCGGCGGTGGCGTTGCTCGTGCACGCCGCGACGATCGACGGCGATATGTCGTCGAGCGAGCGCGATACGCTCCATGCCGTGGTTAAGCAGCGTTTCGGGCTTGAAGATGCCGTCGCCGATGAGCTTATCGACAAGGCAACGGAGGCCGAGCACGAATCAGTCGACCTTTATCACTTCACGAGCCTTCTCAACCGTGTGCTCGACGAGGAAGGCCGCGCCCGCATCATCGAAATGATGTGGGAAATTGTTTATGCCGACCGCCGCCGGGACGAACTTGAGGACAATCTGTTGTGGCGCGCCGCCGACCTGCTCGGCGTGTCGCAGCGACAACGGATCGAGTTGCGTCAGCGTATCGCCGCAAAAACCGGCGAAAAAAACGGTGACGCATGAAGCCGTGGCAGAGCGCGTGGGGCGGATCGGCTACGACGGATTGATGCGGGGCAAGCGTGCTGTCGTTGCCGCTTTTTACAGCCAGGTCGCAGGTTCTAGTCGCGCGCGATCCCCAACGTGCTGCTGCCAAATTAGCGCTCACGTATGTCGGCCCGCGCCGGGCGGAGCGCCATTCATAGCGGCCAAGCATCGCGTCGCCTTGAATTTACCTGCGAAAGCAATACCAAGCTTAAGCGGGCGTCTTTCGATTCTCTTTCGTCATGCGACAGCCGATTCTGATCGTCCTCCACCAGGAGCACTCGACCCCGGGACGGGTCGGCTACGCCCTGCAGCAACTCGGCTTTGTCCTGGATGTGCGCCGGCCGCGGTTCGGCGACCCATTGCCGGAGACACTCTCGGAGCATACCGGCGCCGTCATCTTCGGCGGCCCGATGAGCGCCAACGACCAGGATGATTTCATCCGCCGGGAAATCGAATGGATCGCCGTTCCGCTCAAGGAGCAGAAACCGTTTCTTGGCATCTGTCTCGGCGCGCAGATGTGCGCGCGGGCGCTGGGCGGCAAAGTCTTTCCGCATCCGGACGGACACGCCGAGATCGGCTATTACCCGATCTGGCCAACGCCCGCCGGCCTTGCCATGGTCAATCCGTGGCCCGAGCAGGTCTATCAGTGGCACCGGGAAGGTTTTGATCTGCCAGACGGCGCCGAGCTTCTGGCGGCGGGCGACATGTTTGCGGTGCAGGCGTTTCGCTACGGGCGAAGCTACGCACTGCAATTTCATCCGGACGTGACGCGGCTGATGATGCACAAGTGGACGGCGCGCGGCCACCTTCGCCTGGAGATGCCGGGAGCAAAGCCGTACGCCGCGCACTTCGCCGACCGTGCGGTCTACGATTACAGCGCCCGCAACTGGCTCAGCCATTTTCTCGACCGCTGGATCGGAAATACTTCAACGGCGTAGGGCTATGGCCGTTGACACCATATGGTTCAATAGAACATAATGCCAGGGAGAAACGCGGAACTGATCTTCTACGAACGGGTCGATTACGAAGACGGCGCTATCGTCGAAATGAAGCTATGGCGCGTTCCTGTGGCGGTCCCGCCATCGGCCCACGCGTTTAAGTACTCGCTGTTTTACGGTCGGCCAGGGATCCGCGAAGTCGGATACGACAACGAGCGCGGCAAGGGCGATCACAGGCATTTTCGGAACGCCCAGACCGCGTACCGATTCGCGACGGTCGAGCAATTGATCGCCGATTTCTGGTCTGACGTTAGAACCCTGCGTGGTGAGATATGAAAAGAGCCAATAAAATAAGAGTCACGGTTGGCGGTGAGTTTGAGAAGGAAGCCGGGCAGCGGTTCATCAATGCCTGGCACAGGGCCGAGCGCAGAGAGAAGTTCCGGGAGCGTTGTTTGACGTTCCAGAATTGGGACTCGTTGACGCGCGTCCTGAGTGGCAAGCGGATGGAACTGTTGCATTATGTCCGTCGCCACGAGGTGACAAGCGTGCGTGCGCTGGCGAAGGCGCTCATGCGCGACTACAGCAACGTTCATGCGGACGTGCAGGCGCTTAGCTCCGCCGGGCTTCTCGATACGACGGACGGAGGGGTGCGGGCGGATTACGATGCCATTGAGACCAGAATCTCAATTTAATTCCGCTGCACGCTGCCACCTGATCGCTTGTTAAGGCGGCGAATTGAGTTCACTGGCCGGTCGCGAGCTGCTCGGCGAAATAGGCCACCGTCCGGGTGTAAACCTGCGAGGCGTTCCACTGCAGCAGCACCTGGAAGTTGGGTGTCCCTTCGCCCCATGGCTGGCCGTGCTGCCAGCCGTACCCTTTGAGATAGTTGGCGGTCGAGGCCAGCGCGTCGGGTACGCTATGAATGAGATCGCGTCGGCCGTTGCCGTCATAGTCGACGGCGTACTTCAGATATGACGACGGCAGAAACTGCGTCTGACCAATCTCGCCCGCCCAGGCGCCGCGCATTTCGCCGGGCGCCATGTCGCCGCGCTCGACAATGCGCAAGGCGGCAAGCAACTCGCCGCGAAACTTGTCCGGACGTCGGCAGTCGTAGGCGAGTGTCGCCAACGCGCGGATGGTCGGAAACTTGCCGTCATCGGCGCCGAAGTCGGTTTCCAGGCCCCATATGGCGACAATCACCGGGGCGGGCACCCCGAACTGTTGCTCGATACGGCTGAAGATCTGCCTGTATTTCGTCAGCAGTCGTTTGGCACGCGCGAGACGCGGTGGCACCATGCGGCCGGAGAATTGCTCGAAGCTCTGGCGAAACACGCCCTGGGCGTGATCGCGTGCGATGATGGTGGGATCGTAGGTCAGGCCCGCGAGCGCGGACTGGATCGTACGCTGCGAAACGCCTTGGGCCGCCGCCTCCTGCTCGAAGGCTTCAAGCCATGCGCCGAAGTCGCCGCCGCAGGGAGCGGCCGCAAATGCTGGCGCCGAGATGCAGCCGAGTAACAAGAACACACAGGCCAGTCGGAGGGCGATCGGTCTCATGCCTTGTCGAACCTTGCTGCCAGCGATGAATCAGTAGATTGAGTCGCGAATATGATGCTGCGGCAACGCCGTACATTCTAGAGGCAAGGTGGGCTAAACGCTATTGTGGGTTCTGTTGTCAGCCGCAGGGGCCTAGCCGGCGAAGGCTGGTGGAGCCGAGGGGATTTGAACCCCTGACCTCCGCAGTGCGATTGCGGCGCTCTCCCAACTGAGCTACGGCCCCGCCGCAGGCACGATCAGCCGATAAGTGCCGGCTTTTGGCGAAGCTTGCTCGAAAACACCCTTTACATCAGTCTGTTACGATAGAGAGAGATTATCGCGTGCTTGTGCCAATAGCAACGGCGCATCGAGCACTCATAGAGGAAGAACACGACCCATCGGGCTGCTTGTTGTGGCAAGGTTGTGACAAGAAAGGATACGCCCGGCCGTCAATCGGTGGAGGGGCACGCCCTTCCAGAAATAGTTTCCCCCCGCGACACAGGGTCCCCGTCACATCGACGTGGAGGCTCCATCGCTTTGTTCATGAAGCTCTGGCGGAATTTGCCTCCCTGCAAACGTGCGCGATGCCGGCAGAAATAGTTTCCCCCTAAAAGGGCGCGATGTAGTGAGGTCCTTTGAAAATTTGCAAAAATCCGGAAACAAATTTCGGTTGGTCCGCTCCTCAGCTTAGCGCAGCGGAAAAATGTTGCCCGTTTTAGGAAACTATTTTCCGTTCTCGTTTCACGGAACGTTCCTTCGCAGGTAGAGGTGCTGGCCTATTTCCGACCTAAACGGGCCACTCGTTCAGTGAAAATGGGCCACTGGCTAAACGGTCGGATTCTTCCAAATGGCGCGCGCCGCCATCGCGGCGGCGGTCCCGCGCGAGCACCCGCTGGCGCGAAGCAAGATGTACGTCGCTTTGAAGCGCGCCCACCACTGTTTCATCTTTTCCTAACCACAAATCCTAACCGCAACTTAGCCGTGCCAAGGACATCATTCCACGCGGGGTTTTGCTCGTTGTGGGGGAATGTCGGTGGTTATCAGTCCGCCATTTGTCGCGTGGTTCGATCCAACTCTTTTGGACGACCCGGACTTCAAAGAATATTCCGTCCGCGAAGAAATTTGCCATCCGCTTTTGCTTCGCCTTGGGTACGCGGCTTCGGGATCGAACAAAATTATTCGCAGCAAAACGCTCGCGCACCCCTTTATCATGATCGGCAGCAAAAAGCGCCCGATCAACACGACGCCGGACTATCTGCTTTCCGTAGACAAAAATATCGCTGGCTGCTCGACGCCAAGTCTCCCGGCGAAAACATTGTGTCCGGCAAGCACGTCGAACAAGCATACAGCTACGCGATACATCCCGAAATCCGAGCCCAATATTTCGCCCTATGCAACGGGGGTCGCTTTACCCTATTCGATATCCACGACCAAGTGCCGCTCATGAATATTGAGTTGTCCCAGCTAGAATTAAAATGGCCGACGCTCGTTGATTTTCTTTCGCCAGATTCTTTTCGGCGCGTAGTTGACGCTCCAAAAAAGTCAGCCGGAGCCACCGCCGCTAGATTATCCAAATATCAAGCCGCCGGCGGAAATAACGGTTTTTCATAAACAGGCGGCCAAGCGTCATCATGGCGTCCACGGCTATTTCACGCGCCAAGTCTGGTCAGTAGTGCAGAAATACATCGACACATTCACGCGGCCAGGCGACCTCGTATTAGATCCGTTTGGCGGCAGCGGCGTAACGTTCCTTGAAGCTTTGATTTTGGGCCGCCAAGCAATTCATATAGACATCAACCCGCTGTCAAAGTTTGTTGTAGAAACGCTCGCCAGCGGCGTGGATGTCGGCGCGATGGTAGAAAACTTCAACTGGGTCGTTTCGGAGTTTTCAAAGAAACGACCAAAAACGAATGCGGACATCGATGCAGCTCTGGAACGGCTACCCTATCCGAAAGGCATAATCCTTCCGTCGAACTCCGATGTGATGACGATCGAGCAGTTATTCGATCGCCGGCAACTGGCAGAATTGGCGCTGCTCAAGAGCATCATTCTTAAAGTGAAGGATGAGTCATGCCGGCGGCACCTTTTGTTGATGTTTTCGGGTCTTTTGAACAAGATCAATCTGACTTATCACTCGTCGGAAGGCCGAAGCGAGGGACGCGGCGATAGTGCCATCTTCCGGTACTACCGCTATCGCATTGCCCACACGTCGCCGCGTCTTGATGTAGTCCGCGTATTTCGCTCGCGACTTAAAAAGGTTTTAGCGGCCAAAGAGGAATTACGCCCATTTCTGTCTAAGATTGACATGCGTGACAGTAAGGTCCTTCAGGGAACGGCAACCGATGTGAAGGGCATCGAAGATCGTTCGGTCGATTATATCTATGCTGACCCGCCGTATGGAGCAAAAATTCCATATCTTGACCTTTCAACCATGTGGAACGCTTGGCTCGATCTTCCGGTGTTGCCCAAAGATTTCGAAGAAGAAGCGATCGAAGGTGGAGAACTAAAAAAGACAAAAAAACAATATTCTGATCTGATTGCCGGGTCGATTAAAGAAATGTATCGCGTTCTGAAATTTAACAGGTGGCTGACCTTTGTTTTCGCCCACAAGGACCCGGCTTACTGGCACCTGATTGTAGAAAGTGCCGAAAAGTCCGGTTTTGAATATGCTGGAGCAGTCCGGCAAAACAATGGGCAAACAAGTTTCAAGAAACGACAAAACCCCTTCACAGTGCTGTCGGGGCAGTTGATAATCAACTTCAGGAAGGTGGCGAATCCCAGGTCAATTCTCGCTGCCAAACTCGGCATGGATATAGCGGACATCATTCAGGAGACGATTGAGGGGACTATTGCCGCAAATCAAGGTGCAACTCTGGAACAGATAAATGATGGCCTAGTTATCCGGGGTCTTGAACTTGGCTTTTTGCATGTTCTAAGTCGAGAGTATAGGGACTTGACGCCGCTTCTGCGTGAGCGATTCCAGTACGAACCGCTTGACGAAAAATATTACATCAAGAAAAATTCAAAATTCAAAACCCATGTCGATGTTCGGCTGCGAGTGAGGTACTATCTTCTTTCATACATGCGCAGCATGGAACACAAGGGCGCCTTCGATTACTCGGAACTGCCGCCGACGATCTGGCGCGGTCGGTGTAATATGCAACTTGCGCTGAGCTAAAGGGGGACAGCCAAGAAGCCCAAGTCGTTTGATATGTGGCCACCTTACCCTCGCAACCGTGCAATGCTAGGGGGAAATGGAGCCGCAGAGTTGCTGTTTCTCCGGTCTTTTGAAGCCTAGGCTCCCTCGCTGGAGCCGGGCCCAAGGGCAGATTAGTGTGCTTTCTACTTCTGTGCTGCACGCGGGTGTTGTTGGAGCCATTCCCAACTAAGCCCTGCCCCTCTGAGAGTTGTTGTGGCGTCATTTTGGCTGCTAGCTCGTTTCGGTGATCCACCCAGTGCTTGATTACCGTTTCATCTAGCGGTGGAGTGGGCGACGCGCCCTGAATTGCTAGTTCCCGCCATTTATACGCCTGCACATAGTCCTGCGGAATTCCTTCTCCGGTCTCATATCGGTAGCCTAACTGATACTGGGACAGCGTGTGACCATTCTCAGCAGCGCGCTGCCACCACTTCATCGCTTCATCAAAATCGTCCTTCGCGCCATTCGGCGGATAATGAAATGTTTTTCGGTAGAGCTCCCATTTCTCCCCCAATCTCTCTCTATCAAAATTCCAACCAAGGCTTCGCCATTCGTATTGATTGGCAAGTTCCCATTGTGCCTCTACGTGGTCACGCTCCGCCGCTCTCCGTAGCCATGTGATTGCTTCGTCCTGCGTGTGCAAGTCAGCACTGGGAGGTATCCTAGTGTAAGCGAGGCCCACTCGAAACTCAGCCTCAACGTTCTGGTCCCGCTGAGCCGCAAGCTGATAGAGCCTAACTACGTCCGTGCAAAAGGCGTCATCTCGCTTGCAAAGCTGATATGAGGCGTTTGCATCCTGCGACACGCGGCTTTCTAAAATAGCGTATTTTTCAGAGAAGCCTTGCGCGGATAACAATTGCTCATCCTCGGTCATTGCCATCAGTATCTGAATGTCCCATTTCTGACACGCATTATCATTATAATAATATCGCCACTTCAGTGAATAGATTGGGCCAGACACTCGGCAGGCATTATCCGCGTCACTAACTTTTCCTAGCGCCCATAAGAGCCGCCCAAGCAGAATGTCCTGCAACTTCCCAAGGTCCATTTCGATTGGCGGGGAGACTTGCGGGGGTTCATCTGTTCCAGCACTTACAATCTGTGCAGTGGCCGCAAGTGCTGCGGTATAAACGAACACAATCAACGCCGCGCGGACCATGACACGGGCCCTCTCACTATTGATCCCGCTTGATACTCACGCAATTCAGCATTTTGTTCAATATATCGAGGTGCGGTATATCGGGGTGCGGGCTTCCCTCCGCACATGGATTTGCGAGGGGTATTCGCCACCAATCTACGCCGCTTGCGGAATGCGCGGGGTTTTTCGCAGGATGATTTGGCTTATGAGGCCGAGGTGAGCCGGAGCTATCTGAGCCAGCTTGAGAAGGGCGCGTTTTATGCGAGCCTAAAGATCATCGGCAGGCTTGCGCAGGCGTTGAAGGCGGAGCCCGCAGAGTTTCTAAAG
>CAVWLX010000006.1:0-100478 GCA_963755885.1 uncultured Alphaproteobacteria bacterium
AGCCGGCGCCCGAAGGCAACAAGGTGGCGAGCGCGTCTGAGGTCGAGACGCGGCGCCGAGGGCGGAGGCGGGCGTGAGCCGTGCCCGCAACGAACAATTGGTCCGGGCGCCACGGGTGCTTCTTAGACGACTTGCGGCGATCGGCGGTTAATGCGGAGACAAATCCGCTCCGCAAATTTAGCGAGGATGAGAAAGGCGATATGTTGCGCCGGGCGGTAAAAGACTTGCAACTCAACGGCAGCCCGCTAGTGACGCTGCTCAATGATAGGGCTGGGTGCGTCTGTGATGCTCGGGCCTGCGCTTAGCGCCGCGAGGGTGATCGGATGGTTCAGCGGACCGCAAGAGACCGCGCGGCCGTTCATCGAGAAGCACCGGGCCGCGACCGCGCGAGCGGCGCCGGGCAAGCCGGATGGTCCACGGGCGATGGCGATAGCCGCGAGACCCGTTCTTGAGGCGGCAATCCGGCAGGCACTGCAGTCGGGAGAAAAACGCACGAAGCTCGCTTTTGCTGTGAACGCGCTTCTCGAGAAGGTCGGCACGCTCACGTCAGCGAGACGACCATAAAGCGCGCACGCCAGCGGATGGAAATTATGCGACGAAAAACGGGCCTACTCTTAAAGAACGGCCCACTTCTCGAATTGACTCTGCGTACCCGTAAGTCATAGTACGGCTCCCGAGGTAATACGAGGGAACCGCGCAATATGGACATCCCAAGTTTTCAGGAACGCCTGCGGCGAGAAGGATCGCCGACCGCCGCGCCGGCGACGAGCGCGGCGCGAGCGGTCTCACCTACCCGCAGCTCCCCGAGCACGGATTGAAAGACAGCCGCGTTCACCTGCGGCGCCTGATGGCGCGAGGACTCTTCCCGCGCGCGGTCTACCTCACGCCGAACCGCTGCGCGTGGAAGCTTTCCGATTTGGTGAGATGGAAAGAAACGCGGCTCATGGCCGGAGACGAAGCAGCTTGATCACTTCATCGTGCATACGCGCCACCGGAGCAGCGCGCCTTTAGGATCAAACCTATGGCTCAATAAAAAGAGCCGAGCGTTTGCGCGCTCGGCTCGGAACCTTTGGGATCGCCTGCCGCTGCAAGCGGCGCGCCGCGAGGCGCCACTCTGCTTGAACTGGTCGCTTGAACCGTGATGGTAAAACAAGACGAGGGAGAGAAAGTGATGTTGACGCGTGAGTAGAAAAGAGAACCACCCCGGTGCTGGCGGCACCGGGGCGGGGCAGAACAGATACTCATCGACGATGGCCCCGACCCTACAACCCCCCGCACGAATTTTTAAACCCCGGCCGCGCGACGCACTCGGTCGTCGCGACGACCGTGAGTCAACAAGAGGAGATCAGGCTGATCAGACTAGCAGGGGACTGCCCGGCATGCGGAGAAGCCCGCATGCACGTGAAGTCCGCGAAGAAACTAGTAGCCGGAAAAAGAACGGCCTGGATCATCGCAGATTGCGAATGCGGCTACGTTTGCCTCTACCGACCAACTAAGGACGAGCGCGCGACGATCCTCGCTTCGGTTGGCATTTTCCTCTGGGCGAACGCCGCCAGAACGCCCGAGGAGGCCGCGTGAAACTGACGGGCCGGCGGCGACGCGATGCACGGCGGCCCTCCGATCTAACAACAAACATGATGGGGCACTGCCGTGCCTGAACCCGAATCGATCCCGACGTACGCGTGCGATGTCATTCCGACTCGCGAGACGCGGCTGGTCCGATTCTTCTGCCCCTACTGCCGGCGGTGGCACACCCACGGCTGGCCCTACGGCCTAGAGGACATCGGCCACCGCGGAGCGCACTGCTTCACCGAGGCGGGCACGGCCGCGCACCCGCGCGGCTACGAGCTCGTCACGCGCGAGAAATCACCGGACCGCGGCGGCGCCGAGATCGGCGCATATCGCAGACACCCCGGCGCCGCTACTCGGACGGCGAGCGCTGGGTCGCCTGCGGACCCGGATTTTTCTCCCGGTTCGAGTTCCTGTCGCGCGAGGTGGTGCGGCCGTGACCGCCGCATTTGACGACCTAATCGCGCGGGCGCGCGACGTGCCGATCGAGGACGAGGCCGCGCAGCGCGGTATCGAACTGCGTGGCAAGCGCCCGCACTTGTTCGGCCCGTGCCCACTGTGCGGCGAGGGCGTCGACAGGTTCGGGATCAACACCGACAAGCAGATGTTCTACTGCCGCAAGTGCGAGGTCGGCGGTGACGTGATCGCGCTCGTCGAGCACCTAGACGGAGTCGATTTCAAGGTGGCCGTCAGGACGCTCGCCGAGGCTGACCACCTGCGCGCCGCGCCGATCGCCCGGCCGACGAAGACCGACGAAGACGAGAAATGGAGATATGAGATCGCGATGCGCACCTGGCGCGACGCCCGGCCGGCCGCCGGCACGCTCGTCGAGACCTACCTCAAATCACGCTCCATAACGATCCCGCCGCCGCCGAGCCTGCGCTTCGTGCGAAGGCTGAGGCACGAGAGGTGGGGGCACGATCTCAAGATAATCTCATTCCACCCGGGGATGGTCGCGCTCGTCACGCGCGGCACAGACGGGGCGCCGATTGCAATTCATCGGACCTACTTGAACCCGGCCGGCGGCAAGGCGCCGGTCGAGCCGGTGAAGATGGTGCTCGCTGCGACCGCGGGCGGCGCGGTGCGACTTGCCGGTCCCGTCGACGGCTTCGTCATGGTCGGCGAGGGGATCGAGACGTGCCTGTCGGTGATGCAAGCCACCGGGATGCCGGCGTGGTCCGCGCTGTCGGCGTCCGGCCTGAAGGGATTGGGTCTCCCTGGCGAGATTCGTCGGGTCACAATCTTGGCTGACAACGACGACGACGGCGATGGCGAACGCGCGGCGCTCGTCGCCGGCGGGCGATGGAAGCGCGAGGGGCGCGTCGTAAAGATCGCCATACCGCCGCGCGGCAAAGATTTCAACGATCTGCTCCGCGAGGAGTCGGCGGCATGAGTGAAAACATTTTGCGCGTCGTGGACGGTGCCACGGATGCCCCGGAAGATGACGACGCGAGGCCGCCGGCATTTTCGGAATCGGACCTGGCGCTGAGGTTCGTCGATCAGCACGCGAATGACCTGCGCTACGTCGCCGCTTGGAACAAGTGGCTCTCCTGGGACAGCCGGCGCTGGTGCTTCGACACGATCCTTCACGCCTACGACCTAGGTCACGCGCTGTGCCGGAAGGCCGCCGCCGAGTGCAACAAAAAGAGAGACGCTAAGGAACTGGCTCGCGCGAAGACTGTCGCCGCAGTCATCACCCTCGCCAGGGCGGACCGACGCATCGCCGCCACGGTCGAGCAGTGGGACAGCGACCCTTGGCTACTCAATACGCCGGGCGGCGTCGTCGATCTCAGGACCGGTGGATGCCGGCCGGCGCGACCCGACGACTACATGACGAAGATCACCGCGGTCGCGCCGGATCGCGCATGCGGACACCCCGCGTGGGACGAGTTCTTGAAGAAGATCGTGCCGGATGAGTTGGCGAGATATCTCCGACGGGCGTTCGGCTACGCGCTGACGGGGTCGACCAGGGAGCAGATCCTGTTCTTTTTGTATGGGCTCGGCGCCAACGGCAAGACGAAATTCATCGAGGCCATCGCCGGCGCGATGGGGGACTACCACGTCACCGCGCCGATCGAGACGTTCATGGCGACCCAGAATCCGCAGCACCCGACCGACCTCGCCCGGCTTCAGGGCGCCAGGCTGGTAACGGCGGTCGAGACCGAGCAGGGCCGGCGCTGGGCGCAGAGCCGCATCAACATGGTGACCGGCGGCGACCGGATCGCGGCGCGGTTCATGCGCCAGGATTTCTTCGAGTACGTGCCGCAGTTCAAGTTGGCGATCTACGGCAACTACAAGCCGGTGCTGCGCTCGATCAACGAGGCGATCAGGCGGCGCATGAACCTGGTGCCGTTCGCGGTCAGGATCCCAGAGAACGAACGGGACCTGGACCTCGGAGAAAAATTGAAGGCGGAGTGGCCGGGCATCCTGTCATGGCTGATCGACGGCTGCATCGAGTGGCAGCGAGATGGACTCAGGCCGCCTGAAAGCGTCACCGAGGCGACCATAAAATACTTGATGGCGGAAGACGTCATCGCGGCATGGCTCGAAGACCGATGCGAGAGCGATTCAAAGTTTGTTTGGCAATATGAAAAATCCGAACGCTTCCTCCTTGAAAGATCCAAACTTTTTGCATCCTGGCGCGCGTGGGCGCAGCAAGCCGAGGAAGAACCCGGGTCCGCGAAGCAATTTTACGCCACGTTGGAAGAGCGGGGATACGCGGCTACCAAGCAAGAAGGCGTGCGGGTGTTCAAGGGGCTCAAGCTCAAGCCGTACCAGGAGGAGCCGCCGGGGGAGACACTGTTTTGAACTGCGCCGGGACCGCGTTGGGGCAGGTTGGGGCAGGTCCGACCCCATATCAGCGTTCACGCGCGCGCGTGCGCATACACGCGTGCGATACGCCTCATATACGCCAACCTGCCCCAACCTGCCCCAAGCGTCCGACGGCCACCCCGATCGGCGGGAGCCGGCCGCGCGCCAGATGGCCCCCTAGCCACGCGAGGATCGTGCGGCACCGCGTCAAACACGATCGGTGTGGGCCACTCCGAGGCCGCGCTATAGAGCCCGCCGCTGCCCGCGCCCACTCGCCAGCGGTTCGCATACTTACCCCGTCCCCCTCGCACCGTCCCCCTCGACGGTTGGCCGGACCATCGGTTATGCTAACCAAAGGCCAAATTGGGAGAATTGTGTAAAACGTTTTATTTTACAATGATTTGTCGCTACATTATTGCGAAGGATAGCACAGCAATCCGGGCGGGATAACGCAGGATTAACGGGCGTGTGATTTTGGAGGCGCTTTGGGCGCATCGAAAAAACGAGGCCGATTGGGGCCGCATTCACGGCGATTGACGCTGGGTGCGCTCGACTTGCGGACGAGTGAAGGTCAATTCGCGAAGGCTGTCCGCGAAGCACTCGCCGCGCATTTGGGCGGTGAGTTGACGGCGCCCCAGCAGCTTCTTGTCTCGGCTGCCGCGATCAAAGCGCTACGCCTCGAATTGATGGTCCAGCAAATCCTCGCGCCCGACGCGCTCGACGCGCAGCAAGACGGCAAGTTTCTTGCTTGGGCGAATAGCCTGCGCCGTGACCTTGAAGCCATCGGGATCGCGCGCAAGCCGCCGCGCGTCCCCACGCTCGCCGAACATCTTGCACGACGCGCCACCGAGAGCGCACATCAGGACAACACCGCATGATGCGTTCCGTTACGATCCGCGACGCGCTTGAGGGCGTGCCATGAAACGGCGTTATCCCGAGATCAACATCCTCGACGCCTGCCGTGACCAAGAGTTGTTCGGCAATTGGTTTCGTGATCGATCGACTTGGCGCTCGTGGTTTGTGTTCCTGCGCGCATTGTTTGGTCTGCCGATGGACGAGGACGCCCGGCAGCTGTTCGAGCAATGCACGGGCCGCCCAACGCCGCCCAGCGGCGGCACGCAGGAAGCTTGGCTAGTTTGTGGTCGACGATCCGGAAAGAGTTTAATTCTGGCGCTGGTCGCAGTCTTTCTGGCTGCGTTCAACGATTGGGGGATCTACCTCGCGCCAGGAGAGCGCGGCACCGTCATGGTGCTCGCGACCGAGCGCCGGCAGGCGAGGGTTCTCTTTCGCTACGTGCGAGCTTTCTTGTTCAACGTGCCAATGCTTTGGGCCATGGTCGAGCGCGAGACGACCGAGGCAATCGACCTCACGAACGGGATCACCATAGAGATTCAGACGGCGAGCTTTCGCACAGTCCGCGGCTACACGCTGGTCGCAGCGCTGTGCGATGAGATCGCGTTTTGGCGCAGTGAGGATTCAGCAAATCCTGACGACGAAATCGTGGCGGCCATTCGGCCAGCGATGGCTACAATTCCCAGAGCGATGTTGCTTTGCGCGAGTTCACCCTACGCCCGCCGCGGTGTGTTGTGGAATTCTTTCCGCCGCCACTACGGTAAAGACAGCTCCGCGCTGGTTTGGAAAGCCCCTACGCGGACGATGAATCCCACCGTACCGCAATCGGTGATTGACGATGCCATCGAAGCCGACCCAGCGAACGCGGCGGCGGAATACGGCGCCGAATTCCGCGTCGACATTGAGACCTTCCTGACGCGCGAGGTGGTCGAGGGCGCTATCGTACCCGGTCGCCACGAGTTGCCGCCAACGAGCGGCGCTTCTTACGTGGCGTTCGTTGATCCGTCGGGCGGGTCGGCCGATTCCATGACCCTGGCGATCGCGCATCGCGATAAGGACGGCCGCGGCATTCTCGACGCGCTGCGCGAGTGCCGGCCACCGTTCTCGCCCGAGGCGGTCGTGGAGGAGTTCTCGGCGCTGCTTCGCACATACGGCGTGCGCTCGGTCGAGGGTGACCGCTACGCGGGTGAGTGGCCGCGCGAGCGGTTCCGGGTCCATTCGATTGAATACCGGCCTGCGGAGCGACCGAAGGCTGAAATTTACTGCGACTTCCTGCCGATCCTAAACAGCGGGCGCGCCGATCTGCTCGACCACACGCGGCTCGTCAGTCAGATCTCCGGGCTCGAGCGCCGGACGGCTCGCGGCGGCCGCGACAGCATCGATCACGCGCTGGGCGCGCACGACGACATCGCGAATGCCGCAGCTGGTGCTTTGGTGCGCGTCGTCGGCGAGCCGGATGAGCTGGAGATATGGCGCCGGCTGGGTGACGCAGCATGAGTTGTATTGGCGCGGCCAAAAGGTACCGCCGCACCTGATCCGGACGTTGAGAACAACCTTGCCAAGGTTGGGCTCGACGGTTCGGCTCGCTTCGCCCCCTCCAAGTCTTCACACTTCACAAGGAGTTAGGGGCCGCAATCGCAGGCACGCCCTTCCTCTGATCTTCGGGGAAGCAGGGGGAAGCAATTGGCGGGAAATCGCGCGGAAGTTGTCGAAGTGCGTCACTGAAGCGGCGCTACAGCCCCTTTCGCGACACCAAGCGCTGCACATACATAAACGTCGATAGTTTTGTCGGTGAGAGCCGCGACGGCGCCGTAGGAACGCAACTGACCCCGCTCACTCGATCGTGGCCCCGCTGCTAATCGGGCTGAGTTCGATCCGCGACCGATGCGCGCTGACAAGGCTCTTCGCGTCAATGAGGTGATGTATGTTTGCGTACTGATCTGAAGAAAGAACTGCATGACCCTCGATGATATTCTCACGAACCCGATTGATCTGGACCAGTTTCTTTTATCAAAGAACCTTGATCCGCTCGCGCCTGAGCATGTGGCGGACCTTCAAAAGATCGAGAATCTAAACGTCGACGGCTTTAACGAAGCCGAGGTGCGATCATTCATTATCGATCCTATCGTTCGGGCTTTGGGCTATCAGAAGGGCACGATATTTTCGGCGGACCTGGAACACCCACTAAAGTTTCTCGATAAAAATCTTTATCCCGACTATCAGTTTACTCTTTGGAACGAGAATTTCTGGCTGATTGAGGCAAAAAGGCCCCGGTACGGATCCACCCAGTTCGGTTACGAGGATTTGAGCCAAGCAATTGAGTATTCAGTTCATCCGAAAGTCAACGCCGCACTCGTAGCTCTCTGCGACGGGTTGAAGTTAGAGGTGTTTGATCGTGAGGTGAGTGTTGAAACTCCCGTTCTGCGCGTAGCCATAAAGAGCCTAGTTCGCGATTTCGACAGAATTCGAGCTGTCTTGGAGCCGATGCAAGTCTGGTTCTTCCAAAAGCGCCGCATCGTCCGCCTCATAGACAAGGTTTTCGACAAAGAATTCAACATGAATCGGGTGGAGGAATTCTCTACTTTGCTGGAACGTCGCCTCGGCGGGAAGCGCCAGCGGGTCGTCGAGAATTTCCGGCAGACGATTCAGAACGACACGCCCGAGCAACTTCAACTCGCGTCCACCGCTTCGGTGGTAGAGTTGACCGAACTCTATCTTTTCATGGAGACGTTACCCATTCCGATCGTGAATGCCGTGAACCTACGACTCGTTGCCCTGAGCGAGCCCGGTACTTGGGGCGTGGTTCCGCGGATTTTCCCTTACTATTCGCGGGTCGTGAACGACATGTACATGGGGCAGGCACTCACTTACCTGATGCGTCTGGGCGAACGACGAACGACCATTCAGGGGCTTCCCGCTTGGCTGGCACGAGGTAATCAGGCTAACGCGGATCTGGAGTCGGCCACTCAGTTTCTGCTCAAGCAATGCCTCTCGTATTTTGAAGACCATGAACCGTATAGGTTGATCTTACTCGCCGCTTGCACGTTTGCGCGGATAGCTAAGTTCATGGCAATCAGTAACAACGCCGTTCGGCAGGCCGGTGACTATCTTCACGCTCTCACCCGGCATCAGCTACCGGAGTTATCATGGTCGCAAATTGTCGCTTCAGGTGCCGGACATTCCAGCGACGCGCGGCATGCTCAAACGGGTCAAGCACATTGTGGATGTGATCTATTGGCAAATCGATGTCAGGCATTTCGCCGGGGAGGTGCGCGCCGAATATCACGACGCCATCGCTGGGCCAAACAGTCGGATCGTACGCGGTAAAGTACTGTGGGATCAGTTTGAAGCGGCAGTTCAGGCCTGCTTAGCGAGCCCGGCAGACATGGACGATCGGCGGCTTACTGAAGTGGCAAACGAAATCGCCGTGGCCGCCGAGCTTCTCGAAGACAAGAATCTCAAGGACTGCAAACTCGAATATGAACCTGACATTCTATCGGACGGACGGAAGATCGACTTCGTGGTCGATCGCGGCAAGGACAATCTCTACGTTGAAGTGAAGACGGTTCGGCCGAAGACGGTGGATTCGGAAGAGGCTTGGCAAAAATATCTACGTCTCAAGAAGTATCATCCCGAGACGGTGGATTACGTGGTCACACGCGAAGGTATGGGCGGTGCAATTCACGGCAACGAGTACGCTTCGCGGTCGCGGTTCCTCGAATACACAACGGAGTTTGAATCACGCCTCACTGAGGCCAAGAAGAAGCGCCCAGGCGTCGGCGTCCTCGTTTTCTGCGGAAATGGATTCGCCTGGCGGCTTACGAGTTTGGAAGACTTCGCGGATTTTTATCGAACCGGCTTTCACCGCGAGGATGATGCGTTCGGCCCGATGGAAGAAACACTACATCAATGAAAAAGAGATCGACCTGTCGCGGAATATCGATCATTTCGCGTTTCTGCGAAGGCCGGTTGATGAGGCGCGGCGCCAAGAGCTGCATTTTCCGGTGCGAGGCTCAAGAATCGGCGGCCCCGGCCCCAAGACGGCCAAATCGGCCGCGCTTACCGCAGAGCGAGAAACCCCCTCTTGAACACGTCTGAGACCCCTCCGTCGATGGCTTCGAGCTCGGACAAGGCTTGATTGATTGTCATCCAGGGCGGGTCTGCATAGTTTCCTTCTCCACGTCGGCGCGTTGCGATGTCTTCGGCGATAGTGGATCGCGCCTCCTCCTCAAAGAGATGCGGGCGTTCGAAATAGATAAGTCGGCGTGCGAGCCGCCGCAGACGCGGATCGGTGAACTGAGCAATAATCTTGAGTCGCATGTCCCAAGGCTTTGCATGAAACTGTCGGCATAGTTCGACATCGGTATCGGAAAAGGAGGCGCCGCCGTAGATTTGTAACTCGATGTGCTCAGATGAACGGTAGACCGGTTCGAGCGATGAGGCGGCCCGCGTCAGCGCCGCCATGAACTCCTCGTCGCTGCGCACCGACGATGCTCTTTGCCGTAGCTCGTCCTCTGTCAGATCGAGGTAGCGGTCGGTATCGATGTCCCACAACGGATATAGCAGCGGTGAGGCATTGACTTTGAGTCGTCGGATTGGCCGCGGCTCCTGTACCATCCGTTCGGCGAGCGCCGCATGGTCGAGCTTGCGCAGGTCGTCGATGTCACAACCCAAATCGAGGCAGTAGTGTACGTTCGCGTCTTTCGGCTTGGTTCCAATCTTCGTCAGAAAATGCATCACCCGCGGAGTTCCGAAGAAGTCGAAATAAGCGAAGGCATCCTCGTCGCGCACAAGATCGAGGACCGCGGCCTTCGACGAAAAACGTAGAAAGGTCGACCAGAGCCCGGGGGCTCTATCGCGTACGAGCCGGCATAGTCCGAGCATCGCATAGACGTCCGCCGCGGCTTCGTGGGCGTTGCCCTGAGCGATTCCGTTCGCCGCAGCGAGCGCGTCCAGACGGTGGTTGAGACGGCCGTTGATCTCGACGCCGGGACAGATCACCGAGGGGTGCAGCGTCGTGGCGGCCCGCATCAGATTGAGCACGTCGGCCCGCGCGTTGCCGTTGGTGTTGGTCAAAAATATAGGGTGCAGGCATTGATAGAAAGCCTGCCGCAAGAATTCCTCGTCGAAACGGATCGAATTGAATCCAAGAAACGTGGCACTGCGCCAGGAAGCTAGCGTCTTCGCGATTTCGCACACCATCGAATAATGCGACGGCCGAGATATGCTGTTCGCTTCGTCAAGTGTTGTACCAGTGATGTGTAGCGCGCTTGGTGATGGGACGACTTGCGGCATGAGCCGCGATCGTGTCTCGAATTTGTGGGTCTCGACGAGATCGGCATCGGTCCTGACGGCGGCGAATTGGAGGATCTGGTCAAAGCGCGTGCTCAGACCCGAGGTTTCGACGTCGTAGAGGACGAACGCCACGCAGGTCCGCCTGTCAGATTTGTTGAAGCCGGTACTGCAGCGCCATCAGGCTGACCTTGAACCGCTTTGCCAAGGCGAGAAGGCGATCGTCATCGAGATCGAGCATCCGTTCGTCCAGTGCACCGGCCAGCAGCCTCCGCGGCATCAGCAATTCTGCAGCGAATGCGTTCGCCTCGCGCTCTAGCGGATTCGTCCCTTCCGCGGAGACGAGGTCTCTCCTGAGAGAATTGACCGAACTTTGGTCCACGTGAACGCCTGCCTCCAGATGCCAGCGGTGCAGGCAGATGTGCGCCAGTTCGTGTGCAAGCGAGTAACGCTGGCGGTTCGGATGATGATTGGAATTGATGCCGATGATGGCAACGCCTTCCTTAAGGAAAGCCATTCCCGAAAGCTCGTCGTCGAATGGGGAGTATCGCACGACAACTCCGAGCTGCTTCGCGATCCTTTCCACCGGGACTGGCGGGGTCTTGACGCCGATCTGCTCGATGAGCTCGGTGGCACGTGCTCTCGCCGCTGCGATGTCGGTCATTGTCATCGCCTTGTCGGTGCGCGCCGAACGAATTGTTCAGCCTGGGCTCTCAGATCTTCTCTCATATCGTCTTTCGCAAATACGACCGGCTTGTCCGGCACGGACGTCGAGAAATGCGCCGGCACCAAGTCTAGGATCGATTCGATCCTCAGTGCTTCGGCGACCCTGTAGATCTGGTGCAACATGATCTTCTGGCGTCCCTTCTCAATATTGGCGAGGGACGCCCTCGTCAGCCCGATCTGCGCGGCGACCTCGACCTGCTTCAGCCGCAGATCCTTGCGCCGCGTGGCAATGCGGGACCCTATCAGTCGGTAGATTTCCAAATCACTCATGTGGGCCAGAGAATGGGAAATCAACTCGCGCGTCAATATCACAAACAAAAAAGTTTGTATTACAAAACATTATGATAATAAGTTTGTATACTTGCGCATGGCAGCGCGATCGGATAACCAGTTCATAGCAACTGAAAGGGCCGATCCGGCATCCGGCTCCGAAAGCGAGGCCTGCAATGCCGTTGAATGACACCGAGCTGGGGAGCTACGACAGCAATGTGCTGCGGCTGCCGGCCGACAAGCGCACCGCGTACCACGGGCAGGTTGACCGCCTCATTGCTGAATTGAGCAAGACGGTCCGATCCAAGACCAAGATCAACATCACCAAGGTCGTGAAGGCGGGATCTTTCGCCAAGTACACCATTCTCCGTCGGACCAGCGCGGACCCAGTCGACGTCGACGTCGTGTTCTACGTCGCCGGCAAGAGCATCGAGAGCGAGACGTTCGAGAGCCTCAGCGCGACGCTTCACTCGCTCCTGATCGAGATCTACCCGAACAAATCGGTCGAGGATTTCGAAATCCAGCGCAAGGCGGCGACGGTGCACATTCGTCGGGTCCGGCCTCAGCGTCGACATCGTGCCGGTGATCGAGGACCCGCGCCCTGGCTATGGCTGGCAGTTCAACCGAGACGGTTCGAGGATCGAGACCTGCGCGCCGTGCCAGATCAAGTTCGTCCGGGACCGCAAGGACAAGGACGCGGAATTCCGCACGCTGGTGCGCATGGCGAAGAAATGGCGCAACCATGCCGAGCTCTCCCGCTGAAGTCCTTCGCGATCGAGCTGATCATGGCCTACATCCTGGCCAAGGACGGAAAATCCGGATCGATCGAGCAGCGGTTCCGCAATTTCCTGCTCTACATCGCCCAGTCGGGCCTGAAGGACAAAATCAGATTCCCGGAGAACGTGGGCTTTATTCCCCGTTTTCCGAGCCGGTCGTGATCCTCGATCCGGTCTGCAGTAGCAACAACGTCGCCAGCCGCATCACCGAGAGTGAGCGCCAGGAGATCGTGGCCGGCGCACGAGGCCTGGGAAACCGTCAACTTCGCCTCGGCCGACAACGACAACGAGGTCTGGAAGGAAATCTTCGGACCTCGCTTCAAGATGGAGGCTGAGGCGTGAGCCAGATCGCAGACCGAAACCGCGACCTACACCTTCCTCGATATCGAGAGGGTCGTCCGCCGGGTGAAAGCCGACCTGATCATGATCGCCGACAGCACCGGCGGCTGGACCGAGGACGCGCGCAAACTACGCGCACGATGTCGAGCTGTTGGCCAAGGCGGCTACCTCAAATACGTCGACGTCACGCTCTTCAGCACGGCGTCGAGCTGAAGGCCACCCGCTTCGAGGTCGACACCGACGCCGGCGGTCTCACCATGAGCCGACCGGGCGGGGTGCTTTGGCCGAAGCGTGGCCGACCCTACCTGCGCATCATCCTCGGCTACACCAGCGCCTACACCCGTGGCAGCCGCGAAGGACGCCATCAAGGGCAGCTGAAGATCAACTGGTCGCCGACGAACGCCGACACCAGCCACAGCGCCTCAAAGGTCGGCGGCGGCCGCGACTACGCCAGCAACGCCTACGGCATGCAGCGAAAGGATTGGGCCGCGTGAACCAACCGAGATCTTTGACAGCGAGACGCCGCTTCCCGACGAGGCCCTGGCCGCGGCGGAGAAGACCCTGCTGGGCTTCGACGCGCGCTACGCCCGTGTCCACGAACAGCTCCGCCTGCTGCTGAACGTCGGCGAGCTGGCAGCCTGGAACCGGCAGCATCCACGGCGGGCGCCTGGCGATCTGCGATCTCGTCGCCGAGCAATATCCGCTGGTCATTTTTCACGGCGACGTCGGGACCGGCAAAACGGCGATGGCCGAATGCATGGCCAATCGCCTGGTGGCCGAGGCGCGCAGCGAGGACTTGATCCTGTTCAAGCTCAGCAACCGGGTGCGCGGCAGCGGCATGGTCGGCGAGATGGGCACCCTGATCGCCGAAGCGTTCAAGAAGGTGGTGGAGTCGGCCGGCAAGCACCGCCGCGCCATCCTGATCATCGACGAGGGCGACAGCCTGGCGGCGCGCGCGCTCGCAGCAGCATAGCCACCACGAAGACAAGGTGGCGGTGAACACGTTGATCCAGTGCGTCGACGATCTGCGCCAATACGGCGGCCGGATCGTCGTCTTCCTCTGCACCAACCGCTTGTCGGTGGTCGACCCCGCCCTGCGGCGGCGCGCGGCGATCATAGAGGAATTCCGGCGGCCGTCCGACGAGGAGCGGCGTCAGCTCTTCGCCGATGGATCTGGCAGCGCTTGTGCGCTGTCGCGACGCGCAAATCGGCCAGCTGGTGAGCGCGACGGCGGCGACGGCCAAAGCATCCCGGCTGGACCTATTCCGACATCCGCACCCGTCTCTATCCGGCGGCGCTTGCCAAGGCCTTTCCCCGACAAGGCCCTGCGGTTCGAGCACCTAAGACCGCGGTGGCGACCGCTCGAAGCCGTCGCCGGTCATGGAGGATCGACTGATGGCGCGCTCTCCGCTCTTCGGCCGGCGGATCCATATCGCCGGCAGCATCGTCGATGACGTCGGTCGCGAGCGGCGGCCGAGGTCGACGACGCGCGAGAATTTGTCGGGCTACTGGTGAAGGAGCTGGTGCGCGCGCGGCGCAAATTTCGTCGTCCCGGTGGATCGCGGAACCGACGCGCGCGGCGGACGGCCTGCCGATCTGCTTCGATTGGCTGATCTGGCAGACCCTCGAAGCGAGCCTCGCCCAGCCGGCCGGCCGGTGCGCCCGGGCCGATGGCGATCGCGGTCCAGCACCACAAGACCGAGGATCAAATCCCGCCCGAGTTCGTCGGCCTGTGGGATCGAGCTGCGTGCAATCTCGAACGCCGTGCAGATCGAGAATGCGGCGCAGTGGAACATGGCCAGCCAAGCGGATGGAGGCGCAGGCGCGATGCGGCGACATCCTCGTCGCGTTCGGCGGCACCGAAGGCGTGCTTCATCTGGCCAACCTCTATCACGACGCCGGCAAGCCGATTGTTCCGCTGAATTTCAAGCTATGTCCGCCAGGAAGAGGCTCATTACGCCTGTTCGATTTCGGACTCGTGAGCAGCCAAGCGGTGCGGTTGTTCAAGACTGACGGGTCTCTGGATGCCCACGGTTGGATCAATCGGCTCAACTTCGGCCGGAGCGACACGACGAAGCGGGTCGCGACGGTGATTGACGTTCTGGAGTCTCTCAGAAAGCCGACGGCGTTCGGCGTGCGGCTGCTCGATCCAGCAAATGCGGAGTTTGCGGCAGTGCAGGAATTTTTCGACGCCGTAGTTCAGCCCGTCGTCGAGGACGAATTCGGCTTTAAGCTCACGGTGGTCGACGGCAAGAGCCCCTACGAATACAACCGCATCGATCAGGAGATATTCGAGCGACTTCACCGAAGCAGCGTCGTCATTGCCGACATCACCGGCGAACGACCCAACTGTTTTCTCGAGCTGGGATATGCCCTGGGACGCGGCCTGCCGACCCTTCTTCTCGGAAAGGCCGGAATCAAGCATCCTTTCGATCTGGTCTCCTTTGGCGGCCACCATTGGAATCCATCCGGCGGTGTCGACGACCGGCGCCGTGATTTTCGTACTCATTGGGAAGCGGTGCGGAGTCGACCACCGCTCGTCGGAAGCGAGCCTTTGATCCCATGAACGAGATCTTTATTTCGGTCGACGTGGAGGCGGCGGGCCCGATCCCCGGAGAGTACAGTCTTCTGAGCATAGGCGCTTGCGATGTGGACGACGATAACTCGACGTTCGAATGCCTCGTAAAGCCTATTAATCGCAATTTCGATCCGAAGGCGCTTGAGATCGCGGGATTCACCCTGGATGAATTGGAGCAGATCGGCCTACAGCCCGCTCGAGCAATGGAAGTCTTCCACCAGTGGATCCGTAAAACCTCTGGTCGCGATCGGCGCCGTGTCTTTGTGGGCTTCAACGCCGCATTCGACTGGTCGTTTGTCAACTTTTACTTCCATAAGTACCTAGGCGAAAATCCATTCGGTTTCACAGCATTGGACATCAAATCGCTCTACATGGGCGTAACGAATTGCACGTGGGACGAGACGAGGTCCAGCCGCATTGCTGCGCGTGTCCAGCCCAAGCTCGCGGGCGCACACAGCGCACTTCAAGATGCCCGATATCAAGCAGAGATGTTTCGACTCATTAGGAAGTTGACCTAACCAAGCAGTCGTTGACCTCTGCATGCAAAGACCGGCAAAGAGAATGTTGAGTTCGAAGCAGCGAGTTCCGAAGCGATGTAATGATTGTCGTTGGCACGAGTTTGAATGAGCGGACGACGCACTTCGGCAAGATCCTCGAAAACGGCAAGAAAATTATTCAGATCGATGACCGCGAGGATGCGTTCGGATGGTTTGCACGGATTACCGTCGGCCTGGAAGCCGACGCGCACAGGCGCCTATTTACCAAACCCAATACCCGCCAGCATTGGCTTGCCGACGCCTTGACGTAGCACCGTCATAATGGCCCGACGATGAGCAACGAGCACGAGCCGACCGATGTAGATTATCGTTGGCGGGTCCGGTTGGCCTCGCTACCGCTACGCATATTTCAACGCCTGGTACACGCGTCCCATAAAATGGAAGGGTTTTGATCGACGCCCCATCCCCGATGATTGGCATCAGGTCGGACGGCGCTCGTCGAAATTGGGCAACAAATTTCATCCCAACCGAAATGCAACGCACCCAGTCAATGCGATGCTCAATTACGGGTACGCCATTTTGGACAACCAAGTCGACATGCAGGTCGTTGCGGCTGGCCTCGATCCGAAAATTGGAATTTTGCACCGGAGTTCACGTGGCAAGCATGGGCTCGTGTACGATTTAATGGAGTCGCCGCGGCCGGTCATCGATCGCAAGGTTTTAGAGTTTGCTCAGGCGGACAAGTTTCATCCCGCGGATTTCACGATTGGATCAAACGGCGTATGCCGGCGAATCCAGAGATGGCGAGCCATCTGGTCAAGGTTGTTACCTTACGCAGCCTCGACACGCGTGCAATTCAAACGCTCTAAGGCTATGATCCTAATCACGGTCGCGGAGGGCTTGGAGGTCCGGGAGCGTGGGTTGGCTTCCCCTGTACCTTCTCAGGCAATCCAGAGACAAAAGATCCGGTAGGGAGCCGCGCCGAGCGGTATGGAATTCAACTGCTGTGTGATTAATGAATACGATTCTTGCCGACGTTCATTCCGCGTATAACGACATATATTCCGTATATGCTGCACTGCTTGTTCCTTTCGGAACTCCAGACTTTGGACCAAAGCTAGCAACGGCCCTGTTGCTTATTGCGCTTGCGGTTCTGATCAGCTTTATCTGCTTTGCAGCTATACAAGCGTACCGACTGCGCACCGCATTGAATGTTATTAGGGGTAGTTCTAACAGAGAATCAGCGCAGCAGAAGCGAGCGACTTTTCAGAGCAGATATGACACTGTTAATGCTGCTCTAGCCTCCAACAAGGTCACGTCCATTGCGTGGCAGGAATTCTGCAAAACGCTGATCCGCCGCGGACCCTCTCAGCACACGATAATTATTGCGCCAGTTCGGCCAAATAACTTTTTCAACTCCCGCAATCTTCATGTTCAGTATGATTTTGTACGCGGCTTGCCAAACTTCTTCGTCGGCTTGGGACTTCTTGGAACGTTCATCGGGCTTATTGCAGCGCTCACCTTCTCCACACAGAGTCTAACAAGCGCAATTGATCAGGAACAAATAAAGGCCGCTTTAAGTCGCCTTCTGACCACGGCGGCGGCAAAATTCTATATTTCCGCGGCGGGTCTCGTCGCATCGCTGGTCCTCTCTATACTTATCAAGCTAGTCCTCAAGCATCTCCACGCGCTCGTGCACAAAATCAATGATGCTCTGGACGAGCGACTTCTGTACGTGAGCGAGCAGACTATCACTGAGCAGCAACTCTCAGTTCAACAGGACAGCCTGGATGAGTTGAAACTCTTCAATACTAATATTGCGATGAAAATCGGAGATGCTGTCCGTTCTGCGATTCAAACTAGCAATGACGGCCTCACTGATAAGCTCTCTGAAATTGCCGTCTCCTTTGCGAGGTTAGTTGACGCATCTGGTGAGGGAGCGGGTAAGGCTGTGGGTGACGCCATGAGAACCGCCCTCGACGGTAGCCTCAGCCAGGCAAGTGAGGCGATTGGAGGCATTGCCGCTGCGCTAAAAGACCTACCCGTACGTCTCAGTGTGGCCGCTGAGTCTATAAAGAATGTGGGCGCCATCGCGACACAACAGCAGGCCCTGTTGGCCACAAAAATCGAAGAGAACGGCGACGAATATGTAAAATCGCTTTCAGCTTTGACTGCCCAAAACGAGAAGGTAGGGAGCAATCTTTCTGCCATTTCCTCGCAGATTGCCGCGGCCTCGGATAGTGTCACCAGGGCAAGCTCAGCTGTCGACGGCAACCTCGAGAAGATACTCACTGGCGTGGGTGATCTTACGCACGCGGCCGCAGAGACTTCCCGCACGGTTCGCGAGTCACAGGAAGTGATCCGCGCGACAATTGCAACACTTCAACAGCAGATGTCGCAGCACCTCCAACGGTTTGATGCTGTCGACGAGAAGCTTGCGGGTGTCTTCACCTCAATTGGCGCGCATTTGGAATTGCAATCCAGGCAGATGGGTGAGCAGCTCACAACTATGGATCAAGCGCTCGCGCGAGCGGTAAACCAATTCGAGCAGCTGATTGATGATCTAACTGACTCCATGGGCGTGCTTAAGGCGGCAGAAAGGCCTGCGAGCTATCGCCGAATCTTGGTGACGAGCGAGGTCAGGCGGCAGCGGTTTGAGTTTGCGATCTGATGGCCTCGATTCCGTCGTTGAACTTTACACCGATGATAAGTTTCGGCAACTGGTCGTGACCGCGGAGACGATGCCAACTTTTCTCTGCGGCTTGTGCGAGCTTAAAGATCATGGCGAGGGCGGTCTTGTTTGAGAGGCAACCTCTTGATCGGACCGTTCGATGGCGGACGGTCGCGAACGTGCTCTCGATCGGGTTTGTCGTGCGTAGATGCTTCCAGTGCTCGGCGGGGAAGTTGTAGAAGGCGAAGAGCGCGTCGCGATCTTTCGTCAGGCACTCGACCGCCTTCTCGTACTTTGTGCCGTAGGTTTCGATGAACGCATCGAGTGCGGTGTCGGCGGCCTTCCTGGTTTCTGCCATCCAGATATCCTGCAATGCGCGCTTGGCCTTGGCCTGCAGGCTCTTCGGTAGCTTGTTCAAGACATTCGCGGTTTTGTGCACCCAGCAGCGTTGCGCTCTCGTCTTCGGCCACACCTCGTCGATCGCCTTCCAGAATCCGAGCGCACCGTCGGCGACGGCAAGTTGCGGTTCGATCGTCAGACCGCGCCGCTTGAGATCGAGTAGCAGCTCCTTCCAGGATTGAGCGCTCTCGCGGATGCCGTCGGCAAGCCCAACCAGTTCCTTCTTGCCTTCGGCCGTGGCGCCGATGATCACGAGCAGGCACTGCGCGTCATCTTCGAGCCTAGCCTGGACGTAGATGCCATCAGCCCAGACGTAGACATACCGTTTGGCGGACAGGTCGCGATCGCGCCAGCGGGCGTGCTCGTCGACCCAGGCCTCTTTCAGGCGCGCGATGGTCGAAGCGGATAGCCCGCCGGCGTCCTTGCCGAGCAAGGCGGCCAACGCGTCCTCGAAGTCGCCGCTGGAGATGCCCTTCAAGTAGAGGATCGGGATCAGCACTTCGAGGCTCTTCGTTCGCCGGGCATAGGGCGGCAGAATGGTCGGGCTGAACCGTATCCGCTCACCACCGATGGCCTCCCGGTCGCGCACGCGTGGCTGGCGCACGGCCACCGATCCAATGCCGGTCATGATCTCTCGCTCGGGCAGATGCCCGTGACGCACGACGCGCTGGTGGCCCGCCTCGGTCTTGAGATCGGCATATCGCCCCAGGAAGTCGGAGACTTCCGTCTCGACGGCCTGCGTCAGCAGGGCACGCGCCCCGTTGCGCAAAATCTCAGTGAGCGAATCGGTGAAGGTCCCTGGCTGAGCCAGCTTGATGACGTTAGTCTCGGTCACGGCGTATCACTCCTTTGGTGGAGAAGTGGAGGCGTTGAACACCCCCACGATACGCCGCCTTACCCCTTCATGCCGTCACCAACTTCCGCGCATAGCTCTAGGCCTGCAGATAAAACAATGTCTCTTAATAGCGACCAATATGAGAGCGAAGGTGATGAAAGTTATTTCGTCTCAATGACCGACATTATGGTCGGCATGCTCTTCGTTTTTATTATTTTACTTATGTATTTCGTTTTTAGAATCCAAAACACCAGCGAGCCTACGGTTTCGCTTTCGGAGCATCGCGCGGTGATCGAGGAGCGTGACCGGCTGAAGGATGAGATTAGACGCCTTAATCAGAACCCTCTAGAAAAGTATCTCAAAATGGCCGACTCGGCGCGCGAGAGTATTCTAAACGCCTTACAAAACAGCATGAAAAATGTCCCGGGAATCAAGGAAGGTGATGTAAGAGTCATTGCAGACCAAGGAATTCTTCGGCTATCGGGAGACATGCTGTTTCCTCAAGGCAGCTCGACAATTGTTGCAAATTCGCCGAGTGCGAACGCGGTCAAGGCCTTGTCGGCGGCTCTTGCCAAAGTGTTACCGTGCTTCAGCGTGGGCCCGGAAAGTAACCCGAACGAGGTCTGCAACCCGAACGCTATTTTTATCGACGCGGCCTTCGTTGAAGGCCACACCGACAATGTGCCGATTACAGGCGCGGTCGAGGGGAACATAAAAGACAATCTCTCCCTATCAGCACGTCGTGCAATTAAGACTGTTCAAGCCATTTATGAATATCAACCACAACTCATGGAGATGTTCAGCATTTCGCCCAGTCAAGAGGGTTTGCAACTGGGCCAAGGCAGTTCCCCACTTATTAATCCAGCGGCATTCGGGGATACGCGACCGGCATTTTCCAACGCGACAAATGAAGGAAAACGGAGCAATCGTCGCATAGACCTACGCTTGTTGATGTATTCCCCCCGCACAGAGAATCTAGATGCGGTGCGCGCACTTTTAGGTCGATGATGCATCTTCTCAAAGCGCTCAACAATTTCCCGACTAGGCGCTTTAAGCGGCTCGAGCTGCGAAACGGCGCGGCGCTTAAGGATGCATGCCTAAAGTTTGACGGTCCGGAGCGGATCAGCGAACAACCTGAAGATCGGATACGGCGCGTTTTATTCTCATTTAAAGCAGACGATGCGGCACTGCTGGATCGCCGCGACATACGTTTCATTACCGCGGCTATTGGCAGCAGCGGATTAATTGCCCCGAGCGAAATTAGCCAAATACTCGCTGAAATAGAGCGCCGCCAAGACCGGCGTTTGCTGCGTGGGACCTTTAGGGCTTTGCTGGCGACATACGATGAGCAAAGGGCGCGGTCGTTAGTACGTGCATTTGTGGCGCGGCACGTAAGGGCCTTGCCGGCTAACATTTGCTCTTTTTCGGAGCGTTCGGGCATTCTTGCAGGCGATGGTCATTTGCAGACGCTCGGTGAGGAGCTTTGCCGTGCGAGAGATATCCAGACCTATTGCTTATCAATAGGGATTAACACCAACATTCTTGCCTCTAAGTACGGCACCGAGTTGAAATTGGCGGCGCTTGGCGTGGGAGTGAAAAGTTCGGACGCTAAACTACTTCAGCGCCTCCTTGATTGGGTTTTTGGTGGGATCAACTCAACGCCGATTGGCGAGTACTACCACGCGATGCTCTCGCCATTTGATTCAGAGGTGCCATCACCGGAGGTGCAGAAGCTTCTCATGGGTACGCTCGTTTCAAAGTATGGAGACCCACGCATTGGAGAATGGCCTGGTCTTAGAGGCAACGACGGTAAGTTCCGAAGTGACAAATGCGTCGCAACTATTAAACGGTGGCTGTCAATTGAGTATTTGGATCTTTTCGTTAGGATAATAGAGACCACAGCAGAAGACAGGCAATTCAGACCTCGAAAGCGGTTTTGGTTGCAGTATTTTGAAAAGGGCGTGATCTCAGATTTGACCTTAATTCTGGCGTCCGATGCGAGCGCCATTGCCCGCAGAATGCGCAGACAAACGGAAAATGCCGAGTATATGAAATGGGCGACCCTGAAGCGCGCGCTACCTAATCAGTCGGTTCTATTAATGCGACTTGGCGACCTTGTTATTGCAGAGTGGAGCCATAGCGGTGCCATGCAGTTCTGGAAAGTTGACAATACGACAGCTCCGGAATTCCATTTGCCGGAGTATTTTAGCTCGGCGCTGCGAAACGGTAGCGTTCGGATAAAAGTCGGAAATGAGTTTCGAGACGCCTTAATTCACTATGAGAATGGTCACTGGATGACGTGGGCACGCAATGCGATCGAATATCACACCGGTGTGAGCGTTTGACATGCTCGAGGTCCGCGCGGACTTCGTGGACAACGGCTATCGGCTTGATATTGGCCGGCGTAAAGAGGGTCTACTCAAGAGGAGGTCTTCATTCGAGCCGGTTAGCAGTTGGGAAGCGGGGACTAGCGGCCTCAATCCCCTTGCTGGTGCTATCATTGACGAGCTGCAGCAGGCTGGAAAGCTTGTTCGGTATGACGCGTGTAGCAAATTCCTTAGCTTTGTGGCTGCGGCTGAACTTCACAATAGCGACGCAGCGGGGCTAAACCTTCCTCCAGCGTTCCCCTATCAACTCGACATTAAAAGTCGTGGTTCGCTCGGAACTAGTAATTTTCAAATCGACTACCACGCAACTCAGGGCGGTGTCCGAATACAGGGGACCTTTACCGAGGGTGTCTTTAACACAGGGGAAAAAAGCTATCGTATTTCCGGGCTACTCTTCTCGATCCTCGCAGCGATCGCATCAGTCAATGGAGAAACGAGCTCTGCGGGTAAAATTGAACGAGTTGCCGCGTTTCGACTGCTTTTGCCCGACGACCCTGGTCAGTCGAATATTTTGTCGGATAACTATTTGCTACGGATCAGAATTGCTCACGTGACCGCGATCGGTCTCAAGCCTTCAGTTGCCGACGGTAGTGTCAGCTTCGACCCAATCCCCATGCGACGAAAAGACTCGGAGGATTGTGAGTTAGGCGCAGAATTGGCTATCACACCGGCCGCAAGTGACAAGTTTGCTCAAGAATTTCGCGGGCAGCGAGACGTGAATTCGACGTACGCGCTGGAGTCGGGTCAATATCTTTACATCGATCCTTCTGTCCGCACTGCACTGCAAGTCGTAAAGCGAAAACAGAATGCGACGCTCGAGGAGCGTATGGCCTTTCTCATGTCTCCGTCCCGAACGATTACTGACGCCTATCGGGAATCAGGTTTTGAAGAGAAGGAAATTCCCATTGGCGACGCTATCTTTTTTGAAACATCAGAATATTCCGACCGAATTACTGGCCTTGGAGAATGGATGCCGCCACAACTAAGTTACCTAGAAGGAGAACAGAACAATTGGCTTCCGGAACGCTTCTCAGTCGTGCTGTCGGGGAAGCTCGTAATCGGTAAGCCGGAAGATGTGCCCGGCTGGATTGAACGGGTAAAAGCGGCGTTAGCTTCAAAAGCGAAAGAGGTGCGGCTCGGGGATGTGGATATTCCTACAAACTCCCCCGGCCTACTTGCGATGCTTCAACGCCTTCAACCACCTGAATCCAAACCTAAATCTGAGAGTGATCTCAAAGAGGAGAGATCTACCGAGGTTTTCGCACACCGCATCAAGATTTTTCAAACTAAAAGCAACTTCGATCACCACGAATTTAAAAGACAATTTACGGAGCGGCGGCTCGGCGATGTCTCTTCACCAGCTATGAAGGTGCAATTAAAGGCCCATCAGGAATTCGGCGTCGCATGGCTGGCAAATTGCTACCGTGCCGGCTGGCCCGGCGTGCTGCTGGCCGACGATATGGGGCTGGGCAAAACGCTTCAGAGCTTGTCTTTTCTAATGCTATTGCGGCGAGAAGGCATCATTAGGAATGGCAATCCGGCTCTCGTCGTCGCACCAACTAGCCTTTTACGCAACTGGCAGGACGAGCATGACAAGCACACACTGGACGAAGGTTTAGGCAAGCCCCTTGTAGCGTTCGGCAATCAGCTTCGACATCTGAAGCTCGGAAATGCAACAGTGGACGGCCTGACGTTGCTCGATACTACCCAAATAACCAAAACCAACTGGGTATTGACAACCTATGAGACCGTTCGAGATTATCATATCAGTTTTGCGCGAGTTCCATTCAGTATCGCCGTCCTAGACGAAATCCAGAAAGCAAAAAATCCAACTACGCGCATAAACGCGACGTTGAAGGCGCTGAACGTTGACTTTGTCCTTTCCATGACAGGAACACCCGTCGAAAACAGCATCTCTGACCTCTGGGCGATAACGGACATTACTGCCCCTGGCTACTTCGCTCCTCTCAAGGAGTTCATGAAGGCCTACGGAAAGTCACAAGAGCCTAAGTCTCGGCAGCGGGCACTTGAGCAGCTGTCGGGCGAGCTCTTACAAAAAACTGACATAGATGGGCGTCGCGTGCCTCCCTACGCGTTGCGACGTCTCAAAGAAGACGTCGCCAAAGACCTGCCGCCCAAGCATCAGGGACCAATGATCCGAGCTATCATGCCGAGCATTCAAGCGCAGCGCTATGCTGATGTGAGCGCGTCGACGCAAGCGGGGAGGATCAAACTCCTCCGTGCGTTGCACGATTTCCGGTCCATCTCCCTCCACCCAGTTGATCCGGAAACTGTCACGGGTGGGCTCATGCCGGGTGATGAATACATAAAAATGTCAGCTCGATTGAGCCAGGCCTTCGGTAAGCTCGAACAAATCGCAGTGCGAAACGAGAAGGTCATCATCTTCGTCAACAATAGGCGAATGCAAACCGTTTTGTCGCGACTAATTGAACAAAGGTTCGCTTGCGCTAAACCCGAGTACATCCGTGGCGATACTATTCCAGGTCAGCGGCAGGAGATTGTTAATCGCTTCTCCGCGTTAAAGGGATTCGCGGTGCTGATACTTTCTCCGCGCGCTGCCGGGGTGGGCCTAAACATTGTCGCGGCAAATCACGTAATCCATTTGGATCGCTGGTGGAATCCGGCGGTTGAAGATCAATGCACGGATCGCGCATACCGCATCGGGGCGACAAGGGCGGTCTATGTGCACACAGTTGGTGCAATACACCCGTTGCTGCAAGACAGTTCGTATGACGTCGTTCTTGACAATCTTTTACGCACACGCCGAGAAATTTCGCGGAGCATATTTACTTCTTCAGAGATCACGGCCGCGGATTTTGTAGATGCACTAAACAAATCGGGCGGACAGCGAAAGGCCGAGGACATACTTTCTGAAATTGATCGAGCCGGCTATCTCGGGCTCGAGGAGTTTGTGCGAGATCAACTGATTTCCGAGGGGCTGAGAGCTAATCTTACGCAGAGCACGGGCGATGGCGGCGCAGACATTGTTGTAAGAGATGAGCTGGGGCAAATTATTTATCTCATTCAGTGCAAATATACCACCAACATCGATATTCCAATTGATGCTGGTCTTTTGCAGGACGCAAAACGTGTCCGGCGAAGTTGGCAGGCTGACGCGGCGGTCGTGATTGGCATTTCAAACGCCAAAAGATTTGCACCGAGGGTGGTGGAGGAATTCAGGAACATTAACGGTCGTCTCATCGGGAGGGACGAGTTGCCGAGAGCACGATTTAGCTGAGGTTCAATCAGGGCTTCATTGCTTTACTGTTGGCGATGCCAGATGGAAATTCAGATGCTTGAAGAGCATGAGTGGCCGGCGATCGTGCCTCTCGTTGACGGAGGAAGAGACAATGAAGTGTTGAGGGCATTTTACAAACGGATCACCGGGTTTGATGAAACCAGCCCTGTGGCTATTTGGCATCACAGGGTTAGCTTATAACGGACCGCCATGCGGAAGGTGTGGCCGACCGTTCCGCACACCTCGGGCAAGATATTGCGTTTCGTGCGGAAACCCGCACGGGCCTAGATCACAGTCACCCCCCGGTGTGGTCAAAAAACGGAGCTGGCTCCATTCTATAATGCCCCTGCGCTGGATGACAGAGAGATACTCGGTTGGTTGCAAAAACGCAGCGAATCAATCGTCCTTGAGTAGCTTCCATGCCTCGACGTGAAGGCCCTTAGCGATACGCGCAATGTTATCGACTGAAATATTGCGCTCCGAGCGCTCCACAGCGCTCAGATAAGTTCGATTGATTCCACACTCATGAGCGAGCGCCTCTTGGCTTAAACCGCGCGAGGCTCGGAGCCGGCGCATGTTCTTCGCCAGTACGTCCCGAAGCGGTCCCTTGTGCGTCCTCTTCACGGACGCAATACTGAGAGCTGATGGTTTTAAGGCGACCGCTTTTAAGTTACATTACGAAAGCATTCATCTCGTTGCCAGAGGAGCGGCAATGCGTGGGATCATTATTCTTGTAGCGGGGACGGCTCTTCTGTCGGCGTCCAGCCCCGCTGTCAGAGCTCAATCCCCTGACCAAGCCGCGGCGGCATGCAATTCTTACGCTGCGGCAGCTATTCCGCTCGAGCAAGTTGATCCTTCCCTTGCCATTCCTGCGTGTGCGACCGCTCTGCAATCTTATCCGAATAGCCCGGCGCTAATGTATCAGCTTGGCCGGGGGTATCAGAAGACCAACAATTTGGGACCGGTTGTAACTCTATATAAAAAAGCAGCAGATCTGGGCTATGCGCCCGCACAAAATAGTCTTGGTTCACTGTACCTGAACGGTGAAGGCGTTCCACATGACTACACGCAGGCCCTAGCGTGGTACCGCAAAGCTGCCGATAAAAATTACGCAGGGGCTCAATATAATCTCGGCGTCGCGTATGCCAATGGACAGGGCGTTGCGCAGGACCAAGTGCAAGCCGCCGAATGGTTACGCAAGGCTGCGGATCAAGGGTTCGCACCAGCGCAAAATAATCTCGCCGTCATGTACGAGAACGGCTTGGGGGTCCCACGGGACCGTGAGCAAGCCTTAGCGTGGTATCGCAAAGCGGCCGACCAGGGGCTTGCAGAGGCATGGTCCAACCTTGCTGCCGCGCAAGCCGCTGCACCTCCCAAGTTCGACGCTAACCAAGTCGCGGCGTTGCTCGACAAGCGCGATCCTGCCCCGAACCCGCAGCCCAGAAAAGAAACATCAGCACCCGATCAGGCACCACAGCCGCCGATTATTCGTGGCGGATGCCGTATGGATTACTGCGATTGGCTTCGGCTAAAAAGCAAGGCAATTGTCCAGACTAGCGAGAGCGGGGTTCTTATAAAGACGTTGTTTGAACGCGGCGAGTTGATGCATCCCAACGGGACCTATGATCGGCAGCAGCCAATCAAATGGGCGGAGCCGACGGAAAGCTATGCATTCTGTTCCAAAAAGCTGCCTGCGATCTTATTTAAAGGACCAGAAAAGGGTTGGGTCGGACATCTTCTTGCGCCGGGACACCCTGAAGGTGGGTATGGAGTTTTTCAGGGTAACTACGAAGAATATTTTCTTATTTGCCATGGACTTGCTAATGTTGAACTTACTGACAAGAGCGTCGCTTCATTTGGTTATCCCGCAGAACTGGTGGAGCATGTGGGTCAAATCGAAATCGCTACGCCGTCCGACATCGTCAAGCTATCGCCCAGGCCCGAGGCGCAGGAGTTTTCGCCCGAACAGATTGCGGAGGAACTGAACAAGGACGAGGCCAAAAAGCCGCCAAAGCCAGGGAAGTATGCGCTGGCGCCGACCCTAATTACATCGCCTCCCGCGCAACCTTCGCAGCAGCAGATCGCTTCACAATTCACAGCCCCATCACAGGGGCCAATTGACAATGTATTCGCGGCAGCTCTGGCCAATTGCGACAACCAAGCAGCGCAGCAGATCGCCGCGACAGGGGCTCAGAAGGCACACAATCCGAATGCATTACTGAACCCGTTTTTGCTACTGAACGATCTGGCCACGCAGCGACGGAGGGAAGCCGACCAGGCACGCCGTCTTGACGCGATAGAGCAGCATCGCGCGCAATGCCACCAATATGCCGAGGCTGCTGCGACCCAGCGAACCCAACAGGCGCTCAAAGTCGACGATGCAAAGCAGCATGGATATCAGCCAATATCGTTCGAGGATTTCAAACTCGACGGCAAACATTTGGCCGCCGCCCACGCCAAACTGACGATGCAGGGTTTCTACAAAAAATTCGGCGAAATTGAAACGTTGCTGCCATCAGGAATAGCTGTCGCTTTCGCAAGAGAATACGGCAATGGCAGTGGCGTTCCACTTTTGTCGGAGGATGCCACCCGCAATGTTCGAAAGCTTTTTCTGCAATGTGGCGACAACCCTGCGGTCCCACTCGGCTGTCCGCTCACTGTCGTTGGCCACGCGAGCGTGTGCACGATGACCAACCTTGTAGGCTCCAAAAGTGTACCGTGTTTGGCAGTCGAGGATGGATGGTAGTTCTAATGTATTGATCGATTGGTCAAACAGCGATTTCCAGCCAGGACGCAACAAGACCTAGTTGGCGCGCGCGCGTCTACGCGAACCCCTACTGCGGCGCGGCACCGAAGGCGAATAGAGACGTTAATCCGGCGTTAATTACACAAAGTCGGCGGCCGTTAAGCCGGATAATGATAACCTAAACTATTGTAATATATGGCGGTCCCGGCAAACTTTGAAATTGCGACCTTCGGTTTAGGAAATATGGGAACAGGTATTGCCCAATGCATTTGTAAGTCCGGCCATGACCTGACCGTTTGGAATCGGACCGCGTCGAAGACCGTTCCGCTAGTTGCGCTGGGCGCGCGCGCCGAAGCGACCGTCCAGAAAGCGGTAGCGGCGGCCGATGTCGTCATCACGAGCTTGATGGACGACAAGTCCGTGCTCGACATCACACAGGCCACGGATGGCCTATTGGCCGGAATGCGGCCTGGCGCTGTTCATGCCTGCGTCGCAACGATCTCGCCCGAATGCGCGGACAAACTCGAAGGCCTGCACCAAAAGCACGGCAGCTTCTACGTTTCGGCTCCGGTCGCCGGACGGCCGGATGCAGCGGCGAGCGGGCAGCTCGCTTCGTTCCTTGGCGGCCCGGCCAACGCGGTGCAAATGTTGATGCCAGTGTGCAAGATCTATTCGACATTCGTGACAGTCATCGCGGAGCGTCCACGGATGGCTAACGTTATGAAGCTCGCCATAAACTATAACGTTATTTCAACCATCGAGCTGATCAGCCAAAGCTACATCTTCGCCGAAAAATGCGGATTGCCGCTCGAGCATCTGCGCGATTTCTATCAGCAGATTTGGTTCGCCCACCCTGCGCCGAAGATGTATGCGGAGAAGTTACTCAAGCGTGACTTCGCCGGCCGCGGCGGGTTTGTGATGACCGGTGGGCTCAAAGACGTGCGCCTAATGTTGTCGACGGCGGCGGAAGTCGGCACCAAGCTCACGTTTGGCGAGATCGCCGAGCGCAACCTCTCAAACGCCATCGATGCCGGCATGGGCGAACAGGACTGGAGCGCGATCCATGAGATCGCCCGCAAAAAAGCTAGGCTCGACTGAACAGGGGCCGTCGAGATTTCCCTGGCCCGTTCATTCAGGACTTGGCGGGTCGCGGAGCCGTCCGCGCGGACAACAAAACGGGCAACCAAAATGCGAACGACTATGTCGGAACACTACAAGCCCCCGGTCCGATTTGGCCTGGGCGGCGTGCCGCTTGGCAATGAGTTCGCCGTCGTTACGGAAAAGGCAGCCTATGCCACGCTCGAAGCGGCGTGGAGCGCGGGTGTCCGCTATTATGACACCTCGCCTTGGTATGGCCTCGGCCTATGCGAGCGCCGGTTCGGCAATTTCCTCCACACCAAGGACCGCAGCGAGTATGTCCTCTCGTCCAAAGTGGGCAAGCTGCTCAAGGCTTCGCGGCAGAATAACGCGAAAGAATATTTTCGCCTTCACGCCGTCTCCGAACAACGTGGTCTTCGACTACACGGCGGATGGCGTAATGCGCTCGATAGAGGATAGTCTGCAACGGCTCGGCGTCGATGCGCTCGATATCGTCTTCGTACACGACCTCTCGCCCGACAATCCGTATCTTCCGTCGCCTTGGGAGGAACAATTCGAGATTGCGCGCAAGGGCGCCTTCTCCGCGCTCACGCGGATGCGCGAGGAAGGGATCATTAAGGGCTGGGGCCTCGGCGTGAACAGGCCGGAACCGATCCTGAAGCTGCTGGACACTGCGGACCCGGATGTCTGCCTACTCGCCTCACAATATTCGCTGATCGACCACAAGAACGCACTCCAACATGTTTTCCCGGCGGCTCGTGCCAAGGGCGTTTCGTTCGTGGTGGGTTCGTCGCTCAACGCCGGCTTCATCAGCGGCAGTCAGCGTTACAATTACGGCAAGGAAAACTACAAGATTCCGCAGCCGATCATCGAAAAGCGCGAAAAGCTGCGCGAGGTAGCGGGACGGCACGGCGTCGATCTCAGGACGGCAGCGCTGCAATTCTCCGCAACGCCCGATGTCGCCTCGGCGCTGGTTGTCGGCGCCGCCAGCGAGCAGCAGATCGTCGCTGACTACAGCTCCATGCAGGTCAGGATCCCGGCGGAGTTCTGGGCGGAACTGAAGGAGCGCAAGCTCATCGAGCAGGACGCGCCTGTTCCCGTCTGATCGCACGATGCGATGTCCATCAAAAAAACAATGGTGGTCAAACGACCGACGACGTCCGGATTTGGCCCACACGACAGATATTGCGGCTCAACCCCTGTTCGGATTTAGGGTAAGAGCGGAAGTCCCCCTCGCTCCCAGCGGGACCCCGTGTACTTGTCGATTGGAAAGCGACCCTATATTCAGCTGGGGAATGTTTGGACGTCGTGAGGATTGCAAGCCCTTCCGCCTAATGTAACAACCACGGAGACGTTGATGAAACTCTTTTATTCGCCGGGCGCCTGCTCGTTGTCGCCGCACATCGCTCTGCTTGAAGCCGGGATTCCCTTCACACTCAGTAAGGTGGATCTGAAGACCAAAAAGGTCGAATCGGGTGAGGATTTCAACGGCGTGAACGGTAAGGGTTATGTGCCGGCATTGCAGCTCGACAACGGCCAGATTCTTACCGAGGGACCGGCCATCGTACAGTACATCGCCGATCAGAAGCCCGCCACAGGCCTCGCTCCCGCCATCGGCACGATAGAGCGTTATAAACTGCAGGAGTGGCTGAACTTCATTAGCTCAGAGATTCACAAGCCGACGGGATCAATGTTTAACCCCGCACAAACGGCAGACTGGAAAGAGGCGGTTAAAGCAACCCTTTCGAAACGTCTTGACTGGCTTTCCAAACAGCTTGAGGGCAAGCAATATCTCATGGGTGAGAAGTTCAGCGTTGCCGACGGGTATCTGTTTACAATTCTTGGATGGGCGAAAATTGTCGGTTTCGACCTCGGCAAATGGCCGGTCATTCAGCAATACGTCGCGCGTGTTGGCCAGCGGCCGAAAGTTCTCGAGGCGATGAAAGCCGAAGGCCTGGTTAAGTAGACGCCATCGGGTTGAGCACAGTTGCCTTCACAAATGACCGCTGTTGCCCGATTTCGTTCTCTAATTCCGGGGTCTGGATGTCAAGCTCTTCACGATCATTCTTGCCGGGCCCACGGTTCTCTCCGCGGTAGGGGCGTGCCCTCCGCATGATGGCGTAAGATGACGTTGGCGGATCAATGTTGAAAGCGCGGTCGCTCTGTTCGAACGCTCGCAAAAAATCGGACGATCTCACCACCGCCACCGTCCCGGCAGGGACGACTTTTCCCGCCGTGTCGCGGGAACCCTGTGGTCTCCTTTTGCGCGCTACGCGGGTGCCTTCTTCGTCGACCAATTAAATTCGGTTCCGTCGATCCACATGCGGTGCAGAATGACCGCAAGCTTCCGCGCGACGGCAACCTTGGCCTTGCGAAGCCCATTGCGCTTGGCGAGCTTGGCTCTCGCAGCAACCGCCCAAAACCTCCGAAAGCTGACGAAGCTAATACCGATACCAAGCCCTCAACCAGCCTGAGACCATCAGCGGCTCGCAATCGAGGGCCTTAGAAATGGCCGGGTGTCAATCGGCGTTCAAAATTTGAACGCCGATCGACACTAATAGCGAGAATAACTGAGAGGCGACGCAAATCAGTGCAATATGGACACTTGTCGCTCGACGCGAACAATCAAGACACGGCGCAGCCGGCCGCCCACTTCAAATTCAGTTTCATCTTCTTCGAGAAGACCGAGAAGCCGCTTGCCTAACGGCGAGGTCACTGACAGCACCCCATTGGCTGGATCATTTCGCGCATCGGTCAGGGTGTAGGTGGCAGTCTTGTTATCATCAAGGTACCGGATCGCAATCCGATCCCCCGTTCGAATGCCCTGCCGCGTAAAGCCGTTCGTCGTCGCAGCAGTGTCTGCGCTGCCAGAAAGCCCCTGCTTATCGAAAAGCTGTCGCTCGCCTTCTGACATTGGCTGTTTTTTCGGCATCGACAGGCTTTTCCGGGCGGCTACGAGCGCCTTGGCCTGGTCGGCTTTATCGGTAGGGACCATCCAAGCGTTCTGATCGGGATTCCATCTACCACCAAGGGCCTTAAGCTGATCCTTGATCGGGTAGGTATTGCCGATGATGGCCTCCCGGGCTTGCTGCTCTTTCTTCGGATATAGGCTGGAGCGATATCTCGGGCGCGCTCTCCGCATGGGTTGCGCCGACGCCGACAGGACTAACTCGATATCGAGCGTGGGCGCGATCTCGTGCCCATTCCGGCACTTTACGGATCGAGGTGCCCGCAAACGGTGGGAAACGATATCATCGCATTGTCGGCACATTGAACGGTATGAGTTGTCGTCCGCCGCTGCCGGCTTGCTATCGAACATCATCCGCACAAGCTCGTTCTGGTCGATCAATTTTATTGGAACGGTTGCAGCAAATTCGATTGCGTCTTTTGTAAAGCGTCCTGCAGTCACAAAGAACCCGGAGACGGCGCCATCCGTTATGATTGCTGAATGAAATTTTTGGAGATCAGGCCGTCCCGAGAAGCCACCCTCCGCGTACCTCTTGCATTCCACCAAATATGTTCTCCCGTCCTTCGTGAGGATGGCGTCCCGGCCGCCGTCGTTCGTATAAGATGTTTGCCTTACTTCGTAGCCCAGTCGCTCGAACACCCGCGCAACCTCATCTTCAAAACCTTGCGGGGTGAGCCCACGCAACTCTTTAATGCTCGGAACTAGCGATTTTGCGAGACGCAATCGTTCACTTTCTCGCTGGCTGTTTGCTGCGGCATCAATCCGTTGCTGGTGCTCCCGACGTTCTTGCTCACGTCGGCGGTTCTCTTCAATCTCCTCCCGTTCGCGAATGCATTTCTCGCAACGATTTCCGTACTTGCCAGCTAGCACCCCGTGTGGACAGGAAGCCCACCTTTTCAGATCATCCAATGCCTTCCTCTCGCCCTCGCTTAGGAAATTGTTGGCCACCAAGGCAGCGATCGCGCCCAAGCCGCTACGACGCTGTTGTGGGTACAAGATCCTGAGATTGTTTTGTGCGGTCGCGTTTCCCTGATCTGCGGCGAGCTTGTAAAGGCGCGCGGCCTCGCGATCGTCCAGCGGCAGGCCACCCCGGCCGCGACTATAAAAGACCCCGAGATTGACTTGCCCGTCTGCGTTTCCCTGTTCCGCGGCGAGCTTGTAAAGGCGCGCGGCCTCGCGCTCGTCCTTCGGCAAGCCGCCACGGCCATGCTCGTAGAAGAACCCAAGATTGACTTGTGCCGATGCGTACCTCTGGTCGGCGGCGAGCTTGCAGAGGCGCGCGGCCTCGCGATCGTCCTTCGGCAGGCCACCGCGGCCCTGCGAATAGAAGAGACCGAGATCGCCCTGCCCGCCTGCGTGTCCCTGGGCCGCAGCGAACTTGAAGAGGCGCGCGGCCTCGCGATCGTCCTTCGGCAGGCCGCCACGACCCTGCGAGTAGAAGAGCCCGAGATTGGCTTGCGCCGGCTGGCGTTTCCCTGGTCAGCGGCGAGCTTGAAGAGACGCGCGGCCTCGCGATCGTCCTTCGGCAGGCCGCCACGGCCATGCTCGTGGAAGACCCCAAGACTGAATTGCGCCCAGTCTGCGTGTTTCGCTAATTCCCGGACAGGGATTTCGGTAAGTCGCGGACAGGGATTTCAGTAATTCCGGGACAGTGATTTCGCTAATTCCCGGACAGGGGTGACGGTCGGATTTCGGGAGCGCCGTTGAGGCAGTGTTCCCTCTCAAGCTGGTTTTGAGAGGAACGATGCCGAGACGGAAGCAAGCGAAGCGAACGACTGTGAAGGACCTACGATCAATCCTGCGGCTGACGCACGAGCATGACTTGTCGGTTCGTGCCATCTCCGAACGGCTGCAGGTCAGCAAGACCTCGGTTGCGACCTATCTGTTGCGAGCGCGCGAGGCGGGCTTAGGCTGGCCATTGCCGCCTATATACGACAGTGACGCGGCGCTTGAGCGGGCTCTGTTCCGCCGCGTTGGGCGACCGCCGCAGGACCTTAGCGAGCCGGATTGGCCGGTGATGGCGCAGGAGCTCAAGCGCAAAGGCGTGACGCTGACGCTGTTATGGCAGGAATACCGGGCCGCGCATCCCGACGGTTACGGCTACACCTGGTTCTGCGAGACGTTTGGCGCCTACCAACGCCGAGCACACCCGACATTCCGCCATCGCCATGAGGCGGGCGCCGTGATGCAGACAGATTACGCCGGTCACACGATCGAGGTGGTCGATCCGGCGACTGGCGAAATCCGTCAGGGGCAGATTTTTGTCGCGGTGCTTGGGGCCTCATCGCTGACCTTCGCGATGGCCAGCTTGAGCCAGCGCCTGCCCGATTGGATCGAAGGGCAGACGCGGGCCTTATCGTACTTTGGCGGCGTTCCCAAAGCGATCGTCTGCGACAACCTGAAGGCGGGGGTCGCCAAGGCCTTGTGGTTCGAGCCGACGCTGAACCAGACCTTTGCCGCCATGGCCGAACATTACGACACCACGATTTTGCCGACGCGCAGCCGCAAGCCGCGCGACAAAGCCAAGGTCGAAGGCGCAGTGCTGATTGTCGAGCGTTGGATCTTGGCGCGGCTGCGCCACCGGCGCTTCTTCAGCCTTGCCGATCTCAATAGCGCGATCGCCGTCCTGCTCGAGGACCTCAACAGCCGGCCGATGCGGCAGGTTGGCAAGTCGCGGCGGCAGCTGTTCGAGGAGATCGAACGCGTCGCGCTGGCGCCGTTGCCAGGAGTGCCGTTCGAATACGCCGAGTGGAAATCGGCCAAGGTCCATCCCGACTATCACGTCGACGTCGATAAGACCTTCTACTCGGTGCCGCATCGGTTGATCGGTCGTCGGGTCGATGTGCGGCTCACCTGCCGGGCAGTCGAGATCTTCCACGATCACGCGCGCATTGCCAGCCACGTGCGCCGTTCGCCGCGCTCTGGTCATGTCACGGTGAACGAGCACATGCCCAAGGCGCATCAACGCTACGCCAATATGACACCGGCGAATCTGATCAAAATGGCCGCTCGCATTGGGGTCAACGCCGCCATCCTGGTGGAACGGATGATGCGTGCGCGTCCACATCCCGAGCAGGGTTATCGCTCCGCCATGGGCATTATCGCCTTGGCGCGCCGCTATGAACGCGGTCGGCTGGAAGCGGCCTGCGAGCGGGCGCTCGCCATCAACGCGATCAGCTACTCGTCCGTCAACGCGATCCTGAAATCCGGGCTCGACCGAATAAACCCCGCGGCCGAACCGGTCAAAGCCACACCTGCGCACGCCAATATCCGGGGCGGCACCTACTATCAATGACGCAAAGGAAACTCTCGATGCTGACACACCCGACACTCGACCAGATGCACGCGCTCGGTCTGACCGGCATGGCTGCCGCCTACCGGCAGTTGGCCGAACAGGACAAAGCCACCGATCTCAGCCGCGACGAATGGCTGGGATTGATGTTGGATCGGGAAACTTCCATGCGGGCCGACAGGCGTCTGACCAACCGCCTGGCCGCGGCCAAGTTGCGCTTCGCCGACGCCTGCATCGAAGACATCGACTTCGGCAGCCGGCGCGGGCTCGATCGGCGCAATACGATGCCAAGAATGACAGCCGTCGATACGACGGCGGCGAAGTACAAGCCGCCGCCGACGGAGAGTCCAATCGCAGCCACGGTCCAGATACTTGCTGCCGTCGTTAGCCCCTTGATGATCTCGCCGCGCGCCAAGATCGCGCCAGCTCCGAGGAACCCGATGCCAGACACGACCTGTGCGGCGACGCGGGATGGATCAAGGACGACGTTTGGGCCTAGGACGGTCCCGAACCCATAAGCCGACACGATCATGAACAGACACGCCCCGACACATACCAGCATGTGCGTGCGGATACCGGCGGCCCATAACAGGCGCTCGCGCTCAAAGCCGATCAGGCTGCCTAAGACAGCGGCCAGAAGTAGACGGATTAGGATGTCGGTATCGGGCAGCATCATCCCCAATAGATTAGGGCAGCACCTCTGCGCTCAAAAGGGGCCACCCCAAAATTCAAAAGGGACCACCCGACATGGAAAGGGGCCAGTACCCCCCAGCCCAAAAAGAACATATTGCCAACCAGAACAAATCGTGTACATTGTGGTCTTCGCCATTACCCAATCATGACCCAATGAAGGGGGCTTTCGGGATTGTCTGGTTTTTGAGGGCCAACGGGCGTCCGCAACGGTCTTTCGAATCCCGGTCATCCCGGCCATAAGGAGCACGGAACATGAGTGCAGCGCTTCGTCTCGTCGAAGGATCGTCCATGGACAAATCGAAGGCTCTTGATGCGGCGCTCTCGCAGATCGAGCGCAGCTTCGGCAAGGGCTCGATCATGCGGCTCGGCAAGAACATGGGCAACATGGACGTGGAGACCGTCTCCACGGGTTCGCTCGGCCTCGACATCGCGCTCGGCATCGGCGGGCTGCCGCGCGGGCGCGTGGTCGAAATCTACGGGCCGGAATCATCGGGCAAGACCACGCTCGCGTTGCATTGCATCGCCGAGGCGCAGAAAAAGGGCGGCATCTGCGCCTTCATCGATGCCGAGCACGCGCTCGATCCGATCTATGCGCGCAAGCTCGGCGTCAATGTCGATGACCTTCTGATCTCGCAGCCCGACGCCGGCGAGCAGGCGCTGGAAATCGCCGATACGCTGGTGCGCTCCGGCGCCGTCGATGTGCTGGTGATCGATTCGGTCGCGGCTTTGGTGCCGCGCGCCGAGCTCGAAGGCGAGATGGGCGACCAGCAGCCCGGCCTGCAGGCGCGGCTGATGAGCCAGGCGCTGCGCAAGCTCACCGCCTCGATCAACCGCTCCAACACCATGGTGATCTTCATCAATCAGATCCGGATGAAGATCGGCGTCATGTACGGCTCGCCCGAGACCACGAGCGGCGGCCAGGCGCTGAAATTCTACGCCTCGGTTCGCCTCGACATCCGCCGGATCGGCGCCATCAAGGAGCGCGACGAGGTGGTCGGGAATCAAACGCGGGTTAAAGTCGTCAAAAACAAGCTGGCGCCGCCGTTCAAGCAGGTCGAGTTCGACATCATGTACGGCGAAGGCGTTTCCAAGCTCGGCGAACTGGTCGATCTCGGTGTCAAAGCCGGCGTTGTGGAAAAATCCGGCTCCTGGTTCTCTTATGACAGCCAGCGCATCGGTCAGGGCCGTGAAAACGCCAAGAGCTTTCTCAAGGCCAATCCCGACATTGCCGGAAAAATCGAGGCGGCGGTCCGCCAGAATGCCGGTCTGATCGCCGAAAAGATTCTCGCCGGTGAAGACAGCGCCGACGATGACGACGCCGCGGAAGCGTGAAGCTTTTTAGCTGTTGTGCCCGTGCTTCTCACGGGCATCCGCGGCTTTCCCGTGGTGCGGCGTAACGAAAGACGTGGATGGCCGGGTCGAGCCCACGGCTGTCCGGTTTAATTTTTGTGGACGTGGTGCATGGCATGGATTCTTCTGTGTTCTGACGTTTTGCCGACGATCAAGACACGAGAAGGAGCCACACCATGCCCCATCACAATACAGTATTCCATGCGGTTCTGAAGCTGGTGCCCTGGCCGGTATTGGATCGGCTTGTGGATGAATTCGGAGCAAACAAGAAGGTGCGCCGGTTGACGACGCAGCATCAGTTTATTGCCTTGCTGTACGCGCAGTTGGCCGGCAGCGAAAGCCTGCGGGCGATCGAGGCTGGCTTTGAGAGCCACGCCAGCAAGCTCTACCACCTTGGCGCTTGCGAAGTGTCGCGCTCGACGCTGTCGGATGCCAATGCGCAGCGGCCGTGCGCGGTGTTTACCGGCCTTTTGGCCGAACTGATGGGCCGCTGTGAGCGCGCGCTTGGCCGCCGGATCGCGGAGGCGGCTTATCTGATCGACGCCACCGGCTTTCGGCTGAGTTCGCTGAGCGCCGATTGGGCGCAGTTCTCGGCCGGGGTGTTTGGGGCCAAGCTGCACCTTGTCTATAATCCTGATACCGGTTGCCCAAGCTTTGCCGAAGTGACACCCGCCAATGTCAACGACATTACAGTCGCCAAGGCGATGCCGATCAAGCCGGGGGCCACTTACGTGTTCGATCTGGGCTATTACGACTATGGCTGGTGGGCCAAACTCGATGCCGCCGGCTGCCGGATCGTGACCCGTTTGAAGGTCAACACCCCACTTGCCGTGGTGGCCGACAATCCTGTGCCAGAGCATTCTCTGGTACTCTCCGACCAGATCGGCCGTCTGCCGGCACGCCAGGCACGGTCGCGCAAGAACCCGTTCCAGGATCCGATCCGCGAACTGCGCGTGCGAACCGAGACCGGCAAAATGCTACGCATCGTGACCAACGATCTCGATGCGCCGGCCGACCAGATCGCCGAACTCTACAAGCGCCGCTGGCAGATCGAACTGTTCTTCCGTTGGGTCAAGCACAGCCTCAAAATTCGGCACTTCTTCGGGACATCGGAGAATGCCGTGCGCATTCAGATCGCCATCGCGCTGATCGCGTTCCTGCTCCTGCGCATGGCCCATGCCCTGCAGAACGCCGTGCAAAGCCTGCTCACCTTCACCAGGCTCGTCGCTACCAATCTGATGCAGCGACGGTCGATCCAGCACCTGCTCGATCCACCGCCGCCGTACTTCACAGATCGGCGCCAGTTGAACCTCCAACTATGCCAAACTTAAACCGGACAGCCGTGGGTCGAGCCCGGCCATGACGTTTTTGGTTACGCCGTTTCCGGTTATGACGTTTCCGGTTATGACGCTTTGGCAGTCGGCTTAACGCCGCGCGGAAGGAAGCCTGCTAGCTCCGCCGCTCGGCGGTCCAGGAGCCCGAGCAGGACGCGCCGCGCCAGGAGCCACCGCCGGTATTGCCGGCAAGCCGGCCATAGCCGGTTGCGCTCTTGTCGCCGCTCGAGACGAAAACCCGGACAGCGCCGCTTGAAGCGACCCGGCCGCTGACGTTCAGCGCGATCGCGCCGCCATTGGCAAGCACGCCGTGATCGATCAGCATCGGATAGCGGTAGCTGGCGACGCAGTCGCCTTTCTTGGTGACGATCGAAACGCTCCAGACGCCGTCATAGCGGGGCATGGCGAAGCCCGGCGTTGCGGTGAGCGCGGCGGACGCGGCAATCAACGCGATGGCGGTCCACCTGGTGTGCTTGCGGGAGAAAAACATTGTCGCCTCCGAAATCTTTGCGCAGCGGCTGCGCGGTCCTGCACTCTTTGATCCAGGGAGATACGCTTAACCAGTTCTCCTGTTATCGGTGTGGTACCGGCGAAATGCTTAAATTGAGTTGATGGCCGTCACACAATTGCTCGTTTGGAGTGGGCGGGCCTGATCGCGGTTGTGCTTGGTCACGGTCGTCCTTAATCGCGATCGTCGCCATCGGCGTGGTAGGGCTCGTCGTAGCCGTGGCGGCTTGAGTAGAACAACAGCGCCATCAGTCCGCAGCCAATAATCAGCGAAAACACGATGCCGAGGATCATGGCAAGGTAGCCGCTGGCGGGCATCGGCGGGCCACTAACCGAGACCCAGGCGCCGGCCGCAAACCATAACGCGGCCGCAAGGATCACCAGGAGCGGCACAATAATCGCCACTGTCGCGAGCGCACTTAGCTTTCGCTTAGGCATAAACGTGAGATAGGCAGGCGGCCCTTCGGCCACCAGCCCGGCCTGACCTCGTTACGCCGCTTTAGCCGCCCTGATGCAGAAAGACGTAATCGGCGGAATAGGGGACGCTGCGCAGGGCGCCGGCGGTGTTGCAATCCCCCGAGAGCGCGCCGCCAGAGGTGTTGATGCGTTGCACAAGGGTGGCGGCGCTGAGCACGCCGCTGCCGCGTCGCCCGACGACCTCGAGCTTAAGCCAAGCTGCATCGTTTTTGGTCGCGCCCGGTGCGTTGCCCGCGACCTTGCCGGTCACGGTACTGCCGTCGATGTATTCCCAATTGGGGCCGGCGTAATGCCGGCCGACCGTCTGGCCGTCTAAGATTAGCGTCGCGATTGGTTCACGGAAGGCCCACTTGAGCTTGCCGTCGCTGCCGGCTTTGCACTGGTAAATCTGTGCGCCCACCGCGTGCAACGTGACGATCGGTTTGGCGTCTGGGGCGGCGATCGCCGCCGGTAGCTGCGCCATCGCGGTGTCGGCTGCAACCATCAGCATCGCGAACCCGAGTAACGTCACAACAGCGCCGCGCGTTGTCATCGGCATGTCCAGTCCTCACGCCATTGCTTTAGTGGCCATCGCTTTTTTCAAATTCTCGTCGACCTTGTCGAGGAAGCCGGTGGTCGAGAGCCATTTCTGGTCCGGGCCGACCAGGAGCGCAAGGTCCTTGGTCATAAAGCCGGATTCCACCGTGGCGACCGTGACGTGCTCCAGCGTGGTGGAGAATTTCGCCAGCTCCGGATTGTTGTCGAGCTTGGCGCGGTGGGCGAGCCCGCGGGTCCAGGCGAAGATCGAGGCGATCGAGTTGGTCGAGGTCTCGCGGCCCTTCTGATGCTCGCGGTAATGCCGCGTCACGGTGCCGTGCGCGGCTTCCGCTTCGACGATCTTGCCGTCGGGCGTGGTCAATACCGAAGTCATCAGCCCGAGCGAACCGTAGCCCTGCGCCACGGTATCCGACTGCACGTCGCCGTCGTAATTCTTGCAGGCCCAGACGTAACCGCCGGACCATTTCAGCGCCGCGGCCACCATGTCATCGATCAGCCGGTGCTCGTAGGTGATCTTCTTCTCGGCGAACTTGTCCTTGAATTCCTTGTCGAACACTTCCTGGAAAATATCCTTAAAGCGGCCGTCGTAGACTTTGATGATGGTGTTCTTGGTCGAGAGATAGAGCGGATAGCCGCGTCCGAGCGCGTAGTTCATCGACGCGCGGGCAAAATCGTAGATCGAGTCGTCGAGGTTGTACATCGCCATCGCGATGCCCGGTCCGGGGAACTGGAACACTTCGCGTTCGATTTCCTTGCCGTCATCGCCGACGAAGGTCAGAAACAGCTTGCCCTTGCCGGGGACCTTGAAGTCGGTGGCGCGATACTGATCGCCGTAGGCGTGGCGGCCGATGATGATCGGCTCGGTCCAGCCGGGAACCAGCCGCGGCACATTCTTGCAGATGATCGGCTCGCGGAAGATCACGCCGCCCAGAATGTTGCGAATGGTGCCGTTCGGCGAACGGTACATCTCATGCAGGTTGAATTCCTTCACCCGCGCTTCATCGGGCGTGATGGTCGCGCACTTGACCGCGACGCCGACCTTTTTGGTCGCTTCGGCGGCGTCGATGGTGATCTGGTCGCGGGTCTCGTCGCGCTTCTGGATGCCGAGATCGAAATAAAGCAGCGTGACATCGAGATAGGGAAAGATGAGTTTTTCCTTGATGGACCGCCAGATGATCCTGGTCATCTCGTCGCCGTCCATCTCGACGACAGGGTTGGTGACCTTGATTTTCGCCATAGAGCTTCGAGCCCGTTGGAGCGCGGTCTGTTGCAGGCCGGATTGGCAGTGATCGGGCGCGCGCTCGGATGTCGCGACCCACAGCTACAGCGGGCTCTATAGCATCGGCTTTCTTGCCGTAAAAGCCGCGTTACGACGCGTACTCATGAGGCCGACATCGCACAGTTACGGTCACAGTCACGGTCACGGTGCGAGGAAACACCTAACCGCCGGCGGGCTGCGCGTCAGAGCGCGGCGATCGCGGCGTTGAGCGTAGCACTCGGCCGCATCGCCGCCGATGCCTTGGCGGAATCGGGGAGGTAGTAACCGCCGATGTCGACCGGCTTGCCTTGCGCGCCGATCAGCTCGGCATTGATCTTGGCCTCGTTCTTACTGAGCGTTTCGGCCAGCGGTTTGAAGCGGGCCGCTAGCTCCGCGTCTTTGGTCTGAGCGGCCAGCGCCTCCGCCCAGTACAAAGCGAGGTAAAAATGGCTGCCGCGATTGTCGATTTCGCCGACCTTGCGCGCCGGAGAGCGGTTGAACGCGAGGATCTTGCCGATGGCCGCGTCGAGCGTCTCGGCGAGAACTTGCGCCTTGGCGTTCTTGTAGGTCTGCGCCAGATGTTCAAGCGACGCGCCCAGCGCGAGAAACTCGCCGAGCGAATCCCAGCGCAGGTAGCCCTCTTGTTGGAACTGTTCCACGTGCTTTGGCGCCGAGCCGCCGGCGCCGGTCTCGAAAAGGCCGCCGCCCGCCATCAGCGGGACGATTGACAGCATCTTGGCCGAGGTGCCGAGCTCCATGATCGGAAAGAGGTCGGTCAGATAATCACGCAGCACGTTGCCGGTGACCGAGATCGTGTCCTCTCCCTTGCGGATGCGCTCAAGCGAAAACTTGATCGCTTCGACCGGCGGCAGAATGCGGATGTCCAGCCCCGCGGTGTCTTGATCCTTCAGGTATTTCTCGACTTTGGCGATGACCTGCGCGTCGTGCCCGCGCTCGGCGTCCAGCCAGAACACCGCAGGCGTACCGGTGAGGCGCGCGCGGCGCACGGCGAGCTTGACCCAGTCCTGGATCGGCGCGTCCTTAAGCTCGCACATGCGGAAGATGTCGCCGGTCTCGACCGGACGCTCCAGCATCACCTTGGCGTCGTCGGCGACGACGCGGACCGTTCCGTCCGCCGGAATTTCAAAGGTCTTGTCGTGCGAGCCGTATTCCTCGGCCTTCTGCGCCATCAAGCCGACGTTGGGAACCGAGCCCATGGTCTTTGGGTCGTACGCGCCGTGGGCCTTACAGTCCTCGATGACCGCCTGATACATCGTTGCGTAGCTGCGATCCGGGATCGCGGCGAGGACGTCGTGCAGCTTGCCATCGGCGCCCCACATACGGCCGGATTCGCGGATCATCGCCGGCATCGAAGCGTCGACGATCACGTCGCTGGGCACGTTGAGGTTGGTGATCCCCTTGTCGGAGTTGACCATCGCAAGGCCCGGTCGTTTCGCGTATTCGGCGGCGATGTCGGCTTTGATTGCTTCCTTTTCGGCCGCCGGCAGCGTCTCGATTTTCGTCAAGAGATCGCCGAAGCCGTTGTTGAGATTGACCCCAAGACGCTTGAGCGTTGCGGCATGCTTCCCGATCACATCGGCGAAGAATATGGAAACGGCATGACCGAACACGATGGGATCGGAGATCTTCATCATGGTGGCCTTGACGTGCAGTGAAAACAACACGCCTTCCTTCTTGGCGGCTTCGATCTGCTCCGCAAAGAAGGCGCGCAGCGCTTTGCGGCTCAGCACCGCTGCGTCGATGATCTCGCCGGCCGCAAGCGGCGTCTTTGCTTTGAGCACCGTGACAGCACCGTTGGCGCCGACCAACTCGATGCGGGCGTTGGTCGCCGACGGGACGGTGGTCGAGGCTTCCGAGCCGTAGAAATCGCCGCCCGACATGGACGCCACGTGCGATTTGGAAACGGAACTCCAGGCGCCCATCTTGTGCGGATGGTTGCGGGCGTATTGCTTGACGGCGCCGGCCGCGCGGCGGTCGGAATTGCCTTCGCGCAATACCGGGTTGACGACGCTGCCGAACACCTTGCCATAGCGCGACTTGATGTCCTTTTCGACTTCCGTTGCAGGGTTGTCCGGATAGTCCGGCACGTCGTAGCCCTTGCCCTGCAGTTCCTTGATCGCGGCTTTGAGCTGCGGGATCGAGGCGGAGATGTTCGGCAGCTTCATAATGTTGGCTTCGGGCCGCGTCGCGAGTTCGCCGAGTTCGGTGAGTTCGTCGTTGATTCGTTGCGCGGGGGTGAGCTCCTCGGGGAAAGTGGCGAGGATGCGACCGGCCAGCGAGATGTCTTTGAGCTCGACGGACACGCCCGCCGCGCCTACGAACGCTTCGACGATCGGCAGCAGGGAGTAGGTCGCGAGCGCCGGGGCTTCGTCGACCTTTGTCCACATGATTTCGAGATCTGCCATCCTTGCACCTTTGGTCGCCGTGCTTGTTTGGGGCCGACCGGAAACTGAACATTGGCGGGCGCGCTGAAATGATTTCTCCCGCTGGCCCTCAAATGAATTGTTCTCGGTGCGGACATCGCCAACCGGGAATTCGACTGACGGGAGTTCGGCGCGCGCCCTATAGCATCCGCGTTCCGTTGGTAAAAGCCCTCTGCGCCGAAGCGAATTTCCCGCTGGAGCCGGCGGGTTTTTCGGCGGGATACAAGGCGCCGCTTGACGCAAGCGGCCGGCTTGGGCAGGGGCTGCGTCTTTAGGTCAATTACCCGCCGAGGAGCGCGCATGCCGGGCGCTGGTACCGACAAGACCAAGAGATGGCGCGCAGGGCCGGCGCCCGTCGTCGTGCTGGTCGAACCGCAGATTGGCGAAAATATCGGCGCTGCCGCGCGCGCCATGGCGAATTTCGGTCTGGAACGGCTGCGTTTGGTCAAGCCGCGGCAGGGCTGGCCGAACGACAAAGCGGTGATGATGGCGGCCGGCGCTGACCGTATTCTCGACGGCGCGGTCGTCCACGACAGCCTTGAAGCGGCGATCGCCGACTGCGCCTTTGTTCTGGCGACGACCGCACGCGCCCATGACCAGGCCAAACCGGTCGTCGGGGCGGCCGAAGCCGCGGCCGAAATGGCAGATCATGTTGCGGCCGGCGAAACCGTGGCTCTTGTGTTCGGCCGCGAGCGCAACGGGCTTGAGAACGATGAAGTCGCGCTCGCCGATCGCATTCTCACCTTGCCGGTCAACCCGGCCTTCGCCTCGCTCAATCTGGCGCAGGCGGTGGTGATCGTTGGCTACGAATGGTTCAAGCTTTCAAGCGGCGGCAAGCTGCCGTTCGCCAAGCCCGAAAAGTCCGCACCGGCGCCGAAGCAGCAATTGCTGGCCTTTTTTGCCGGGCTCGAACGCGAACTGGAGACGGTCGAGTTTTTCCGGCCGCCCGACAAACGCGAAACGATGCAGATCAACTTGCGCAACATCTTTACCCGTATGCAGCCGACGCAGCAGGACATCCAGACGCTGCACGGCGTGATCATGGCGATCGCCGAGGGCCGCAAGGGGCCGGCGCGTGGCGGGGTGCTCGACGGCGAGGAAGCCGAGCTGTTGCGCGCGCTCCTCGCCGAGCACGGCGGCGGCCGCGTGCCGAACGAGCGCGGTCCGGTGCGTGGGCTGTCGCGGCTGCTCCGGCGCAATCCGACCGAGGCCGAGCGCGCGCTCTGGCAGGCGCTGGTCAACGACCGCCGTTTCGCCGGCCGCGGCTTCAAACGGCAGACCCCGATTGGCCCGCATATCTGCGACTTCGTCTCGTTCCCGCTGAAAGTGGTGCTGGATCTTGCGTCAGGTGATGAAAGCGCAGCAGCCGCGAAAGCGCGCACCGCAAAACGGGAGTGGCTCGAGGCCCGGGGTTACACGATCATCGCGCTGTCAACCGAACAGGTAGAATCCGATATGGCAGGTTCACTGCAGCGCATTGCTGACGCCATCGGCTGAGGGGATTTCCATTGGAGCCGAAAATGCGGCCTAGCCCTTAAGCACTTTCATTGCCGCAGCGATGCCCGAGCGCAACATTGCGATATCACTCATCACCGCCAGGAAACGGACGCCACGTTTGTCCAGCGCCGCGGCGCGTTCGGCCGTATGGCAAAAGGCGCCGGGAATCTTTCCGGCTCTTTGCGCAGCAGCGACCATGCGGTCGAGTGCGGCATCGACCTCCTTGCCCATCGGGTCGAGGCTTTTGCCGTCCGAGAGTGCAATCGAAAGATCGGACGGACCGAGAAACAGTCCGTCGATGCCCGGCGTGTTGATGATTGCATCGAGATTGTCGAGCGCAGTACGAGTTTCGATCATCGCGAGCGTAATCACATGATCGTTGGCTTCGCGCAGATAGACCGACTGATCGGGAAGCCCGGCGAGCGCGGTCACCCGATGCGGGCCCCAGCTTCGCTCGCCGACCGGCGGATACTTGGCGGAGGCAGCGAACGCGCGCGCATCCGCGGCGGTGTTGATCATCGGAGCGATGAGGCCTTCGGCGCCGAAGTCCAGCACCCGGGACGCGAGCGCAAAATCACCGACCGGAACGCGCACGACTGGCGCCGCTCCGCCTTGGCGGACCGCAGCGATGCCGGTGAGCATTGAGGCGACATCCCACAATCCGTGCTGACCTTCGATTGTCACTGCCGCAAAGCCGTCGCGGCCGAGCATTTCGGCAACGAGCGGGTAGGGCAGGCTGCACCAGCCGCTGAATATCGTTTCTCCGGCGCGGAGCCGGCGGGCGAGACTGAATGCGGGTATGGCCATGATGCTCGCTTGCTGCGCAACGTTTTGGGGAGAATGAACGCTCGCCGCCGGGGCTAATTGCCGGCCTTGATGTCGGTGATCGCCTTTTCCATCAGCTCGGTCATGATGCGACCGATCTGGTGATCCGATTGTGCGACTCCCTTGGCAGCGAAATCTTTGCGGATTTTGCCGAGCACGTCATGCGCGCCGGCTTCGACGTCGCTCATCACCAAAGACTTGGCATAATCCTCCGCTTCGGCGCCGGAAAGCCCGAGCTGTTCCGCTGCCCAAAGGCCTAAAAGCTTGTTGCGCCGCGCGGTCGCCTTGAAGCGAAGCTCCTCGTCGTGCGCAAATTGCTGCTCGAAGCCTTCCTCGCGCTTGTCGAACGTAGTCATGCCGTCGCGTCCTGATGCTTTACATGGAACTGACAGAAGCGTTGCCGCCTTGCATATCGAGGGTGGCCCGTCAAGGCAACCGGGCGCCGCACGAAACAACGGCGTTGCGGTCGGGGCGGCGCGGGTCTATGTCGATTGTACTCCGCGTCGCGTTCAGCTAGCTTTTCGTTCGCGGAGGGGCAGCGTTTGAGTCGCAAGCCCTCTGCCGCCGCCGCGGACCTCGACACGAGAACTGGAGCCACGGCATTCGATGGATTTCACCAAGCCACGGTATACTCCGATGAGCCGCCGTCGCCGCATCTACGAAGGCAAGGCGAAGGTCCTTTATGAAGGACCCGAGCCGGGAACTCTGATCCAGCACTTCAAGGACGATGCGACCGCCTTCAACGCCAAGAAGCACCAGGTGATCGAAGGTAAGGGGGTCCTGAACAACCGGATCTCCGAATACGTCTTTCAGCACCTCAATGACATCGGCGTGCCGACGCACTTCATTCGCCGGCTCAACATGCGTGAGCAGCTCATTCGCGAAGTCGAGATCATTCCGCTCGAGGTCGTGGTGCGCAATGTCGCCGCGGGTTCGCTGTCGCAGCGGCTCGGCATCGAGGAAGGCACGCAACTGCCGCGCTCGATCATCGAGTTCTACTACAAGAACGATCAGCTCAACGACCCGATGGTTTCGGAAGAGCACATCACCGCGTTCGGCTGGGCGACGCCGCAGGAGATCGACGACATCATGTCGCTCGCGATCCGCGTCAACGACTTTCTTTCCGGGCTGTTCCTCGGCGTCGGCATCCGTCTGGTCGATTTCAAGATGGAGACCGGCCGGCTATGGGAGAACGATCTGATGCGGATCGTGGTTGCCGACGAGATTTCGCCGGATTCCTGCAGGCTTTGGGACATCAAGTCGAACGAGAAGCTCGACAAGGATCGGTTCCGGCGCGACCTCGGCGGCCTGGTTGAGGCCTATACCGAAGTCGCCAAGCGGCTCGGCATCATGAGCGAAGGCGAGCGGCCGCAAGGCGCCGGCCCGGTGCTGGTCAAAAGCTAAAGCGCGGACCTCGCGTCGTGGGCGTCCCTTTCATCAGCACCGAGCCAATGACTGTGGAGGAGTTTTACTCCTTTACGGACACCAGGCCGGACAACGAGAAATGGGAGCTGATCGAGGGGGAGCCGGTTTTGAACGCGTCGCCGAGCCCCATCCATCAATGGATTGTAAAAAATCTGGTGATAGCTCTCGGCATTCAGGAACGGCAGCCCGACGTTCCTTGGGCCATTCTTCCTGGCCTTGGCGTGCGAGTTTCTCGCGCCGATAGGCCGGAGCCGGATGTATTGATCATTCCGCGCACCGCGTTTTCGTCCGATCCGGCCAAACGCGATACCAGCGAGGTGATCGTTGCGTTCGAGATTCTATCGCCCTCGACTGCGGAGCGTGACCTGCGCTGGAAACGCACGGCCTATACCAGCCTTCCTTCACTCACGCATTACGTCGTGATCGCGCAGGACGCGGTCGATGTTGTGGTGTTTGCGCGCGAAGCGGGATTTGCGGAGCGGCGGCTGCGTTCGCTCGGAGAGACGATCGAATTGTCTGCGCTGGGCATTTCCTTGCCTCTGTCGGAAGCTTATCGCGACACCGGCTTGAAATAACTCGCCGGAAACAGCGACAACCCCGTGCCATGGCGGTTGCGGCTGCCACGGCTGATGCATATTGAAGGGGCGAAAGCTGGAGCCGCTGTCATGAAGGCCCGCGTCACCGTTACCCTGAAATCCGGCATCCTCGACCCGCAGGGCAAGGCCATTGAGGGCGCGTTGCGCTCGCTCGGCGTGGATGGGGTGGCGAGCGTCCGCCAGGGCAAGGTGTTCGACATCGAGATCGAGGGCGCGGACCGCGTCGGCGCAGAAGCTGCGCTCAAAACCGCCGCCGAGAAATTGCTCGCCAATACCGTGATCGAGAATTATCGGGTCGAGGTCACCGGATGACGAGAGCCTGACCGGAATTGCGATGAAATCGGCGATACTCGTTTTTCCCGGAATTAATCGCGAGCGCGATATGGCGCGAGCGCTACGCCTTATCTCCGGGCGGGAACCGGCAATGGTCTGGCATGCCGAGACGGCGTTGCCACCGGGCACCGATCTGGTCGTTCTTCCCGGCGGCTTTTCCTACGGGGATTATCTGCGCTGTGGCGCGATCGCCGCCCGCGCGCCGATCATGACGGCGGTCCGCGCCTTCGCCCAAAAGGGCGGGCTCGTGCTCGCGGTGTGCAACGGTTTTCAGATCGCGTGCGAGGCCGGGCTCCTCCCCGGCGTGCTGATGCGCAACGCGCAACTTCGCTTCATCTGCCGCGACGTCTACCTGCGAGTCGAGCGCTCCGACACGGCGTTCACGCGCGGCTACAATGCCGGCCAGGTCATCCGCGTGCCGGTGGCGCACGGCGAGGGCAATTATATCGCCGACGGCGAGACCATTGCGCGCCTTGAAGGCGAGGGCAGGGTGCTGTTCCGTTATGCGTCACCCGACGGCATGGTCGATCCGGACTGGAACCACAACGGCGCCATGAACGCCATCGCCGGCATTATCAACGAGCATGGCAATGTGCTCGGCCTGATGCCGCATCCGGAGAACCACGTTGAAGCCTCGATGGGCCGGACCGATGGCCGCGGCCTGTTCGCCGGGCTGGTGGATCATTTCAAAGTGGCCGCGTGATCTCCAACGAACCTGCCATTACTCCCGAACTTATTGCTCAGCACGGGCTCAAGCCGGATGAGTATGAGCGGATTCTCAAGCTGATCGGCCGAACGCCAAGCTTTACCGAACTCGGCATTTTTTCGGCGATGTGGAACGAGCACTGCTCGTATAAATCGTCGAAGATTCATCTGCGTACGCTCCCGACCGAGGCGCCGTGGGTGATTCAGGGGCCGGGCGAAAACGCCGGCGTGATCGATATCGGCGACGAACTCGCCGTCGTGTTCAAGATGGAGAGCCACAACCATCCTAGCTACATCGAGCCCCACCAGGGAGCCGCGACCGGTGTCGGCGGTATCCTGCGCGACGTGTTCACCATGGGCGCGCGGCCGATTGCGTGCCTCAACGCGCTCTCGTTCGGCGATCCGAAAAATCCGAAAACGCGGCATCTCGTCTCAGGCGTGGTCGCCGGCATTGGCGGCTACGGCAATTCGTTCGGCGTGCCGACGGTCGGTGGCGAGGTGCGATTCCATCGCCGCTATGACAGCAACTGCCTGGTCAACGCCATGGCCGTCGGCATCGCCGAAAAGGACAAGCTTTTCTATTCCGCCGCATCGGGCGTCGGCATGCCGATCGTCTATCTCGGCTCGAAGACCGGACGCGACGGCATCCACGGCGCCACCATGGCGTCGGCCGAATTCGGTGCCGATGCCGAGGAGAAGCGGCCGACTGTTCAGGTCGGCGATCCATTTTCGGAAAAGCTTCTGCTCGAAGCTTGTCTCGAAATCATGGCCAAGGGCTGCGTCATCGCCATTCAGGATATGGGCGCCGCGGGCTTGACCTGCTCCGCCGTCGAGATGGGCGCCAAAGGCGATCTCGGTGTGACGCTCGATCTCGACCGGGTGCCGTGCCGCGAGACCGGCATGAGCGCCTACGAAATGATGCTGTCAGAGAGCCAGGAGCGCATGCTCATGGTGCTCAAGCCGGATAAGGAGAAAGAGGCCGAAGCGATTTTCCGCAAATGGGGACTCGATTTTGCCGTGGTCGGCAAAACCACCCCGACCAAGCGCTTTTTGATCCAGCACGGCGGCGCCGTCATGGCCGACTTGCCGATCAAGGAGCTCGGCGACGAGGCGCCGCTCTACGATCGCGCATTCGCCGAGAGCGCGCGGTTGCCGGTGATCGAAGCAGCTTCGGTGAAACCGCCGATCAGCGTTGCGGATGCCTTGGAGAAGCTGATCGGTTCACCCGATCTGTGCTCCAAGCGCTGGGTGTTCGAGCAATACGACCACGTCATCCTTGGCAATACGGTGCAACGGCCGGGCGGCGATGCGGCGGTCGTGCGGATTGAGGAAGGGCCGAAAGCGCTGGCGCTCACGTCCGATGTTACCCCGCGTTATTGCGAGGCCGATCCGGTCGAGGGCGGCAAGCAGGCAGTGGCCGAGGCCTGGCGTAATCTCACTGCAGTCGGCGCGCGCCCGCTGGCGCTGACCGACAATCTCAATTTCGGCAACCCGGAGCGGCCGGAGATCATGGGGCAGTTGGTCGGCTGCATTCGCGGCATTGGTGAAGCCGCGCGCGCCCTCGATTTCCCGATCGTGTCCGGCAACGTGTCGCTCTACAACGAGACTAACGGCAAGGCGATCCTGCCGACGCCGACCATTGGCGGCGTCGGCATTCTCGATGACTTCACTAGATCGATGACGCTCGCGTTCAAGGCCGAGGGTGAAGCGATCCTGCTCGTAGGCGAGACGCGAGGCTGGCTCGGCCAATCGCTTTATCTGCGCGAAGTGTGCGGGCGGGAGGAGGGCGCGCCGCCTCCGGTCGATCTTGCCGCCGAGCGCCGCCACGGCGACTTCGTCCGCGCGCTGATCGGCGACGGTCTGGTGACGGCGGTTCACGATGTCTCCGACGGCGGGCTTCTGATCGCGGTTGCCGAGATGGCAATGGCATCGCGGCTCGGCGCTGTACTCGAAGCGCCTTCGGGCGTAGCCGCGCACGCGTTCTGGTTCGGCGAGGATCAGGCGCGCTACGTCATCACGGCGAAAGACGCCGACCGGATTACGCAACTCGCCGAGACGGCCGCGGTGCCCATTATGCGTCTTGGTGCGACCGGCGGGCGCATCCTTGCCTTTGGTGACGAGCGGCCTTTGCCGATCGCCGATCTTCTCAGGCGCTTCGAAGAATGGCTGCCCGCTTACATGGCCGGCTCCCACTGAGCAGCTGCCCATCCGCGCGAGCGGATCGGCATTTGGGCATACCCGAACCAACGATCTGCGGGTTGTGAGATGGTTCCGGTTATAAGAAGGTGCGCGTCCCAGGGAGGCAATCGCACATGAAACGCAGCACTGATCGTATCCTCACCACTCACTCCGGCAGCCTGTCACGGCCGGCCGACCTCCTTGCGCTGAACCGGGCGCGCGCGGAGGGAAAAAAGGTCGACGACGCCGCGTATGCCAAGTGCCTGGGCGCCGCCGTCGCCGACGTCGTGCGCAAGCAACGCGAACTGGGCGTCGACATTCCCGATGATGGTGAGTTCGGCAAGCCGATGGCGTCAAACTATGACTATGGGGTGTGGTGGAATTACGCCTTCGCGCGCATGCAGGGCTTCGTACCGGCAGACTCTGTTCCCCAGTCCCAGCACAAAAAATCCAGCGTTGCCGATATGGCGCTGACAACGATGCCCAATCGCCGCGACTGGCAGAAGTTCAGCGAATTTTATCAGGACCCGGAATCGACCGGCAGTTTGTTGGGCAGCGCGGCACGGCGGGGAACGCGTCGTCCGGTCTGTACCGCGCCGATCAAATACAGCGGGCACGCCGCGATTGCAGCCGATATCGCCAACCTGAAGCAGGCGATGGCGGCCGCCGGTGCCGACGAAGGCTTCATGTGTTCGATCGGGCCAGGCAGCTTCGCCCGCGGCGAAGACCTCTTCTACAAGACCGAGGAAGAGTTCGTGTTCGCCGCTGCCGATGCCATGCACGAAGAATACAAGGCGATCGTCGATGCCGGGATCGTGCTGCAGATCGACGATCCGAGCCTCCCGGACAACTGGGATATGATCAACCCGGAACCGCCGCTTGGCGAATTCAGGAAATTCGAGCGGGTGCGCATCGATGCGCTCAATCACGCTTTGCGCGGTTTGCCGGCCGACCGCATCCGCTTTCACATCTGCTGGGGGAGTTGGCACGGGCCGCACACCACCGACATTCCGTTGCAGGACATCGTCGACCTCGTCCTTCGCGTCAACGCCGCCGCCTATTCGGTGGAAGCGGGCAACGTCCGCCATGAGCATGAATGGCGCGTCTGGAAAGACGTGAAGCTTCCCGACGGCAAGCTGCTCATCCCCGGCGTCGTCAGCCACGCTACCAACATCGTGGAGCATCCGCAGGTCGTCGCCGACCGGATCGTGCGTTACGCCAACATTGTCGGCCGGGAGAATGTGATCGCCGGGACCGATTGCGGCTTTGGCGGCCGCATCCACCCGCAGATCGCCTGGGCGAAACTTGAGGCTTTAGCCGCCGGCGCCCGGCTCGCGACCAAGGAACTCTGGCACTAAGGAAGCTGCGTCGCCGCGCGGGCTTCCCTGCGGACGGGTGAATCTGTTAAGCCGCCCCAATGCGCTCGGGGCGGTAAGGAGACGGCCATGGCTATGGCTGCCGGCGATATCGAGCGGCTGATCCGGGCCAGCATTCCGGACGCCGAAGTGACCATCCGCGACCTTGCGGGTGACGGCGACCATTACGCCGCGACGGTCATTGCCGAGTCCTTTCGTGGCAAATCGCGCGTTCAGCAGCACCAGATCGTCTATGCGGCGCTCAAAGGCGAAATGGGTGGCAAACTACACGCGCTCGCCCTGCAGACCGGCACGCCGGAGGCGTAATTTCGGAGGCGAGGGAAGGGCTGGCCGGTGGTCTTCTTCCCCAGGCTGTGCATCTCGCGGAAGTTCTTGCCACAATTAGGGGAGAGTCCGGCGTATTCGTTCCTTGGCTGGATTGATTGGCTAAATTGACTATCCGAAAATTCCCGACTTGGGCTTTGCCGCTATTTTAAGTTACATATATTGAGCTTTGAGAGCGACGAGAGTCGGCGCTACGGCGTTCCGACCGGAACAAGGAAGACCGCGATGTCCATCGAGCAATTCATTGACAACGAGGTGAAGGCAAACGACGTGGTGGTGTTCATGAAAGGCACGCCGCAGTTCCCGATGTGCGGGTTCTCCGGCCAGGTCGTCCAGATCCTGGACTATATCGGCGTCCCTTATAAGGGGCTCAACGTGCTTGAGAACGACGATTTGCGCGGGGGTATCAAGAACTACTCCAACTGGCCGACCATCCCGCAGCTCTACGTCAAGGGCGAATTCGTCGGCGGCTGCGACATCATCCGCGAGATGTTCCAGGCCGGTGAGCTGCAATCGCTGCTCAAGGAAAAGGGCATTGCGCTGAAGGAGACCGCACAAGTCTGAGCGCACAAGTCTGAGCGCACAGGTCTGAGCGCACTGCCGAGACAACCAAGACGATGATGGCCGGGCTTGCCCCGGCCATTTCATTTTAGTGGCCGACGTCAAAGCGCGCTTAGCGCATGCGATTGGCGATCAGGAACACCAGCGCCAGAACGATGGCAAGCCCGACCAGAGTCTGGGAGGGCATGGCGGCGGCGAATTTCATTACGTTGTCGGCGACGCCGGAAACAAACACGCCCGAATTGGCGCCGAGGATCAGATACAGCAGCATGACGGCGAGCACCGTCAAGAATCCGATTTCGACGAACGCCCACAGGTATTGTTTGGCTTTTTGCAGGTAGTCCAGCATCGCACGCCCTCACGAACGCTTCGCTTCAGCTCGAAGCGCTCAACAAATTACCGAGCGGGATTTCATTCAAAGCGTTGGGTGGGAGCTTCCTCGCCACCCAACGTTACACACCTGTGCTGTAACTCAGCTGCGGCGCTAGGCCATCCGCCGCGACGAGAACAGCCAGATAATCACGCCAAGCGCGATCAAGCCGACAAGGCCGGCGTCACCGAGGCTCTTGACGAGAGCCATGATGTTACCGGTAACATTGCCGAAGAACGGCAAATTTGCTCCGACGAGAAGCGCGGCGACGATTGCCAACGCCAGCAGCATCAGCCCGATTTCCGTCAAAGCGCCGATCCAGCTTTTTACCCTTCCTAACGCATCCATGTACGTTCTCCCCTTATGTTTGTTAAGCAGCCCCGTGCGAACGCATTCACGATAGATGCACAGCTCGCAGCCGAAACCTACGCGGGAGAGCCTGATTGTTCAAGTTGCGACCAAAAAAGTAGTGCATAAGCTGCGCGCTGCACTGCATTGCGGCAATTGCCGCAGTGCAGCACAGTCAACGTTGAAATCGGAAATCAGCGAAGCTTAGTCGCGCTGCGTTTGCCTAGCGCGAGTAGTATTCAACGACGAGATGCGGCTCCATCACGACCGGATACGGCACCTCGCCAATCAGCGGCACGCGCGAAAGCTTCGCTGTCATCTTCGAGTGATCGACTTCGACGTAATCCGGTACGTCGCGCTCGGCCAGCGCCGTCGCTTCAAGCACAAGGGCCAACTGCTTCGACTTGTCTTTGACCTCAATGAGATCGCCGACCTTGACCCGGAAGCTCGGGATCGTAACCCGCCGCCCATTCACTTTGACGTGGCCGTGGTTGACGAACTGCCGCGCGGCGAACACGGTGGGCACGAACTTGGCGCGATAGATCATGGTGTCGAGCCGCCGCTCCAGAAGCCCGATCATGTGGGCGCCGGTGTCTCCTTTAAGCCGCCGCGCTTCTTCGTAGATGCCGCGGAAATGCCGCTCGGACATGTTGGCATAATAGCCTTTGAGCTTCTGCTTGGCGCGAAGCTGCACGCCGTAGTCGGAGAGCTTGCCTTTGCGACGCTGGCCGTGCTGGCCGGGGCCGTATTCGCGTTTGTTAATCGGTGACTTCGGGCGGCCCCAGATATTCTGGCCCAACCGGCGGTCAATCTTGTACTTCGCCTCATGGCGCTTGGTCATTCGCGTCCTCGCTGACGTTGCTGCGGCATGATTCCGTCCGAAAGCCGGAATAGCTTCTCAGACCCATGCCGCGTGGCTGAGGATCGCGCCCTCCTCTGTTGCTCTCCTTCCCTCGGGGAGGAGAGCAACCGACAGGTTTTGCCGCCGAAGCGCCGGCGCAAACCGCGGGTCGCGAAACACAGCGCGGGCCCAATGGGCCCGCGCCGCGCGGGGTATTTAGGTGCAAACCGCCACAGTGTCAAACCGAATAGGGCGACAAGTGGGATTAGCTGGCGCCGGTGGAAGCCCTCTGCTCCGAATGGATGCCGAACCGCGCCAGCGCCGCTACCGGCGGGCGGCCCGATGTGAAAATGGCGTGCGTGGCGCCGGCACGCTTCGGTGAGGGTGTGGGGCCGAGAAGATCGCCGACGCGCCGCGCGATCGCCGGCGCCGGATCGACAAAGGTGACCGGCCAAGGGGCGAGCTGGCGCAAGCGGTCAATCAGCAATGGATAGTGGGTGCAGGCCAGCACGATCGTATCCGTCCGCGCGCCATCGTCGCGGAAGCACGGCGCGATTTCGGCGTGAATCGCTTCATCGCTGACCGGCGTGCCGGCAAGCTCGGCCTCGGCGTAGGCGGCGAGCGTTTTTGACCCGACCAGCGTCACCCGGCAATCACCGGCATAGTCGCGGATCAATGCGCGGGTATATTCGCGCGCGACAGTGGCCTCGGTACCGAGCACGGCAACGTGCCGGCTGATGGAGCTTGCGCAGGCGGGCTTGATCGCCGGTACGGTACCGACGAACGGCAACGAGATTCGTTTTCGCAGTTCAGGCAGCACAATGGTCGAAGCGGTGTTGCAGGCGATGACGACGAGATCGGGACGATGTGCCGCGATCAAGTCATCCATTAGCGCGACGACCCGGGCGACCAGTGCGGGTTCGGCCATTGCTCCGTAGGGAAAAGCGGCATCGTCGGCGACGTAAATGAAATCGGCCCCAGGCCGCGCTGCTGCGATCTCGCGATAGACCGTGAGTCCGCCGAGCCCGGAGTCAAACACCAGAATCGTTTCGTCAGCCGCCATCGGGCGAGTCATGACACGACAAATCGGCAGCCGGCAATCACGGGTCGGCGAGTGCGGTGTGGTGCGTGAATAAGCAGAGTTAACGTCGCCGTTCAGCCGAAAACGCGGCGGAAGAGGGTGTCGACCTGCGCGAAATGAAAATCGAGGTCGAAATTGGCGGCGAGCTCTTTTTCGGTAAGATATTTGCCGACTTCGGCATCTGCCTTGAGCAACGCGAGAAAGTCGCCCTCGCCACGCCAAGTCTTCATCGCGTTGCGCTGAACCATGGCGTAGGCATCTTCGCGCGTGACGCCCTTCTGCGTCAGCGCCAGCAGCACGCGCTGGGAGTGAACCAGACCGCCGAGCCGATCGAGGTTTTTGCGCATGTTGTCCGGATAGACAATCAGCTTGTCGATGAGCCCGGCGAGGCGATTGAGCGCGAAATCGAGCGTCACCGTCGCGTCCGGTCCGATCATGCGCTCGACCGAGGAGTGCGAGATGTCGCGCTCGTGCCAGAGCGCGACATCTTCCAGTGCCGGCGTCACATAGGCACGGACCATGCGTGCGAGGCCGACCAGGTTCTCCGACAGCACCGGGTTGCGCTTGTGCGGCATGGCGGACGAGCCCTTTTGCCCCTCCGAGAAATACTCCTCCGCCTCCAGAACTTCGGTGCGCTGCAAATGGCGGATTTCGGTCGCCAGCCGTTCGATCGAGGAGGCAACGACGCCGAGCGTGGCGAAATACATGGCGTGGCGATCACGCGGGATGACCTGGGTCGAAATCGGCTCGACCCTCAGTCCCATCTTCTCCGCCACATAAGCCTCGACGCGCGGATCGACCTGCGCGAACGTGCCGACGGCGCCCGAGATCGCGCAGGTTGCCACCTCGCTGCGCGCCGCCGTCAGGCGCGCCTTGGCGCGTGCGAACTCCGCATAAGCATAGGCGAGCTTCAGCCCAAACGTCGTCGGCTCGGCATGAATGCCGTGCGAGCGGCCGATGGTCGGCGTGAACTTGTATTCGAGTGCGCGGCGCTTGAGCGCGGCGTTGAGTTTTTCCACGTCGGCGATGAGGAGGTCGGCGGCGCGAACGAGCTGGACGTTGAGGCAGGTGTCGAGCACATCCGACGACGTCATGCCCTGGTGCACGAAACGCGCTTCCGGCCCGACGATTTCGGCCAAATGGGTGAGAAAGGCGACCACATCATGCTTGGTCTCGCGCTCGATTTCCTCGATGCGCGCGATGTCGAACTTGGCGTCCTTGGCCTTGGCCCAGATTTTCGCCGCCGCGGCCTTCGGGATGATCCCAAGCCCGGCCATGGCGTCGGCGGCGTGCGCCTCGATCTCAAACCAGATGCGAAAGCGCGTTTCCGGCGACCAGATCGCCGCCATTTCAGGCCTGGTGTAGCGCGGGATCATCGATGGCTTTCAGCTGCGGCGATGCCGTGCCTCTTTGGGCGACCGACGTCGGCTCGATTTGGCGGGATGGGCGGATAGTGTGATGCCTAAGGCTCGATTGATCCGCATCATCGTGCCGAACTCCGGATTGCCGCTCTGACCCAGGGTTTTGTACAGACTTTCCCGGCTCAATCCGGTCTCGGCGGCAACGCGAGTCATCCCCCTAGCACGTGCAACAAGGTTGTAGGCGTCGCGGATGAATTCCGGATCGCCGGTCTCGTACGCAGCAGTGATATATTCTATTTGTGCGTCTCGTGTGGTGAGATAATCGGCAGCGTCAAAACGCGTTGTTTTCATTGTGGTAGTGCCCTTGCCATTGCCCGCGCCGTGTCGATGTCGCGTCGTTGGGTATGTTTGTCGCCGCCGCACAACAGAAGAACAATCGATAGGCCCCGATAGACAAAATAGACGCGGTATCCAGGGCCATAATCTATTTTCATCTCCATCAATCCACCGCCCAAGGGCCTTGAGTCACCGGGGTTGCCCAACTCTATGCGGCGAATCCGAGAGGTTATTCGCGCAATCGCCTTACGATCTCGTAATCGCTCCAGCCAGTGCCGAAATTCGTCGGCCTGGAGCACGGAGATCCCGCTCATGAAGTCAATGTAGCCTATGGGATACAGAATTTCAAGCGCTTAACTGCCGTGTCGGCAAAAGTTGCGATCTCTGCTAGAGCAAAGCATCACGAAGACGCTTCGGCCAACTAGCCCGCAAATTCACGCTGCCGTCTTCACGCAGCAAAGCGGGCGCGGTCGTGCGGCTGCCGGTAGTCGACCGGGGTACCTTTCGGAATGATGCCGGTCGGATTGACGCGCGTGATCGAGTAGTAGCCCATGACGTAATAGCGCGGCTTGACCGTCTCGGCGACGCCAGGCACGGCGTACAGTTCGCGCATGTAGTTTAAGATATTGGGATAGTCGGCAATTCGTTGTTTGTTGCATTTGAACAGCGAGAAATAAGCGACATCGAAACGCACCAGCGTCGGGAACAGCCGCCAGTCGGCCTCGGTGATCTGATTGCCGACCAGATAACGCTGGCGTGCGAGCCGGGCATCGATCTCATCCAGCGTGGCGAACAGCGCGTCGTATGCTTCATTATAAGCGGCTTGTGAGCGGGCAAAGCCGCAGCGATAGACGCCGTTGTTGACGTTGGCATAGACCTGCGCGTTGATGCGATCGATCTCGGCGCGCAGATGCGGCGGATAGAAATCTGTCAGATCGGCGCCTGCGCCGGCGAACTCCGAGTTGAGCATCCGGATGATCTCGGAGGATTCGTTGTTGACGACCTGCTTGGTCTTTTTGTCCCACAAGGTCGGTACCGTGACCTTGCCGGTGTAGTGCGGATTGCTCGCGCTGTAAGCCTGATGCAGGTAGTGGAAGCCGTTGACGCGGTCCGGCGGGCAATCGGGAAATGCGGCGTTGTCTTCGAAGGTCCAGCCTTCCTGGCGCAAGCCGGGAACAGCGATCGCCACGCTGATCGCGGCGGTGAGCTTCTTTAGCGCCAGATAGATCTGCGTGCGATGCGCCCACGGGCAGGTATAGGCAACGTAGAGATGATAGCGCCCGGCCTCGGCCTTAAAGCCCGACGAGCCGTCCGCGGTGATCCGGTCGCGGAAGACGCTGTCGATCCGCTGGAAATTACCGGCGTTGCCGGTTTCCTGCGGCAGGTCCTCGTCGCGCCATTTGCCATCGACCAAAATACCCATCAGGCAGCCTCCCCGCGGACCAGCACCGCCGCCTGGCGGATCGCCGCGATGTTGGTACGGTAGGATTCCGGCGTCCGGTCCTTGAAAACAGCGGCCCCGGCGACAAGCGCATTCGCCCCGGCGCGCACGACCTCCGGCGCAACGTCCGGCGTAATGCCGCCGTCGACCTCAATGTCGATCGGGCGCCCGGCCGCGAGCGCGCGCAACTTGCGGAGCTTCTCGATCGCGGCGGGAATGAACTTCTGCCCGCCAAAGCCCGGATTGACAGACATAACGAGGATCAGGTCGACGAGGTCGATGACCGGTGCCACCGCCTCCGCCGGTGTGCCCGGATTCATGGTCACGCCGACCTTCTTGCCGAGCGCGCGGATGGTCTGCAGCGAGCGGTGGATATGGGGGCCGGCCTCGACGTGCACGGTGATGATGTCGGCGCCGGCCTTGGCGAACGCTTCGAGGTAGGGGTCGCACGGCGCGATCATCAGGTGCACGTCGAACACCTTTTTGGTGTGCGGGCGTAGCGCCTTCACCACGTCCGGCCCGATGGTGATGTTGGGGACGAAATGCCCGTCCATGACGTCGACGTGGATCCAGTCGGCACCGGCGGCATCAACCGCACGCACTTCCTCGCCCAGTTTCGCGAAATCGGCGGACAGGATCGACGGAGCGATCATCAGCGGGCGATTCACCGGGGCCTCATCGGAACTGAATATTCTTTACCAACGGGGTTCGCCTAACACGCCATGCCTGAGCGGGCAACGCACGGCACCGCGACCCGGCAACATTTGCCGGGGACGGCAGGAATGCGGCGGTTTCGTTTTCTGCGCCCCGCGCGCTCCGCAGGAAAAGCCGTTGCGTCGCCGTCATTTTGGTTTCGGCCCCGGTCTTGCATCGCAGTGGTACTGGCGGCTGCACCCCTCGGTGCAGCCGGCGCTTCGAGGAACGTGCCATGTCTACGGTCAGCCCATCGAACAGCAACAATCTGTATATCCAGCTTCAGGCGCCGTGGAAGCGGGGACAATCGCAAAGTAGCGCGGCACAAGGTGATGCCCCGTCGCAATCGTTAGCCGCAACAGGGCCGCAGAACGCGAACGCGACGTCCTCGACGGCTGCCGCACCTCCGAGCGTCAAGATGACGCCCACGTCCGCCGGCACATTTCCGCGCTTCGAACCGCAGACCCTGCAAGTACTGCTGGCCGCGCAAGCGTCCACTAATAAATAGTCGTCAGCAAGGTCTTGCGCCGGGTCTTGTAGTCCGGCCGGCGCGTGCGCATACGATACGCGACTAGAATTTAGCCGCAGCGGAGGCTCCCCTGGCGCGCACCGATGTCATCGTGCTCGGCGCCGGCATCGTCGGTACGTCCATCGCGGTCCATCTCGTCAAGCGTGGCCTGTCGGTCGCGTTGATCGATCGCGGCGGGCCCGGCGAGGGCACGTCGTACGGCAATGCCGGCATCATCGAGGGCAACACCGTTTTCCCGGCGGCGTTTCCGTCAAGCTTGGCCGAGCTTGCGCGCATCGCGCTCAAACGATCGCCGGTCGCCAACTATCACCTGTCGTATCTGCCGCGGATCGCGCCCTGGCTGGCGGCCTTTCGCGGCGCCTCGCAACCGCAGCGGCTGATCGAAACCGCACAGCTGATGCGGCCGCTGTTTGCGCGCGCGATTGGCGAACACGAGGAACTTGCCGCCGAAGCCGGTGCGGAGCACTATCTGAACCATCACGGTTGGCTGAAGCTGTACCGCACCGATGCCGCTTTCGCCGCGTTGGCACCGGAGTTCGAGCTTGCAGCCCGGTTTGGCATTGCCAACGCGCCGCTTGATCGCGACGGTGCGCTTGCGCTCGAGCCGGCGCTGGCCGGGGTGTTCCGGCACGCGGTGCATTGGACCGGCGCCGTCAGCGTCAGCAATCCACTCGCGCTGACCCGGGCCTACGCGGCGCGCTTTGCCGCGCTCGGTGGCCTCACGCTATCAGGCGATGCCCGCACGTTGCATCGGTCCGGTTCCCTCTGGCGTGTTGAGACCGCGTCTGGGCCGATTGATACCGGCGATGCCGTCCTGGCGCTCGGTCCCTGGGCGCTCGACGTCCTGAGCTCGCTCGGCATCCGCCTGCCGCTTGCCGTTAAGCGCGGCTATCACCGCCATTATCGGCCGCAGGGAAACGCGGCACTCAGCCGTCCGGTGCTCGACGCCGAGAACGGCTACGTGCTCGCCCCGATGGAGCAGGGCATCCGCATCACTACCGGCGTCGAGTTCGCTCCGCGCGATGCGCCGCCGACACCGGTGCAATTCGATCGGCTGTTGCCGGCGGCGCGGGCCTTGTTTCCACTTGGGGACGCGGTCGAGGCGCAGCCGTGGCTTGGCGCCCGGCCCTGCTTTCCCGATTCGCGGCCGGTGATCGGGCGGGCCCCAGGCCAGCGCGGCCTCTGGCTCGCCATCGGTCATGCCCATTGGGGCCTGACGCTCGGCCCCGCTACGGGGCGGCTCATTGCCGAGATGATGACCGGCGCCACGCCGTTCTGCGATCCGAAGCCCTACGGCCCGGATCGCTTCAGCAACTGAACGGCTACAGTAGTGGCGCTATTATTTGGTCAATCACGCACCGCGCCAGCGGGGGCCGGTGATCCTTTGTACTCACCAATGGTGTGGAACACACTGTTCTCGGGCCGTGTGTTATTCACCGACAGCTTGTCCTGCTGCACCAGCATTTCGTCGTACTTGGGAAGCGTTGTCACCGGCTGACGCGGTACCAAGTGCACCACCTTGTAACCGCCCGCCTTGAGCTGGCGGAGAAGCTCCGGCATCGCCTCGCCGGTCGCCCGCTGGAAATCATGCATCAGGATGATGCCTTTGCCATGCTTGGCGAGCTTGGTCATTACCGATTTAATAACCTGTTCCGGCTTGTGGATCTTAAAGTCGAACGAATTGATGTCGGTCGAGAACACACCGATATTGCGCTCGGCTAGATAGGCCAAAAGCTGCGGCGGATGCTGCAGGTCCGGGAAGCGGAAGAACGGCGCGATTGGGGCGTCGGCGGCCGCGTGCACGGCGCTGATTCCCAGTTCGATTTCCTTTTTGGCCAGTTCGAGATCGCTGGCGTAAGGATTCCTGGCAAGGTCCTTATGCGACCAGGTGTGCGAGCCGACCGTCATTCCGGCTGCGATCACCTGCTTGGTGATTTCTGGATGCCAGGTTGCGTGCTCGCCGATCTCAAAGAAGGTCGCCTTCAAACACTCGTTGGTGAGCGCCTTGATGACGGCCATGGTGTTCTCCGGCCAGGGACCGTCGTCAAAGGTCAACACCACTTCCTTGTCGCGCAGGAAATCGTACTGCTTGAAATGCTCAAAGCCGAACCCGGGACCGCCGGTGGTATCGATTTCAACGATCCGCGACAGGCCCATCCCGCCCGGCTTGTCGCACACCGGTATGCCGCTGGGTGGCGGGGCGGCTGCGGCGTTGGCAGAGCCGGTTGCGGTCTGATTGGACTTAATCTGCGCCGACGCGGTCTGCGCGATGCGCGTCGACGCGGTACTTGCAGATTCCATATCCGCTTCGGCGGATACTGTTCCAGTTGTCTTCAGCGCAGCCGCTTCCGAATCCGCGGTTTGCGCGAGCTGATGGAACGGCGTCTGCGCCGGAACTGTCTTTTCGTTCGACGCGAGGCGTGTGAGTGGTTCGACAGCGTGAGGCGCGGTGACCGAAGGTGAAGCTGCCGTCAATTGCGGCAAGGCGACCCCGAAAGCGGTGAGGCCGCCGAAGGCCGCAAGGCCCAGGCCCACCAGCACCGCAACGCCAATGATTACGAAACGCATGATCCCTCACAAGAACTCCGACGCCATTTGGCGCGGAGTGAAAGCGCAATCGGCGAAGGTGTCAACGTCAGCACAGCACGATCACACCGAAGATGCGCATTGTGGTTTCCGCGACGATTGTCACGATTGAGGTGTGTTCTTTCACCCCGGTTCATCAGCCGAATCGATCCTTCCAGCTCGGCAGTGCGCCCGCGAACGGCAGCGCCGTCGCGGAATAAACGCCGCGCGCGATCGCTCGGGCCACTACATTCGCCGCAATTGTGCCAAGCATCGTTAATCCCAAAAGTGCGTCCGCAACAGGGCGGCGGCCGGTCGAGGCAGCAAGCACCACGTCGCCGTCAAGCGGGGTGTGAACCGGGTAGATGGCGCGCGACAAACCTGATTGCGCCATGACGGCAAGCCTTTTTGCCTCAGCTTTGGTTAATATTGCGTCTGTCGCCACGACAACAAGGGTCGTGTTCTCTTGCGCACCGCCTTTGATGACCAGATCAAGCGCGTCGGCAGGCATTTTGGACGGGAACCCACGCCCGCCAAACTCACGGTCGCGCTCAAATGGGGCAGCCCAGAACCAGGGGCCTTCCCCGATCACGACGCGGCCGACGGCATTGGGCACGGCGAGTGCGCCGACGACATGGCCGTCCGGTGTTTGGGCCGAGGCCGAGCCAATTCCGCCTTTGTAATTGGCGGTGGTTGCTCCGGTGCCGGCGCCAACACTGCCAAGAGCGAAATCGGCCCCCGCCGCGGCTGCCGCGGCATAGCCGAGCTCGCGGTAGGGTGGGAAACGGCCCCAGTTCTTGTCGCCGCCGGCGAGGAGATCAAACAGGATCGCCGCCGGCACGATTGGAACCCGCGCGGTGCGTACGGCGAAGCCGCGGCCCTGTTCCCGTAGCCAGGCCTGGACCCCAGACGCCGAATCAAGCCCGAAGGCCGAGCCGCCGGACAGGGTGATGGCGTCGATCCCCTCGACGGTCTGCGCCGGATCGAGCAGCGCGGTTTCCCGGGTGCCGGGTCCGCCGCCGCGGATGTCGATCGAGGCGACTGCCGGTTCGTCGAACACAATGGCGGTCGCGCCTGACCCTAGACGTGCGTCCTCGGCGTGGCCAATTTTGATTCCGGGGACGTCGGTGATGAGGTTGCGCATGGCTTCCGTCATTTCGGTGCGCGCTGAACGGCGCGAGCCCGGAATCCATAACCACAGGACTCAGGCGTCTGCCACAGAGTTTTTGCTGGCGCCGCAGGGTTATGGATTCCGGGCTTCGGCCTTGCGGCAGCCCTGCAATGACAAACGATCACATCCTCGCGGGCGCGGCGCTGCGGCGCTTGCGCGGTGGAGAGCCTCCGGGCATGAGTGCGCCCATGCCGAACGTCACCATTGCCGCGGCGCTCGTTGCCGGGATGTTGAGCTTTCTTTCGCCGTGCGTGTTGCCGCTGGTGCCGCCCTATCTGGTCTATCTCACTGGCACCTCGCTCGAACGTTTCGCCGATAAGGAGTCCGAGCCGCGGGTACGGCGCGAGACGCTCGCCGCGGCGCTGCTCTTCGTGCTCGGCTTCTCCACCGTGTTCGTCGCGCTCGGTGCCAGCGCGAGCGCAGTCGGCTCACTGGTGCGCGCCTATTCAGGCACGCTCGCCATCGTCGCGGGCCTCGCCATCATTGCCATGGGCCTGCATTTCCTCGGGCTTACGCCGATCAAATTGTTGATGCGCGAGAAACGCTTCGGCATGACCAAGCCGGTGGGATTGTGGGGTGCCTATCTGATGGGGCTAGCGTTTGCGCTTGGCTGGACGCCATGCATCGGCCCGATCCTCGCGGCGATCCTTGCGGTTGCAGCGTCCGAGGCGACCGTGGCGAAAGGCGCCGGCATGCTGGCGATCTATTCGCTTGGTCTTGGTATCCCGTTCATCGCCGCCGCGCTCGCGATCGAGCCGTTCGCCGCGTTCCTCACGCGCTTTCGCGCCCATCTTGGCCTGGTCGAGAAAGCGATGGGCGGTCTTTTGGTGCTGACCGGCATCGCCTTCCTCACCGGCGCGGTGACGCAGGCAAGCTTCTGGCTGCTGGATACGTTCCCGATGCTCGGGAAGATCGGTTAGTAGAAATTTGCTCCGCTAGCCTGAGATGCGGGCGTGGCGAGCCGCGACGAGGTTACGTTCGGCCGGACTCGGTGATCTCGTCGTAATTGCCGTCTTTGTCCCACCGGAACACCGCCCAACCGACCGCGGTAATATCGCCTCTCTTATCGAACGAGAGTGGACCGAGCACGGTGTCCCAGGTCCCGGCGTGCAGGGCGGCGGCGACCTTTTGCCCGTCGACGCTACCGGCCTTCGCGACGGCCTGCGCCCAGACCTGAAAGGCCGCATAGGTGTAGAGCGTGTAGCCCTCGGGATCGATGCCCTTCGCTTTGAATTTCTCCACGATCGGCGCCGCAGTCGCGCGCTTGCGCGGATCGGGACCGAAGGTGAACAGCACGCCTTCCGCCGCGGGGCCGGCGATCGAGGCAAACTCGCGAGCGGCGAGCGCATCTCCTGCCATCAGGATCGTCTTCAGCCCCTGATCGCGCATCTGCCGCACGATCAGGCCAGCTTCCTGATGGTAGCCGCCGTCGTAGACAATATCGATGCCGTTGAGCTTTAGTTTCGAAACCAGCGCGGTGAAGTCCTTGTCGCCCTGATTGTAGGACTCGTAGAGCTTCTCTTTCACGCCGGCGGCATTAAGAGCCTTCTTGACCTCGTCAGCGAGACCTTTCCCGTAAGTCGTCTTGTCATTGATGATGGCGATATTCTTGCCTTTGAAGTTCTTCGCCAGATAGGCCGCAGCGAAGCCGCCCTGCTGATCGTCGCGGCCGCAGGTGCGGAACGTGTTCCACATTTTGCGATCGGTGAAGAGCGGATTGGTCGACGCGGGCGTGATCTGAAGAACGCCACTATCGAGATAGGCGTCCGAGGCCGGGATCGACGAGGACGAACAATAATGGCCGACTACAACCGCTACGCCTTCCCCGGCTAGCTTTTCCGCGACCGAGCGCGCCTGCTTCGGATCGCAGGCATCGTCGCCGATCTGCAGCGTGAGCTTCTTGCCAAGGACGCCGCCCGCGGCGTTAAGGTCGGCGATCGCCTGCTCGGCGCCGTTGCGCATTTGCCGTCCGAAGGTGGCTTGCCCGCCGGTCATCGGTCCGGCTGCGGCAACGGCGATATCCTGCGCATTCGCCGTGCCGGCGGCGAGAAGCGAAAAAAGCGCGAGGGCGCCGAGCCAAGTCTTGTTGCTGAAAGTAGCCTTGTCCATATTGTCCCTCGCTGCTGAGCGACGCGTTCCGCAAAACCTAACACCTTTAGCCCGCGGTTTCTTGCCCGATTTCGCGCCAGTTGAGCGGGCCTGAGCGAGCATAGAGCCAGGGATATTGCCGCACCATCTGGGCGGCCCACGTCGCGCGCCACGCGATCAGGCCGAAGATGAGACAAATAATCGTATCGCAGCAATACGAAGCGAACGAAAGCAGCTCGCCGTCGAACAAGGCGAAATGAAAGAACCGGGCGGCGGCGCCAAGAAGGAACGCGGCGACGACGACCGGCCATTGCGATCGCCAGGCGCGGGCAATGGCACGCCCGGAAAGGGCGGCGGCGCCACCGCCGAGCACCAAAGTAACCAGGACGATAGGCGCCATGCTCTCACCGGAATAGAGACTGAACATATTCGCCCCTGTCAGCGCTTGCCGCCTTCGAGATAGGCGGCGCGGATTTCCGGCCTCTGCAACAATTCGCGCCCGCTACCTTGCAGCGTGATCTCGCCGTTCACCATGACGTAGGCGCGATGCGCCAGCTTGAGCGCGTGATAGGCATTTTGCTCGACCAGAAATACGGTGAGCTTGTCACGCTCGTTGAGCGCACGAACGGCGGCGAAGATTTGCTGCACCAGCAGTGGCGCCAGCCCGAGCGACGGCTCGTCGAGGAGGATAAGCCGCGGCCGCCCCATCAGCGCGCGGCCGATCGCCAGCATCTGCTGCTCGCCGCCCGACAGCGTGCCGCCGCGCTGATATTTGCGGTCGCGCAGCCGCGGGAACAATTCGAACACCCGCACAAGGTCGGCATCGAAGTCAGTGGCGTCGGACACGGTGGCGCCGATCTGCAAGTTCTCCATTACCGTCATGCGCGGGAAAATGCGGCGGCCTTCCGGTGATTGGGCGATGCGGAGCTTGGCGACCTCATGTGTCGGCAGTGCGGTAATGTCGCGGCCGGCGAAATAAATATTGCCTTCACGGGCGCGCGGATTGCCGAACACCGTCATCATCAGGGTCGACTTGCCGGCGCCGTTGGCGCCGATCAACGCGACGATCTCGCCTTCGTTGACATCAACGTCGACACCTTTGAGGGCGATGACGCTGCCGTAATAAGCCTTGACCCCGCGCAGCGAGAGAAGCGGCTCATTCGCAGCGCTCACAGTCCGACCTCCGCTTCGGCCTGCTCTACTTCCTCGTCAGGGACGCCGAGATAGGCGGCGATCACTTTGGAATCGTTGCGCACATCATGCGGCGCGCCGTCGGCGATTTTCACGCCGTAATCGAGCACGATAATGTGGTCGGAAATCTCCATCACTACGCCCATGTCGTGCTCGATCAGCAGGATCGAGATGCCATGCTCGTCGCGAAGCGTGAGCAGGAATGCGTTGAGTTCGGCGCTTTCGCGATTGTTGAGACCGGCAGCCGGTTCGTCGAGGCACAGCAGCACCGGGTCGGTACACATGGCGCGGGCGATTTCGAGCCGCCGCTGCGCGCCGTAGGGCAGCGCGCCCGCGGCATCGTCGGCGCGGTCGGCAAGGCCGACCCGATCGAGCCAGTAACGCGCTTTGTCGATGGCGTCGACTTCGGCGCGTCCATAGCTGCGTGATCCGAACAGCCCGAGCACGGTGAAGCCCGAGGCGACCATGAGGGTGTTGTGCTGGGCGACGAGCAGGTTTTCCAAGAGCGTCATGCCGGCAAACAGCCGCACGTTCTGGAACGTGCGCGCGACGTGCGCTTCCTTGGCGATACGAAACTCCGGCAGGCGCTCGAGCAGGAAGGTAGCGCCGTCCGGATGAGCGAGCAGCAACCGGCCGATCGCGGGCTTGTAGAAGCCGGTGATGCAGTTGAACAATGTGGTCTTGCCGGCGCCGTTTGGTCCGATCAGCGCGGTGATCTCGCGCTTGCGCGCAGCGAAGGAAAGATCGCTGACGGCAACAAGGCCGCCAAAGCGCATCGTCAGGTGTTCCACGGTGAGGATCGCCGCGGCCGTCATGCCGGTGTCTCCGTCCGCGCCGCACTGACCACGGCGGCCGGAATGTCTTTGTGCGCGCGCAGCGACACCGAGGGCGTGCGCGTCGAGACCAGACCACGCGGCCGATAAATCACGATCGCGACCATGGCGGCGCCGAACACCAGCATCCGGTATTGATCGAACTCGCGGAACAGCTCGAAACCGCCGAGCATGACGGTGGCAGCGACAGCAACGCCGAGCTGCGAGCCCATGCCGCCAAGCACGACGATCGCCAGCACCAAAGCGGATTCTCCGAAGGTGAAAGACTCCGGACTGATGAAGCCCTGCCGCGTCGCAAAGAAGGCGCCGGCAAAGCCGCCGAACATCGCGCCCATGGCAAACGCCGTGAGCTTGGTCATGGTGGTATTGATGCCAAGCGCCCGGCAGGCGATCTCGTCCTCGCGCAAGGCTTCCCAGGCGCGGCCGATCGGGAGCCGGCGCAACCGCAGCGTCACCCAGTTGGTCAGGAGCGCGAGCGCAAGAATGACGTAATAAAGAAACACCACGCGGTGGGTCGGCGAGTAGTGCAGGCCAAACGTCGCAGCAAAACCGCCGTCCGAGGTGTTGAACGGCAGGCCGAAGAACGACGGACGTGGAATGGCGGAAATGCCGTTCGGTCCGCCGGTAAGACTTTGCCAGTTCAGCAGGATCAGCCGGATGATCTCGCCGAAGCCGAGCGTGACGATGGCGAGATAATCGCCGCGGAGCCGCAGCACCGGGAAGCCGAGCAGGATCCCGGCGAACGCGGCGAGAATGCCGGCGAGCGGCAGACAGATCCAGAATGACAGCCCGAAGGTCTGCGCGATCAGCGCGTAGGAATACGCGCCGACGGCATAGAACGCGACGTAACCGAGATCGAGCAGGCCGGCCAGACCGACGACGATGTTCAACCCGAAACCGAGCATCGTATAGGTGAGGATCAGAATGCCGAGATCCAGCAAATAACGGTTGGAGTAGAATATGATCGGAACGACCAGCGCAAAGATCAGAAAGGCGATAGCAGCGTAGCCGGAAGCACCTGAGGCGGCAGTCTTAACGGTGGCCGGAACAAAATGCTTGATCGAAACCGCGGCTTCCCGCCAAAGCGTTGCCCGTAACAGCGCGGCAACGAAAACGGCCGCAACGATCGCCGCGAGCGCACCGAAGCGCGTTGTGAGCACCAGCGCTCCGGTGGGTCCCTGCTCGGTGCGGATGCCGATCATGAGGACGAACAGGCCGAAAGCCACGAGCGCAGCGATTGCGGCTTCCTTGACCGCAGCGGGGAGATCAAGCCGCATTTCAGCGGGTTCGCTCGGCTGCGGCACGGGCGCCCGCTCGCTCACACCTTCTCGACTTCGGGGCGGCCCAAAATGCCGGTCGGCAGAAATATGAGCACGACGATGAGGATGGCGAACGAGGCGACGTCCTTATACTCGATGGAAAAATACGCCGACCACATGGTTTCAATCAGGCCAATCAGGATGCCGCCGATCATTGCGCCGGGGAGCGAGCCGATGCCGCCAAGGACTGCGGCGGTGAAGGCTTTCACGCCGGCGAGAAAGCCGATGAAGAAATCGACGACGCCGTAATAGAGGAGGAACATCAGCCCGGCCACTGCTGCCAGCGCCGCGCCGATGACGAACGTCAGCGAGATGGTGCGGTCGACGTCGATGCCGAGCAGCGCCGCCATTTTCAGATCCTGCTCGCAGGCGCGCATGTTGCGGCCAAGCCGCGTGCGCGCGACGAGGAATGAAAAGCCGACCATCAGCAGCAGCGTCGTCACCACCACGATGATCTGAATGTTGGAGAGCCGCACCGCGAAATCATCGCCTTCGATCAGCGTGTAGCCGCCCTGAATCAGCGGCGGCAGCGGCTTGACCCGCGCGCCCTGCGCGACTTGTACGTAGTTCTGCAGCACGATCGACATGCCGATGGCGGAGATCAGCGGCGCCAGCCGAAACGAATGCCGCAGGGGCCGGTAGGCGATGCGCTCGACCGCCCAGCCGTACAGCGCGGTCAGCGCCATGGCGACGAGGAGCACCAGAAATAGCGCGAGCGGTATGGCGGTTACGCCGATCGCGACCAGCACAAGGAAGGCGATGAGCGCCAAAAACGCGCCGACCATAAAGATGTCGCCGTGCGCGAAATTGATCATGCCGATGATGCCGTAGACCATCGTGTAGCCGATGGCGATCAGGCCGTAGATCGATCCGAGCGTGATGCCGTTAATGAGCTGCTGGACGAAGTATTCCATGCGTCCGCCGCGTTCCGATTCCCGTCAAACTCTTAACAGGGGCGTCCCCGCGCGGCAAAGCCAACAACTGCCCTCTAACTGAGCAGCGAAATGGCGCTTTATTCACGGCGAAATACGCATTTTTACATGAGTTTCCAATCGGTTGCCGAAAATTCAAGCAATGGAACCAGGAACCCCGATCGGAGTTTGGGGTTGCCTCGGTGTCGGGCGGGGGTTTCCAAACCCACTGGAGAACATCCCAAATGGCTAACGAGCACCAGAATCCGCAGCGCGATCAGCAGAATCAGAGCAACCCGCAACAGGGCGGCAAGCCGGGCCAGCAGGGCGGTCAGAACAAGCCGGACCAGCAGCATCAGGGCGGCCAGGGCGGTCAGAACAAACCAGGCCAGCAGGGCGGCCAGACCAAGCCCGGCCAGCAAGGCAGCATGAACCGGTAGCTTTCACCTTAGCGCGGCAGCCCGCTTTAACAGGCGGGCTGCCGTTTTTGCTGTGAACGCCCTGCAGCCGCGACTTCTACTTGGGTGCAATCGGCCTATGCTGGCGCATGGCCAATGCGCTGCCGCTGTTCCATCTCTACGGCGATCCTCCGGACGATCAGGCGTTTGACTTTATCCACGTCGAAACTGTCGCTTCGCGCTCCTTGGTCCACGATTGGGCCATTCGTGCGCATCGGCACCGCAATCTCTTTCAGATTCTTTTGATCGAACACGGCGGCGGCGAAATGACGTTTGAAGCCGCGCGGCTGCCGTTCTCGGCGCCCGCTGCCATTTTGGTTCCGGCGGCGATCGCGCATGGCTTCCGTTTTGAGCCGAACGTTACCGAAGGCTGGGTGTTAACGTTCACGGAGGACGCGGCCGTTGCACTTGCCGACCGCGCGGGGGAAGCGTTGTCGCGGCTGCGCGTACTTGCCGCGCATCCGATCATTCCCGTTATCGATGACGCCGAACGGGCACGCCTTTCGGCGCTATGCACCGAGCTGTTTGAAGAGAGCAGCCTGGCGCGCGAGGGCTATCGCGTGGCAATGCGCGGTCTGTTGGCGCTGATCGCAGTCGGCGTGGCGCGCCTTGCCGCGAGCCGTGCCCGCACCGGCAGCGTGACGCTGCACCCGGCCGACGCCACCGTCGCGCGCTTGCGGGCGCTGGTCGATGAGTTCTTCCGCAGCGAGCACCAGCTCGGCTTTTACGCTGAAAAACTCGGCCTGACGGTCGATCGGCTCAACGATCACGTCAAGCGCGCGACCGGCGTCACCGCGGGACACCTGATCCGCCAGCGCGTCCTCACCGAAGCCAAGCGCCAGCTGGTGTTCACCACCCAGCCGATCCAGGAGATCGCCGAAGAGCTCGCGTTCTCCGATCCTTCGCATTTCGCGCGGTTCTTCCGCAAGCACACCGGCACGACACCGCACGAGTTTCGCGATCAACGAGGCTGACAGGCTTAGCACTCGCAATCACGTCGGCATTTACTTGCCGAGCAAAAATCCCAGCACCGTTTCGGCGTAGACCTGCGGCTGCTCGACATTGGCAATGTGCGCCGCCTCAAGGACGGCGAGCTTGGCGCCGGGAATGTGCTCGGCGATGTACTCGCCGGCTTCCAGCGTGGTGCCTGGATCGTGCCGGCCGGCAATGACCAATGTGGGGGCAGTAATTTTTGCCAACAGCGGCCGGTGGTCCATGGCGCGGATCGCCTCGACGCAGCCGACATAGCCGTCGATCTCGGTGGCGACGAACATCTGCCTGATCGGCTCGACCGCCCGCGGTGCGCGCTCGCGGAACGGCTTGGTGAACCAGCGGTCGAGCGTGCCCTCGACGAGCGCAGCCAATCCTTGTTCGCGGGCGGCCTTGATGCGCGCGTCCCAGACTGCGTTATCCGGCATGTAGCTTGAGGTGTTGGAGAGGATGAGCTTGTTGATACGGTTTCGCGCATTGGCGCCGAGCCACATCCCAACCATCCCGCCCATCGATAGTCCGCACCAGTTGATCCGCTCGATCTTGAGCGCATCAAGGATCGCCAGCACGTCGCGGCCGAGGCGCTCCATCGAATAGGGCCCTTTCGGCACGTCCGATTGGCCGTGGCCGCGGCGGTCGTAGCGCACCAGGCGGAAGTGGCGCGTGAACGGCGCCACTTGCTCGTCCCACATATGCAGATTGGTGCCGAGCGAGTTCGACAGCATCAGAACCGGAGCGCGCTCCGGCCCTTCGACCTCTACGTGAATGGCGCAGCCGTCCGCGTTGATTTTCGCCATGAAATGTCCTCCCCACTTGCAGCCCTTGCCAGCGTAAGCGGTGAACGACGGTCTTTCCAGCCGCCGCGCGAGGGGGTAAGCGATACATATGAGAGATACCGGCAGAGATACTGGCGCCACGGTGCGGCAGTGCCGGCAGGAGTGGACCGACATGGCGATGACGATGAGCGGCGAGTATCAGCTGGCGGTGCCGCGGGAAACGGTCTGGGAGAAGCTCAACGACGCTGAGACGCTTAAGGCCTGCATTCCCGGCTGCGAGCAGCTCGACAAGGTGTCGGAGACCGAATTTCAGGCGGTTGCAGTCACCAAGATCGGGCCGGTCAAGGCGAAGTTCAAAGGCAAGGTGACGTTGTCCGATCTCGACCCGCCGAACGGCTACACGATCTCGGGGCAGGGCGACGGCGGCGTCGCCGGCTTTGCCAAGGGCGGCGCGACCGTCAAGCTGCTGCCGAAGGACGGCGGCACGTTGCTCAGCTATGCGGTCGAGGCGCAGATCGGCGGCAAGCTCGCCCAGCTTGGCCAGCGGCTCATCAACGGCGCGGCCAAGAAGGTGGCCGACGAGTTTTTTCAGAATTTTGCCGCGGCCGTTAATCCGAAGACTTCCTGACGCGCGGCGTCCCGAATCCGCAGGTTGGCCGGCGGCCGAAATCGCTCAGTCGCGATAATCCTTGACCGGCGGCTCCGGTGCGGTTCACATTGACATGGTTCCAAGGTCGGAATCCGGGAAAACGTCACGATTTCGGCCTTGAAAGCAGCCCACGGCCGCGAGCCGTCCTGCAAACATGACGTTTTAAAAGAATCGGAGGAGGCGCTCATGGCAGCCGTATCCCTCACCGTGAATGGCAAATCCGTCACCGTCGACGTCGATCCGCGCACGCTTCTGGTGCAATTGCTGCGTGAGAATCTGCGGCTGACCGGCACCCATGTCGGCTGTGACACCTCTCAGTGCGGCGCCTGCGTCGTGCTGGTGAACGGCAAGGCGGCGAAATCCTGCACCGTGCTCGCATTACAGCTCGAGGGCGCCAATGTGCTCTCGATCGAGGGCCTGGCGCCAGCGGACGGCCCACTTCATCCGATGCAAGAGGCCTTCCGCGAAAACCACGGACTGCAATGCGGTTATTGCACGCCCGGCATGATCCTGACCGCCGTAGATATGGTCCGTCGCAAGGGCCACGAGCTTGACGACAAGACCATTCGTGAGGAGCTGGAGGGTAACATTTGCCGCTGCACCGGCTATCACAACATCGTCAAGGCGATCGCCGCCGGCGCTCGCGCCATGGATAGCGGCGCGGCTAAAAAAGCCGCCGAATAAAAAAACAATCGATAGGGAAGAAGCGCGTCCGAAGCGAAAACCGCGGGAGGAAACCGCCATGACTGCAACCGGGATGACTGCAACCGGGATGTCTGGAACCGGGATCGGCGCTGCGGTGCGCCGGAAGGAAGATCACCGCTTCATCACCGGCAAGGGTCATTACACCGACGACATCAACCGGCCGGGCCAAGCCTACGCTTATTTCGTCCGCTCCCCGCACGCTCATGCGACGATCGAATCGATCGACAGCAAAGCCGCTTCACGGATGCCGGGCGTGGTCGGGGTGCTCACCGGCGCCGAGCTTGCCGGCGATAAAATCGGCAATCTCATCTGCGGCTGGATGATTCACTCCAAAGACGGCTCGCCGATGAAGGTGGCGCCGCATCCGGCGCTTGCCACTGCCAAGGCCTGTCATGTCGGCGATCCGGTGGCTGTGGTCGTTGCCGAGACGCTGGCGCAAGCGCGCGACGCGGCCGAGAAGGTCAAGGTCGAGTATGTGGTGCTGCCAGCGGTTGCCGATCCCGCGGCCGCGCAGAAAAAAGGCGCCCCGCAAATTCACGAGGTCGCACCTAACAATACGATCTATCAATGGCATCTCGGCGATCAGAAGGCAGTCGACGCCGCTTTCAAATCAGCGAGCCATATCACCAAACTCGACATCATCAACAATCGCCTGGTGCCGAACGCCATCGAGCCGCGGGCCGCCATCGGCGAATACGATTCCGGAACCGGCGGTTTCACGTTGTGGAATACGTCGCAAAATCCGCATGTCGCCCGCCTCGTCATCTCGGCGTTCATCGGCATCGCGCCAGAGCATAAGCTACGTGTGATCGCGCCGGACGTCGGTGGCGGCTTCGGCTCGAAGATATTCATCTATTCAGAAGAAGTAGTGGCGCTGTGGGCGTCGAAGCGACTGGGCCGTCCGGTGAAATGGGCGGCGGATCGCTCCGAGGCATTTCTCGCCGATACGCACGGCCGCGATCACGTGACCCACGCCGAGCTTGCGCTGGACAGCGATGGCAAGATCACTGGTCTGCGCGTCAAGACGATCGCGAACCTCGGCGCCTACATGCAGGTCTTCTCGTCGGCGGTGCCGACGTATCTCTATGCGACGCTGCTGTCGGGCCAGTACGCCATACCGAGCATCTATGTCGAGGTCGACGCCGTCTACACCAACACCGGGCCGGTTGACGCCTATCGCGGTGCGGGACGGCCGGAAGCGACGTTCGTGGTCGAGCGCCTGGTCGAGGTTGCGGCGCGCGAGACGGGAAAGGATCCAACGGAGTTGCGGCGCAAGAACTTCGTCACGAGTTTCCCGCACCAGACGCCGGTGGTGTTCGCCTATGACGCCGGCGACTACGACGCCTCGCTCAGAAAGGCGTTGGAGCTTGCCGACTACAAAGGCTTTGGCAAGCGCAAGCGCGAAGCCGCGCGGCGCGGCAAACTTCGCGGCATCGGCTTTTCGACCTATATCGAAGCTTGCGGCCTGGCGCCGTCACAAGCGGTCGGCGCGCTCGGCGGCGGTGTCGGACAGTGGGAGTCCGCCGAAGTACGGGTCAATCCCACCGGTTCCGTCGAAGTCCTCACCGGCTCGCATTCGCATGGCCAGGGCCACGAGACAACGTTTGCGCAGATCGTTTCCGACCGGCTTGGAATACCGATCGAGAATATTTCGGTCTTGCACGGCGATACCGACAAGGTGCAGTTCGGCATGGGGACCTACGGTTCGCGCTCCGGCGCGGTCGGCATGTCCGCGGTCGTCAAGGCGCTCGATAAGGTCGAGGCCAAGGCGAAGAAAGTCGCCGCGCATCTGCTCGAAGCGGCGGAAGGCGACATCGAATTCAAGGATGGAAAATTCAGCGTCGCCGGCACCGACAAATCTGCGGCTTGGGGCGACGTCGCACTCAACGCCTATACGGCGCACAAATTCTCCGGCCAGGAGCTTGAACCGGGCCTCAAGGAGACCGCGTTCTGGGACCCGACCAACTTTACCTTTCCGGCCGGCTGCCACATCTGCGAGGTCGAGGTCGACCCGGAAACCGGCACTAGTGACATCATCGCCTGGACGGCGGTCGATGATTTCGGCGTGGTGATCAACCCGATGATCGTCGAAGGACAGATCCACGGCGGTGTCGCGCAGGGCGTCGGCCAGGCTTTGTACGAAGGCGCCGTCTACGACAAGGACGGACAGCTGGTGACCGGTTCGCTGATGGATTATTGCATGCCCCGAGCTGACCATCTGCCTTCGCTGAAAGTGGACACGACTGTCACCAAATGTCCGTCCAATCCGCTCGGCATCAAAGGCTGCGGCGAAGCGGGCGCGATCGCTTCGCCCGCCGCCGTCATCAACGCCATTACCGATGCCATCGGAACCGAGGCCATCGCCATGCCGGCAACGTCGGCCGCGGTGTGGGCCGCGTTGCAGAAGTCGGGTCGCGCGCTGCCGCACGCGGCATGATGCGCACGAGATAAACGGAGAACACAAATGTACAGCTTCAACTTCCATCGCCCGGAGACGCTGCGGCAGGCGATCAATCTGCTCAGCAAGAACGAAGACGCGAAACTTCTTGCCGGCGGCCACACGCTGTTGCCGACGATGAAGCTCCGTCTCGCTAATCCGCCGGATTTGATCGACCTGTCGCGCGTTGAGGGCCTGACCGGAATCGAGCTGAAGGGACGCGCTCTCGTGATCGGAGCGATGACGCGCCATGTCGATGTGCACACCTCGCCGGTGGTGCAGCAGGCCGCGCCGGTTATTGCCAAGCTTGCCGGGATGATCGGCGACCCCGCGGTGCGTCACATGGGCACGATCGGTGGCTCGGTCGCCAACAACGATCCGACCGCCGATTATCCGGCAGCATGCCTCGGGCTCGGCGCCACCATCATCACCAACAAGCGCCGCATTGCCGCCGACGATTACTTCACCGGCATGTTCTCGACCGCGCTTGAGCCAGCCGAAATCATCACAAAAATAAGCTTCCCGCTGCCGAAGAAGGCGGCCTACCAGAAATTCCGCAACCAGGCTTCGCGCTATGCGCTGGTCGGCGTGTTTGTCGGCAAGCGCGCCAGTGAGATCCGCGTCGCCGTGACCGGCGCGGGCGGCAATGGCGTGTTCCGCGTGCCGTCGTTCGAGGAAGCTCTGAAGAAGCGGTTTTCGCCAAAATCACTCGAAGGGCTTACAATCCCCGCCGACGGGCTCAACAGCGACATCCACGGCAGCGCAGAATACCGCGCCCACCTCGTCGGTGTGCTGGCCCGCCGGGCGGTCGCGGAGGCGATCGGGAAGTAAGGCCGAACGATTCACTCACGGCGCACGGTCGATTGCCGCGCGCCGTTTGCTGTTTCGATGCTGCGACAAGCTGGGCCACCGGTTCCTAATCAGGAGACGCGTCGACGCAGGTGGAATGTTGTGAGTTCGATGAGAAAATCACCGACAGCCTCGCGCGCTGTCCTACCGCTTTTTTGAGCTTCGTGCGATGGCTTAGGCTTACCCTTCCTGCCGACGACCAAGCGCATGAATTGGCGGTCCACCGGAGGATTTTGTACGGGCGGAGCCATCGCCAGCCTCTTTCGCTGTGAGCTTTGAACGTCCGGCTGGCGGCGCCGAAATGCCTTCCGCCGACGTGATCTCGCCTGCATCGGCATCCCCGTCCTAAACTTCCGCGAACTGTTCGCACAACGTAAGGCCTCGGGGAGTGCACCGTTGCATCGTCCGACGGCATCGAGCCGTCAGACGCGTCTTCGCGCAGAGGCGCCCAATCCCTTGGCTGCTTGCCGAGCTATTCAACTGCGTCAGAAGCAGTCTTTACAGGAATCGTACGCCGAACCCAGGCACGCGATGCACGCTGGCGCCCCAACGCCGCTCAGGCAGGCAGCGCCGCAAGTTAGGACAAGGCCGCCGCAAGCGAATGGATTGCAGCCTTGCTGCGTTAGGGAATGCACTTGTGCGACGCGCATTTTTCCGCGCGTCACCGGCGCGGCTTGCACAGGTAATTTCATCGGAGTTCTCCTCGCTCGTCGTGAGATTCTCTACTTTTCAGGGGCACAGGGGAGACGAAACTACGCAGATCGGGCCGGCCTGCACGCAACATCCCGATTGGTGCACATTGAGGGTTTGGACCACCATCTTGAACCGAGGCTCTCGCGTTACCGGTGCAGACTGGGTGGGTGCTTTCATGGCAGTTCTCCTGTTATTAGCCTCATCAAGGCTGGTTGATGCGTCCCTTAACGGTCCGCCTGGGTTCTGAGCCGCGGTTAGCTGCGCGATTCAGAAAAAGCTGTTCACGTTGCGCTGGGCACTTCTTATAACGTTCCTGCGCGTACCGCCCACGAACGGACCGAACCGACGGTGACCGGGAGCACTTCGCTGACATCTACAGTGTATCGATAAACTCGGCTTGCGCGGCGCTCATTTTCCGGATCAAACATTTGCAGCTGCACATCCCAGCAATCCGAATCCGGCCGACAGATCGGACTCTTGATTACATTGATAGTATCGAGCGCGAGCTTCTGGCCCGCGGACTCAGCAAAGGCGGTTTGTGTCTGATAGGCGTTGGTGGCGGCGAAGTTAAGCGCGCGCTCTTGCGGCGCGAGACCGAGATTGCGGAGTTCGTAATAGACGCGGTTCAGGAAGTTGAAAATGTCGTCATCTGAGGCTACGTCCTTGCCGACGGCAGCTTTGGCCGCAGCGATCAGCTCCTGCGATTGCCATCGATACATCCCGCGCAAGTCAGGATACACGACTGGCACAGTCATTCCGTTCAAAAGGCGGGCCGATCCGACAATGATCCCAGGAATTGATACACGCTGCTCTCGGTTTGCAACGTCGTCGAGCGAAGCCTCGAGGGCTTCCAGCATTGCGTTGTAAACCGGCACGGCAAAGGGTCCGGCCGGCTGGATCGCATAGAGCGGGATTTGATCCTGCATGAGGATGAAAGTGATGCCCGCGGTGAAATGAAGGTTTTGGCGCAAAAAAGCGAATAGTTCGGCGGGATTGTTGGCGCGGACAGGGTCGCCGATCTGCTGGACAAGCGCGTCGTATCGCGCTTCGGTTCCGAAATCGAACCACAAGGCGCCGAGCGCAAAGACAAGTTGCGGTAACTGACTTCCGCCGCACGTGCATGCTCCTTCGCCCTTGCCGCACGAGCACGCCTGCTGGCTTATGCCGTTCTCTGACGCGCTGCTTTGCGCCATCGGTGCGAGCGGCGGCGATGCGGAAGGGACAAAACCGCTGCTTTTCGGAGAAAACCCGGCCTTTGTGTCTTCTTCCTGCGTTTGGCAATTGCAGGCCGAAGGTGCGAGGCCCGACTGCTCGCCGGCCGTCGCATCGCTTGAGTTTGTACCAGACATAACAACACCCCCCATCCCTAAATGCGTGTTCGCAAATTGTCGTTGATTGCTGTCCTCTCCCGAGACTGCCGTCAGTTCAGCTGGCGCGAAGGAAATCCGCGAAGTGCCGGCACGGTGGACGCCGGCAAGTGCTGCAGCAGCATCGAGAGTTCCTGCAAGATAGCGATCGCAGGCGCCGTCGCCCTCCAGTTCGCAAGGCGCCGCGCTGTCAATGAGGATGTGCCGGATATCGAGCGGATCAAGGCGATAGCCTTCTCGACGCGCAACCGAGAGCAACAAACCGGCAACCGCCGAGACAACCGCAGCCGCGTAACTGGTTCCAGTGCCACTGCTCACGCCCCCGCCGGGAATAGCGACCTGCAAATTCTCGCCCGGCGCCAACAACCCGCTTTGCCGGTAAACATCCGCCCAATTGCTGCTAGCCAGAGGTTTTCCGGCAATCCCGAGTGCACCAACGGACAACACGAACTCTACTCCTGCGGGTAAATGAATGCAAGCACAACCGTCATTGCCGGCCGCCGCAACCAGCAACACCCGCCGTTCGATAGATTGCTGAATGACTTGGCTGAGGTGGGACTCGGTCTCAGTAGTGGCCGACTTCTGTCCGGCACTGATGTTGAAAATGGAGACGCCGCCTTCCAATCCAAAAGCAATGGCGCGCGCGAGGTCCAATTGGGAAACCGGCCGAGACTGTCCCTCGTTTGCTTTGCGAAAAAACAGCGGCAACACCAGACCTGAACAGCCCGGCGCCAATCCACGCACTGGGCCGCGTCCAAAGATGAGGCTGCAAATGCTGGTCCCGTGAGCGTCGGCTTCAGCCGAACCGGGCGGGATCATTGCGCTTAGAACCTCGATTGAGGCCCTTTGCAAAGCTGGATGCGCCAGATCGGGAAGCCCGTCGATGATTCCGATTTTTACCGACGGCAATCCAGGCCCGCACGAAGCAAGTGCCGTGCGGAGGGGCAATAACGGATCGTCACGATATTCAGATTGTATATCCACAAAATACAATCATAGAGGGAATTATCGCGTTGACACCACAGCCCTCTAGATGTAGCCAAGGCCCGACAGGCCGACGCTGCCGAAATCAAGTGAAACGGCCCCGAAAGGGGCACCTCGATCCAGCCGCAGGCGGCGGTGGGAAAAGTGCGCCCGATGACGAAATAACCGAGCCTATGGTTTCAGCCGGAGAAGAGGCTCTTCTAGGGGAGCTTGGTGGAGGGGTTGAGGTATTTTGGTCGCCGCGCGATCTGGCAGTCGCGGTGTATTGGGCCATGCGACGCGCTTCCCGCACATAGGGTCATGTACGGCTGCTGCATAATTTCGAAGCAAGCGGGTGGTATCTCTTAGCCGCTGATATTCTTCAATGAGATGCTTATTTTCCAGATTTTTAGCTCTTTTGTTTCCAAAAAGTGATGCTGGCATGACCTGCCCAAATCGGTCTTTTTGCAGAGGTGCGTGGATAACATTATTGCGGTCGTCTTCCACTTTTTGACTTTCGGTGCAAAGCCACCTGATTGCCTCGAAACATTTTTTGTCTAGGTCAGTTTGCTCGAAAGTCCCATCACAGAATGTCCATTCTGCTGCGGCGAGCAATATTCCTCGTTTGGCGCGGTCGTTCACGAGCGAGTTCCAAACTCGAAAATGGGCATTAACAATGCCGCCGCCGATTGCAATGCAATAGAGATGTCCAAAATGTTCATGCAGATCATTCCACAACAATGTAGCTTGTCCAATCGTTCGGATATATGGCTCAAATTTTCGTTCATTGAAACTATGCACCCAAGGATAGGGATTCTTCGGTTTCCGCCTTTGCTTCACCGTGGTATCCTTCCCCCAATGGACTCGGACCAATACGGCAGCGAAGAGGCGTGGCAGCGCTTAAAGGCAGCACTGCGCGGAGCTAAGGTCGTCGGTCATAAGCCCCGGACCGAAATGAGGCTCAAATCTACGGCAACGGCAAAAAAGAGTCCTAGGAAATCGAAGCCGAAAACAGCGCGGCAAGATGCTCGAACTAAGTGAGACCAAAATCGTCACGTTCCGGCGCGCTGTGGGAAATTGGGCACTAATATTGATCTTGCTGGCATCTGCGGCAATTTATCTTACAATAGGTTTTGCTCCAGAACTGCGGGTCATTATGCAGTTCTTCAAATAGAAACGGTCCGCTGACTGGCATCAGGGACCGTGTGTAGCCAAGTGCGAATCGCCTTCGCGCAAACACTATATGCGCAATGGAGGCGTTTGTCATCATGGCTGTCATAAATCCCTTATTTTCTTTGCTAATTCGTCTACTTCGGCTTTCATCTGATCAACGACATCCTTGGCTTCATCTGCATAAATTCCAGCCATTGCTGGCTCGTGAAAATATTCCCCAGACGCCGCGTCAACTACTTTCGTGTTTAGATCGAGCCAGCGTTTTAACTCCTTCCGACTTTCATCCGCTGATAAACCCGCTGTTAACACGGGCATTGCAAAGGCAAGCTTTAAGACGAGCTTCTCAATCAGCAAAATCTGATATTTCAGGCGAAAAAATTCAATCTGTGCTTGGTCCAAAACACATACTCCCTTAAGCAGTTTATTTTCGGAGGAATCTCCTTCTTCGCCACCGTAGGAAACGTTTCGCCTGAAACTTGAAATCCCGCTTAGTGAGGTTGCCGGTACGTCAGCCGCTTGCCTGCCGCACTCTTTACCGCAAGGACTGCACGTTCCCCATCATTCACGCCAAGTTTGATGCGATTATTGTATCTAAAATCGAACTCCGAAAGATACCGATGCAAATGCTTCTCGGCACAATGCTGATACACGCCGCGCATGCCGCGCTTGAACACTGAAAAATAGCCTTCGACCGTATTCGTTGTCACGTCACCGCGCGCATATTCCTTGTCGGCGTGCTTGACGGTTTCGTGCGCCGCAAACTCGCTGCCGACTTTGACATAGAGCTTGCTTTCGTCCGTGTGCAGGCGGCTCTCGCGAGCAATGTTCTTGCGTACGATAGCAACAACCTCGCCGGCATGCGCTTCTGGAACCGGAAATGATCGAACCTCGCCGCCACGCTCGACAAGCGCAATGATCGCTCGCTTGTGCTTCGGGCCACCGCCTCGTTTGGAATATGGACGGCCAGTCGTCTTAAGAGCGCGACGTTTGGATTCGGGAATATTGTGGAAATAAGTTTCGTCCACTTCCACTACTTTACCTTCGCCACCAAGCGGCCCGAGGCCACCGGAGCGCATACATTCGCGAATACGATGCGCCATGAACCATGCGGACTGGTAGTGGATGTCCAGCGTGCGGTGAAGCTGGTGGGCGCTGATGCCCTTCTTGCTGGCCGTCATGAGTGCGAACGCCTGCACCCACTTGTGCAGGGCAATGTGGCTGCGCTCCATGACCGTTTTCATGGTGACGGTGAAATCCTTGCGACAGCCTTTTTCCGCACAGCGGGACACCCCGGGGCGTTTGGTGGCATAGGCGTAATTGATCACGCCGCAATGCGGGCACACCGGACCATCGGGCCACAGTACGCCTTCGAGGAATTTCCGGGCCGCTTCGTCGTCGCGGAACTGAGGGGCTGAGAACACGTCCATAGCCGTTTTCCTATCCAACGGCTAAATACTACCTCTAGTTATTGTGGTGTCAACGCGATAATTCCCTCATAGAGAGTATATGAGCGATAGTCCAGCCGACGCGGCGGCGAGGCGGTTTTCGGGCGGGCACTTGAAGTTTATGTATGGTGGTGAAGTCCAACCGAGGTCCCCTGTGAAATCATCCACCCCCCGCCCGTTGCCCGCCTCGATCGATGCCACCGTTGCGCTGCTCGCCGAGGCCGAATACCTCGCCGACCGCTCGCTTGGCACGGTGCTGTATCTGGCGCTGAAAATGGGCCGGCCGCTTTTTCTCGAAGGCGAAGCCGGCGTTGGTAAAACGGAGATCGCCAAGGTCCTTTCCGCGAGCCTCGGCCGTCGCCTGATCCGGCTGCAATGCTACGAGGGTCTCGACGTGGCGGCGGCCGTCTACGAGTGGAATTATGCGGCGCAGATGATCGCCATTCGTGTCGCCGAGGCCGAAGGCGAGCATGATCGGGCACGGCTTGAACACGATATTTTCTCTGAACGCTTTCTGATCAAGCGGCCGCTGCTGCAGGCGCTGGAGCCGGACACCGCCGGCGCTCCGGTGTTGCTGATCGACGAGATCGACCGCACCGACGAAGCGTTCGAGGCTTTTCTGCTGGAAGTCTTAAGCGACTTCCAGGTCACGATCCCGGAAATGGGCACGGTGAAGGCGGCGCATCCGCCGGTCGTGGTCATCACCTCGAACCGCACCCGCGAGGTGCACGACGCGCTCAAACGCCGCTGTCTCTACCATTGGATCGGCTACCCGAACGCGGAACGCGAACTGGCGATCGTGCGCACCAAGGTGCCTGGCGTCGGCAAAAAACTGTCCGAGCAGGTGGTGGCGTTCGTGCAGGCACTGCGCAAGCAGGATCTGTTCAAGTCGCCGGGCGTCGCCGAGACGCTCGATTGGGCGAACGCGCTCTCCGAGCTTGACGTCGTCGCGCTCGATCCGGCGACCGTCTCCGACACGCTCGGCGTGCTGCTGAAATATCAGGACGACATCGCGCGGCTCGAGGGCAGCAAAGTCAAGGAACTGCTCGACGCGATGAAGTCGGATTTGCGCGCGGCGGAGTGAAGCGGCCATGGAAGAGCAATCAGGCCGGCTTGCCGAAAACATCCTCTATTTTGCCCGCGCGCTGCGCGCGGCGGGTATTCCGGTCGGGCCGGGTGCGGTGCTCGACGCGCTTTCAGCCGTTGAAGCTGCCGGTGTCGGCACCCGTGAGGATTTTTATTGGACGCTGCACGCGGTGTTCGTGAAGCGGCATGAGCATTCGATCCTGTTCGATCAGGCGTTTCGCATCTTCTTCCGCCGCCGCGGCTACATCGATCAGCTTCTGGCAATGATGTCGCCGTCGGCGCCAGGCGCGCCGCGACCGCCGGAGGCGGGTGCCACCCGCATCCAGGAAGCGCTGTTCTCGGGCCTCGACGACAAGCTCAAACAGGAGCGCGAGATCGAGCTCGACACCCGCATGACTGTCTCCGAGCGCGAAGTGCTGCAACGCAAGGACTTTGCGCAAATGTCGAATGCCGAGATCACCGCCGCCAAGGAAGCGATGCAGCGGCTGGTTTTGCCGATCGCGGAAGTGCGCACGCGGCGTCTAGCGCCGCATCCGCGCGGACATCTCATCGATATCCGACGCACCTTGCGTTCGAGCCTCAAGGGCGGCGGCGATTTTATCGATTTGCGCTTCGTTGGGCCGAAAGTGAAGCCGCCGCCGATTGTCGCTTTGCTCGACATCTCCGGCTCAATGACCCAGTACAGCCGGATTTTTTTGCATTTCCTTCACGCCTTGACGGAAAAGCGAAGGCGCGTGAGCACGTTCCTGTTTGGTACCCGGCTGACCAATATCACCCGCGCGTTGCGTCAGCGCGATCCCGACGACGCGCTTGCCGCCTGTTCGGCGAGCGTGCCCGACTGGTCGGGTGGGACCCGCATCGCGTCATCGCTGCATGTCTTCAACAAGCAATGGGCGCGCCGGGTGCTGACCCAGGGCGCGATCGTGCTCTTGATCACCGACGGGCTCGAGCGCGATGCTGACGACACGCTTGCTTTCGAAATCGACCGCCTGCATCGCTCATGCCGGCGCCTGATCTGGCTCAATCCGCTGTTGCGCTTCGACGGCTTTGAGGCGCGCGCGCGCGGCATCAAGACCATGTTGCCGCACGTCGACGAATTCCGGCCGATTCACAATCTCGACTCCATTACCGATCTGGTCACGGCACTGCAGCCCGGCGGCAGCGGCGCCGGCGATCCGAAAGCATGGATGCAAAAAGTGGCCTGAAGTCTTACATTCCGTACGACAGCGAAAAAGAGCGGAGGTCATCCATGCTTTCAACCGACAACGACATCCTCAAAGCCGCCGAGGACTGGCGCAAAGCCGGCCGCTCCGTGGCGCTCGCCACCGTGGTCGAAACCTGGGGCTCGGCGCCTCGCCCGGTCGGATCGAACCTCGTGATCGACGAGGAGGGCAATTTCCTGGGCTCGGTCTCCGGCGGCTGCGTCGAAGGCGCCGTGGTCACGGAGGCGCTTGACGTGATCAACTCAGGCAAGCCGAAAATGCTGGAATTCGGCGTCGCCGACGAGACCGCCTGGAAGGTCGGCCTGTCATGTGGCGGCACCATCCGGGTGTTCGTGGAAAAGGTGGAGTGAAATGGCGCCGGGCGCCGGAATCCATCTTCCAATCTGTGTGTCGGTAATATGAACGCCGGAGATTTGATCTACATCAACACCGAAAACGCTGCCGTGAGATTTGCTGTGTTTGGCTGGTCAACGGGAGACGTGTCATGGCCCCAAAGGAAACTCAGACGGAGAAGTCATTTCCATTTAATCTTGCCCCGATGGAATTCGCTGTGATGGGGAAGAAGCAAATCGAAGCATTTACCGGCGTGCAGTCGGAACTGTTCGAGAAGTTCGAAGCAACGCGGCGAGAGTGGCTCGACCGCGTTCAATCGGAAGCGAATATGGCTTCCGAATATGCATCGAAGCTGTCGGCGGTTCGTTCGATCCCAGAAGCGATGACGGTCTATAGCGACTGGGCCACTCGGTGGTTTGAGATGATGGCGGACGACCGCAAGCATCTGCTTGAAGACTACCAGAAGTTCGCCGAGACGGGAGCGCGTTTGATGGCGAATGGCGGGCAATCGAAAAGCTCCGCTGTAGCTTCATAGTTTCGGTCGATCACATTCTCGTTCGCGGTGAAGTCTTGGCAGTCCGCACGGGTGTCAGCGGCTTGTTTATGTAGGCCTACTCTCTGCGCAACGGTGTTGAAGTCTTTTCGGCATGGTTGCAATGCCGAAAATTGTGGCCTGTCGCTGCCCAAGCGTCGGCGGCGTCTTTGAACGGCGCCTGCCGGGGCGGCCAAGAATCGATAACGAATCGATCAACATCGAGCCCCATTTGATAGTATGATGGTTCTGGGTTCCGGGCACCGAGCTGTGCCCGGCTTGAGTAATGACGGCTGAGAACGTGAATGCAACTTGACCTCCTCGCGGCCCTGAACGCCGAGCGTGCCGCGCGCCGCGCGGCAATTGTTGTCACGGATATCGCCACCGGCCAGCAGCGGCTGGTGAAGGCTGGCGATGTCGGGAAGGATCCGCTAAAGGCGCAGCTTGCCGAGCGCCTGCGCAGCGGACGAAGCGGCATGGAGGAGACTCCGCAAGGACGCGTCTTCTTCACCGTGTACGTGCCGGCGCCGCAGCTCGTTATCACCGGCGCCGTGCACATCAGCCAGGCGCTGGCGCCGATCGCAAAGCTGCTTGGCTACGACGTGACCATCGTCGATCCGCGCACGGCGTTCGCCTCGCCGGAACGCTTTCCGGACGTGAAAGTCATCGCCGAATGGCCCGATCAGGCTTTGCCACCGCTCGGCATTGACCGTTACACCGCTTTCGTCGCGCTCACCCACGATCCCAAGATCGACGACCCAGCGTTGCTACACGCGCTGTCACGTGATTGCTTCTATATCGGTGCGCTCGGATCGCGGAAGACCCACGCCCGGCGTGTCGATCGGCTCAAGCAGCAGGGAATAAGCGAAGCCGATATTGCCCGCATCCATGCGCCGATTGGTCTCGACATCGGTGCGGTGTCGCCGGCGGAGATCGCGGTCTCCATCATCGCGCAAATTACGGAGCGGCTGCGCGAGGAGCCGGAGGCCGAAGTGCCTCTGGTCAAGGCGGCGTCATGAAGTTTGGAGCAGTCGCGCCCACGGAGGCGGTCGGTGCCACCGCGGTGCACACGATCCGTCAGGGCGCGCTCGTGCTCAAGAAGGGTACGCTGATCGGTCCGGTCGAGGCCGCGGCGCTTGAGGCCGCGGGTATCAAGGATATCGTGGTGGCGCGGCTTGAGCCGGGCGATGTGTCCGAGGATCTGGCGGCGGCCGAGATTGCGACAGCCATTGCGGGGGAGGGCGTCGACGTCGATCGCGCCTTTACCGGCCGCGCCAACTTGTTCGCGCAAGCGGCCGGTGTGCTGGTGGTCGACAAGGATGCCGTCGACGGCATCAATCGTGTTGACGAAGCGATCACGGTCGCGACGCTGTCGGCTTACAAGCCCGTTGTTCCCGGCGAGATGATCGCAACCGTCAAGATTATTCCGTTCGCGGTTGCCGCTTCGGCGCGAGATTTGGCGCTTGCGGCAGCGAAGCGGCCGCTGGTTCGCGTCGCGCCGTACCGCATCCGCAAAGTCGGCGTCGTGTCCACGTTGTTGCCGGGCCTCTCGCCCAAGGTAATCGACAAGACCTTGAAGATTACCGCTGAGCGGCTGGCGCCCGCCAAAGCCACGATCATCGCCGAACGGCGCGTCCCGCATGAGCGCGCCGCGCTGGCCCGCGCGCTTGGTGAGGTGCTCAAGCAAGGGGCCGAGCTTGTGATCGTGTTCGGCGCTTCGGCGATAGCCGACCGGCGCGACGTCATTCCGGCGGCGCTCGAAGCCATTGGCGGACGTATCGAGCATTTCGGTATGCCGGTCGATCCCGGCAATCTCTTACTGATCGGCACTGCAACCGGTCATCCCGTGCTCGGCGCGCCCGGTTGCGCCCGCAGCCCCAAGGAGAACGGTTTCGACTGGGTGCTGATGCGGTTACTCGCCGGCCTTGAAGTGCCGCGAGAGGACATCACCGGCATGGGCGTCGGCGGCTTGCTCATGGAAATCGTGACCCGGCCGCAGCCCCGGGACGAGCCCGTGCATCCGGCCAGCAATATCGCGGCCCTGGTGTTGGCCGCCGGCCGCTCGAGCCGCATGGGCGGGCCCAACAAACTGTTGGCCGAGATCGGCGGCAGGCCGCTCGTTCGCATCGCCGTCGAGGAAGCGCTTGCCTCGCGCGCGCGGCCGGTGATCGTGGTCACCGGGCATCAACGCGAGCGCGTCGAAGCCGCACTCGTCGGCCTGCCGGTCGACTTCGTCCACAACGCCCATTTTGCCGACGGTCTCGGCACCTCGCTACGTGCCGGCATCTCGGTGCTACCCGCTCAGTCCGATGCGGTCATCGTTTGCCTTGGCGACATGCCGCAGGTCAACGCCGCAATGATCGACCGCCTCATCGGCGCGCTCGATCCGCACAAGGGAGCGCTGATCGCCGTGCCGACTATCGATGGTCAGCGCGGCAATCCCGTAGTCTGGTCGCGCCGATTTTTCTCCGACTTGATGAATGTCGAAGGCGACATTGGCGCCCGCTATTTGATTGGCCGTTACAGTGAAGCGGTGGTCGAGGTGCCGCTGACTGGAGCCGCAGCGCTCACCGACGTCGACACACCGGAGGCGCTCGAAGCCGTCAGGGCGGAGCTGGAAGGGACTTGATCGCGGTCGAGAGCGTCGGCGCCAAGCGCCGTTATCGAGGGCGCAGCCGCCGGGCCAAGACTTTCGTGCCCGGTTTCATCGCTCCGCCTGGGCCGCCGAGAGTTTTGACCGCATCGCCGCTAATCACTTCGCCGCATGCCGAGCATGTGACCTGCGGCTGGAAGTGATGCCCGCACCCTTGGTGCACGAACAGCATTGGGCTGCCTTCCTTCGGCCGTGCCCACCGATCACCCCAGGCCGTCAGCGCCAGAATCGCCGGTATCAGGTCGCGGCCGGCCCCAGTCAGACCGTATGCGTACCGGATCGGCTTCCGGTGATAGACGCCTCGCTCGATGATGCCGTTGCGGACCAGCGACTTGAGCCGCCGTGTTAACAGATTGCGGGAAATGCCTAGATCCTCGATCAATTCGTCAAAGCGCGTTAGCCCGAGATAGAGGTCGCGGACGATCAGCGGCGACCACCAATCGCCGATCAGATCGAGTCCGCGGGCAAGCGAACAGTGCATCTTGGCAAAACTGGTTCTCTGCATGGCTGCGATCCTAGTCAGTTGCATCATTGAACTCAATCCGATACAGTTCAACCATTGAACTATGAGGATCGGCAACGTGTACCACGCCATCGTTCGCCGCCGCATCGAGGGTCTGTTTCATGCCATCAATCAGGGCGACGCCGGACCGGTGTTGCGCCAGTTTGCCAAGCGGTTTGAGCATTCGTTCCTTGGCGATTCTGCTCTCGGCGGGTCGCGGACAAGCCTGCGGGCGACACGGCAATGGTACGAGCGGCTCTATCGGCTTCTGCCCGACGTCCGCTTCGATCTGAGAACGATCACCGTGAGCGGCGGTCCATGGAGCACCGTCGTGGTGATCGAATGGGACGAAACAAATTCTGGCACGGACAATGTTCGGACCTACAATCGCGGCATCCACGTGGTCCATCTGCGTTGGGGCCGCGCGACCAAGCTGATCATCTGTCCAGATACGGCTGGCCTGAAGGCAACGCTCGATCGGCTCAACGCGGCCGGCAATGGCGAGGCTATGGCCGCACCCATTATCGGGTAACGGTTCGCAGGCGAAGCCCAACCGTGTTTATCCCTGATCTCCCCGATTCACCGACTGGAAACTCTTCCCGGCTAGCGTTGCATCATCCCTTGGGGAGGGGTTTCCATGATTGGCTTTACGCGTAAGTCCGCGCTCGCCTTGGCGACAGGCTGTGCTCTGATCACTGCCATCGGCGCCGCGCACGCGGCGGGTGCGTTTGCGGTCGGCGCCTGCGGTGCCTACGGCTACGGCTACGATTACCGCCAGCCGGCCGACGCGCGCACCGCGGCGATGAAGCGGTGCTCGGGCAATGCCTGCAAGATCGTCGGCGAAATCCGGCGCGGCTGCGCTGCGCTCGCGATCGACGCCAAGCATCCGTGCGGATCGTTCGGCTGGGCGGTCAATTCGCACCTCGGCAAAGCCGAGAATGCCTCGCTGCGCCGCTGCTACGATTTCGGCGGCCGCGATTGCGTGGTGCGCGCCTGGGCCTGCGACGAAAAGGGCTGAGCGGCTTTTGGTCTGTCGTCGGATGCAGCGTTTAGGCGCCGGTCGCCTCCTGCGCGAGCGCGGCGAGAGCATTGCCGAGTGTCTTTGCGACCGCAGCGCCTTGCTCCGCAATTCCGTGCCGCGCCGCAAGCCAAGCCGGGTCGTTATAGGTCAGCCAGGTTTTGCCGGCTGCATCCTCCCAGGCGAGCGCCTTCAGCGGCAGATCGATCCCGCTCGTCTGCGCTAGCTCCATCAGTGGCGTACCGCCTCGCGCATTGCCGAAAATAAGCAGTTCGGTTGGCCGCAACGGCAAGCCGACGGATGCCGCACCGGCAGCATGATCGACGCGGGCGAAAATGGTCAGGCCTTTGGCCTTTGCCGCACTTTCCAGCCGATCGATGGTCGTTTTGGCGGCGTGCTGGCTGGCGATCGTCAAAAGTCCATTATCGGCCATCGCCTCATCTCCTGATCCGCCGGACTCGGGCCCGTGGCACGTTTAGCGATCGTTCCGGCCAACAGACGACTGATTGCTCTCGGACATAGCACTTAATGCCGAGAAGGGCGGGGACAGCCACATTGCCGCTTGAAACTGACTGACCGGTCAGTCATAATGCAAAAATGTCCATTTCATCGAAATCCAAATTGCCCGCAAAGGCCCGCAGTCCGAGGGGAGGTGCCGTGCTCGCCTCTCGGCAGAGTGGGCGCATCGTCAAGGCTGCTGCCCGGCGGAGCGCGATCCTCAACGCGGCACTCGACGAGTTTTCAGCCCGGGGTTTTGCCGATACGCGGCTTGATGACGTGGCGCGCCGCGCCGGGGTCGCCAAGGGCACAATCTATCTTCACTTCAAGGACAAGGAAGCGCTGTTTCAGGAACTGATCCGGTTCCAGTTGAATCCGGTAGTCGGCACCTTTGAAACGGCGCTTGCGAGCGAACTGCCGCTGCGCGCCATCGTCGATCAGGCGATCGAGATTTTTGTTCGCGAAATCTACGGCACCCACCGTAAGCAGGTGATACGGCTAATCATCACCGAGGGCCCGCGGTTTCCGGCGCTCGCCGAATTCTACTACCGCGAGGTGCTGTCGCGGCTGCTCAAGGCGCTGCGCGCGAGATTGGCCCGCTCGCTGGAACGCGGCGAGATTGCCGACGATACGCTGATCCGCTTCCCGCAATTGCTCGGCGCGGTATCCGTTATCGCCATCGTCTGGCATGGGCTGTTCGATCGGTTCGAGCCGCTCGACGTGCGCGCCATGATGCGGGCCTATTTCGATCGGCTGTTTCTGCAAGCGGGAAGGTTGGCATGAGCGGTCGTCTGCTGCCCTTCATCGCCGGTGTGCTGGCACTCTCGCTTGCGGCCTGCAACAGCCACGACAGCCCCTATCAGGGCTGGGTCGAAGCCAATCTCATCTTTGTTGCTCCCGACGAGGTTGGCCGGGTGCAAACGCTTTCGGTGCGCGAAGGCGACGTGGTCAAAACCGGCGACGAATTGTTCACCGTCGATGATGATCTGCAACGCGCCGACCTTGCCCAGGTCAAGGCATCGCTGACCAACGCGCAGCAGACTTACGACCGCGCCACCTCATTGCTGAAGACCGGCGCCGGCACGCAAAAGGATTACGACGCCGCCGAAATGATTTTGCGCGATGCGCAGGCGCGGCTCAATTCGTCGCAGACGCGGCTGTCGCGGCGCCGCATTTTCAGCGCGGTCGACGGCACGGTGCAGCAGATTTATTTTCGCCCCGGCGAGATGGTGCCCTCCGGGCGGCCGGTGCTGTCGATGCTGCCGCCGGGCAACGTCAAAGTGCGCTTCTACGTACCGGAGTCCGGGCTGCCGAACATCGCTTACGGCGATGAAATCAAGGTCGCCTGCGATGGCTGTGCCGCGGGCCTCACTGCGCGCGTGAGCTTTATCGCCAGGCAGTCGGAGTTTACGCCGCCGGTGATCTACAGCCTCGACGAGCGCGCCAAGCTTGTGTTTCTCATCGAGGCGTTGCCGGAAAAGCCTGGTGCGCTGCGCGTCGGCCAGCCGGTAGACGTGAGGCTCGCCCGCCAGCTAATGCCTGCGCCACAGCCGCAGGCGTCACGATGAGCGCCACAGCCGGAGCGGCAGCCGAGGTGACATCAGGCGCTGAGCCCGAGATCGTCATCGACGTGCATGGCCTGACCAAATCGTTCGGCGGCCGGCAGGTCGTGCGCAACCTTTCCATGCAGGTCAAACGCGGCACGATTTTCGGCTTCCTCGGGCCGAACGGCTCGGGCAAGACCACGACCATTCGTATGCTATGCGGACTGCTCACGCCGGATGAAGGCAGCGGCACCTGCCTCGGCTACGACATCCGCACCGAGGCGGTGAAGATCAAAAACCGCGTCGGCTACATGACGCAGCGCTTTAGCCTCTATGAAGACCTTTCGGTGCGCGAGAATCTAGAGTTCGTGGCGCGCATCTACGGGATGCCGCGCCCGGTGGCGGCGGCCAAGGCGATGGTCGAGCGGCTTGGTCTGCACGGCCGGGAGGAGCAGATCGCCGGAAAACTTTCCGGAGGCTGGAAACAGCGCCTTGCACTCGGCGCCTGCACGCTGCCGAACCCGAGTCTCCTGCTGCTCGATGAACCGACCGCGGGCGTCGACCCCAAAGCGCGGCGCGACTTCTGGAGCGAGATCCACCATCTCGCCGCCGATGGCCTCACAGTGCTGGTTTCCACCCATTACATGGACGAAGCCGAACGCTGTCATGAGATCGCTTACATCGCGTTCGGCGAAGTGCTGACGCGTGGCAGCGTCCAGGACGTGATCGTCAATTCGCATCTCGTCACCTACACGGTCAATGCGCCACACGGCGAAAATCTTTCGCGGCTGGCGGGCGAGCTCGCGGCGATTCCCGGCATAGACATGGTGGCGCCGTTCGGCACCAGCCTGCACGTCTCCTCGCGCGATGGGGCGGCGCTGGAAGCGGCGATCGCGCCTTACCGCGAGCGGCCCGGCCTCTACTGGGAGCGGGCGTCGCCCTCGCTGGAGGACGTGTTCATCGACCTGATGGGCCGGGCCCGGGACAATTTCCAATGAGCCCGCGGGCGGAAGTCCGCGGCGGCGGCTTCTTTCGCCGCGCCGGCGCCATGCTGCTCAAGGAATTTTTGCAGCTGCGCCGCGATCGGGTGACCTTTGCTACCATGATCTCGATCCCGCTCCTGCAACTCGTGCTGTTCGGCTATGCGATCAATACGACACCGCGCGACCTGCCGACCGCCGTGCTGCTCCAGGAATCGAGCGACGTCGGCCGTTCAATTCTTGCCGCTCTGCAAAACACCAAATTCTTCAAAGTCACGGTTCAGTTACGCGATGAAGCCGAACTCGACCACGTGCTCGCTTCCGGCGCGGTGCTGTTCGCGATCGAAATTCCCGCGGGCTTTGAGCGCGCGCTGCGGCGGGGCGAGGAGCCGGCGCTCCTTATCGCCGCCGACGCCACCGATCCGGTGGCGACCGGTTCCGCGATGGCAGCGCTGTCGGCGGTGGTCGGCACGGCGCTCGCCAACGATCGCGGGCTTCCCGACGTGGGCCAGCCACTGTTCGAGATCCGCACCCATGCTCGCTACAACCCGGCGGCCGTGACGGCCCTGAATATAGTGCCCGGCCTTCTTGGCACCATCCTGACGCTCACGATGCTGATCTTCACCGCGCTTTCAGTCACGCGCGAGGTCGAGCGCGGCACCATGGAAAGCCTGTTGGCGATGCCGATCACGCCGTTCGAGATCATGATCGGCAAGATCGCGCCCTATGTGCTGGTCGGCTTTGCGCAGGCGGCGCTGATCCTCGCTGCCGGGGTGCTGATGTTCGGTGTGCCGATCGTCGGCAACCTCGCGCTGCTTGCCGCACTGACCACGCTGTTCATCGCCACCAATCTGTCGTTCGGATACACCTTCTCGACGCTGGCGCAGAACCAGCTCCAGGCGGTGCAGATGTCGATGATGTTCTTTTTGCCCAACATGCTGCTGTCGGGCTTCATCTTCCCCTTCCTCGGCATGCCCGGCTGGGCGCAGGCGATCGGCGAGTGGCTGCCGCTGACGCACTTCACGCGCATTGTGCGCGCCATCATGCTCAAGGGCTCGACGCTCGCCGACCTGCAATACGACACGCTCGCGCTCGCGGGATTGATGGCATTCGCCATGACAATTGCGGTGACGCGTTTCCGCCGGACGCTGGATTGAGGCGCCGGGTCGGACTCAAAACTTGGTGCTCATGCCGAGGCGCAGATAGGGACCGACGCGGCCAAAAGACTCAACCGCCAACCCGGCTGCCGCTGACCAATCAACACCGTCGATACGAAAGCCGGTGATGTGCGCGCCGACCCGCCATTGCTGATAGTCGATGCACCACAACGCCTGTGCCTCGGGGCCGACGAAGAACGGCTCGGAGAATTGCCAGCCGACGGCGGCGCGCAGCGTTCCGATGGCGGCGATGGAGGCGATGGTGCCGTTGAGCGCGACCATGCTCGTCGGCGTCGGCTGATACCAGACGTCGGCGGCGAGCTGTGCGCCGGAATAAAAACCGTGGAGCAGGCTGCCTGGATCGTATGGCGAAAGCCAATAATCCTGGACGATTGGTCCGGCGTAAACGGCGATGCTGATGCCGTCCCTGGTCACGCGCCACCCGGGCAATGCCGAGGCGGAGACCAGCGTGCCGTCGACGTCGGTGTGCAGCCCGCCGGACGGATAAGTTTAACCGCCGCCCGCAAGCAGAAGTTTTAACGTGAAGCCGTCAGCCGCAAAACCGCCAGGCGACCAAAGCAGGCCGCCGTAAAGGAAGCTGCCGTCACGCCAAAAGTCCGAGCCGGCGAAGACGAGAAAAGGCCGACTGTCCGGCGCAGCGTTGTCAGCTCGGGCCGGCGAAACACAAAGCAACAACGCGGCGGCCGAGGCCGCCCGCAACAACCCCACAACGCCCACTGAGGCTGCTCCCCCCGGTGCTTGCCGACCTACAATACGACATGCCAGCGCTCGCGGGATTGATGGCGTTCGCCATGAGCGTCGCGGTGACCTGTCTCCGACGCACGCCGTATTGAGCCGGGGGGCAGTTCGGCTAGCGAAGCGTCAAGGGCTTGGTTGTGTTGGGGGAAAACACACTTATAATAAGATCAATTGATGGGGGTCCATTTCCAGAGAAAATAAAAATCTGACGCGTTGGGGGACGTGGCGGAATGTCCGAGATTCAACAAATAGACCCGTTCTGGGGCGTCAAGACGCTCGAGTTCGTGACGGCGCTACAAGCGGTGAACACCTGTACGGAAGTCATGGACCTCTTTGGCCGTCAACTCGCTGAGGTCGGATTTGAATCTTACATCATGCTCACTATCGACAAACGGGAAATGACCCGGCGCATTATCGCCAATGGTTGGCATCCGGAATGGACGGCTATCTATACGGAAGAGAACCTGGCAGGGACCGATCCAGTTCGTCGTGAACTGATGCAGGGTACGAAGCCGTTCTTTTGGAGTGAGGTTCCTTACAACGCGGAGCAGGAGCCACGAGCAAAGCTTGTCATGGACCTCGCGGCTGAACTGCGAATGAAGGAAGGATTTGGTCTGCCCATCGCCGATGGCAACATTGCCGCTGCAATTAGTGCTGCCGGCGAGAAACCTGACCTTGGTCACGGGGTAAAAGCCGCTTTGCACGTGATGTCACTTTTCACGTACAACCGATTCCGCGCGTTGATTAAGCCGCCTTCACCCTCCGCTCAAACTGTACTCACGGAGCGTGAACGGGAGGCGCTTCGTTGGGTATCGTTCGGTAAAACAGACTGCGACATAAGCGATATCCTGAAGGTGAGCGAACGGACCGTGCGTGCACACGTCCTCAGTGCCGTGCACAAACTTAAGGCAGCGAATCGGACGGCCGCGGTTGCTGTAGCTTTAAGCAACGGCGTCCTGCCCCTAAACTACTGAAATCATTATATTACTGCATTGTGCGGCGAGGCCTCTATAAGACGCCCATCGCCCGTATTTTTGCCGGTTCCGACAATACCGCCCATGTGACCCACCCCTCATCGTTCCGCGCGCGAGAGCGTCGCGGAGATAACGATGACGGAAATACACGTCGTGCGACACGACAATTCCAACCTGTATTCGCAGCACTTAGACCAATATTTCAGGCGACGTTACGATGTGTTTGTTCGTGAACGCGGCTGGAAAGAGCTCGAGCGACCCGATGGACGGGATGTCGATCAATTCGACAACGAAAACGCTATTCATTTACTCGCGATCGACGGCAACCAAACAGTCGGCGGTATGCGCTTTAATCCCTCAATGGCACCTACGCTTTTAACCGAAATATTTCCGTTTCTAAGTTCGGCCCCTCTCAAAGGATCACCGGACATTTACGAGATAACGCGCCTGTGGATCGTGAAGGAAAGACGCCGCCAAGCATGCGGAATCCGACGCAAGGCGGACAGGATTCCGACGGAAGGCGGACAGCGTTCCGATGATTGCGGACAGCCGATAATGGCGGCCTGAACAGCGTTCCCGTCGACAATCGAATCGACTGATCGGGGACCCCTGCAACCAACAGCGGGGGGTTACCGATGCCAGCGGAGAGATTGTCGATGCGCAAGGTGCGCGAGGTGCTTCGGCTGAGGCACGCGCTTGGACTGAGCTACCGGGAGATCGGCGAGGCGCTTGGGGTCGGCAAGACCGCGGCGGGCGAGATTGTGCGCCGTGGCGAGGTCGTCGGTCTTACCTGGCCGCTGCCGCAGCTGTTCGATGATGGCGAGCTTGAGCGGCGGCTGTTCACAGCCCCAGGCGCGGCCCAAGCGGAACGCCCGGCCGCCGATTGGGCAAAGCTGCACGAGGAGCTCAAGCGGCGCAGCGTGACGCTGGTTTTGTTGTGGCAGGAGTATCGCGCGGAGCAACCGGACGGCTATGGCTACAGCCGGTTTTGCGATCTCTACGGTGAGTGGCGCCGCAGCGTGTCGGCGACGATGCGCCAGACGCACGCGGCGGGCGAGAAGCTGTTCGTGGATTTCGCCGGCGACACGGTTGCGGTGATCGATCCGCTGACCGGCGACACACGACCGGCGCACATCTTTGTTGCCGCGCTCGGCGCCTCCAACTTCACTTATGCGGAAGCGCGATGGTCGGAAGGGCTGGCCGACTGGATCAGCGCGCATGTCAATGTGCTCACCGCCATCGACGGCGTGCCGAAGGCGGTGGTCTGCGACAATCTGAAGGCCGGCGTCACCAGGCCCTCGCGCTACGAGCCCGGCATCAATCGCACCTACGCGGACCTCGCCACCCACTACGGTTTTGCTGTTCTGCCGACGCGGATCAGAAAGCCGCGTGACAAAGCAAAGGCGGAGGTGGCGGTGCAAATCGTTCAAAGATTCGTGCTGGCACGGCTGCGCAACCGGCGTTTCTTCTCGCTCGATGAACTCAACGTCGCGATTCGCGAGTGGGTCGCCGATCTCAATGCGAAGATCATGCGCAAGCTCGGCAAGAGCCGGCGCGAGTTGTTGGAAACGATCGAGCGTCCAGCGCTCAAGCCATTGCCGGCCGAACCGTATCGCTATGCCGAGTGGAAGCGCGCCCGTGTCGCCCCGGACTACCACATCGAGATCGCCGGCCACTACTACTCGGTGCCTTCCCGGCTCATCCGCGAGGTCGTCGAAACGCGGATCACCAGTACCACGGTCGAGATTTTCCATCGCGGCACCCGCGTCGCCAGCCACGCTTTTTCGGCCGTGCGCAACCGGCACACGACGATCCCAGAACACATGCCAAGCGCGCATCGGCGCTACGCCGAATGGACGCCGGCTCGCATCATGCGAGAGGCCGACAACATCGGGCCAGCAACGCTCGCGCTGTTCGAAGCGATCATGCGGGCGAAGCCTCACCCTGAACAAGGGTTCCGCTCCTGCCTCGGCATCCTCCGGCTGGCCAAGGAATACGGCGTCGATCGGCTCGAAGCCGCCTGCCGGCGCGGCAATGATATCGGCGCGACAAGCTACAGCTCCATCGCCTCGATCCTCCAGCACGGGCTCGACCGAGCCTATGCGCAAGAGAAGGTCCCGGACGGCGCGCCGATCAAGCACGCCAACATCCGTGGCCGTGGCTACTACCACTGACGAAAGGAACGACAATGCTCACTCATCCCACACACGAACGGCTGATCGCGCTCGGGCTCATCGGTATGGCCAAGGCGCTGGAGGAACAACGACGCCAGAGCGACCTCGCCGCTCTCGACTTCGAAGAGCGGCTCGCTCTGATGATCGACCGCGAGGCCATTGAGCGCGAGAACAAGCAGCTCATCAGCCGGCTTAAGGTCGCACGGCTGCGTCAATCGGCCGTCGTTGAGGACGTCAATCTGAAAGTGGCGCGCTCCCTCGACAAGGCGCTGTTCGCAAAACTCGTCGCCGGCGATTGGATCCAACGTCATCAGAACTTGCTGATCATCGGGAAAGCCGAGCCCGCTTCATAATGCTCACCTCACTATGCCTTTATAGATCAAGCTGTTTTTGGAACGGATTGCCGGATGGCGGGCACGGCTGTCCGGTTTAAGTTTGGCATAGTTGGAGGTTCAACTGGCGCCGATCTGTGAAGTACGGCGGCGGTGGATCGAGCAGGTGCTGGATCGACCGTCGCTGCATCAGATTGGTAGCGACGAGCCTGGTGAAGGTGAGCAGGCTTTGCACGGCGTTCTGCAGGGCATGGGCCATGCGCAGGAGCAGGAACGCGATCAGCGCGATGGCGATCTGAATGCGCACGGCATTCTCCGATGTCCCGAAGAAGTGCCGAATTTTGAGGCTGTGCTTGACCCAACGGAAGAACAGTTCGATCTGCCAGCGGCGCTTGTAGAGTTCGGCGATCTGGTCGGCCGGCGCATCGAGATCGTTGGTCACGATGCGTAGCATTTTGCCGGTCTCGGTTCGCACGCGCAGTTCGCGGATCGGATCCTGGAACGGGTTCTTGCGCGACCGTGCCTGGCGTGCCGGCAGACGGCCGATCTGGTCGGAGAGTACCAGAGAATGCTCTGGCACAGGGATTGTCGGCCACCACGGCAAGTGGGGTGTTGACCTTCAAACGGGTCACGATCCGGCAGCCGGCGGCATCGAGTTTGGCCCACCAGCCATAGTCGTAATAGCCCAGATCGAACACGTAAGTGGCCCCCGGCTTGATCGGCATCGCCTTGGCGACTGTAATGTCGTTGACATTGGCGGGTGTCACTTCGGCAAAGCTTGGGCAACCGGTATCAGGATTATAGACAAGGTGCAGCTTGGCCCCAAACACCCCGGCCGAGAACTGCGCCCAATCGGCGCTCAGCGAACTCAGCCGAAAGCCGGTGGCGTCGATCAGATAAGCCGCCTCCGCGATCCGGCGGCCAAGCGCGCGCTCACAGCGGCCCATCAGTTCGGCCAAAAGGCCGGTAAACACCGCGCACGGCCGCTGCGCATTGGCATCCGACAGCGTCGAGCGCGACACTTCGCAAGCGCCAAGGTGGTAGAGCTTGCTGGCGTGGCTCTCAAAGCCAGCCTCGATCGCCCGCAGGCTTTCGCTGCCGGCCAACTGCGCGTACAGCAAGGCAATAAACTGATGCTGCGTCGTCAACCGGCGCACCTTCTTGTTTGCTCCGAATTCATCCACAAGCCGATCCAATACCGGCCAGGGCACCAGCTTCAGAACCGCATGGAATACTGTATTGTGATGGGGCATGGTGTGGCTCCTTCTCGTGTCTTGATCGTCGGCAAAACGTCAGAACACAGAAGAATCCATGCCATGCACCACGTCCACAAAAATTAAACCGG